>NZ_JAVDYJ010000001.1:0-1466435 GCF_031458395.1 Enteractinococcus fodinae
TGCTGCGTCTGCTTTGTGTGTTGCGTGGTGATGCAGTATTTCTCGGCAGAGTGTGTGGGTGGATATCATGGAAAGTGCGCCATCATGCTGTAAGAACGGGAATGACGGCGTTTCACACTCACACACTTAAGGGGTAACGAACTGTGTCTAGACTGACTGATCTCCTGCGACAAGTGCGCCAAGCCGATACACAACTGGCCAAGGATCTCGAAGCTGAGATTAGTCAACTCACCAACCGGCGCACCTTCGGATTAGTCTTTGAACCCCACCAGCCCGAAGCCGTAGAACTTCCGGGACGGACCATCCGCCGCGGCGATAAAGTCCGCCTGCTACCACCCCGCGGGAAAACCAGCATTAAAGACCAACGTCTATGGCGAGTCGCCCACATCGACCGGGCAGACACCCAGCGGCTCGCCCACCTAACCGAACTGGACGCCGCCACCCCAGATACCCTCACACACCCTGTTAAAGATCTAGTCGTGGCGGCCGAGTTTAGCGACCGGATCTACCCGGGCCTGGTGGAAACCGGGCGCATCGAACGAGGCGGGGATAAACCCTTCCACACGGTCATCAACGCCGAAAACTACCACGCCCTACAATTATTGACCTACACGCACCGGCACTCGATTGATGCCATCTACATTGATCCGCCATATAACACCGGGGCCAAAGACTGGAAATACAACAATAACTACGTTGAAGGCGACGACGACTACCGCCACTCCAAATGGTTAGCCTTCATGGAACGCCGCCTGCACATTGCCCGGGACCTACTCAACCCCGACGACTCCGTCCTGATCGTCACCATCGACGAAAAAGAATACCTCCGCTTGGGCCTGCTGCTCGAACAAACCTTTCCCGAAGCACGAATTCAAATGATTTCCACCGTAATCAATCCTAAGGGGGCATCACGTAGTTCTGCTTTCGGTCGTGTGGACGAATATATTTTCGTGGTTATGTTCGGAGACATGGCCCCCGTACCACTGCAACTCGGTGAGGAATGGAAAATTATCCAAGATCCACGGGCCAATACTCTTCGCTGGGCCGAGCTATTGCGGTCTGGTAGCGGAGCTTTGCGTCGAAATAGCCCCGGCAACTTTTACCCTATCTTTATAAAGAACACCAATGAGGGACCTGTTTTTCATTCGGTGGGCTCTACCTACACTGGAACTGATATCAATGAAGTCGAACCGCCCACTTCCACTGTTGCAATTTGGCCTATCAGATCTGACGGTAGTGAAGGCCGATGGCAGGTTGGTCCTACGCTCCTACGCCAATTGATAGAAGCCGGCTACGCTCGAATAGGGAAATGGCGTGGTGCTGAAACATCCTTGAGCTATCTCAACCGCGGCGCCTGGCAAAAAGTCGAGTCTGGTCAGTTTGAGATTATTGGCAGAAGAGCAGATAACTCCATAATCGTGGACGGCTCCAATTACAAACCTTCGTTTATCCCCGGCACGCAATGGAGAATCGAGTCTCACAATGCTGAACAAGCCGGCACCAATCTTATCAAGACTTTACTCCCAGGTCGCCGTTTTCCGTTTCCGAAGTCGTTGTATGCGGTGGAGGATGCGCTGCGGTTTTTTGTCAAAGACAAATCCAAAGCCAAGATTCTGGATTTCTTCGCTGGTTCGGGCACGACCGCGCATGCCGTGATGCGGTTAAACAAACAAGACGGTGGGCGGCGACAGTCGATCTCGGTGACCAATAACGAGGTCTCAGCAGAAGAGCAGCGTACTCTCCGTAAGGCCGGGCTACGCCCCGGCGATCCCGACTGGGAAGCTTTGGGCATCTGTGATTACATCACCAAACCTCGTATTACTGCTGCCATCACCGGACATACCCCCGACGGTGAACCCATTAAAGGCGACTATCGGTTCACCGATGAATTCCCCATGGCCGACGGTTTCAAGGAAAACGCCGCCTATTTCACCCTGACCTACGAAACCCCACTGGCCGTCCGCCACCACCGCGCCTTTGAACGCATCGCCCCGATGCTCTGGCTCCGGGCCGGCGCCCACGGCCGCATCATCACCACCCTGGGTGACCAGGGCTGGGACATCGCCCAAGCCTACGCAGTGCTAGCAAACTTCGACCAGACCGAGGCCTTCCTCACCGCCATACGACACCACCCAGGATGCCTGACGGTCTATATCATCACCGACGACGACACGGCCTTCCAGATGATCTGCCGCGAACTCCCCGAACACCTACGCCCAGTCCAACTCTACGAATCCTACCTGCACAACTTCACCATCAACCAAGGACAACCACACTAATGCGCTACACCCTCAAGGACTAAGCTGTTCGGTCACGCAGCGCTGGCTCATCACCGCAACGTGACGATCCAAATCTACGAGCGCGTCTAGAAGTTTGGGCTGTCATTGCGCGGACAGAAGGTGGAAGGCAAACAGACCACTGCGACGTTCTTGAGAGACCTACCCGGCACCAGAGCTCCCGAACGCCCCCATGATGGTCGAGATATCCCATATCTCTAGTCGAGATGCAGAAGGTACTTCATGAAATACTCGCGCAGTGGTTCATCGCAAACATAGATAAAGGTACCTCTGATGCCTCGGCTCAACAACACAGAGTAGATATTTCGAACGTACTCCAGAATATCTTGATCGGAATATGTGATACCTAATCTTGGGTTGTTTTCGAAGCCCTTCTTATCGAAGTAGTTGGTGCGATCGAAGTAGATTTCCCCAGAATGTGGATCCATTCGTAGATCTCGTCCGATGATGACACCTGCATAATTGAGGTCATACCCTTGGACTGTATGGATAGAGCCCACTTCATTCAATGAATTCTTCGAGTTTATCCAGTCTTTATCTGTCGAGTTCCAGCGGAGCTTAAGACCGCCTTCTTCAATATCAAAAGCGTCTCTATCGCGTTTGCTCTTCCACATCCACGCGTAGCCTGCTACGAGTCGAGACAATTCAAATTTTCGGTCTCGCTCAATAATTGCGTCTCGCATATTGCCAAGATCGCTGAAAATGCCGAACTCATACTCATTACCAAAGTCAGGGGCTTCTTCTGTAACCCTGCCTTCGAGCAAGGCACGGATGAAGCCTGGATAGTCTGACCCAGCCTTCACACGCATTTGGCTTTTCAAGGTGAAATAACGGTTATTATTCTGAGCCTGAGTCACGAGTTCGTCAACGATTTGTTTGCGGATGTCAGCGGGACGAACTGTTTGATTATGATCGATCATCAGAATACGTTGATGAGATTTTTCTCTTATCCAATCTAACTGGGTTAGGTCATCGCGGTCTTCACCAAAGAGTCCTTCATTGATTTCTCTAAATCGCTTATTCTGCATTCCCGACGGCTGATTTGCTCTGTGATTCAAACGGTGCGTTTCATCAACGACCAGGATGTCGAAAGTACCTTCCTTTTCACCAACGTCAAAGGGGGATAATACTTCGATATCTCCCATATCAGGCGTGTTCTGGAAGACCTTCTTGACTGAATTGCGTAGCGATTGTTGGGGTATTACCAGACCAGCCGTGAAGCCTGTTAACAACTCCTGGTTTTCGGCTGTGAAGAATTCCGAGAACATAGTATCTGCCTCCCGTTCCTCACTAACATCGCTTCGCTCAATATCTCTGAGTAGCTTCAAGAGGTAGACTGCCAAAACAGTTTTTCCTGTCCCGGCCCCGCCTTGGACTACTTCCTCACCTTGAACACCCAGTCTTTTATCTCGAAGAAAACGCTCGACGATTTCAGCGCCAGTAGTCGCTTGTTCCATAGAAGGCGCTTTGAACGGCGAAAACTTGTAAAGATCGAGGTTTTGGATCTCTTCAATGCTTCTTGAGAAGAATCCCCTGGACCTCAACTCTTCGAAGATCTCGTCGAAGGTCTCTTGGTATTTTTCTCGATTAAAATAATCAGAATCGACGATCCCGTCATTACGGTTCAGGACGCTGAATTGACCCTCACCCGAAAAAAGACGAATTAGGTACGCTTCTAAATCCAGCGCCGCAGACTTATTGAAGGTCCTGTCGACGATGATGTGAAGTCGGTCGAGATTCTTCTTTTCGTTGTTCAGATGGTGTTGGCGCATTCGTGTCACGGCATTCCGTGACTCGCCAATGTAGATCTCGCTGGTACTGCTCAGCGTATAAACGACAGGCCAATTCTGCAGCTTCTCATCGATCTCACGACGGGTGGGGTTAGCTATGTCGATAGGTCCTATTTCGAAACCTGAGCGGAGACTAGCAAATAAATCTTGGTAGCCGTGATGCTCAACGATCCTAAAGCTGGTCATACTTGCGGCTCGTCCCTCTAGCTTTCTCAGCTGGATACTTGCGGCGAGTAATCTCGAGTTTGTTAAGGATTAACTCAGCAGGTGATTTTCCGATCTTCATCGCTAGCAGATAGCCGTATGTAAGCACATCAGCCAATTCCGATTCCACTTCATCGGACGCTTCACCATCGTCCCATTGATAACATTCGAGGAGCTCACCAGCTTCTATTGCTATCGATTTTGCTAGGTTCCCCTCGGAATGGAACTGCGCCCACTCCCGTTCGGCCACAAAATCTGTCAGAGATTGAATGACACTCTCGTCTGGTCTAGGCTTTTCCATGCACGTCATCTTACTTATGCTGTAGCGTGCCGTCGACAGATCAAGCGGTAAGCTCAGCTGAGCTTACCTTACTGGTCAGGTATGTACATCCAACATCCACGAGCAAATGGATTCTCTAAGTCCATGTGTGACTGGTCTATCTCCCGGGAGCCGCGGTAGTAGGCTCAAGTTCTGAGCCCCGTATAATAAGCGAAGCAGAACCCAGGACGATTCGAAAGGCTAAACAGACAAACTGTGAAAGCACTGGCCTTCGTATCTAGGCGCCTACAGTTTTACCTGTGGAAATTTCTCGCTGATACGCCAGCTGGGCAAAGTCCAACTGGTGCCGATCATCAACAGTCAGCTTGCCTACAGGATCGTCAAATTTCAGCACCGTGCCATCAGGTGTCACAGTCAACGCATGGCCATCAAACTGAGTATGGCAGTTAGGGCAAAGGCACAAGAGATTACTCAAAGAATCCGGTCCCTTGTGAGGTATCCCCAGAGGCCGTATGTGCGCTGCTTCTGAGTATGTACCAGCAGCAGTTCGCAGTTGAAAGCCGCAAATCTGGCATGTATCCGCATAGAGTTTCTTCACCGATTCAGCAACGGCAGGATTGCGGACAAATCGATTTACAGTTGCCACTTTCCTCGGCACCGGCAACTCCTCACCTCGAGCGAGGCTCAGAGCGACCTCTTCAGGAATCAGGCTTTGGTCCCTAACCGCCCTCAACTGGTAGACCAAGACCTTGTAGCCGTCCCTTGTCCCCCAAGCCCAGCCAATCACTGAGAACAGACCAAGATACAGATACTCCGTGTCTGAAGAATTGCCCGAAAGCACCGATATCTTCACCAACACTCGAACAGGTTGGCCCAGCTCATGGTTTTTTACCAGGCCCAAGTTTCCCGAACGTAGCTGCTGATCGGCGTCATGTTTCCCAGTGGACGCATTGCGCCCACCAAACCCGGTATAAGTAATCAGATCCCCATCGATCTCATCATCCGAATACCCCCCTGAAAGACAAATTGACTGAGTCCCACCGGCCTGACCAGCAATCCCCGCTTGGAGCGTTCGGTGAACTCCCGCATCAAAAGCCTCACTCCGATTCTTGAAGATCGTCCCAGGAGGACAATCATCAATCTCCCCGTAGACAACATCGGGGCTAGCCTCATGCAAATCAACCAACTCGTACCCAAAGCGAGAAAGTGCCGCACGAGTTTCGGCCCCACCAGCGAACTCGCGGACATGCAACGCTCCTCGATCCGGATACTGATACCCATAGGCAACCGATAACAACGGCTTGGAATCAATATGCAGCCCGTCAACGCTCACAAAATATCGAGCAGAAGCATGCTGCCCATGCTTCTGCAAAAACGTCTCACGGCCCAGGTCCTTGAACTCTTCAATCGTGCGCAAAACAGCGGACGGGTCCGTCAAATCCGACAATGCACTCATAAAACCCTCCAACTAGGATTGACGATACCACCCTACAGGATCGTCAAGTTTAAGGTAATCTCCTTAAATACATCTTGTTGTGCAGCCACGAGTTCTTGATCACTGATTTGGTAAATATTCGAGACCTGCACGGGTGAGTACCCGTTGATGTGCTCGTTGTAGACTCGTCAGTTGTACCAGGACTCGACGTAGCCCAAGTCGGCGGCTTCAGCTTCACGGTGAGTAGCAAACCGCCGATAGTAGTAGAACTCAGTTTTGAAGTCCGAACCGAGTTCTCAGCCACATTGTTGTCACAGCAAACTACAATGCGCCCCATCGATTCGGTTATCACTTCGCCAGCATACCAAGCCTATAACTGTACAGATGTATGTTAGATGCAGCGATCGAAATTAACCCGAATTCAGGTTAACAGCAGCCGCGGCGGGAACTATCGGTTGCATGGCTGCTCTGCCGCCCCCAAGCTGCCGAGATCACCCGCTCGATGTCCCACAAGGGCTACACCCCAGATAATGCCGCATGCTAGGGAGTTTTGCGGCATGAAAACGAAATCTGCTACGGACTGTTCTGGAAAAACTCGCGACGTCCTCGAGGCTGCTATCCAGGCCGAAGAAGCACTGTTTTCGGCACTCGGATATCGTAGGCATAAAAATATTCCCACAGGTATTACCTGTGGGAATATTTTCAATATTTTGGGAAGAAGTTGCATTACTTCCCTTTATTTATTTGTGGAGGCAAGGGGACTCGAACCCCTAACCCCCTGCTTGCAAAGCAGGTGCGCTACCAATTGCGCCATGCCCCCGAGGACTTATTCGATTATATCTGTTGCTGCTGCCCAAATGTCTTGAGCTTCTTTGCGATCAGCAACAATCTTATAAGTTACACCTGCAGCAGCGATCATGGCAAGTCCTAGAAGAACTTTTTTCATGTCCACTCCCTATAAGTGTAGTGGGCGTACCAAGACTTGAACTTGGGACCTCATCGTTATCAGCGATGCGCTCTAACCGCCTGAGCTATACGCCCTCATTTCGGAACTGGTCAGTGACCCGAACCGAAATACAACCTTACACCCGAATTTCAAAAAAGCAAAATCGGAATGCGATGTTTTCTTAGTCGTCTGTGAGGGTAAGACCGATACCGCCAACAAGTGAAGCACAAACGTTGTATAACAGCGCTGCAAGGGTGGCTGCGATGGTGATTAATACAACGTTGAGCACGGCGATGATAGTGGTCATCGAGGCAACCTGACCGAGCGTAATGAGCTCTTGGATCTGCGTTCCGCCGCCTTCGGTACCCAGCACGGTGCCGAGCAGGGCGTTGATGTCGTCGAAGATCCCGGTGAGGTCCATGGTGGTCCACAGGAAGATCCCTGCGACCACGGTGACGATCCCGAGGCCTACGGACAGCAGGAAGGAGATCTTAAAGACCGACCAGGCGTCGATCTTGGCCATGACGAGCTTCGCGCGGCGTGCTTTGGCTTTCGGCGCTGGACGAACGAGGCCTTTACCAGTGCCAGCTTTCGCTTTGCTTTTGCCAGCCGGCTTGCTTCCACCCTTGGTGGGTTTGGCGGCTTGAGTCTTACTCACTATGCTCCTTCGTCATTTCGGTCAGTATCCGAGGATACCTGATCTGGGACGGTGGATTCATCTGTTGGGGTTTCGTCCTCGGGCTCGTCGCCTTCTTCGGCGTCGTCTTCGAGTTCGTCAATTTTGTAGTTGAGCGTAGCACCCACGATGCGGTCGTTTTTACCCGGGGAGGCAAAGATGACGCCCATGGTGTCACGTCCGCGGATTGGGACTTGTTCTACTGCTGAACGTACGACGTTACCGGATTCCATGATGACTAACACCTCGGAATCGTCCTGCACGACCTCACCGCCGACGAGTTCGCCGCGTGCTTCTGGCAGGTTGGCGACCTTAATGCCGTAGCCACCGCGGTTTTGGGTGCGGTACTCATCGACGGAAGTGCGCTTAGCGAAACCGCCGTCGGTGATCGTGAAGACGTAGGAGTCTTCGGTGATGACTCCCATGGTGAGCAGTTCATCCTCTTCGCGGAATTTCATGCCCTTGACCCCGGCGGTCGCACGGCCCATGGGGCGTAGGGCTTCATCGGTTGCGGTGAAGCGCAGCGACTGGCCCTTGCGGGAGACGAGAATAAGGTCATCGGTGTTGTCGATCAGCTTGGCTGCTACGACCTCGTCGCCCTCGTTGAGGTTGATCGCGATCAGGCCGGCTTGGCGCGGGCTGTCGTAGTCTTCCAGGCGGGTCTTTTTGACCATGCCCGACTTGGTGGCCAGCACCAGGTACGGGGCGTCCTCATAGGTCTCTAGTGTCATGACCTGGGCGATGTGCTCATCGGGCTGGAACGCCAGGACGTTGGCGACGTGTTGACCACGGGCGTCACGGCCGGCTTCTTGCAATTCGTAGCCTTTGATCCGGTAGACCCGGCCAAAGTTCGTGAAGAATAACAGCCAGTTGTGCGTTGAGGTGGTGAAGAAGTGTTCGACCACGTCTTCGTCGCGTAGGGCGGCACCACGGACACCTTTCCCGCCGCGGTTCTGCGCGCGGTAGTTATCGACCTTGGTGCGCTTGACGTACCCGGACCGGGTGATGGTGACGACGACTTCTTCTTCTGGGATGAGGTCTTCGATCGACATGTCGCCGTCGTAGCCGTAGAGGATCTCGGTGCGGCGTTCATCGCCGTGGCGTTCGACAATGCCGGCGAGTTCTTCCGAGATGACTTCGCGCTGACGCAGCGGTGATTCGAGGATCTCGGTGTATTCGGCGATCTTGGCTTGCAGCTCGTCGTATTCGTCCTGGATGTTTTGGCGTTCCAGGGCGGCCAGCTGGCGCAGCTGCATCAGCAGGATCGCGCGAGCTTGTTCGTCGTCGATGCTCAGCAGGTTCTTGAGCTCTTCGCGGGCCACATCGGCGGATGCCGAGGCGCGAATGGTCGAGATGACCTCGTCGAGCATATCCAGGGCTTTGAGCAGGCCCTGCAGGATGTGGGCGCGTTCTTCGGCCTTGCGTTTCCGGAAGGCCGTACGGCGAACGATGACTTCGACCTGGTGTTTGACCCAGTAGTGGACGAATCCGTCCAACGACAGGGTGCGTGGCACACCGTCGACCAGGGCCAGCATGTTGGCCGAGAAGTTTTCTTGCAGTGCCGTGTGCTTATACAGGTTGTTCAGCACAACCTTTGGCACGGCGTCGCGCTTGAGAATAATGATCAGGCGCTGACCGGTACGACCGGAGGTTTCGTCGCGGACATCGGCGATGCCGGACAGTTTGCCCTCGTTGATCAGCTCGGCGATGCGGCGGGCGAGGTTGTCCGGGTTGGCCATGTAGGGCAGCTCGGTGATGACCAAGCAGGTGCGATTCTGGATCTCTTCAACATTGACCACGGCGCGCATGGTGATCGACCCGCGGCCGGTGCGGTAGGCCTGTTCGATACCGGCGTGGCCGAGGATTTGGGCGCCCGATGGGAAGTCTGGGCCCTTGATGCGTTTCAGCAGGGCTTCGAGCAGCTCTTCGCGGCTGGCCTCTGGGTTATCCAGGTACCACTGGACACCTTCGGCGACTTCGCGCAGGTTGTGCGGTGGGATCTGGGTGGCCATCCCGACCGCGATACCGGTGGAACCGTTGACCAGCAGGTTCGGGTAGCGGGCCGGCAGGACAGTGGGTTCTTGCTGTTTGCCGTCGTAGTTGTCCTGGAAGTCGACGGTGTCTTCGTCGATGTCGCGGACCATTTCCATGGCCAGCGGTGCCATCTTGGTTTCGGTGTAACGCTGGGCGGCAGCCCCGTCGTTACCGGGGGAACCGAAGTTGCCTTGGCCTAGGGCCAGCGGGTAGCGCATGACCCAGTCTTGGACCAGGCGCACCAGAGTGTCGTAGATGGCCGAGTCACCGTGTGGGTGGTAGTTACCCATGACTTCGCCGACCACGCGGGCGGATTTATTGAAGGAACGCTCCGGGCGGTAGCCGCCGTCGAACATCGCGTAGATGACGCGACGGTGGACGGGTTTCAGCCCGTCTCGGACGTCAGGCAGGGCGCGTCCCACGATCACGGCCATGGCGTAATCGAGGTAAGACCGTTTCATTTCGGTCTGGAGATCAATCTGATCTACGCCGGATCCGGACCGTTCTGGCTGGTCGGTAGTTGGTGTTTGCTCGTCACTCACGGGCTAGTCATCTCTCCAGGTAGTTCGTCAAAAAAGTTTCAGGCTCAACCGCTCGGGTTTAGATGTCGAGGAAGCGCACGTCTTTGGCGTTTTCCTGAATGAAGTTCCGGCGGGACTCGACGTCTTCGCCCATCAGCATCGAAAAGACTTGGTCGGCTGCTGCAGCGTCGTCCATGGTGACCTGCAGCAGGGTGCGACGATCTGGGTCCATGGTGGTTTCCCACAGTTCCTGGTAGTCCATTTCGCCGAGACCCTTGTAGCGCTGGATGGCGTTTTCTTTGGGCAGGCGCCAGCCTTTTTCTTGACCGCGGGCCAGTGCTTCGTCCCGCTGTTCATCGGTGAAGACGTGTTCGTCTTGGTGGTTGGACCACTTGATCTTGTACAGCGGTGGCTGTGCCAGGTAGACGTAGCCGTGCTCAATCAGCGGGCGCATGTAGCGGAACAGCAGGGTCAGCAGCAGCGTGGTGATGTGCTGGCCGTCGACGTCGGCGTCGGCCATCAGCACGATCTTGTGGTAGCGGACTTTTTCGATGTCGAATTCTTCACCGATACCGGTACCAAACGCGGTGATCATGGCTTGGACTTCAGCGTTGCCCAACGCGCGGTCCAGGCGTGCGCGCTCGACGTTGAGGATCTTCCCGCGCAGCGGCAGGATCGCCTGGGTGCGTGGGTCACGGCCCTGCTTGGCCGAACCACCGGCCGAGTCACCCTCAACGATGTAAATTTCGGACTCGGATGGGTCCTTCGAGGAGCAGTCGGACAGTTTGCCGGGCATGCCGAAGGATTCCAGCGGCGATTTGCGGCGAGCGTTCTCGCGGGCCTTGCGGGCGGCCATGCGGGCGTGAGCGGCCTGCTGGGCTTTGCGGATAATATCGCGTGCCGGTCCGGGGTGAGCCTCGAGCCAGTCGCCGAGCTGTTCGGTCATCGCCGAGTACACGTAACCGCGGACCTCGGAGTTACCCAGCTTGGTTTTGGTCTGGCCCTCGAACTGCGGCTCGGCAATCTTGACGGAAATGACCGCGGTGAGGCCTTCACGGATGTCGTCACCGGTGAGGTTTTCATCTTTTTCGCGCAGGATCTGCTTATCGCGCGCATACCGGTTGACCAACGAGGTTAGCGAACCACGGAAGCCTTCTTCGTGGGTACCGCCCTCGTGGGTGTTGATTGTATTGGCGTAGGTGTGCACCGATTCAGAGTACGCGGTGGTCCACTGCATGGCCACTTCGATGGACATGCCCTGATTCACGTCTTCTTTTTCGAAGGCGATGACGTCGTCGTGAATGAGTTCGGCGCGCTTGGCCTTATTCAGGTGGGTGACGTAGTCCAGCAGTCCGTTTTCGTACATGTAGTCAACAAACCGAATGGTCTGCTCTGGCGATTCAGTGTCTTCGCCGTCGTCAGACTGCAGTTCGGCTTCGGCCTCGGCCAGTGTTTCGTTGTGGCTTTCGCCGGCGATTTCATCGGCCGTCGAGGCGTCAACGACCTGCTCGCGCTCATCGGTCAGCGTGATGCGCAGGCCCTTATTCAAAAACGCCATCTGCTGGAACCGTGCGCGCAGCGTTTCGTAGTCGAATTCGATGGTGTCGAAGATTTCTGCATCCGGGTAGAACGTAATGATCGTCCCGGTCTTATCGGTAGTGCCACCCTGTTGCAGCGCATCATCGAGCAGTCCACCGTTTTTGAACGAGATGGTCCAGATGTAACCCTGGCGGTGGATTTCGGCTTCGACCCGAGAGGAGAGCGCGTTGACGACCGAGACACCGACACCGTGGAGACCACCGGAGACCGCGTAGCCTCCCCCGCCGAACTTCCCGCCGGCGTGTAGTACGGTCATGACGACTTCAACGGTGGGTTTATTTTCGGTTGGGTGCATGTCCACGGGGATCCCGCGGCCATTGTCCTCGACCCGGACGCCACCGTCCTTCAACAGGGTGACATGAATGGTATCTGCGTGCCCGGCGAGTGCCTCATCGACCGAGTTGTCAACGACCTCCCAGACGAGGTGGTGGAGCCCGCGTTCTGCGGTGGACCCGATGTACATCCCCGGGCGCTTCCGGACGGCTTCGAGGCCTTCCAGCACGGTGATGTCGCCAGCTTCATAGGAATGCTCTACGCGTTGCAGCTCAGACTGGGCTTGAGTAGCCATAGCTAAGGTATTGTCAGTTAGGTTTTCAGCCACGGGCCGTTTAGCTCCTTAACAGCGGTGCAGATCAACTACAGAAAAGTCTGTAACGTCCCTATTCTACGACATTATGTGACGTTTCGCCCAAAATCGAGGGGTGCTGTGGGCTAAAACCTGCCCCATAAAGCCCAAAACTGCCTCTGCAGCGTGATCGCAGGCCTGAATATGCCCCCCGGATCATCTTCAGTCTCAGAAATCGCTCTACAGGCCGTTGGGGCGCCGCAATCCAAAAACTTATCTGCGGCGCGGGCGACGACCATAACTTCCGCCGGTTGGGCCCTTAATTTCCAGCTTGGTGATCACACCGGGACCGAGGACTTCGTCGAATTTATGCATCAACTGCGGGGTGAGTAGGCGTAACTGGGTGGCCCAGGCCGTTGAAGATGCGCGCAGCACGAGTTTAGCGTTTTCAAAGGTCTCGACTTTCGCGTTCTCTGCGATCTGCGGGCCCACGACGGAAGCCCAGTCGGCCAGTACCGACCCGACGGCTACCGGTTCTTTCCACCCGCGCTGGGCAATGAATTTCGAGAACACATCGCCTAACGGCTGCGGGCCCACGGACCGGACATAATCTTCTGTTTTTGGGCGCGGCTTTTTCGATCGGCGATGAAATTGCCCGGCCATTCCGGGACGGTATCCGGCTTCCGCTGCGGCTAAACGCACCCGTTGTAGGGCTGCGGCGGCGGCATCAATGTGGTCTTCTTCGGGTTCGATGGGTTCATCAGTCATCGTCGCCACGCTCCGATGGGGACTCGGAACCTTCCGCATCTTCGAAGTTGTTAGCCTCAAGGACCTTTAAGGTTGCCAAATCCGTGTGGTGCTCGCCCGGAGACGAAATCCCGTCGCGCATTTGTACCGGGATGTGGGTACCGGTGAGTTCTGCTGGGATATCTGCGGCCACCGCGGCCGTGATGATCAGCTGTTCGGCGTCCCGGGTCATTTCTGCCAGCCGGCTGCGTCGTGCAGCATCGAGTTCGGCGAAGACATCGTCGAGAATGAGCACCGGTTTGGCATTCGGATCTGGATCGTCCTCGACCAACACCCGATAGGAGGCTAACCGCAGCGCCAGGGCCAGCGACCAAGTCTCACCGTGGGAGGCGAATCCTTTGGCCGGGGCGGGGCCCAGAGTGATGACCATGTCGTCGCGGTGGGGACCCACCAGGGTGATGCCGCGGTCGCGTTCGGCACGGTAGGAACTTTCGAGTTCAGTCAGTACCGCTTGGTAGAGCTGAGCTTCATCGGGCACTTCGGCGTGCTGCCCGGATGCCAACGGGACCGTGGATTGGTAGCTAAACCCCGCCGGTTTATTGCCATTGGATAATTGCGCGTAAGTATTGGCGGTGGGGATCGCCAGCAGTCTTAAGGCATGCAGGCGCCCGTTGATCAGTCGTGCTGCGGCTCGGGAGAGGTGTTCGTTCCACACGCCCAGCGTGGTTTCGTGTTCTTCGGTCCAGGCGCCGGGTTTGCGACCGGATTTTAGTAGTGCGTTGCGTTGGCGTAAGACGCGGTCGAAGTCGCGGCGAGCATCGCCGAGTGCAGGACGCATTTGGACGATCAGGTCGTCCATGAATCGGCGGCGAATGTCTGGTTGTCCGCTAACCAGTTCAATGTCTTCGGGCGCAAACATGACGGCTTTGAAAATGCCGTAGGCCTGGCGGGCTGGTTGAGGTGCCCCGCGGTTGATCGCCACCCGGTTGGATTTGCCGGGGTTGATCTCGTACTCGATGGAGATGGCCTGTTCACCGCGGTGGACGCGCCCTCTGGCCAGTGCTTGCTCGTGACCGATGCGCACCAGAGGGTGATCATTGGATACCCGATGCGAGTGCTGGACCGCCAGGTAGTTGATTGCCTCGGCTACGTTGGTCTTGCCGACACCGTTTGCACCAACCAGGATGTTGGGACCGGGCTTGAGGTCAAGCTCGGCCTGTTCGTAAGAACGATAATTGGTCAGGGACAGGTGTGACAGGTACACGGCTAGTTCGGGATGCGGATCGGCATGACCAAATACCGGTAGTCCTCGTTCTGCGGGCCTTCAAGTTCTTTTTTACCCGTCAGAAGGGCTGGTTTTGGTGCGCTGGTGAAAGCAAAGCGGGTGTATGGCCCACCGATGACGTTGAGCCCGTCAGACAGATACGACGGGTTGAACGCGACGGTGATCTCTTCGCCTTCCAGCTGGACTGGAACAGATTCGTTGGCTGAAGCGTCATCGCCTTGGCCTGCTGACAGGGAAACTTCATTGCCGCTAAACGACATCAGCAGTGAGGTGTTGCGTTCTGCAACCAGAGCCACACGCTTGACGGCTTCGACAAGTTGGGCGGTATCTACGGTTGCATAAATATTTGATTCTTCGGGGAACAGCGAACGAATCTTTGGGTACTCGCCGTCAACCAGCAAGCTGGTGGTTCGACGACCACCAGAGGAGAAACCTACTAATTCAGCGGAATCCTCGTCCGAAGACAACCGGAATTCCATTTCACCGCCGCCACCGAGCGAACGGGCAACTTCAGTCAGGGTTCGAGATTTCACCAAAACGGAAGTTGAGATCGATGGATCGCGAGGAGTCCAGGTGATTTCTTTCATGGCCAGACGGTAGCGGTCGGTGGCCAAGAAGGTGATCGTGTCACCTTCGATTTCGATTTTGACGGCAGTCAAAATCGGCAGTGTGTCATCTTTGGAAGCTGCGGCAGTGACTTGTGAAATTGCTTCGGAGAATACTGATCCATCGATCGTGCCAGCAACGTCAGGCATAGCGGGAAGTGCTGGATATTCATCAACCGGCATGGTCGCCAGAGTAAATCTGGTGTTTTGGCAGGTCACGACAACGCGGGACTCGGTGAGCTCGATCGTGACTGGAGCGTTTGGCAGCGATTTGACGATGTCACTGAGCATGCGGCCTTCAACGAGAATCTGGCCTTCGGTATCGATGTGCGCTTCGATATCAAGTTGAGCAGAGGTTTCGTAATCAAAGCTTGCGATCGAGACAAGATCATCTTTGGCGGTGATGAGCAGACCGCGCAGAACCGGAACGGGTGGGCGGGGTGACAGAGAACGTGCGGTCCAAGTGACAGCGTCAGTTAGAACATCCCGTCCGATTGTGAACTTCACGAAGAGTCTGCCTTCCCTTGAGCGATTGCAATGCGAAATTGTCCGATGACATAAGTGGTGAACACCAAAAATTATAGAGGTGCTCTAGATAGCTTAGCGGTCTTTGAGGACCACCGCGACAAGCCAAGACGAATTCGCGACTGCACCACGGCCATCGAACCTGAGGAATTTTCCGGGCCATTGTTATTTAGAGGTGTTTAAAGGAATAGGGGTATTAGTAGGTGGTGTGGATACTGTGGAAAAGCCTGTGCATTGGCACCCCTATACCGAAGTTCCTGTGGAGAAGAACGTGCATGGTCTTCGCTTTGCGTGTGGGTAAGGTGTGCAGGACCAAAATGCTTACATCGTTGTAATTCCACCGCTTTAGAGAGTTATCCGCATTAAGAATAGGGTTATCCCTTAAGAATCCACAGGGTTATCCACACCGTGGAAAACAGGGTTCAACCCACCTGTGGACAAAGCTGTGGATACTTGTGGATCGTGGTGGAGAGACATTGGGCGAAGGTGCCCTAGCCCGCACGCCGTAGCCCTAATAGGGGTATTCATCAGGTGTGGAGAAGCATTCAACCTTAACCTGAAGGTTTGCGAGTTTAATTGCAGTATTCCGACCATTTCGGGCTAATTGTCGCTCCGACGGAAATTCTTAAATATTGCGGGCTCGCTGCTTAATTTTGTTCGTTAATTCCGTGACCTGGTTGTAAATCGCATGCCGTTCGCTCATGAGATCTCGGATCTTTCGGTCAGCATGCATCACCGTCGTGTGATCGCGTCCACCGAATTCTGCCCCGATGCGAGGCAGTGACATCTCGGTGAGCTCACGTAGAAGGTACATTGCAATCTGACGAGCCGTCACCAGCGTGCGCGTCCGAGATTTCGACTGCAATTCGGCAATCGAAAAACCGAAGTAGTTAGCGGTCTCATCCAAAATGAGCTCGGATGTTATCTCTTGGGCGTCGTCATCAGAGATGAGATCTTTCAAGATGTATTGCGCCTGATCAAGGTTGATGGGCTCATTATTGAGCGACGCATACGCGGTCACTCGAGTCAGGGCGCCTTCGAGCTCACGGATATTGGTATCGATGCGCGAAGCAATGTATTCCAGTGCATCGGCGGGAACTTTGATGCCCTCTGCATCTGCCTTCTTCGCCAGGATCGCAATCCGAGTTTCGAGATCAGGTGGCTGAATATCTGTGGTCAGTCCCCACTCAAAGCGGGAGCGGAGACGTTCCTCGAAGCCGGATAGTTGTTTCGGAGGCAAGTCCGAGGTAATCACTACCTGCTTGTTGTTGTTGTAGAGCGCATTGAAGGTGTGGAAGAACTCTTCAACGGTGGCTTCTTTATTCGCCATGAACTGGATGTCGTCGATCAACAGGATGTCGACGTTGCGATAAATCTGTTTGAAGGATGCGCCCTCGTCGTGCCGAATCGAGTTAATGAAATCGTTCGTAAATTCTTCGGAGTTGACGTAGCGCACTCGTAAACCGGGGAAAAGCTCCTGGGCGTAGTGACCAATCGCATGCAACAGGTGGGTTTTACCCAGACCAGATTCACCGTAAATAAACAGCGGGTTATAAGATTTTGCCGGCTGTTCTGAGACTGCGTAGGCGGCTGCGTGAGCAAAACGGTTCGATGAACCGGTGATGAAATTGTCGAAATGATAGTGCTCATTGAGTCGAGAGCGTTCACCGGATTGTGGTGGAACGTTTTGCTGCAGTCCACTACCTGGCGCTGCGGCAGGATTCGTTCGGGAGCTAAACAACTCGTCTAAGAGCGGTTCATCAGTGGCAGATCGCTCAGCATGTGACTGGGTAGCTTGCGAGATATTCACAACGTTATCCACAGGCCGTTCGGCGGGTGCTGAGCGCGGCTCGGGGGTCGGGATTTCGGGTGTCGAAGCGTGCATATTGTTATCGATGGAGTATGCACAGTTGATGTCGGTACCAAAGACAGCGGTGAGCGCATCAGCTAAGCGTTCATGGAGTTGGTTCTCCAAGATGTCCCGAGTCATTTCATTGGGAACCGCTAACAGCAGGGTATTTGCGATGAGACCTTGCGGGCGAGCAAGATCAAGAAAGCCCATCTGACTAGGTCCGATGTCACCAGAGGTGCGTACGTTTTCAACAACCCTCTGCCAAGAGTTGATGATCGACTCACTTACACTCATCCGCTAAACCCCACTTTATGCTTCCCGCACTGACTCTGAGTTCCTCTCGTCATCACGGCAATATCCCCACGTTGCGCAACCGGTCTCACACTTGGAGCGTTCTGCCAGGATTGCAACGGTCTACTTCTGACGTCTCCACAACACTAGCCTTAATTTCCACAGGCGGGTTGCAGTTATGCACAGCTTATACACAGTAGAGGTTTTAGGATAACTGATTCCGATCCTGAATTTGACCAAATCGATCGGGGTTCTTAGACTTGGTGAGTCTTATCCGGGGTGAAGCGTGCCCTTTTGTGGCTGCACCCGGTAAGCGTAAACAGATAATGAACAGATATCGCCGAAGTTTTTGGGCAAACGCAGGTTTGAAACGTACTTCCCCAGCATGCTTCTGCGTTTGATTGAGTGTGGAGATTAACAGTGTCTAAGCGGACTTTTCAGCCGAATAACCGCCGCCGTGCCCGTAAGCACGGCTTCCGTTCCCGTATGCGCACCCGCGCTGGCCGTGCCGTTCTTTCAGCACGCCGCTCCAAGGGTCGCTCGCGTCTGAGCGCCTAACAAAGTGTCGGTGTCGGTGGCCGCAGGAGCTTGATCGATTGCTACCGCAACACCAACGAATACGCACTGCAGCACAATTTTTTGATACGCAACGTTCCGGTTCCCGTTTCGGCAATCGGAACGTTGTCGTATCTGCAAATATTCGCCCGGTAGCCGGCCAGGACCCACGCGCAGGTTTTATAGTTTCAAAAGCCGTGGGCAATGCCGTCACAAGAAATAAAATTAAGCGCCGACTGCGTGCCATTGTCGCCGACCTTTTCAAGAGCGATCTAGATACCCACCAGGGTTCTGTTGATGTAGTTGTACGGGCGCTACCGGCTTCGGCTTCCGTCGATTTCGATGAGCTCCAAGCATCAACCACCCAGGCGGTATATGGCGCGCTCAGAAAGTTTAAGCGTCGTGATGAACAACAAGGAGCATGAAGAACCCGTCTTCGGAACGCAACCTTCGCCATTTATTGTGAAGGACAGCGCCACCGAGTGGGGGTTCTTACGTGCCCTCCCGTCGACGATCGTCGGATGGCTGCTTCGGGCGTATCGGAAGGTCATCTCCCCCACCTACGGAGATGTGTGTAAGTTCTTTCCGACCTGTTCCGCCTACGGCCTAGAAGCGGTTTATACGCACGGTGCCATTAAGGGTAGCCTTATGGCAGGACGACGGGTCTTGAGTTGTCATCCTTGGCAGGATGGTGGCATAGATCCCGTTCCCCCAGGGAATAGGATTTGGCCGGATGGCAAGCGACCATTCATTATTGAACTGAACCACCCGGTGATTCCACCGGACGATGAGGCCACCAAAGAGGATAAATAAAATTATGGGATTTTTTGACACGATTCTTCTCCCCTTTACATGGGCGGTCTCATGGGTGCTCAGCATGTTCCACACCCTCCTGGGCGCCATCGGGATGGATTCCGATTCGGGATGGACCTGGACGCTAGCCCTTGTACTACTTGTGGTGCTGATTCGTACCCTCTTGATCCCGGTCTTCGTCAAACAGATCAAATCTCAGCGAGCGATGCAGGAACTGCAGCCTGAGATTAAGAAACTTCAAGAGAAGTATAAAAACAAGAAAGATCAGCTTTCTCGCCAAGCCATGGCGATGGAACAGCAGCAGTTATTTAAGGACCGCGGGACGAGTCCGTTCGCTGCGTGTCTGCCCATGCTGGTCCAGATGCCCTTCTTCTTTGCGCTCTATCGAGTCCTGATATCCGCTTCAGGTGCTGCTCAAAACAACGAGTCCATTGGTGCGTTGTCGGCAGATGAGATTCAATCCTTCTCCAACTCCACCTTCGCCGGCGCGCAGATGTCGGACATTCTCATCGATCATCTCGGTGAGGGCTTTGACCTTAACGTCGTCATCGTCGCCAGCGTCCTCATTATCCTGATGACCGTCTCCATGTTCTACATGCAGAAGACGCTCATGGGGAAGAACATGTCCGAAGCGGCTCAGACCGGACAGTTCGCACAGACTCAAAAGATCATGCTGTACGCGCTGCCACTGGTCTTCCTCATCGGTGGTTTCAACTTCCCAATTGGTGTGCTCATCTACTGGACCGCCACCAACTTCTGGGCCGTTGGACAGCAGCTCTTTATTATCCGTCGTAACCCGACCCCAGGGTCCATTGCTGAACGCGAACTCAATGAACGTCGCGCAGCCAAGGGCCTGCCCCCTGTTGGTAAGCAAGCCGAAGTTGCGCAAGAAAAAGCAAAAGCTCGGGAAACGAAACCAGCGGGCCAACGTCAACAACCTGTGAGAAAACCTAGGAAGAAACGATGAACGCAGAACCATCTAACGCCACTGACGAAGCCCCGGAGGAAGAACTCTCCTCCGCTGATATCGAAGCTGAAGGCGACCACGCGGCCGACTACATTGAGGAACTTCTCGATATCGCCGACCTCGATGGCGACATCGATATTGAGGTCCGCAACAACCGAACCTACCTCTCGGTCCTGGCCCCTGAGGATGACGAAGACATCCAAGGCTTAGTCGGTGAAGATGGCAAGACGCTGGAAGCGCTTCAAGAGCTCACCCGCCTTGCCGTGCTGTCTGCCACCGGTCAGCGTTCGCGATTGATCCTAGACATCGCTGACCATCGTGTGAAACGAGCTGAAGCACTCCGTGAGCTGGCTCGCGAAGCC
Organism: Enteractinococcus fodinae; assembly: GCF_031458395.1. Taxonomy (NCBI): domain Bacteria; kingdom Bacillati; phylum Actinomycetota; class Actinomycetes; order Micrococcales; family Micrococcaceae; genus Enteractinococcus; species Enteractinococcus fodinae. Next base: position 20,350 of record NZ_JAVDYJ010000001.1, read on the forward strand.
ATTGCTACAGTGGAAGCTGAAGGGACTGCTCAACACCTCAAACCCATGAGCCCCTACGAACGTAAAATTGTTCACGACGTCGTAGCTGAAGCCGGCCTGCACTCCGAATCCGAAGGTGAAGGTCCACGCCGTCACGTCGTGATTACCGCCGGAGAATAGTCTTGTCTGATAACCAACCCGCACCTGTCACAGACCCTTCTGAGGCCCTCCTCGAACGTCAGGAGGCCTGGGTTGTCGACGCCGCTGAAGTCCTTTACGGCGAGCAATTAGAGGTCGCTGAGCGCTTCGTGGAGCATCTGGTGACGACAGGTATTGAGTGGGGCCTGCTCGGACCGCGCGAAGTCCCCAGGATGTGGGAACGCCATGTGCTGAACTGCGCGGTAGTTCACGAGCTCCTCCCCCAGGGCGCGCTGGTCGCTGATGTGGGTTCGGGGGCCGGTCTGCCCGGTATAGCTCTTGCCATTGCGCGTCCAGATGTGCAGTTCGTGCTCATCGAACCGCTCGAGCGCCGAGTCGACTGGCTCAACATGGTCATCGACGATCTGGAACTTGAAAATGTCGATGTCATCCGGGCGCGATCAGAACAGGTCGTTGATTCGGTAGACGTGGATATTGTCACCGCACGTGCAGTCTCTGCTATGAAATCGCTCATTCCGATGACGGTTCCGCTCCTTCATGGCAAAGGTGAGCTGCTTGCGATTAAAGGTCGCAGCGCACCGGCGGAGCTAGAAAAAGCGGACAAGGTTTTGCGAAAGTTCAAGACGAAGGGCTCCGAAGTACTCAGCATCGGTGATGAACTCTTGGAAGTACCCACAACCGTTGCAAGACTTACATACGGTTCCTGACCGGGACAGCAAAGTATTTCAAATTTAAAGTAATGGAGGCAGGCTTGGCCGATCGAGATAGCGTTTCTCAGGAAACATCGCAGGGTGCAGGTAGCATCGCTGCGACGCCGCTGGCTCGGCAGTTAGAGTCCGAAAAGCGTCGTCGTGAGAAACTGAAGGCCAAGCGCATGCCCAAACCCGAGCACACCCGAATCATTACGATCTCAAACCAGAAGGGTGGCGTCGGGAAAACCACGACGACCGTGAACCTTTCGACCGCTATGGCGAGAGCTGGCATGAATGTGCTGGTCATCGATATGGATCCGCAGGGTAACGCCTCGACTGCGCTGAACATCCCCCACCCACCGGGAACACCATCGATTTACAACGTACTCATTGAAGATGAAGCCCTCAAAGACGTGGTGTACGACAACCCGGAGACAGATGGTCTGATCGTTGCCCCTTCGACGATCGATCTTGCTGGAGCAGAGATCGAGCTGGTCTCTCTTGTTGCGCGTGAGCAGCGTCTGACGCGCGCCATTCAAAACTACTCGAAGTACCGTGAGCAGCAAGGTCTGCCGCGCCTCGACTACATCTTTGTTGATTGTCCCCCAAGCCTCGGCCTCTTAACTGTTAACGCCTTCGTAGCGGCCGGTGAGGTACTCATTCCTATCCAGACTGAGTACTATGCCCTTGAAGGCTTGTCGCAGCTGGTAAAAAACATCGAGATGATTCAGCAGCATTTGAATCCGTCGCTGCATATTTCGACCATCCTTCTGACGATGTTTGACTCCCGAACAAATCTCGCGGTTCAAGTCGCCGATGAAGTACGCGAATACTTCCCCAAAGAAGTACTCGACGCCGTGATTCCTCGGAACGTGCGAATCTCCGAAGCTCCTTCGTACCAGCAAAGTGTGCTCACCTACGATCCAAGCTCGACCGGTGCTCTAAGTTATCGTGAAGCAGCTATGGAAATTGCAGAGCGTGGCCCAACCTCTGCCTAACTCCAGCCCAGAATGCCGGTATCGTTTCACGTGAAACATTGATATTTCACGGCGATAGAGAGCTGTCATAGCGTTCACTATAAGATTTCGTGCCTAGGGACTCCCACGTGTCCCACGCGCGACTACTGCCATTTCATGTCATCGGCAGGTACCTATCGCATTGGCCCTCAAGCGGGCATTGAGTAAGACGCTCATATTGAAAAGACTTAGGCATGTAGACCCGTGGAACTCGGGGTTGAGAAATAATAGCGGTTACCGCAACTACTCCTTAGTGCCGGTTCACGCCTGGCACGACGGCAGTGCTTTGACAATTCGGAGATACAGTCCTAGGTCTCAAGAAAACCAGACTAGTTGCATTACAGAGGAGCCACCCCGACCGAAAAGCTCTCGCTGCATCATGGTATAGAGGTGTCTGCCACGTCTTGTGACGGTTTCGAGCGAACTTCGACTCACAGTCTCTTCAGCGTGCTGGAGTCTATTTTGCTGTATGAGGCACTAATCGCAGAACCGTGGAGTTCCCTATCCCATATAGGTCTACATGTCTTCCCGGCCGGGAGTTGCATGTCTGCCGGCTCGAGTTGTCGGTTGTGCTCACTCGAGTCTTCGTAGTGTGATCGATTTCAATGACCGATGCATATCGGCTCAACAGCAGGGTTCGTGCATTTTCTTACGCTTAAGCCTTGCGCGGGCGTAGCTGATCGCCCTCCCCTGCGACTTCACAAACACTTTGAATTTATTGGGCTCTTCCGTGAGACGTTAAAGCCTGACGTCGTTTCGACCAGCGTGCCGGTAGCGCTGAGGTGTAGTGGATCTGAGCACTCCCTTGCCCAGGTCTCGCGGAATAGCCGACCCTCTCCTGGTTGTTATGTTTGTGCTAAGAATACGCCGGCTCCCTGGTGATGGTCTTCTGGAGCCGAGCCGTGCAAGGATTTCCAGCGAGTATGATGCAAACAGTAGATGGTCTCCGAATGCTTTCAGGTAAACTAGATGCTTGCATTTGTCACGGGCTTTGTCTGGAACGTCGCCTGTCAGTGCGTCGGGCTTTAAGCCAGGGTTGTGGGACGCTCGGATATAAAGTTAAGTAGCCGATTGTTAGGGAGCGTGCTATCGCTAACGCTCCTCACCCTTGCGTTAGCGATATAAAGCCTTCTGAATCCGAGGAGTGCTCTGCCACCGTAGGGGTGTTTGGGATTCAGAAAGACCGAAGTTCCGCTCGGACTGTTTCACGTGAAACCTTCCCGCTCCTTAGCCCTTAACACTTTCGTTTTAGTCGCATCGGTTTCTAACAACTTTGTGAAACCAGCATTCTGCTTCCTAAAAGAGCTGTCGAATAACCCCCTCATGACTCGCCTGGGTCCGTTTGGTTTCACGTGAAACGGCTAAACAAGCGTGACGTTACATGCCATGCGCGTCCGAGAACTTACTATCGATCTGACTCGGTTTGCTGCAGAGACTGTTTCGCTTCCCACCAGGAGCCCACCGAGAAGATGAAACAATGTGGGAATGTCTGGTTGGACCTTGGCCGGGCTCGCGACATTTCGGTAGGACCGAATACGTTCCCGGGCTCTGCTATCAACTTATCGGTCGCCTCCATCTCTCAGCCGCTCCCCTACTGTCCGTCTGCTGTTGAAAGTCGGGTAATAGCTCTGAGTCGTATGTGTATCGCTAAAGACTTGCTCTGACTCTCCGCCTGGTTTCACGTGAAACGTATGAAAGGAACTGGCCGAGTTAGCGGTGCACCTTGTAATTGCGAACCCTGACGTCGAGCTAGAGTGCGTCGGAAAGAGGCGGGTCAACCCGCACAGAGTAAAAGGTGGGTCAGGTGTTTCTACTACAGGTAGGTTGCTCGAAGTGGACCCCGGCTTTCTATAGTATCGCGCTACCCGGGCTGCGTTATTACGTTAAATCAACTGATGTACCCGCAGTGCGCGTGAAGTAGCGTCCGAGCTGATAGCCAGATGAGGCGCCTCTATTCAACTTTGGCCTCTGAGATGTGTGGTGCGCGCTGGAGTGAACTTATCGAAAGGCGCCGACACGTTGGCTATCGAGAGTGTAGATCGTCGACCTTACCGGTTGGAGCTGCCTATGCGAAGACAATCAGAGATTGTAGAACACCATAACCGAGTGTCCCCTCAAACAAATTCATAAACACCGGATATCTCTGATGATTCCCGTTTCACGTGAAACATGACGCGAGCAAGCGCTATTTCAGGACGGCAAGCGAGATAACCTTGAGTAAGTGAAGCCTAGGGGCACTTCGTAGTGAACGGAACGACGCAATCGATACCGCCTACTCAACGTTTTAAAGCCTCGTTTTTCGTCCGTCTAAACTTTCAAAGTCGTCAATTCCAGAGGGGCAGGCAACTACAATAAATCATCACTCAGGTCACGCTCCGAGGAAATGTTCACAATCTAGTCGAAGGAGAATCTGAAAATATCGGAAGAATTGGACGCTTCACTCATGTTTCACGTGAAACACTCTCCGCGAATCAGTGGACCTCATAGTTATGAAAGATAAGTTTCGAATGCGGTGAAGAATGGTTTAGGGGCCGCTGGAGCATTTGATGCTGTCGTGACTATAGTCCATCCCCTACGTTGACCGCCTCTGTTCCGATACTCGTCGTTTCATAGGGACCAATAACGCGCTTCGAAGGTAAACTTTGGCAGAACTTTGAGCCATTCGTTTCACGTGAAACTTGCCGCTGGTAAATCGAGGGCGATACTCCTTCTTCGTTCTTGCGGCGCGCTGTGGGTAGCACCCCTCCCCCTACGGCATAAATTCGGAGTGTTTCACGTGAAACGCGACAACTTGTCCAAAATCTCGATAAGGTATGTAGTGGTCGAATATCGAGCTCAACAAAAGCGGGAGAAAATGACACAACCACCAAAGAAGGGGCGCAGAGGACTGGGGCGCGGACTCAGCGCTCTAATTCAGGATACGTCTACGCCAGACAATGAGGACGAATCAGCCGCTTCGGAACAAGCTGAAACACCCACAACCGACACGAAGCAGACTGGCAATAATAAGTTGGACGCATCAAAGATTGCCGACACGCTCGGTTCGCGCTACCTCGACTCGGGCGATGTTTCACGTGAAAAGACTCGTCCGTCTGACCTCTTCTTTGGTGCCGACCAGCCTGCGGCTAAAACTTCGAAGCGCAAGAACGGCAGTCGGGCAGCGATGCCCAATCCTATTCTCGAGCGGACGACCGCGGAGCCTGAAGCAGAGGATGCCGTAGAGAGTCTGCTGCGTGATGTGCCAGTTGAGGATATACAACCAAACCCACGCCAACCACGCGAGGAGTTTGATGAGGAAGCCATGATCGAATTAGTGGCCTCCATTTCGGAAGTGGGCGTGCTTCAGCCGGTTGTTGTTCGGCCGTCGGGAACCTCTGGGCAATATGAGCTCATTATGGGTGAACGACGCTGGCGAGCCAGCCGTCGAGCAGGCCTAGATACCATCCCCGCCATCGTTCGAGACACGGCCGATGAAGATCTACTCCGCGAAGCGTTACTTGAGAACATTCATCGCAGTGAACTCAACGTGCTCGAGGAAGCGGCTGCGTATCAACAACTCATGCAGGATTTCGGATGGTCACAAGACATCCTGGCTAAGCGGGTAGGACGATCACGTCCGCACATCTCGAATACACTCCGACTCATGAATCTTCCGCCAGCGCTACAGCGCCAAGTGGCTTCGGGTGTACTCTCCGCAGGACACGCACGCGCAATTCTGGGCCTTGGTAACGAGGCATTGATGAACCAACTTGCCCAACGGGTCATCAATGAGGGTCTCTCGGTTCGCTCAACTGAAGAGCTGGCTAGCTTGATGTTGAAAAACTCCGAGGATGCCGGCAAGACCACTCCCCCGGCGCGCCGGAACACGCAGCACTTTGATGAGCTAGCCTCGTCACTTACGGATCTTTTAGATACTCAGGTGAAAATCACCCTGGGAGCTAAGAAGGGACGGATCGCCATCGATTTCGCATCGGTCGAAGATCTCAACAGAATTATGAGTGTCATCAGTGCTGAGGCGAAAGACGACTAATTTCATGTCCTCACCCGTGAGGACACACGGTTATTAAATACGAAGGGCGATGGTCTGACACAGACCATCGCCCTTCGTATTTAACGAGGAACTATAAACTTAGTTCAAGTAATCGGAGAATTCCTGCTCAAGGACATGCAGCGGTTTCGCGCCAACGGAAGTCGCTACCCGCTCACCGTCTTTGAAGACGTAGACGGTTGGGATGCTGGTGATACCGTACTGAGCGGCGATACCTGGATTGTCGTCTACGTTGACTTTGGCGACAGTCACCTTGTCTGAGTACTTCTCGCCGATCTCTTCGAGAACGGGTGACAGTTGACGGCAAGGGCCGCACCATACTGCCCAGAAGTCGACAATGACGGGCTTGTCCGAGTCGATGACTTTTTCTTGGAAATCCTGGTCTGTTACGTCGATAGTTGACATTATGATCCTTCCGTTAGGAGTGCGGGACGATTGGAGGCTGCGGGGTTGGCGGCGAGGTAATCCTCAACGTCAATTGCGGCCTTGGCGCCCATGCCTGCTGCTGTGATGGCCTGGCGGTATTTTCCGTCGACCACGTCACCTGCCGCGAAGACGCCGGGAATGTTGGTTGCTGTGGAGGGTTCTTGTACCTTGATGGTGCCGTCGGTTGCGTCGATATCCAGTGCATCTTTCACTAGATCGGTACGCGGATCGGAACCAATGGCGATGAAGACACCGTTGACGTCGAGCGTGTTGACCTCACCGGTCTTCAGATTCCGAATATCAAGTGATTCTACTTTATCCTGGCCCTTGATGGCTTCGACGGCCGAATCCCAGATGAACGAGATCTTCTCGTTCGCCAGGGCACGGTCCGCCATGATTTGCGAGGCGCGCAGTTCGTCACGACGGTGGATCACGAAGACCTGGGAGGCGAACTTGGTCAGGAAGAGTGCCTCTTCCATAGCGGAGTCGCCTCCCCCAACAACGGCAAGTGGCTGATCGCGGAAAAAGAAACCGTCACAGGTTGCACACCAGGAGACACCCTTACCGGTCAGTGCGCTTTCACCAGGCAGACCGAGCTCGCGGTACTGGGAGCCGGTCGCAATAATAACCGAGCGTGCGTAGTGCTTGGAACCGTTAGCGAGTGTGATGCGCTTTGGTTCGGCCTGGAGGTCAACTTCGACGACATCCTCGTACTGCACGTCGGTCCCGAATTTGCGAGCCTGTGCTTCGAGATGGCCCATCAGCTCTGGGCCCATGATGCCGTCTGGGAAGCCGGGGAAGTTTTCGACGTCAGTCGTATTCATGAGTTCGCCACCTGCCTGCACGGAGCTGGTGAACATGACTGGTTCAAGGTTCGCACGGGAGGCATAGATCGCTGCCGTATAACCGGCAGGGCCCGATCCAATGATCACAACGTCGTGTACGTCGGAGGTGAGGTTGTCTGCCAAGAGTATGTTCCTTTGCTCAGATGCGTTTGGTGGGCACAACTCGGAGGGCCCATAGGGGTTTATGATTCAACACTAAACAACGTATGGTGCCACCAAGAATATTCCCGTCATCTTGCGGTACCTTCGCTGTGAGATTAGTCGACCTCGATCTCAGCGATCCGCAGCCCGTACGGGCGATCGGGTGAGTTGGTATTCGATAGCGTTGGCAGTTCAGTGAAGTTGATGATGACGTAGCGTGCTTCGATCGGTTCACCGTCTGAATCGTGGGCATCGACCGTGTACTCGGGTCCGGTAAATGACCCTTCGGTTAGCACCACTCCCCCGTTCGGGTCTGGCTCATTCGCAGCCGCCACGGAGAAGGCGCCACCAGATCCTTGGTTCTGAGTGATCGTGATCTCCGAGATCGGTGCTTGCTCTTCGAGTTCCACGATGAGTGCAAGGTTCGAAGCAAACCCGCCGAACTGCGGGGTGGTGAACGTCAGTGTTTGCCAGGCGGTAGCTTGGTTGCCGTCGATGATGGCTGGGAGGTCTGCATCGTATTCACTGGTGAGTCCTGGTGAATCCGGTACTACTCGTTCAACCGAGGCGGGCTCAGGCGGAGGCCCGGCAGGTTCTTCGGGTTCTTCTTCCTCTTCGGCTGCTTCGTCGTCTTCTTCTGGATCTTCGGCGGGGGCCTCTTGTGCGGGCTCGTTGGCTACTGGAGGTTCTTCGTCTTCTGGCCCGCCGAGGACCTGGAAACCGATCACCACGGCAAAGACAAGTACGCCGACCAATAAGAGGCCACCGATCCACCGTCCGGCAGTGGAACGTGGCTTCTCGTCGGTGTATTCGATCGCGTAACCCTCATCAGCGTTCGGCTCGCCCGGCTCATTGGGCGCAGGCGGCGGGATGAAGGGCTTGGCAGGGGGTTGTTTGGCTTGCTGTTGTGCTTCAGCTTGCTGCGCGGCTGCGGGGGTCGGTACGGGGACCGGTGCTTGCTGTTGCTGCTCGGTGACGGGGTGAACGATCTGGGTGGCTTGTTCATCGTCCACCTCTACGCGAGTGTCGTTGGCAGCTGTTTCGGGAGATTTCTCGGCAGCTATTTCCCGGGTTTCGTCGGCTGCGATTTCCCGGGTTTCTTCGGCCGGCTGTTCGTCGCGTTGGGACTCCGGTGTCTTGGGCTTGCGAGTCGAACCGGTGGATGCGGCTGCAGCGCCTGCTGCTGCGGATGGTCCTTGGCCGGGGACGACGCGAGTCTCGTCCTCGTCGTCCTGCAGCCAGTTATCAATACGATCGGAGAGCTTATTCAGGAACTCGGGGCGCTTGGATGGGTCCGGCTCTTCGGCCAGATCCTCGCGCAGCTCGGCGTAGTACTCGGTGTCATCTTCGTACGTGTGCGGGGTGCGTTGGCGGGATTCCCCGAAGAGTTCGGTGCCGAGGTGCTCGGTGAAAAACGGTTCAACGTAGACGTCTTCGCCGGTTAGTAGCGCTAGGAAATCTTCTACATCGGAGTTCCCGGGGGCGACCAGATAGGTGCGGTCGTCGGAAAGGCCAAGGTCCAGGATCTGGATGGAGCTGGAGCGTTCCCCGGTGGCAAGCTGCCGGGCGGACTGGGCCGCTTGGGAGGCATTTTCGCGAGAGGCAACCAGGATGAGCACTTCCCGGTTGAGTACTTGGTCGAGGCCGGTCAACACCAGGTCTTGCTGTGCGGATGCCATGATGCGCCCGGTGATCTCATAGCGACCCCCAAGTACGTTGCCTTCGTCGATACTGGCCACCAAGACCTCCCTGAGTTTTCCGGCATAGGTTGCAGACTATCCTCCAGTTTAGGTTATTCGCTAGCCGGTGTTGAGATCTGACACCGTTGCGTCACACTAGGACTTGTTTGGCAGTTTCCGACGTAAACGCGTGGTGATGGGGTCGGTGAACTCGTTGAGTTCCGTGACGTTGAAGATCCGGCACGCCACGAGGTAGACGACCACCATGATGACGCCGACGATGACGCAGGCGATCGCGGCGTTGATGATCGAGGCCATGGCCCAGCCGCCCGTGTACCCACCCAGCGGGTAGAGCACGGCCGCGCCGAAGACCCCGGCGACGACGGCGGCCCACCCGGTGCGGATATAGGTTGCCACGACGGCTCTGGATCCGTAGTCGCCGAAGTGGCGCTTGACCAGGATGTGGGTCGCTGCGAATTGGAAGACGTGGATGACGGTGAAGATCAGCGCGATCAGATGGGCCAACGATTCCATGGGCACCAGCGGGGCGATGCCGTAGGCCAGCGTGAGCGACAAGGCTGCGGCACCGACTTGGACCAGCATCGGGATCAGCGCATTTTCTGCCGCGTAAAACACTCGGAGCAGGTAGAAGTGTGCCGAGCGCAGCGGCATACCCAATGCCAAGAGCAATAAGATCTGCGCGATTGCGTGAGCTGAGACGATCGCGGTTTCCGCCGAGCTGGCGAACAGTCGGGCGACCGTGGGGGCCAGGACAATGACACCGGCCACGGCAATCATCATGGGCACCGCGAAGGTGCGCAGGCCGGCACCGGTGGTCCGTCGGACCGTGTCCATATCGTCTTCCTGCATCGAGCGCGCCAGGCGGTTGAAGAGCACCGTGGCAATCGACAGCACAAACACCGAGTGCGGCAACACGGTGATCAACTGGCCCATATTTAGCGCCTGAAGCCCCGGGATCGCGGCTTGTTCGAACGGGTCGTCGAGTTGGCTTCGAGCCTCGGTCGCGCCGGTCACCAGGCGGTTGATCATCAGGTTCGAGATATTGCCGACCGTCATGGTGACGATGGTGAAGCCCGCGATCCGGCCGGTGTGGCGCAGCCCCATGCCCTTCCACCCGAACTTCGGCTTGAGGCCCAAGCCGAGGCGCTTCAGCGGCCAGAACAACACGATGGCTTGGATGATGATACCCAGGGTGTGGCCACCGGCCAGGATGACCGTGTGGGTCGACGTCCATTCGACGTATTGTTCGGCGTCGGGGATGGCCGTGTATGCGCCGAAGGTCGCGATGTAAAACAGGATGAACCCAATGGCCACCACGTTATTGGCCACTGGCGCCCACATATAGGCACCGAAGCGGCCGTGGGCATTGAGCACCTGCCCGATGACCGCATACATCCCGTAGAAGAAGATCTGCGGCAGCGTCCAGTACGCGAACGCCGTCCCCAGGGCCAGCTTGGGGTCCGACCAGTTCAACGTCAGCGCTTCGATGATGGGCGCGGCCAGCAGGGTGATCGCAATAGTAAAGGCCCCGATGATGATCGCCGCCAGGGTGATCAGTCTGGAGGTGTAGTCCGCACCGCGGTCGGCCTTCTTGGCTTGTTTGATGATCTGGGGTACCAGCACCACATTGAACACGCCCCCGGCCAGGAGCATGTAGATGACGTTGGGGATCGTGTTGGCGGTTTCAAAAACGTCCGAGACTAACGCGGTCGAACCAATGGCCACATAGAGCAGGGAGCTGCGGACGAAGCCCAACACTCGCGAGACGATCGTCCCCGAGGCCATGATGGCCGAGGCTTTAGCACCGGCCTCTCGGCTGCGTGAGGCGTCCTGCGGGTCGTGTGAGGGCTGTTCAGCCTGGCGGGTTTGGGTCATGTGTTTGGTTTGCGGCGTTTCTTAAACAAGGCGGCAGACGGTTTCGGAATGTTCGGCTGCTGCGGAGGCTCGGGGTCCGATTCCGGGGCGGAATCCTTGGGTACATTACCAGTGCTGTCTGTGGATTGCTTGGACACCGGGTGCTTCGGAGTCTCAAGAGCCTTGTGGTCAGGCGCGGTCCTCCGGCACTTGGGTTCTTCCCCTGCGGTCTGCTGTTGTGCAGTCTCCGGTTGTGCTGCTTGCCGCGAGTCTTCTGGCGCCGTGTCAGCCTTGGGCTGGGTTGGTTCCTGCCGAGCGCGCGCGAGTTTTTGCGCCAGTTCATAGGGCGTCGGCGGCTTTTTGAGTGCCTCGGCATCGTCGTTGCGGAACTGCGGTGGAATCAGCCCGGAGGGTAATCTGCGGACCATCGGCACCACGCGCCGGGGCCGAATCGTCGGTGGTGGTGGGGTGATGTCGAAGAACTCGGCCATCATCTCGCGGGCGAGTTCGACGATGCGCCGCTCGTTGAGGAAGGTCAGGCGTCCTGTCAGGCGGTCGACATCGACCCAGGCGACGTCGACGGCTTCTTGGTCGGGGTCGTTTTCGATGGTTAGTTCCCCACCGGTGGCGCGTAATAAGAAGTGGTGGACCGTTTTGTGGATGCGCCGGCCCGGCACGGTAAACGTGTATTCAATGTGGCCCAGCTCGGTCAGGATGTCACCCGAGATCCCGGTTTCCTCGGCGACCTCACGCATCGCGGCCTCGTAGTGGTCTTCTTCACCCTCGGGATGGCCCTTGGGCAGGACCCATTCGAGTCGTCCTCCGCGGTTATAGCGTGCAATAATGGCTACTTGATGCGCTCCACGGTGTTCGCGCACGACCATGCCGCCGGCGGAAATCTCTCGTACAGTGGGTATCTGACCGGAAGCATCTGGTCGAAGCCGCCCCGTTTGTGCATCCCGTCGGACGCGCCGACGTGCGGACGCACTCGTGCCCCAGACATTGGGCGGGGTGCGATCAGCGGCACCGCGGGCACGGTTGGACATATAATCCACTCTAGCCCGTCACACACTGCGCGGAAGTCCTGTACGCAATCGGGGATCGCCGCGGCCTGAAAAAAAATTTATCCCTCAACCGGAACGAATACGTTTAGTCACCATGTCGAAGAACTCCTCCACGCGCTATGCAACCGTGCCGCTACCGGCCGGTTTTCCCGACGATGTCACCCTGCCCAAGTTCGTGATCGAACTGGGCAAGCGCTTTGACGACGCCGGTTACGAACTCGCGCTGGTGGGCGGACCCGTCCGCGACATGTTCTTGAGCTCGACCGTGACCGACCTGGATTTCACCACTGACGCGAAACCCGAGGCTATCCAGCAGGTGCTGACCGGTTGGGCACACACCCAATGGGACATCGGCGCGGCGTTTGGCACGATCGGTGCCCGCTACGGCGACTGGACCGTGGAGATTACGACCTACCGGGATGAAAAATACGATCCCGATTCTCGCAAACCCCAGGTCGTCTTCGGCACCGAGCTGATCGAAGATCTGCGCCGTCGGGATTTCACCGTCAACGCGATGGCGCTGCGCCTGCCCGACTTTGAACTGGTCGACCCCTTTGGTGGGGTCAAAGCGCTCGTGGCCGGCGTGTTGGAAACCCCGGGCACCCCGGAAGCCTCATTTTCGGACGATCCGCTGCGCATGATGCGCGCCGCGCGGTTCGCCGCCCAGTTGGGGGTCACCGTTTCAGAGAATGTTGCGGCCGCGATGCAAGAAATGGCCGCGCGCATTGAGATCATTTCGGCAGAACGCGTGCGCGAAGAGCTCGTCAAACTCATGATCGCTCCGACCCCGCGTGCCGGACTCGAACTATTGGTGCGGTCCGGGATTGCCGATTACGTGTTGCCCGAACTGCCCGCACTGCGTGAATCATCGGATGATGCGCACCGGCACAAGGACGTCTATCAGCACTCGCTGCAGGTCATGGACAACGCGATCCAACACGAAGCCGACTATGTTGAGGCGCCGAATTTCGTATTGCGCTTCGCGGCCCTGATGCACGACATCGGCAAGCCCAAGACCCGCCGGTTTGAACCCGGCGGCAAAGTCTCGTTCCGACACCACGATGTGGTCGGCGCCAAGATGGTGGCCAAACGGATGCGCGAACTGCGTTTCGATAAGGACACCACCAAAGCTGTGGCACGCCTGGTCGAGCTCCACATGCGCTTCTACGGCTACGGCGAGGGCGAGTGGTCGGATTCAGCCGTGCGCCGGTATGTCACCGACGCCGGGAATCTACTCCCCCACCTCCACGCGTTGACTCGCTCGGATGTCACCACCCGCAATAAGCGCAAAGCCCGTCGGTTGGCAGACAACTACAACGACCTCGAAGCCCGGATTGAACAATTGGCCGAGGAAGAAGAACTCGCCTCGATTCGCCCCGACCTCGACGGCCAGCAAATCATGGAGATCTTGGGCATCAAGCCCGGACCGCTGGTCGGGCGGGCCTATAAGTACCTGTTGGATGTCCGGCTGGATCAAGGTCCGGCAGATTATGAAACCGCCAAACAAGCCCTTCTGGACTGGTGGGCTGATCAGCCCGAAGCCCAAACTCCTGACGACGAGGCCTAATTTCCCGCATACTGGAATCGTGAAATAATCACGACGCGCCAGCAAGGGAGCAGACCGCATGGGTGACGGTGTTTGGTACAACCCCATGACCTGGGACGGACCCTGGATCTGGGTGTGGTTGGCCCTGTACTTCATCGTGTTCTGTCGCGCCGGCGGGACTCATCTGATTGGTCGCGCAGTCCGCAACGGCGTCTCGCGGGTGAGATCAATCCAACGCGTCTTAGCTTCGGCCGCGTATCAGCGTGCCGAACGCGTGCTCGATCGCTGGGGGCCACCCGCCGTTGCAGTGTCGTTTCTAACCATCGGTTTTCAGACCGCGATCAATCTGGCCTCCGGTGTGATTCGCATGCGCTGGTACCGCTACGTGCCCGCCCTGCTCATCGGGGGAGCGCTCTGGGCGACGATTTACACCACCATTGGTTCGGTGTCGATCGCCGCGATCGGGATCGCTTATAACCGGTGGCCCGTCCCCACGATCATTATCACAATCGTAATGGTCATTTCCCTTGTCGGATGGATCATTTGGCGGCTGACCGCCCCGGAGAAAAACCCGGCAGAAAAAGTCCCCACCACGCAAAACTGACCCTTCCGTAAACGCTGTGATGTAGCTAACGTGGCCCCTATGAATGATGCTGAAATATCACTTGCCGCTGAGCTCAAACCCATCGCGGACATCGCCTCAACCGTCAACATCTCCGACGACGCCCTGATCCCCTACGGCCACCACATGGCCAAGGTCGATACCCAAAAAATCCAGAAGTCCGGCAAACGCGGAAAACTTGTATTAGTTACCGGCACCTCCCCCACCCCCGCAGGGGAAGGCAAATCCACCGTCTCGGTCGGTCTGGCCGATGCGCTCAACCTGGTCGGTTCCAAAACTATGGTGGCCCTGCGCGAGCCATCGCTTGGCCCGGTTTTTGGGATGAAAGGTGGCGCCACCGGTGGCGGCTACGCCCAAGTGGTGCCCATGGAAAGTATCAACCTGCACTTCACCGGGGACTTCCACGCGATCTCATCAGCCCACAACCTGTTGTGCGCTCTGGTGGATAACCACATTTATCACGGCAACGAACTCGGCATCGACCCGCGCACCGTCCGCGTCAAACGCGTCCTGGACATGAACGACCGCAACCTGCGCAACGTCGTGGTCGGTCTGGGCGGCCGCGCTTCTGGTAGCCCGCGTGAAGATGGCTTCGAGATCGTCGTCGCCTCCGAGACCATGGCCGTGTTCTGCCTGTCCCGTGATATCGATGATCTCAAAGAACGCCTGTCTCGCATTGTCGTGGCCGACACCTACGATCGTGAGCCCGTTACTGCGGCTCAGCTCGGACCAAACGGCGCCCAAGGTGCCATGGCCATCCTGCTGCGTGATGCAATCCGCCCGAACCTCGTTCAAACCCTGGCCGGGACCCCCGCGCTGATTCACGGTGGGCCATTTGCCAACATCGCCCACGGGGCAAACTCCGTGATCGCGACCAACACCGCGCTGGATCTGGCCGACACGGTCGTGACCGAAGCCGGATTCGGCGCAGACCTCGGTGGCGAAAAATTCGTCAATATCACCGGGCCCGCCGGTGGGTTTGCCGCCGACGCGGTCACCGTCGTCTCAACCGTGCGATCCCTCAAATACAACGGTGGTTTGTCCGTCGATGAGGTCAATAACCCCGGTGATGATCGCACCGGCCACATCGAGGCGATGGAAAAAGGCTCCGCGAACCTCGCTCGGCACCTAAAGAATGTGAAATCTTTTGGCGCTCCGGTTGTGGTGGCGGTCAACCAGTTCCCGCAAGACACCGAAGAAGAACTCCAGTGGGTCAAAGACTTCTGCGCCAAACACGATGTCCACGCCGAAGTGGTCAGTGTGTGGGCCAATGGTGGCGAAGGTGCCAAAGCCCTGGCCTCCCACCTGACTGAGGTTCTCAAGGACTCCGACGACACCGTACAGCCGATGTTCGGTGAAGACACCGGCATCCGGGAGCGCATCGAGCACATCGTGACCAACGTGTATGGTGGCGACGGTGTCGATTTCTCCTCGACCGCTCAACGGCAGCTGAAACAACTCGAAGAAGCCGGCCTCGATAAGATGCCCGTATGTATGGCAAAAACCCAGTACTCCTTCAGTGACGATCCCAAAGCCTTGGGTGCTCCTGACGGGTTCCGGGTGACCGTGCGCGAGCTCAACCTGCGTGCCGGTGCCGGATTCGTCGTGGCCCTGACCGGTGCCATGATGACGATGCCTGGCCTGCCTGCTAAACCCGCTTCCGACAAGATGGACGTTAACGATGAAGGCGAAATTCTAGGCCTGTTCTAACGCGTAACTGGTCACCGTAGTGTTATTCTCGCGGTTCAGGGCGCACCGTCGTTGGATGGTGCGCCCTGAACTATCAGCAGCGAGCGGCCAGGTATCTATCCCTGGCGCGGTTCTGAGTTCCGGGCAGTCGAGTGGTGCGGTGGGATCACGCCGTTGATTCGGTAGTTACCCACAGCCTGGGTACGATAAATTAAAGGTGTGTGGCTAGCGATGGTACGCGCATTGAGCCAGTGCTGGTGCAATTGATTGGATGCGATCGTCGCGGATGCTCCCCCGACTTCAAAAATCTGATTGGTGGCATCCAAAATGAGTTCTGAGACCACCAGACTAGCTTCAGATAGTGCAATATTTGCTCTCGTGTGCGCATCTAGAAAGACCGGGTCTTCCAGATCGGTATGCCCTTGAATTTGCACATAGGACTGCTCTGCAACGGCTGCTACACCTCGCACGATGTGTCGAGCTGCGGACACTTTGGCGGAGGCTTTCCCGATGACTTCATGTACCAGAGGATCTTCTGCAGGGGTCTCTGCTGTTGCGTGGTTGTAGGTCCGGCGTCGAGTGGCAACGTACTGGGTAATATCTTTTATCGCCGCTTGGCCTATGCCGGTTTGGGTAGCAATTAAGGCGATCCACAAGATCGTGTACGAGAGCACTCCGGTGGGCACATCGAATTCCTGGAGCCGGTTTTCAAGCACGGGAACCTCGTCGAGAATGGTCGTACCCGAAGCGGTGAGTCGTTGCCCAAAACCATTCCAATCGTCGATTCGTTTGACACCAGGGTGTTCTGCGTCGACGATTGCAAACAATGGTCCTTCGTCTTCATCAGCTGCACGCGACGCTGAAATGAGAAGGTAGTCGGCAAAGATCGCGCCAGTTGAATAAAATTTGTCGCCGGTCAGATGAGCAATGACTCCACCGGACGTGGGTTCCGCGTCGGTCCAATACACCGGGCGCTTGCCCGCTGCAGGGGGGAGTTCAACCAGGGCGTTACCAAAGATTTTGCCCTTGGCCACCTCAGCAAGCCACCATGCAGAGACTGCCCCTTGAGATTCATTCTGATGCTGTTCTGTGAACATGAAGTGCCCGTGTAGGGCTTGAGGTAAATTTGAATCTGCTTGTCCGAGGTCAACTAAGAGTTCGGCTAATTGCGGCAGGGATGCACCAATTCCACCATGCTCTCGAGCTAGACGAACGCGAGTAAAACCCGAGGTCCGCAATTTTTCAAAGGCATCAAACGCTAGTTCATGGTCTTGCTCCCGTTGCCTTGCACCAGCAGCGATCGTTTCGAACACCGGTGCAAAATGTTGGTGTAATTGCAGGTCAGTGGGCGAAACGTGTTCCGTAGCTTGTAGGAGCTGTTCGAACGTTGGTAGTGCAATAGTTGAAGTAGAAGTCATCGGTTTTCACTCGTTTCATGAAATTCGTGGCACTTCCGCACACGACAGCTCGCGCATATTGGGGAGCTTCAGTGAGAGGCACCATACTTGCCCACGATTTTTTCGCTGGGCCGAATCATCACCTAGAGCACCCCACTACGGTGAGAGGGTTGCTGTCCGGGTAGCTAGGGCTATACGCCGGATCTCAAGATTCTGTATTGCACTATAGCCTCGATTCACGACATGCATCAATTGGGAGCCAAGAAATAACCTTCAGTGAAGCAACGAATCTTCATAAGTCGCCATAACTTTTCATTATTCATAAAGTCACGCCGGCGCGCACGCCGATTAATCTGGCAGTCTTGAACGAGCAGTTTCGGTCGAGCCTTGACGATGCGCGCAAATCTCGGCCAGCGGTACGATAGGGCATCCAGCGCCAGGCTCCAGAAAAAGATGGTGAGCACCAGAATGTCGGAAAGTGAGCTAGCATCTCCTTGCAGACCTACCCCGGCGGCATCGGCCGCATGGACGATGAGCAGATCGGTCAGTCCAAGACCGCCGGATTCTCGCTGTCCAACGATTCATAGCAGCAACATGAGGCCCAGAGAGGTCAACGTCCCACGGACTATCACTTCCCACACGGGTACGGTGGGGATGAGCATGTCTAGCAACGTCTGCATGGGGACCTCCGAATGAGCAATGCTTCATCATGGCCGCTCATTTCCCCTGCTGTCTAGATCATGCACTCCCTTCAAACCTGGGCGACGAGGCCTCTTTGACGGGTGCTAAGGCGTCTCATGGAAGTTCTAGCGTCTCTATCTCGTCGAAGAACACATCGAACTGATAGTCCAGCAGTAACTGGGCCAGAAAACCTGCCGTTTGCAGATCCGGTACCCAGTTCAACACGACCCAGGCGGCATTATCCACGGACTGGCGCATGGCACGCTCGTAGAGCACCGCGGTGCCAGGGTCGCCCTCGGCAGCTTCTTCAACGAGCTGGCGAGTTTCGAAGATATCGGAGGAGACTGTGCCGATGACGCCACGATCCTGAAGTTTTTCGACCCGGGCCACGAGGTCCTCGACATACATCTGTCGAAGTTCCTCGGACGCGACCTCGGGATGCGGGTAGAGGCATTGCGAAGCCCAGGCGATGCCCATGGTGGCTTCGAGACGAGCACGGACTAGCGTCTCATCCCAGGGTTCCGGCGGAGTGTCTCCCTGGAGTGCACGCGTGATCATGGAGAGTTCATAGATCATCTGCTGGGCCGCACCGTCCAGGGTGGACACATCGGTTTGGCGGATTGGGTCGGGTTGGGGCGGGAAGCCGTCATCCTGGACGGGCTCGTCCGCATCCATTGGACGCAGGTCCAATTCGTGGACGATGGCCAGCTGCAAGCCTTCTTGCGGCAATCGGAACACCGGGTTCGCACCTTGCTCCAGAGCTTCGCCGGAAAGTTCTTGACCGAGCTCAGCGCCCACCGATGGCAGGATGCGATCCACCAAGCGAGCGTAGTTTCCTGACATAAAATGTGTGAGTAATTTGCGATTCCCGATCGTCGGTGCCCCATAGTTCAGCACAATGTGCGTGCCGAGCCGGCAGACGTCGTCAACATGTTGCCGGGAAAGGTACGTTGCATCGCCGGTCCGGCCCTGCATGTTCAAATCACGGTGGTACTGATAGACCGCACCGGTCAGCAACACCTGCAACCAACCGTAGACGCCGTGCGTCTGGATCAACTGCTGATGGGCCTGCACGACCTGAACTACCTGGGGTTTGGCCGCCAAGTTCCCAGCACGACTCGTCCATTTGGCAAACTCGGCGGTCGCTGTCGGTCCGTAGAGCTCGAAGCTGCGTTCGGTCAGCTTCTGGCCCGAAGTGGCCAGGGCTTTGAGACCACTCAGCTGACGGTGGCGTGCCAGGATGTTGTCGGTGTCAATTTGATAATCGGTCACGGCGCTATCGTACAAGCTCTCGGCAAGCTCGGCGTGATGTTGGTGCAGGTTCTCCGGGTGTCCCTTCACTTGGGAACGACAAGCATACGCTCCTCGGGCCGCAAGGTGTAAAGGATATACCCGCATTTGCATTCTCAAGGTGCGCCATCGACCCGAGATGCGCGTAATCAAATGTCGGTAGAGTTGATGTTTTGTTTGACTGTACTCACCTCCTCGCTGAGCAACAGGCCCACATCCTGGTCCCCTCTCAGCTTGCAGCATCCGGTGGTATAGAGGAATCATTTCGATGTGAGATCGGATGGTTGTCGGCAGACCAAGCGGAGTGAGATATCATCCAGACTCGACAGGCATCTTTGTTCTTTTCGGTCCAAATGATGGAGTTTTATGTTGATTACTGCCACGGAGGATCCGTCCCTTTACGTAAGAATGAATGACGGCATAACTATCGCAGTGGCAATCTTTGCTGTAATTATCTCGATTATCGCCATGATCACTGGCCATACTCGGGAGACGGAGGCGAATGAGATTGCTCGGGAAGCTCGAGATGAAGCGCGGCGTGCCAACCAGATCGCCCATGAGGCCTTGACCATTGGGACTATGGATTCGAAGAGACAATACGCGATAAGCCTCCAACCACTAGTCGAGGCGGCCGCGGGGGTTGATGACTACCTCCGCCTGATGACATACGGTGCAACCCCCCGCGAGTACGAGGTTAAGGCTTCCGAGATTCAGTCTCTGCTGTCAGAAGCGTCAGGCATTCCAGCTGCCGGTTCGCTCGCCCAGAAGTACATCATTTACGGGCTTCATATGATGATGTTCGCAGTGTCTTTCAGTGTTCAACTCACCGTGTACGAGGGCCCACAGCGGGAAGCGTTCTTCGACTTAAACGACGAGGTGCGTAACCGACTGGGGCGATATTCCCACGCGCTCCGTGGAGTTCCCTTAGAAAGCGAGAACAGCAAAAAGCTGGAAGAAAAGGTAAAACTGGCAGCAGTAGACTTGGAATTCATCGCCCGCGCCAACCGTAAGGCTATGGCCCGGGATATTAATTCTCACGACGATTGACCTGGGAATTATAGCTCCATATGTTCCGCTCCTCGACGCGGGGCGACCCCAGGCGCCGAAACCCAAGGCTAGTGAGCTCTAAGAAGCCCCAGGGTGGGTTGCTCCTACCGATGGCGCTGGGACGAGTTTGCGTCTCGTATCTCATACCCGCTTTTACGCACCTTGGTTACTAGCATTGACTCACTCCGCCAACCGAAGTTGCGAGTCATAGCTTCACTCTTCTGCCGGCAAGATGATGAGCGTAGCCTATATAGAGCTAATGAATCTGAAGGAGAGCCGTGGCAAAAACCGCCAATAAAATGCAACCCACCGATGTCGATCCAGAGGAATTTATCGACCAGGTCGAAAACGCCACGCGCCGTGCGGATGCCGAACGCATGGTAGAAATCATGCGTGATATTACCGGTGAAGAACCCGTGATGTGGGGGCCGAGCATCATTGGGTTTGGGAGCTATCACTACGTGTACGAATCAGGTCGAGAAGGGGATGCACCTGCTGCGGGTTTTAGCCCGCGGAAAGCGAACCTGGTCGTGTACTTGATGAATAACTTCACCGAACAGCACTCGGAGAAATTAGCGGAGCTAGGTCCGCATAAGGCAAGTAAAGCCTGTCTCTATCTGACGAAGCTCGACAAGGTCGATGAAGACATACTGCGGTTTTTGATCAATGATTCCTACGAGATGATCAAAGAGATGTATCCCGATCAGAACTGAACATAGCGCACGCCCCCGAATACACTCAGGCTTCCGTACTACGTAGCGGCGAACCGACGACGTTAAAGTCTTGACTCTCGAATTGTCCGGTCAGCATCGGCACGACCTCATCGATGGCAGCTTTCACGTCGGGGAGCTGCAGGGACCCCTGGTGTGCTTCGGCGGTCTCCCATAGTTCCATGGCGTAGACGGTATCTGGTTCGCCATCTTTGGTCCCGACTTCATAGAGCAGGCACCCTGCATCTCTGAGCTCGGGGCGCAACCGCGTCAGGATTTCCACAACAGCATCGCGTTTGCCGGGTTGAGCCACCAGTGAGCCCATGTGCGCATAAGTCATGCCGTTAGTGTAGCGGCAGACCGGTGCCAGAAACAGAGTGCTTCCTGCGAATTTCCGAAGAACTTTAGTCCTCGATTTCTCCGCGAAGAAGGGCTTCGACCTGTTCAGCGATGCTGAGTAGGGCTGTGTCGCACTCTGGTTTACCGATGAGCTGGAGGCCAATTGGGATGGGTTGTTCCGCGCCCGGGATGGGCAGGGTGATCGCGGGAAACCCGACCACATTCCAAGGGGACGTGAAATGAGCGAGCGCTCCCCACACCTGCTCCAGGCCCGAATCATCCTGCACGGTACGTTGACCAATCCCAGGAGTTTCGATAGCCAACGTGGGGCTCACCAAGACATCGTAGTCTTGGAAGAGCTCCGAGAGTTCATGACGTTGCTGCTGGGCAGCGTTCAGTGCTGTCAGGTAGTCCTCGAAGGTCACCCCGAAGAGATTTCCGATACGTTGGCGAATCTCATCGTCGTACAGCTCAGGAGCGACCCGAGATAGGCCGTCGTGGATCATCGAACCTTCCCACCCAATGATGCTCAGATAAAGCCGCCGAAGAATCTCAAGATCAACGTGCGGAGTTTCCAGCAGAGTATTCGACTTCGCGTCGAGACGTTTAAGCGTATGTACCAAACCGCTCTCCACTCGTGAGGCCATCCCAGTAAGCGACGAACTTGGAAGCACTCCGAAGCGTAATGGCCGGTGCGCTCGCACGGGCCGCTGCGCATCATCTGCGACCTCGTGGAGCGCTTCCCATACTGTGACAAGCGTGGAAACGTCTCGGCCCACCAACCCAGGGGTATCTAAGGATGGCGACAGGGGAAATATGCCCTCTGAACTCAGTGTCCCGTAGGTAGGTTTGAACCCCACGACGCCGTTGAGCGCCGCTGGGATCCGGATGGAGCCTGCCGTATCCGTCCCCACGGCTGCGGGCACGATGCCTAAGGCAACAGCTACCGCGGATCCACCACTTGAGCCACCGGCCATGAGCGAAGGATCCCAGGCGTTTCGTACCGCTCCGGCGAAACTGACATCACCGGTGGTGCCAAACGAGAACTGGTGGGCTTGGGTTTTTCCTACCACCGAGGCGCCCGCCGCCACCAGCTGGTCGATAAGTCTTGCACTGCGAGGTTGCAGCGCAGTGAACCGAGAGCCAGCTGCGGTGGGCATGCCCTGGCAGTCGATGACGTCCTTGACGGCGATCGGCAAGCCGGCGAGTGGGAGTGAGTCGGCTTTTTCGTCTGCCAGGGGCTGCTCCGGCACGTAGACGAAGCAGTTATGACCACTTCCGATTTCCGCCTGGGCCATCTGGAGCGACTCGAGCGGAGATGAGGGCAAAAACGTTGAGCTCATAGGTGTGAGTATGCCAAAGATACCTCCTACGAGACGGTAGTTGATGTTCACTGCCTCTTTGGAGAATGAAAAACGCCACCGAAATAGATCGGTGGCGTTTTGTAGAGAAGTCTTTTAGCGCTCGATGTCTCCCGAGATGAAGGCCTCGACGAGGTCATGCGCGTGGTCATCGTGGTGCTGGATGGGCGGCGACTTCATGAAGTAGCTGGAAGCAGACAGGATCGGTCCGCCGACCTTGCGATCCAGAGCGATCTTGGCCGCACGGATCGCGTCGATGATGACGCCGGCCGAGTTCGGAGCATCCCAAACTTCGAGCTTGTACTCCAGCGACACCGGGGCATCGCCAAAGTTGCGACCCTCCAACCGAACGAAGGCCCACTTGCGGTCATCCAACCAGGACACGTAGTCCGAAGGTCCGATGTGCACATCCTCGTCGGCCATGCCGGCTTTCATGTTCGAGGTGACGGCCTGGGTCTTAGAGATCTTCTTGGACTCAAGACGATCGCGTTCCAACATGTTCTTGAAATCCATGTTGCCGCCAACGTTGAGCTGGTAGGTCCGATCCACAGTCACGCCGCGGGACTCGAACAGCGCAGCCAGTGCACGGTGGGTGATGGTTGCCCCGATCTGGGATTTGATGTCATCACCAATGATCGGCACACCGGCGTCGGTAAATTTCTGGGCCCAGCACTCATCGGAGGCAATGAAGACGGGCAGCGCGTTGACGAAGGCCACACCGGCATCGATCGCAGCCTGGGCGTAGAATTTCGCGGCCTCTTCGGAACCGACCGGCAGGTAGCAGACGAGCACATCGACCTGATCGTCTTTGAGCTGCTGGACGACATCGACGGGTTCGGCATCGGATTCTTCGATGGTTTCTCGATAGTATTTGCCCAGCCCATCAAGGGTCGGTCCGCGCAGCACCTTCACACCGATCTCAGGAACGTCGGTGAGTTTGATCGTGTTATTTTCGGAGGCGCGCATCGCTTCGGAGATGTCGAGCCCAACTTTTTTGGCGTCGACGTCGAAGGCGGTGACAAATTCCAGGTCGGACACGTGATAGTCGCCGAATTGGACATGCATGAGACCTGGTACGGTGTCATCGACCGAGGCGTTTTTGTAGTACTCCACGCCTTCGATCAGTGAGGTAGCGCAGTTGCCCAGACCGGCGATTGCAACGCGAACTTTTTGGTTGGACAGCACGAAACTCCTTGCGGTGAAAAACTGTGGCTGAGGCTTTTAACTCACTGTATTGTACGACAGTTCAACCAA
Source organism: Enteractinococcus fodinae (assembly GCF_031458395.1). Lineage (NCBI taxonomy): Bacteria > Bacillati > Actinomycetota > Actinomycetes > Micrococcales > Micrococcaceae > Enteractinococcus > Enteractinococcus fodinae. The sequence goes on from NZ_JAVDYJ010000001.1 coordinate 44,210, forward strand.
CCCACCGCCCACGTGATGCGTAATTCCCACTCAGATCGGTAGACTTCTGCTCATGGCGAGTGCACATGATGATCTCACGGCAGAAGATCCACGACAACAGCTCGCCAAATCTGAACACAGCCGCATCGCACCGCGCGGCAAATACACGCTCCCCGGCCGAATTCGAGCCTTTTGGCGCCCGGGACATCTGCTGGTCTTACTGACCATCGCGGCAGCCCTGGTAGCGGTCCTGCTGAAAACCCCGTGCAGGGTCGGTGGCTGGGGTGTTCCGGACGTTTATCTGGGCGGATGCTATTCAGACTGGACCGGATTGTGGACTTCGCGCGGTTTCGCCGAAAACCCGTGGGCGCCATTTCAACCCGATGGGTCATTCGAGTATCCGGTGTTGATTTCGGTCGTGGCCTCGGTCCTGGCCTGGCTGGCCCACGCGCTGACCGGCATCGTAGAGGCCCTGGGCGTCGATGCCGGACCCAACCTGGTGTTCTACGATCTGAATTTCTTAGCCGTGGTCGCCCTATGGATTGTCACGGTGCTCCTCGTGGCCAAACTCGCCGGTATTCGCTACTGGGACGCAACCATGGTCGCGGTGGCCCCGGGGATCATCTTTGCCGGGTTCATCAACTGGGACATGTGGGCGGTCGCCCTGATGGTCGGAGCAATGTGGGCGTTCGCCAAGCACCGGTACATCATCTCCGGGGTGCTCATCGGCCTGGGCGTCGCCGTGAAGCTCTTTCCTTTATTCCTGCTGGGCGCGATCGCCGTGCTCGCGATCCGCACCGCCCGCTACTATCCATTGGTCGTCACCGCAGCGGCCGCCGCCGTGACGTGGTTCTTAGTCAACCTGCCGATGATGATGTTCAACCCCGAGGCCTGGGCGGTCTTCTACGAGTTCTCGGCCGACCGTCCACCGGGCTGGTCCTCTATCTGGCACGCCTACGGGGTCGCCACCGGCGACACGATCACCGGTGCAGAACTGTCCGGCTACGCCTTCTGGTCGTTCCTCATCCTGTGCATCGTCATCGCGGTCATTGGGCTGACCACCCGACACCGCCCCCGGCTAGCGCAACTGATGTTTCTGATCGTGGCCGCATTTTTACTGGTCAATAAGGTCTACTCGCCGCAGTTTGTGCTGTGGCTGATCCCGCTATTGGTACTGGCCCTGCCTAACTGGCGGGATTTCTTGATCTTCTCGGTCATCGAGCTGCTGCACTTCTGGGCGATCTGGGGCTACCTGGCCAGCCTGGGTTCCGAGTACGAATCCCAACACCAACTCGACGAAAACCTCTACCTTGCCGCGGTGGCCGGGCACGTGGTTATGCTCATCTATTTGATGATGCGAGTCGTCCTCGACATGTATGACCCCGGCGGTGACCCGGTCCGCAACAGCCTGGCCAAAGCCGCCCACCCACAGGTACCCATCGACGACCCGGGTGGGGCAGAATTTGATGGCGCCGCAGATCGATTCGTATTGCGCCGGCGTGACACAGCTCCCCCTGACCTATCGCGCGACATAGACTCGAAGCATGACGCAATACCTTGATGACCTCGCCGAATTCATCCACACCGCCCCCTCGCCCTATCATGTGACCGCTCAGGTCGCCCAGCGCGCAGCCGAAGCCGGTTTCACCGTCCTCGACGATGCACCCGGCCCCTGGCCCAGCGAACCCGGTGGTTATGTGCTGGTCCGCGACGGTGCGGTCATCGCGTGGAAGATCCCCGAACAGGTCACCGAGTACCCAACGTTCCACATCGTCGGAGCCCACACCGACTCCCCTACCTTCCGGGTCAAGCCGCTGCCCGATAACACCTCGGTCGGTTACGCCCGCGTCGGCGTCGAAGTCTACGGGGGCGTCCTGGTGAACTCCTGGCTGGATCGCGATTTAGGATTCGCCGGACGACTCATCACGGCAGACGAGCAGCATCTGGTGCGTACCCCGGCCATGGCGCGGATCCCCCAGCTCGCGATTCACCTGGACCGCAGCGTCAACGACGGGCTCAAGCTCGACCGCCAGCAACACCTGGTCCCGATCGTGGGCGTGGGGGACGAGACGAACATCCTCGCGGAAATCGCCAAACATGCTGACGTGGAGCCAGAAGCGGTGCAAGGTTTTGATCTGGTGCTCACTGATACCCAAGCACCCGCAACCATCGGGGTCGACAATGACTTCTTTGCCGCACCGCGCCTGGACAACTTAGTCTCCGTGCACGCCGGACTGCGGGCGCTGCTCGAGTCTGAATCGGAGCACATCACCGTGTTAGCGGCCTTCGATCACGAAGAAGTTGGCTCCGAAACCCGCACGGGCGCCGGCGGTCCCCTGTTAGGAGAAATGCTGGGACGCATCCTGGATTCCCTGAACGTCCCCGCGACGCAGCACCAGACGATGATCTCGCACTCCATCATGCTCTCGGCCGACGGCGGGCACCTGGTACATCCGAACTATCCAGAGCGTCACGATCCGCAACACTACCCGCTGCCCAATGCGGGCCCGATCTTGAAGGTCAACGCGACCCAGCGTTATCTGTCGGATGGCCACGGGGCCGCGAAGTTCGTTGGTTGGGCGGATCAGGCCGGTGTCCCCCATCAGGTCTTCGTGTCAAAAAACACGCAACCATCGGGCTCAACTATCGGCCCGATCTCGGCGACCCGGCTGGGCATGGAAACCATTGACGCCGGCATTGGGTTGCTCTCGATGCACTCGGTACGCGAAATGTGTGGCGCACAAGACCCCGAGCACTTAGCGAAACTTGCGGTCGCGTTTTACCAAGACTCCCGCCGCTGACTGTGTCCTATTTACCGCAGCAGCCACAACACGTCCCACATCCGGGTGGAGCAGCTGGCCCGCGACGAAAACTGCGATGGCGCCAACGGCCGGACCAACGAGGTGAACCCCAGGACGGGTTAGCTCCCGAGCAGAGCCATGGGATGAGCGTGGTCATGGGCGCGCTCATCGCCAGTGGCAGTCTCGTCTTGAGTGCGGTCGTACACCGTATGACGCTCATCCAAGACGACCTCATCGCGATCGGAATGGCGGTCATCCCTGTTGGGCTGACGCTGATCAGCGCGCTGGTGCTGGTCGGTTATAGCTGGCGGCGACGACGCAAAGGACTGACCCTTCGTCCCGCGCTGACCTGGCTCATCGTCTGGAGTGTGGTGGGTGTTCCAGTGCTCGCGGTGGGGAGTCACAGCATCCCATACCTGCTCGGGGCCGGCAGCGAGTATGGTCAGGCTGCTGTGGCGATCATTTGTCTCTACTTGATGCTGCACGGTTGGTGGATTGCCTTATTAATTTCCGCCGGGATAGCTGTTGGCGTGGGGTTACATCGTCGCCAAACACCTGCGAGCTGATCGAGTCATACCCGACGAGGCACGCCGAGCCGCGTGTGTACTATCGACGCTGCATGTACCAGCGGTTTGTTATCCGGTTCTGGCAGGCCAACCCAGCGTAGTGGCTCAGTGAAGTGCCCCGAGGCTGTTGCAGCGCGCAGCGGCCACGGCTCGTGAGACACCGGAGTCCCCCACAGCTGACGCGCTCGCCGATGAAACGCCGTCCACCGGCCCGTGACACTGTCAACCAGTTCGGTTCGGTCGGATGCAGCCAACGGCTCCCCCACTGTGACCGTCGCGCCGAACCAATCGTCCTCGGGCAACAACTTGAACGGATTCGGTGTGCCGAATCGGTATGCCCACGACGCAGCGCCGACCGACACCGTCGCAGCAGAGCGCTCATACGGTAGCCCCACACTCCTGGCAGCTGCGACAAACGATATTTTCGGGACGACCATACCCAGAAACCAGATCCCATCGCGTCCGTCATCGGTGCGCACATACGCCCGCACGTTCAGCTCGGGGAATGCGTCCCACCCCGGGATTGGCACGCGGAAAGGTCCGCGAACCCGCGCCATCTGAAACGGCGTGATCCCCACCCACGTTCGACTGTTCCATTGCTGAACGGTCAGTTCCTCGGGCACTAATGCCTGAACAACCGAGGGCTCATAGGACCAATGCAGAAACGTCAGATACTGCCAAGTTTGGAAGTTCACCGGCGCTAGGACTACTCTATCGGGAACACGTCCGCTCATAGCGACTCCCTGGGTGTACAACTTGTACAAGTACACTAAGTCTATGATCTCTGTAAGCCTATCGGAATTCCGGAACAACCAAAGCGACTATATTGCCGCCGCTCAGCGTGAACCCGTAGAGATCACTTCACGGGGTGCGAATCGACGAGCCGTAGTAGTGTCCCCGGAATTCTTCGACCGGGCGATCCAAGCACTTGAGGATCAAGAAGACATTCGCGCTGCTCACGAAGCCCGACATGATCACGGTCCGACGGTAGCTCACGAGGTACTCGTCAAAGAGCTTGGGCTGTAGTGGCCATAGCGTTTGCGCAGGGTCTACGAGGTTTGTGAAGACTGTCTAGTTGTCTGGGCGCTCATTTAGAGCATCGCCGTGAATTTGATCGTTGATTCTTTGTGGCGAAGCTACCCCGTGTGATAGACCGCCACATTATGGCAGGCCAACTGTTTACCAAAACGTAACCGCACAGTTAGGTACAAGCTATTCCCTGCTCCCCCGGCACCCCCTAGATTGAGAAGTGTCAGAACATTGACCGGAAGGCCCACACGTTGATGCGAAGCGACCGAAGGGGCCGGTACGGTCCCATCGCCGCCCGCACGGCCTGGGATCGACCGACACCCTATCCGCGACTCGTTATGAGGACTGGCTGCCGGCCCGCTTATGCCGCAGCCGTCTCGGTTTGGAGAAACTGTGGCCTCGTTACATACCCCAAATGCTTTGAGTGCAGAACTCGAATCTGCGGTGGCTTCTGAAGTGGCACAAAAATCGTATGTGATCGACACTTCCGTCCTCCTGTCGGATCCCAAAGCCCCGTTGCGCTTTGCCGAACACGAAGTGATCATCCCGATCGTTGTCATCTCCGAACTGGAAAAGAAACGCCACGACGCGGAACTCGGGTACTACGCCCGCTCCGCCCTCCGTCTGCTCGACGAACTTCGCGTCCGGCACGGCACCCTGAACCAACCGGTCCCCCTCAACGACGAGGGTGGCCACCTGCTGGTCGAACTCAACCACATCACCGAAAACGTCCTACCCGCCGGCTTCCGGCAAGGCGATAATGACTCCCGCATCCTGGCGGTCGCCAAAAACTTCGCCGATGAAGGCCGCGCGATCACCGTGGTCTCCAAAGATCTGCCGATGCGCGTCAAAGCCTCTGCCATGGGCCTGGACGCCGATGAATACCGCAACGAATGGGTCGCAGACTCCGGATGGACCGGGATCGCCGAAATCGATGCGACCGAAGAACAAATCGCCCAGCTCTACGACGGCGAACACATCGATATCGAGGACGCCACCGAATTACCAACCAACACCGGGCTTGTCATCTCATCGGGACACAGCTCAGCCCTGGGTCGAGTCAAGATAGATGCGACCTCACACAAATACGTGGAAGTGGTCCGAGCAAACCGCGATGTCTTTGGTTTACACGGCCGCTCTGCCGAGCAACGCTTAGCCATCGATATGCTGTTAGACCGCGAGATCGGCATCGTCTCGCTGGGTGGGCGCGCCGGAACGGGGAAGTCGGCGCTCGCACTATGTGCAGGACTCGAAGCCGTATTGGAACGTCGCGAGCATAAAAAGATCATCGTGTTCCGTCCGCTCTACGCGGTGGGCGGTCAGGAGCTCGGTTACCTGCCCGGCACCGAGGAAGAAAAGATGAATCCCTGGGGACAGGCCGTGTATGACACCCTGGGAGCGTTAGTCAGCGAGAACGTCCTGGCCGAAATCAAATCCCGCAACCTGCTCGAGGTACTCCCCCTGACCCACATCAGAGGGCGCAGCCTGCACGATGCCTGGGTCATCGTCGACGAAGCACAGTCGTTAGAGAAAAACGTCCTGTTGACGGTGATGTCCCGCATGGGCCAGAACTCCAAGATTGTCCTGACCCACGACGTCGCCCAGCGCGACAACCTCCGGGTCGGACGCCACGACGGTGTCGGCGCGGTCGTCGAGATCCTCAAGGGCAACCCGCTGTTTAGTCACGTGACCTTGACCCGGTCCGAGCGCAGCCGAATCGCAGCACTGGTCACGGAGTTACTCGAGGAGCACTAAACCGCATCCCGTCATAAGCCGACCGTGAGGGCCCGCGTACCGGTCCATCACGGTCGGCTTTTATGACGCCTATGACGTCGTATGAAGATTCATGTCCCGTTCAGTTGCGCTCCATCACGAGCGACCTAGGCTGCTAGGAACTCAAATTTCTCATCATTCGGTCGAATCGTAGACCGAACAGAGCCTTCCGTGAGACTGGGATTTCATGATTCTTACTGGTTTATTGATCGGTGTAGTACTCGGCGTGGTCATGCAGCGTGGCCGCTTCTGCGTCACCGGCATGATTCGCGATATTTTCCTGGCAAATTCCTGGCGAACTTTTGTGGCGTTGCTTATCGTCATCGCCGTCCATGCCGTAGGGATAGCCGCGCTTACCTCTACCGGGGTCATCTCACCGGAGAACACCACGTTTGCACCCGCCGCCGTGATCGTCGGTGGGTTCGTGTTCGGGCTGGGGATCATCTTGGCTGGCGGTTGTGCTTCGGGCACGTGGTACCGCTCAGCCGAAGGACTCGTGGGATCCTGGATCGCCCTGGCCATGTACGCACTGTCAGCGGCAGCCATGCGAAACGGCGCGCTCTCTGACTTCAACGCGTGGATGAAAAGTTGGGACACCGGCCTAACGACCATCCCGGAACTTTTCGGTATCTCACCCTGGTGGTTCGCAATCGCTTTAGCGATCGGCACCGCCTTGCTGGTCCGGCACTTCCGCGCTCAAGACGCCAAACGCCCACAGGTTGCTCGATTGGGTAACCAGCCCCGCTGGAAGCGCCCGCTGCCGATGTACACCGCCGGTGCCCTCATCGGGGTCATCGGTGTGATTGCTTGGCCACTGTCGGCGGCTGCCGGACGCAACAGCGGCCTGGGTATCACCGGCCCCACCGCCAACACCTTGCAGTACGGTGTCACCGGAGATGAATCATTCGTCGACTGGGGCGTGCTGCTGGTTCTCGGGCTGCTTGTGGGAGCCTTTATCGCAGCCAAAGCCACCGGTGAATTCCGCATCCGCATGCCAGATTCCACCACAGCCGTACGCTCCATCGGCGGCGGTTCAATGATGGGCGTTGGCGCCTCGTTAGCAGGCGGCTGCACCGTGGGCAACGGCATGGTCCAGACCAGCCTGTTCAGCTTCCAAGGATGGGTCGCGCTGCTATTCATTGCCGTGGGCATCGGCGTGGGCGCCAAATTCTGGTTGAAACCAGCCCGCACCAAGCCCGCCGCCACACCCCAGACCTACACAACCAACGATAGCATCCACAACTCAGTGAATACCACCGGAGAATCGATGCCATTGGGCAACACTGCGACCCAGGCACCAGCCTTTGGTGGCATGCAGGTGGCCACCGGACTGGTGACACTACAATCCGCAATTGACCACAAAGCGCAGCATCTAGGCAACGGATACTATGCGCTGGACTCGCTGGGCGCGGTCTGCCCGTTCCCGCTCCTCGAGGCCAAAGATGCCATGGCCAGTCTGGAATCCGGACAGCACTTAGTCATCGATTTCGATTGCACGCAAGGTACCGAAACCATCCCGCAGTGGGCGGTCGACGACGGTCACGAAGTCACAGACTTCCGAGAAACCGGCGACGCCTCCTGGCAGATCACCATCAAAAAGGATGGCGCAGCGGCAGCTGGCTAGGGGATAGCAAGCACAACTCGAGGGGCGATAACGAGCAGGTCTCGCACCCTCGAGCCGATTAGCGGTACTTGTCGGAAATGTTTTCTTCCGGCACGTACTCATCTCCCGGGAACCGCTCGCCATCCTTGCGTTGTTCGTCAAACTCGGTTTTGAGTTTCGCGGTATCACCCGGCGCACAGTGCGACACCGCAACCACACGGTAGGTGTCGCCGGCCGCCATGGTGTCAAAGGTCGCGCGTTGGACCGGACCGCCCGTGCCGTACACCACGGGGTAGCCGCCGTGGTCGCCCACGCGGGTGTCCATGCCGAGGGAATCCCAGTAGTCGACGATCCGTCGAGCATTCTCCTCATGGTCTGTCCCGGAGTCTGCCGACAGATTGAACTTATACGCTGCACCATTAGTGCCGTTGTCCATCGTGCAGCGTTCTGAGTTCGCGGTGCCGTGCCTCGCTTCCCATCCGTCGAGCTCGAGTTGCTCGGTGGTGTCAACGACGAAATCGACGACGACATCGCGGTGTCCGACCGCATCCATGACTGGCTCCTGCTTTGTAGGGCCAGCACACCCTGCAACCAACAGGAATGCTATTGCCGCAGCGACGGTGGTGACGGGACGGTGAAAGAACTGCCGCAGCGGTGGGGGAGTGTTACGACGCATAGACTGCTCCTGGACCAATCAGTGATTGCTGATAGAAGGCCGGTCCCTTATCGATGTGCTTAGTCACATGCTCCTGTTCGCCTCGCCGTGTTCGACCAATATTCACGACTGACTCGGAACCAGCCTCGTAGTACCCACTGGTCGCCCTATTTCACACAGCGCAGCATGTCAGTGTCAAGCGCTGCTGGGGTAGCTAACCAAAGTTCACGACTCCGTCACGTGCTGTATCCCAAGCGTATCGTGCTGGCTTTCCGAGTTTAGTTTCTACCGGTTCTCCGCTATAATGGCGAGGTTGCGTCCTGACTCCAGATGGGTCGGGATGCTCGCACTAAGAACCTCCTGTTACGGAAATCCCGTGACCACCAGTCCAGAGGAGGTGGGTTCGCATGCGTGCATATGAACTAATGGTGATGCTCGATCCAGAACTCGACGAGCGTACCGTTGAACCAACTTTGCGTAAATACCTTGACAATGTGATCAAGGATGGCGGAACCGTTGACGAACTCGATGTATGGGGTCGTCGTCGTCTTGCCTATGAGATCCAGAAGAAAAACGAGGCAATCTATGCCGTCGTGAGCTTCAACGCTACTCCTGAGCAGGCTCAGGAACTGGATCGTCAGCTCAGTCTCAACGAGACTGTGATGCGCACCAAGATCATCCGTCCGGAAGATCAGAAAATTACCCTCTAAGTTTTAGAACCACCAACCTGCTACTGCATTAGGAGCGCTTCATGGCCGGAGAACCATATATCACTGTGGTCGGCAACCTGGCAGGTGACCCGGAACTGCGGTTTACCGCATCGGGACACGCGGTTGCGAACTTCACGATTGCACAAACACCTCGGAGCTTTAATCGCGAAACCAGTCAATGGGTCGACGATGAAACTTTGTGGGTTCGCGCTTCCGTATGGCGTGAAGCGGCTGAGAACGTAGCAGAGACGCTGACCAAGGGTACACGAGTCATCGCTTATGGTCGGCTGAGAGCTCGGTCATTCGAGACCAAGGATGGTCAACAACGGACCAACTGGGAACTCGATGTTGACGAGATTGGCCCATCACTGCGCTGGGCTACCGCACAGATCAACCGCACACCACGTTCCGGTGGCGGCGGCGGATTTGGTGGCGGTGGCGGCCAGCAAGGTGGCCCCGGCGGAGGCTGGGGCGGAGGTGCACCAGCCGGAGGCGGTTGGGGCGGCCAGGGTGGCCAATCGGCACCGAGCAACGACCCGTGGGGTGGCGGTGGATCAGCCGGATCTTGGGATCAGGGCAACGACTCACCACCACCGTTCTAAGACAGTTTTATTCATTCACGACCATCCCGCCAACCGGCGGGCTCCAGGTTATAGCTATAAAGGAGCACCAAGATGGCTAAGGCAGAAGTTCGTAAGCCGAAACCAAAACCGAATCCGCTGAAAACAGCGGAAATCGAATACGTCGATTACAAAGACGTCGCATTGCTACGTAAATTCATCTCCGACCGCGGCAAGATTCGTGCACGTCGCGTTACCGGTGTGACCGTCCAACAGCAGCGCAAGATCGCTCAGGCAATTAAAAACGCCCGCGAAATGGCTCTGCTGCCGTACTCCGGTTCCGGCCGCTAAACCCTGAGGGAGAGAAATCATGGCAAATCAAAAAGTCATTTTGACCCAGGAGATCCCGAACCTCGGTTCGGCCGGCGACGTCGTTGAAGTACGTAACGGCTACGCTCGTAACTACCTGATCCCACGCGGCGAAGCTGTTCGCTGGACCCGTGGCGCCGAGCGCGAAGTTGAACAGCTGCGCGAAACTACCGCTGCCCGTTCAGCTCGCTCGCTAGAAAACGCACAGGCACAGGCTGCACAGCTTGCTGAGCAACCGATCCAGATCCAGATGCAAGCCGGCGAAAACGGCCGCCTGTTCGGTTCTGTTACCACCGCCGCGATTGCTGAAGCAGTCAAGGAAGCCGGTAAGGGCGACGTAGACCGTCGTTCGATCATCGGTGCCGGTGACATCCGCACGCTGGGTACCTACCCAATCCAGATCCGTCTGCACGAGGACGTTCTGGCGGAAACACGCGTGTCAGTTATTCCAGCACCGAAGAAGTAACACTTTTCGACGCTGATATTGGGCGGTCCCTCCACTGGAGGGGCCGCCCAATATGGTTTAACGCCAACGTCGTGCGCCAGCCGGTAAGGGTGCGGGAGGCAGTATAGGCCGGACCGAAACCAGGCATCGCTTGCCCCGCGTGCAGCGCTCGAGGAAGCCATCGCCGCGCTCCTTTGCTCCGTCGACAGCGAGAAGTATTGGGGGTAACTACCGGCTGCATGGATATTTAAGACACAAAAACGGCGGGGATCCAACACGATTTCTCGTGCGGAAAACCCCGCCGTGCGTTCTAAAAGAGTTTAGAGGCCGCGAATGTTCGACGCCTGAGGACCCTTTTGACCCTGCTCGATGTCGAATTCGACCTTCTGATCCTCTTCCAGGTTGCGGTGACCGGAACCCTGGATAGCGGAGAAGTGTGCGAAGACATCGGCGGAGCCATCATCTGGAGCGATGAAGCCGTAGCCCTTGTCGGAGTTGAACCATTTTACTGTGCCTGTGGCCATAACGATATTCCTTATTTCTTAGTTCTGGACCACCGGTGTGATCCTTGTACCCGCAATGACATTGTCAAAGCGGAATTCTTGGTGGGCAAAATGCTGCCCTGCACTTCGTCACGGATGCGACAAAGTGCGGCTAATTAGATTGAGCAGGGGAGGGAGAGATCGGAGATCAGAAAACAGCGGAAGCTTCACGCAAACTTACGATCTGCGATGGAGAGCAACACGGCTCGATTCGCGGTGTTGGAAGTAATGCAATAGTGGAGATGAAATCCCAATTCGTTCTATAACTCGTACAATCCCGGCTGCCCGGGGCTGGTCCAAACAAGATCTTTCTGACCTCGTCCGCTCTTCATCGTACAGTGCGGAATCCGCAACTGGAAGACCTAAGCGTTATGAACAGCATGTTTAACTGTAACCGCTATAAAGGAAATTACCTAATCCTCAAGAAACCTTTATCTGACAAGGTGGGTTTAACGTCCTAATACCTCTGCTAGATCGGCAACAAACTGCCCCATCTGCTCGGCGGTGAGCTGGTGAATCGTGACGCGGATGTGGTTCATGGCGTCGTCGGTGTCATCCAATGAGAATTCTGCCCCGTCACGAACGAGCCAACCGTAGTCTGCTAGTGCCGTCACTATTGGTGCGGCAGGGGTCTCCAGATTGATCCACGCATTGACCCCGTCTGCCGATGTTGCCGCAATACCTTTGGCGGCGAGTTGCTCCACCAAGTCTGCGTTCGCGCGAGCGTATTCGTCAGCAGCATGCGCCAGCTGACGTGGGGTCTCAGGGTGTGACGTGAGTAAGTACGTCAACCGCTGTAATAAGTGTGAGACCCACATCGCCCCGGATCGAATATGCGCCGCGAGCCGAGCTGCGGTGAGTCTATCTGAGCCGACAATCCCCACGCGTAAATCAGGTCCTAAAGATTTCGATACGGAGCGTACCAGTGCCCAACGCGGATGGCCTTCGGGGATAATCGAACGGTACTGATGCCCAGACACTTGCCAGAAGTGATCATCTTCCACGATCAGTACGTGTGGATACTCGGACAGCAATGCTGCTAGGTCTCGGGCTCGTGCAGCCGAAATTACCGCGCCGGTGGGATTATGCGCTCTCGGGGTGACCACCAGCGCACGGATGCCTTCCTCTAATGCGGAGCGCAGGCCATCGACCGTGAGGCCCTGATTATCCACGGGCATGGGGACCGGGCGGTATCCGGCGGCTTGAGCGGTTTGCAGTGTGGTGAGAAAACACGGTTGTTCGAACCCGACCGCGTCGCCGATGGTCAAAGAATCAGCCAGCAAGCGTTGCACGGCATCTGCTGAGCCGGCGGTGACCGTCAGTTCGGCTTCACCCAGATCAGCGGCGAAGACCCCACGGGCCCACTTGGCTAAGTCAGGGTCAATGACCGGTTGGCCATACAGTACAGGTTCATCTGCGGTGAGTTGGGCTAGCGCTGTGGTCGCATCTGGCAGAAGATCAGGATCAGGGTTGCCCGAAGCAATATCAACCAGACCCGGCGCGTGCGTGAAGCCTTCTTGGGGGAGTGGTTGGAGGTCCACGATTCTCGTACCGGCTCGTCCCCGGGTGACAGCTACCCCAGCCTGTACCAGCAGGCCATATGCGGCGACGACAGTATTCCGATTAACTGAAAGCTGCTCGGCCAACGCCCGGACTGGTGGCAAGCTCGCGCCGGGCTCCAACTGCCCGGTGTCGACCAGGTCGCGTACCGCTTCGGCGATCTCAGCGGCGGTACGTGCGGTGATCGACGCGATCGGGTCAGACGCGGGAGATGACTCGGGCACTAAAGCTCCTCCACAAGCCGTCTAAGACGGGCTTTTTAGGGTCGAATATCTGCCTCTATGTTACATTTTTGACATGTCCACGCCTGAGAATCAGCCAGATGTCGCCGTTACCGAAGAGCAATTCCGAGAAGCTCTTGCTGAAGTCCAACACAATATTGCGGCCGCTGCCGCCCGCGTCGATCGGGACCCGGCCGAAATCCGGCTCTTACCGGTATCCAAGACCGTGCCTGAAGCACGACTCCGGGCTGCTTATGCCGCAGGTGTGACCCAGTTTGGCGAGAATAAGGTACAAGAAGCTGAGGCGAAGGCACAGGCTATGGCCGATCTCGATGCGCACTGGGCGATTATTGGTCCATTACAGTCCAATAAGACTCGTGAAGTCGCCGAGTTTGCCCATGAGTTTCAGGCACTTGATCGGCTTCGGATCGCTAGACGCCTCGACACGCACTTGAAGGAACTTGGCCGGACCCTAGAAGTGTATGTACAGGTCAACGTTTCGGGTGAAGAGGCGAAGTCTGGTCTGCACCCCAACGAAGTTGAAGACTTCCTCGAAGAACTTCGGGAATTTGATGCCCTGCATCTCAAGGGGTTGATGACGATGGCCGTACATACTGATGATGAGCAGCTCATCCGCCAGAATTTTGCGATTTTACGTGAGTTGCGGGATGAGTTACGCAAGCGCCGACCGGAGTTGATCGGTGAGGGCGGGTTGTCGATGGGAATGACTAATGACTATCAGCTCGCGATCGAAGAGGGCGCCACGGTAGTGCGCGTAGGAACCGCGATCTTCGGTGCGAGGGATTACTCGAAATAGTGTTATCCACAGCACTGTCCACAAGTGTGAATAAATTACAGAGCTGTAAGTCTCGCAGTCAACCCATTTTTGTAGGTGTTTTGTCGCCAGGTACCGATCTGTGCCTTGCCACCGGTCGACGCTGGTGCGCTAGGCGGCCCACACTAAGCTCCAGCGTCATTCCAGAACCCTGCTCTGGTAGGGCCTGAGTTCGCCTCGCAAGCTTTACCTAGAACAGATGTAAGGCCGGAGAGGTTCGCCGCGACGACGTAAATAGTGTGTCAAAGGTCACGAACTCAGATCGGTGAACAATCTGCGCATGTTTTGTTGCTTGTAACTTCACATTCATCTTCCACCGAAGTGGGTTTAATCTCGCCAAAAGTTCCTTTCAAGCACCTGATCGCTCTTTTCGGGATCCCACTTGAAATTTCTCGAACTTTTAGTGACTCGTTCGCGTCCTTCGCGACATACCGGAGAATACGCCGAACTCTCGCGAAATGACATGAATGTAGTTTACCCACAGCTTGTGTACAACCTGTGGATAATGCCTGTTGAAAGTGTGGACAGCGTGAAATTTCAATGAATTTCAGGATGTCAAATCGCAAAAAATAGGGGTATTAATTTCTTAATTCACAGCCTGTGGGCATTGAATCTCCATGTCAGACAGGGGTGTGTGGATAGTGCGCATAAGTATTCCACCTCTATTCCACAGCTTGTGCACAACCTGTGCAAAGTAATCCACAAGTTATCCACAAAAGGGTGGTTATCCACAGTTGATCGTGTGCCTTTCGCGGAGTATCGTCATCGGGTACTAGCTCGTAGCGGCCGGTATTGGCATATAGAAATATGCGTGCATCGGCCGTCCTACGAGCTCAAGTTTTGAGGCATTCTGCTGCCGGGGTAGGGGAGGGCACTTTTAAGAGAACAATGGCAAACTTTAACGCAATGGAAACTGCCAACGGAGTGTCAGCGAACCCTAGAACTCCACCTCAAGACCTTGACGCGGAGCGCTCTGTTCTGGGCGCGATGATGCTCTCTACTGACGCGATCGCCGAAGTCTCGGAAATCTTGCGTCCCAATGACTTTTATTCCCCAGGTCATGAGCTGGTCTATACAGCTATTACCGACCTCTTTGCAGCCGGTGAGCCCGCCGATGCGATCACCGTGACCTCTATGTTGGATCGCCGTAAGGAACTGTCGCGTGTCGGCGGTGCCGCGGAAATCCACACGCTGGTTCAGGCTGTCCCGACAGCAGCCAACGCCTCGTTCTACGCCGAAATCGTCGCCGAGAAGGCGATTCTGCGCCGTATCGTCAACGTCGGTGCCAAGATCTCTCAGATGGGCTACAGCGCCGACGGAGAAGTCGAAGAGATCGTCAACGAGGCGCAAGCCGAGATATACAAGGTCGGGGAAAACCGCACCGGTGATGATTACGTCGCACTGGGTGACATCCTGGCCGAAACCATCGATGAGATCGAAGCGGCATCCACCACCGGGGATGGCTTGTCCGGGGTGCCCACCAACTTTGACGAGTTCGATGAGCTGACCCAGGGACTCCACGGCGGACAAATGGTCGTCATCGCCGCCCGTCCGGCAGTTGGGAAGTCGACGCTGGGCTTGGACTTTGCTCGTGCGGCCGCCATTGGTCACGGGATGACCACTGCGTTTTTCTCCTTGGAAATGTCGAAAACCGAAATCGCCATGCGGCTGCTGTCGGCCGAGGCAACCATCTCACTGCAAGACTTGCGTAAAGGCACCCTGGATGAGGGCCAATGGCGCAAGATGGCACTGACCTTGCAGAAGCTCAACGAAGCACCGTTTTTCATCGACGACTCACCGAACATGTCGATGATGGAAATTCGCGCGAAGTGTCGCCGGTTGAAACAGCAGCACAACCTCAAGATGGTCGTGCTGGACTATCTGCAGCTGATGAGCTCGGGCAAGCGCGTGGAATCCCGCCAGCAAGAGGTGGCCGAATTCTCGCGTGCGCTGAAACTGTTGGCCAAAGAACTTGAGGTTCCGGTTATTGCGTTGTCACAGCTGAACCGTGGCTCTGAACAACGTACTGATAAGCGCCCGCAGGTCTCGGATCTGCGTGAGTCCGGTTCGATTGAACAGGATGCGGACATGGTCATCTTGTTGCACCGTGAGGACATGTACGACAAGGAATCTCCGCGTGCTGGTGAAGCTGACCTGATTGTCGCCAAGCACCGTAACGGTCCGACAAAAACCATCGAACTCGCGTTCCAGGGCCACTACTCACGGTTCGCCAACATGGCGCCATCGGATGGTGGGTTCTAGCCATTCACCGCACCGGGTGCCATTTGGCATACTGGTGACATGGCAACATCCAAGTTTTCCCCCAGTCGTCGCTCCGCAGTTCCCAGATTCCAAGTCATGGACATCGTCGGCGATGTCGAGGCTATGAAAGCCCAAGACTACGACGTCATTTCGCTGGGTGCCGGTGAACCCAGCGGGGGAGCGCCCGCAGCGGTGAACCGTGAGGCAGCCCGCCTGCATAACGCCGATGTGCCGATCTTCAACTACACCCCATCATTGGGCACTCGGAAACTGCGCGAAGCGATCGCAGGACACTACCGCCGGTGGTACGACCTCGAGATCGGGTACGAATCGGTTGCCGTCACCACGGGCTCCTCGGGCGCATTCGTGGCAAGTTTTCTGGCTGCTTTTGACGTCGGGGACCGAGTCGGACTGGCCCGACCCGGGTATCCTGCCTACCGCAATATTTTGCGCGCGCTCGATGTCGATGTCGTTGATTTACCCGCCGGGGTGGAATCCAACTTCCGCTTCGACGTCAATCGCCTGGCGGAGTGTCACGCACAACAACCCTTGGACGGGCTGATCCTGGCCTCCCCGAATAACCCGACCGGCACGATGGTGCCGCGCGAAGATATGCGCCAACTCGCGATCTGGTGCGCCGAAAATGGGGTGCGACTGATTTCAGATGAGATCTACCACGGCATCACCTTTGGAGAAGACCGCGGGACCTCGGCTTGGGAGTATGACCGCAACGCAATCGTCATCTCCTCATTTTCCAAATACTGGGGCATGCCCGGCTGGCGTCTCGGGTGGATGCTCATGCCCGAAGACTTAGCTCCGGCGGTCTCTGGGCTGGCCGGATCCATCTCACTGTGCCCGCCGGCCGCCGGTCAATATGCCGCCATCGCAGCCTTCACCGATGACGCCTACGCCGAAGCGGATGCCGAGGTCGCCGAGTTCGCCCGGACCCGGCAGCTGGTGTTGGATAACGTCGAACGCCTTGAGTGGCGCAATGCCGCCCCCGCAGACGGGGCGTTCTACTACTATGCACAACCGTCGAAAAAGATTTTGAACCACTACGGGAATACGGTGGCGTACGCCGCGGACATGTTGCAGCGTGCTCACGTTGCCGTCATTCCAGGGGTCGATTTCGACGGTGTCGAGGGGGATCAGTTCATCCGCATTTCCTTTGCCGCCGGGTACGAAGCTGTGGCCCGTGCCATTGAGCGCATCGTCGAATTCAACGCGACCATCGACTAACTCGGCGCGACGAGCTTGCTGACAATTGGCTGAAAGTTCACTCAAATCGGATGACATTCTCAGGAATTCCCGTTAGCGTCGTTAACGAACCTGTCCCCGAAGAACCCGAGGTGAACACTATGGGATTCGACGAAAAAGCAGATGCCATGAAAGATAAAGTGTCCGGCAAGGTCAAAGAAGGCGCTGGGAAAGCGACCGGCGACTCCCGGACCGAAGCCGAGGGTAAAGGTGAGAATCTCAAAGGCAAAGCCAAAGAAGGACTCACCGATGCGAAAGACAAAGCCAAAGGATTTGGCGACAGCCTGAAAAACGACTAACGACAACATTCCACGAAAGAACCGGGACGGCAGTACGCCGCCCCGGTTCTTTGCTGTGGAGGTCCGTTAGGCTGGACACGTATCCCAGAACCACTCGACATTCAAGGAGTACCATGGTCGATATCAACGAACTCGCACGCATCGGCAACGATCCATTCGCCCGCCTCGATGAGGCCGCCGAATTCACCGTCACTTCAAATACCGTAACCCAAGGCCAAGAATGGCCAACCGCTCAATACTCAGGTGCCATGGGCGTGCCCAACGGCCAAGACATCTCCCCATACCTGGCATGGTCCGGCGCGCCAGAGGGCACCAAATCTTACGCCGTGACAGTCTTTGACCCAGATGCGCCAACCGGTTCCGGCTTCTGGCACTGGTCAGTGGGCAACATCCCAGCCGACGTTACCGAACTGGCTGAAAACGCCGGTACCGCTGACGGTTCCGGTCTGCCCGAGGGCGCCTTCCAGCTCAAACACGACGGCGGCGGACGCGGCTTTATCGGTGCCGCCCCACCAGCAGGCCACGGCGCACACCGCTACATCATTACCGTCCACGCCTTAAGCGTCGAAAAACTCGACATTCCAGAAGACGCGTCCAACGCGTTCTTCGGCTTCAACCGTTTCGGCAACACATTAGGCCGCGCAACGATGACGGTCTACGGCATCGTCGAAGAGTAAGAATCTCGGCCGCACCGTGGGTGTTAGGCTTAGCAAGGTGACTACCCATCAAGCAGCCGTAGACTCCCACGGTGCCACCGTGGCCGAGATGTTCGATCAAATCGCCGACCGTTATGACCTCATGAACCTGGTCATGACGTGGGGGCAAGAGCCCCGTTTCATCCGCGATACTGTCGCTGCCCTCAAACTCGGACCCACCCCAAAAGTGCTCGATATTGCGACCGGCACGGGCGATCTCGCATTTGAAGCTGCCAACCAGCGCTACGGTGCTGAAGTCCACGGGCTGGATATCTCCAACGAGATGCTCGAAGTCGCACGTCGCCGTCCCGGGGGCCAAAATATCACCTGGCTGACCGGGGATGCCATGGCGCTGCCTTATGAGGATGACACGTTTGATGCGATCACCCACGGGTACCTGCTGCGCAACGTCACCGACATCGCCGCGACCCTGAAAGAACAGTACCGGGTTCTGAAACCCGGGGGCATGATGAGCTGTTTAGAAATGTCACCGGCACCGCGTGATGTGATCAAACCGTTTTCCACCGCCTACATCAAATACATTGTCCCGCGCTTGGCCAACGCCATTACCCAAAACCCGGACGCCTACGAGTACCTGTCCCGCACCTCACGAGCCTTCCACACCGCCGACCGGGTCGAGCACATGATGCAAGAAGCCGGCTTCGTCGCCACGGGATACCGCTCGTATATGTTCGGCACCATGGCCATCCACTGGGCACAAAAGCCCGCATAGCATCCCCAAGACCACGGGTATGTCACGGTATTTCATCGGGCTCATGGTCCCGGCAAGGATCCAGGATCAGCTGACGACCTTTGCCAGAACCATCCAGGCCACCCTGCCTGATCAGCATCCCTATCAGTTGTCGTGGAATGCACCAGCGGACCTGCACTGCACCCTGCTCTATGTCGGTCCAACCGACGAAGAAACACACCTGAGAAGTGAGATGCACCGCATCGCAGCCCATGTGCCACCGGCTACCATCACCATCAGTGGTGTAACACACTGGCTGGGGCGCAACAGCCTGGCCCTGGCCGCCACCGGAGCCGAGCTAGCGGGGACACGATTTATTAACGAACTGGCTCACCTGTCATCCGATGCGCGGGCCGGCACGCGACCCTTCTACGGACACGTGACGCTGGGCCGAGTCCGCCCGGTCCCGACCCAAGGGCAGGACCCCTTCGTGGGGCATGACATTGAGCCACTCGCCTGGACGGCGACCTCGGTGCAACTGGTCAAAAGCCAGGACCAACCCGGCCCGCGACGCTATCAGATCGTCTCGGATGCCCGCTTCGGCGGCTAGGCTCAATCAGCGTCCTGTCACGATCCAAAGCATCACACCCGCGATGGTCTCTTCACAGGGCTTTATCAACACAGTAGCGTTGAAGTAATCCAAAGCTTGTGAGAGGGGAGTAGCCCTATGGCTGAACAAGAAGATATTCACTCACCGCACGATAATACGACCTCACCCCAAGATCCTACGTGGGAAAAATCCGCGAGTGGTTGGGGATTTTTCTGGATCCTAGGCGAAATCATCTTGCTGATGATAGCGGTGATCATCGCCATCAGGTTCTTCGTCGCGGGCAGACCCGACCTGGTGAGTTGGATGCTTGTAGTCCTCGCCGTGGCACTTCTGGCGGATATTGTCCGACGAATCCTCAAAGCCCGAAAGATCAATCGTCGCGCAGCCAAAGACGCGGAGCTCTATCATCGGACCCAAGATCCTTCCGGCGGCGAAGCCACTGGCAGATAGGGCCGTCACTGTGCCTATGATGCCAGCATGCCTCGCAGAACCACAGATTACCGCGGCCTGACGGAGTCCAGCCGACTCCGACTCCTCCACGCCGTACAGCGCCGCCCCGGTCAGAGTCTCAAATCCCTGGCCGCGGCGGCCGGTATTCATGTTAACACCGCTCGTGATCACCTACGGGTCCTCGAAGACGAAGGGCTGCTGTATCGCGCACCGGCCGACACCGGACAGCGCGGTCGCCCACCCATGCAGTACTTTCCGGTCGATGACTCGGCACAGAACCAGGCTGCGCGAGGACGGGCCGCTGAGGCGAGCGCTCGCGGTGCACTACTTCGTCGCATCAGTCCTGACCTTGACCATGGTGACCACCTCGGGCACAGCGCCCAGCATCAACTCGATGTGCTCTACGAACATCTGGACGACGCTGGTATGGAGCCCGTCATCGATTCGACAGCACTGACCGTTGGGGTACGGCCCTGTCTCTACCAGGGCTTACTCGAAGATGAACGCCCGGTGGTGTGTTCGGTGCACGCCAACCTTGTGCGCCAACAACTCGACCAGGTTGACGGGCCGCTCACACTGCGCCGCCTCCACCCCTTCACCACCGCGCACAGTTGCTTGCTGGTGCTTGGCACCGACGACACCGAACCAGCAACACAGCAGCTCGGCATCGATGCGAACCGCACCGACGCCGAGCTGGCGGACTTTGCCCTACGGGCCCAGCAGCGAGCTCTGGCCGAAGGGCAGGAGACGGCCTGTCAGGTTTAGGCCGGACGCTGTGCCCACATATCGGGGCCGAAGACCTCATAGTGGATCGATTCCGAGGGCACGCCCTGGTCCATGAGCGTCTTTCGAGCGATCTGCATAAACGGTAGGGGACCGCACATGAACACTTCGGCATCGGCCGGGAGCTCGACGTCAGAGAGGTCCATGAAGCCCGGGCGCGCTGGATGCAGGGTCGGAGCCTCCTCGGCGCCTTCTTCGTACCAGTTCTGCGCGCGAGCATCCGACATGGCCAGCACCTGACGGCGTAGGCCGTCATACAGGGCGTGATGCGCATGCGTCTTATCGGCGTGGAAGAGACGCACGGTCCGATCGGGTTGTCGACGGGACAGGTCCTCCATAATCGCCGCGACCGGAGTGATACCAATCCCCGCCGAGACCAAAACCAGCGGTTTGTCGGAATCCTGCAGAATGACATCCCCAGCCGGCTGCGACACGTTCAGCACGGTCCCCGGGGTGGCATGCTCATGTAGCCAGCCCGAAACGCGGCCATCCGGTGCGCCATCGACGCCGCGCACTCGTTTGATGGTCACCCGCAGTGAATCGCCGCGCGGACCCGAGGAGATGGTGTACTGGCGGGGCTGGCGATACCCGTCGGGCAGATCCACGGCGATCGACACATACTGGCCCGTGTAGTGACTGGGCACCTGACCGTCCAGCGGGGCCAACAGCAGCGAAAAGATCTCATCGGATTCTTCAAACCGTTCGACCACCCGGTACGGACGGTAGGGTTCTTCAGGATCAGTGCCGGCCTGGGCATAGAGCTTGGCTTCTTCAGCGATCAGGGCGGTGGCAAACAGCCAGTACACTTCATCCCAGGCGGCTGCAATTTCTGGAGTCGCGGCATCGCCGAGGACTTTGGCAACCGCGCCCAGTAGATACCGCCCGACGATCAGATACTGCGAGGCAGTAATCCCCAGTGAGACGTGTTTGTGGGCGATCCGTTGCATGACCGGGGTGAAGTCGGGGGCATCCGGGTCGATGAGATGGACCGCGAAGGCGACGACGGAGGCCGCTAATGCTTTGGGTTGCTCGCCGATCGCCTGGTTGGCTTGGTTGAAAACATTGAGCAGTTCCGGGTGGGCGGCAAACATATCGCGATAAAACAACGCGGTCGCTTCATCGGCGATCTCGGCGACTACACCGGCGGTTTCTTTCACCACGGCTTCAGATTCTGGTGACAGTTTCATGATGGCTTCAGCTCCTTCGACAATGCTCCGCGGCGCGGAGGTGCAGGTAGAGCCATTGTCGGCCAGCTGAGAGGTACGCTGCAGCGGTTTCCACCGTGTTTAATCCCGCAGGAGCAAACCCTGTCGTCAGGTCAGAGGCACTGAGAAACAGGTTGTTAACATTCATGCGTGGACGACCCACTCGAGTTTGTGTTGGATCGCGCTGCAGGCAGCCGGTGATTGGTATCGAGGGAGCCTTAGGAGGCTTCCTCAGTGGCTTGAAAATCTTCCCAGAGTTCCGATATGTCGAGATCGAATGCGGTTTTTTTGAGGCCGCCGATGTATCCTTCAAACCACTCCTGCACCTCTTCTGACTGGTAGGCCGCCCGTAGAGCTTCGTATTTTTCAGGCTCATTCTCGGCAAAGTCAGACGCTGCGGCAATCACCACGGTATAAGGTATTTGAGCTTCTGCATCTTCTTCGATCAGCAATGGTTCAGTAGCCTCTACCTCGAGATCTGCTTCTGCGATAAGCCTGGTGAATGAAAAGCCTGCGTCCACATCAGGAAGGATTTGTGCCAGGGATTGCTGGTCTACTTCGACGAAATCATATTCGTTCGGGTTATCGATAATGTCTTCTTGAGAAATCTGGGTGACGTCCTGAGAGGTATCCACTTCCAAGAGGCCAGCTTCGTGCAATAGCAGAAGTCCTCGCCCGTTGTTCGCGCGATCTACGGGGAGAGCAATTTGCGCGCCGTGTGGTAGCTCTTCCACGGTATCGTGTCGCTCGGAGTAGATACCTGCGGGGGCTTGAAATACTGCGAGTAGTGGCTCGACATCTAGATCGTAATCGTCATTGAACTGTCGCAGATATGCCAAATGCTGGAAGTAGTTGACATCATACTCACCGTTGGAAACCACTTGATTCGGCTGGACTATATCGGTGACGTAGGTGGGCTCTAAGGTCCAGCCTTCCGCTTCCAGGATGTCGGAGGCTATGTTCGTTGGTTCCTGGAACGGGCCAGACTCCGTGAGGATCATCGAAATGGTCTGATCATCATCATTAGCTAATCCGCAAGAACTTAGGGCAAGGATTCCGGCAGCACTCACGGCTCCAAATAGCAGTTTCGAAGGTGTGCGATGTGGGACAGTCATGAATTCATCTCTCTATGGATCGAGTCGAAGGAACATACTCGCCGGGCGGCGGTGAAGTTCCATAAGGATGAGGTGCGCTTCGGCAGTGATGCGACAGATCGTGTTCACCTTGTCGCCGCGTCTGGGTATCTAGGACGATCCGCAATACGAGGTGTGCTGTTCCCAGGTAAACGTCGGCGCGACAAACATGGAAGAAACAGAAAATGCGATCACAAAAAGGCTCCATCGTTGCTGGCGGTAGCACCGGACCCCTAGGGGAGGTTGCTGCGACGTCGTTGAGCCAGATCTCTCAGTCGCTCTGGATGGTAATGATCCGTGTTCACGGATCGAGAGTCACTCTACATCGAAGGGGATGGGGAAACGTCTCAGTCGGGTCTTAGGGCTGGCTGTGACCCAGGTCAGCGGCTACTCACAACATGTCGGCCGACATAAGAAACCCCGTCATTGCAACGTTGTAGGGTCAGAGGCCAAGCTATTGAGCTCGACGAAATACCTAGTTAGCAGTGTTAAGTAGTGTTGCGTCAGGTGAATATTTATGCCGACGCGGCAGGAGACCACGAACCACCCTCAGTGTTTAGTCTTGCGCAGGCTCAATCGATATTGCTCTGGGTCGCGCTGCAAATAGCCGGCGATTTGATCGACGAAGGGTTGCATCAGTACCTGGCCGAGTTGGACCAGCATGACTTGCATGACCTGGTCTTCTGCTTCGCGGGCCGTCGAAGCGATCCCGTGTCGACGCAGATCTTTAATCTGCCGTAATGCCATGCGGGTGAACCGCTCGGTAATGTCGGAACCCTCTCCATTGCCCTCGATGAGCATCATGCGCCGCAGATAGGCGGCTACCAGCGGGTTCGCGTCGATATGATCCATCAGCCGCTGATCGAGTTTCTTGACGACCCCGTCCACGGTAGCGTCGGTTTCTTTATATTCGATCGCTTTCTGAATGCCGTTAAGTAAATCATCCTCCACGGCCTGAATCAGCCCAGCTTTGGTGCCAAAATGATGCGTAATCAGCCCCACGGTGACGCCAGCGCGTGACGAGATGGCGCGCATTGAGGTGGCGTCGGCTCCGTTGAGCGCAAAAAGCTCCAGGGCCACCTGACGAATGCGGGCCTTGGCGGTCAAATCGGCGTTAAGATCGGCTGTCGGCATGGGACGCTACCTTTTTACGGTATGGTGTTTGAGGTCACAGCTTCCGTAACCTTCGGGTTCTATGGGGCATCTAGATTGTACGGTATATTGTACAAAAATATAGTCTGAGTGAACGTCATCACTGTTGAGGTGGACATGAAAGTCGTAGTGCTAGTGAAGCAGGTGCCTGACACCTATGAGAAACGCCAGATCGCGTTGGATACCGGCCTGTTGGCTCGGGAAGCATCCGAAAATGTGGTCGATGAAATCGACGAACGGGTCTGTGCTGTCGCGGCCGATCTGAAAAAAGACGGGACTGCGACCGAGGTCGTGGCGGTGACCATGGGTCCTGCTGACGCGGATAAAGCCATCCGGAAGGTGCTAGCACTGGCAGCAGATCGTGCCGTTCACGTGGTCGATGACGCGCTGGCAGGGTCGGATATGGTCCAGACCGCCCGCGTATTGGCCGAAGCGGCCAAAGACGCCGACATTATTTTGTCCGGTGCCGAATCCACCGATGGTCGCGGCGCCATGGTCCCAGCGATGATCGCTGAAATCTTGGGCCGTCCACACATCGTGGGC
The DNA here is from genome assembly GCF_031458395.1 of Enteractinococcus fodinae. Taxonomy (NCBI): domain Bacteria; kingdom Bacillati; phylum Actinomycetota; class Actinomycetes; order Micrococcales; family Micrococcaceae; genus Enteractinococcus; species Enteractinococcus fodinae. The sequence continues at coordinate 68,938 of NZ_JAVDYJ010000001.1, forward strand.
GCGGACTCGATCGAGATTGCCGACGGGACGATCACCGGTGTGACCAACACCGAAACCGAAAAAATCACGCTGTCGGCGACGACTCCAGCGGTCGTATCGCTGACCGAAAAGGCCGGCGAGCCAAAACTGCCAAACTTCAAAGCCATCCGTGAGGCCAAGAAGAAAGAAATCGCCGTAACCTCACTTGCTGATCTCGGTATTTCGGCCGGGCCAGATGCCGCGTATGTGCGTAACGTGATGGTTTCTGCCGCAGAACGCCCGCCGAAAGAGGCCGGCCAGAAGGTCTCGGGCGATACCGCTGCCACTGAACTTGTCGACTTCCTTGCCCAACGGCACTTGATCTAAGGAGCTTTCCTACGTGACGAAAGTACTTGCTTTAGTAACGAATGCAGAACCCGCTGAAGTACTGGGTGCCGCCTCAATCGTTGGCGACCCCGTCGCCGTGGTCACCTCGACTCCCGATGCCGAGACCATCGCAGCGCTGGGACAGGCCGGGGCCACCGAAATCTTTGTACACACCGGTCCAGAGGATCAGTTCGGTACCGCCGACGTCGCCGCCGGTGTAGCTGCTGTAAAACATTACGGCGCGTCACTGCTGCTCATGGCACATGGCCCGGTCAATGCCTCCTTTGCCGGTCGTATTGCCATCGCAGCCAAGGGCGCGGTCGCCGCTGATGCCACCGGGTTGTACTGGGATGCTGACGGCCAAGAAACCGTCGTCACCCACTCGATTTTCGGTGGCGACTACAACACCGAATCCACCGTCGAAGGTGGGCTGATGATCGCCACCCTGCGTCCCGGCACGATCGATACCCGCGCCGCAGCTGTTGCTGAACCTACCGTGGTGAACTCCGATGTTGAGGTTCAGACCGGCCCAGGTGCCACCATCGTGTCGGCCGAAGAGGTTGAGGCCGCTTCGGACCGCCCAGCCCTGACCGCTGCCTCAGTCGTCGTCTCGGGTGGTCGCGGTCTAGGTTCCGAAGAGAACTTCAAACTCGTCGAGGACCTGGCTGATCAATTCAATGCCGCCATCGGTGCCTCCCGTGCTGCTGTCGACTCCGGTTACGTGCCGCACAACTTACAGGTTGGACAAACCGGTGTTTCGGTTTCCCCGGATCTCTACATTGCGGTAGGAATTTCCGGTGCGATCCAGCACTTGGCTGGTATGCAGACCGCCAAGACCATTATTGCCATCAACAAGGACGAAGACGCCCCAATTTTCGATGTGGCTGACTTCGGTGTGGTGGGTGACCTCTTCGAGGTCGTGCCAAAAGTTGTTGATGAAATCCAAGCCCGTCGAAGCTGATATTTATGTCTAAACGTCGAATGGTCGGATGGCAGCCGTTGGCCGTCGAAAACCCCGACGCGCCCACCGCTGCCCCAGCACCAGCTGCACCCCAAGCGGCCCCAGAGCCTGCACAAACACCGGCACCTCAGCCAGAGCACACACCGGCCGCTGAGCAGTCGGCTGCAGCCGCTGCTCAAGCGGCTCCGGTTGCTGACGGGCCGCCACAAGACCCCAACGTGCCGCGCCGCCGCATGGCCGGTTGGCAGCCACTGACCGTAGCCAATACGGCAGGTCCGGTTGCGCCAGCCGCTGCACCGCAAGCGTCGGCACCCGCCCCAGCTGCGGAATCGGTTGCCCAACCCGCTGATGCGGCAGAGCAACCTGCTGCTGAACCGGTTGCGTCGGGTCCGATTCAGGATCCCAACGTGCCGCGGCGGCGGATGGCTGGTTGGCAGCCGTTGTCGGTGGCTCGTGATGGTGCACCAGCTGCTGCGGCCCCAACCGCAGCACCCGCGGCGGCAGCCCAAACTGCGGCTGCTGCCGAAACACCAGCTGTTACTGAGCAGGCCACCCCGGCTGCTGCGCAGGCGGTACCGGTCGCTCCAGCACCGGTGACCGAGGACTTACCACGGCGACGCATGGATGGGTGGGAACCGCTGAAGGTGGGCCACCCGGATACCGCCGAGGCGATTGCTCCACAGCCTGACCCTGCTTCGGCGGCCGAAGAGCCGACCCCGGCACCGGTCGCCGAGACCGCACCGGCTGCTCCGCGACGTCGAATGGGCGCCCCAGCGGCCAGCCAGGAGTCGGCACCTGCTGCTGAGCCGGCGGTAAAGACCCCAGAGGTAGTGACGCCCGAACCGGCGAAACCCGCAGCCAAGACCGAGGCCGCACCTGCTGGTGCGTCCGCGCAGAAGCCACCGAAGAAGGAAATGTCGAAGGTCACCAAGGTCGTGTTGACCTTGTTGGGTGTGGCCGTGGTCGCCGCCGGGCTGGTCCTGATCGCCCAGTGGGTGCGCGGACTAGAGCCCGTCTCTGAGTTCATCGCGACCTACGACGGGACCCCGACCCATCCCGATGGGGTTGAGCCCGGCATCCCGGCCTGGGTGGGCTGGCAGCACTTCTTTAACTTCTTCATCATTGTCATGGTCATCCGCTCCGGACTCTTGATTCGGAATCAGGAACGCCCCGAAGCGTACTGGACACCCAACGATGGTGGATTTTTCTCACCCAATAAGAAGAACTCCCCGCAGAAGGTCTCGATCCAGCAGTGGATCCACCAAAGCTTCAACGTGTTGTGGGTGGTCAACGGGCTGATCTTCTACATTATGGTGTTCGCCACCGGGCACTGGATGCGCATTGTGCCGACCAACTGGGACATCTTCCCCAACATCGTCTCAGCTGGCCTCCAGTATCTATCGTTGGACTGGCCGGCCGAGAACTCGTGGGTGTATTACAACGCGTTGCAGATCATGACGTATTTCATCACGGTGTTCATCGCCGCCCCCATCGCGGTGCTCACGGGGCTGCGGTTATCGACGTGGTGGCCGCAGAAGGCCGAAGGCATCAACAAAGTGTTCACCTTGCCGGTGGCTCGGAAGATTCACTTCTTCACGATGATCTATTTCATTCTGTTCATCATCGTCCACCTGTTCCTGGTATTTACCACCGGGGTCTTGCACAACATGAACATTATGTTCACCGCCCGGGATGCTAGCGACTGGTGGGGCATCGCCGTGTTCGCACTGTCGGTGGCCGTGACCGTGGGGGTGGCCTGGCTGATCAAGCCGATCTTCATCTCCCCGATCGCCGAAAAAACCGGAACGGTGTCAACAAGATAAGTAACGCGGGCGCTCACGAAGTCCTAAAGGATTTCATCGCCCACGGAGCCTTGCGAACTGCACCACGCACCCCGCCCCGATCCACCAGATCGCGGCGGGGTGCGCTGCTTTAATGTGCACAATTTATGGCCTTGTAAACCCGGGGTGATAGGCGGATACTAAGCTTATGAAGACGGCGCCGAACCTTGTGCTTGCCATCATCACCGGATTCGTAGTGATCGTGGCTATCCTCGCTGCGATTTTCGCCTCCCGGGATATGGCACCCGACTGGCCCGATGATTCCCCCGAAGCCACCGTCCAGGCATATGTCCAAGCGGTCATCGACCAAGACTATGCCCAAGCGATCACGCACCTCGATCCGAGCATGGAGTGCACCCCCGAAGACTTGGCACAGTCCTATTATCCACAAGACACTGCCATGTCCCTACTCAAAGCCCATATCGGCCCAGATGAGGCTACCGTGAGCGTTGAGTTCGGCAGCTATAGCGAAGCCTTCACCGACCCGTTTATTGGTCAAGAACAGTTTGAACTAATCCCGGATGACACCGGCGGGTGGCTCATCACCGGCACGCCGTGGCCGATCTACAGCTGTGCGGGGACCCTATGATTATCAGCGTATTACTGCTGGCGCTGCTCGTCGGTGGCGTCGGATTCATCGGCACCGCATCACGACGACTCCAAGGCCAACCGCTTAGCGGTCAGATGTTTCGGCGAGCTTTCCAATACGTACTGCTCTACGTCCTGGTCTTGATCGTTGCGAACGGCGCCGTGGACCTACTGGGCCGCGTCTTCGGTTCCAGGGCGATTGGGGATGATGGTTTTCTGTTCGCCCAGTCGCTGACCGCTATTGTTATTGCGTTACCCATCGCAGTCTTGTTGAGTTGGTGGATCTACCGCACGCATCGTCGTGACCCTCTCGAGCGGGAGTCGTTGCTCTACCAGGCCTATCTGACCACGGCGGCGCTGACCGGGGTCGCCATGACGGCGGCCAACCTCCAACAAACCCTCACCACCGCGATCGGGTCCCAAAACCTCAATGCCGAAGCACTGGTCGGTGTCGCCATCTGGGCAGCGGTATGGGCGGTGCACTGGCGCATCATCGAACGCAGCCTCACGGTGCCCAATACGGTAGCGCATGTCCTGTTGGGCTGCACTATCGGATTAGTACTGGCTGTAAGTGGGCTGATCGCCCTGTTGGCCACATCGCTCGAGCTGTTGACTGGTCCAGAGATCATCATCGGCCCCTATGTTGGTCTCGGTGCGGCAGCGGGCATGTTCGTCAGCGGAGCCGTCATCTGGAGTGTGTACTGGTTCGGTGCGGCGGCCAAACTCCCACGCAACACCGCCTGGCATGCGTACGTCCTTTTACTGGGAGTGGCCGGTGGGCTGACCACCGCACTCTTCGGGACCCATGGACTGATATGGCACGGGCTAGTGCAGCTCATGGGGCACCCCGAGCTATTTACCGACTGGCTCAACTGGTCCACTGCGGTGGCCACCATGGTCATCGGGGCGACCGTGTGGTGGTATCACCGCACCATCCTGGATCCTGCCCAACGCTCCACGGTACAACGCGTGTATGAATACCTCACCGCGGGCATCGGTGCGCTGGCGGCCGCAGCAGGTATCGGCATGCTGGTGATCTCTCTGATTGATGCGATCGCTCCGGCCTCCCTGTACTACCATCCGCTCAACACCCTGCTGGGAGCGCTACCCCTGTTCCTCATTGGCGCGACAGTGTGGTGGCTGCACTGGCGGCGCATCCAAGCTCACGCAGATGCTGACCCCCAGACAGAGCTGACAGCCACCCCGCGGCGAATCTATCTGGTAATGCTCCTGGGCGGGTCGGGCGTAGCCGTGGTGATCGCGCTGATTTCCGGGGTGGTCGATATCGTCCACGACATAGGCCAGGGCTCCCTGAGCCTTGCCACACTGTATAAAGTGCGGATGGAGACCAGTTTTCTGGCTGCCAGTGCGGCACTGATCGCCTATCACGTTGCGATCTTGCGCCAGGACCAGCGGCACGGTCCTCTCAAGGCGCCCACACCGGTACGCCACGGCACCCTGACCCTGGTCGGTCCGGCAGACCCATCCCTTGAAGCAGACCTAGCCCAGCACATCACGGGGCCGGTTCGGTTGTTACCCGTGGAGGTCGCGGCCTCTTGGAGTATTGACGCGATTCTGGCCGCGTTGACCACCTATGACCCAGACGAAGATGTCGTGATCATTGCCCACGAGCGTGGCATCGAAGCGCATCCGGCCCAGGCACTGCGCTATTTACATTAGGGTTCGTGCCGGAAACCAATTTTGACGGTGACCTGCCAATCGATGACCTTGCCGTCCTCAAGGTGACCTCGAATAGATTGCACTTCAAACCAGTCCAGATTCCGTAAGGTTTTCGACGCTTGGGTGATCGCGTTGGTAATCGCGGCGTCGGTCCCTTCGGGCGACGTGCCTACTATTTCGGTGATGTTATAAACATTGCCGGTCATGACTCTCTCCTGGTTGACGGCCCCGGAAGGGCCCCGAGGCCTGGTCTAGGCCACGCTACGCCCAGAGGTCTAAGAGTTCTAGCGTTTTCCAACAATCAAGAGCCATTGAGGCCTGCGTCGCTGCGCGACAGGTATCGTGTCGCGCATTGGCTCAAGATGCTGTCGTCATCTAGGCAGCACAGCGGCGGCGCAGTCCAGGAACTACGCCGCCGCAGATAGCTGGCTTAGGGCCTGCTAGTGGATCCGATCATCGGAAGGGTATTCCGTTTGAATTCCGTACTTCCGAGACGACCCGATGACGTCACCGGATTTCCATTCATCCCAACCGGGGCGGTTGGCCATGAAGGCTTCGATTTGGTCTTTATCGGCTTCCAGTTTCGGATCGTGTTTGAGGTAGTACTTCGTCTCCCGGGCAATCAAACCGGACAGTACGAGCAGACCAATCAGGTTCGGTAGCGCCATCAGACCGTTGAAGATATCCGAGAACAACCAGACGACCTCCAGCTCGGCGGTTGCACCGACAAACACAACCAGGGAGAAGAACACGCGGAACGGCATGACCAGGCCGCGACCAAAGAGCCGTTCGATGTTCCGTTCGCCGTAGTAGGACCAGGAAAGCAGGGTCGAAAACGCAAAGAGCACCAGGCCGATGGTTACGATCCAGTGGCCCCACTGGCCGGGTAGACCGTGGCTGAAGGCCTCACCGGTCATCAGTGCTGCGGAGATCTGTTCGCCGGTCTCGGGGTCCGTCTGGCTCCAGGTACCGGTCGAGATGATGACCAACCCGGTGATGCTGACCACGATGATGGTGTCGATGAACGTCTGGGTCATGGAGACCAGGCCCTGACGGACCGGGTGAGTGGTCTGGGCGGCTGCCGCAGCAATAGCGGCTGAACCCAGGCCGGATTCGTTGGAGAACATACCGCGAGCTACACCGTACTGAATAACGATGATGATGGCGGCCCCCGCGAAACCACCGGTTGCAGACGAACCGGTGAATGCTTCGGTGAAGATTTGGGCGAACGCTGCAGGCAGTGCGCCAAAGTTCGCCAGCAGAATGTACAGGCCACCCAGTACATAGAAGACAACCATGAACGGCACCAGGCCGGCGGTGACGCGACCGATGGATTTAATCCCACCGACCAGAACCACCATCACCATGACGGTCAAAATGATGCCTGTGATCCAGATGGGGATGTTCCAGCTGCTCTCCACGTTTGAGGCGATCGCGTTGCCCTGGGTCATGTTGCCGATACCAAAGCAGGCGATGACGGCGAAGATTGCGAACGCGAGCCCGAGGATCTTTCCGATTGGGCCTTTGATGCCGCGTTCCAGGTAGTACTGAGGGCCACCGGATTTTTCGCCGGCGGTATCTGTACCGCGGAAGCGGACACCCAAATATGCTTCAGCATATTTCGAGGCCATCCCGACCAGACCCGTCACCCACATCCAGAACAGCGCCCCGGGACCGCCGATCGCCAGCGCGGTGGCGACACCGACAATGTTTCCGGTACCGATCGTGGCGGCTAACGCGGTGGTGAGCGCCTGGAACTGCGAGATATCCCCTTTAGAACCGGGGTCTTTTCGCTTAATGATTCCCAGACTTAACGCTGGGATGAGTTTGGTAAATTGTATTCCGCCCAGGCGGATAGTTAGGTAGAGCCCGGCTCCCAGCAGCAGCGGGATGAGGAAAAATGGCCCCCAAACGAAGCCACTGATCTCATCGAGAATTGTCGTTAAATCTGTCATCGTAGTAGATCCTCTTCAAACGGTCCCTGAGGACGACATGTGTGAGCGCAGGTGAGGTGTGTCACCATGCTTTTGCCAGATTACCCGATAAGCCTTACTAGGCGGTAGCCCCTACAAATCTTTGCAGCCTGACATCGAAAGATGCTCAAGGCCTTGGGCATTTAGTTAACACATCGAACGTGCTTCACAGTAGCAATCAGCTTCGCTAGAGTGATGTGCACCACTATCAGTTATACAAATGTTTAAGGACCATAATGGCAGCTGTTGTACACGGATACCCCTCAACTATGCAGGACGACTACCAGCTCAGCATGGGCCGGCTCATCCGCCAAGCGGTCCGGGCCTATCCGGATGCCGAGATCGTGCATCGCAACTCGGCTGGTGAATGGGGTCGGACTACCTACCGAGAGAACTTCGACCGGATCGAGCGGGCCGCGGGCGCATTTGCCAAACTCGGTGTTGAGGTGGGGGACCGAGTGGGCGTCATGGATTGGAACTCGCTGCGCCACTACGAGCTGTACTGGGCGATCCCGGCAATCGGCGCGGTCTTCACCCAGCTGAACATTCGCCTGCCAGAAGACGACCTGCACTATGTCATCAATGACTCCCAAGCCTCCGTTGTGGTGGTGGATGAAACGCTGGTCCCGATCGTAGAAAACATCGCTCCACAAGCCAAAGGCGTCAAAACCTGGGTGATCCTGTCAGAAGGGCAGATCGACCACAACCTACCCAATGCGGTCTACTACGAAGACCTCCTTGCCGATGCTCAACCGCTGGATTCCTGGCCAAACATCTCGGAAACCTCTGCTTTCGCCGCCGGGTACACCACCGGCACCACCGGCCGGCCCAAGGGCGTGTTTTACTCGCATCGTTCCCAGTACCTGCACACGTACAATACGGCCAAAGATCTCTCGGCCAGCGTGGACGACGTGATCATGCCGATTACCCCGATGTTCCATGTGCTCTCCTGGGGGATGGTGCAAGTCGCGGTGATGGTCGGGGCGAAACTGGTCTTGCCGGGACAGTTCTCCGCCGAAACACTCGGGGAGATTACCGGTGCCCTCACCGATGAAGGGGTCACGGTCACCAACGGCGTCCCAGCCATTTTCACGCCGATGTTTGAGGTGCTCAAATCCAAAGGCGTGACCGATCTAACCGGGTTGCGCCTGCTATGTGGTGGCAGTGAGCCGCCGGCATCGTTGATCCAAAGTTATCAGGAGACGTTTAACGCCGAAGTTGTCCACGGTTATGGCGCTACTGAAACTTCCCCGATTGTCACCGTCAATCGCGTCACCGAAGCGATGCGGGAGCGCATGAGCCAGGAAGAATTGAACGCCTACGGCTCGAAACAAGGGAAGGCTTCAGTCAACATAGACCTCAAAATTGTCGATGGCCTCGGCAATGAAGTCCCAGCCGATGGCGAGACCTCGGGCGAGATTCTCTTGAAGGGGCCGTGGATTACCGCCAGTTACCACGGGATGCCCGAAGAGGAGTTGGCCGATAAATTCGTCGACGGTTACTGGCGTTCCGGAGACGTGGCCACCATCGATGCCCACGGTTTCATCAAGATCACAGACCGTCTCAAGGACGTGATCAAGTCAGGTGGGGAATGGATCTCCTCGATCGATATGGAAAATGCGATGATCGGCCACCCGAAAGTTGCCCAGGCGGCAGTCGTGGGGCTTGAACATCCGAAATGGGATGAACGCCCATTCATGCTGCTGGTGCTGCGCGACGGGGAGACCATCACCAAAGATGAGATCGACGAACACTTACGGCAGCGGTTTGCTGACTGGCAATTACCGGAAGAGTTCGAAGTCGTCGATCAGATCCCAGCTACGTCGGTGGGCAAGATCGACAAAAAAGTCATCCGCAACCAGTATCAAGATCGCTACAAATAATGCTTGGGGTGTGAACGTATCGTAACGATACGTTCACACCACCACGCACGGGTGGCGTCAGTCCTCCACATTGATGGCGAGACGAGCGCGGTCAGCAACCTCAAGGTCGCTGATGTATTCGGGTGGACCGGTCGGGGCCGGTTCCAGCATGTTGGCAGCGAAGAACTTAGTAAGCTCTTCGCGTGCGCTCAAGGGCAGCACACCGGCGACATACTGGTCCGGCCGGACCACCACGATCGCGCCGTCTTTGCTGATCTGGCGGTCGCGGAAGATATCGCGACCATGTCCCGAAGCAAAAATCTGATTCGTGTCGATCAGACCGTACGGGACCTTGACCGGTTTGAACGCCGCGGGAACGTTATAGGGTTCGACCTCGGTGTAGTCCTGTTGGTAGATGACCTTGGTATCGAAAACCGCATCGGTATCCCCATTACCAGGTGTGTATCGGACGCGCGGTGAGGTCGGGTCGTCGTTCCACCACGTGGCGAATTCGGCGACCGGTGTGCCTTCCAGTGCCGGGGCTGCTGGGTCGGCAAAGACATAGATGCGCCAGCGGCCATCGGCCTCGTGGAAGTGGCCCAGATGACGCCAGCGGTTATCTGCTCGGCGCATGACTTCAGCCGATTTGAAGCGCTTGCCCACCGGGAAGCCGGGGGCCAAGTCCTGGTGCTCGGTGCCCATGGTGATCTGGTTCTTGGTGTATTCGGTCATGAAACCGGCGGGGAATTCGAAAGTCTTCAAATAGAACTCTTCGACTTCTTTGGGGTCGCCTTCATCGGCCATAATTGCCGACCATTGCTTATCGAAATTGATCAGCTCATGGGCCACCACTTCGCGTTCTTCCGCGTAGGTATTCAGCAGGCTTGCCGGAGCGCGACCATCTAGCACGAGGCCGAGTTTCCAACCGAGGTTGAAGCCGTCCTGCATCGACACGTTCATCCCCTGACCGGCTTTTGCCGAGTGGGTATGGCACGCGTCGCCCATGATGAAGGCGTGCGGGGTGCGGGTATCGCGCTCGCCGTCTGGGACATCATCGAAACCGGTTGCCACACGGTGTGCGACCTCGTAGACCGACCACCAGGCCACTGATTTCACGTCCAGCGAGTAGGGGTGCAGAATATTGTTCGCATCCTGGATGATCTCTTCGATGGGTGTGGAGCGGATGGTTTTCGCGCTGTCTTCGGTGACTTCGCCGAGGTCAACGTACATCCGCACCAGATAGCCGCCTTCGCGAGGGATCAACAGGATGGTGCCGTGCTCTTGCGACCGAATTGAGCACTTGACCTGGATATCGGGGAAGTCGGTGTTGGCCAAGATATCCATGACACCCCAAGCATGCATCGAAGCATCCCCTTGGAGCCGGTGGCCCAGCGTTTTGCGGACGGTCGAACGAGCTCCGTCGCCACCGACCAGGTACTTGGCTTTGACGGTGCGCTCTTCACCAGCTCGCGGTCCCGTGACGTACCGGATCTTGGCGGTCACTGGGTAGTCGGCATCGGGGTCGATATCGGCTCCGAGGAATTCCACTCCGTAGTCCGGAACTGCCCGACCGGGTGCTCGCTGAGCGTCACGCAAGAAATAGTCCAAAATACGTGACTGGTTGACGTAGATGTGCGGGAACTCTGATATCCCGGTCGCATCGTCGGGGCTGCGCGAGGATCGGGCAATATGCGATGGATTCTGCGAATCTGGCGCCCAGAAGCACATTTCGACGTTCCGGTAAGACTCTTTGATGACCTCTTCAGCGAAACCGAAGGCCTGGAACGTCTCGACCGAACGCGCCTGAATACCATCGGCCTGGCCTACTTCAAGCCGACCCGGGCGCCGTTCAACCGCCCGTACGTTCACCGAGGGGAAGCGAGACAACTGCGCGAGCACGACAGCCGCAGCGGGACCGGTGCCCACGATGAGCACGTCCATCTCATCCGGCACATCTGCCGCGCGGTTGATGCCGTAACCGGCTGCTGGCTTGATACGCGGATCGTGGGAGTCATAACCCCGGTAGTGAAATTGCATGAAGAGCTCCTTGTCTCTATAGTTGAGACATAGTTCTATATATAGATACAATACTAGCGTGGTGGAGGTCACTGCGCACTCTTTTGGCAAGGACAAATGTATGTCGAGCACGACCAAACAGGTCACCGGCGGATCGCAAACCCTCGCCCGCGGCCTCCATGCGCTAGCGCTGATCGGTGAATCGGATACCCCGCTGACGGTGCCAAAACTCGCCCAAGAGCTGGGCATTCATCGCTCAATGGCCTATCGCTTAGTGCGCACCTTAGAAGAGTTTGGCTTTATTGAACGGGACTCGACGGGAAATCTCGAGATCGGGGTGCGGATGGCGACCTTGACGCGCAGCATCGCCCGCGATCTGCAAACCGCAGCCAGCCCGGAGCTGATCGTCCTGTCCAACGCGCTGGGGATGACGGCTTTTATCGTGACTTATGACGGTGAACAGGCTGTTACATTATTGGCGGTCGAGCCGCAGGATGCCATCACAACGGTAGCGCAGCGTCCCGGGAGTCGACATCCCATTGACCGCGGCGCACCCGGTCGGGTGATCCGCTCCCAGCTGCGTCCCGAAGAGTACCCGCCCAAGGACTACGAAGTCAGCCATGATGAAGTTTTCGCTGGGGTCACCTCGATTGCAGTGCCGTTACGCACCAAAGACGGTCGACCGGCTTCCCTGGCGATCTTGTACCTGACCGAAGGGGGCGCGGATATTGCTGATGCCGCAGCCCAACTGCGCCGGTCAGCCCAGCGCATCGAACGAGTGCTTGGTACCGCGTGATCCAGCGATCAACTCAGCCACCACAAGCCGTGCAGGAATATGACGGATTCCCGCAGGGAATTGCGGATAGGCGGAGGCAAGGATGCGCCACAGTCGGTCTTCTCGGACAGCATCGGCGCCATCCCAGTCCAGGCCGAGCTGGACGCGAACCTCAGCGGGCAACAGACCGGCCGTCAGAAACCTGGCCGTCGGCATCGCGGTGCGCAACCACCACGGAGCACTGTGTGCGGCAAAGAGATCACTAACGATCTGCCGTGCCGCGTCCGTGACATCCAGGCTGGCTAGCTGCTCATCCCAGTAGCGTTGGAAAGCGGCACGATCTGCGGGCCAGTATTCCTGCGGCATACCTAGCGCGGTACCCAAGGCGGCGTAGCTGCGGTAAATCTGATCGGCGTCGTCGGGATGCTGTTCACCCCAAATGCGCCAGCGAATTTCTTCGGCCGTCCAATATAGCGTGGCGGTGACCCAGCGTTGCGTGTCCGGGTCGGCGGCGCTGTAGGCCACGCCATCGGCGATTCCTTCGACTGGTTCGTGGGCGCGTGCCACCCAACCGGTAACGGTGGCGCGGGCAGATCGAGCTTCTGGAAGCACGATAGCGGCCAGATACTGGAGTGTGCGGCGCAGCCTGCCCAGTGGGTCGGCGGTAAAGTTCGAGTGCTGTTGGACGCCGGCGGCTACGGGCCGGTGCGCAACCTGTAAGGCGATGGCAGCTCCACCCCCGGCGAGTACGATCCCTTCCCGCGCGAGCTCGACATCGGTGCGCGGAGACTTAGGCTGGCGCATGGTTACCACCCGTTGTCTGGCTGACTGTTGTGGCCTCGGTATCGGGGTGGTCGCTGCGAGGTCGTGGCCGCCGGATATCCGACAACATGGCATCCAGGGTGCGAATCAGGACCACGAGCCAGGCGAAGATAATGCCGGCAAAAGCCAGTTCCAGGGCGGTCAGATTGTAATAATTCAGCGGATGCCACAGGGCCACGGCCAGCACGCCGAGCCCCAGCATCAAATAGCTAATGACATACATCGCCGCCGGGGCGCCCGGTAACCAGATCGGCACAGTGAGCAACATGAGCCCAAACGTCACCGCCAATACTTGGACGAAGCCGGTGTGGATCGGGTCGCTGATATTGATCGGCACCCAGGATATCCCGACCATGCACAGTCCCATGATGATGATGCCACCCTTGAGCACTCGGACATACCCGCGGCGCTGATCCTGGCGACGTCGATGTGCTGCCCAGGCGTTGAAGTCCTGGGATATAAAGTTCGCCAGCGTGATCAACATCAGACCCGAAACGGTCAGTGTGGTGTTGAACGTCCAAAACGATAGGATCCCTGCCTGGCCGGTGCCCAGTTCTGAGAAGAACATATGCCACCAGTAGGGGTTTTCGGCCAGCAGCATCGAAGCCAGCACGCCTGCGGCCATAAATAGTGCCAGCAGGTTTGAAATTGAGGCCGTCGTGGCGCGCGAGGCGGAGCTAAACCCGAAATAGGATGCTGCGGCGGTAACCAGACACAACATGACGGTCGCGGCGATCGCATCCACGACGAGCCCTTGAAACGCTTCTTGGAAGAGCCGGAAGGTGCTCAGCACCGCGAGGGTGGCAATGGCCCCGTGGGTGATGATCAGCCCGATGAGATCGATCAGCCACCATCCCCAGAAGCGACGGCGCATCCAGCTGAGTTTGCCACGCGGTGATTCGGTGGCCAGCAGTAGCCCAATCATCGCCGAGGCACCCGCGGCGATGCCTGTGGTCCACCCGGCCACGGTGCCCACCGAGTAGTCGGCGGATAGGGGCGTGAGTTTATTCGAAAACGCGATCAGCCCGACCACGACTGCCAGGGCCGCGAAGCTGATCGAAGCCCAGATCGCACCGGACTCCATGCGTGCCGAGGATCGCTTCGGGCTGCGTTCCTCCACTCGGCTGTCGGGTTCTGGCGCTCGGTCCGTCATGCCCTCCATTCTAAGGGGCGCCCGCAAGTTCAGGATTGGTCGATGTTGCGGTCAGCCACGTCGAATATAGGGTGCGATGCGTCGAATCGTGGCGGCCAGCGATAACGCCGTCGTGCCCGAGGTTGCCGGGTTGATGGGGCTGGGGGCCGAGACGAATTCGAAGTTGAACTGACCGGCATTCCCGGATGCTTCGATGCGGTGGGCGGACTCGGGACGCAGCGGATCGGCCACTAAGCGTACTTGTACCCGCTGTATGGCTTGCGAGAACGGGCGCGACCCGCGCGTCGCGTAGGCCAGCGCCACCGCAACATTGACGTTGCCGGGAAACTGCTCGATCGCATCCACCGGGTTGCCTTCAAATAGCGTCTCCGGTTCGGTGAGTGCTTCGAGTCGCGCCGCCTCGTCTTGGCTCATCCAGGGTTGGATCAACCCGGTCGGATCTTTTGAGGTCGTGATGGAGATGTGCTCGAGTTGGTCAGCCACGGCCTCGAACAGGTCGAAACCCCCGATGGCGCCGTTAGTGATGTGCAGGTTCGGTGTCATCAGCTGATTGGCGATCTGCGGGTCGGCGAGTGCCCCAACAGAGGTTAGCACCATGGGTTTATGGACGCGGGGTAAAAACTCTTTGGCAGCTGCAACGCCAGCGGCCTCAACCACTAGGTCGGCCTTGGTCAGTGCCTCCTCGAAATCTGCCTCGGTAATCAGCCGAACGCCCATGGTTCCGCGCTCGCGGTGGGCAGCAATGTCTCGGACCATCGCCGTGAAATCGTGGTCGAGCAGTTTCACGATATGTCGGCCGATTGACCCAAAACCCAGCAACAAGATCTTCATGCTGCCAACTCTAGCGAAGCCCCGTGGGGACTAGACCCAACGGGGCTTGGCTGAGGCTTTGCACTACAACATGCAGGACATGGCGGCCACAACATCGGCCCGGTGAGTCATGCTGGGTGGGTCTTTCATGGAAATGAAGGCAATATTGGTTGACAACGATTCCGGCTCGGTGATTAGTCTGAAAGTGTCTTGCATACACGACGAGGTAAGGAGTCGAGGTACATGGCAAAGAAAATTTATATCGCAGTGGGTGTCGATGTTGACGCTGTTGGCGGTTGGTTAGGTTCCTACGGGGGCCAAGACTCCCCGAATGACATCTCGCGAGGCATGTTTGCCGGTGAGGTTGGTGTGCCACGACTGCTCCAGTTGGCTCAGCGCCGGAATCTGCCCTTCACCTGGTTCTGGCCCGGGCATTCGATCGAAACCTTCCCAGAGGAGTTCGACCAAGTTGTGGAAGCCGGTCACGAGATCGGCCACCACGGGTACTCGCATGAGAACCCGTTAGAGATGACCCGCGAACAAGAAACCGAAGTCTTCGAATACGTCTACGATCTAATTGAACGTCGCGCAGGCCAAGCTCCTGTTGGGTATGTGGCACCGTGGTGGGAAATGTCGCACCACACCAACGAGATCCTCTCCGACGCCGGCATGCTGTACGACCATTCCTTTATGCACCGGGATTTCACGCCCTATTATGTGCGTGTCGGCGATACCTGGACCAATATTGACTACAACGCAAAATCCGCCAAAGAATGGATGAAGCCTCTTGTCCGCGGTGAAGAAACGGACCTGGTGGAGATCCCTGCGTCCTGGTACATCGATGACCTACCACCGATGATGTTCATTAAATCCAGCCCAAACTCCCACGGATTTGTGAACCCACGCGATATCGAAGAGCTGTGGCGCGACCAGTTCGACTGGGTCTATCGCGAGATGGATTACGCGGTATACCCGATGACCATCCACCCGGACGTCGCAGGTCGCCCCCAAGTGCTGCTGATGCTGGAACGACTCTTTGATCATTTCTCCTCTCACCCCGGGGTCGAATTCGCCTACATGAAAGACATCGCCGAAGACTTCAAGCAGCGCTATCCGCGCAAGAAGTAGGAGAGTTCGCGGCTATTATTCAGGCCGCGCCCCTACGCTTGAGGTGTCTTCTCAAGCATCGGGCAACCTTTAGGAGTTGAAGTGCAGATGGCAACAATTCATCCAGTACTTGAAGGTAAAACGGCAATCATTACCGGCGCTGCAATGGGTATGGGGGAAGCAACCGCACGGGTCTTCGCCGAAGCGAAAGCCAACGTCGTCGTTGCGGACTTCAACGAAGAAAAAGGACGCGAAGTCGCCGATGATATAGCCAACACACTGGGCGCCAAGACACTCTTTATCAAAGTCGATGTATCGGATTCTGCCCAAGTCAAAGACATGGTCGCCAAAACCGTGGAAGAATTTGGGTCGCTCGAGGTCGCGGTCAACAACGCGGCACTGACTCCAGATAATGCACTGGTCTCAGAATTTGATGAAGACTATTGGGACCGCCTGATGAGCGTGGCCCTCAAAGGGGTCGCCCTGTGTATGAAATACGAGCTCCAGCAAATGATCGCCCAAGGAAACGGCGGGTCGATCATTAACATCTCATCGGTGTCTGGTTTTCGGCCACAGCCCAACAATATCGCCTATGTTGCAGCGAAACACGGTGTTGTCGGGGCGACCCGGGTGGCCGCCCTAGAAAACGGCAAGCACAACATTCGGGTGAACTCCGTGGCTCCCGGTGCGATCGATACGCCGATGTTGCGTGGTGCACTGGAAGAATTCGGATTGGACGAAGAATCCTATGCTCCCCAGCTGTCACTGCTGGAGCGGTTTGGGAAACCAGAAGAAATCGCCCATGCCAGCCTGTGGTTAGCATCCGATCAGTCCAGTTATGTCACCGGAACCACGATCCACGCCGATGCCGGCTACGTTGGCGGGCGCTAAAGAGTAGGGGAGAACTCCTGTTCTCTTCAGAGCCGGCTCGACCTCCAGGGTTTGAGCCGGCTCTTGCGTACCGTAATCCGAACCGTTGTGCCGAATCACTCCAGTGAGCAACCAGAGAGGAAAGAATGCACGTTGATACGTTGAAATCTCAAACCGAAGCAACCGTGACTGAACACGCTGATGCGCTGACTGACCTATCCGAAACGCTGCACGCCAACCCCGAAACAGCCTGGGAAGAATACGCATCTTCTAAAGCCGTCGCAGATCTGTTGGAACACCACGGCTTTACCGTCACCCGCAATTACCTGGGATTTGAGACTGCTTTTCTTGCCGAAGTCGGCAGCGGGTCTCGTACGGTCGGCTTCATGGCCGAATACGATGCACTGGCAGGACTCGGTCATGCCTGCGGGCACAACCTCATCGCGGCAAGCTCAGTGGGCGCCGGTGTAGCGCTTGCTCCGTTGGCTGATGAGCTCGATCTGACGATTCGCGTCTATGGCACACCTGCCGAAGAGGGCGGAGCCGGCAAGGTAGAACTGATCGATGCCGGGGCCTTTCAGGATCTCGAATTTGCCATGATGGTACATCCGGCACCGGTAGACATCGCCGAAGCTGAACCGTTTGCGGTGTCGCATAAATACATCGAGTACACCGGGGTGTCTGCTCACGCTGCAGCCTATCCCGACGAAGGGATCAACGCCAACGATGCCTTTGTGATAGCGCAGGTCGCGATCGGTTTGCTGCGTCAACAACTACCGCCTGACACCCGAATCCACGGCGTCCAAACCGTTGGAGGGTCGGTGCCCAATGCCATCCCAGATAAGACCGAGGGGCGCTGGTACATCCGGGCCGCAACACTCGAGGACTTGGCTGAAGTAGAGCGCAAAGTGGAGGCGTGTTTCGAGGCCGGAGCAGTCGCCACCGGTGCTGAACTGAAGATCACCGAGGAAAGTAAGTCCTACGCTGAGTTCCGTACCTACGAACCGGCACTTGAGGCATATAAACGCAACGCACAGGCTCGCGGAAGAGTCTTTGCGGATGCGAAAACAGCGGGCCGCATGAACCGGGCGTCAACCGATATGGGGAACGTGTCCCAGCTCGTGCCGGCGATCCATCCATACATTGGCGTTGACTCGCTGCCCTATACCAACCATCAAAAAGGCTTCGCCGATGCCTGCGTTGGTCCCGTCGCCGAACAAACCCTGCTTGATGCGGCCGTTTTGATGGCGTGGACAACGATCGACCTGTTCGCGGCTGGCACCAACGAGGGTGCGACACCGGAAAGCACCTAACACCAGAGGTTCGGTCGGCATGACGTCTAGAGTGGAACCATGCGCTCAGATCTCATTGGATTCGGAACCCTTGTACAAGCCGGTCGAGACAACCCAGATGTCTACCGTGCTGCCACGCTTTCTGCGCTCGAAGTAGGGTATCGGACCCTCGACACGGCGCTTCGCTATAACAACGAGGTCCAAGTCGGCCAGGCCATCGCCCAAACCGACGTGCCACGCGAAGACATCACCGTCACGACGAAAATTCCGGGCAGATTCCATGGTTACCACGAAGCAAAAACGTCTATCGTCCGGTCGCTGATCGACCTGGATCTACCCTACGTGGATGTGGCATTGATCCACTGGCCGCTCCCGCGCTTGCATAAATATGTCGATACGTGGCGGGCCATGATCGAAATGCGTGATGCCGGTCTGATCCGTGCGATCGGAGTGTCGAACTTTCTGCCCGAACATCTGCAACGACTGGTGGACGAGACCGGTGAGGTGCCCGTGATCAACCAGGTCGAGATGCACCCATATTTCGGGCAAGCCGAACTGCGCGACTTTCACGCTAGATACGGCATTCAGACTCAAGCGTGGTCACCGCTGGGTCGCACCACGGACATGATCCAAGACCCGGTGCTCGTGAAGATCGCCGAAAAGCACGGCGCCACCCCGGCCGAAGTCGTACTGGCCTGGCATGTGCATCACGGCTCCATGCCCCTCCCGGCCTCATCAAACCCACAGCGCCAGCGTCAGAACCTCCTGTTCGAGGTCGAACTCGATGAAGCCGATATTGCCGACATTGACGGGCTAGAACGCGGCCGGCTGTTTTTCGATCCGGCAGAGCACGGAGAGTTCTAGCCCACCAGCTCCCACCGCGGTCTGCAATGTAGGCCGCGTTCAGGCGACTACACTAATCTAAGTCCGATTGTAAGGATTGTGAGTAGATGCGCCCAGTACACGAACGTCGAACCTCAGTGCCCGGCAACCTCATCCGAGGGGCCCTCATTGGTGTGGTGGAAACCATCCCCGGTATCTCCGGTGGCACGGTGGCCCTGGTAGTTGGGATCTACCAACAACTGATCGGATCCGCCTCCGCACTGATCCGCTGGGGCCTGTCGTTGGTTCGCGGTCGAGGCGATGAGGCCCGGCACTACTGGGAACAGGTTTCCTGGCGGCTACTTATTCCGCTGGGCATCGGCATGATTGCGGCGGTATTCACCGTCGCCGGTCCGGTAGCCGATCTTGTCGAAACCTATCCGGAGCAGATGCGCTCGCTATTCTTCGGGATGGTCGCTGCCTCTGTGCTCGTCCCGCTGCTGATGGTCCGTGACGATGTGCAATACCATCGCAAAACATTGGGCTGGCGCCACTTAGTCTTGTTTATTGCTGGGGCCGTGATCACCTTCGGTATCCTCTCGCTGCCAGGGACAACAGCACTTGAACCCCACTGGTATATCGTGCTGCCGGCGGCAGCGATCGCCGTATCTGCCCTGGTGCTACCGGGGCTCTCTGGGTCATTGATCCTGCTGACCGTTGGTCTTTATGAGCCCACCCTGCGCGCGGTGGAGGCGTTAGATCTGGGTTATCTGGCGGTGTTCTTGGCTGGGCTGGCCCTGGGCGCTGTGGTGATTGTCCAGTTGATGAAGTGGTTACTCGATCATCATCACGCCATCACGTTGCTCATTCTCGCTGGTGTCATGGTCGGTGCGTTGCGCGCACTGTGGCCGTATCAAAATGAGGTTGGTGCGCTGCAGCCCATCGGTGACGCCTTTGGTCTCAACGTAGTCCTTGCGCTGCTTGGGGCTGCCGTTGTACTTGTCATGATTGTTCTCGACCGCCGCATGAGTCGCCGTGTACCCCAGCCCGTTCATTAGCGTCGCCGCCGTCGTGCTGACCAACGACGCCGGCCAAGTCGCGTTGGTACGTAAATATCAGACCACCGCGCTGATCTTTCCCGGCGGTAAACCGGAACCGGGCGAAACCGCTCGGGCAGCCGCCGCCCGCGAACTGCACGAAGAACTTGGGATCGTCGTCGCGGCTGAAGACTTTACCCACGTGGGGGAATACACCACCCGGGCCGCAAACGAGGCGGCGACCGAACTGCGGTCCGACGTCTACAGCACCCACCTGCCGCCCGGTCAGCACGCCAGCGCACAGGCCGAAATCGCCGAGATGTGGTGGGTGGATCCCGCGGCACTTGACGTGCCAGCGGGTTATCGTTTGGCGCCGCTGAGTTCCCGCGTGCTGCAACTGTTGGCACAAGGCACCGTCCCGGGACAGCACCGGTAGGAGGCAACCTCATGGACATGACCATGGATGAGTTTGAAACGCTCGTTACCGAGGTGCTCGACTCCCTCGATGATGAGATCGTGGGCGGGCTAGAAAACCTCGTCTTTGTCGTGGAGGATCGTCCTGCCGACGGTTCCATGGACTTGCTGGGGTATTACGAAGGCTACGACCGAGATGCGCGTGCTGATTACGGATTCGGCCAACTGCCCGATCAGATCGTGCTGTTCCGTGAGCCGCTACTGTCAATCTGCGATGACGTACAACAGTTGCGACACGAGGTCAGAGTGACCCTGATTCACGAAATCGCACACTACTACGGCATCGACGACGACGCTCTGCACGAGCTGGGCTGGGCCTAGGGTAGCCGTCGCATCTTGCCGCCCCAACTACAAGGAGACCCCAATGACTCAGTATCAGCCATATCCGCATCCCACTGAGTCGCCTGAACTCGGCTTCGATTCCCTTCCCACGCCCCAAGACCGAGAAACCTTGGGCAGCTGGATGCTGGTCGTGTTGCTGACCCTCATACCGCTGGTGAACATTATCTACCTGCTCGTATTGGCTTTTGGGACCAGTACCTCCGCTGCCAAACAGAACTTTGCCAGGGCCAGTCTTATCTGGATGGCCGTTGGACTCGTGTTAGCCATTGTGCTGGGAATTCTTCTGGCAGTCGCCGGGTTGTCGGTGTTCGCGGAGCTGGCCAATATGTACCTCAGCACTGCGGTGTAGTCCTATTCGTCCTGGTTCCACCGCGTTATGCTACGGTAACGAGCAGCTTTGGGGAGCGGGAGGGACAATGGAGCTTCAGAGCGAAGAACGTCAAGCGTTTCAGCGACGTGAGTGGACTGTCCAACGATTCGGCATCCTCGTGCTGGTCGCGTTTATTGTGGCAGGCTTTTTGGGTTTGCTGGGTGCCGGACCGTTAGCCACTACAACATCTTCCAGTTCGCAGGGTATGGTCACGGTCGAGCATGACTGGATCGTTAGAGCGAATGCAGAAACCACCATGCACGTCAGGATCGCACCGGAAGCCGTTGAGAACGATACCGTCACCCTGGAATTCACCGGACCGTGGGTCAGTGGCGTTGACCTCGAATCGATTTCCCCCGACCCCGTGGAACAACACGCCATCCCGGATGGGACTGCGCTGACATTTATGGTCGAACCTTCCAGCGACATCGACGTGTCATTGACCCTGATACCTCAAGAGCTTTTCCAGCGTGAAGCTCAAGTTACCGTCGCGGAGGAAACCGTCTTGTTTAACCAGTTCGCCCTGCCTTGAGGAGTTTGTAGTGGATGTCGTCATTCGTGCTGCAGCCGTCTACCTGCTGATCCTGCTGATCATGCGGATTTCCGGCAAACGAACCATGGCTCAGGTGACAATCTTCGATTTTATTCTGCTGCTCATTATCGGTGAAGCGGTGGCTGAAGCCCTCGTGGGGGAGGATCCCTCCCTGACGGCTGCAGCGCTGATCGTCACCACCCTGGTGCTTCTAGACCGGGTCTCGGATTACCTTGGCTGGCGCGTGCCGCGGCTCAAACGCATCCTTGAAAGCGCCCCCGTAGTGCTGGTCGAAGATGGCCGACCGCTGCGCGACACCATGAATCGCGAACGGATCTCCGATGACGATATCCTCAGTTCCGCTCGAGAGACCCAAGGGCTGGAATCCATGGACCAGATCAAATGGGCGGTCCTGGAAACTTCTGGGACGATCAGTATCGTGGCCAAGCAAGAAGAATCAGCTTAGCTCCCGGTGTCTCAGACCGGCGGTTCTGGTGTGTCAGAGCGGTGGGCATAATACAGCGGTAAACCCACCAGCGCTAAGCCGCCAACCCAGTTTCCTAATAACACCGGAATCTGATTCCACAGCCACCAGTCGTCCACCCCGATCGGTGCGCCCAGCATCATGCCCACGGGGATCGCAAACAGATTGACCACGCTGTGTTCCAGATCTAATGCGAAGAACGCGGCAATGGGTGGCCAGATGGCCATGATCTTACCGCTGGTCGACTCGCTGGTCATCCCCATAACTACACCCAGGACCACCAGCCAGTTACACAAAACCCCACTGAGAAAGGCCAAGCCGGCTCCACCCAGGTAGCCGTGATGCTGGTAGTCGATAGTTTTAGCTTCTGCCAAATGGATTAGGCCTTGGGCGGTGGGATCAGCCCCGGTGGTCCACCACTGCGAAAGCAGTGCTGCAAATAAAAAGGCAGCCAAGAGGCCGCCGAGGATATGACCGAGCAAAACCCAGGTGAAATTCCGCCAGAGCTCACCCATCGTCGACTGCCGGTGCATCACCGACAACGGGACCAGCGCAAAGTTTCCGGTGAGCAGTTCGACGTTCAGCAATACGACGACCACCAGTCCCAAAGGAAACAACAGTGCTCCGACAATGCCGAATCCTGTCTCCTCGCTAGCAAAGATCGCAAAGGTGGTCGCTCCGGCAAGCAGGAATACCGAAAACCCAGCGCGCAAGACGAGCTGGGCGGCACTCAAATCCGTTTTGGCATCACCTGCCTCCAGCATGGAGTCAACGACAGCGGGCGGGGCAACATAGGACACGGCATACCTCTTCGCGTAGTCATCGGCTGCACCCAGGATTACGGGTCTTGCGGGTGAGCGTCAATTGTTCGTGTTCGGTCCGGATCCCATCGGGGCGACGGACGAGTGACAGAACCATTCCTATCGGCCAGACTGTTATGTGGATCACATCACCTTGCGTCTTGAAAGGAATGAATCGTTCGTATGCGTACCTATCCTCAAACTCCTCACGGTGGGGTGCTGGTAGATCAGGTCGTCCCGGAAGCTACTCGCGCGGCAGAGATTGAACGGGCCAGAACTCTCCCGAGCATTCGGGTGGATCTGGAAGCGATCATCACCATCGAAATGATTACCACCGGCGTGCTGTCTCCTAATCGTGGGTTCATGAATGAGCAGGACTATCTGTCGGTCTTGGAACAGGGACGCCTCTGCGATGGGACGGTCTGGCCGGTCCCGTTGAGCTTCGCGCCGACCGGGACCATGAACCAGGAGGTCATCGCGGGGCTTTCCAACGGAGACCAAGTGGCCTTGGTCGATGATGCCAACGAACCCGTGGCGATTTTAGAGATTGAAGATATTTTTGCTTACGACCGCGAACACCGCGCCGAGCATCTTTTTGGGACCACCGATCGCAAACATCCGGGCGTGGATTCTATCTACCGTCGGATGGGCGATACCGCCCTGGGTGGTACATTGCAGTTGCTCAACCGGGTGGACTGGGGACCATTTGAACGGCTCCGGCTCGAGCCCAAGGACACTTGGAAACTGTTCTACGAAGAGAAACAATTCAACTCGGTGGCCGGGTTCATTACGGGTGCTAACCCGTTGCATCGCGGACATGAGTACATTCACCGCAATGCGTTGGAAGAGATTGACGGGCTGTTCTTACAACCGTTAGTCGAGATGGCAAAGCGAGAGTTCGTCCGGCACGAATACCGGATCCGTGGCTACCAGAACGTGATGGACACCTACTACCCCACGGACCGCTCGATTCTGTCCCCGCTGCGTGTGACCTACATTTTCGCCGGCCCACGCGAGGCCGTACTGCACGCGTTGATCATGAAAAACTACGGGTGCACCCACGCGCTCATTGGCCGTGACCACGCCGGCATCGGCGACTTCTACGATAAATACGCCGGACACAATGTGTTTAGTGACTACGGCGAAGACGAACTCGGGATCGATGTACGGCTCTTCCACGAAGTCTTCTATGACACCCGAGCCGCCACCCACGCCTCCGCCCGAACGGTCGGCAACGACGACATCCGGTATCGACTCAACATCTCAGGTACCGGCATCCGAGAGTTGCTGCGCTACGGGTATATGCCACCCAAGGAAATTGTCCGGCCAGAAAGCGCGCTCGCAGCGATGCAGGGCATTCAACCCAAAGGCATCGGCGAGGATGGCGAGGCCACCATCACGCCGGTGGGCAAAGTCATCAAGAGCATGTTCCCGTTCTATTTGGAATACAAGCGCCTGGGCGGCGAGAAACTCGAGACCCCGCGCAAGGTCGAGGACCTCACGCTCCAAGACCTGGAGACAGCACTGCGTGACGTGCGCGCCAATGCCAACCTGATCTATCAAGACATCTACGACGAATACAGCTCTCATCTGGATCGGTCACCCTCGTTGCAGCCGGTCTGGCGCGAGGAAGCACGCGACGAGCTGCGCTGTGCTCAAGAGAAACTGCTGGGCGAGCTGGAACAGAAACTCCAGACCGCTCCAGAGGTTACCTCGGATGAGTACATGTATCAGGACCGCGCCGAAGTTGAACGAGAGTTGCACGCCGCGAAGCGGCTGCTTGCGGAGCTCCCGGTCAAAGTCAGCGACGAGTCCCGTCAACAGCGATCCTGGAACCCGATGCCGTACGAACGCTACCGTTCTTAGCGCTGGAAGTGGGCGCACAGGCTCGGGCCGGTGAGCTGATGACAGCTCATCGGTTCAGTTTGGGTGCCTCGTGGGGTTTTCCACAGGGCATCGAGATAGCAGGAAGTTGTCCACAAAGTGGCCGTTTTCCCTTATCATGTCCATGTGAATAGGTACCCTTGAGGTATGGAAACGGCAGTTGATTTGGGGCAACGGGTGCAGGAGTTTATCGACTCTCTGGCCTCGGTGCCGGCTGCTGTGTCCGAAGAGGACAATATTGATCGGTTGCAGCATTTAGAGCGCGCCAAGCGCGCCTTGGCGGCCGCCCAAGCGAAGGCGACGCATGCTTTTGTTGAGCAGCGTCAGGAAAATGAGGCTAGGCTGCGGATCACCACCACGGAGCAGCTCAAGGGCATAGAAGCTGAAGTCGGGTTAGCTCGTGGGGAATCCCCGTTCGTGGGGGCCGCGTTGACGCATATGGCCATTGCCCTGGGGACGGTGTTACCGAACACGTATACGGCTTTAGCCGAGGGTCGGGTCAGTGAATATCATGCACGGATCGTGGCCGACCAAACCAACCACCTCTCAGAGGCCCACCGCAAAGACATCGATGCTCTGATTACCCACCGGTTAGGGAAAGCCTCCAGCTCGCAGTTACGCAAACTCATTGAAGGCCACGCCTACCGGCTCGACCGCAAAGCCGCTGACCAGCGAGCGGCTGACAACGCCCGGCGCCGACGCCGAGTGTGCTTAGATCCGGCCGGGGAAGGCATGGTCTCTTTGACTGCCGAGCTGCCTACCCACCAGGGCCTGGCCGTCATGGACGCATTAAAGAAACGCACGAATAAACGCCTAGTCGCGCTACTGCGCCGCACCAGCGATGGCACCGCCGAAGCCGATACCACCCGGATCAGCCGCGATGACCTCATGGCCGATGTGTTTGTGGAAGCCCTCACCGGCCAAACCACCGCCAACAGCGTCACCGCCGAAGTCGTCGTCGTGATGCACGATACCAGCCTGTTGGGTGATGATGACGTGCCGGCCTGGATTCCCGGCCACGGGCCACTGCCGGCGGGCATGGTGAAACGCTGGCTGTCCGACCCGCAGGCGGCAAAGTTTTTCCGGCGGATGTATACCCGCGCCACCGATGGCCAATTGGTGGCCCTTGAATCCAAACGACGCCACTTCCCTGAAGGCCTGAGCAAAATGCTGACCATCCGGGACGACACCTGCGCCACACCCTGGTGCAATAGCCCCATCGAAGATGCCGATCATCGTAAACCCTGGGCTAAGGGTGGGGCTACCAGCTGGGATAATGCCACCGGGTTATGCAAACGCTGCAACCAACGCAAAGAAAACCGGGGCTGGACGTATTCCGGGACCCCAGATCGGTTGATGGTCCCCACCCCGACTGGGCACCAGTACACGGTGCCCACCCGACCACCCATCAGCCAGCTGCGCCATGACACCACCGACCCACCCATGGGACCCATCGACATCGCCTGGCGCACCGCAGCCTAACTCCCACGTGCCCGGCGCCAACAAGACCAGACTGTACGGCTCCGACCTCGCCACGGTGCATGGATACAGTTATCCCTCGCGACGCTGATGCTGTGTGGGTTCGCCTAAGGAGAGCATCAACCGGTTTGCCCAGTTGAAGAAGGCCGCCCCGTTGATCACATCAACGATGTCTGCGTCATCGAGACCAGCTTGGCTCAACGCCTCGATGTGCTCAGCGTCGAATTGGCTGGGTGTTTCGGTGAGTGCCGCAGAGGCTTGTGCGATGGCGGACCACGGTTGACCGAGGTCCGCCTCTACGCCCTCGTCAAGGAGTTTTTGCACGTCGTCTCGGCGACCGGACTCTTTGGTGGCTCGAGCGGTGTGCACGGACGCGCAATAGACGCACCCATTGACGCGGGAGGCCGCTGAGGCGGCGATCTCTCGTTCGGCGCGCGGCAGACCCGTGGTGACGTTATAGAAAATGTCTTGATCCGTGAGCGTGCGGGCTTCCAAGGCGTCCGGGTTGCGAACCAAGAGCCGGAAATACGGGCTCTTGAGCCGGAACTGGCCAATGAGCGCCGCGCGTTGCTCCTCGGTGAGGTCAACCTCTGCTACCGGAGCTAACCAAGGCTCCCACCCGAGGCTGTCTTGAGTAAAGCCTTCGGGGCGCTGTGATTCAGTACGTGCAGGAGTGTCACTCATGATTTGGCTCTTTTCAGGGCGATCAGCCCGTCGACAACGCGTATCTGGAACGACAAAAACGAGATGAGCTGGCTCAACGTGACGATGTCATCGGCACTCCAACCGGCCGCTTCAAGCCGCCGTAAGTGCCCGGGTTCGGCGTCGCGGGGATGCAAGCTCAGCAGATGGGCGTGCTCGAGGGCCGCGGCGAGACGCTCATCGATCACCGCCGGACGGTGCTTGGGTGTGTAGGACACGGTTGGGCCCGGTTCGGATTCGGCCGCCAGCCCGGTTTCCTTGTACTCGCCATACGGACCGGGGCGACGATCCCGTGCTGCCAGCTCGGCAACCGCTGCGGCGAGCTCCGGGCTGATTTCGTCTTCGAGCAGCTCGGTGTAGAACGCGGCGGCCGGAGATTCGCTGGCCTGCAAGCTGACCGTATAGGCCGCAATCGCATAGCGTTCGGCCAAGGGGAAGGTCCCGGGATCGGCGGGTTCAAACAGGACTTCGAAGCTGCGTTGGGCGTTGTCGCGGGCTTGTTGCCGGGTCCGACGGATCTGATCCAGTGCGGAACCGGGCTCAATCTGGGCCAAGGTATCAATGATGTCCGCCATGCCTAGCCCGCCACACTCCAACCCAGTGCCGGGGCAACCTGGGTGCCGAGCAATTCCAGCGAGCGCATGGTCAACTCGTGACCCGGGTCCAGGGAGTGGACCTGGAAGCTGACCTCGGTGGCTGCCGCTGCGGCCTTATCTTCCGCTAGTTGTTCAGCGACCTCATCAACGGTGCCGAAATACGTCCCGGTGTACCGCAACAGCTCGGTGTCGCTGAGATCGGCGGCATTGATGGGCTCGCCATTGGAGCGCAGATTGCGTTCGGCCAAGTGCGCCACGCGAGTGCGCAAGTGCTTCAGCGCGGCAGACCGGTTCTCTTCGTCAATCACCACTGCGGTCCGTGAGGCCAGAATGCGCGGTTCGACGCCGGACGTGAGGTGTTCGCGGTAGGTTTCGATGATCGGCATTTGCAGATCGCCGACGAGTTCACCAACCTCAGCTCCGGGCTGGATCCGCGACAGCATCAGTCCGTCACCGGCCTGGCCGGCCCGGGTGGCGCCATTGGCCGAGAACGTCGCCTGCCAGATGCGCTCCCCGAGGCCTGGCGAGAGCGGTTGCATGACTTTGTCGGTGGACCCCAGGGGTTCACCGGCTAGCGCAGCGCGGAGCACCGGCAGATCCTGGTTGAATCGCTCTCGGGCATTGGTGTTCTCGTATCCCAGGGCTGCCAGATTCTCAGGACTGGCGCCCGGCGCGATGCCAAATTCGAAACGACCGTCGGACAGGATATCGAGCACTGCGGCATCTTCGGCCGTACGCACCGGGTTTTCATGCGGCAGCGTCACCACGGCGGTACCCAACCGGATGCGACTGGTGGCTTGCGCTGCGGCACCAAGAAACGGCCACGGGGTGGGCAATCCGCCCTCATCGGCATCAAAGTGGTGCTGCGCGACCCACGCGGTGGCAAAACCAGCACGCTCGGCCTGCTGGATCTGTTCCAGCGCCCACCGGTACCGTTGGGCAGCCGTCCCCTCATCAAGCAGTCGGGTGAAAAATCCTATGCGTGGCATGCGTCTATCCGCTTTCTGTACTGAAGTGCTGAACGATCGTCGCTCATATCTTTGCCTACCGCAGCGAAACTGGCAAACGACTATTACCTTGAGTTGCAGCGGAAAGCCAGAGCGTGCCTAGGGCGTAATAGCATAGGCTGTTGCTCTATCTGGCGCTACCGCCATCGATACCCGATTTCTTTCACCGGAGGTTTCATCCATGAAGCTGACTTCTGCCCTACGCGGCATCAGCGTGGCAGCCGTACTCGCACTGACTCTCACGGCCTGCGGGGCCGCATCTGAGGGTGATGACGATGCCGCATGGCCGGACGAGAACCTCGAAATGCTCATTGGTTTCGGCGCCGGGGGCACCCCCGACCTGCTGGGCCGAGCCGTCGGCGATCACCTGCAAGAGCGGCACAACGTCAACGTGACCGCGACCAACCGCACCGGTGGAGCCAGCACTATCGCGCTGAATGAAGCGTTGAGCGCACCCGCAGATGGCACCACGCTCGCGCTAGCGACCTCCAACGGCTTGTTGTGGCAACCGCTGGTGGAATCCGGGCTGGAATACGACCAAACCGAGGGCTATGAAGCCCTGGCGAAAGTTGGGGAATCACCCTTTTCGCTCATGGTTGCCGCCGACGGGGACTTTGAGACCATGGACGACTTCATCGACGCCGCCGACGCGGGCGAAGAACTTGCGGTGGCCGTCACCGGTGAAGGCGCCCAGACGGACCTGACCGTTCAACAACTCAATGAACAAAACGACTGGCAGCTGCGCAGTGTGCCATACACCGATGGGGCCGGTGAAGGCATCCTGGCGGTCATGCGCGGGGAAGTCGACGCCCAAGTCAGCACCACCGCCGGAGTCCAAGGACAGATCGATGCCGGCGACGTCAACATTCTGGCCGTCCTCTCGGATGAAAACGAACCCGAGAACCCAGATGTCCCAACCGTCGACGAATTTGGTCTCGACGTACCGATGGGCACTTCGTTCTATGTGGTCACCACCGATGAAATTGATGACCAACTCCGGGACGAGATGATCGCGGCGATGGATGACCTTGCCCTATCTGCCGAATGGACCGACACGCTGCGTGATCTAGGGCTGCCAGAAAGCGCACTGAACCACGAGGACACCCAAGAAGAGATCGCCACCCTCATCGAAGAATACGACACGCTCGAGCCGTAAACCATGTCCACCCAACAGCCGTCCCCAGCCACACCCGAGGAGCCCACCGGCCAGGGCCCCGCAGCCACCGAGCAACGCTCGGCCACCGTACCCTGGCGGGTTGCTGGCCTCATCGGCCTGGTGGTAGCCGCCGTGACAGCCTGGATCACGTGGCAGAACTACCCGTTGGGTACTTTGGACCGGCCAGGCCACGGGCTGTTTCCGTTGCTGGTGGCCGGGCTGATGGCGATCGCCTCGCTGGTGGCGCTGATCGAGGCTCGCGGCGTCACCTTCGGCTATCACCCGATCGCGTGGCGACGATTCGGCATCGGTGCGGCAGTTATCTTAGGTGGCGCTTGTTTGCTACCGGTGCTGGGCTTTATCCCGGTCGCCCTCGTGGGGACCACCGTGTTGGGAATCCTGATTGAAGGAAGCTTCCACTGGAAAATCCCGGTCACGATGACGGCCGTGACCTTCGGCATCTGGGCGCTGTTCGAAATGCTATTAGGGATTAACCTGCCATGAACCCGTGGGAAGGTCTGCTCTACGGGCTCAGCATCGCCCTGACCCCAGAACACCTGCTGGCCGCCCTGGTCGGCGCCCTGCTGGGCACGATCATGGGACTCATCCCGGGGGTTGGTCCCGTCTCGGGGGCGGCCATCCTGCTGCCTCTGACCTATGTTTTCGATCCGCTGACCGGCATGATCGTGATCGCCGGGATGTTCTACGGGATCATGTACGGCGGGTCTACGACCTCCATTCTGCTCAACATCCCCGGAGACGCGCCCTCGGTGGTCTCGGCATTTGAGGGATACCCGTTAGCACGGTCTGGCAGAGCCGGCCCGGCACTGGGGATCACCGCGATTGCCTCATTTATCGGCGGCACCGGCAGCGTCATTGTGCTGAGCATGGTGGCCGCACCGGTGGCCGAAGTGGCGGTGCTGTTTGGGTCGGCGGAATACTTTGCCCTCACGCTCGGCGGGTTAATCATTCTGGCGCGCATCATGGGCGGGTCCATCACCGCAGGCTTACTGCCCCTGGCCTTTGGTTTGCTGCTTGGCGTGCTGGGCGAAGATGCCATTAGCGGCGACGCACGGTTTACCTTCGGTGTGCGGGAAGCCTCCCAAGGGGTGAGCATCGTGGCGCTGGCCGTTGGCATGTTCGGGCTGACCGAAATTTTGCGGTTGATCATCCAAAAACAATCCACCCCGTACGTCGGTTCGCTGCGCTGGCGACAACTCATCCCGACCAAAACCGACATGAAAAACTCGGCCGGCAGCTGGTTCCGCGGAAGCGGTATCGGATTCGGCCTCGGCCTGCTCCCGGGCCCCAGCATTTCGCTCTCAACCCTGCTGAGCTATCGACTCGAATCGATGGTCGGACGCGACCGCAAAAACTTCGGCAAAGGCGCGGTCTCTGGCCTGGCCGGACCGGAATCGGCGAATAATGCGGCAGCAACCTCGTCGATGATCCCGCTCCTCGCACTGGGGCTGCCGTTTTCGGCGACCTTGGCGGTCATGTTGGTGGCCATGCAGGTACACGGCATCCAACCCGGACCACAACTGGTGACCACCAACCCGGACCTGTTTTGGGGACTCATCGCCTCGCTGCTGATCGGCAACGTGATGTTGTTACTCCTCAACGTCAATCTCATCCGCGTGTGGGTGGCGGTGCTGCGCGTGCCCAACTGGATCCTGCTGCCCGCCGTGGTCGCGATCTGCTGGGCCGGCGTCTACACCTACCGGTTGAGCTGGTTCGATCTCGTGGTCGCAGCAGCACTGGCCGTCATCGGGTTTTTCATGCTGCGCTACAACTTCCAACTCGTCCCGGTCCTGCTGGGGACGCTCATCGGACCGCTGGTCGAACGCCACTTCCGACAGGGACTGACCGCCGCCAATGGCGACCTGACCTATTTCATTAGCCAACCCATTGCCGCGGTCATTTGGATCGCCGTGCTGTTGATTGTCGTCGGTTTGCCGCTGTTGCGGTGGTGGTTGGGACGACGCAGCCGAGCCAACCCGGACCCCACCGCCTCGCAGCAGCACCCTTCGGTCTAGAGCTGACAATCTTCCCGTTTGAATACAGATCCAGCATAGTGACGAAGTTAGTCGCGGCCTAAGCGCTGGTAAGCGGCCTGTCGTCTCGTCTCGAGAGCAGCGCCAATGATGGTCCAGGAATCTCCGGCAGCACGTGCTTGCTTTATTGCTGCACGTAGGTCGGCTTCGGCTTGCTCGAGTTTAGCTCGAGCAGCACGGATGTTGCGAAAGTGTGTTGCGTCTCGAGCGGGGTTGACTGTTGGGTCCAGGTCTTTGAGACCGGTAGCGTTGTTGGCGTCTAAGTGAGTGCTCATCGTTATCACCGTAGATAGTCGTAGAACTTTGGGCGTCATGCAGAACATCTGCTGAGCTGTTCCGTGTTTCAGCGCGAACCGTAGAACCGCTGTGTTGTAAACATAACTTTTACACTGCGCCGGGCCAAGGGCGGACGAGGCGAAGAGGTCTGCTATGTGGCTCCTGAACTACGCTTTTGTCTTGAAATTTGCACGCCCCTATTGACATACCCCGGGCATCCGAGCAGGCTCGAAGTATGTGACACTCATCACATACACGCTTGTGAGAGTCATAAGCGGTGCGAACCTGGAGGGCCAGGATGAATACCGATATTTTTGACTACATTATTGTCGGCGCTGGAGCGGGTGGGGCAACCCTCGCTTATGAGCTGAGTCGCCGCACCAATAAGACCATTCTAGTTTTAGAATCGGGTGGTCCCGATCTGGACCCGATGATTCATATTCCGAAGGGCTTCTTCTTTCTTTACGGCGGCAAGAAGCACTCGTTTTACTACGAAACAAAACCCGTCCCGCAGTCGGGAGAGCCTGACATATGGCAGCGCGGCCGCGTCGACGGGGGCTCAACCTCGATCAACGGCATGCAGTATGATCGCGCCGGCGGACACTATTGGAATTCTGTGGCTCAAAAGGCTGATGAACGATGGAGTTGGCGGCATATGTTGGATACGTTCCGCTCCATCGAAGATCATGAGCTCGGCGAGTCTTCTGCTCGAGGTGCAGGCGGCCCACTATCTGTCCATGTCACTCGCGATCCTGAACCTCTCAATGACGCGGTAGTGGAAGCTGCTCAAGCTTGGGGACTGCCCTGGACCGAGGACTTGAATTCCCATGACGGAGAGCGCATCGGTTACATCCCCAACACGACGAAGAATGGTCGGCGGCATAATACGGCTCGCGCCTTTTTATCACTGGCGAAGAAGAAACGTACTGTAACCCATGTCAACCACGCCCACGCCGCACAGGTGCATTTTGATGGCAGGCGCGCCATCGGGGCCGAAACGATCGTGAAGGGACAGCGCCGCATGTTCCGGGCACGTCGCGAAATTATTTTGTGTGCTGGCCCGTTGGAATCCCCGTTACTCTTGGAGCGTTCCGGCGTTGGCCAGCCCGAGGTGCTGCGCCAGCTGGGCGTCAGTCAGGTGGCGGAGAGCCCACATGTAGGGGAACATGCGGTAGAACAGCGCATGTTCGCATATCAGTGGCGCATCAAAGAGCAGATGGGTTATAACCAGAAACTGTCCACTAAATTTAGCCAGTTGGTTGCTGGGGCCGCCTGGCTCACCACACGGGGTGGCATCATCAGTACTGGCGGCTACGATCTAGCTGCGTTTGCTAAGTCGGCTCAGCACCTGGAGGTGCCAGATTTATTCTTGATGTTCACGCCTCACATGTTGGACTTAGCGGCAACTAGCATGGCTGTAGCCCCCGAACCGGGATTCAGCGGTGCAGGGTATCTGGTTACTCCTACCACCGAGAGTTCAATTCATGCGACAAGCCAGGACCCATTCGCCCCACCGGTCATTGATGCTCACTATCTCGAAGATGAGGCGGAGTGCGAGGCGCAATATCGTGGCTTACAGATTGTCCGAGAGATTGTAGCCCAACATCCGCTGGCGGATCTGGTGACCGAAGAACAAGCCCCGGGTCCTAACGTGAACTCCCGTGAGGAGGCTATTGGTCACTCGTGGGCCAGCGGGCACGCCTTACATGCGTGCGGGACAGTTCGGATGGGTTCCGCCGATGATGCCCCCTTGGATGCAGATCTGCGTGTTCGAGGCGTTGAGGGTCTGCGGGTCGCTGACGCTTCGGTGCTCCCACGTCAGCCTGGGAACACCATGGCTCCCAGCATTGGGGTTGGTGCCCGCGCTGCTGCGCTCATCGCAGACCAAGAATAAGCTGCCTTGAACGCAAGCCTCGAGGTTGACCGAACGTCGTCGACCCCGAGGCGTGCTGTAAAGGTTTAGCTGAATGCGGCCTCACCGGTTAGCTTCTGGCCCACGATCAAGGTGTGGACCTCGTCGGTGCCCTCATAGGTCCGGACCGATTCGAGGTTATTGGCGTGCCGCAGTGGCGAGTAGGCAGCGGTGATGCCGTTGCCGCCGAGGATCGTGCGGCACTCGCGGGCAATCTCAATCGCCACGCGCACGTTATCGAGTTTGGCCATCGAAATCTGGTGCAGGTCCATGGTGCCGGCATCGTTGGCGCGTCCCAACTGCAAGGCCATGAGTTGACCCTTATTCAGCGCGATAGTCATATCGGCCAGTTTCTTCTGGGTCAGCTGGTAGGCGGTCAGGGGCTTGCCAAACTGCATACGAGTTGAGGCGTAATCGAGCGCGGTTTCAATTGAGTCGCGGGCTGCACCGAGGGCACCCCAGGCGATCCCGTAGCGGGCTTCATTCAGGCACGAGAACGGTCCGCGCAAGCCTGGGTTGTGCGGCAGAATCGCATCGGCGGGCAGCTTGGCGTCTTCCAGGTAAATATCGCACTGCAGTGAGGCGCGCATCGACAGTTTCTGTTCGATGGCTTCAGCACGGTATCCAACGGTATCGGTCGGGACGATGAATCCGCGAACGACCATTTCATCGTCGGCGCGAGTATCGCCTTCGGGGTGCACGCCGGCGGCTTTGGCGTCGGCAACTGACGCTTTGGCCCAGATGATGGCCACATTCGCTACGGTGGCTAGTCCGATCCAGCGCTTGGCGCCGTTGAGCACCCATTCACCGTCGACAAACTTTGCG
This sequence comes from Enteractinococcus fodinae, assembly GCF_031458395.1. Classification (NCBI taxonomy): domain Bacteria; kingdom Bacillati; phylum Actinomycetota; class Actinomycetes; order Micrococcales; family Micrococcaceae; genus Enteractinococcus; species Enteractinococcus fodinae. Next base: position 103,785 of record NZ_JAVDYJ010000001.1, read on the forward strand.
TGGGTAGTCATCGACGACGGGTCGGATCCGGCGGTTGGTTCGGTCAGACCGAAACACCCAATGATCTCACCGGCTGCCATCTTGGGCAACCAGGTTTGTTTCTGTTCCTCCGAGCCATTCTTTGCGATAGCGGTCATCGCCAGGGAGCCTTGAACGGAGATGACGGTGCGCAGTCCGGAGTCGCCGGCTTCCATCTCGTGCATCGCGATGCCGTATTCGACCGCGCTGCGGCCGCCACAGCCGTAGCCTTCGATGTGCATGCCGAATAGGCCCAGCTCGGCCATCTCGGGGATGAGCTCCATTGGCAGGTGTGCTTCGTCGTACCACTTGGCAATATTGGGCCGAACGCGGCGGTCAACGAACTCGGCGACTCTGTCGCGGACTGCGAGTTCCTCATCGGTGAGCATCGAGGCGATATTGAACAGATCTGTTTTCGACATGCGTACTCCAAGCGTCTGGTCAGCATTCTGACCCTGTGTGGCTACTGTGATGTCATTCACGGTAGCTAACCCCGCGGGACCCGAGCAACATCGGCACCTATCATTACGGAGATCGATTCGGATCGATGTTGTTACGGCATCGATCTTGCAGAGCCAGGGGTCGTGGCCCCACGATGATGACCATGACTACTTCTCTTGGTTCTTCTTCCAGCGGCGTCTTAGATGGCATTGTGGTCGCCGATTTCTCGCGCGTCTTAGCGGGCCCCTATGCGACCATGCTGCTCGCTGACATGGGTGCCACCGTCATTAAGGTGGAATCTCCCGGGGGAGATGACACCCGCGCCTGGCAGCCGCCGGTGCGCGACGATCAGGCCACCTATTTTCTTTCGGTGAATCGCAATAAACACGCCATCGCGTTAGATCTCAAAGATGAGGACGATCTCGCCACGGCGCATCAACTTTTAGCCAAGGCCGATGTCTTCATAGAGAACTGGAAGCCCGGCGGTTTGGCGAAGTTTGGGATGGACCCTGACTCGGTTGCCGAACGGTACCCACAACTGGTGCACGCTTCGATCACCGGCTTCGGCACGGCCGGTGGCGCGCACCTGCCCGGTTACGACCTGCTAGCGCAAGCGGCCTCGGGACTGATGGACATCACCGGAGAACCCGAATCGCACGGTCAAAAAGCCGGGGTCGCGATCTTCGATGTCGTGACCGGGTTGCATGCCACGGTCGGTATCCTGGGCGCGCTGCAGGAGCGCCAGCGCAGCGGGAAAGGCCAGCACGTGGCCGTGAATCTCATGTCTTCGGCACTGTCCGGGTTGGTCAACCAGACCTCGGCATTTGTTGCCGGGGGAGTGGTACCGACCCGGATGGGCAATGACCACCCGTCGCTGGCGCCCTATGGCCCGTTTGCTGCAGCCGACCAGCCGCTGATTATTGCCGTCGGCAATGACAACCAGTTCCGTCGACTCGCCACCGCCCTGGGCGTGCCCGAACTGGCCGACGACGAGCGCTTTGCGACCAACCCTGGTCGCAACGCCCACCGTGAGCTGCTGCGGGCCGAACTCGAGACCCACCTCCAGGCGAAATCCGCCTCGGCGTGGGTCGAAGAGCTGCGAGCAGCACACATCCCGTGTTCCGAAGTGTTCACGATCGCCCAAGGCGTCGAGTTTGCCGACGAGATCGGGTTGGAACCGGTCCAGCCTGCCGGGGAAGAAGCAATTCCGACCGTCAAGCACCCCATCGACTACTCGCGCAGTGGGGTCAGTTATGCCAAAGCACCACCGAAACTCAACGCCGACGCCGAGGCAATTCGCGCATGGTTGCACGACACTGCGGCACACACCGGCAGGAGATGACCCTAAGCCCCGCTTGGTCTGCGTAGTTGCCGGAACTTTCCGGGCAGCTGCGTGCTCGAGAGCGTCAAACCTCTGACATTTCCTAGTGGAAGGCACGCGCGCAGGAGTACTATTTTGGGTGATAGCGAGTGAGGTGTGTTTATGGCATCGATTATTGTTTGTGGGCTTGATGAGTCTGTAAAGCGTCGACTAGCGGCACAGGCTAAAGAACACGGCAGGTCGATGGAAGCGGAAGTGCGGGACATCCTGACCCGCGCCGCAACACGCCCGCATATAGGTCTGGCGCAGGCCGCCCGTGAAGTTGGCGGTGTGGATGAACTGCAGCTTCCCGAACGAACCGATCCAGCTCGAAGTGTAGATTTCGGATGATTGCCCTTGATACGAATGTAATTTCGGAGATGTTCCGTCCGCGTCCTGACCCGCAAGTCATGTCATGGCTTGAATTGCTCACTGATGATGTTGCTATCACGACCATCACGCTGGCTGAGTTATTGGCCGGAGTCCAGCGTTTACCGGAAGGGAAACGAAAGGCGCAGTTAGAAAATGCAATCGATACGGGGATTGCGCCGTATCGACATACCGAGTCCCTACTCACCTTCGACGCTCGGAACACGAAAGATTTCACCGCGACGGGCATCGAAGCGTCAATCCATGGGCCGCGGAAAATACCGGAATCTAGAGGCCGGCCTGATCGACCCCGTATCGTGCTTGTGACTCGGTGAACCCTTCGAAGATCAGCTGGTCGATGAGTCCGCTGCGCGAAAAGCTCGAGTACTCGAGATACGTCTCTGCCGAGGCGGCGGCTTGCTCGTTCCAGTCCACCGTGATGCTATCGACGGCAGCGACCGCATGGTCATTCGAAAAGCCCTCAAACTCAAGCTGGTCGATCAGTCCAGAGCGTGAAAACGCCATGTAGTCTATATAGGTTTCCGCCGACTCTATGGCCTGTTCGCCCCAGTCCACGTCGACGTTCTCGACCGCCCAGGTGGCATCGGCAGTCGAGTAGCCTTCGAACTCTAACTGGTCGATCAGACCCGACTTGGAGAACGCGGTGTAGCGAAGGTAGCTTCGCGCCGAGTCCAGCGCGTTTTGCTGGCTGGCCGTCCCGGCTTCTTCGTCCTCGGTTGGCTCAGGGGTTGGTTCCTCAGTCGTGGGTTCCGGGCTCGGTTCTGGTTCGGTGGGCGTCTCTGTCGGTGTTGGTGTCGGGCTCGGGCTCGGTGTCGCCGTTTCAGTGGCCGTGGGTGAAGGTGTGGTCTCGGGCGAAGGAGGTGCGATCGTGGCGCGCGGGGTGGGGGCCTCGTCCGGAATAATCTCGTCAAGAAGGATGAACCCGGCGATGGTGACCAGAATCGAAGCCAACGCACCCAGTGCGCCGGTGATAATGCCGGCCCAACTCATCCCGCGGGACTGGTTTTTGCGCAGCGCAACTATGCCTAACACGATGGCTGCGGCCCCAATGAGTACGCTCAAGACCGGTATGAAACCGAACACGAGAGCGACGATCCCGGTGACCAAAGCGGCCACTGCGAATCCCCTGGGTGCTGGTGCGGGCGACATCGGTGGGGGCGGAGGGGGCGGCTGATGTGGGGTAAAAGGCCCTTGTGTCATGGAAGAACTCCAGAACAGATCGGTGTGATGATGTGCCCCGCACTGTATCACCAACCCCAAGCCAGCAGCAGGTTTCGTGTACTAGAGCATGTCTGGCAGCGGTGGTCGACCTTCGTCGGCAAACGCCGTTTGCACCTCGTGCTGAACGGTCACCAGCGCATCGGCGATGTGTTGATGCGTGGTGCCCGAGTACCTCGCTAACGGCAACGCGACACTAAAGCTCACGTGTTCGCCACCGAGGTGACCCAGTGAGACGGCCAGCGCGACCAGCCCTTGTTCGGTGGCTTCGACATTGACCGCATATCCGCGCTGCCGGATGTGGTCTAACTCGGTGTGCAGATTCGACATGTTGAAAGCGATGGCTTGCGGCATAGCGCCGCTATCGGTTGGTGCGTAGCGGGCGCTCACCACCGCAGGGTCCAGGTCGGCCAGCATGACTTTGCCCGAGGCAGCTAAGTGCGCCGGCAAGCGTTTCCCCACGCGGCTGGTCAACACCAACGCGCGATCGGTGGCCGCAATGGCATCACTGTGATGGACCGTGGTGCCCACCAATGTAGCGGTGTGCACGGTCTCGTGCGTCAGACTGGATAAGCGTTCCAGGTGCGGACGCAGCCGCTCATAGAGTTTCGGCATGACCGGCGGCTGGCCGAAGTGTAAGGCGTTGGCGCCGGGGTAGTAGCGTCGCTTGGCCCCGCGCACCGCAAACCCGTCGGATTCGATCGTGGTCAGAATTCGGGAAGCGGTCGAGGGATTCACGGCCAAATAGTCAGCGGCTTCGGACACACTCACGGAACCCTGGGAAGCCATGAGTTTCAGGACTTGCAGGGCACGGTGAATTGCTTCAATACGGTCCGGTGATTTGCGCACACTGCAAATATAGCACGGTATTTGCTGCAGTCGCACTAAACGGGATAGTCTGCAACCAACAAACGTGTTCTAGAACACCGAGGAAGAAACGGAATTTTCAGATGCAATATCACCTCAACGGCTATACCTTCGGCGACCCGACGATTGCCCCGGCCGCCCCAGACCACCGTCAACCAGGCGACGACCTTCCCGAGCAGGTCGACGTACTGGTCGTTGGGACCGGACCTGCCGGCGCCGTGCTCACCGCGCAACTCGCCGAATTCCCAGAGGTAAGCATCTGCACGATTGACCGACGCACCGAACCGTTGGCCCGCGGCCACGCCGACGGTGTTGCCTGCCGAACCGTCGAAATGTTCGAAGCTTTCGGCCTGGCCGATACCTTGCTCAGCGAAGCGCTGTGGGTCAATGAGACCGCCTTCTGGTCGGTCGCCGACTCGGGCAAGGGCATTACCCGCACCGGTGTCGTCCAAGACGTCGCCGACGGCTTGTCTGAATTCCCACACGTGATCGTCAACCAGGCTCGCATGCAGGAACTACTCTTCGACAATGCGGCCAAAACCCCATCGCGTCACAGCGTGGACTACGGGTGGAAATACCTTTCCCAGACCCTTGACGAAACCCAAGAGTACCCGGTCGAAGTCACCGTTGAATCCACCGCCGAAGCAACCGCCGGCCAGACCCGCACCCTGCGCGCCAAATACGTTGTCGGCTGCGACGGTGCCGGCTCGGTCGTGCGCAAATCTATCGGCCGCCAGCTCCACGGGGACGCCCAAAACCACGCCTGGGGTGTGCTCGACATCCTGGCCGTGACCGACTTCCCAGATATTCGCAAAAAAGCCGTCATCAGCTCCGAGGCCGGCTCGATGATTCTCATTCCGCGTGAAGGTGGTTACCTGGTGCGGATGTACGCCGATATGGGTGCCGTGCCAGAAGACGACGCCGAATTCCGCAAGCGCATCACCGTTGACCAGGTCATCGACCAGGCCAACGCCATCCTCAGCCCCTACATCGTCGATGTCCGTGACGTCGCGTGGTGGTCGGTGTACGAGGTCGGTCAGCGGATCGCCGATGGCTTCGACAACCTCAACGACGACGAGCGCGCCGCCAACCAGCCACGCATTTTCATCGCCGGCGACGCCTGCCACACCCACTCGGCCAAAGCCGGTCAGGGCATGAACGTGTCGATGCAAGACACCTTCAACCTGGGTTGGAAACTCGGTGCCGTGCTGCGAGGTCAGGCCCATCCGAGCCTGCTGCACACCTACGAGCACGAACGCAAAGTCACCGCCCAACAGCTCATTGACTACGACACCCGCTGGTCCAGCATGGTCGGTTCCCGTGACGCGGATGAACCCGTGACCCCACAAGAAGTGCAAGACCAGTTCGTGCGCGGTGGTAAATTCACCGCCGGCTTCGGTACCCATTACCAGCCCGAGTTCTCCCGTCTCACCGGCGAAAACACCCACCAGGACCTGGCCACCGGCTTCGAGATTGGCACCCGCTTCCACTCGGCTCCGGTCATTCGGGTCGCTGATGCCAAACCACTGCAGCTGGGCCATGTGCACCAGGCTGACGGTCGCTGGCGCGTCTACCTGTTCGCTGATGAATCAGGCGTGGGCACCGGGTCGACCGTGGCCAACTGGTGTGAACGCATGAGCACCGAGGCCAGCAGTGCCATCAACCGCTTCACCGCCAATGACGCCGATCCAGACTCGGTTTTCGACGTCTACGCGGTCACCCAGGCGCACCACCTCGACGTGGACGTCAACGACATCCACCCGTTGCTGCAGCCAACAAAAGGCAAGTTCGCGCTGAAGGACTACGAAAAGGTCTTCGCAGCCGAACAAACCAACGGCCAGTTGTTGGGTACCATCCCCGGTTTGCAGGCCACCCAGGACATCTACCAGCTCCGCGAGATCGACCGGTCCAAGGGCGCGGTTGTGATCGTTCGGCCCGACCAGTACATCGGCCACGTCCTGCCGCTGGATGAGTTCGAAGCTTTCGACCAGTACTTCGAAACCTACCTGCTGGACGCCAACGTCACCGTCTAAAACACCTGCTGCGCCTGGGCCAAGACAACCGCTTGGCCCAGGCCGCCACCACCGTCTGTGCTGCGGTGTAATCCAGTCATTGGGTGTCAGATGGCTTTCCGGTACCGTGGGAGCCAATCGATCTGACGGAGGCACAATGGCAAACGTAGCAGAGCATTTCATCTCAACCTTTGAAGCCAACGGTATCGAACGCATTTGGGGCATCGCCGGAGACTCCCTGAACGGTTTTACCGATGCGCTTCAAGGCTCCAGCATCGAGTGGATGAACGTCCGGCATGAAGAAGCTGGCGCGTTCGCAGCCTCGGCCGAAGCGGCCATGACCGGTGAGCTGGCCGTGACCGCTGGGACAGCCGGGCCGGGCAATCTCCACCTGATTAATGGCCTCTATGATGCGCAGCGCTCCCGCGTTCCAGTGCTGGCGCTAGCTTCGCATATCCCGGCCGAAGAAATCGGCACCGGGTACTTCCAAGAAACGCACCCGCAGGAGCTCTTTCGGGAATGCAGCGTCTATGTTGAACACGTCAGCGACATCGGTCAGTTACCCCGGGTGCTGACGATCGCGATGCGCTCGGCCATTGAGAAGCGCGGGGTCGCCGTCCTGGTGCTCAGTGCCTCGATGTTTCTGACCGAGATGCCCGAGACCGAACCTGAGATCATCCGGCACACCAGGTCCCGTATCCTGCCCTCCGAGGAAGAACTCCACCGCGCCGCAGAACTGCTCAACGGGTGTAAGCAAGTCACGATCCTTGCCGGTGCAGGTGTCGAGGGCGCACACGACGAGTTGCTGACCATTGCCGAACGACTCCAGGCGCCTATCGTGCACGCAATGCGCGGCAAAGAACACATCGAATACGACAACCCCTACGACGTGGGTATGACCGGGCTGTTGGGATTCGCTTCGGGATATCGGGCCATGAGTGAGGCCGAAGCCCTGCTGATGATCGGCACCGACCTGCCCTACCGGCAGTTCTATCCAGAGGTGCCGGTCATCCAAATCGACAACCGGGGCGAACAGATCGGCAAACGAGTGCCCGTTGAGGTGCCGTTGGTCGGGACCGCTAAGGACACCATGCGCGAGCTCACGGCGCTGCTGGAACCGGCCAAGTCCTCGAAACACCTGTCGAAGATGCGTGACCACTACGATAAGACCCGAGAAAAACTCGATGATCTGGCGAAACCGTCGCGTGGCTCTCGACCAATTCATCCGCAGTACCTCACCCGGGTCGTCGACGAGCTCGCCACCGATGATGCGGTCTTTATCCCAGATGTCGGTTCCCCGGTCATTTACGCGTCACGATACGTGCACACAACCCGCGATCGACGCATTCTGGGTTCCTTTGCGCACGGTTCGATGGCTAATGCGTTGACGATGAGTCTCGGGGCACAGGCCAGCTTCCCCGACCGCCAGGTGATTGCTCTGGCCGGTGACGGTGGGCTGGGGATGATGCTCGGCGAGCTGCTGACCGTGCGCGAGCACGACCTGCCCATCAAGATCGTGGTCTACAATAACTCCTCGCTGAACTTCATCGAACTCGAAATGAAAGCCGATGGCTTCGTCCCGTTTGCGACCGACCTTGATAACCCGGATTATGCCAAAGTGGCCGAATCCATGGGCATCTGGGGCAAGCACGTCGAGCGGAGTAAAGACCTCCCGGATGCCGTGGAGGCCTTTCTCGCCCACGATGGTCCGGCCGTGCTCGATGTCGTCACCGAACGCCAAGAACTCTCAATTCCGCCGACCATTACGGCACAACAGGTCAAGGGCTTCTCGCTGTATGCGCTGCGTACAGTGCTCAGCGGTCAGGGCTCGCAGCTGGTCGATCTGGCACGCGCCAACCTGCGCCACATCCTCTAACCCGTTTACCCGAAGAGATCTCTGGCCGTCTCTATGACGGTTTGCAGCACCGGATTGAAGGCATCTCGGCGCCACACCAGACGCAAGGGTAAGGGAGTGTTCGACTCATCGTCGATCCGCAGGAAGGCCACGTCATCGGCGGGCACCGAGGAGGCCACTGAGGAGAGGGTGAGGGAAGCGCCCATCCCAAGTCCTACTAACAACATCACGGTCCACGAGTCGGGGACCGTCTGATTCCTGCGGGGCACGAATCCCGCGTTGAGGGACAGGTGGCGAAACCGGTTTTGGAGGGCAGAGTTGTACCCGCCGGGCAGATTAATCCAGGGATCCTGCGCGAGCTGAGCTATCTTGATGCGCTCGTGCTTGGCCAGCGGGTGGTTCTTGTGTAGCGCGATGAGGACATCGTCATCGCTGAGATGCAGCGCATCCAGCTCTGAGGGTACGTATTCCCACAGGCCGATGGCGAAGTCCAGCGACTGGTCGAGTACTTTCTTCAGCGAATCATCGGCAAACTGGGAGGATTGCACCTCGAACCGCAGCCGGGGCGCCCGGATCGCCAGCTCGCGAGTTAAAGCAGCCACTTCAGCATTCGAGCTTGCACCCGCAAAGCCCAAGGAAACCGTGCCGATCTGACCGGTAATCGTCGATTTCACGGCTTCCACGGCGCGCTCTGAGGCGGCTACTAACTCACGGGCCGGCTCGATCAGGCTTCGCCCGGCCACGGTTAACTCCACTTGACGCGAGGTTCGTTTGAATAATTCCGTGCCCAGGGACCGCTCGAGGCGCTGAATCAGCCGCGACAGCGGCGGCTGACCCATTTGCAAGCGTCGCGCGGCCCGGCCGAAGTGGAGTTCTTCGGCCAGCGCCAGAAACGCCCTGGCATCGGATACTTCCATGGTCAAGTGGAGCTTAGGATTAACTACCCAGTTCTTTGGGCTGCTGACCAGATTTCAGCGCGGCCAGACGGGCCTCAATTTCAGTTTGCTGACCAAGGTCCTCTAGCTCTTCGAACTGGGAATCTAACGTGGAAGCGGCCAGTTCTTCTTGACCACGCACGCGCGCTTCTTCGCGACGGATTTTTTCTTCGAAACGTGCAACCTCAGATGTGGGATCCAATAGGTTGATGGATTTCACCGCATCTTGGACCTGTCCCTGTGCCTGGACGGCTTTGGCACGAGCCACGAGCTGATCGCGACGCGACACGAGCTCCTGACGCTTCTGTTTCATCGCTTCCAAACCCTCTTTGAGTTTGTTCACGACCTCGTTCTGGGACTCGATAGCTGGAGCGGCGGTCTTCGCCGAAGATTCAGCATCCATTTGCCGTTCAATCGCAATACGGGCAAGTTTGTCGAACTTTTCGGCACCTGCAGCGTCATCTTGGCCGCGCAGTTCTTCGGCTTTATTCGAAGCTGCCAGAGCCTTTTGTCCCCATGTGTTGGCCTCTTCGAGGTCCTCGCGATAATCATCTTCGGCCAGACGCAGGTTGCCGATGGTTTGCGCGATCGCGGATTCGGCTTCAGAAATGTTGGCCGTGTAGTCGCGGATCATCTGATCCAACATTTTCTGGGGGTCTTCTGCTGAGTCCAACATGGCGTGAATGTTAGCTTTTGCCATTTGGGTGATGCGGCCTAGGATCGATTGTTTTTCCATAGTGCGTACCTTTCGTCGAACGTAGTATTTGATTACGTGTCTGTCATGGTCGGGGCAGTAGCTAAAGGGTTTAGAAACTGCCCCCGCTGCCTCCACCGAAGCCGCCGCCAATGCCGCCTCCGAATCCACCGCCGGAGCCACCGAAGAATCCGCCACCTCCGCCGCTGGAGCCGCCACCAAACATGCCGCCGCCTCCCGAGGATCCACCGCCGCCAAGGATCTGCCCGAGCAGGATGCCACCGAGCACCGCGCTCATGTTCGAGCCGCCGCCACCGCGCGGACCACCGTAGTGTTGGTTGAAGTCGGTGTAATTTTCTTCGGCCAGCTGTTGCGCGCGTCGGCCCAACTGGACGGCTTTTTGGGCTTCGCTCAGGGCCTGGACGGGATCTTGATTGCGCAGTTGCAGTGCCGTGTTGAAGTGCATCTGAGCGGCTGACAGCTTCGTACGAGCATCGTGGCGAACAGCCCCGCGACGGCGGCGGATATAATCGTCGGCCGCGTCAATGCTCGAGCGCGCCCGGTCCATCGTGGGTTCAAAATCACGTCGCGCCACTTCGACTTGCTGTTGGTGATCGCGCAGCGGTTGCAACGCTTCTACGACTGGGTCGAGAGTGTCTTCTAGCTGATCGAGATCTCGGACAGGATGCCGACTGGGCACTTGGGCCCCAATGCGGTCTGCGGTCTGTTCTAGGGCTGCGATCTGGGCGGAGAATGACGAGTCCGTGCGATGCTGTGCAGCAAAATTTTTCGCTTCGGCCAGCATATTTTCGGCCTGTCCCAACTCAATGCCAAGCTGTCGTTGAGCCTGATCTAAGTGGGCAGGCAGTTGTCTGATCGAAGCAAATAACTCTTGGAGCTCTTGGGTGGCATTTTCGGTTTCGTGAATGCTCCACGCGGCCCGCGAGAGCTGGCCGTCTTGCAGTTGTTGTTCGGCTTCGCGGATGCGTTCTTGGCCGAAATCTAACAACCCTTTGGCTTGTTCGAGGTTATCCACGCCTTCTTCTAGCGCTGCCGCATCGTAACTGGCCGATAAGTCTTCGACGGTGCCAATAGCCTGGTCCAACTGTCCTGGAAGCGGTGCAAACACGCCCTTCACGCGCTCGAGTGCCTCGGGAGCGTTCTTCTCCAAGTCTCGCAACGTGGCAAAGTCCTGCTCGTGTTCCTGCAACGCCGTCACGACCTGTGCGCTGCGGTCGAGAATTTCTTTGAGCCAGGCGCGTTGATCTTCTTCCGTATCGGGAATGTGATCATCCAATTGATGCTGCAATTGGAAGGACTGCTGCATGTGGTCTTTGGCCTCTTGCAGATCCCGTTGAAACACCTCAACCGCACGATCCCCGTAGGAGGCCTGAGCGAAGCCGATCTCTTGTTCCGCGACCTTGATGGCATCGTCGGCTTGAATCAAGGCCGAACCAGCTTGTGTGCGTAATTCAGGGATTGGCATGGCATCCCGAGGATCTTCAGGCGCAGGCTGCTCCACCGGCCGTCGACGTTGCTTTCGACGTTGGGAGCTCTGATACCAAATGAAAACGGCTACCAGAATGCCGACCGGGATAAGCAGCCACAGCAGACCACCACCGGCGCCGCCATCTTGTGCAGCGCCCGGGCCGGCGCCGACGTCGCCAGTCGCAGCTGTTGCCAGTCCTTCAACCGCGCCCGCACCGGCCCCGTACCAATCACTGTTGGACAGCGCTGGCAGGATGTATTCGCGGTCAATGGCCGATTGGTACTCGCGGAAGGGTCCGTCGGAGTGGGCGACGAAGTTATAGAGTCGGTCATCGGTCGCGATAGCCAGGATGTTGTCGTTGCTGCCTAACTGTTTCTGCTCGGCGACTTGCTGCACCCACGCTTCGGGTTCATCAGGGTTTTCAAACGTGGGTACATAGATGACAAAAAGCGTTGCCCCGTGCTCGCTTTGAAGCTCGCGGACCTGGTCTTCGAGGGCATCTTCTTCACTGGGTGACAGGACGTCGGCCTCATCCACCACAAAGGTTCCCGGCGGTATGGTTACCGGATCGGCAGCGTGCGCTGGCGCAAGAAAGCCGAAAATCATCAGGCACGACGTCAACAACGCCATCCCGAATGTTCTTATCGTCATGGACCCACCTATGTCGTCGACTCGGTATGTCAGGCTCGGACTGATGCCCTGTCTGGAGTTTACCGGTTTCGTTCGACGAATGCGCCTATCGACGTGAGATGATCAGGCGGCAATGTTGCGTCGTATGACCCGGAGCACGTCGGGAGAATTGGCAGCCTCACATTGTTTGATGTACCGTTCTATACGCAAACCATTCAGAGCGACTGAGAGATCTGGCTCGTTGACGTCGCAGCAACCCCCGAAGCTGTTTTGCAGTGTGGGACGGTGCTACTGCCAGGACCAATGGAGTGATGACGTGATTTCTCTCTGCAATGTATCCACCGTTTTTGCTGACCATGGCAAGGACCCCATCACCGCGGTTGATGATGTCAGCCTCGAAGTGCCTCGCGGCAGTATTCAAGGCATCATTGGGTTTTCCGGTGCCGGGAAGTCCACCCTGCTACGAAACATCAACCTGTTGGAACGGCCCACCCGAGGTCAGGTCCTCATCGACGGTACCGATCTGACACAACTCAACGAGGAAGCACTGCGTCAAGCCCGTCATCAGATCGGCATGATTTTCCAGGGTTTCAACCTGGTCAATAACCTCACGGTCGAACAGAACGTGGAGCTGTCGCTGAAATTTTCCGGTGTCAAAGCCTCGGCACCTCGTCGTGCTCGGGCCGCTGAGGCCCTGGAAATTGTGGAACTCGCCGACAAGGCAGCCGCCTACCCCGCGCAGCTATCGGGCGGACAAAAACAGCGCGTGGCAATCGCTCGCGCACTGGCAACCCGTCCCCAAGTGTTGCTCTGCGACGAACCCACCTCAGCACTGGACCCCTTTACTACTGCGACGGTCTTGCAGTACTTGGCTGACATCAATAGAGAATTGGGCATTACGGTTGTCGTGGTGACCCACGAAATGGAAGTCATCAAAGCGCTCACCGACCACGTGGCCGTGATGGAATCCGGGCGCATTGTCGAGCGTTTCGCCGCCCACCAGCTCCACGATCCGGCTTTCTCACCGTCGACTTCCATTGGTCAGTACCTGGTCTCAGATGGCATTCGCATCGACCGCGGTGCACCCCCGCTGGATACGCTGCCGTCGGGTCTGGAGTCCTCTGACGAGCCGGTTGCTGTGGCAGGAGGGCGAGCCTAATGGAACGTATCATTGAACTCCGTCCTGAACTGGTCCAGGCCTTACTCGAAACCTTTGCCATGATCGGCGTCTCGATCCCCATCGCCGTGCTCCTGGGCACTCCATTAGGCATCTGGCTGTTTGTCCACGCACCAGGATCGATCGCGCCGCAACCACGATTACATGCGATCGTCAGCGGCCTGGTGAACATGCTGCGGTCCTTCCCCTTCCTCATTTTGCTCATTGCCATCATCCCGTTCACGCGGTTCGTTGTCGGAACAACGGTTGGTACAGCGGCCGCTATTGTGCCGCTGACCATCAACGCGATCCCATACTTTGCGCGATTGGTCGAACAAAACATCTCGCAGCTGGGTACCGGTGCTGTAGAGGCCTCACGGGCCATGGGTGCGACACACGGCCAAATCATTCGCAACGTGCTGCTCGTAGACGCCCGACCAGGCATCATCGGGTCCATCACCGTAACGACCGTGAGTTTTATTTCCTACTCCGCCATGGTCGGATTAGTCGGGGGCGGTGGCATTGGCGATTTCGCCATTCGCTACGGCTACTACCGATATGAAACGCCGGTGATGTTCGTCGCCGTCGTGCTGATGGTTTTACTAGTCACCGCGGTCCAACTGGGTGGCAACCGCCTGGCGCGGGTCACCGATAAACGCATCTAGCCCCCAGCTCCACCACACCATTTCTTCTCCACTACTCTTCAAAGGATTTGTCATGCCCTTTTTCTCCGCCCAGACCCCAAAGATCACGCAGTTCCGCCGCGCTCTGATCACCGGTGTCGCCTCGGCAGCGGCCCTGACCCTCACGAGCTGCGGCCTGACGCAAGCAGGTTCAGCAGCGTCGGAAGACAGAACCATCAGTCTCATTGTCACGGAAACACCCCGGTACCAAGAACCCACCGAGATAGCTCGAGAAATACTCGCTGAAGAAGGGTGGGAACTGGAAACGACCTATGTCACGGACATCATTCAGCCCAACGAAGCTGTTTCGCAAGGCGAGTATGATGCCAACTTCTTCCAGCATGCGGCCTACCTGCGGCAATTCAATGATGACAACCACACCGCGGTAGAGCCCGCGTTCAGCGTGTTCTACTCGCCAAGCGGCGTCTTTTCGTTGAAATACGATTCGTTAGATGCCCTACCCGAGGGAGCCACGCTGTCGATCCCCGTTGATCGTTCCAATAATGGGCGCGCCCTGCATCTGTTTGCACAAGCCGGCCTCATCGAGGTGGACGAGAGCGTCGAGATTACTGAGCTCTCGCAAGCTGACATTACGGCCAATCCCAAATCATTTGAGTTCGTGGAAGTGGATCAGCAATCTTCTGCTCGGACACTTCCTGACGTCGATGCAGCCTTTGCTTTTGGCAGCTCGGTGGTCGAAGCCGGGTACGAGTACGACGACGTGCTGCTGGCCGTTGAAGAGCACGAGGATTTCTTCCCGTTCACCGTATTCCTCAGCGTTGCAGAAGGTGAACGCGATGCAGAGAAAACCCGAGCGTTACAAGAGGCATACCAATCTGATGAAGTCGCTGAATGGTTCGCCGAATACATGAATGGCGTCAATGAATTCAGTGACGCCTACAGCGTCGACAACGTCGAGGAACGCTGGAACGAATTCAACGCCAATTAATGCCACGACATCCCGACTGCACGCATCTTCAGTCTCAACCCCTAGGAGTCTTTCATGTCTCATCGTCCACTTATTTTGTCCGCCTTCATGATGAACACCACCAGCCATATTCTTGGCGGTGCGTGGCGTCGAGAGGAGGCACAACAACACCGGTTTAATGAGCTGCAGCACTGGGTGGATCTCGTGAACACCCTGGAAGACGGGGGATTCGACATCGCGTTTTTCGCTGACGTCGTCGGAGTCTATGGCGACCACGAGGGAGGGTGGGCCTCGCACGTTCGCCGCGGCCTGCAGATTCCGGCCAATGACCCGCTCGTGCTGCTCTCAGCACTTGCCGCAACGACCCAACGTATCGGCCTGGCACTGACTTCGTCGGTCATCCAAACCCACCCGTATACGTTCGCCCGACAGCTGAGCACACTGGATCACCTCTCGGGAGGTCGGGTCGGGTGGAACATGGTCACCTCGGCGTTAGAAAACGCGCACCGGAATTACGGTGGGGCGGGACTGGCCCAGCACGGGGACCGGTACGATCTGGCCGAAGAATATCTGGCGGTCTGCTACAAACTTTGGGAAGGCTCCTGGGATGACGATGCACTATTAGCCGATAAGACCTTAGCCCATGAGCGTGGCACCGGGCTCCACGCCGACCCGGCGAAAGTCGCCAAGATTCATCACGAAAGCGCAAATTATCAGGTTGAAGGGCCCCACTTGTCAGCCCCTTCGCCGCAGCGGACGCCACTGATATTCCAAGCGGGGTCTTCACCGCGAGGCCGCCAGGTTGCGGCCGAACACGCCGAAGCGACGTTTTCGATGGCCCCACGCTTAGCGCAAGCCAAAGATCATGCCGCCGATGTGCGCCGTCGAGCAGTACAATCCGGGCGGCGAGCAGATGACGTAAAATTTATTCAGGGCCTATCCTTTGTTATCGGATCGACCGAGGCCGAAGCCAAGGCAAAAGCCGCTGAGTTGGATGACTCGCTTGATGATGACGCGTTGATCGCTCACACCGGCGGCAGCCTGGGCATCGATCTTGGATACCTTCCGTTAGATCAGCCGATTGGTGAGCTCACCACAGAAGGTTCGCGCGGGCACCTCAATGAGTTGCGAAAGATGAATCCCGACGGGACCATGACGGTGCGCGATCTGGCACGGTTCCGCGCCCAGGCAACCCGCGTGACCGGCACCCCGGAACAGATCGTTGATGAATTAGCCCAATGGCAGGACGCCGGAATCGATGGGGTGAACGTCATCAACGCAACCCTGCCGGGCAGTTATGTCGAATTCATTGACCATGTTATTCCCGAGTTACGTCGTCGCGGTATGGCCCGCAGCGAGGCAGAACTGCAAGCCGACACCGGCACCACGCTGCGGGGTCGCCTGACTGGGCAAGACCGTCTGTCCGACACGCATCCGGCCGCCCAGTACCGGGGTGCCTTCGGGCACTACAGTGCGGCCGCTACGGAACGTTCGAGGGCTGAAGTACTGGGCGAAACCGAGGCCACGACCGGTGTTTAGTTGGTGGGCCGGAACGTCTCGTATTCGAAAGTAATCACATGGTTGGGCTCGTCCTCGGGGTCCATAGACGAGGTGACTTCCGCGTTCCAGGTATCGGTCGCCTCGACTGAGGTGCCGGCCGGGTCTTCGGCCTTTGCCGTGACCGAGTTCGAGTACGTGCCCTCATCGGGCAGGTCTTCAATGGTGGCAACGAGACACCAGGTTTCGACCACGGGATCTTCGGTGTCCGAATAGTCTGCGCTGACCGGTGTCGAGCTTTGTGCTCGAGACGAATCCGGCGCGCCCTCGACGGTGCACTCCTGCGCTGACGGGACTTGGAACAATGTGGTGGTCGCAGCGCCGAAAAAATGGTCGCCCCAGTCGGGTTCAGTGATCGTGTAGCGCAGCCCCTTATTGCCCTGGCTGATCGACTCGGTCTCCAACGGGATGGCGGTCTGTCGCTCAGACTGCAGCTCGGCGGCGTGTTCGGCTCCCACGGTGAACTTGACGGTGCCATTGGTTGCTGGCTGGGTCTGACCGGGAGCGCCGGCCGCGAAGTATTCATACCCGCTGCGGGCGGATACCGAAAAACCAGCCTGGTCTTGCCACAGCGCAAGGGTGCTGCCACCCATGCCAAGCGCGGCGCCGGCTAGCACTGCAGCTCCTGCCAGCATCGTTGGTTGACGCCAGGTAGGGAGCGCGCGGTGGGCACGTCGGCGAGTCATGGCGTGTTTCATTGCGTCTCATCTCCCGGGCGAACTTGGTGCAGCTCTACGGTCAGATCTCCGAGGTCGCTGAGCTGGTCCACGCTGTCAGCGCCAAAACGATCATCAAGTCCCGCGAAATCTAGCTCCACGTGGACTCTGTAGGCTGCCGTGTCACCATCAAGCTGTGTTGGGGTGAGTTCAAGTTCGGTTTCAGTGCCAAGTGCGGCCCCAGGTTCGGTCAGTTCATTGCCCTCAGCGTCGTACACGCCGTACCGACCAAAAACGGAATCAGGGACCCGCGTGTCAGTATCCCAATCGACGAGCAACTTGGCGCGCATGTTATCGCCGGTCAAAGCCACTTCGAAGGGGAACTCGACGGAGACGCTGTCTCCGCTGCGAATGAGGAACTTGTTGGGATCGATGACCCGCGGTGCCGTGGTCACGTCAGGGGAGGTCTCTTTCCACACCGGATCATCGGTAGCGGTGACGCGCAGGTCCCCGGAGGTCACGAAGTGCGCTTGGGGCCATGCTGCGTCCTGATTCCACAGGGCGAATGACCCCGCGGCAGCGCCCAGCGCGGCTAGCACAGCCAGCGTGATCCATAGCGGCCATATACCGTGCCTGGGTTTGCGTTCGCCCCGCTGACGCGATGCGTTGTGCGTGTGCCTCATGACTTCTCCGCTTGTTTACGACGCCGGTCCTGGATCAGGCCGGACGCGATCGCGTAGATGGCGTAACCAAAGAGGCCGGTCGCGGCCGCACCAATCAGGAGGTTGCGATGCTCTCCAACGGCCAGGGATACGTGGCCGACGTAGGGGACGTGGTAAATCACTTTGCCCATAATCTGTCCGCCGACAATAGGGTTGTCGTTGTTACCGTTCGCGTCGCCGCGGGTGACGTATGAGATGGCCGTGTCGCCGGTCCGATGGGCAACAATCCGGTGGGTAATCAACGTTGGGTCCCCTGAAACCGGCTGAAAGGTAACCACGTCACCAACAGCATAGCTATCTTGCGGGACCGAGATCACCATATCCCCGGGTGAATAAGTGGGCTCCATCGAGCTACTGAGGACCGTGAGGCCGGCCCCACCCAGCATTTTCGGCACCACAACGACGGCGCCAAGAATAAGAAGTAGACCCACCAGCACAGTGGTAAACATCCCAGAGAGCACACCCCGCCATATACCCGGCTCTTTCACCGCTTGGCGGTGACGGGGCTGATCAGTTGCTTGGTGTGAGCGTCGAGCGTCTGATCTGGTTTCCATGATGCTTACCTAACTGTGCTGGTGAGTACTACGATTTAGACCGGGCTACATCGATCTAGCGGTAACCGAAGACGTCCTCACGGACTTGCTCGAGTTCAAGCTGTGCATCGGCCAGTGTTGCCTTCGCTTTCCGGTAGTCCAGGTCGTCGCCAGTGAATTCCACGGTGACAGTGACGTTGAAGTCAGCTTTGTTGTCAACATCACGATCGACCACCATGTGTATGAATGGCAACCGGATGTTGTTATCTCTGGCGTAGAGGTCTGCCTCTTTGGAGATCATGTTTACTTCAACACCATCGCCGTCTCCTTCAACCGCATCCTCGCTAAACGGCCAGAAACCGCCGCTAGCCCTCTCGAGTTTGTAGGTCACTTTCAGGCCTGGTGCAAGAGCGCCATCAACGGTGTTTCCGTCTTTGTCTTTCAGACGGAGCTTGGCCACCATGTTGTCGCCTTCGAGGCCTACGCTGACTCCGTATTTAGCCTGGATCTTGTCACCAGGGATAATGCGGAATTTCTCGATATTGTTGATCCTGTGGCCGCGGTCGAAGCTACGGTCATAGGAGATATCTCTCCATTCGCTGCTGACCACGCCGACGGCGAGGTTACCGGCAGTGAGCGTAGTGTCACTACCTAATCCCGCGGTGTCGGTCCAGAGTGCAAAGGTGGAACCACCTAGTACGAGCCCCAGGCCAGCTGCGCCGGCGAGAAAGCCTTTCGTTGTATTTTTCACTTGTCTCTCCTATATGTGAGCCCCGGCCGCTGCCGGGATATTGATGGGTGTGTTAGTAATGCAATGTGCTGCGGATATATCGACTTCCGTCCAGTTGAACGAGAGTGTGATGAGTAAAGTATTAAGGTTTCGTGGTGACCTTTCCGGAGGCGGTGCACGTCATGGACTTGCCGACTTCCAGGGTGGTCTTCGGGCACGTGACGGCATCGTCGGGTAGCTGATCGTCGACGACTTCGATGTCGCGCAGAGCCGTTTCACCGGTGTTTGTCACCTCATAAGTCCAAGTCACTTGGTGACCGGAGAGTAGGCTGTGGCCCGGTGCTAAGTTTTTGGCCTCGGACAGGTCCGATGCGTTCGGGGTATCCCAGGCTTGCTTTTTCACCGTCATGCCAGGTTTGAGCGTTTGAGTATTCAAGAACGTGCATTCGATGCGATCGCCCGGAGTCACCGAGAATTTGGCGGTGGGCGCTTCTACGTCGATGGTGCTGCCGTTGTTGCTGCAAGTGACCTGTTTCAGCGCCCAGCCCTCAGTCTCCTGCTCGTCGCTGAGAATGCTCTTGAGTGACGCGTCGAGCTGGTCTGGTTTGGTGGAGTCGAACTCAATGGAGTAGGAGACTTTTCCGTTATCACCGGTCGTCTGTTTGGCATCAGGCCGTACCGTGCCAGCGTCGGTGGTGAGTTCAAATTTCCAACCTGAGCCCCCAGCTACTGCCGAGTCTTGGTCGTAGGCTTGAGTCTTTTGGGTGACCTCAACGGTTGTTTCGCATTCCACTTGCTGTGCGATCGACTCCAGTAGGCTCTTCAGCTGTCCGTTCCCGATGGCGTGGTAATCAGCACCCGAGTACGTGGCGTTTCTGGAGAATTCGTTACCGGAGATTGCCCGCAGATTCGCATGATTGCTCGTTCCCACGCCGATGGCCAGAACGCGCGAGCCCTGGGCTTTCAACGTATTGGCAGCAGTAATCGCTTTCTCGGTCGGCGCGAACCCGGCCGAGCTTTCCGATCCGCCCGTCGCCACCACGACGAGGTCATGTCCAGAGCCCGCAGCCTTGCCCAAACCTTGTGCCAGGCTGCTAGCTCCGTCGTAAACGGTCACGGAAGAATTCGTGCCGATCATGGCCTCTTTCATCGCAGCCGCGGCTGAGGTGCCTGCCGAACCGGTGCGATCCAACACCACGGCGAAATCCGCACCGGGCCGACATGTCAGGTCTGCTCCCGGATTATTCCGGGAGTTCTGCCATGCTCCCGTCGAGGCTCGATCAGAACCGGCGGTCATGAAGTCACTGCCCGAGGTGTAGTGCTGTCCAGCTCGAAGCTGTGGTCCCGTCCGGAATTCGTAGGCTGCCGTGGAGTTGCCGGTCAATCCAAGGGTCTCGTTCATATACCAACCGGAAGGTGCGGAAACTTGTTTGACCCAAAACTGTTGATCATAATTTTCGCCGGCTTCGTAATCGTCACTGGAGGCGTGCGTTTCTGGCACGGTAAAAGAACATTTCCCGGCACCATCTGAAACGCAGCTGGCCCACGCTTCTGGTATCGCTGCCCCAGACTTATTGGCGTTGCCCGTATGCAACTGCAGTTTCACGCCACTTAAACCACCGGCTATACGGACTGTGATAGTGGCCTCGGTGACGTCCGGGGTGGCTTCTGGGGTTGGTGTAGCTTCAGCGCTTTCAGATGGTGACTCTGAAGGTGCTTCTTCTTCTGTCGGTGAGCTCTCGGGCGAGGTAGAAGCTTTTGGTTCAGCCGAACGGGCCGATTGTGACGGGCTAGGCGTCACCGGTGCGCTGGACTCTTGGCGCGGTTCCTCCACTGTTGCCGACACGGAAGGCTCCGCAGAGCTATCTTCTGGGGTAGCAACCGAGTGGCTCGCACCGGAAAAGTTTGAGAGGAGCAGTGCCGCACTGAATAGCGCAGCGGTCGCCGTGCGGTAGTGGCGTGTCTTGCCGGCATTACGGATCGTGCCTAAAGAAGTTCGCACAGCGTACTGTCCTCTCTAGCCGACGGTGTGGTGATGAGCGGTGGCAAGGTGCTACCCAACAAATTTGCGGGTAGCGTCAACCGGTATGTCAGCTATCTCACAGAGTAGGGAGGCCCAGTGCGGGGAACACTAGCCTTTCAGATGGTCTTGGCGTTGGGATCGCGTGAGGAACGACCGGTTTTCGGCGAGGTTGTGTGAGGCTTCCGTGGCTTTCCGGCTAGGTTCGCAAACACGACAAAAAAAGGGGCTGGCCTACCGTGTAGTAGGCCAGCCCCGAGGGTGCGCTGGAGTGCCCGGTTACCGACTCCGGGTGAGGTGTTTGAGCACGCGTGGTACTTCAGCCCGTGAATTCAATTGAAGCTTGCGCAGTATATTGGACACGTGGAAGCGTGCGGTCGATTCTGAGACCACGAGTTGTTTAGCGATCGTCTTATTCGAATGCCCCTCCGCCAAGAGTGCAGCAACTTCGCGCTCGCGTTTTGTCATGGCCGCAAAAGCGTTCGTTTGGGCACTACTGTTGCGATCTATTGCTTTTTTGAGGTGTTGCTCTGCGGTCCGCAGGTAGGCGGTCGCCCCGATCTTTTCCAGGGTGGACACGGCTTCGCGCAGGATGTTCTCGGCGCCTTCGGCGTCTTCGATGCTGAACAGGAATTCGCCATAGTCGATCGCGGTGAGCGCCCACGCCAGCGGGAAGAGTCGCTGTTTGAGCGCTGATTCGTACAGCTTGCGCGCCGAAGCGTGATCGTCCTGCGCCTGTGCCATTCGGGCTTCGAGACCATCGAGCGTGCCCCAGTACTCGAACCAGGTCGTGCCGCGTCGTTCGCGCAGTTCCTGGATCAGGTTGCGCGCATCGTCCAGCGCTCCCAGGGTGATTAGCGCATGTGCTTTATACGTCAAGAAGCCACGTTGGGTATTGCGGAAGGATGCCGCTCGCGGGACTGAAGCCGCGGTGACTACTCCCATGGCATCATCTTTGACCCGGGCGATTTCGACTTTGGCCATGACCGACAGATCGCGCCCGTAATGTTCCCAGTCGATGTCACTGGCGCGGCGTGCATGTGCCAGGTACTGTTCGGGGTCTCGCTGACACCTGATGGCCGCGATGGAGGACCGAAGCGCGGCTCCGGTCAAGCGGGCTTCTAGATCGAGGGCATCGTGGTTGAATTCGTCCAGGATATCGAGAACTTCTTCGGCTTGCTGGTATTTACCCAGCAGCACCAGCACGTGGGCCAGAATGACGCGAGGCGTGGCAGCGGTCCACGGTTCGCCATGGACACGCTCCAGGATGTCTACGGCCTGGGCTGCGATATCGTGCGCCAGGATAATATCCCCCGTAGCCACGGCAGCACCGGCAAGCGGGACCAGACAATCTACCTTAATGGCGATGTCAGGCAGTTCAGCGGTGCGATCTAAAAGGTCGGGCAGCGCTTGACGTGTGACGTCGATATCGCCATCGAGGTGTGACAGCGCCACTGCATAGCAACCCAGCAGCAAGATGTACTCATTGGGCGAGACCATCCACCCCAGCCGTGCATCGGCGAGTTCCTCGGGATGCATCGGGCTTTCAGCAAACAAGCGCTTTGCCACCGGGATGAGCTCGGAGATCTGACTGCGATCGTTACTGCGCATCAACATCATCACCATCATGAACACCATAAACGCTTGAAGCGTCTTTTCATCCGGTGTGGTGTTCTCGGTGTTCAGGACATCCTGGATGCGTCGGTGGGGGAATGGGTCGTTGACGAGATAGACCCGCAGCATCACGATGAGGAACTCGCGAAGCGTACTGGGCGGGAACGTCTCAATCTCCGGTAATAAGTCTAGACACTTAAAGCCAGTCTTCGCCCGGATATTGATCAGGACCAGCTCCGTGATGAGTCCTTGACGTTCGTAGGGGTCTTGGGCGAGGTCCAGTGCCATGCGGAGGATGTCATTGGCATTGAGGTACTGCGATTGTTGACTGGCCTCACGCGCATACTGTGCTGTTTGTTCCCGCAGCTGGTCGCTCCAGCTTTCTGCACCCTTGAGCATGTGCCGCACCGAACGGAACCCTTCGGTCAGGTCGACAAAGAGGCGGTGCACTTTTCGGCCGAACGCTGGTTCGACCGTTTCCCGGACTGCCGCACCGATCAGATGGTGTTTTGGCACAATGGCCTGACCGAAGTCTGACTCGATTACCACGCCTGCCCGGACCGCTTCGTCGATTGCAGCCGGGATATACAGTTGTCGGCAGACGGTCTGAAGTGCCTGCGGTGTGATTTCGTGTTCTGCTAAGCACACGATCTGCACGACCTGTTGTGCCTCCGGGCTGAGCTCACGGTAGGCACCCAGCAGCGGATTGTCGAGGTTGCGGGGTCGGATGGGCAGATCCCAGGTCGTGTGAAGTTGGCGCACCTCTTCTTCGGTGACCTGGTTTAAAATACTGTCGACGCCAAGAAACGAGCCCCCGGTGATCTCACTGAGCTGGAACGCATTACGCATTGAGATGCTGACACCAAATCGCTGCATTGCTAGCGCGCGGATGTCGTGTTCGCTGAGCGGCCGCATTTCCACGTGGTGATGGTGCGGGTTGGTTGCGGCTGCTTCAGCAAGCAGCTCTCCCAGGGAACCAGGCTTATGCGGCGTTCTCGCCCCACAGGCGATAAAGACATTACGGCGGTTGAAGCGTGGGATCATGTGGCGCAAGACTTGGATTGACTCTGGATCGATCCAATGCGCGTCATCAATGATGATGATGTGTCCTTCGTCTGGCCCGTGGTTTTGGCGCAACAGTCGACGGACACACTCCCGGGCAACGGCGATCGGTTGAAGCTGCGTGGCAGGTTCAAAGTTCCAATCGGGGGCTACCCCTGCTGCCAGGAGGCGTTCGATGAAGCTGTAGGGCTCGCCGATCTCGAGTCGGTCGGCGTTGACGAAAGTGACCTGCCAGCGCTCCTGCTGGTCAGCTTGGATGGCTAAGTTTCGTAGAAAGTGGGTTTTGCCCATACCGGCAAGACCATCGACAAGGACCGTGCCGCCGCC
Source organism: Enteractinococcus fodinae (assembly GCF_031458395.1). Taxonomy (NCBI): domain Bacteria; kingdom Bacillati; phylum Actinomycetota; class Actinomycetes; order Micrococcales; family Micrococcaceae; genus Enteractinococcus; species Enteractinococcus fodinae. Next base: position 127,682 of record NZ_JAVDYJ010000001.1, read on the forward strand.
GTAGGTGTACGCGCGGGTAAGAATCTCCGAGACAGCTTGTAGGCGCTCTGATTCTGGGTTGCGTAAAATCGTTCTGCCCTCCCAGGTTTAGACCAACTCGTGCCAAGTAGTTGCTCAAATATGTGAGTGATGAGCTGACGTTGACGGGCGCAATGCGTCGTTGTTACTAAAGGGTAGCTGGGAACTTTGCCGAGTGGAATAGGCTTAGGTAAACTATTTATCTTGAATTTTCACTCAAATAATGACGTTCTGTCATAGAGTGAGACATTGCGAAGTGATCCCACATCGTTTCATGCCGGGCACGCCGGGCGACTAGTGTGATATCAGCCACAATTCTAGTCAATCCCGGGGCAGGCACAAACCTCTTAGACTCCGCAACATGTCGCGAACACCCTGTTGAACTGCGCTGGTCAGGGCAGGATTTCCTCGGTTAAGTCAACAATGCCAGACGAATGTTGTGTGCTGCGCAAGTTTGCAAACGCTGGCTCGATCAGTTGCGTCGGCAACTCAAATTGGCGGGATCCCTCGAGCTGGTACTACCGCCTACACAGATCGCTTTTCTGCGTCCGATCACACAGAACAACGCCATGAAAGTTTCGATGTGGATTTTCAGATTGGCAACACTTCGTCCCGCTGGATCTTCAATATCGCAGCTCCAGCGGGACGAAAGTGTTGCATCGCCGAGTCCTTAAACCGTGGCAAGTCCTTGCACCGGGGAGAGTTTCGCCGCCCGGCGTGAGGGGGCCAGCGAAGCGAGCAGCCCGGCGCTCACCGCAATGAGGACCACAACGGCCGTTTCCAGCCATGGCCAGGACATTTCGACACCGTCGGGCGAGATCTCAGCGAAAATCGCGACGGACCCTGCCCACCCGTACAGCATGCCGAGCGCGCTGCCCAGGATAGCGCCGATTGCACTGATGAGGATCGCCTCCCAGATCAGCATGCTACGCAAGCCACCTCTGGTGAGTCCAAGGGCTCGCATCAAGGAGTTTTCTCGGGTGCGTTCCAGTGTGGATAGCGAGAGCGTATTGGCCACTCCCACAAAAGCGATGACCACCGAGATGCTCAACAACCCGATGACGGTCAACATCACCGCATTAATAGCTTGCTGGTAGACGGCGCGCTGCATCAACGGAGAGTTCACGTCCTGGGCCGATACGCCGGCTTCGGCAATCATAGTGGTCACCAGTTCTTGCAGCTCGGATTGCGTCATGTCTCTACTGTCAACTGCAAGCCAGACCACAGGGGCCCCGGCGGCCTGCAGGTCGTAGGCTTCGGCGGTCTGGGGCGAGACCACGGGCGTGACCGAATCCAGCTCGGAGCGGATGGCCTCAAGTGTGACCGCTTGCTCGTCTGCAGTCCGGATCGTCACGGTATCTGCTGTGTGGGTAGCGGGGACCAGTACGGTACCCGGTGTCTGAAGTGCGCGCGCCTCATCATCAGCTATGCCATCTGAAATTGTCGCGAGTTCATTGGGATCACCGGCGAAGATGGTGCCGGATGCTGCCCACGGCTCATCGATGGAGGCTACCGGGGCGAGGGCTTCAGCACTGGAAATCCCCGAAGTTGCGGCCAGCCGTTCGGTGGTAGCGCTGACGTCCTGCTCGTCGGTGGCTGCGACACCGGAGAGCTCAACATAGATGTCGACCGGATAATTCGTGGCCAGGAGCTCATCAGTGTTGTGCTGCACGGTGCGCCCGCCGGTCAGAATCAGGGTGACCAAGGTGGTGCCGATAATTAACGCGGCTGCGGTGGCGGCGGTGCGTGACCGGTTGCGCACCGCATTGAGTTGGGCCATCTTGCCGGGAGTCCCGGTGAGTCGAGGCAGCCAGCCCAGCGCATAGACAGCTCCGGGGACAAATAACACACCCAGTGCCAGCACGCCGAGAAAGGATAGCGCCCCGGCGAAAATCGCGGGACCAACCATCCCGCGCAGACTGAAGTGCACCAGCGCCGCTCCGCCGGCCAGGATCAACACTGCACCCAAGACCAGGCGGACTGCGCCGGTGCTGGATTTCGCGGTGACTTCGGGAACGGGCCGCATCGCGGCTACCGGAGAAACTCGCGTGGCTTGCGCGGCCGGCAGCCAAGACGCCGCCACGGTCATGACCACACCGATCACCACCACCCAGACAATCGATGCGTCCATGCCAAAGGTTGCTCCGGGAATCCAGGTTTGTGCCAGACGCAGCAGCGCAACCATCAACCCGATGGCCAGCGCTATCCCGACCACCGACCCGATCAGCCCGATGAGCACGGCTTCTGTTAAGACGCTTTTTCGGATCTGGCCGCGAGTGGCACCTAACACGCGTTGGAGGGCGTACTGTCTGGTGCGTTGGGCCACCAAGACCGAAAACGTGTTGTGGATGACCAGCGTCATCACCAGCAGGGCGATCGCGGAGAACCCACCCAGCACCACGGTGATCGCGTCGAAGCCCATCATATCCACCAGTTGTTCAGAAATTTGGACATCCGGGGTGTTGACGGTGAGGGGGAGACCAGCGCTGTCTATTGCCTGCTGGACCTCGGCGAGGACTTGGTCGAGATCACCGTCGACACGCAGCAGCGCCATATCGGCACTCTGGGACCCGTCTGCCAGCTGGGTCAGGGTTTCGGGGGTGACATAGCCGGTCACCGCTCCCACGACGGTCGGGTTCATCGAATTGTCGAAGATCCCGCTCACCGTGAAGTCGGTTTCGGTGTCGTCGGTCAAAGATCGGATGGTCAGCGTGTCAGCTACGGACACCTCGTGCCGGTCAGCGGTGGCGGCATCGATGGTTACCTCATCGTGGGCTTCCGGCAGCGCGCCGTCGACGAAAGGTGCTGAAAGAAGCGAGGCGTCTGCTGGCCGGCTGGTCAAGTGCACAAAATCGGCGTTGGGGCCGAAGGTGCCGCGCTGGGTGGAGTCCTCGGGGAGCACCATCGTGGCCGGCGTATTCGTTAGGGGATATACTTCCGTCACCCCGGGAATACGCTCGAGGCTCCCGGGCGCGTCCGCTGTTCCGACCAGGTCGTAGAAGGCCGAATCCGAGTCAAAATATGCCCCGAGTTCCGCGACGATGAGCAGATCGGCATTGGCATACGTCGCACCCAGCATGTGTTTGGTGGTTTCCTTAGCCGAGGAGGTCACCAACAGGGCAGCGGCCAGGAAAAGGGTTCCCAGCACAATGGCCACCACGACGGCGACGTAGCGGCGCGGGTGGGTTGTGAGTTGACTGATCGCAACTTTCCACACGGCTAGGCCCCCAATCCGGCGAGCGCGCTGAGTACCGTCTGGGCGGTCGGGTTCTGCAGCTGGTCCACGATGGCACCGTCTTTGAGCACCACTACACGATCGGCATAGGAAGCGGCGTGCGGGTCGTGGGTGACCATGATGATGGTCTGACCCATCTCGCGGGCGCTGCGCGATAACAGCTCCAGCACCTCGGTGCCCGTGGTCGAATCCAGGGCACCGGTGGGTTCATCGGCGAAGATCACCGCCGGGCGGGTTAACAGGGCCCGGGCGATGGCGACGCGTTGTTGTTGGCCACCCGAGAGCTCATGCGGTGTATGAGCCAGCCGGTCGGCCAGGCCCAGGGTGTCGATGATATGGGCGAACAAGTCGTCGTCGGCGCTGGTGCCGGCTAAGTCGAGAGGTAGCAGCATGTTGTCGCGTGCGTTCAGGGTCGGGACGAGGTTGAAGCTTTGAAAAATGAACCCGATGCGACGGCGGCGCAGCAGGGTCAGGTCACGGTCGCTCATGCCGGTGATGATCGTGGAACCGATGGCTACTCGGCCCGAGTCGACGGTGTCCAGACCCGCCAGGCAGTGCATAAGGGTGGACTTGCCGGACCCCGAGGGTCCCATGATGGCGGTGAACTCGCCGGGCCGGAATGCGACGGTGACGTTGTCGAGGGCGGTGACCCTGGTGGCGTCGTCGCTGCCGCCGAAAGTTTTGGTGACCGCTTGTGCTGCCACGGCGGTGGATATGGTCTGGGTTGGTGTACTGGGTGCACGATGTACTGTCATGCTTCCAGCATGCTGTGTGGCGCTTTTCAGCACATCACCAGCTGGCATGATTCTGCCCGGGCCCGTCTCCTTCTCAAGGATGAGTTGGCGACTGCCCGACGGTGCGTTGGTCCGCTATATCAGTTGCCCGCGGCGTCGTCCTTGAACGCGTTAACTACTAAATAAGCTACTGCAATCCCGATGAGAACAATGCCGATGACAAACGTCAAGACCGAGAAGTGGCCGGTGAAAAAGTTCAAGGCCAGGGATGAGCCCATGACCAATGCACCAATAATCAACATGATCGTCATGCCGACGGTGGCGGGCTTGGCGCGTCGGGGGTTATCTAGGTCTTTGTCGTCGAGTCCTCTGCGTGGTTCCATACCGTCATTATCGCCCGGTATGGAACACTAAACAATTCCGGTCCGGTACGCCAGCACGACCGCTTGCACCCGATCGCGGGCGCCGAGTTTGGTCAGCACTTTGCCGACGTGGGTTTTGATCGTCGTTTCGGACACGAAGAAGTGCTGTGCGATTTCAGCGTTCGACAACCCGGCCGCCATGGCCTCGAGTACTTCGCGCTCGCGGGCCGTCAGCGTCGCGATGGCCGCAAGGTCCGGATCGTGTTCCGCTGACAGCTTGCCCCGTTTCGGTCGCACGAAGTGTTCGAGCAAGCGTTTGGTCGTCGATGGGGCAATGACCGCATCCCCGTGATAGACCGACTCGATAGCGCTTAACAGTTGCTCGGGTGGGGCGTCCTTCAGGAGGAATCCGCTGGCCCCGGCGTCAATCGCATCGAGTGCGTACTCGTCCAGATCAAACGTGGTGAGCACAATAATCTTCAGCTTGTCGTGGTGTTGTAGTAGCCGACTCGTGGCGGTGATGCCGTCCATGACGGGCATCCGAACGTCCATCAGGACCACGTCGGCGCCGTGCACATGCGCCGACTGGAGGGCTTGTTGCCCGTTGGATGCCTCGCCGGTGACGTGCAGATTGTTGCGGGAGTTGATCAGCATTGACAGTCCCGAGCGGATCAGGTGTTGATCGTCGACGATGGCCACGTTGATCGGTTGCATGTTATCCATTCTCATACGGCAGTTGGGCGTGCACGCGAAATCCGCGGTCGGGTTTCGGCCCGGCAGTAAACGTGCCGTCATATAGCGCGGTGCGTTCGCGCATGCCGACCAGGCCCTGGCCGGCGTGATCGGTTTCGGTGTCGCCGGTGCCGTCGTCTTCGATCGTGACTGACACGCCGGAATCCTGCCAGGCTAAAACGACGGTTGCTCTCGCAGCTGTCCCGGCGTGGCGAGCAACGTTGGTGAGCGCTTCCTGGACGATCCGGTAGAGCACTAGTTCGGCCCCGTCGGCCAGAGAGCGCGCTGGGCGGCCGGCGGCTTCGGTGTATGCAACTTCTAGCCCGGCCAGCCGCATGGTGTCGATCAGCTCGGGTACATCTGCCAGGGTCGGTTGTGGCGTGGTTTCGGCGGCGTCGGTATCGCGCAGCACGCCCAGTAGCCGGCGCATCTGCCCCAGCGCATCGCGTCCGGTGCCGGAGATAGTTTCCAGGGTCCGCGCGGCCACCTCGGGAGTGGCTTTGGCTGCGTACCGTCCCCCGTCGGCCTGGGAAATAATGACCTGCAACGAGTGGGCCACGATATCGTGGAGTTCGCGAGCGATCCGATTGCGTTCATCGGCTGCGGCCAGTTCGCGTTCTTGTCGGGCCTCGACGGCAAGCTGTGCTGCCCGGGTTTGGAGGGTTTCCATGCGGATTCGACGGGTGCGTTGAATATTGCCGATCGCCCAGGCTAATACCACCAGGGCGATGACTGGAATGCTCGTGACGGCGCCGGCGAGCCACCCCATGGGGCTGAGGATTTCTCCGGGACTGTAACTGCCCGGACCGGTGAAGTGGGGCAGGAAACTTATCTCGGCGGCGTACAGCACGGCGCCAACCAAGGCAGTGACAAACCCACCGATCGAAGCCCACCTTGGTGCGCGGTGTGCCAAGTTTTGCACGGTCAACAACACCATGAACATAGACGGCACGAGATCTGGTCCGAAGACCAGCTGAATGAGTGAACCAACCACGACGACCGCGGCGGAACCCACCGGATTTGTGCGGCGGAAAATCCACGGTGCCATATGCAGCACGATGATGCTGACGAGGACCAGACTCAGAGCCCACGGAGGCCAATGATAAACAGTGACGGGGTATGCCGCGGAGACCATCGAGCCGGACGAGCTCAGCAGTATGAGCCCGAGCAGCGGGAGGATAATCAGCCCATCAGCGAGCCGGGGGTGGGTGCGCCACCAGCGGGTGAGGCGGTCGAAGAACTTCACGGAGTCACATCCTAGGCTCCGTGCGAGGCAACCACATCATTCTCAGGGACGATTCGAAGCCAACCACTCCACAATTTCTGCGGCAGGACCGGTTCGGGCCTGCACATACCCGGTGCCGGCAAATAAGTGCGTCGAGCGCGGGTCCATCGCTGCGATGGCTGCGCGTTTGATGGGCACAGTCAGCGTGTTGACTTCCGGGTAGATAGCAGGCGCCTCTAAAGTCATGAACTCATTGACCAGCGAACGTGATACCCGACCGGAGTACACGCGCGTTGTTTGAGTGGCCCCGGAGCGGTCTTCTTGCAGCATTTTGCGGTGGATCGGGTTCGTCCCGGCTTCATCGGACAACAATAATGCCGTTCCGACCGCGGCTGCGGCAGCCCCGTGGGCTAGGACCTCTTGGACGTGTTCCGGGGTGACGATCCCACCGGCGGCGACCAGTGGAATGTCCACGACTTCAGCCACCGCATCGAGCAGATCCAGCAGCGGGACGTTTTCGGGTTCGGCCAGTGGGTCATGCACCGAACGGTGTCCACCGGCTTCGGGTCCTTGCACTACCAGAAAGTCGGCTCCATGCTCTACCGCGTTGCGCGCTTCGGTGACAGTCGTGACCGTGACGCCGACCTGGGTGCCGGAGTCATGTAGTTGGGCAAAGATCTCAGGGTGCGGCAGGCCAAAGGTAAACGACACAATAGGCCACTCATCGGCGGCAGCGAGTTTCGCGTTCCAGTCGTCGGAGACATCAGCGCCGGCCTGTTCGACGGTGGGGATATCCACGCCGAGCCGGTCGGCAAACGGCAGAAGTTTCTCGCGGAACGCGGCGAGTCTCTCGCTACGCTGCTCTTGGCTTCTGACCGGGTCCACCGCGGTGTTTGCGACATCCGGGACAAAGAGGTTCACCCCCACGGAACCGGCATCGGCGACCGCGCGGTAATCTTCTGTGAGCTGTTGCGCTGTTTTATTGCCACCGCCGAGAAAGCCTAAGGCCCCGGTCGAGGCGACAGCTCGGGCCAACGCTGTTGAGGACGGCCCGCCGGCCATTGGTGCGGCCACGATGGGGTGCCGGAATTCCATGAGATAACCCTCCTACGAATATAGTCACCCGTATCCGATGCGGATCACTACTGTGTGGCCTTTATCATACGCGCTGAGCCGCGGGCATTGTCATCGACGGTTCTCAGCGGTGGGTTACCTTCGAGCAACCTCACGAGGACCATTTTGTCACCTGGTGGCATTCTCCAGTTCACGTCGCCTGCATAGCCTGCCAAAGTGTTGCCCCGTGGGCAGTTATGTCACCACCTGGAGGAGTCTATGAAATCGTCGTTCACCTTCGATCGTGCCGCGTTGGCTGCGCTGTTGCTGCCATCCTTTGTCGCTGCCGGAGTGCTTACCAGTGCTGTGCTCCCAGAGCCCGCGCATGCGGAGCCAAGCATGATCGGTACTACTAGCATCGAAGATGCCCCCGAGGGCGATGAGACGAACCAGCCCACGCCCGAAGACATGCTGACGTGGAGCATCGCCCCCGTACAGGATGAGGCGGACGCCGAAACTGAGGCCGAAGATGAGACCACAGAGCGCGTATCGTTCCGCTTTGAACTCGAGCCCGGCGAAAGCGTCGAAGACGAGGTGGTCGTCACCAACTTCTCCGAGCAGCCGCTGGTGTTCGAGCTGATCACCTCCGACGGCATCGTCACTGAAGAAGGTGTTTTCGACCTGTTGCCTGATCCATCGGAATCGACCGACGCCGGCACGTGGATCGCCATCGACGAAGAAGTAACTATCCCCGCCGGCGATGCTGCCACCGTGCCGTTCACGCTCACAGTGCCCGAAGATGCGCTGCCTGGTGACCACCCGGCGGGCATCGCTGCAAGTCTGGCCGCGGACGCCGAAGGCAATGATGTCTCCCTTGCTGCCCAGGTCGGAGCTCGAATTCACCTTCGCGTTGCCGGCGACATCACCCCGACGATCGCCATTGAAGACCTCAACGCGCAGTATGCCCCGTCATGGAATCCTTTCGCACCCGGAGTGCTCACATTGGACTGGGCGGTCGAGAACACCGGAAACGTGCGGTTGGGCTCAGAACAAGCTCTCTCCGTTGCGGGTCTGTTTGGCCTCAGTGCCGGAGTGGCGGAACAAGCGGTCGGCGCACAACGTGAAATTTTGCCCGGACAACGCGCTGCACATTCGGTGCAGGTTGAAGCGTGGCCGCTGGGCCCTCTGACCTCCTCGATCACCGCGACCCAGAACGTCGTCGGGGAAGACGAGATCGAGGTGGAGCTGGCCTCAGCATCGTCGGAAACAACGGTCTGGGCGGTTCCGTGGATCTACCTCATCGCATTCCTTCTGCTGATCGCAGTCGTGGTCACCGTGCTTGTGCGGCGGCGTCGCCGCAAGCGCGCGATGGCCGGTGCGCTAGCCGCTGCTCGAGCCGAGGGTGCCCGCGCTGCGGCAGCTGAGCGCTCGGAAAATGCGCGTGGTGCCGCCGAGTCAGATGGCGAGCATGCTGAAGAAGCCGCCGATGAGACCCAGAAAACACTTTCTTAACGTGTGAGCCTAAGCACTCAATGAGGCAGGTCAGGCTGGATGTTTCCTAGTGTTTACCTTGATAGAAGGTCGTAGATACCTGGAAGAACTCTGTAGAAACCTGAGTGGGAAATGGTGGATCGCAGGGTCAGAAATGGCCCGAACCACAGATGAACCACATTTAGGAGAATAATGCGTATTTCGCATTCACGACGCTGGCGGAACCTCGCCGCCGGTGTTACGCTCGGTGCAGTTTTCGCCTGCGGCGCGGTCCCAGCAATGGCCGCCCCCATCGCAGTCGATTCCGTAGAAGCCGCACCAGAGCGTGTCATCCTCAACCCCACTGAAGATCCCTCCACCTCTCAGACCGTCACCTGGCGTTCAGTTGGTGCCACCCCGGATGTTGCTGCTACCGCAGAGATCCGCGGCGCCGACGGTCACATCACCACGGTCGAGGCCGAGGTTCGCGCCGAACGTCAAGTTGGCGAAGAGCCTGCAACCACCTTCGCCGCAACGTTTGACGGCCTGTCCCCGGACTCGGAGTACTCATATCGAGTGCTGACTGGCGACAGCGCAAGCGAGTGGTACAGCTTTACTACCGCCTCAAGCTCAGATGATCCCTTTACCTTCACCTGGTACGCAGACGGTCAGAATGACCTGACCGAAAAGTGGACCCCAGTGGTCGAACAGACCAGCCAAGCCTTCCCGAACTCGGAGCTGACGCTGCAAACCGGTGACCTCATCAACTACTCCGTCGAAAACGAGTGGGAAGAATGGTTCACCATTACCGACGGTGAACGTCAGACCGAAAACTGGTTGCCAGCTGTCGGTAACCACGAGTACTTTTCTGACGCCACCGGCGCCTACTGGAACGCGAGCTTCACACTTCCTGAGAACGGCCCATCCGAGGTGGGCAGCAGCGCCGATGCACCATACCGTGAACTCATCGCCAACCACCTAGAAAACCGTGCCTACTACACCGACTATCAGGGTGTCCGCTACATCACCCTGAACTCGGAGTTCCGCAACCAGGGCCACCTGGAGACCGAGCAGGACGTAGACCTGCCGAATATCTCCAGTAGTGAATGGCGCGACCTGTACATCGGTATGCAGGCCGAGTGGTTAGATGGCGTGCTGGAAGAATCTGACGCGAACTGGAACATCGTGCAGTTCCACCACCCGACCTTCTCAACTTCTCAGGGCCGGAACAACCCGGATGTCCGCGAAGCCGTGCTGCCAATTATCAAGGAGCACAACGTTGACCTCGTCCTGTCCGGTCACGACCACACCTACGCTCGTGGTTTCCTCGATGAAGACGTCACCGGTAACGACGGTGTGACCGACGGCCCAGTGTTCGCGGTGTCGAACTCCGGTCCGAAGTACTACGGTCTCGCTAACGATGCCTCCAACGTGTGGCTGAACAACGGCGCAACGCAGGTCACCAAGTACCAGCAGACCACCCTGACCTCTGGTATCCGTGTCACTCCAGATAAGCTGGAATACGAAGCGATCGCGATGCAGTTCGGTTCGAACCCGAGCTTCGATGGCGAAATCGGCGATACCGCTGATGCGTTCACCATCACCAAGAACGACAACGGAACCAAATCTGTTACCGAAGGCATCGAGCGCCGTGTGGCCACCGGCCTGGACGATGACTCGGCTGCTGAACCAGTTGATGGTGATATCGAGGTCAACGCTGCAATACCTGAACGTGGTGCAGACGGTCCAGTTGCCCCAGGTAGCCCAACCGCTGGGGCCCTGACCCTGTCGATCCCGCAAAACGCCTCGGTCAACATGGGCGAAGCCACCAACGCTGGTGACCGCTGGACCTACTCCTCGGCCATGCCAACCATTCGCGTAACTGACACCCGGAATGCTGCTGCAGGCTGGGAACTGAGCGGTAGTGCAAGCGATCTGGCAAGCGAAGCTGGCGATTTGAGCGCTTCCTACCTGGGTTGGGTTCCACGCGTACTGGGTGGCTCCACCGCTGCGAACGGTGAAGTTGCCCTCGGCGAGATGCGCGGTGGTAGCGGATTGATCGAACCGGCTCTTCTTGCTTCGGCAGATGATCACGCACGATTCGGCTCGACCGACGTTGTCGCTGACCTCGCACTTGATGTCCCCGCAGATACCGATGCGGGTGAATACGCAGGTGCGATCAACGTATCACTATTCCCGGTCGACTAATGACTCAGCGTGTGTAACGCATACTGAATAGTCGTAGCTGACAAGGTGGATCGTTCTGTGATCAGAGCGATCCACCTTGCGCCTTTTTAATAGGTCGTCGGTGCTCACAAGAAGCGGCGCGTGAACACACTCTCCTGACCTTGCGGGACTGACGATAGCTCTGACCTAGAGTGTTAATCGGTCGCACCGTCATCTAGTCGTCAAGGTAGAACATGTCTGAACCTCTTGAACATTCCGCAACATTATTCGATCTCGAACCGGTTGAGTCGGCAACCCCGAAACCAGCCGCGCGGGTTGAAGATCCAAAGGAACAAGACGGTGAAGCCGCGGAACAGGGCGCACTAGATATCGGCATAGCGATCCCGACTCCCTTTAGTGAACCCGAAGTCGATGAAGAAGTAGAAGCAGAGGCCAAAGAGGTCAACGAGGATGTCCTACAACATCCCGAATCTGCGCCACGAAAGCATCCCAATAAGGTGAGCTTCTACCAAGAGCCAGAAGATACTGCTCGACTTCGCGGTGCGGTGTTACACACTATGGTCGCTGAAGGGCACCGTTCGCTGAGCCAGTTTGTGATTCGCGCGGTCATGAAAGAAGTCCAACGCTTGGAAGAGAAATATAACGACGGCAAACCCTTCCCTGCGGTCGCGGCCAACGAGATGCCACAGGGACGTCCGCAACGCTAAGAAGCCCAAACAGACAGACTGGTCCTAGTCATCAGTGGCGTCGCGATACTTCTTTTCAGCGGTCGCGATTGAACAACTTGGTCACTCATTTCATGAGTATCTTCATTGGACAACGCCGCACAGGTTATTCGGTGTGTGCTCGACCGTTCGCCCAGACGGTGTAGGTGTGACCCCTTGTAAGGGCGCAGAACTCTACTAGTCTGCGGCCCGCTCCAATAAGCTAGGGACATGAAGCACATGCGTATCCCCACACTCCTCTTCGCAGCTGGTCTCGCGATCGTCGGATGCACCACCACCGAAGCTCTTGACGACAACGTGACGCCCGCGCCTTACGAGCCAGAAGAACCGGTCCCAGCAGAGACACTCAACGAGGATACCGGGGAGAGCGAACCCGTCAGTCCTCAGCCCACAGAAACTGACGAAGGCTAAACCACGCCGCAAGCAAGTGCCGTCGAGATGTTCGAGGCGCAACGAACAGGCGCCCCGAACGACCCCAGCAGACACTTGCTCAGCAGATTTAGTATCTCGGGGCAACCGCCAGATCCGGACGGTTGTGCCGTTTAGCGATCTCACCGAGCGCGTCCTCGGCTGCCCCGGCCAGCATTGAGTTCGGGTCCATGACTAACCCCTGCAAGCGATGAATTGCCACATCGTGTTGTGGTGTCGCAACGGCCCCCAGCGCGTGCGCGGCAGTGATGCGAACGTGCGGGAAGGGATCATCGGTGAGCAACTCGACCAGTTCATCGACGTAAACCAACTTATGGTGGCCCACCAATTGGGCAGCGACCTCCCGGACCTGCCAATCTTCGTCGTGCAGCGCGACCTGAACAGCCTCAGAGGCCTGATGATGCCAGGCGTGCAACAGAGCCTGACCGGCCCACACGCGCGCCATATAGGGCTCAATAGCGTCCATCCCGCCGAGCAGTCGGATGTCTGGGTCGGATTCGGCGTCCGGCGTAGTCTGCCCGGATAGTAGTCGCATGGCCCAGTCCACCAGGGTCGTGTACCCCAGTGTTTCAACGGCGCCGGCGATGCGCGTGGTGACGGGTTTGGAGAAGTGATCGGGGCTGTTGGCAGAATGCGGTGCGGAATAGGACATGTCTCTATTGTGCCCTGTTCGCGGGTGGTAGTTTAGTGGTTATGCGCTCGCGAAGTTCCATTACCTTACACTTCCGGGCTGAAGCGTACGATCATCCCTCGGGATACGTGGATGCCGGTACCGTCATGAGCTGGCTCGACAAGGCCGGGTATGCTGCCGCAGCCACGTGGGCTGGCGGCAACGTCGTGGCCACCTACATTGGGAATATGAAGTTCGGTCACCCCGTGCCGGTGGATACCCAAATCACCGCCCAGGCCAGACTGATTTATACCGAAGACACCCAAGTCCACGTGCAAGGTCGGCTCACGCTTCCAGACGTATTAAATGAGGACGGCGAACCGATCGTGGCCACGTGGGTGGTCATGGTGTACCAAGCCGTCGATGCCACAGGTCAGCCCAAGCAAATCAAACAGTGGGAGCCGCGCACGGAGGCGGGACATCGCCGTCGGGAAGTCGCCAAACAGCGCTCGATTGAACACGCCCGCGGCGAAGACGCGCTGGGACAAATTTCGTTCCCAGAAGACGCCGACACCACCGCAGAAGTCGTGCTGCTATGTTTTATCGCCCACGCCGCCGAAGTCACGCCGGGTTTCCGATTACAAGCCGGTTCGGTCATGAACTGGCTGGACGAAGCAGCCTTCGTCTGCGCCTCGCGGTGGGCGGGCAAACCCGCGGTTGCCGTGTTTGCCGGTGGCGTGCAGTTTTACCACGGGGTGTATGTGGGCGATATCGTGGAGATCGAGGCCCGGATCGTGCACACCACCGAGCGTTCGATGTATTTGGTCGTGCGTGCCTGGAGTGGGAAACCCGAACAGCGCAATCTGGGCCCGGTGGCCCAATCCATTGCGATTATGGTGGTCGCCGAGGAGGGCAAGGCCGAGCCGATCCCACCGTGGCAGCCACAAACCGAGGCCGAAAAACAACTGCAACACCACGCGATCGAGCTGGTATCGATGCGCAATAAAAATGTGTATGAATGGTCGACGGTAGAAACGCCCTGACCGGGTAGGAACGTCTTTGCTCAAACTGCTGGCGCGTTTTGCGCGCCCATATAGCGGCCAATTAGTGGCCGTCGTCGTGCTGCAACTGGCGACAGTCGGCGCGATTCTCTTCCTGCCTGCCCTGAACGCCCAAATCATCGACGACGGGATTGCCACAGGCGACACCGACGTGATCTGGCGGTTAGGCGGCATCATGCTCGCGGTCGCACTGGCCCAGCTGGCCACCTCCATCGGGTCCGTGTGGTTTGCCGCCAAAGCGGCCATGTCGATCGGCCGAGACATTCGCGCGGCGATCTTCCGGCGGGTGTCGAAGTTTTCCTCTTACCAAATGTCCCAATTTGGGCCGGCCACCCTGATCACCCGCGCGACCAACGACGTGCAACAACTCCAAATGGTCACGCTGATGAGCATGAGCCTGCTGGTGCTCGCCCCAATTATGGGCGCCGGTGGGGTCGTGATGGCCATCCGGGAAGACGCCGGGCTGTCCTGGCTCGTGTGGGTCTCGGCGCCGGTGGTCATCGCCATCATGATCTTCGCGGGACTGAAAATGATGCCGCTGTTCCGCCAGATGCAAGAAGCCATCGACGACGTGAACCACACCCTACGCGAACAAATCACCGGGATGCGCGTCGTCCGGGCCTTCGTCCGCGAAGCCTATGAGACCCGCCGGTTTACCAAGGCCAACCAACACCTGACCGATCTTGCCGTCGGGGTCGGCAAAATCTTCGTCCTGCTGTTCCCACTGATCTCACTGGTGCTCCACGGCGCCACCGCCGCGGTGCTGTGGTTTGGTGGGATCCGGGTCGATGCCGGCCTGGTCGAGGTCGGCTCGCTGACGGCATTCATGCAGTACCTGTTGCAGATTTTGATGGCCGTCATGATGGCCACGATGATCTTTTTGATGATCCCCCGGGCCATGGTCTCGGCCAAGCGCATCAACGAAGTGCTCGCCACGGAACCCGAACTGACCGAGGGTGAGCTCGATATCGATGACGTGCACGGCAACCTGGAATTCCGTGATGTGACCTTCGCCTACCCGGGTGCTGACGAACCCGTGCTCTCGGACATCAACTTCAGCGCCGCACCGGGACAAACCATCGGCATTATCGGCTCCACCGGGTCGGGCAAAACCACGCTCCTGAACCTCATCCCGCGCCTGATCGATGTGACCTCCGGGCAGATCCTCATTGATGGGGTACCTGTGACCGCCTACAGCCGCCAAGCGCTGTCGCAGGCGGTGGGTATGGTGCCCCAAAAAGCGTTCTTATTTTCCGGGACGGTTGCCTCCAACCTGCGCTTTGGATCACCAGATGCGACCGATGAGGACATCTGGCAGGCCCTGGATACCGCCCAGGCGCAAGAGTTCGTGAGCGTGCGTGAAACCAAAAACGCCGTCGGGCTCGAGTCCTCGATCGCCCAGGGTGGCAGCGATGTCTCGGGCGGGCAACGCCAACGGTTAGCCATCGGCAGGGCCCTGGCAGCCAAACCCAACATTTACCTCTTCGACGATTCCTTCTCGGCACTGGATGCCACCAATGATGCCAGACTCCGGGCCGCCCTGGCGGATCAACTCTCAGAGGCGACCATCTTGATCGTCGCCCAACGGGTCGCCACGATCCGCGACGCCGATCACATCCTGGTATTAGAACGCGGCCGGATTGTTGACGAAGGCACCCACGACCAACTGCTGGACACGTCTACGGTCTACCAGCAAATTGTGGCATCGCAGGCAGGTGCACATGACTGGAACCGCTGAACTGACAGAGGGTGCCGATCCGGGACGGAAACCCACCGCATTCTGGCCCGCCCTGCGCCGGCTGGCCCACGTCTTTGCCCCGTATAAGGCCAAGCTGATTTTTGCGGTCGCAATCACCGTGGTCTCCGTCGTACTGCAAGTCTGGGCGCCACTGGTACTGGGTGAGGCCGTCAATGTGCTGTTTCACGCCGAGGGCATCGATTTTGCGGTGCTGGGCCAACTCATCACCCAGGTGCTGGCCATGTATGTCATCGCCATGGCCTTGATGTGGTGGCAGGGCCGGATCCTGATCATCATCGGTGTGGAGATCACCTACCTGTTGCGCCAAGACGTTGAAAATAAACTACACCGGTTGCCCACCAACTGGTTTGACGGCAAGCAACGCGGCGACCTGCTGTCGCGCACGACCAACGACGTCGACAACATCCAAAACGCCGTCCAGCAGACGGTGTCGTCGCTGCTCAACGGGGTCCTGACGATCATCGGGATCACCATCATGATGTTCTCGATTTCCTGGCAGCTGGCACTGATCGCCCTGATTGCGGTGCCAATTGCGGCCATCGTCGTGGGGATCATCGGCCAGCGTGCCCAAAAACTGTTTTCGGCCCAGTGGGCTAACACCGGTAAACTCAACGGCCACATCGAAGAAGCCTTCACCGGCCACGATGTGGCGCTCCTGTTCAACCGCGCCGACGCGATGGTCGAAGAATTCGATCAACGCAACGACGACGTATACCAAGCCAGTTATAAGGCCCAGTTCGTCTCTGGCATGATCCACCCGATCATGCAGTGGGTGACATACCTGGGCTACGTGGGCATCGCGGTAGTCGGCGCGCTGCGCGTGGCCGCCGGGGCGCTGCCGCTGGGCTCGGTCACCGCATTCATTCAATACTCGCGCGAATTCAACCAGCCGCTGGGCCAACTGGCCGGGCTGGCGAATATGATTATCTCGGCGGTCGCCTCGGCCGAGCGGGTGTTCGAATTCTTAGACGCCGACGAAGAAACCGAAGCCGACGGCGAGCTGCCCGAAGTGACCGGGGCCGTGGAATTCCGCAATGTCAGTTTCGGTTACGATGCGGCCACCCCGCTGATCACCGACCTGAACTTGACGGTCGAACCGGGGCAACTGGTCGCCATTGTGGGACCGACCGGGGCCGGCAAAACCACCCTGGTCAACCTGCTGATGCGATTTTACGACGTCGATAGCGGGCAGATCCTGCTCGACGACACCGACATCGCTACCGTTTCGCGCAACTCGCTGCGGGAACCCATCGGCATGGTGCTCCAAGATGCCGTGCTGTTTTCGGGCAGCATCAAACACAACATCGCCTACGGCCGCCCCGATGCGACCGACGACCAAATCATTGCTGCAGCCCAAGCCGCACGCGCCGATCACTTCATTACCCAGCTGCCCGATGGTTACGACACCAAGGTCAGCCTCGACTCGGATGCGATCTCGGCCGGCGAACGACAACTACTCACCATCGCACGGGCTTTCCTGTCGGATCCGCGGTTGCTAATCCTCGATGAGGCGACCTCCTCGGTCGATACGCGCACCGAAGCGCTCATCCAGGAAGCCCTGGCCACCCTGCAGCGGGGGCGCACCTCATTTGTCATCGCCCACCGCTTATCCACCATCCGCTCAGCCGACGTCATCGTGGTCATGGATCACGGAGACGTCGTTGAGCAGGGCTCTCACGAGGAGCTACTGGCAGCCGGTGGAATGTACCATGACTTATACACGGCCCAAACCCAGCAGCACATCGAAGGAGGCCGGTGAGTTACCCATCAGGTCCCGGTTCCAATCCGTACGGCAGCCAGACGGCCAGCCCCTATCCAACAGGCTGGCCAAACCAGTACCCAACTGGTTGGCCCCAGACCCCGCGAGGCGGCAAAAGAGGCCGCCGGGGGCACAACGCCAACGACAAAACCGCCTCCGATCCGGGACGTTTGCACTGGGGTGACATCCTGGCACTGGTCGTCTACATCGGTGGGTTCATCCTCGGCGGGATGCTGCTGCTATTCACCATCCCCGGGGTGACCGAATTCGGTGCCCAAATGTACGGGCGTGAGCCAGTATCGTTCAACGAGATGCTCGCCGGCCCAGAAATGCCCGGCTGGTTTTTGATGTATTCCAATGTGGTGCTCTACGGCATCACCGGGATCATCATGATCGCCGTCTCATGGCGGCCCTTTATTCAGTCGTTCCGCTGGTTTGCGACCTGGTGGTGGGTCAAAGTGCTGCTGCTGCCCGTCATCTGGTTGGCCACCTTGATCCTGACCTCATTCTTGCTGATCATCTCAGGGCAAGAAGGTGATGTCTCCGCCAACCAGGAAGCCGTCCAAGAAGCCGCCGGGGAATCCTCGCTGATCGTGTCGATCCTGATCCTCGGGCTGATCGGGCCCTTCGTCGAAGAATACATCTTCCGTCACATCCTGATCGGTAAACTCGGCCGCTGGATCCCGACCTGGGTTACCGTCCCAATCTCAATCATCACCTTCACGCTGCTGCACTTCATGGGCGACCCGAACATGTCGTTCGCCACCGTGCTGCCGTATCTGTCGATGGCCATCGCGTTCACCGCCGTGTATCTGATTTCAAAGAAATCCTTTGCCTACGCATGGCTCTCCCACGCCTTTAATAATGTGATGTCGGTGCTATTGATGGAACTGCAATTCATGGAAGCCGCCGTCATCATCTAACATGACCACCTCCTCTCCGCGGTCACTCTCACGCCAGATCCTGGGGCTGGCCGTCCCGGCCTTTGGCGCGCTCATCGCCGAACCGCTATTCCTGCTAGCCGACACGGCCATGATCGGCCGGCTCGGAGCTGCAGAACTGGCCGGTGTCGGACTGGCAGCCGCGATCGTCCAAACCGTGACCGGCCTGCTGATCTTCCTGGCCTATTCGACAACCCCGGCCGTGGCACGGTTCCTCGGGGCGGGACAGCTGGACAATGCCCTGGCCCGCGGCCGCGACGGCATCTGGCTGGGGCTCGGCCTGGGTGCAATCATCGCCGTCATCGGCTGGTATGCGGCACCGTTACTGGGGACCATCGCCACCAACGATGCGGCACCGCATGCGGTCGCCTACCTGCAGTACTCGATGCTCGGGCTGCCCGCGATGCTGGCCGTGTTGGCCGCCACCGGAGTACTGCGCGGCTTGCAGGACGCCACCACACCACTGATTGTCGCCGGGGGTGGGTTCGGGCTGAACATCCTGGCCAACTACGTGCTCATTTACGTGCTTGAGCTCGGAGTGATGGGTTCAGCGCTGGGCACCTCGGGCGTCCAATGGCTGATGTTCGCGGTGTACGCGGCCATCCTGATCCCGCGGATGCGACGCCACCAGGTTGGTTTCGCCCCGACCGGTGCGGGCCTGCGCGCCACCGCCCAGGTCGGTTCCTGGCTGCTGGTCCGGTCGGCCTCGCTACGAGTGGCCGTGTTGGCTACGGTGCTGACCGCAACCGCGCTGGGCACCGAAGTGCTGGCCGCACACCAGATCGTGTTCAATGTGTATTCGACCATGGCCTTTGCCCTGGACGCGCTGGCCATTGCGGCCCAAGCACTCATCGGCAAAGAACTCGGTGCTTCGAATGTCACCGCGGTGCGCGCTCTGACCTCAACCATGATCCGCTGGTCATTCGGCTTCGGCGCGATTACCGGCATCCTGTTGGGCGTCAGCGCACCCTGGCTTCCTCACCTCTTCACGACCGACCAGGCCGTCATCGAAGCCACGACCGCAGGACTGATCGTGTTGGCCATCTCGCAACCGTTATCCGGGTACGTGTTTGTGCTCGATGGCATTCTGATGGGCGCCGGTGATGCGAAATATCTCGGCCTGATCGGCATCGCCAACATTATCGTCTACCTGCCCGCACTGTACGGTCTGGCCCTGCTGGCCGCCGATGCCTCCCATGTCGGCGCGGTGGCCTGGGTGTGGGTTGGTTTTGCCGGCATTTACCTCACCGCCCGCGCTATCGGACTGTGGTTACGGATCCGTCGTGACACCTGGATTCGTCTCGGCGCGCACTGAAGACATCAGCGATTAGAATGGAGCAGACATGAACCACACAATAGACCCCGATACCACTGCCGTCATCTACCGGCCGATCCTCATTCGCGCCGGGATCGCCCTGATCTTTGGTATCGCCACCTTCTTCATCCAAGAGCCCAACGCTGCGGTGGTCAACTACGGCACCGCAATCTTCTTCCTGTTTTCCGGATCCGCGATGTGGGAATACCTGCGCCGCGACCCGGTCCCCGCAAAGATGCGCTCCCCGTTATCCATGATCGCCGCGATCTGGATGCTGGCCGCCCTGACCCTGGTCGGGGTCCAACTCGGTGACCTGTCGCCCACCGTCACCTGGATCACCATCGCCGCAGCCCTGGGACTTTCCGGCCTGGCTGAACTGTGGGCTTCCACCTGGCGCAAGAGCTTCGCACCGGCCCGTGATCATCTGATCGCCGGGGTCGCAGCCCTCGTGGTGACCGCGCTATTCATCGGCATGGACCTGGACTACCACCGCATTTTCGGCATCACCGGCACCTATGCGCTGATCGTCGGGGTGCTGTTTGCCATCACCGGGATCGGCTACTGGTTGGATACTCGCAAGGCCGTCAAAGAGCACGGCTACAAGCCACCACGGCCCTAAGCGCCCGCCGAAATTTCGCCCACAGCCGGTAGTTCTACGTTGCGTAAAACAACCACTAGAATAGAGCCGATCGAATTTTCAAAGGAGCAAATCCGGTAGCCGGAACACATCATGGCAAACTCACCTAAAAAACCACGTGGGGGATTCAAAGGCGGCATTAAAGTCCCGCTGACCTTCTCCTTCATCGTCGGTATCATTGCGTTCGTAGTGGCCACCATGGTCTCCACGGGAGGGCTCAACAACCCCGACCACCCGCTCCGCGTCGATATCGGGCTGATCGCCTTTGGTATCGCCTTCGCCGCGACCCTCGTGGTGGTCGCTCTGTTGCAGCTGACCGGCCGCGAAAACCCCGACCACCTCTCCGAAGGTTCCGGGATGAACCGCTCCTCTGAAGAACTGCACCGTGCCGCCGTAGCCCGCGCCCGCGAACGTATGCGCCGCGAACGCGAAGAAGCCCAGCGCGCCGCCGAAACCCCGCAGACCGATGCCCCTGGCGACGAGGCCCGCTAGTACTTGTAAGGGAGTAGATCGTGGAGCAGATACCGCACACTCCCGCCATCGTGGTCGATGAGACCATCCTGAATGCCAATATCTCGGCCATGGCCGAGTTTGCAGCGACCCACAACCTACAGCTCCGACCCCACGCCAAAACCCATAAAATGGGCCCCGTGGCGCACAAACAATTGGCCGCCGGCAGCTCTGGCCTGTCCGTGGCAACCCTGGGCGAGGCCCAATATTTTTTCAACGCCGGCATCACTGACCTGTTCATTGCCTACCCGGTGTGGGCGACCCGCAACGATGCTCAACTTCTTACCCGGCTCGCCGACGACGGCACACTGGCGGTCGCCACCGATTCGGTGGCAGCAGTACATCAGCTGGCCGACGTCACGGACGAACATCCTGGTGTCGAGATCATGATCGAACTCAACTCGGGCCATCACCGTTCCGGGGTCTTCCCCGACCAGGTTGTCCCCATCGCCCAGGCGATTGCCCAGCGCAACATGACCCTGCGCGGAGTGTTCACGTTCCCCGGGCACAGCTATGCCCCCGGCGCCCACAGCACGGCTGCCCTCGATGAGGCCCGTGTGCTGCGCGAAGCTAAACACATCCTTGAAAACGCCGGCTACCCCACCGAGGTTTTATCTGGTGGTTCATCACCCTCGGCCACCGCGACCGTAACCGACGGGGCCACCGAAATCCGCCCCGGGGTCTACGTCTTCGGCGATGCCCAACAACTCGAGCTGGGGCGTATCGGCTGGGACGACATTGCACTGAGCGTGGTCACCACCGTCGTCTCAAGCCAGCCAGCGCACCGAGACGCCCCCGCCCGCATCATTGTGGATGCCGGTTCCAAAATCCTGGCCACCGATAAAGCTCCGTGGGCTACCGGGCACGGCCGGGTGCTGGGCCACCCCGACGCCCGGATCATTGCCCTGTCGGAACACCACGGCACAATCCTGTGGGATAGCGATCGGCTGCCAGCAGTCGGCACTCGTTTACGCGTTATCCCGAACCACGTGTGCGTTGCGGTCAACCTCGTGGATGAGGTCTTTCTAGTCGACCACGACGGCGCCGTGAGCACGTGGTCGGTGGGCGCTCGCGGAAAGAACGCCTAGATCCACCTCCTTCGCGTCGACGAAAGGGGCCGCACATCCGAGTGTAGAAACGGCGTAGATCGGACTGACAAATGTGGACACGCTCAGTTCGCCGTGCCTAGACTCGGCCACGTACCCTAGAAAAATTCTCCTCATCACCACCCTGCGAAGAGCATAGAAGCCCAACCTCAACCGAGCGAGGAGCACTTATGCGAGCAGTAACCTGGCAAGGTCGTCGAGACATCTCTGTCGAGGAAGTCCCCGACCCGACAATTCGAGAGCCCAAAGACGCTATTATTCGCGTCACCTCGAGCGCGATCTGTGGCTCCGACCTGCACTTTTATGAGGTCCTCACCCCGTTTATGACCGAAGGCGACATCATCGGCCACGAACCGATGGGTATCGTCGAAGAAGTCGGATCCGGGGTCACTAACCTCAAACCGGGCGACCGCGTGGTCATTCCATTCAACGTGACGTGTGGGCACTGTTATTACTGTCAGCGCGGCTTGCAATCTCAGTGTGAAACCACCCAGGTGACCGAATACGGCACCGGTGCATCGCTGCTTGGATTTTCCAAACTCTATGGCCAGTTGCCCGGCGGGCAGGCCGAATACTTGCGCGTACCGCACGCCGACTACGGCGCGATCAAGGTCGGCTCCGAACTGTCTGACGAACACTACCTCTTCTTATCCGATATTCTGCCCACTGCATGGCAGGCCGTGAAATACGCGCACATGCCCGATCAAGGGGTAATGGCAGTGCTGGGACTTGGACCGGTGGGCCAATTCGCGGCCCGCATCGGCGTCCACCTTGGCCACGAAGTGGTGGCCGTGGACCCGGTGGCAGAGCGTCGCCAGATGGCCGCCCGCCACGGCGTCACGGTAGCCGCCGAACATGAAGAAGCAGTCCAGCTCATCAATGAGCGCACCAATGGACGCGGAGCCGACGGGGTCGTGGATGCCGTCGGATTGGAAGCCCACGGCAATCACATCGCCGCCGGGGTGCAACGGGCTGCCGGACTGCTCCCAGATGCCCTGGGCCAAGAGGTTTTCGAAACCGCCGGAGTCGACCGCACCTCGGCGTTGAACTCCGCGCTAGACCTCGCAGCACGCGGTGGCACCGTCTCGCTCAGCGGGATCTACGGTGGGATGGCCACCCCGGTTCCGATGTTGACGATCTTTGATAAGCAACTGACGATCACCGCCGGGCAATGCAACGTGCGCCACTGGGATCAGGAACTGATCCCCTACGTGGAGGACCCAGCCGATCCCTTTGGGGTCACTGACCTGGTGACTCACCAGCTGCCACTGGACCAAGCTCCCGAAGCCTACGAGATGTTCCAGAAAAAACAAGACGGCTGCATCAAAGTCGTCCTCAAGCCCTAAACCGTTTCTCAACCGACATGCACGTCCCACGATCACCGAACACGAGGAAGACTCATGCGAGCAGTAACCTGGCAAGGCCGACGGAACCTATCGGTAGAAGAAGTCCCAGATCCAACCATTCAACAACCCACAGATGCGATCATTCGTGTTACCTCCACGGCCATCTGCGGATCTGATCTTCACCTCTATGAAGTCCTGACGCCCTTCATGGAAGAAGGCGATATCATCGGCCACGAACCGATGGGTATCGTCGAAGAAGTCGGCGCCGGGGTGACCAACCTCAAACCCGGGGATCGGGTGGTGATTCCGTTCAACGTCTCATGCGGGCACTGCTTCTACTGCCAACGCGGGCTGCAATCCCAGTGCGAGACGACCCAGGTGACCGAATACGGCACCGGCGCGACACTGCTTGGCTACTCGAAGCTCTACGGTCACTTACCGGGCGGGCAGGCCGAATACCTGCGCGTGCCCCACGCTGACTACGGGCCGATCAAAGTGGGCGAAGAACTCTCCGACGAGCACTATCTCTTCCTGTCGGATATTTTGCCCACCGCCTGGCAAGCCGTGAAATATGCCCACATGCCCGAAGCAGGTGTGCTGGCTGTCGTGGGGCTGGGACCGGTCGGTCAGTTCGCCGCACGCATTGGGGTGCAGTTGGGTTACGAGGTCGTCGGTGTGGATCCGGTGCCGGAACGTCGCGAGATGGCGGTCCGACACGGCATCACCGCCGCGGAGCACCACGACGAAGCCATGGAATTAGTCAACGAACGAACCGGCGGTCGCGGTGCTGACGGGGTAGTCGATGCGGTCGGGATGGAAGCCCACGGCAACCCGGTGGCTGCGACCCTCCAACGCGCGACCGGTCTGCTACCCGACAAGCTTGGCCAAAAAGCCTTAGAGAATGTGGGCATTGACCGAACCGCCGCGCTCAACTCATCCATCGAGCTTGCCGGACGCGGCGGCGTGGTATCCCTCAGTGGTGTCTACGGTGGTGCCACCACACCGCTGCCGATGTTGTCGATTTTCGATAAACAACTGACGATTACCGCTGGCCAGTGCAATGTCCGCAATTGGGACGAAGACCTGCTGCCGTATGTCGAAGATCCAACCGACCCCTTGGGTGTCACAGACTTGGTGACCCACCGGATGCCACTGGACCAGGCGCCCGAGGCGTATGAGATGTTTCAAAAGAAACAAGATGGTTGCATCAAAGTGGTCCTGCAACCTTAGCTCTTGTCCAGCAAGCATCTCCTCAGCAGTACAGCCGCCTCCTACCCTCCGTCAGGCGGTACAGCACGACACAGGAAGGAAATGCCGTATGCACACGAAACAATCCTCCAAATCTCGCCTCCCAGCCGTCCTAGCGGCCGCCGGGCTCGCACTTGCGGGCTGCGGGTCAGAGGAGGGGCAGGAACAAGAACCTCGAGACCACACAGAAGGTGGCGGAGCCGAGGGAGAAGGTGCTCACCCTGATGAACGGACAGGTCCGTTTGCGACCGCCGAGCTCATGGACGCCGATGCGGAAACCGTCGGCCAGGTCGAATTCTATGACCGAGATGTCCAAACCGAAGTCGTGGCACTCGTGGAAGACTTCGACCCGGGCTTCTATGGATTCCACATCCACGAGAATGGGGAGTGCGAACCCAATAGCGAAGACCCCAACGACCCAGAAAACACCGGTGACTTCATGTCCGCCGGTGGACACCTGACAGCCGATGATGCCGAAGACCACCCAGAACACGCCGGAGACATGCCGCCGCTACACGTCAATGAAGACGGCACCGCCACCATGTCATTTCACACCGATCGCCTCGATGAGTCGCTGCTCGTAGAAGGCGAGGAGGGCACCGCGGTGATGGTGCACTCGGATCCGGATAACTTCGCCCATGTTCCCGAGCGCTATCTCGACGGTGACGAACCTGACGAAGACACCCTGAACACCGGGGATGCTGGCGACCGCCTCGCTTGTGGCGTGATTGAGTGATAGAACGCGACGGCTGGCGACCAGCGGATTAGGATGGGGGTGTTATGGCAAAAGAAGCAGGACCACAAATTAACTGGGTCGGAGCCGCTGGCTCCGGGCTGGGTTCGGTGACCTCGGCTGTCTTGCTGTCCACCACCGGTGCAGCCGGTACTTGGATTGGTGCCGGTATCGGTACCTTCATCATTACTGTGGGTGGGGCCATCTACGCCTACTACCTGCAGCGCGCCAAGACGGGCATCGAAAAAACCGCCGACAAAATGAAAAAGGTCGGCGGCTCTTCGAAGAAGGACACCCGGCAGGACACCACCTCGATCAGCGCTCAGCGGGATCCCAACGAACCATCTCGTGCCGAAGCTTCGGCCGAGGATGAGGAACATACCGGAAGCGAGGCGCTCTCGAGCAAGGTCAAACCGACCTTCAAAGAGGCCCTGAAGAATATCCGGTGGAAACGCGTCGCTGCGCTCGCCGCCGGGTTATTCGCCCTCACGATGGCGGTCATCTTCATCTTCGAGCTGGCCACCGGTCGCCCAGTGTCGTCCTATACGGGCGGCACGAGCCCAGACAGCACTGGTACCTCCATCACAGGCGTCCAAGATCCGGCAGAGGGTGACCCGGCAGAAGTCCCGGCTCCTACACAGGATGACGAGATCGAGCAGCCGGAACAGCCAGGAGAAGTGCTCCCCGAAGAGGAACAGGAACCGGCACCTGAAATGCCGGAAGACGCTGTGCCACCACCGGTGGAGCCCGAACCACAGCCGGTACCAGAGCAACCGGCCCCACAACCACAAGACGAACCCGTCGAAGCACCCTAAGAATAATTGGTCGTCTCGAACCGCACCGTTCCAGAGTTTCTGGGGCGGTGCGGTTGTTCGTTAACGCTCCGGTTGCACGAGTAAGCGAGCCTAAAACATTGTTTCCCATCGTCTCGCCGTGTTGTTATGGAATCATCTCATCGCTGCTTGAAGACCACTAACAAGCAACACAGGAGTAAGTCATGCGAATTGCAGTCGTTGGAGCCACGGGCAATGCAGGGACCGCCGTGCTGCGCGAACTCGCCGCACGCGATGAAGTCGAATCAATCCTCGGCATTGCTCGGCGTTTACCGAACCGCGAGATGGAACCGTACCGGCAGGCGGACTGGCAACAGATCGATATTCAATTCGAGCGTGCCCGCGCGGACCTGGAAAAAGCGCTGAACGGTTACGACGCGGTGATCCATTTGGCATGGCTCATCCAGCCCAATAAAGAACGCGACTTGCTGCGGCGTGCAAACGTCGATGGCACTCGCCACGTGCTAGAAGCAGCCGCGGCGGCAGGTGTTCGACACATCGTGGTCGCCTCCTCGGTTGGAGCGTATTCACCGGTCGATGACGATGAGTTGCGTGACGAATCATGGCCGACCGAAGGCATCGAGAGCTCTCACTACAGTGTAGATAAAGCGGCCCAAGAACGCGTCATCGATGAATTCGAAGCGGCTCACCCGGAGGTGACCGTCGCCCGGTTGCGGCCAGCTCTGAAATTTCAGGGCGGTGCCGGTTCAGAGATTCAGCGATACTTCCTCGGCAAGTGGGCACCCGTGCAGCTGCTCCAACTCGGACGGCCACCGGTTATCCCGTTCCCCAAGGATGTGCGAGCCCAAGCGGTGCACACCGATGACGTCGCACGAGCCTACGTGCTGGCGGCGCTTAAGGGTGCTGAGGGGGCCTTCAATATCTGCGCCGATGACGTGCTCGACGCCGCCCGCATTGGGGGAGTGGTCACCGGGAACTCGAAATACGGCCGAGTGGTCCCGGTCCCGAGCAAAGCGTTGCGCCCGCTCATCAAAGCAGCACATCGAACAGGAGTGCTAGCCGCCGATGAAGGCTGGCTGGACATGGCTCTGCGCGTGCCCCTGATGGATAATAGTCGAGCCAAACGAGAGCTCGACTGGTGGCCGTCGATGAGCGGAGCTGCGGCATTAGAAGAACTTATCCAAGGCATGGCGGAAGGTAGCGGTAAACGGTCGGCCCCGATGCGGCCCCGCGATCCGCAATCCACGGCGCCGTTTACACTACCGGATGCCGAGCACCAATTGCCGGAGGACATTGATGCCCTTGCGCTCCGCCAGTACATGTCGGATCACCTCGCCGGCGCCACCGCAGGGCTAAACCGCATTCAGAAGCTTGCCGAAGCGTTCATGGAGACCCCGAAATACGGGGATATCGCCACGGTGGCCGAAGAGATCCGCGTCGAGCATCACTACCTGGAAGAACTCATCCAAGCCCAAGGGTTCCCACGTCCCGGGGTCACCGCACCCGCCCTGTGGGTCGGTGAGCGGCTAGCCCGGATCAAGTCCTTCTTCCCGCAGGGTGTCAAAATCACGCCATCGGTCTTGGTCTTAGAAACCGAGTTGATGATGTCAGCGGTGACTGGAAAGCTGCACGGCTGGCGCTCCCTGATGCCGATTTCCGAGGCCCTGGGTGTGCCACAAGGGGTCTTCGAAGAACTGGCAGACGATGCACTCCGGCAGTACAAGATCCTGCAAGACGTCCACGATTATGCCCGCCAGGATGCGTTCAACAAATCCGCCGAAACGGACCCTGAAGACGCCTTACCGAGCAGTGAGTAATTAGTAGTAGTAGGTGTCGTTCGGGGAGTAATCACTTGATGACCCCGGACGACGCCACTCAATCCCGAGTGCTTCGGCGAGTTCAATAATGCTATTTGACCGCGCCAATCGTGGCAGGTCTGAGCCGTCACGAATTTGACCGCCGGCCTCTTCGAACTCGGCCAAGAAGTCATGGGCCCAGGTGAGTTCTTCTTGCGACGGGCTCAGACCGGCATTAATGGTTGCGGTCTGTTCTGGCAATAAGCACAGCTTGCCGGTAAATCCGAATTCTGAGGCAATGGAAGCACCCTGAATCAGTTTCTTACTGATCGTGCCTTGCGTGGGCCCATCAATTGGCGAAGGCAACATCGCGGCCTTTGAGGCAATGGTGAATTGACTGCGAGGATAGGCCAGCGCGCGGGCTGACCCGCCAAAGCCGGTGTCGCGGCGGAAGTCTCCGGTCCCAAAGGCCAGCCGGAAGGTGCCGCGAGCGGCAGCAATCGAGTTGATACGTTGCAGGCCGCGGGCGGTTTCTACGAGCGCAACAATGGGCACGCCCGGCAGGCGCGCGGCGGTCTCATTGACGTGGTCGGTGGATTCGACCATCGCGAGCATCACGCCTAGCAGCCCACCGTTATGGTGCGGGCCATCGAGTTGATGGGTGATGTATTGTGCTAACTCGCTGACGTCGTGTTCCCACCACTGGCTGCCATACGCATTGATGCGTACCCAACCGGTGTGACCTGCCGCGAACCATTCAGTGACATGTTTCAGCGCACGCTCTTTATCTTTGGGCGCCACAGCGTCTTCGATATCCAGCACGACGACGTCGGCTGCAGAGTCCTCCGCCTCCTGAAAGCTTTCAGGCCGGGTGGCATTGACGAGCAGCCATGATCGGGCAAGGTCCGCTTGGACTTTCTGCCCGGGTGAGGGCGTTACATACGTCGTCATGATGGAATTGTTGGACACCGGGTCTCCTTGTAATGCGCCCACTTTTTTGCGCAGTGAAAGTCTTCATTCGCTGTGTTTAGCTGGAAAAGGTCAGGTACAACAGTACCGCGAGCCCTCCGCCTAACCAACGAATCAAGCTATTGGGGCACACGGTGTGAGGTGCCCAATAGCAAGGTGGCTTTTCTTACTAGCTCGGTCCGATACCTACCCGTTGGGAATCGTGGTGGTCATGGGTGGCGTGCACAACAGCATCCATGACGTCATACATGTTGTTGTGGTGTTGATACGCTTCTCGCTGTATTCCGGTCCCAGAACCGCCCTGCAAGATTTCTGCCACCACGGTCTGCACGGTCTCTTCTTCATCGTATTCGCTCAGGACTGGTGCAAGTTCATCCAGCAGCTGCGCTATCGCATCGCGTGCGGCAATTGGTGTCCCAGTGAATGGATTGATCAACTCTGCTTCCACCCCGTAGCGACTCGCCTTCCAAGACCAAATTCGAAGAAGGTTGGCCGATACACCAGCAGGCTCCTCGTCGCCTTTGCGGATCGCCGTTTCCACGAGTGCTCTGGCCAGGGCAGCGACAACGGCCGCGTGCTCAGCCTTGAGACAGACATCAGCCACACGAACCTCGAGGGTAGGTTGATGGTCGCACAGGCGAGCATCAAAGTAGAGCATGCCCGCATCCAGGGGAACTTTCGTGTCCAAGATCGCTTGGCGATGTGCTTCGTATGCGGCAGCGGTATGGAAGATTTCCGTGGGGCCTGCGGTTGGCCAGCGTGACCAGGCCTGGTACCGGTAGGATGCGAAACCGGTATCGACGCCGTTCCAGAAGGGCGAGTTGCTGCTCAGTGCTAGTAACAAGGGCAACCACACCCGGATGCGGTCTAGTGCGACTACGCCCTCATCCCAAGAATCGATATCAATGTGGATATGAAAACCATTGGTGAGCTGTTCAGCTGCGGTGAGCCCAAACCGCTGTGCCATTTTGTGGTTTCGTGGGCCGGGCGTCCGGCGCGGGCTGTCTGTTGCCGGAGCAGTGGGCATCGCGGCGACCCGCCCGCCGGACTCCGCGGCTGCGGCTTCGGCCAGCGCACGCCCCGTGCGGATCGTCTCGAGCTGCTCAGCAAGGGTAAGTTGCGGCGGAGAAACCACTTCCAGCTGTTCTTGTTTAAATTCCGTGGTGAGCTTGTGCCCCGTGGGGGTTTCCCGCCCGTTCCTGGCGACGATCAATTCTCCTGCAGGCAGGGGATTCAGAGAAGTTGCATCTACCAGCAGTAATTCTTCTTCGACTCCGAATTTCCGCATATCGCGTCCCTTCATATATCTTGAATTCTTTGGATAGCCGGACTACCCAACATTGTGGCTTTGGAGCCAAAGTTCTAACAGCCCTAGCTTCCATAAGGTGTTGCCACCCGTGGGCACGTATTGGTCGTTGGGGTTGTCCAGCAGAGCGTTGATGTAGTCGCGGCGAAACAGGTCTCGCTCCTGAGCTTCCGGGGCGTGCAGCGCCTCGCGGATGTCTGTGAGGATTGGGTCTTGCAGGTGCCCCAATGCTGGAACGGGGAAGTATCCTTTCGGCCGGTCGATGACCTCCGACGGTAAGAGCTTCCGGCCGATATCTTTCAGGATGCCTTTGCCGCCTTGGGCAGTTTTCAGTTCGATGGGACACGCCGCAACCAGCTCGACCAGTTCGTGATCAAGAAACGGCACGCGGGCTTCAAGCCCGGCAATCGACGACATGTTACTGACGCGTTTGACTGGATCGTCTGCCATGAGCAGTTGCGTTTCGAGCCGGAGCACTGCATCTATCGCAGTTTCGGCCCCCGGAGCGCTGAGCTTGTCAGCAAGTCGTTCGTGGCTCACATCCGTAGACGTCAACCAGGTTGGGTTCAGGATCTGTGCCAGTTCGTGCTGGGTATGATCCACAAACGCTTCTTCGAACACCGCCAACGCTGACTCTCGAGGTACCGATTCAGCGACTTGGTGATACCGGTATCCGGCGAAGAGCTCATCGGCACCCTGGCCAGATTGCACCGCGTTGGAGTGTTTCACGACCGCTTGAGAGTGCAGATAAAAGGCCGGGACATCATGGCTGGCCATCGGCTCCATCATGGCGGCCACAGCGTCACCGACCGCCCCAGCAAATTCTTCCGATCCAATGTGCAGGGTGTGATGATCCGTCTGGAATTCCTCGGCTATCCGATCCGAGTATTCGAATTCATTGCCTGCTTGTTGGCCGTTGGAGTCGAAACCGACACTGAAGGTGGGTATATCGCGCTGGCCGGCCTCTGCCATCAATGCCACCAGCAGGCTGGAATCCAGGCCCCCGGATAAGAGCACCCCCGTGTCGTCATCGAGACGACGTTGTACTGCAACTTGCAGCGCATTACAGATAGCTTCCTGCCAGTCTTGCTCATCCCAATTCGCATAGACGTGGTTGCGCGAATAGTCAGGCTGCCAATACACGCGCTCGGATAGCTGGCCATCGGAGTCGATGATGTGCATGGTGGCCGGTGGCAGCTTGGTGACCCCAGTGAGGATGCTACGTGGCGCGGGCACAATGGAATGCCAGCTCATATAGTGATGCAGCCCGATCCTATCGACCGACGTATCAATTCCGCCGCTGGCCACCAGCCCGGGCAATGTCGACGCGAAGCGTAACCGCCCGTTGAGATGCGCTACATATAATGGTTTGACGCCCAACCGATCACGGCCTAACAGCAGTCGATGGCGTCGCAAATCTGCAAGAGCTATGGCGAATTCGCCGTGTAACCGCTCGATGAAACTTTCGCCCCACTTGCTATACGCTGCAAGGATTACCTCGGCATCTGTGCCGGCGCGGAACCGGTGATCTTTGGCGAGTTCGGAGTACAGTTCGTCACGGTTGGTTAGATGCCCATCGAAGACTACCGCGAGTTCTTGTTCTGCATCGTAGGTGGGCTGCGAGCTTGCGGAAGCACCGGTGTTGCCAAGTGGTATCTGATCGAATGCTACCCACCCGTTATTCCAGATGCGGTTGTCGTTAGCCGTCCCCAGGGCGTTGGCCATTTTCTGTACTGCGCCTGTTTCTGCTCGGGCTCCTCGAAACGCGAGTTCACCTGCAATAGCACACACCATAAGTCCCTCCTATGCTCATCAGCAGCGGAATGTTCGTGTTCTGCAATCCGCTGGGTCGCTTAGTGCTTTATGGGTGATTTACCCTAACACCGGCCGAAGAGGCGCAAACAGAGTTCTCCTGCTTTTATTTTGGGAGATGATTATTTTCATATCCTGGCAGAAGCCTCGCCATCGTCTAGCTGATTAGCCAGCAGAGTCTTCGGCCATTGCCTCTCGTGTTTGTTCCCCCACGTAGTCATTTCGCGTGGGTAGTTTTCGGACCTGCGGAATCAAGTCTTCGGCAAACGTTTCCACGAGCGCGTCCAACGCTGCGGCGGGATCAGTGGCATCATCGACGCGCACGTCCCACAGTGGGTACTGTTCGGTGTCGACCACATAGATCGCACCGGAGACCGAACCGTGCCGATCCGCGCCTGTCGCTTCGCCGGCTTGCAGAGCGCGCAGGATCCTATAGGCCAACTCGAGGTTCTCGTGCTCATCGAAGGCATCCATCGTGGCCTCGAGTGTTTCTGCTCCGACAAGTCGGTTTCCTTGCGCGACCGCGTTGCCACGCTGCAAATGCCCCGACCATTCAGGAGTTTTGGACCCGGTCCAAGCGGCTGTATTGCCTTGTGCATCGATGATGCCAAGCTGGCGATATTCCCGACCATCGTCGCGGCGGATGACTTCTTCGAGCGACGCCTGAGCATTGCTACCTCCGGCCATCAGGGCCAGACCGTCCAGTGCCAGGTAGGGATTCAGCGTGGCCTGCGTAGCCGCTGCGCCCACCCCGCTTTGTGCATGAGAAACGAGTTTGCCAACCCCGGGCAGCGCTGTAATGGCCCCAACACCCAGCTGCCCTGTGGCAGGGTCATACGCACAAATGGAAAACGTCACGTGACTGCCCTCCGAAACGAGCTGTAAAATCGAGTATTAGCTTGACGCTGTTCTTAACTCTCACACACGACTGAAGAGCACGTAAACGGTGGACGCGCTTACCAAGGCACGCCAGATGTCGGGCAGATGCACGCCCGAGCAACGCTTCGTCCCGCCGAATACTGGCTGTGTTCAGCCGGATTTATAAGAGCGGAGAAAACTGCAAAAGTGAGCGCGGAAGATCAGGAATTATCTTGCGGAGCGCAGTGTTCCACTAGTGCAGAAAGACCCACTTGAACTGCACCTATTCCTACATCTTTTCAGTGCCGAGCACAGTGAACCATAAGGAGGACATATTGACTCAGCAACACCCAGGCTTTTCGGTTCGTTACTTTCAACAGGAACAGGACTTCGAAAAGGATGGCCGCCCGGTCATCGCCGTCGTTGTTTCCTTGTGGACACCTAAATTAAGTAACTGGTCGGCACAAGCTATCCACGACCTTACGATGCAGGCTGTCACCACCATTCGGGACCAAGGCGGCAGGCCATTAGTCATCGACAGCTCTGCGCCCACACTCCAAGAGCGTGGAACCACCTGGCATGACCAGGTCGATGCGTTCGTATATATGGGCGGCCCTGATGTTCACCCGGGTTTTTATTCCGACGTCGACCTGTCCACCGAGATGCCATGGATCGATGCAAAAGCCGATAAGTTCTGCCTGGATTCCGTTGGTCGTGCGGTGGCAGAAGACAAGCCGGTACTCGGCATTTGCCGCGGATCCCAGTTGCTCAACGTTTCCCAAGGCGGCACCTTAGTTGAGCATATCGAAGGACATCGCCAAGATCTTGGGGACGGCGACATGGGGTTCATGGACGAAAAAGTAGAACTTGTGCCCGACTCTCAGATCGCGCAAATCCTAGGAGGCGCTGGAACCATCGGTGTTCGAAGTGCCCATCACCAGACCGTTGACCAGCCCGGTTCGGGATTAACCGTGACCGCATACGCGCATGACAACAGTATCGAAGCGATAGAGCACGAAGACAAAGCATGGGTTATCGGACTGCAGTGGCACCCCGAAGAAGCCTCAGCCAATGAGGAACACCGTCGTCTAATTTTCCAGTCCCTCATTTCTCACGCGGAACAACCAGCCCTGAGTAAGTCAGCTGTACAGCAATAAGGGAATCTTGACACCGCAGGTCGGGTGGAGCCCGGCCACACCGGGGTGTTTTTGACCTCTACCCACGCTAGGTGGTCAACGCCGAGTTCCCGTTGAGGGGCAGAGGTTGACTGCCTAGCCAAGGCTGGCTGCAATAAATAACGACTCCCGGCGGTACTACCTGAACTCCGCCGCGGAGCCGTCCAACGCCACCGCCCTTCAGAACGAGACTCTCTGGGACAACGCTTCAACGTGGACATCAACATCGCTGAAGCACTCCGCGCCGCCTCAATAGTACGAGCCCGGTAAGTAGCGGCTAGCCTTCTTGTATCCAAGATGGATCCCAGCTATAACAGTGGCAGGGCGTGCGAGCGATGATCGCCGCTCAGCCAAGCGGGTCAGAGAGAAGGTAGGGCGTTGATGAAGACGCGTACACGGGCGCAGGCGAAGCTGATTATTGCCCAGTTGTTTTCCGGTGCTGGGATCGCATCGGGCTATGCCGTCGGCGGCCTACTGGCCGAGGAAATTTCAGGACGCACCGCGATGGCGGGTTTCGCGCAGATGAGTGTGATTCTCGGGGCCGGTCTCGTCGCCTACCCGTTGGCGGCATTAGCAGGTCGGCGCGGTCGGCGGACGGCGCTTACTCTCGGGTTCGGGATCGGCACGCTCGGTGCCGGGGTGGTGTTGCTGGGCGTGGCGGTGCAATTCCTGCCGTTATTCATGCTGGGCATGATGATGTGCGGATCATCTACAGCTGCGGGTTTGCAGGCTCGGTACGCCGCCGTTGATCTGGCTGATCCGGCAGCGGCTGGACGAGCGATGTCGCTGGTGGTGTGGGCGACCACGATCGGCTCGGTGCTGGGCCCTAGCTTCACCGAACCTGGTGCGCGCCTCGGCGATGCGCTGGGAATGAATGGCCTGGCTGGACCCTACCTGATCTCGATGACAGCGTTCGCCTTGGCCACCCTGTCAGCATCAACCCTAGCCCGCGGAGTGGAACAAGACACAGCAAGCAATACTCAGCCCGCCGGCACAGCTGCACCGGCGACGCTGAAGCTCGGTGCGGCGCTGCGCTTTGCGTTGGCGCGGCCGGTTCCGTTGTTTGCCATAGTCACGGTAATCACCGGGCAGATGATGATGACCAACGTCATGGTGATGACGCCGGTCCATATGGACCATCAGGAGTTCTCCCTCGGCGCGATCGGCATCGTGGTCAGTATTCACATCGCCGGGATGTACGCGCTGTCGCCGGTCTTCGGGTGGATGGCTGACCGCTGGGGGCCGGGTACGGTGATCGCGGCCGGTACTGGGGTCTTTATTCTCACGATCACACTCGGCGTCATCGACGCCCTGGCACCGGTATCATCAATGGTCCTGTTGAGTGTTGCATTGTTGCTGCTCGGAGTGGGATGGTCGATGTTCCTCATCGGCGGTTCGGCGCTGTTGACGTCATCGGTGCCCAGTCACGCGAAGATTCCACTGCAGGGCGCGTCGGATTCGGCAATGAACCTCGGTGGGGCGTTGATGGCAGCGATGGCTGGGACCGTACTGGAGACAAGCGGCTTCCTGGGGATCAACCTCATGGCAACCGGGGTCCTGCTCATCACCCTGGCTTTCTCCGTGAAAGCGATTCCACTGATGCGCTGGCCCGGAAGAGCACAGCCCACCGGTGAGAAAGAAGACGCTGGCCTCGAGCAGTCACAAGTGCGCTAAACGCCGGGCTCCGATCATAATGGGAGGCGAGAAGACGGGTTGAGGGACTACTCTGCCCGATCTGGAGAAAACAGCACCGAGGAGGTCACGCACATGGCGAAGACAGGTAATAGCACTAGCGCTGCTGAGCGTGCTTATCAGGTGATTCGCGAGCGGATCCTCGACGGCACCCATCTTCCCGGCACGATGCTCGGTGAGAATGCGTTGGCGACCGACCTCGGGGTCAGCCGGACACCCATCCGTGTTGCCCTTGCTCGGCTCCAGGATGAGGGGTGGATCGTTATCTATCCTAAGCGCGGAGCCCTGGTCCAGGGCATGAGTGAGCGCACGATCGCAGAGCTTGCCGAGGCCCGCGTCCTTCTGGAAACCACGGCGGTGGACCGAGCATCCACGCAGTTGCGCCACCGGCTGGCCGATCGTCTCGATCGCTCCATCGCAGAACAGCGCGAAGCACTCACCCGTGGCGACCTTCGCGGCTTCATCGACCTCACCCTCGAGTTTCACCGGGGCTTCGTGGAGGCTGGCGGTAACACGGTGCTGCTGGAACTCTACGCACAGTTGTCCGACCGACACCGTTTCGTACTTTTTGCCGCCGGCGACCGACTACTGAATCGTGGCGCCGAAATCATCGCCGAACACGTGCAACTCACCGAGTATCTCCGCACGGGAGATGCAGACGCATTCGCCAAAACGTTGCGCGTTCACATCACTGAGAATGCCCCACCGGCCGCCCTGGGTCGGGACTCTACCGAGTTCATCACGGCATAACGGAGGCAGAAACAGCAGGACGTGGGTCACTCACGATCTACCCCGACCGGTTCGCTGCCACCGCGTGGTGGCTAGTCTTGTTCGATGCCTTGAAAAATCAGGTCGACTAAAACATCTCCGGTTTGCTCTGCGCCAGCGGATTTTTCTGGTGAGTACCAATCAACCAGCGAGTTGACGGTTCCGTAGATGAGACGGGCCAGTACTTTAGGGCTGGTGGTTTCTCGAACGGATCCTTCAGCCTGGGCATCAGCGATGAGGCTTGCCAGCCGCGTCGTCAGGTCACGACGACGTAAGAGGGCTTTCGTTTCAACCTCGGAGTTGCCGCGGAGTCGCAATAGCAGGGTGACGGAATGCTGCCTGTTGACTAGGACTTTAACCGCACCCTTGATGAGCGCTTCGATCTTGTCCCGAGCGGGGCCGGCGGTATGCTCCGCCTGTTCTGTCACAGCTTCGAGTCCATCAAGCGCATCATCGAGTGCACTTTGAAGAATTTCTTCTTTGGTCTTGACGTGGTGATAGATCGCCGACTTGGAGATACCCAGCTCCGTGGCGAGCATGCCCATGCTGGTGGCTTCGTACCCGTGGCGGTTGAAGACCTTCACACAAAGATCCACCAGGGTTTGGCGATCGTATCCGGGGCGGCCACGACGGGTCGCTTGGGTCGGAGTGGGTGTAGTGGTCATTCAAGCTCCTTGAGTGAAAGCCAGGGTGATGCAGCGGCGATCAGAAAGTCAATCATTATCGTACGTTGCCTGCCGTGGAGGGCCAATGCTTGGCTCTCCACGGCAGGCACGTAGGTTTCGTTAGTTGAGCTCGCGCAGATCGTAGATGCGACGGAGCTTCCCGGAAGAGCGCGCCAACGTATTTGGCTCGGCTATTTCGATCTTGCAAGAGCAGCCAATGCGAGTCTTAATCTGCGCCAATAGCTGTTTGCCGCCGAGTTCGGCGGCTTCACGGCTGGCGTTTTCGCGACGCTCAATCTTGATGGTCATCTCGTCCATCCGATTCGGACGTGTGATTTCCAGCGTGAAGTGCGGCGACAGTGTTTCGATCTCCAACGCAAGCTCTTCGATCTGGGTCGGGAACACGTTGACCCCGCGCAGGATGATCATGTCATCGGAGCGACCGGTGATCCGGTTGAGTCGACGGTGGCCCGGACGTGCGGTGCCGGGGGACAGGCTGGTCAGGTCGTGGGTGCGGAACCGGATGATCGGCAGTGCTTCACGGGTCAACGTGGTCAGCACCAGTTCGCCGGATTCGCCATCTTCCAAGACGTCGCCTGTGATCGGGTTGATGATTTCGGGGCGGAAGTGGTCTTCCCAAATGTGGCAGCCATCTTGGGTGTCAACGGCTTCACCGGCCAGGCCGGGGCCCATCAGTTCGGACAAACCGTAGATGTCGCAGGCTTTCAGATCGAAAATGCTTTCGATTTCCTGACGCATCCCCTCGGTCCATGGCTCAGCGCCCAGGACCGCAACCTTCAGCGAAGTCGTTTTCGGATCGATACCGGCCTTATGGAATCCATCGGCCAGGGTCAACAGGTAGGTCGGGGTGCACATGATGACCTCGGGTTCGAAGTCCATGATCATCTGCACCTGTTTCTCGGTCTGACCACCGGACATCGGGATAACGGGGCAGCCGAGGCGCTCTGCACCGTAGTGTGCGCCAAGCCCACCGGTGAACAGTCCATAGCCGTACGCGTTATGGACTTTCCAGCCGGGTTTGACACCGGACGCGCGCATTGAACGAGCGACCAGAGAGGCCCACAGCTCGATGTCGTTTTCAGTGTAGGCAACGACG
Source organism: Enteractinococcus fodinae (assembly GCF_031458395.1). Lineage (NCBI taxonomy): Bacteria > Bacillati > Actinomycetota > Actinomycetes > Micrococcales > Micrococcaceae > Enteractinococcus > Enteractinococcus fodinae. The sequence goes on from NZ_JAVDYJ010000001.1 coordinate 165,829, forward strand.
GTCGGCTGGCCCGTGGTACCGGAAGACGCGTGAATACGACGAATGTCTTCCATCGGCACCGCCAGTGCCTTGAATGGATAGTTTTCGCGTAAGAATTCTTTGTCGATGTACGGGAAGAGGTTCAGATCCTCTAGCGACTTGAAATCGTTTGGGTGCACGCCATGGTTGTCGTAGAGCTCTTTATAGGCCGGCACGTTGTTGTATGCGTGATGCAGGGTCCAGCGCAGGCGTTCATATTGCAGGGCTTCGATTTCAGTACGACTGTAAAGTTCTTCGGAATCGAGTTGACTCCGGTCAGCTGGTGGAGCAGGTGGTGTCCATGGCTGTGGAACTTCGTTCGCTGGGGGTACAACGCTGTTGGTCGTCATGGTGTGTCCTTTACGTTTCTGTGTATCGCTGATGGGGTGCTATTGGTGCGGGTTCGGGATTGTCCGGTACCGACCTCGGAATTCGGCGACTACATTTTCTTTATCGTCATAGACAGTGATGTCACACAGGCCTGAGCGTCCCGTAGCGGCCCGAGTCGTGCCAACCGCAGTCAGCACAGTGCCAACTGTTGGGGACGACAGGAAGTTCACATCGACTCCCTGAGCCACGGTGATGGTTGAGCCATCGCCGTCGGGATTATTGCACGTCCAAGCGAAGATCGTGTCGGCAAAGGCAAAGATCATGCCACCGTGGGCGATCTCAAAACCATTGAGCATCTCTTCGCGCACCTGCATCTGCCCTTTGGCATAACCCGGTGCGTATTCCGTGACGGTCACGCCCAACCATTCGGAAGCTCTATCAAATCCCCACCGGGGATGGTCGTGCGGACCGAAGTGACCCTGCTGGATCCCTGCGGTCGTGCCAGGGGATGCACCGTTGGTGCCCAATGCCTGTGACATAGAATTCTCCGGATGTGAGCTATATAATTATCTACTGACCATTCATACGGTAATCATCAGTGTGATGTGCGTCAAATCCGGTGTCAAGTGGACTGTTGGAGGAGGTGTCGCTGAGCTAGTCGCGTGGCGCGCGCAGCGAGACCATGCGCTGCCCTATGAGCCGCTTCGTGAGTTGCGCACCTCACTCTTCTGTTCTATACTGACTGAACGTTCGGTAATTCAGGCGTAAGCCGCAGTTCCGAAAGACTTTCACTAACTATCCGTCGCGAGGTGTCACATATGTCTACAACGTCTATACACTCCGATGTCTCTCATTTAGACGATGAGCGGGCAGGCCAGGAACGGTTCGACCAGATTATCGCCGAGGACTCTCGAATCGAGCCCCGCGACTGGATGCCAGAGGGGTACCGCAAAACCCTCGTCCGGCAGATCTCCCAGCACGCGCACTCCGAGATCATCGGCATGCAGCCAGAGGCTAACTGGATCACGCGCGCTCCATCGCTGAAGCGCAAGATGATTCTCATGGCTAAAGTCCAGGACGAGGCCGGCCACGGTCTATACCTGTACTCAGCAGCCGAGACCCTTGGCACCTCGCGTGACAAGATGGTCCAGGACCTGCTCGATGGCAAAGCCAAATACTCCTCGATCTTCAACTACCCGACCCTTACCTGGGCCGATGTAGGCGCGATCGGTTGGCTCGTTGATGGTGCCGCCATTCAGAACCAGGTCCCGCTGTGCCGTGCCTCTTATGCGCCGTACGGACGTGCGATGGTTCGCGTCTGTAAAGAAGAATCCTTCCACCAGCGCCAAGGCTGGGAAATCCTGTACGAACTGTCCAACGGGACCCCAGAACAAAAAGCGATGGCCCAGGATGCGGTCAACCGGTTCTACGGTCCAGCACTGCAGATGTTTGGTCCACCAGATGATGACTCACCGAACTCCAAGCAATCCATGGCCTGGAACATCAAGCGTCACTCGAATGATGAACTGCGCCAGCGTTTCGTCGACATGATCGTGCCACAGGCCGAGGCACTGGGTCTGACCCTGCCGGATCCGGACCTGAAGTGGAACGAAGAACGCGGTCACTACGACTTCGGCGAGCTGGACTGGGATGAATTCATGTCCGTCATCAAGGGCAACGGCCCTTGTAACGTCCAGCGCCTTCAGCACCGTCGCGAAGCCCATGAAAATGGTGCGTGGGTGCGTGAAGCAGCCGCCGCATACGCAGAAAAACAAGCTCGTCGTAACCAAGACGCTGCTGATCGTCACCTGATTGGAGCCTAGAAACATGTCAGAACAAAACGTTGATGCCTCCTGGCCGCTGTACGAAGTATTCGTCCGCTCATCTCGCGGGCTATCCCACGTCCACGCCGGCTCGCTACATGCCCCGGATGACACGATGGCACTGCGCAACGCACGCGATCTCTACACCCGGCGCAACGAAGGTACCTCCGTGTGGGTCGTCCCAGCTGACTGCATCTCCAGCTCCGACCCAGATTCCAAGGGTGGGTTCTTTGAATCTTCCAAGGGCAAAGCCTTTCGTCACGCGACCTACTACACCAAATCCGAAGGAGTGAAGCACCTATGAGTTTCGCTTCAGCAGATTCCGCAACTCGCATCTCCGCCGGCGAGGCGATCACTCCAGAAGACATCATCGAAGCCGATGTCAAGGCCGATGAAGATGTCGCGACCTATGCACTGTATCTGGGCGACGACGCCCTGATGCTCGCACAGCGACTGGGGCACTGGATCTCTCGCGCCCCAGAGATGGAAGAAGACGTTGCCCTGGCGAATATCGCCCAAGACCAATTGGGCCACGCACGCTTCCTCTTGTCGTATGCAGGCACAGCCTGGGATAAGACCGAAGACGATCTGGCCTACTTCCGCGATGCCCCCGAGTTCCGCTCGGTCCGTTTAGTTGAACAACCCAACGGCGATTTCGGTCAGACCATCGCTCGTCAGCTGATCTTCGCGTGCTACCAGTACGAACTATTCTCGCGGCTATCTAACTCCAAGGACGAAACCCTGGCGGCTGTGGCAGCCAAGGCGTTCAAAGAAGTGATGTACCACCTGGACCACGCGGCCCAGTGGACCCTGCGTTTAGGCGATGGCACCGAAGAATCGCATCGCCGGATGCAAGAAGGCCTGTTCTACATGTGGCCATATGTCGAGGAACTGTTCCAGGACGATGATCTGCTGCGCGATCTGTCGGAACGCGGCATCGCCGTGTTGCCCTCCAGCCTGCGCGAGGCCTTCGATCAGCGCATCGCCCCGATCATTGAACAAGCAACCCTAGAGCTCCCAGATGTACGCGCTGCATTTGGGGGTAACCGTACCGGCAGGTACTCAGAGCATCGCGATCATATTTTGACCGAGATGCAAGTACTTGCTCGTCAATTCCCAGGAGCTAAGTGGTAATGACTATTTCAGCAGAGCTTCGACCCGTAGACCCAACAACCCAAGAATTGTGGGATGTCGTCAAGGTGGTACCGGACCCAGAAGTCCCGGTGTTGACCATTGAAGATCTCGGCATCCTGCGTGGTGTTGAACTGGCCGACGGCAAACCAGTGGTCACGATTACTCCGACCTACTCTGGTTGCCCCGCCATGGGTACGATTTCAGCCGACGTTACCGCGGCGCTTGAAAACGCTGGGTACGAAGACGCTGAAGTGAAACTCGTTCTGACACCAGCTTGGACCACCGACTGGATGTCCGACGAGGGCAAACGCAAACTGGAAGAATACGGCATCGCGCCGCCCACCGGTAAATCCGCTGTGAATAGCGGTCCGGTGATCGTGCCGATGGCGGTCAAATGCCCCCAGTGCCATTCCCTGAGTACTCGTGAAATCACCCGATTCGGTTCCACCGCGTGCAAGGCGTTATATACCTGCAACGACTGCCTCGAACCGTTTGACTACTTCAAAGTCCATTAAGGAACTCACTTCATGACTGAAACCTTGAAGGCACCCGCACGGAAGCGCGCACGGTTTAACGCCTTAAACGTGTCGGAGATTCGCCAACTGACCGATGAAGCCATCGAGGTGGCCTTCGAAATTCCCGAAGAGCTTCAAGATGACTACAACTATGTGCCCGGCCAGTACGTGGCCTTGCGTGCCACCATCGACGGCGAGGAAGTCCGCCGCTCGTATTCGATTTGTGCCGAGCCCGTTCCTGGTGAAATCCGGGTTGCCATCAAGAAAGACTTTGGCGGCCTGTTCTCCACCTGGGCACACGAAGAGCTGGCAGTTGGTGACACCATCAACGTGATGAACCCGCAGGGTTCCTTCACCTCGAAGATGCACAGCACCGCGCTAAACGACCCAGAGGCGATTGCCGAAGAGCACGCGAGGCAGGGTGGGCACTTCGTGGCCATAGCTGCCGGATCTGGGATCACCCCGATCATGTCGATCGTTTCAACCCTGTTGAAGTCCACCGAGGACGCCACGTTTGATCTGGTCTATGCCAACCGGTCGGCCATGGACGTGATGTTCGCCGAAGAACTCGGCGACCTGAAAGACAAATACCCCACGCGCTTGTCGATTCACCACGTGCTGTCCCGTGAGCAGCGGATCTCGCCGCTCATGTCAGGACGGATTGACGAAGAGAAACTCGATGAGCTGTTCGCTAACATCATTCCGGTCGAAAACACCGTCGAATGGTTCCTGTGCGGGCCCTTCGAACTGGTTCAGATGACCCGCGATAAGCTCAAAGAGCGCGGCGTGCAAGAAGACGCCGTCCGGTACGAGCTGTTCACCACCGGTGACCCAACCGAACCACGGGGCCACCGCGGACGTCCCGTTGCCGTGGACCCCAAAGGCGAAAACCGCACGATCGAGTTCTCCCTGGATGGGCTGTCATCCTCCGTCGAAACCCCCGTGGCCGCCAACGAATCTGTGCTCAACGCGGCACTACGGGTCCGTCCCGATACGCCATTTGCGTGTGCCGGTGGTGTGTGTGGCACCTGTCGCGCCAAGGTCGTGACCGGTACGTTCGAGATGGATGAAAACTACGCGCTGGAAGCCGATGAAGTTGAAGCCGGCTATGTACTGACCTGTCAGACTCGCCCGACATCCGAGAAGCTCACCGTCGACTACGATGCTTAGGACCGCCATGATTGAACTGAACATTGACAACAATATTGCCGAAGTCACGCTCAACGCGCCGCAGAAGATGAACGCACTGGATGAGGCCGCAATCAGCGATCTCTCCAAGGCCTACACCGAAGCGGCAGATGCCGGTGTCCGTGCCCTGTTATTGCGCGGCGAAGGCCGTGGCTTCTGCGCCGGCCGAGACATCTCGAATGTCGATCCCGCTGACGATGACGCCTACGAATACCTGGGCAAACTTGTTACTCCGGTCCTGCGACAAATGGCCGACTTCCCGGCCCCGACCTTCGCCGCGGTCCAAGGCGCCTGCCTGGGTGTCGGGTTGGGCCTGGCCATCGCCACCGACGTCGTGTACGTTGCCGATGACGCTAAAATTGGCTCACCATTTGCCAACCTCGGCGCGACACTCGATTCAGGGGGTCACGCCCTCTTCACTGAACGACTCGGTGCCCACCGCACCCTCGATCTTATTTACACCGCCGATCTGATGTCGGGCAAAGAAGCCGTACAACAAGGACTCTTCTCCCGCTCCCTACCCAAAGAAGAGCTGCTGGAGTTCACCCGCGACAAGGTCGCCAAAGCGGCCCAGGGCGCAACCGGAGCGTTCCTGGCCTCACGTGACCTCGTGGCGCAAATCCGGGATCAGCGCATCGGGCTGTGGGAATCGGTCGAACAAGAGAACATTGCCCAGGGCAAGCTGTGCGCAACCGCTGACTATGCGGAAGGGTTCGCTGCATTCCAAGAAAAGCGCAAACCAGAATTCAGCGGCGAACTGCTGGCCAAATAGTACGGGGATGATCGCCTCCAACATCCCTTAAATCACAAGCTGGCTGTTGTCCTAGGACGGCAGCCAGCTTGTGGTGTGCCAAGACCTCACCCAATCAACATTTTTCCTAGTTCTTTCAAGGAGCCTCGTGGTAGCAGAAGCATTTTTAGTCTCGGGTAAGCGCACTCCGGTGGGCCGACACAGCGGCGCGCTGAGCTCAGTTCGGCCAGATGACATGGCAGCCCTGACCATCAAAGCCGTCCTCGAAGACACCGGGATCGACCCGGCCGATGTCGATGAAGTCCTGCTGGGCAACGCCAACGGTGCCGGCGAAGAAAACCGCAACGTCGCACGCATGGCATGGCTCTTGGCCGGCGGCGACCAATCTGTACCCGCGATGACCATCAACCGGCTGTGCGCCTCGGGGATGTCCGCTATTGAAACCGCATCACGCATGGTCGCCACCGGAGATGCCGACATCGTCATCGCCGGCGGTGTCGAATCCATGTCGCGTGCTCCATGGGTCTTAGAAAAACCAACTCGCGCATTCGGCCAGCCTGGTCAAATGTTTGACTCTGCGCTGGGCTGGCGCTTCGTCAACCCCCGGTTCGAACACGGTGATCTGTCGCGTAACGGCAAGATGACCTACTCGATGACCGAAACTGCCCAAGAAGTCGCCAACGTCGACGGCATCACCCGCGAAGAAGCTGACGAATTCGCGGTGAACTCCCAGGCCAAAGCGGTCGCGGCCCAAGAAGCCGGTTGCTTCGATGCCGAAATCGTGCCAGTAGAAATCAAAGACCGCAAAGGCAACGTCACCGTTGTCTCTCAAGACGAGGGCCCGCGTCCGGGTACCACCGTCGAATCACTGGCGAAACTGCGTCCGGTCACCGGACTGGGGGACGTCGTCACCGCCGGGAACTCCTCGAGCCTCAACGACGGAGCATCAGCCATCGTTGTTGCCTCCCAGGCGGCCATCGATAAGTACAACCTCACCCCGCGGGCACGCATTGTTGCCGGTGGGTCGGCTGGGCTCGCCCCAGAAGTCATGGGTCTAGGGCCGGTCTCAGCAACCGAAAAGGTGCTGGCCAAAGCCGGCTGGTCCGTGGATGATCTGGATGCGGCCGAAATCAACGAAGCTTTTGCCACCCAGTCGTTGGCATCGATTCGTCGTCTCGGTCTGAACCCTGACATCGTCAACACCTGGGGCGGGGCTATTGCCCTGGGCCACCCACTGGGCTCTTCGGGTGCGCGCATCGTGATCACCCTGCTGTCCCGTATGGAAGCCGAGCAGCAATCCCGTGGTCTGGCTACTATGTGTATCGGTGTCGGTCAGGGTTCGGCCATGCTGGTCGAACGCGTCTAAGTACACCACCACATATTTCTTAGGAGCAACATGGCAGACACTAGCCTCCCATCAACTGTTGGCGTGCTCGGCGGGGGTCGTATGGGCGCCGGTATTGCCCACGCGTTTCTCACCTCGGGCTCACAGGTCGTTGTCGTAGAACGCGATACCGAATCAGCGACCGCAGCCCGCGACCGCATCCTGCGCGACGTCTCAGGCTCGGTCGAGCGCGGCAAAGTCGACGGCACCGTAGACGAGCTCGCCGCCAACCTGTCGGTCACGACCGATCACGGCGACTTCGCCACCGCCGGTCTGGTCATTGAAGCGGTACCCGAAGACTTTGACTTGAAAGTCTCATCGCTACAGGCCGTCGAATCGCATTTGGGCGACGATGCCTACCTGGCGACCAACACATCATCGATGTCGGTCAACGGGTTGGCAGAACAGCTGCAACGTCCGCAGCAGTTTTGCGGTCTGCACTTCTTCAACCCGGTGCCAGCGTCGAAACTCGTCGAGGTGATCATCGGTGAACAGACCTCCGACCAGCTCAAAGCCCTGGCAGCACAGTGGGTTGAAGGTATTGGCAAAACTGCGGTGACCATCAACGATGCTCCAGGATTCGCTTCGTCGCGGCTCGGGGTGGCCCTTGGACTGGAAGCCATCCGGATGGTCGAAGAAGGCGTGGCTTCTGCCGAGGACATCGACAACGCGATGACCCTGGGCTATAAGCACCCGATCGGCCCGCTGGCATTGACCGACATTGTCGGGCTGGATGTCCGCTTGGGCGTCGCTGAGTATCTGACCGATAAACTCGGACCTCGCTTCGAGCCTCCACAATTGATGCGCGACATGGTCGAGCGCGGCGAGCTAGGCCGCAAGTCGGGTAAGGGTTTCTACACCTACGACGACTAAAGGGGCACACCTACCTGTTCAGGGCATGGTTTCGGTTGAGACACTGAGACCATGCCCTGAAAGTTTTAGAGCATTTTTCTGGAGAAACGACAAGCTACCCGTCCGCGATACCGCCGCCTGCCAAGATCCCGGTTTCGGTAAGTTGAAGACCGGGATCTTGTGGCTTCAAGGTTGTTTACTTACGAGGTGGGCTCTGATCTTTATCTGACGAAGCTGTCGGCTGCTCTTCGAGAACGACTTTCACTAATTCTTGGGTGGAGGTGACTTCACCGTGTTCAATGCGCTCTCGGATTTCATCAACCTTCTCATCGGGTACCACGGGGACCTCTTCGCCGTCGCAGTCCACGAGTTTGCCATCAATGAAGACGTCACCGTCTTCCAAGTCTTCCAATTGGGTTTTCGTCAGAAATCTGATCGGTTTGGCCGCAAATACCGAGGGGTCTGGGGAGTTACCGATCTTGAGCTCATTGAAGACGATATTGAGAATGACAGCCACAATAGCAGCCGATGAGATACCTGATTCGAAGATGGTTTCTATCCAAGAAGGGAAGCCGCTGTAGAACTCTGGTTGCACCACGGGGATCATGCCGAAGGCTAGCGCCGAGGCAACAATGATGAGATTCATATTGCCTTCGTACTTAACGGTTGATAGGTTCCGAATACCCGAGGCGGCTACTGTGCCAAACAAGACGATGCCTGCACCACCGAGAACCGGCATTGGGATGGCTGCCACGATTTGGCCCAACCACGGGATGAGTCCTAGAGCGACCATGATGCCGCCGCCAGCGGTTACGACCCAGCGCGACTTCACGCCCGATAGAGCGACGAGCCCAACGTTTTGTGCGAAAGCCGATTGCGTGAACGAACCAAAAACCGGTGCGATGGCTGACGAGAGCATATCTGCGCGGAGCCCATCGGCGATACGCCGCGAGTCGACGGGGCTCCCAATGATCTCTCCCACCGCGATAATGTCTGCGGTAGTTTCGGTCTTGATGACCAAGATGACGATCACCATTGAAATAATGGCTGCAAGATCAAAGGTGGGTAGGCCAAACTCGAAGATGAGCGGAAACGAGATCGGCGACCCGGATCCGACCTGGCTGAAATCAGCCTGGCCGAGCAAGGAAGCGATGATCGTCCCGACAAAAAGGCCCAGTAAGATCGACAGCCGGGACAGTGCTGCAACGCCGACCTTCGAGAAAATCATAATAATGACGAAGGTCATCACGGCCAAGCCAATATTCATCGTTGACCCGTAACCTTCAGCTTCTGCGTTGCCACCCATAGCCCAGTTGGCAGCAACGGGGAACAGTGTTAGCCCGATGGCGGTAATAACCGTACCGGTCACGACCGGTGGAAAGAACCGAATAATCTTGGCGAAGAACGGGGCAATCAGAAACCCGATAATGCTGGCAACTATGATCGCGCCGAAGACGTCTGTTAGGGAGCCGTTGCCTGACAGGATGGCAAGCATGGTGGCGACCGCAGCAAATGAGACGCCCTGCACGAGCGGGAGACGAGACCCTAAGAACGGTAGCCCTGCCGACTGCAACACGGTCGCGAGCCCACCGACAAATAAACTCGCGGTCACGAGCGTGGCGATTTGGTCAGCGGAGAGGCCTGCTGCATTTCCGATGATGAGGGGTACCGCGAGGATGCCACCGTACATCGTCAGGATGTGTTGTAAGCCAAAGGCCACCGTCTTGCCGAACGGGAGTTTCTCATTTTCTGGCGCGTTCGGATTGCGGACGTAGTCGGGTTTTAGTAAGCGAGATTTCAAGGCGTCCCTATTCTCTGGGAGTGAGATGAGTTTTCACAGCGTGAAATTGTGGTTTCAAGGAGTATCCATAACAGTAAGCCAGTTCACGTACGGGCTGTCAAGTAGATCTCAGTAATGTTTGACATAGATCACAATGATCCGATGAGGAGATTCACGAAGCGAAAAATAAATTTCACGATCTGAAATCATAAGTAATGATGGCTGGGACATTTGCGACCCCTCTAATGTCAGGCCCCAAGGTATTAATGTCCCAAGCCATGCTGTTATTAGAGTCTGTTGGTGAGCAGATTGGTGCTACTTTAGTTACAACTTAGGGCAATTAGAAAGTGAGGGTCGGGATGACGCAACCCGATTTTGATGTGGTATTTCGAGCCCCCCAGGCTCTGTTCCAAGGACGTATCGCAGCATTAGAAGTTGCAGTGCGTGATGAGAAGATCGAGGTGATTGAGCCGCTGGGTGCTGGTCTGGGCGCTTCCAAAGTCATCGAAGTGCCAGAACAGCAGATCCTCATGCCCGGACTGGTCGATACCCACGTGCACGTCAACGAACCGGGCCGCACAGAGTGGGAAGGGTTCGAAACCGCTACCAAGGCCGCTGCAGCAGGTGGCGTCACGACCCTCATCGACATGCCACTGAACTCCGTACCCTCGACCGTCAATGTTGATGCCCTGCAGCAGAAACAACAGGCCGCACAAGGGCAGCTCTATATTGATACGGGGTTCTGGGGTGGCGCAATTCCCGATAACATCCATGATCTGAAACCGCTGCATGATGCAGGGGTTTTCGGTTTTAAATGTTTCCTCGAGCATTCAGGCGTTGATGAGTTCCCACATCTTGAACCCGAGGAGATGCGGACCCATATGGCAGAGATCGCGACGTTCGACGGTGTGATGATCATCCATGCAGAAGACGCGCATACATTGGAACACACCCGTAGTCGAGGCGTCAGCGGCGGCCCCAAGTACATCGATTTCTTGGCTTCACGACCTCGAGAGGCCGAGAAAGCTGCAATCCGATCCATCATCGAGGGCGTCCGTGACACTGGCGTCCGCGCCCATATTCTGCACCTGTCGGACGCTGACAGTCTAGAACTTATCGCAGGGGCAAAGGCTGAAGGACTACCCCTTACCGTGGAAACGTGTCCGCACTATCTGACGTTGTTGAGCGAAGAAATCGGCGATGGCAAGACTGCTTTCAAATGCGCACCACCCATCCGTGAAGCTGAGAATCGGGATCGACTGTGGCAGGGCCTGCAAGACGGCACGATCGATATCATTGTGTCAGATCACTCGCCGTCGACACTTGAACTCAAAGAGCACGGGGAGGGCAATTTCGACACGGCCTGGGGCGGCATCTCTTCGTTGCAATTAGGCCTGTCGGTCATCTGGACCGAAGCAGTGCAGCGCGGTTTTGAGTTGGCTCAAGTCGTCTCATGGATGGGGTCCACGCCAGCGGAGATCGCGCGCGTACCCTCCAAAGGTCGTATAGCGGTTGGTTACGATGCTGATCTCGTCATCTTTGATCCGAAGGCGACATGGACCGTCGACGCTGGCGCACTGTATCACCGCAACCCAATTACCCCATATGAGGGGCGAGAACTCACTGGAAAAGTGATCTCCACTTGGCTGCGCGGTAAGCACGTAGAGAACTCAGAGGGGAAGGGACGGTTCATTCGTCCTTAAACAGCGTGGGCTTCGGCGACCATGAGTGGTCGCCGAAGCCCAGTGCCGTGAAATCATCGTGCTATGCAGCTAGCAGAGTCCTTCGTGCTCTAGAGCATAACCTGACGGTTTACGTCCTTGTATAACAGGTAGCGGAAGTTCGAAGGGCCGCCCGCATAGCAGGCTTGCGGACAAAACGCCCGCAGCGAGAAGTAATCGCCCTCTTGAACTTCTACCCAGTCGGTATTCAACCGGTAGACGGCTTTACCTTCCAGGATGTAAATCCCATGTTCCATGACATGCGTTTCGGCAAACGGAATGACCGCGCCGGGTTCGAACGTGACGATGTTGACGTGCATGTCATATGCGAGATCATCAGGATCCAGTAACCGTGTTGTACGCCAAGCATTATTAGTTCCAGGCATACCGGAAGGTTCTAGGTCCTGCTCGTTGCCAAACTGTGCGGTGGGAACATGGCCAGCGAGCGGTTCGTAGCGCTTGCGGATCCAGTTGAACCGCGCCGGCGCATCTCCGGTAGCTCGTATACGCCACTGCTCTCCAGCCGGTAAATAGGCGAAACCGCCCGGTGTGAGCTCATGCGTTTCACCCTGGTAGGTAACCTCGAGGGTTCCTTCCATGAGGAAAATGAGTCCTTGGACTTCCGGTTGTGGTTCGGGGTGATCCGAGCCGCCACCAGGTTCGACTTCAACCAGCAGTTGTGCAAAGGTCGTCGCTCCGCCACTGACTGGCCGGTTCAGTATCCATGATCGGGTACCTTCCCATTCTGGCAGTACTGAGGTCACGATGTCTCGTAAAACCCCTCGCGGTATGACCGTATATGCTTCGGTAACCACCGCCCGATCCGTCAGGAGGTCGGTTTGTGGGGGATGGCCACCGTGGGGCGCATAATACGATGCGGTCATGAAAATGTTTCTCCTTGAGCTGTTCTAATTGTTCGCCGACATCTGGGGTGTCAAGCCGGTGGCGGCCAGGGTAAGCAATACGTCCTCGCTGATGCCAAGCCGCTGTTGGATTTCTGCAGGGTTGGCTGCGCCACACGAGGTACTTCGCACAATATAGCGCGCCAAGGCTTTGGCCGTTGCCGGTTCATCCATGATCGAGCCCGACTCGACCCGAACATATCGTCCGAGCCGATCCACCGCAGACTCGAGCGAGCGGTTGAAAAAATCAAACGTTGCGATGAACCGCGTTGGCAACTGCGCTGCGTGCAGATCCCAGCCCTGGTAAATACCACGACGAAGATGGCGTGCCACGAGGCGAGCATGCAGCCCCCAGGCCTCACGGACTTCCTGTGGGTTACCCAGCGGCAGAATGTTGGTTGATCCGTCGGATAGGTGTACCCCGGTGCCCGCGACTGCCGTGAGCATCACGTTTTTGGCAAAGTCAGCAGCCGGGTGGTCCATCGCCTGGTAGGCGGCGGCGATCCCTAAGGAAGCCGAGTAATCATAGGTCCCATAATGTAGGGATGTGATGCGCCCTTCTCCGGCATGGATCACGCGGGAGACCTCAGCTTGGCCCTCGGCCCCCACGATAAGCTGCGGTGTTTCGACCTGCACTTCATAGCGCAGTTGCCTCTCATCGAGCCCGAGTCCAGACTCCAGCGCGGACGCGACATCGTTCATCGCCTTGACCTGGTCGACCGTCGTTACCTTCGGCAACGTCAACACGGTTGATTCCGGTAGCGAACCTATTTCGTCGACGAGGGTCGAAAGATAGAGATCTAAGGTGCGCAGACCGCGAGCTCGCACATCGGATTCCATGCATTTGAAACGAATCCCGATAAATGGTGGAGCGATGCCGTCACGCAGACTCTGAGCGACACCCTTCGCCGCCTGAATTGCGTGCTGATCCTCTTCGGCATCTGATCGACGCCCATAGCCGTCTTCGAAATCGATGCGCAGATCTTCGATGGGTTCATTGGTGAGCTTGCGTTCGACAAGATCAGCCAGACGTTCGACGTATTGGGCATCGTCAGCACGTTGATCAAGGACCTGCGTCACCACGTCGATCATAGAGCCCTGTTGCTGCACCGCTTCAAGGGCTTGCTGGCCCCATCGTGCGACCACGTCAGGCGTGAACTGATCGGCCGGCGTGTAGACCGTGTGGACGGCTTGGCGCCGACCGTCATCACCTGGGTACCGCTGGGACAGCAGCTCATCTGTGCGGGCGAGCTGCTGATCCACTTGGTCGAGGAGCCGTTGATCTAGCGTCACTAGTCGATCACCTCGTAGGCAGGAATGGTGAGGAAGGTAACGAAATCTTCTTCGCGGCCGGAGGTCATCTGCTTGACGATGTCAGCAGCCGGTTGGTAGTAGCGTTCGAAGCGTTCATCGTCGTTGACTTCCTCGCGCAGGCGGGCGACCTCTTCTTCAAGGATGGTCGCGACTCGCTCTGCTGTGATAACTTCACCGGTGTCTGCTGCGGTGACCTGATTGGCGATTTGTTGCCAAATCTGGGAGCGTGAAATTTCTGCGGTTGCAGCGTCTTCCATCAGGTTGTGGATTGCTACAGCCCCGCTTCCACCGAGCCAGGCCGCAATGTAAGCCACTGCGACATACAGGTTGTCACGCACTCCTGCCTCGGTCACCTGCCCTGGAGCGGACGACACATCCAGCAGATCTTCAGCGGTGACATTGACATCGTCCCGTTGCCGGTCCAGCTGATTTGGTTTATCGCCGAGGACTTTGGTGAATTCCTCAACGCAGATTTCCACGAGGTCTGGGTGTGCGACCCATGAGCCGTCAAAGCCGTCTTCTGCTTCACGCTTCTTATCGGCATGCACCTTCTCGAAGGCGTTCTTTGTGGTTTCTGGCTCGCGACGGTTCGGGATGAACGCTGCCATACCGCCAATCGCAAACGCGCCGCGGCGGTGACAGGTTTTGACCAGTAGGTCGGTGTAGGCGCGCATCATCGGTGCGGTCATCGACACATCGGCACGGTCGGGCAGAATGAATTTTTCGCCGGCTTCACGGAAAGTTTTGATAATCGAGAACAGGTAGTCCCAGCGACCAGCGTTCAGTCCGGCGGCGTGATCGCGCAATTCGTACAAGATCTCGTCCATCTGGAAAGCGGCCGGAATGGTTTCGATCAACACAGTCGCTCGCACAATACCGTGCTCGAGGCCGAGTTCAGCCTCGGCGAAGGTAAAGATGTCATTCCACAGCCGCGCCTCGAGGTAAGACTCAAGCTTCGGCAGGTAGTAGAACGGGCCTTCGCCGTTGGTATGCAGCAGTGCTGCGTTGTGGAAGAAGTGCAGACCGAAATCGACCAGGGCTCCGATGGCACGTTCACCGTTGACTTCGATGTTCTTTTCGCTCAGGTGCCAGCCGCGTGGACGTACCACGACGGTTGCTAGTTCTCCGTCTTCGCGGAGGCTATAGGACTTACCATCGGGAGAGGTGAAGGACAGCTGGCGACGAGCCGCGTCGTAGAGGTTCAGCTGGGATTCCAGGACGTTGCTCCAGAACGGTGCCGAAGCATCTTCAAGGTCAGCCAGCCAGACTTTGGCCCCGGAATTCAGTGCGTTAATTGCCATTTTCGCTGGGGCAACGGGACCAGTTATTTCGACGCGACGGTCGCGGAACTTCTCCGGTGCCGGGGCGACTTGCCACTCGGATTCGCGGACCTCACGGGTTTCGGGTAAGAAGTCCATACCGCCCGCTTTAGCCGCTTCCTCACGTGCGGTCACGCGAGCTTCGAGTAGCTCCTCTCGCGTGGCCGCGAAGCGCTGGTGGAGTTTTTCAAGGAAGTTCAGTGCCTCTGCAGTGAGGATTTCTTCGGCGCCAGGTAAGTCACGGCGTCCGACGACTTTGATGGTTGCAGTTTCTGTAGTCATAGGTATGCACTCCTGTGGTGTAGTGGGGTCGGTCGTGAAGAAAAGACTAGGCGTCGGTGGTGCTATGGGTTCCTGTATTTAGTAAGTCACGGAAGGATCCGGGGAACGCCAGCACGTTATGAATTCGAGTTGAAGATTCCGATCGGCCGGTTGCGGCCATTGCAGGAGCTGCAAGGTCTGGGACGACTTCTGGTTGCGGATCCGACCTCGCGGTGAAACTCGCCGACGGGGAGGGTGGCACGATGAGTGAATAACCAGGGCTCGGTGCAACCGTGAACACTCCTCATGAAAGGCTCAGCGAATTCCGTATAATGGAAATCCATGTTTACTCTGTGGAATATAGTATTCCTGATCACATTCATTTCGGCAAGTGGAAGTCTTTTTCCAAATTCCAAGGTAACGTGTCATACATCACTACAGCGCGGATGGCACGAGCGGTAAGCAAGGATAGGTATCATGATCGACACGCAGCAGAAAAACACCCCGACCTCGCCAAAGTCTGCAAAGGCAGGTGTGCAGTCTGTTGAGCGGGCGTTTAAGCTGCTGGGTCTCATTGCTGATGCCGGTGGGCAGGCTACACTCAGCGAACTGGCTGAGCGAGCTGATCTGCCCATGCCAACGATTCACCGTCTCTTGCGTACACTGGTAAATTTAGGTTGCGCTAGGCAATTGCAGGATCGCGGGTATGCGCTCGGGCCGACGCTGATGCGTTTGGGAGATCTTGCCGGTCAGCAGATTGGCGACATTGTTCGTCCGCATCTTCGAGGGTTAGTGGCCTCCTTAGGCGAGACAGCAAACATTGCCGTGCTCGACGGTGACATGATGGTCTACGCTGCCCAGGTGCCTTCGGAGCACTCTATGAGAATGTTCACCGAGGTCGGTCGTCGGGTCCATCTTTCGGCCACGGGTGTCGGCAAAGCCGTTCTGCCAAACCTTGAAGAAGCACGTGTCGCACAAATTATCCACTCCACCGGTATGCCGCGACTGACAGAGAAGTCCATCACGGATTTTGGGGAACTCAAAGCAGAACTGGAACGCATTCGCGAGCGCGGTTATGCCATCGATGAGGAGGAGCAAGAGCTTGGGGTCCGGTGTTTTGCCGTCAATATTGATGGTGCCCCAACCCCAATGGCCGTCTCGGTCTCGGGCCCCACAAGCCGACTCGATGATGAATTTGCGGAGCGAGCTGTGCCCCTGTTGCAAGCGGCTGCCCGAGACATCAGCGCGGACCTTAATCGCGTCGAGCTTTGAGCTGGTTATCGCCCTGTAGTGCGCCTTCATGGCGGCCTGGGAAAGGAAAATGCCGCGAAGCCATGGCTGAGCTAGAAGAGCTTCGGTAATACCACCAAAAACCCGGTGGGGCTCGATCCCCAGTGAGATCGAAGCCCCACCGGCATACGTTGTCGTATTTACCGCTGGGACGATCTAGCAGAAGCCTGCAATACCGATCCAATCACGTTCATCAAGTTCGACATCAGCCCGTGCAACCGTTGCTTCGATGAGGCCGTAGGGACGATCCGCCGCATGGAAGACTTCATTGGGGTTGTCGATATCGAAGCGCTCGAGGTCGTAGAGGAAGTGGTGCTTATTGGGGCACGAGAACTTGATTTCATCGATTTCGGGAACCGAGGCGATGACTTTTTCTGCCATCTGATACAGCGTGTGCTGCAGCGCGTAAGAGTAGTGATCGGTGAAGGTCTCTAAAATGATCTCTTTCACGCGCTTGTACGTAGCATCGTAATCGATATCTGTCGTGTTGTAGCGCCAGCGGGTGGCGATATCAGTCGCCAGGATACGGTCTTCGGTTTCAGGCAGTGTCGTGTACTTATCTTTCGGGTAGCCCACGAAGCCTGAAGCAGTCGTCTTGAGGACGGTCAGATCGTAAAACCCGGAGATCACAATGTCGCGGTCACCGTTGCGCATTACAACAGCCGTACGAATTTCTGGCGCAGACTTATAGAATGAGTGGTCGTGGTCATTGATCCGTGACCACCCGTATTCTTCGGCAGCCCACCGGCCGCCGGTCACCCAGTCGAAATTACTGGTGAAGTGATCTGCAAGCCCCAGAAGGAACTGTTCCGGTGACTCAATGCCGTTTTCCTTGGCCTTGGCAAATACGGTGTTTTTCTGGGTATCAGTCGCTACGACGTGTTCGTTATCACCTTCAGTGTGGGCAAGTTCAAAGTCGCCGCGCAACTGAGAGGTAACGTTCAGATCCCGGATGCTATGGCGTGCACTATCGCGATACACACGCACCACATGGTTTTCGGCTTTCCCGTACTGATTAGCGGCGAGGCGAACAGTGCCGGATCCTGCCTGTTTTGTCTCCGCTGTATTGCTGGTCATTGCATGATCTCCTAAATGGTTCCGTTAAATCCTTGCGGCAACCGCTGACGGAATCTCCGGTCAACTCCTGGGTCAGCTGCCGCGGTAGGTGGAATACGCGAACGGACTCAACAGCAACGGAACGTGATAGTGCTTCTGCCCGGCATCGACTTTGAAATCGATGGTGATAGACGGATAGAACGTCTCAACGTTCCGGCTGGCGAAATAGTCGCCGGTTCCAAAGGTAATCCGGTAAATTCCGGACGCCAGGGTTTCAGGGCCCAAATCGGGCACACGACCGTCATCATTGGTGACAGCCTGGGCAATCTCGACACCATCGCTGTGCTGCAAGGAAATATGCACACCTGCAGCAGGGGTGCCAAGGGAGGCATCTAGCACATGGGCGGTAACAAAACTCATGAAAACAATCCTTCTAACCGAAGTCGTGCGATTTGATTAAGCTGCTCTGCGGTTTCGGCCACTTCATCTTCGGGTGAGTTCTGGAGACGTCGGCGTAGCTCTGCGAGAATTTCCTGGGAGCTACGACCTGCCGCCCGGATGAGAAAGACCTGGTCGAATCGCTTCTCGTACTCAGCGTTTCCTTGCTTTAGTTGAGCTTGGGTATCGTCGTCGATACCTAAACCGGCCTGTTCACGTCGGGAGAGCGTCGCTTCTTCCGTCTCACCTTCGGCTCGTTCGCCGATGCGAGGGTGATGAGCCAGTGCCTGGTTCACTTCAGATGGTGTTAACTTCTTACCGGACTGTTCGGCACGATCAAGGAGCTCGTTTACGTCGGTGTAGGGCCGACCTTGGACGATATCGTCCATCCAGCGTGGGACGTCGAGACACGGCCTAACCAGCTTTTCAGCCTCGGCTGGCGAGAGCTCATTAAAAGTCTGCACATCCACGCGAGATATCCTCCACCATGTGAAATCTGTATTCCATGTCGCGTAGTACAGTGAACTGCTTCACGCGAGGAAAGTCAAGAGGAAGCGCCGAGCGTCGTAAGCAGAAGCTTGCCACAAGTGATTGACAGCACATTTGGGGTATTCTAGCTTGAGCATTAGCAATCGACAGGAAGCGGGAACAGCCACCTCCGCCATCTTCCTCCGGTGGAGAGTTCTTGCGTGAGGCGGTGGCTTCGTCAATCCGACAGGACCACTGACAATAGTAGAAATAGATTGGACTTGTAGATGAGCGCGCGTACGACAGAAAGAGAAACCGTAGTGAGTTGGGAAGACCCGAAACCGGGCCTGGCACAGATGCCCACGATGGCTGGTCTTGACTTCATCAAAAAGATCGCCGCCGGAGAGCTCCCGGGGGCCCCGATGGCCAGTCATCTGAACATGACGATCACCGAGGTCGAACACGGCACGGTCACCTTCCAGGGCACACCAGATGAGTCCCACTACAACCCCATCGGCATGGTGCACGGCGGATACGTGTGTACGCTGCTCGATTCGGCCCTGGGTTGTGCACTCCACACGACCCTGCCGGCAGGTGTCGGTTACACGTCCATTGATATTAACACAAATTTTTTGCGCCCAGTTACGGTTGACAGCGCTCCTCTTAGTTGCACGGGCCGCGTGGTCAAGGCCGGGCGCCGTGTAGGATTTGCTGAAGGGGAAGTCCTCGACGCGGCTGGCAAAGTTGTGGCGACCGCTTCGAGCTCGCTGTTGATTTTCCCGATGGAATCCGCTGGGTGACGTAGCGGCACCACTGTAGAGCAATGGGACGGATAGTCGTGGCGGAACCTTCGATGGATAACATTTATACGGCTTTTGTAGACCGGGTCGAAACCCACCCGAACAAGGCGGCTGTGGAATGCGACGACGGCACCGCGGTCACCTATCGCGACCTGCTCGAAAAATCGCAACGCATCGCTTCGATGCTGGCCACGGCAGGCGTACAGCCCGGTGACCGCGTCGCCTGCCAAGTCCAAAAATCTGTGCGCGCCGTGGCGACCTACCTTGCTGTGCTACAAATCGGTGGCGTGTATTTGCCGCTGAACACCGCCTATACCGGTGCCGAGTTGCAATATTTTCTCGACGACGCTGAACCTGCCGCCGTCGTAGTGGATCCCGCTGCTGCCTCCACGGTGCGCGACATGCGACCCACCGCCGCGCTGTTTACCCTGGATGCGGCGGGAAATGGCACCCTGAGTGCCTCTGACACCAGACTCACGGCCGTGACCCCTGTGGGGCCAGGAGATCCTGCAGCGATCCTCTACACCTCTGGCACGACCGGGAGGTCCAAGGGCGCGGTGCTGACCCACGAGAATCTGGCCAGTAACTGTCGTGCCCTCTTAGAAGCGTGGGAATTCACCGAAACCGACCGGCTCATCCACGCGCTGCCCATCTTTCACATTCACGGGCTCTTCGTCGCGATCAACATGAGTTTGACGTCGGGCGCCACGCTGCTGTGGATGGACAAGTTCGACGTCGATGGGGTGGTGGACCGGTTCACGACGGCGACCGTGTTGATGGGGGTCCCCACCTTCTACACACGGCTGCTAGCCTCTGATCGGCTGACACGCAGCGCCACAGCGAACATGCGCTTATTCGTTTCGGGCTCCGCGCCGCTGCTGAGCGCAGACTTCGACGCGTTTTACGACCGCACAGGTCATCACATCCTGGAGCGCTATGGGATGACCGAGACAGGTATGAATACCACCAACCCGTACCGCGGCCTACGAAAAGCCGGCAGCGTCGGGCAACCGTTGCCCGGGGTGGAAGTACGCGTCGTGGAGCCGCACTCCGGTGAAGCATTGCCCGCCGGGCAGATCGGTTCGATCGAAGTGCGTGGCCCAAACGTCTTTGACCGGTACTGGCGAAATCCCGAGAAAACTCATGAAGAAAAACGCGACACCGGGTTCTTTATCACCGGTGATCAAGGATTTTATGACACCGACGGGTACCTTCATATCTCCGGACGATCGAAAGACATGATCATCTCGGGTGGGTACAACGTGTATCCGAAAGAAATTGAACAACTTCTCGATGAGCATCCCGCAGTGGTGGAGTCTGCCGTTATCGGTGTGCCCCACGCAGACCTGGGTGAAGGAGTGGTGGCCGTGGTGGTGACCACCAACGGGCGGCTGCCAAGTGAAGCGGAACTCAACGACCTGCTGGCAGACCAGCTGGCCCGCTATAAACGTCCTCGCGCGTACCGGAAAGTGGAGCACCTGCCGCGAAACGTCATGGGCAAAGTCCAAAAAGCCCAACTGCGCGAACAGTTCGCCACCGTGTTGACAGAGCGCCCTTAACGGCCTGGGGCCGATACAATTCGCGTGGAATCATACCGGCCCCGGGACGAGCGCTTCGACGCTTACTGCTGTGGGTATTGTTCAGGCCAGGTCTTAGTGACCAGGGTCAGCACGTCGTAGGTTGCCACGATCTCATCGTTCTGGTTGTGCAGCACGGCATCCCAGCGGACCTCACCGTATTCATCGGTGACACGCGGGGTGATCTGCTTGGCGGTCAACGTAACTCGGATCGAGTCATCGTAAGTGACCGGGGTGATGAACGACAGGTTCTCTAAGCCGTAGTTGGCCAGGACGGGACCTGGTGCGGCATCGACGAACAGACCGGCTGCCCAAGAGACCAGCAGGTAACCGTGGGCCACGCGACGCGGGAAGAATGGGTTGGCCATGGCGGCTTCTTCATCGACGTGTGCGTAGAACTTATCACCGGTTTCTTCAGCGAAGTCCAGGATCTCTTGCAGGCTGACGTGGCGCAGTTCAGAAGCGAACTGGTCACCGATCCGCAGGCTATCCAGTGGCTTGCGGAATGGGTGTTCGCCCGTGCCGTTGTCCACTTGTTCACGCGTGACGGTGTTGGCTTTGGCCCCCTGATGCCAGACGCCAGTGATGGCGGTGAGCATATCGGGTGAACCCTGCACAGCGGTGCGCTGCATGTAATGCTTGACCGCGCGCACGCCACCGAGTTCTTCGCCGCCACCTGCACGACCGGGTCCACCGTGGACCAGGTGCGGCAGCGGGGAACCGTGACCGGTTGATGACTTGGCGGTGTCACGGTTCAACACGTGCACACGACCGTGGTGGGCTGAAATGCCCAGCGTCGCGTCGGCGACGAAGGTGTCGTCGTTGGAGGTCACGGTGGCAACCAGCGAGCCGGCGCCACGAGCGGCCAAACGAACCGCTTCGTTGACGTCATCCTGGTAGGTGATCACCGAGGTGACCGGACCGAATGCTTCCACGGTGTGGACCGCGTCGGTGTCGGCGTCGTCGAACTCTAAGATGGTCGGTGGGAAAAACGCACCGGCTTCATCGTACTGAGCGACCTGATCTGGCCCACCAAGACGAACCTTGCCACCAGCATCAATGAGCTGCTGGGTTGCGTCGGCAACATCCTGTTGCTGGTCTTTCGAAGCCAGCGGGCCCATGGTGGTGCCTTCAGCGTTTGCGGCACCTACGGTGACCTTGTCGTTGAGACGATCAGCCAAGGCAGTAATGAAGGGCTCTTTGATCGACTCAGGAACAATGACGCGACGAATCGCGGTACATTTCTGGCCGGCCTTGGCGGTCATTTCCACGAACACGGCCTTGACGAAAGCATCGAATTCTGGGGTGTCTTCTGTGGCATCCGGGCCAAGAATTGCCGCGTTGAGGGAGTCAGCTTCGGCGGTGAACCGTACACCACCGTTGAGCACACTTTCGTGGCTGCGCAGGGTGTTGGCAGTGTTCAACGAACCGGTAAAGGCAACGTGGTCACGGTAGTCCAGGTGATCCAGCAGATCCCGTGCCGAGCCTGAGAGCAGCTGGAGGGAACCTTCCGGCAGGATGCCTGATTCCAACATCATGCGGACTGCAGCTTCGGTGATATACCCGGTGGAGGTTGCAGGCTTGACGATGGTTGGCACACCGGCAATGAAGCTGGGTGCAAATTTCTCCAGCATGCCCCACACGGGGAAGTTGAACGCGTTAATCTGAACGGCTACACCGGGGATGCGGTTATAAATGTGGGTACCCAGGAAGGAGCCATCACGGGAGAGCACTTCGGTCTGGCCATCGATGACCACGTTGCTGTTTGGCATCTCGCGGCGACCCTTCGAAGAGAACACGAAGAGCGTGGAAATGCCGCCGTCAGTATCGATCAAGTGGTCGCGCTGGGTGGCACCGGCGCGAAAAGAGATCTCATAGAGCTCTTCCTTCCGACCGTTCAGGTACTGGGCAAGTTCTTTGAGCTTCAGAGCGCGCTGGTGGATGGTCAGGTCACCTAATGATTTCTGACCAACGGTGCGGGCATAGTCGACCATGCCGGCAATATCGATGTCCTCGGAGGAAACGCCGGTGATGATTTCGCCGGTGTTTGCGTCAAATACTTGCGCAACTTTTTCCGGATTTTCAGGGGCCTGCCACTGTCCCTGAGCAAATGAGGGCAGGATCGTATGTGCTGGTGCATTGATTGTCATGAGGTGAAAAACTCCTTCATTACAGTCTGAACGGTCGTTCAGTAATTGTGGCCAGTATAGCGCAGATTACATTCACCGGCCAGCTCGTTTTGCGACGCGGGTCACGCCCGCTGTCACCTACTTCTTTCGACCATCCAGAAACGCTTGCATCCGATCGAACTTGGCTTCCGACTCGAACAGGATCGCCTGACCAAGATCATCGACCCACGGATGCGCTGCCGGTGGCATCTGAAAGACGCGCTTGGTGACCTGTACTGCCAAGGGATCTTGCTTGGCGATGTTGTCGGCGAGTTCGTGGGCGGCAGCCATGAGGTCTTCGGGTTCGTGGACCGAGTTCACCAGTTTGTGCTCGAGGGCTTCTTCAGCGTTGAGGATACGCCCGGTGAGTAAAAGTTCAAGTGCGATGGGCTCCCCGGCGAGTTCTTTGATGCGCCACATCGCACCGGCCGCCGGCGAAATACCCAACCCCACCTCGGGCTGGCCGACACGAACCTTTGTGGTGGCCACCCGGAAGTCAGCCGCCCAGGCGAGTTCGGCGCCACCACCCAGTGCGAAGCCGTCCACCGCTGCAATGACCGGCATGGGCAGTGCTTTGATGCGAGAAAAGATTTTGGAGTTAACCCCGCGCAAGGCATCGGCTCTGCGTCGTTCGCGCAGCTGCGCAATATCTGCCCCAGAGGCAAAGATGCCGCGTTGACGGGACGAGTCTTTCGGGTGCGGGGTGGTGGTGCCGGTGATGATCAAGATCATCGGATGGTCTTCTAACCACTGGCACAGCGCATGGAATTCCTTGACCATGGTTTCATCGATGGCGTTGAGCACCTTGGGGCGGTTCATGGCGGCGACGATGCGGTCTGGCCTGTCATCGTCCAGGCGCACATCGAGCGCTTCGAATTGTTCGGCAAGTGCCTGCAGCTCGTCCAGAGGAGTGGGCATGATGTCCTTTCGTCAACGGTGGCGACGTGAACATGCGATGGCGCTGGGTGCCACCCTTCGGTGGTGCCCAGCGCCATCATGTACGTCAGTGCGATATGTACTTTAGACCTTAGCCGGTGCAACTTCTCCGGTGGCATTCGGTGTCTCGACGACGTCGGATAGGTCGCGTCCTTCAACGGAGCGCGGGACCATGATGACGGCGATGAGCGAGACCGTTGCCAAGCCAGCGATGTAAACGCCGATCATCCAGGACTGGCCGGTCGCATTGAGGATCAGTTCGGAAATCATCGGGGCAAACGCACCACCAATGATCGAGCCGAATGCGTAGCCGATCGAGACGCCGGAGTAGCGCACCGAGGCCGGGAACATCTCGGCATAGAGCGCAGACTGTGGACCATAGGATGGGCCGAGGCCCACGGTGAGCATAAAGATCGCCAGGGTGAATAGCACCAGCGAAGCGGTGTCAATGAGGAACCACATTGGGATGGCCCAGACAATGATCCAGGCGTACCCGATGATGAACGTCTTGCGCTTGCCGATCTTGTCGCCGATCCAGCCACCGAACATGGTGAACACCAGCCAGCCGACCCCGCCGACAATTGAGGCAACTAGCGTCGCGGAGCGTGGCATGCCCAGCACGTTGGCACCGTAGGAGGCGAAGAAGGCGATGACCAGGTACCCGGCGGCGTTGTTGGCGGCGAAGATCAGGGCGGCCAAGATGACCGGGCGCTTGTGGTTACGCAGCAGTTCGCCCAGTGGGGCAGAAGATTCTTTGCGGCGTTCTTGCATTTCGGTGAAGACCGGTGACTCTGCTACTGCCCGACGGATGAGGTAACCGACCAGGATCAGTACGACTGATGACAAGAACGGGATACGCCAGCCCCAGGCGAGGAACTGTTCTTCGGTGAGGAAGGTGGTCAACGAGAACATAAACAGCGTTGCCAGGATCATGCCCAGTGGAACGCCAATTTGGGGGAACGAGCCGAAGAACGAACGGCGATTTGTCGGAGCGTGTTCAACGGCCATCAGGGCGGCACCGCCCCATTCTCCGCCAGCGGAGAAACCCTGGAGGATACGCATCAGGATCAACAGAATTGGAGCAGCGATACCGATGGACGCATAAGTTGGCAACAGCCCGATTGCTGCGGTCGCAACACCCATCCCCATCAGGGTCAGCACCAGCATGAGTTTTCGGCCGAACTTGTCGCCGAGGTGGCCGGCGACGACGGCACCAAGCGGTCTGAACAGGAATGAAATACCCACAGAGGCCCACGAGATAATCTGCGCGAGGGCGGGACTGTCTTCAGAGAGCGGTTCGAAAAATAGTGGCGCCAGGACGAACGCGGCGGCCTGGGCGTAAATGAAGAAGTCGTACCACTCGATGGTGGTGCCAACGAGAGTTCCAGCGAGGACGCGGCGCTCTTCTGAGCGCGAGCGCGTTGCATGAGCAGAGGTAGTCATAGTCTCCCCAGTGATCTGATGATTGGTGTGGCAGACCTTTCAGTGCTGAGATGTCGGGCTGTGTGTGGCCCGGTGCGCAGATGTGGTTTAACTCACTGAACGATCGGTCTGAAAAGATATTATGGCACACTGTGAGGGTAGTCACAAGTTGGAGACGAAGTTTTTTAGAAGCGGGATGAAATGACAAAACGGCCTGGTCACTCGGAGATCCGAGGAACCAGGCCGTGTGGTGCAGCAAGGTTTACTTGTCTATGCGGTAGTGGTTGAGTTTGTCTTCATCAATTTCAGCCCCGACGCCGGGTAGATCGCGAACCGAGATGCGACCGTTGTGAATCTGGATCGGATCGGCGAGTAGGTCATCAGACATATCGAGGAAGTTCGACAGTTCGCCGGCGCGTGCCGATGAGGCACGGTGAGCAGCCCCAAAGGTCACGGTGGCCATAGAGCCCACTTGAGTGTCGATCTGGTTGCCCATGGTTACGTCAACCCCAAGGCCGGTGCACAGGCCGAGGATTTCTGTGGCTTCGGTAAACCCAGAGCGGGCAGTCTTGATGCAGATGGCGTTAGCGCCGCCGGAGAGGAGCTCGCGTGATGCATCACCTGCGGTCGGTACGGATTCGTCGGCGACGATCGGAATTGGGGAGTGGTCGACCAGACGGCGTCGGCTCATGGCTTCTTTGGCGTCACAGGGTTCTTCGAGCATCGTCAAGCCGAGATCAGCGGTCTGGCGCAGGACTTCCATGGCTTCGTTCGCGCTCCAGCCGCGGTTGGCGTCGAGATAGATCTCCACGTCGTCGCCGAGGCCTTCGCGCAGCACGTGGCACGCTTCGATGTCCAGTGACAGCGGGCGCCGACCGACTTTGAGCTTGAAGGTCGTGATGCCATATTCCTGGCCAAATCGTTGGGCTTCTTCTAGCAATTCTTCGGCGGGTTTGAAGCCGAGCATGTGGCTGACACGCATGGAGTCGGTGTAACCGCCCAGCAGCTTGTGAACCGGGATCTGTAAAGCCTTACCCACCAGGTCCCACAGAGCGATATCGACGGCACCTTTTGCGACCTGGTTATTGATCGTCCGGTCCATCACTTCGTGTACCTTCTCGCGATCGAAGGGATCCAAGCCGATGATCTCTGGCCCGAAGACGTCTTCGACGATCACTTTAATTGAAGTCTGTGTTTCCCCGTAGGTGTATGGGCGCGGCGGGGCATCTGCGGTTCCTGTGATGCCGGCGTCGGTGTGGATCCGCACCAGGATGTGGTCTGCGGTGGTTACCTCGCCGGAGGCGAATTTGAGGGGATGCGTATAGGGAATCGCATAGGGAATCGCTTCAATAGCTGTGATCTTCATGGTCCCTCCAGGACTTCTTCTTGAGATTGTTGATCGAGGTTTTCTAAATTTTCTGCAGATTCGCGAATCAGCTGAATAAACGAGGTCAGCAACGGGCTGTCATTGCCGGACTTCCACGCGGTCGCCAGGCCAAGTGAAACGTCGTCCGCGAGCGGTCGGATGACAATGGAGGCATTCAGTGGCAGCGATTGGGAGCCCGGAAGGAAACTAACGCCCAAACCCGCCCCGACCAAGGCGATGAGGGTTGAGGTTTCGGTCGCTTCTTGCACAATGCGTGGGCGGAAACCTGCCTGACGCGCGAGTTCCGCCACCACAGAGAACACCGAAGAACCTTGGGGATAGCTGACGAGATCTTCCTCGGCGAGCTCTTCGATAGAGATTGGTCCGCTGTCTGCTGCTAGGGGGTGATGGCGGTGTAAGGCCACAACGAGGCGTGAAGCTTGGATCTGGTCGAGTTCAAGCTGCGCTGAGCGGACCGGTGGTCGCAAGACCGCTATATCCAACCGGTTTTCTAGCAGGGCTTCTTCCATGTGCGGAGTGAGCATCTCGCCGGAGATCTGAAGTCGTACCAAAGGTAGGCGCTCGCGAGCGACGCGCACGATTTCTGGCATAAGGCGGTAGGTGGCGGTACCGGAGAATCCGAGCCGCAGCACACCTGCGGCACCCCGGCCCACTTCGGCCACGTCAATCTCTGTTGCCTCGACATCGGCCAGAATCTGTCGCGCGCGTTCCAAAAGCAGCGCCCCTGCTTCGGTGAGGTCAACGCGTCGGGTCGTGCGCTCGAGTAAAACGGTGCCAAGTTCAGCTTCTAGCTGTTTAATCTGGTTCGACAATGGCGGCTGTGCCATATGAAGTCGATCCGCGGCGCGCCCGAAGTGTCGTTCTTCTGCGACGGCAATAAAGTAGCGCAGGTGTCGCAGTTCAACCATGGCTTCTCCTTACTGCTTCGCCGCATACAACGATGCGATCATGGCTGGCGATGTCAATAGCGTAGGGGGACTGGGAGGCACAAGTGAAAGACATTTTGGAGCGATATTCATATGCTCAGGATATCAATACTGCCCATTGGCGTACTTTTACATCTCGATAAGAAGCTTTATAGTGAATCGAGTCATCAGCGACGGTGACCACTGACATGAAAACTTGCTGACTCATCAAAGTCACACTGCACCTACCTAAGTGTGGAGGATCGATGGCTACGGCCCCCGAATCAAAGCTTGCCGCTGGTAATAACGCCAGTACTGAACATGAGGCTTCCCAGGATGCCCTCGACCGCGCGACCAAACGCAACTGGTGGCTCGTCGGGTTAGGCCCGGTTGCTGGGCTCATCCTCGGGCTCATCCTGCCCGATACCTTGTCCTTTGAAGGCCGCGCCGTTGCAGGCATCGCGCTCTGGATGGCCATCTGGTGGATGACCGAAGCGGCACCCATCCCAGTCACCTCGTTGTTACCGCTGGTGCTGTTCCCCTTATTCGGTATCGGGGAGCTCGGCGAAGTTGCGGCACCATACGCTAGCACCGTGATCTTCCTGGTCATGGGCGGGGTCGTCTTGGGTCTGGCGACGGAGAAGTCCAACCTGCATCTGCGTGTGGCTTTGTGGACAATCAAGCTCGTCGGCACCAAGCCATCCCAAATCGTGTTGGGCCTGATGATTGCCTCGGCCTTCATTTCTGCATGGGTGTCCAATACCGCCACCGCTGTGATCATGGTGCCGATTGCCGTGTCTATTTTGAACCTCGTGAGGTCCATCGACCCCGAGGCGGCCGGCAAAAAATTCGCTGCATCACTGCTGTTGGGTGTGGCCTACGGTGTCACCATCGGTTCTACCGCCACCCTCATTGGACAACCTCCGATGGCCCTGATGAAGGGCTATCTGATGGATTCTCACGGCATCGATATGGCATTTGGTACCTGGATGCTCATTGGTGTCCCATGGGCCATCATTATGCTGACCATCGCCTGGGTCGTGTTGACCAAAATCGTGTACCGCCCAGAAATCGACGCCCTGCCGGGCGGTAAAGAACTCATCGACCAAGAGCATGCCAAACTGGGCTCGATGACCACACCGGAACGCCGTGTGGCTTGGATCTTTGCAGCAGCGATCTTCTTCTGGATTGCCGTCCCGCTGTTGTCCCAGATCGGATGGGTCGCAGAAAACCTCGCCTTCTTAGGCACCATCAGCGATGCGCAAGTCGCGATGGCCGCTGCGGTCGCATGCTTTATTGTCCCAGCTGAACGCCGCCGTGATGACGCGACCGGGGCGCCACTGTTGCGCTGGTCGGCATCCAAAGAAATCCCCTGGGGCCTCTTGCTGCTCTTTGGTGGCGGTTTGTCGCTGTCTGCCATGTTCACCCAAACCGGCTTTAGTGCATGGGTCGGAGAACAAGTTTCCGGCATGAGTGCGATGGCCTCCTGGATTATCATCATTGCGGTCATTCTCGTCAGCTTGATCCTGACCGAGCTGACCTCGAATACCGCTACGGCCGCTGCATTCTTCCCGATCTTCGGGGCCGTCGCTCTTGGGGTAGGTATCGATCCACTCTTTATGACCATTGCCGTGACGCTGGCAGTTTGCTCGGCCTACATGCTGCCTGTAGCGACGCCGTCTAATGCGGTTGCATTCGGTTCGGGTGAGATCACGATTAAGCAGATGACGCGCGCTGGCATTTGGCTCAACATCATTTCCATTGGGGTCATCATGTTGATGCTCTACACTCTGGTCCCACTCATCTTTGGCGTGAGCTTATAAACTGCTGACGCTGTGAAACCACCCTACAAATGAAAGGAGAGGCATGCTATTTCTTGCCCGTATGGACGTGACCTTCCCCGAGTCGATGGACGCAGCAACAAAAGCTGATTTCCAGGCACGTGAAAAAGAGTACTCCGGCAACCTGCAGAGCCAAGGTGTCATGAAAGGCATCTGGCGGGTCGTGGGAGAATACGCCAACTACTCGATCTTCGATGTGGACAGCCACGATGAGTTCCACGAGATCTTGTCGGGGTTCCCGATGTTCCCGTACATGAACGTCCACGTCACCCCGCTGGCGAAACACCCTAACGCCACCACGGACGACTTCTTCTCAGCCTAAGTTTCTTAGCCTCGGCTGACCACCTCGTCTCGGCAGGAAAGCCGAGACGAGGTGTCGTCGTTAATGGGCATTACGCAGATCGTAAATTCGCCGGAGCTTCCCTGAGGATCGCGCTAGCGAATGCGGTTCTGCGATTTCAATATTGCACGTACACCCGATCCGGTTCTTAATGCGTGACCGGAGCTCTTGGCCCCCAGCTTCGGCTTCTGCAGCACTCGCAGTTTCCCTCCGCTCAATTTTGATCGTGAGTTCATCGAGCCTCTTGGGCCGGGTAATCTCCAGCAAGAAGTGCGGCGATAGCGTCTCAATTTCGAGCGCAATCTCTTCGATCTGGCTCGGGAACAGATTGACGCCGCGCAAGATAATCATGTCATCTGAGCGCCCGACGATACGATCCATGCGACGGTGACCGGCCCGCGCGGTTCCCGGCCGCAGGGTGGTCAGATCGTGGGTCCGAAACCGAATGATCGGCAGCGCTTCCCGGGTCAGCGCCGAGAACACTAACTCGCCGTGCTCACCATCTTCTAATACCTCGCTGGTGAACGGATCGAGAATCTCAGGATAGAAATGGTCCTCCCAAATATGGCACCCGTCCTGGGTTTCAACTGATTCACTGGCCATCCCGGGACCTAGCAGCTCCGACAGGCCATAAATATCGCAAGCTTTCATATCAAACAGCGATTCGATCTCGACACGCATCCCGTCGGTCCACGGTTCTGCCCCGAGCACTCCCACCTTCAATGAGGTGTCCCGGGGTGGAATACCCGCTTTGGTGAACCCATCGGCCAGGGCTAACAGGTACGTGGGCGTACACAGGATGACATCAGGTTGCAGATCCGTGATCATCTGCACCTGTTTTTCCGTTTGACCGCCAGACATCGGCACGACTGGACAGCCGAGGCGTTCAGCGCCGTAGTGGGCGCCCAGCCCACCGGTGAACAGGCCATAACCATAAGCATTGTGCACAATGTGGCCCGGTCGAACACCGGAATTGCGCAATGACCGGGCCGCCAGGGTGGCCCACATCTGCAGATCGTTTTCGGTATACGCCACCACGGTTGGCTGGCCGGTAGTACCCGAGGAGGCGTGAATGCGACGCACCTTATCCATCGGGACTGCCAGTGCCTTCAGCGGGTACGCCGCGCGGAGGAACTCCTTGTCAATGCAAGGAAAGAGCGTGATGTCCTCCAGCGAGGTGAAATCGCGTGGATGCACGCCGTGCTCATCGTAGAGCTGTTGATATGCCGGGACGTTGTGATAAGCGTGGTGCAGGGTCCAGCGCAGCCGCTCAAATTGTAGCTCCCGGATCTGTTCCTGATGGTAGTGCTCCTCAGGATCTAACTGGCCAGGATCGGTTGGCGGTGCAGACGGGGTCCACGGTTGGGGAACATCGTGACGAGTCATAGTACCTCCTTCGACTCAGCCTGCGGCGAGATCGGGTTTCGCTTGGTCATCGGTGGTGACGTCGCCATGGTCTTCATCGGTGAGGTTGCGCCCCTCGATATCTTTCGAGACCAGCCGGACCGCAATCAGCGAGACCAATGAAATCAGTGCGATATACAGCCCGATCATCCATGACTGTCCGGTCGCGGTCAGGATCATCTCCGAGATCATCGGCGCAAAGGCGCCCCCGATGATGGACCCGAAAGCATAACCAATGGACGCCCCCGAATACCGAACCGATGCTGGGAACATCTCTGCATAGAGCGCCGACTGGGGGCCATATGAAGGTCCAAGCCCAACGGTGAGCAGGACAATCGCAAGGGTGAAGAGGGTAAGCGAAGCAGTGTCGAGCAGGAACCACATCGGAATAGACCAGACGACGATCCAGGCATACCCAATCGTGAAGGTCGTGCGCTTGCCAATTTTATCGCCGAGCCAACCGCCCAACAGGGTGAAGATAAACCAGCCGACGCCGCCAACCAGTGAAGCCACCAATGTCGCTGAGCGCGGCATGCCAAGTACATTTGCTCCGTAGGATGCAAAGAAGGCAATGACCAGGTAGCCGGCTGCGTTGTTTCCAGCGAAGATGAGTGCAGCTAACACGACCGGGCGTTTGTGATTGCGCAGCAGTTGGCGCAGGGGTGCTGAGGATTTCTTCTTCCGTTCTTGCAGTTCAGTAAAGACCGGGGATTCGGCGACTGCTCGCCGGATGAGATGTCCCACGACAATCAAAATGACCGAGGAAAGAAACGGGATGCGCCAGCCCCAGGCCATGAATTGTTCCTCCGTCAGAGCTGAGGTCAGCGCGAACATGAACGACGTAGCCAGCAACATGCCCAGGGGCACGCCTATTTGCGGTGCTGAACCGAAGAGCGATCGACGGTTGCGTGGTGCGTGTTCAACTGCCATCAGTGCAGCACCACCCCATTCACCACCTGCTGAGAAGCCCTGCAGGATGCGCATCAGGATCAACAAGATTGGGGCTGCGACGCCGATTGTGGCGTACGTGGGGAGTAAACCAATGATAGTGGTGGCCACGCCCATGCCCAGCAGCGTCATGACCAGCATGATCTTGCGCCCGTATTTATCGCCAAGATGGCCAATAACGATGGCCCCCAGGGGCCGAAAGAGGAAGGAAACACCAACTGAAGCCCACGCGACGATTTGGGCCAGCGGCGCGTTCTCTTCGGATAGTGGCTCAAAGAATAAGGGCGCCAGGACGAAGGCAGCAGCCTGGGCGTAGATGAAAAAGTCGTACCACTCGATGGTGGTGCCGACCAACGTGCCTGCTAGAACGCGGCGTTCCTCCGAACGTTGCCTAGCATCATAGGTCGATGCGCTCATGGTGATCTCCAAAGGTTATGAGATGAACTGCCGACCGTGCAGCGCCGCTATGAAATCTCGTCTACCCAACTCACCCAATGTATGTACTGACCGGTCGGAATGGCATCACACTCCAATACGTTGTGATGTGGTTCACAATATACGCCACATGTGTCCGCTTGGTCCATCGCGAATCGGGAAGAGTACGGGGTGAAGGCACGCAGGTGCAAGTCTTGGTGTCCTAGGAGCGCAGCATTGAATAGCAGGGTGGGCTCCAATAGAATGCATTCAACTGTCCTAGAAGGAGTTGCAATGCGGCGTACCGGTCATCTATGGCGAACACGCAGTGAGCGAGAAGGTTCGGCTGAAGATCAAGCCTCGATCCGGAGGATCTTGGAAGCTGCTTTCGGAACGGATGCGGAGGCTGATCTCGTCGATGAGCTGCGCGATGAGCAGACGCATTGGATCTCCCGGTATTCAGTGTTGGGTTTCACCGCCGCGATACCTGATTCCGAATTCGAGACAAGTGCCGCCGCGTATGCTTTGCTGCACCGCTGCACGGTGGGTGGCCAGCCCGGCTTGATGCTTGCCCCGACCGGAGTGCTGCCCCAGCATCAAGGTGAGGGTGCTGGCACCGCGGTCATTGAAGCAGTGCTTGAGCTCGCCCGTGAAGACGGCGAACCGTTTGTGCTGGTCTATGGTTACCCGCACTATTACCCACGCTTTGGTTTCCGCCCGGCCTCGAAGCTCGGCATCACCGCGGACTGGGCGGATCAAACAGAAGCGCTGCAGGTTCGTGTGCTCGACGAGGATGCTCTGCTACCTAGTGGCAAGGTGGAATTGCCCGCAGCCTACAAGGTGTAACTGCCCTGCGGCGCCCAGCGCGCCGCAGTAGCGCCTGGCATGCTCTTGCCAACCTGCCCCATCACCTCAGTAGTATGTGAGGTGCGACATGGATCGACCCCGTCGCGATGCAACAGTGAGGGTACGAATGTCTGATTCCGGCCATACCACCCAAGTCCATTCGCTCCTGCAGGACTTTTCTTTAGAGATGACGGGCAAAGATGTCGACGCGCTGCGGGAAGCTGCGCCCGCCATTCCGCAAGGTACGCGCATCAATGTCACGTTTCTCGGCAATGAAGATCTTCAGATGCGAGTCGCCGCAGCCCGGGCCGTCAAAGAACTCGGCTTCACCCCGGTGCCGCACATCTCGGCCCGACGGCTACGCAGCGAAACCGAACTGCTCAGGTTCTTGGAAGAGTTAGCCAGGGTCGATGCAGTGCGGCATCTCTTTGCTGTCGGTGGGGATCCCGCCGAGCCCATGGGGCCCTATAGCTCGGCTCGCGAGATGTTGGCATCGGAGCTCTTTGATGACTACGAGGTGGACGAGATCGCAGTTGCAGGCTACGCCGAAGGACATCCAGAAATCGCCGATGACCTGCTGGCCCGCGAATTGAAAAGCAAACTCGAGCTGTTAGCAGAACGTGAATTTCAGACGGTGATCATCACGCAGTTTGGCTTCGATACGGATCCAATCGCCAGATGGCTCAGTGAGCTAGAGGCCCTGGGGATTTCAGTGCCGGTCCGTATTGGCGTCCCAGGACCGGCCGGCATCAAGCGACTGTTAGGTTATGCCCGCAGATTTGGGGTCGCATCCTCGACGGGCATCGTGAAAAAATACGGATTCTCGTTAGCTAATCTCATGGGGAGCGCCGGCCCAGACAACTTCCTGCACAACCTGGCCGCTGAAACCGCGGCAACACAGTATTCAGGTAACGTCGGCGTCCATTTCTATACCTTTGGCGGTGTGGCGCAAACCGCAGAATGGATCAGAGACTTTCTGCGCCAACTCTAGGCCTCCTGCCTGCCTTTTGATGACCTTTCCTGGTCTCATGAGGGATGATTTCGGCGCTATTGCCGAGACTATGAGGCTGGAATTGAACAACTCGCCACCGCTGCGGACCATCGTTTGGGGTGCCGAAGTTTCCTACGACAGGCTTGTTATTGTGAGGCAAGCCTGCTACTTCAGGTATCGTAGTGGAGTCACGATTCAACTAAAGGACATGTACCGAGCGTGCCGTCCAGGCTAACGTGATGATAGTGATTGGCGAATCAACTCTTCCAAAAAACTAAGTGTGGGGTACATGGCACAGGACCTGAACCAGCTGGCGCAATGCATCGACGGCATTACTCAGCACTACCCTTTCGCGGTGCACTGGGATGTTCGCGAGATCGCCTCGGGGCAGCACATTAGCCAGGGTGGAGAGCAGGTCATCGGTGCCTTTAGCACCAGGAAAGTCAGTGTGCTGCTGGCATGTCTGGCGCTCGTGCATGTGCAGAAACTCTCCCTAGACGACACCTACCCCATTGATGCCTCACTCAAAGACGGGGTGCAAGCCGGGGTGATGCGCAATCTATCGGCCGGTATTGAGCTCAGCCTGCGAGATCATCTGGCGCAAATGATGATCACCTCCGACAACATCTGTACTCAACTCGTGTTCCGTGCCATGGAAGAAGCCACCGGGGATGCGCTGCAATGGGTCAACGACTATTGCGCACAACTGGGCATGTACCACACGCTGCATCGCGAGGTCTTCCCGCGGTCAGCTGAGCTGGCCTGGTCACATCCGATCGATGCTATGACGGTCACCTCGGCCACTGACCAAGCGCTCCTCTTAGAACACCTCGCCCACGGGGCCATGGACGATGAGCACGCTAAGAAACTCCGCCTCACCACCGAACTGTGTCAGCTCGCGCTAGAGCTCATGAGCCATATCTACACCCCGCTATTGGGGGCTTATGTCACCCAGGGCCGATTTGTTGAGAAGAACGGGCGGGGCATTCGTGGGCTCTCCCAGGTCGGGATCTTGCTAGATCACCAGAACCAACCGGTCGCCTCAGTCGCGGTATTTGCCGAATCGGTCCCGGTCGAGCTGTTTGATGGTACGCCAGGGCGGGTTCGGGCCATGGAATGTTTTGCCGCCATCGGTCAGGTCGTCGAACAGACCTTCCTAGACGGCACGCCGGTCCCCATCGTGCACCGGCAAGTCATCGAGTCTGACTTCTGGGAACAAGAACTTGGCGAACTGCTTTTTGCGGTGGAAGGCGGTCGTGCGGTCAATGCCGACGTCGAGTTCACCTTCTCAGGTATCGGCAAGATCTTCTTCGCCCAGGCCGTGGTCGAAGCAGCAGGTACGAATCCTGAGCTCTTACAGCGCGTCATCCCAATCCGTGCACAGCATCGCGAACACGCCGAGACCGGCACACTTCGGCATCTCCCGGGCGAGCTGAAACTCACAGTTGATGACGCGATGCGGCTCGTCACCGGCTCGGGCGATGGAGCAGCAGTCCAAGCCCTCTTCGAGTATTTCGAGGCAGAGGGGATCGACATTCTCGAATGCGGCCGTCAAGCTGTTGCCCATCTCCCAAATACCACCATCACCGGCCTTGAAAAACTCTCCGCTGGTGAGGGATTCCACGGTGTGACGACCGCCAATGATGTTTTGGTGCTGCTACGTCAGATTATCAATGACGATGGGCCCGTGATGGAATGGATGTCCCAGGTCTTCGAGCCAGGTGGTTTGGCCAGCACACTGCCTGGCTATGGACCCCACACCATCCAACACTGGACGGTAGCCGGATGGGAACGCATGTATGGATGCCGGCTCGACGAAGGTCGCAGCTCACTGATGATCCTGAAGTGTCCAAAAGGCTTTACCGGCATGGTTGCCCACGCTCCGATCGGAACTCACGACGTGCCCGCCAAATTCGGCAGCCTCGGATTATCTACCCTGGCCAACACCTAGCCGCAAGCTTCAGCGGCCGTGGAGTCAGTCATAGCCTCTGTTCGCGTGAGCCAGTAGGATGCACTCATGGCCTGGCAATAT
The DNA here is from genome assembly GCF_031458395.1 of Enteractinococcus fodinae. Classification (NCBI taxonomy): domain Bacteria; kingdom Bacillati; phylum Actinomycetota; class Actinomycetes; order Micrococcales; family Micrococcaceae; genus Enteractinococcus; species Enteractinococcus fodinae. The sequence goes on from NZ_JAVDYJ010000001.1 coordinate 202,384, forward strand.
TGGACGGAATCTCCACGTCAAGGACGATGGCGGCAAGTCGATACTCCAACCATCGACACCCAACATCAGGTGCGAATCCGCACCACAGCATCGGCCATATCCAAAGGCACCGAGACCTTAGTGCACAACGGCCAGGTGCCACCCAACATCGCCGCACTCATGCGAGCCCCGCACCAACTGGGTGATTTTTCCTATCCGGTTTCCTACGGGTATCTGGGCGTGGGCATCGTCGACCAAGGCCCCGACGAGTGGCTCGACAAACGAGTGTTCGGCCTGCTGCCGCACCACAGTCATCACGTGGTGGACCCCTCCGAGCTCCTAGTGATCCCCGATGAGATTTCGGATCACCGGGCACTGCTAACCGGTGCCGCAGAAACAGCCATCAACATCCTGTGGCAACAGCCTCCACGCTATGCGGATCGCATCGCGATTGTAGGGGCCGGCATGATTGGTGCCACCACGGCGCTGCTGGCCTCCAAATTTCCGCTAGAGCGTCTCGAAGTGCTTGAAACCAACCCGGCACGGCGCGAGTTGATCAGCAGCTGGGGCATCACCGCCGTAGCGCCCGAAGAGGCATCAGCCGACTGCGATCTCGCCATTCACGTCTCCGGTCACGAAGCAGGCCTGGCCAGAGCACTTGAGATCACCGGGGATGATGGCACCGTCATCGAAGCGTCTTGGTACGGTGAAAACGCACCCGCCGTCCCACTGGGCGCCGATTTTCACGCCCGTCGGCTCAACATTGTCGCGAGCCAGGTCGGCCAAGTTGCCGTTGGGCATCGGCACCGCCGGACCACGCAACAGCGTCAGCGAGCTGGGCTCGAGTCACTAACCGACCCACGATTTGAGAATCTCATCTCCGGGGTCTCTGCCTGGCACGAACTGCCCGCAGTCATGGACGCCGTGACCCAACCCGGTGAGTTTGCCGCCGCAACCTTATGCCATGTTTTTACCTACCACGACATAGAAAGAGGAATACCGGATGTTTAGTCTGACCGTCAACGACTACGTGATGATTGCTCACAGCCTGCCCAACGAATTCTTCGGCCCGGCCCAACAATTGCACGGCGCCACCCTGACCGTGGAAGCGACCTTCACCCGGCCGCAACTCGATGAGCACTCCGTGGTTCTTGATATCGGACACGCCACCCAACTGCTAGATGATACACTCGAGCCGCTACGCTATGCCGATCTCGACTCGCACCCAGACTTCAAAGGACGGCTATCCACCTCGGAAGTCATCGCCCAGTATGTCGGCGATAAACTAGCTGACAACCTGGCAGATTTGCCCGAAGTCGGAGTATCGGTGACCATCCACGAAAACCCGCGGGCTCGCGTGAGCTACACCGTGCCCGACCGTCAATAATGTTCCATCTGGTCGAACCGCAGCTTGGCAGAATCAGCGGAGGGTTACGCTACAACCACGCCGTGATAGATGCCGCAGCCGGTAAGATTCAGCGTCACGAATTACCCGGCGCCTGGCCCCAGCCGACCCGAGCAGATGTGCAGGCCCTAACCGACCTTCTGCGTCGGCTCGACGGACCCGTGTTGCTCGACGGTTTGATCGGGTGTGCTCTGGACGCACCCGTCTGCGCAGACGTGCCCATAGTTCAACTTGTGCACGCGCTGGCCGAATCCCCAACGGCCACCCGCCGCGAAGGGAACTGTCTGAAGGCAGCTGACGCGGTCGTGGCCACGAGCCACTTCGCAGCTGAGGCACTGCAAGAACGCCACGACATTGACGTGGTGGTGGCTGCCCCGGGAGTCGAACCCCGACCGGTGGCCACCGGCAGCAAGGGCCGCCATTTCATCAGTGTGGGCGGGATCGAACCCAATAAAAACCAGCGTTTCCTGGCACACGTGCTTGGACAACTCGATGCGCTGGGGTTCACCGCCTGGCACTGCACATTTGCCGGGCCAGCCACCGATGCCGCTTATGCCGCTGGCCTGCGCCGCGATCTGGCGCAACTGCCCGGATCGCGGACCACCCTGGCTGGTGAGTTAGATGCGGACGCGCTCGCAGCACTGTACGACACCGCTGACCTGTTGGTGTTCCCGTCGCGGGCTGAAACGTTTGGGCTCGTGGTTCGCGAAGCCACCGCAGCGGGGATCCCGGCTTTCGTTACCGCTGGGACCGGTGCTGAAGAGGCGCTCGGGGGTGGGGCCGCGCTGGCGCTCGAAGAGACCGCGTGGGTCGAAGCGCTACGACGGTGGCTGACCGAGCCCAGCCTGCGCGAAACATTTCAGGCAGACGCGCGAGTGGCCCGCCAGCGCTTATCGTATGGCTGGCAGGCCACTGCAAACACCGTTCTGGACGTGTTGGAGTCCGTGCGCTCAGGCTGAAGGTTGAGCTTCGGCAACCACGTCCGCGTTCTGGACGCCGCGGAGTTGAGCGGGCATTTGCGCGGAGTGTTCCCGGGCTGCGGGGCTGAGCATGTACTCGGTGCAGACATCCTGCCCGAAAATGTAGCGCCGGAACGGGTACCGCAGGGCCTTGCTCATCTGCCCGGAGCCTTCGAACCGGATGCCGGGCACGCCGTCACCGATCAGCACCGGTGCTTTCGTCAGAAACAGGCGGTCTAACGCCTCGGCTGATAAGAACTCGGACACTGTCTGTCCGCCGCCTTCAATCAAGATCGAACCGGACACGTGCTTGCGAATCAGCGCAATCACCGCGTGCGGATCAATCTTGTCAGCAGATGATTGCGGCAGCTGGGCTACGGTGACGTGGTCAGCCAGTTGCTCGTTGATCTGCACATCAGCGCCGACCAACCATAAAGTTGGCGCATCGTCGGACTGCAGCACGGTGGAGTCCCGTGGCACGCGTGCGCGGGGATCAAGAACTACGCGCACTGGGTTCTCACCTTCCACTGCCCGCACCGTCAGCTGCGGATTATCTGCCGCGACGGTGCCGACACCGACCAGGACAGCGCCCACTGCTGCACGCATACAATGCAGGTGACGACGATCGAGCTCACCCGAGACGAACTCGGCATCCCCGGTGCGGGCAGCAATAAAGCCGTCTTCGCTTTGGGCCAGTTGCGCGATGACTTCATCGTGGGTCGCAATGGTCTTGTAGACATCCAGTTCCAGAGAATGATCCAACTCCGGATGCCCGTTGGGCACGTCGTGGTTCATCCGCTGGCGTTTGCTCTGCAAATAGGCGCTGTTTTCGGGCCGATCGGGCAGTTGCAAATTGAGGCGCTGCACGACGGTAATGCCGTGTTCGGTCAGCGCATCTGACTTGGCAGGATTCGAAGATAATAACCGGATACGCTGGGTGCCCAGGTGCCGAAGCATTTCGGCTGCGACTCGATAGTCCCTGGCGTCATCCGGCAGCCCGAGTGCACGATTCGCTTCGACGGTATCCAACCCTTCGGTATCCTGCAGTGCGTAGGCCCGAAGCTTATTATCCAACCCGATGCCCCGGCCCTCTTGGCCACGCAAATACAACAAGATGCCAGCACCCGCCGAAGAAATAGCCTGCAGCGCTGCCTCCAGCTGATCACCGCAGTCGCACCGATGTGAACCCAGCACATCTCCGGTGAGGCATTCGCTGTGCATCCGCACAAGCGGTGCATCAGAGCTAGCAGGATCACCCATCGTCATCGCAACATGAGTGACCCCGTTGAATGTATAGGCACGTAACGTGAAGGTGCCGTGATCGGTTGGAAGTGAACTTGGCGGTCCAACCATCAGTTCCGCGCTCGTGTTATCAGTCTGCTGTAGGTCCATGGGTCAAGTGTAGGAAGTTCATCTGACAATTGGCCATGCTTCGGGGCCTTGTTGGCGCAGGGACGCCGGAGCATAGGGAGCGACACCTTCTGCCGCAAAACGCGCTATGTAATGCTTCGACGGAATGTGCGCTCAATAGGGAAAGCGGCAGTGCAACTTTTGCTCACCTCCGGCTCTTTCAACGCTGGGCCCAGTGAACTATCCCAGAACACATTCGCGATACTGTTCTGTGCAGGGATAACTACAGACACGACAGAAGAATTGATCGATAAGGGAGTCGTCGGAGGCCATGCCAAAGCAGCAGTTTGATCATCAATCAACACAGCAGGAAGTCTCAACCGGAACAATTCTGGTCGAGATTGAAGATCACATCGGACATGTGATCATCAACAACCCGAAACGTAAGAATGCATTCAACCTTCAGATGTGCCGCCAAATGGTTCAAGCGATGTACACGCTCGATAACGACCCCGCTGTGAAGGTTATTTCAATCCGTGGTGCCGAGGGGAATTTCTCGGCGGGTGCAAACCTGAAGGATCTTGATAGCGTGCTGTTCTCCGGAGCTACTGCGCACGATGATGGTGTCGATGAACTGAGCCTGGCGGATCGAGCTATCTCAAGTGTCAGAAAACCAACGTTCGCTTTCGTAGAAGGTATCTGTATGGGCGGTGGCTGGCAAATCGCTGCTGCTGCAGACGTAGTGGTTGCCTCGAGTAACACTCGGATAGCGATCACCCCATCAAAGCTTGGCATTATCTATCCACGCTCCGGTTTGGAACGCCTCAAACGACAGGTAGGAGAAAAGCGGGCAAACTTCCTCCTGATGACAGCCGACGAGGTCACCGTAGAGCAAGCCGAAAACTGGAACCTCGTCTCCACCGCGGTACCCGCAGACGAATTCGAACTAAGACGTGAAGAAATCCTGCAGACTGTCGTGGCGCGTTCTCAATTTTCGACTGTTTCAATGAAACGCTTGATGAAGCAGGAGAACGAACCCGAATACGAGGAGCTATGGTCAGAAATCTGGCATGATTTCAGAGTGGGTGAGGATCTGGCAGCCGGCCGTGCAGCTTTTGCCAAGCGCCAGAGTCCGAGCTTCACATGGACTCTCGAGCAACACCGATAAGACAGGCATGAAGTTATGGGCGGTCACCTCGAAGGGTCGAGACCGCCCATAACTCCTACAGAACGCGCAGCAGATGCACAGGGTGGGAGGGCTTAACCTCCAAAGACCTCTTCGATTCGAGTGTCCCCATCAACGAAATCCACGATGGTGCGGATGCTGGCATCTGCCCCGAGTGCTGCGACGATAGCCTGGGCAACGTTGCCGCGCGAGGTGTCGCGGCTTTCATCTTCGCCGAGCTCTTCATCGGTTTGACGCCCCAGGCGACGGATCATGCCGAAGGGTTCGTCATCGGTCAGCGCGCCAGGGCCCAGAATCGTCCAGTCCAAATCGGAATCCATCAGATGCTCATCAGCAAGCGCCTTGGACTGGGCGTAAGGATAAAACGCGTGATCTTCGGGCACCCCGTGATCTAGCGAAGAACCCAGGTAGGAGATCATGATGTAGCGCATCGCTCCTGCCCCTTGGGCTGCGTCGATGGAGGCGATGGCTGCATCACGGTCCACGGCATAGGTGCGGTCTGGGTTGCCACCACCGGCCCCGGCTGCCCATACCACTGCATCGTGGTCGGCGAGTACGCCAGCAAAGTCATCCTGGGTAGCGGTTTCGACGTCAAACACCTGGGGCGTGGCGCCTAATTCTTTAATTCGGTCTTCTTGCTCGGGTTTCCGAATGATCGAGGTGACCGTGTGGCCCGCCTCGATCAATAGTGGGGTTGCCAGCTGAGCGATTTTTCCGTGGCCACCTATGATGATCACTTTTGCCATGGTGTACTTCCTCCAAGTGCGGCACTCTGGGTGCTGCGAATAGAGCGGGTAATGGGTCTCTTCTGATGCAACGTGGGGTTACAGTTCACGTATTCCGGAGTGGAATTGGTACCTTATACTGGTTAGTGCTGCCCACAGGTCAATGGCGACTGGGCTGAACCTACATTTTTTCAGTCAAGGAGCTTTCCTGTATGAACTACCCCCATAATAGTAACGGCCAGCGGAAATCTGCAGGTCACGTCATCGTCGATACGCTGGTTGCCCACGGCGTCGAGCGCGTCTATAGCGTGCCTGGTGAATCATTCTTAGATGTTCTCGACGGACTCGCCGATTCCCCAATCCAAAACATTGTGTGCCGTCACGAGGGTGGCGCCACTTACATGGCCGAGGCCGAGGGGAAGCTTCACCAAACACCCGGTGTGGCCATGGTAACCCGTGGCCCCGGTGCTGCCAATGCTCACGTTGCGCTGCACACCGCTTGGCAGGACTCAACGGCCATGGTGCTGTTTGTGGGGTTGATTCCTTTCGAACACCGCGAAAAAGAAGCCTTCCAAGAATTCGACCCACACGCCTGGTTCGGCACTGGAACCAAACGCGTCATGGTGCTCGACCACGCCGATCGAGCTTCGGAAATCGTGGCAGAGGCGATGTTTGCCGCGGCTTCGGGACGTCCCGGCCCGGTAGTTGTCGGTCTGCCCGAAGACATCATTCAGCAAGAAATTGATGCCCGGTTGCACCCGAAGATTCCGGTCGCCGGGGGCGGTATGACCGTCGACGATTGGAAACAGCTGCGCGAGGCGCTGCTTGAATCTGAGAAACCACTGTTCATTACCGGTGGTAACGACTGGACGCATGAAGCCTCCACACAGCTAAGCGAATGGTTGGAAGAGCACAAGATCGCCGGCGCGGTTGAGTGGCGTACCCAGGGAACCATCCCGTTCGATTCGCCCTCCTATGTTGGGCCCATGGGGTATGGCCGTCCGAAACCAACCTATGACCTCTTAGAAGAAACCGACCTAATTGTGTTCGTCGGGACGGTTCCCGGCGATACGGTCACCGACGGGTTCACGATCCGACAGAACTGGGATAAGAAAAACTTCCTGGTCACCATCGACCCGGCCCTACGCGGGCGCTCGGGTCCGGTCTCCCACCAGATCGTGGCCAAACCGGCCGACTTCGTGCGCGACCTGGTCCGCATGGAGCTGCCGAATAAACCAGAGTGGCAAGCTTGGACCGCCAAGATGCGGTGCCAGCAAGAAGAATTCGCGGCACTCCCAACAGAAAATATCGACGAAGGGCCAGCATCCATGGATGCGATGATGGCCAAGCTCGTCCCAACCTTGCCGTATGACGCGATGGTCACCTTCGGCGCCGGCGAGCACACCAACTGGGTGCACCGGTACTTCCCAACCCACCACTACGCGTCGTTGATTTCCGCGCGCAACGGCTCCATGGGGTACTCGATCCCCTCTGCGGTGACTGTCTCGCTCGACAACCCGGGCAAACGCGTCGTGACCGTTGCCGGGGACGGCGAATTCTTGATGAACGGTCAAGAACTTGCCACCGCGGCACAATACGGTGCCACCCCGCTCGTCATCGTGATGGATAACCAAGAGTACGGCACGATCCGTACCCACCAGGAGCGCGACTACCCGGGCCGGGTGTCCGGCACACAGTTGAAGAACCCTGATTTCGCGGCCATGGCCGATGCGTTTGGCGGGTACGGTGTCCGAGTCACCGATAACTCCCAGATCTCGGATGCGCTTGAGGCGTGCTACAACGCGATCGATAACGAGGGCAAGTTCGCGCTGATCCACCTGATCGTGGAGCAGCGCAAACAGGCGTACTAGACGACGCGAACGTGAAACGTCACGTCTGATGAGAATGCGGGAGTCAGCATGTGCTGGCTCCCGCATTTGTTCTTGCTCAAGAAATTATTTCTTGACGGTGAGTAGTCGCTTATTGACGAATTCGTCCATGCCCACCGGACCGAGTTCGCGCCCGTAACCGGAGCGTTTCACCCCACCGAAGGGTACTTCGGCGGATTCTTCGGGAGAGGTGTTGGAGCCAACCATCCCGGCTTCCAACTGCTCTGCGAATTGTCGTGCTCTTTCGTCATCCGTGGCAAATACTGCAGACCCGAGCCCGTACTGGGTATCATTGGCCAACCGCAACGCTTCCTCGTCAGAATCCACCCGAAAAATGTTAATGACCGGGCCAAAGAACTCCTCGTAATAGATCTCTGAACCCTGCGGGACATCCGTCAGCACTGTCGGCTGCACGTAGAAGCCCGGCAGGTCGGCTCGATCCCCGCCGACATGAATTGTCGCGCCGGCGTCTTTGGCTCGACGAATTTGGTCTACCAATTGTTCCGCCGCTTTTTCGGATGACAATGGTGCATAGCTGTCGTCCGAAAGCTGACTTGGGTCGCCGGGCTTGAGATCGGAAGCAAGCTTGACCATTTCGGCCAAGAAATCGTCATAAATATCCGACATGACGATAATGCGTTTATTTGAATTACAGGCCTGCCCCGTATTTTCCATCCGCACCGCAAAAGCCTGTTGGGCTGCGGCCTTCACATCGTCGGTACTCAAAATCACGTACGGATCTGAACCGCCCAGCTCTAAAACAGCCTTTTTCAAGTGCTTGCCAGCCTGTTCTGCAATAGCTGCCCCGGCGCGCTCAGAACCGGTGAGTGATATCCCTTGGATGTGCGGATGTGCAATGAACTGGGAAATTTGGTCGTGGGTTGCAAAGACGTTCTGATAGACGCCCTCGGGGATACCGGCCTCATCCATCATCCGCTGCATCGCCAGCGCCGACTCAGGACACGACTCGGCATGTTTTAAGATGATGGTGTTGCCTAACACCAAGTTGGGTGCCGCGAAGCGAGCGATCTGATAGTACGGAAAATTCCACGGCATAATGCCCAGCAACGGCCCGATGGGGCGACGCTGAATATAGGATACGGTCTCGTCATCCTCACTGACTTTCTGGTCGGCTGCCAAACGGGGGCCGTTGGTTGCGTAGTAACGGAAGATCTCGGCGCTGAACTCCGTCTCGTCTTTCGCCTCGGTCAGCGGTTTGCCCATATCCTTGGTCATTATCGCCGCAAGCTCGTCGGCATGCTCTTCCAGCAGGTCAGCAAGCCGGGCGACTTTGGCGGCACGCTCGTCGATGCTGAGAGCGCGCCAGGACGAAAAAGCGTCTCGAGACTTCTGGACGAGACGGTCAACGTCGGCATCGGTGATGGTTGGATGCTCTGCTACCACTTCTCCAGTGGCCGGGTTGATCGTTTGAAATACGTTCGAGGTAACCAATGGTGCTCCTAAATCGTGGTGATTGTTGTGGTGTCATCGGTGACGGACGTGGTCTTCGGTAAGGTCTCACCAGCAAAAAACGCAGGGTGTTTAATACGTGCCCAGATCATGAGAACGACGCCGAGGAATAGCACTCCCATACCGAGGATGAATACCATACCGATGCCGCCAAGGGAAGTTCCGGATCCATAGTCCGGGTCGATTGAGTCTACTGCGGTCTGGAAAAACATCACCAGCAACACGATCCCGCCGAGGCCCGGGAACAGCCCCCGGAAGAGGAAATCTCGGATGGAGCCGGTGAGTTCTTTACGGAAATACCACACGCACGCCATGGCGGTGATCCCGTAGTAGAAGCAGATCATCAAGCCCAAGGCGGTAATAGTATCCCACAGTGCGTTCTCGCTGATCAGTCTCGTAATCGTGTAAAAGCCACCGGTGCCTACCGCCGAGGCGATGGTTGCCACTGAGGGGGTGCGGAAACGAGGCGAGATCTTCGAGAAAGCCGGCGGAAACGCTTTGTAGTACCCCATGGCCAGGATGGTTCTTGACGGCGAGATCATGGTGGTCTGCAGCGATGCGAAGGACGACGCGAGGATAGCGATCGACATCAAAATAGCGACCGGACCCAGTACTGGTCCAGAGAGCACAGCAAAAATCGACTCTTGATTGTCCGGATTGCCTGCGCCCAGTCCCTGATCACCAATACCAGCCCACGTGATGACCCCGATGGTCACCAGGATGTAGAGCGTAATAATGATCAGAATCGTCAGCGTTGCTGCACGCCCCGGGGTCTTTTCCGGATTCCTGGTTTCTTCATTCATCGTCAGCACTGCGTCCCAACCCCAAAACATAAAGATGGACAGCGAGATGCCAGCTGCGAAAACCGAGAAGTCGGTGATCTCGAGTGGATTAAACCAGTCCAAGCTCACCGGAGTGGGGTCATAGGCTTGCCCGCTGTTGGCCTGCACGAGCGCGGCTACAACAAACGCGCCCAGCACAAGGACCTGAAACGTCACCAGCAAGTACTGCAGCTTTTGGGTCGTGTCCAGACCACGGTAGGCCACCCACGCGGCGATCGCAGTAAAGAGCAGCGTCGTGGGGATATTGATCCAAAGATTTTGCGTCCAGGCTGCGATATCAGGGTTGCCAAACACTTGGGATAACAGAATATAGAAAAAGTCCACGGCCACCGCGGCGAGATTCGACAACACGATGACGGTCGCTGCGATCAATCCCCAGCCGTTCATCCACCCGATCCACGGGTTGAACGCTTTGGCGCTCCACGTGAACGAGGTGCCGGAGTCCGGGACGCGGTTGTTAAGTTCGCGATAACCAAATGCCACCAGCAGCATCGGAATAAAACCGACGAGCAAAATGGCGGGCACTTGAGTGCCGACCGTGGAGATGGTCGGCCCGAGTCCCGAGGTCAGCGTATAGGCAGGCGCAATACAGGACACACCGATCACGGTCGCGCCGATAATGCCGATCTGACCGGTGGCCAGTCCTTTCGGTGAATGCTTTCGCTCGGACGTTGGACCAGGGGATTTTGAGCTTGGGGTGCTGAGGGGAGGGGAGGTGCTCATGACAACCTCTTTCGGTTCGTGGCGTTGGCCTCAGGGTGAGTGCCAGCGCTCTGCTAGTTGGTCTCCGCGGGGATGATCATCATGGGGGAGGGGATATGTCGCAGAATTTTGGCAGCGGTTGCGCCGAGAAATATGTGCTGTTGGGACGCCAGCCGAGAGGAGCCGAAAATGACCAGCTCGTGATCCATCCAGGTCAGCTGATCGACTGCATCGTGGACATCTTTCCCGGTGGCGACGACGGTCGAGGCGAGCTTCCTCGCCACCATGTCCGCTGCTTGGTCGGCTAATTGCCTGTTGCCAAACTGTTCGACTTGGGCAATGAGATCTGCCGCATGCATGCCTTCGGGTAAGAAATCGGTTCGCTCTTTATCGAGAAATAATAAGGACACGAGGCGCAAGGGCAAATCGAAAGTCTGGGCGGCCTGCAGCGCATACTGAATGACAGCTTCAGCGCCGGGGCGTGCCCCGAACATCGCCGTGAGCCATGACAGTTTGTCTTGGTTTTGATATCCACCCGGTGCCAGCACCACCGGGACGGGGCTGGAATGCAGCAGTGTGGTAGCTGTTGATCCCAGCCGATAGCGTTGCAGTAACCCTGCGCCTTGACCACCTAGAACGATGGCCGAACCACCGAGTTGTTCGGCTGCCGACAGCAACCCCGCCGCATCCGAGGAGTTACTCACAGTGTGAATACTGCTATTGATCTCTGGCGGCAAGGAAGCTTGCGCTTCCTCTAACCAAGCCCGAACTTTCGCCTGGATGATGGGCATATGCCCGCGATCGGCCGGGTAAACCGCCGAATACACGTTATCTTCGGGTAACACCGTCACGAGATTGAGGTGTGCTCCCGAGGTGCGGGCCATGGCAATCCCAAGGTTCAGCGCATCGCGGCCCGTGGGAGTCGCGGTGTAGGCGATGACCAGGTTCCGGAAGGTTGGAGGCTTCACTGCAGTCTCGCAAGGATGCGTTGGGCGGCATTTTCGCCTTGCCGGATCGCGCCGTCGACGTGTTGGTATCCTTCGGCTGCGATATCGGAACAGGCATAATAGATTGAACCGGTTGGGCGGTTCTGTAGATGCCCCCAGCGACTCAACCCACCGAGGTCATAACTTGTGGCATAGGCGCCCCGAGTCCATTCTTCAGCTGCCATATCAGAAAGATAAAACGCGATTGGCCGCAGCGCTTCGTCTCCCAGATACGTTGCGAGCTCTTCGAGAATGCATTGCTTGCGTTCTGCAGCCGGAAGGGCCCAAAGCGTCTCGGCATGCACATCGGAAACAAAGCTCACCAGTGTACCGTGGGGGCTTTCCCCCTCGTGCTCGTCGACCAGGTTCGGGCCGTAGTTGGTGTTGTCATATACTTCTTGCACCATACGCCCGCCTCCAAACCCGGTGCCGGATAAGCCCTTGTCACGCCAGAATGGGGTCTCGTACACCGCGTGTATTTTGATGACCAGACCCATCGAGATGTGCTGGTGAGCAATCATTTGTTCACGCGGTAGGGCGGGAACGTATTGAATACGGTGGTAGAGGTTCGGCGGAATAGCCAGGACGGCGTTTTTTGCCTTCACGGTCACGGTGTCCGAGTATGCGGTGACCTCTGCTGGAGCCCCATCATCTATTACCCCGTTGCGCACGTCAGCTAACACCTGGTTGAGCGGATCTGCTGTCTGGGGGTCGACGGTGGCCCAGTTCAGCTGTCGTACCGGAGAAGACAGATACACGTCATTTCCGAGATTTTCCGCCAGCTTTAGGGCCACCGACTGCATGCCACCGACCACGCGCTTATCGAGAATAAAGTCTTCGTCGACAAGATTGGAGAAAGAACCTGCTGAGGCTGCCATGAGGATCGCTTGAAGTGCCGAGAACGTATGGGCAGGTTTGGTGAGCATGCCGGAGGCGATATAGATCGAAACGTTATCGATAGCTTCTTGATCATCAGAGTGTTGTTTCAACCAATCGCGGAACGAGATGCTGTCCAATACCTCGGCGTCTGGCATGTTCCAGGGTTGGGTCACGTTCATTTCGGCGACTTTCGCATCAAGTAAGCCAATGAGTTTTTCTATTTGGGCGGCAGTTTCTTCGGCTACCGGTAGTTGATCCCCGGTGTAAGTATGGCGGGTGCCATCCGGGGAAACATATACGTTTTTGCCTTCCCGATAGCGCGAGAAGGTGGCTAATCCCAGCTCTTCGACGAGTTCGATAAGTCGGGTCTGATCGGGCGAGATCCATTGACCACCGATTTCAATGAAGTGCTCGTGACCGCGATCGTCTTGAACTTTGCCGGACCACGTCCGACCTCCCACTCGATTTCTTGCTTCAAGTACGGCGACCGATTTTCCGGCCTTTTTCAGGGTGTAGGCGGCCATGAGGCCAGCCGGTCCCGCACCGATGACCACAACGTCGCGCTCGATGAGGGGGGTATTTTCAGCGGATGTAAACAAACTCGTCACGTCTTCCTCGCATAATGAACGTCATTCATTTAGTGACATGATACACAAGAGGGGTGTTGTTGTATACCCCATCGAACGAACCCGCATGGGCCGGACGTGGTGAGCGGAAAGGTAAGATGGGACGCGTATTTCATCCGAATCTGGGGACACATTGAAGAGTGAAAAACGAACCGCAGGTCGACCTGTCCAGCCCGTCCTGAGCCGGGAATTAATTGGCGCTGAGGCGCTTGAACTCGTCACGGCTCGGGGGCTCGAGCATCTGACGATGACGAAACTGGCCAAGCGACTCAAAGTCGCGGCTTCAGCGCTCTATAACCATGTGACGAATAAAGCGGATATCGTGTTGTTGATTCAAGATGCGCTGGTTTCCCGAGTGTCCTTAGATGGTATGCAGCAACTCATTGATCAACAAACGACACTTGAGGCCGCCCTCAAGGATTGGGCGTCCTCATATCGGGCGGTATTTGCGGAGTACCCCTCGCTCATCCCGACGATTGCGGTCACCCCAGTTTCCGAAGCTCCCAAGACCCTCCACATGTACAACACGGTCTCGCAGGCCCTTGCTAGTGCGGGCCTGCCTGATTCAGAAGTCATCAACGTGATTGTGGCATTTGAGTCGTTCCTTTTCGGCTCAGCCCTCGATGTGGATGCACCCTCAACGATTTTCGATACCGCGGAGGTAACGGAAGATAGCGAGTGGTTGGAACGCGTCGTGACCGCTTCGAAGGAAGAATCGCACGTTGATCTACCCGCCGCTGCTAGCCCTGCTCGGAATCAATATGCAGATCCCCCATTTTATTTCGGGCTCGATGCATTGATCCGTCATACGAAGTCTTTGATCGATCCAGAGGGGTAGCGCTGCACTGTACTAGCGGGAGGACGAGACCGCCCTCCCGCTAGTGCACGGTGTGAGTGTGTCGGCAGCTAGAGATCTGCCAGTGCTGAGACCGGATGCTGCATCGCAGCTGCTACCGCCGTCAAAAACGCTGAGGCGGTACCACCGTCGGTCACCCGGTGGTCAAAGGACAGGGTCAACTCGGTGACTTTACGAACGGCTAGTTCACCGTCGACGACCCAGGGCCGATCTATGATTCGGCCGACCCCGAGGATGGCGACCTCGGGAGCATTAATGATTGCGGCCGCACCATCGGTGCCAAAAACCCCGTAGTTATTCAACGTGAACGTCCCACGGGTCAGTTCGGCGGGGGTGCACTCACCACGCCGTGCTTTCTCAACCAGACTGTTGATTTCGCTGGTCAGCTCACGGGCAGAGAGTCGTTCGGCGTGCTCAACCGCAGGGACCACCAGGCCACGGTCAGTCTGGGCGGCCAACCCCAGGTTGAGCCCGTCGAAGTAGACGATCTCTTGACCATCCTCGGAGTCCATGATGCGCGAGTTCATCACCGGATAGCGTCGAAGGGCTGCGGTGGTGAACCGAGCGATGAGCCCGAGCAGACTGGGTGCGGTCTCTGGGTTTTCATGCTTCAACTGCGCACGGAGCTCGACGAGTTCGGTGACATCCACATCAAGCCACGCGGTTGCCTCGGGGATCTGCGACCGCGAGCGCACCATTTGCTCGGCGACCATCTTGCGGACCCCTTTGATCGGGATACGTTCGGTAATCGCCAGCCCGGAGCGGGAGTCGTGTCGTTCTTGGGTGATAGGAGTTGGCTCTTCGACCACGGAAGCCGAGACGGTTTCCTTAGAAGCGCTTGCGCCAGTCGCGTCGATGGCGGCCTGGACATCAGCTCGGAGGATGATCCCCTGGGGGCCGCTGCCGGTCAACTGACCGATGTCGATGCCGTGCCGTTTGGCCAGCTGGCGGACCAACGGCGAGATAACCCGCGGGGCTGTCGTGCTGGGGGTAGGTTGCTTCGAACCGTTCTGGGATGCGGTGGCCAAGCGCTTCGAAGTGCGTGTCCGACGCGAGCTGGTCCCGCCCGTGGTGCCATAGCCGATTAGGACATTGCCCGAAGCGCCATCAGCGGGTTCTTCCGCCGCGGTAATGCCGGCTCGTTCTTCTTCGCGATAATCTAACGCTCCGGCTTGTTCACTGGGCTGGGATGCCTCGTCGGCTGGGTCGCCAATGGTGATAAGCGGAGATCCGACGATGAGCGTGTCACCGGGTTGGCCGTGCAGGGTCAGCACCGTCCCGCCGTAGGGGGAGGGGACTTCGACGAGCGCTTTGGCCGTTTCGACTTCGGCCACCGCTTGGTCCACGACGATTTCGTCGCCTTCTGCGACCAGCCAGTTGACGAGTTCAGCTTCGGTGAGGCCCTCACCGAGATCGGGGAGTTCAAATACCTGACGGGTCATGACCGTCCTCCTACTGCAACGCGGGGGCTGTAGTCTACGGGTGTATCGTCCCACTGCAGGTCATCAATGGTGTCCATAATCCGGTCGACGCTGGGCAGGTGGTATTTCTCGAGCATCGGGGGCGGGAACGGGATGTCGAAACCGGTGACGCGCAGGACCGGAGCGGCAAGGGAATGAAAACAACGCTGCTGAATCCGAGCGGTCAGCTCCGACGCGACGGAAGCAAATCCCTGGGCTTCGGCCACGACCACGGCCCGACCGGTTTTGGTGACCGAGTCGATAATAGTCTCCTCATCCAACGGGTTGATGCTGCGCAGGTCCACGACTTCCACACTGATGCCTTCATCGGCCGCGGCTTCGGCGGCGGCAAGGCACGTCACGACGGATGGTCCATACGAGACCAGGGTGACGTCTTCGCCGGTGCGTGCCACATTGGCTCGTGCGTAGGGTTCGCCGTGGTCGCGCTGGGTTTCCACCTGAGCCCAGCGGCGATCGAACTCGTGGCGTAACTCCTCGAGCGAGACATCAGCCTTAGTCCAATACAGTTTCTTGGGCTCCATAAAGATGACGGGGTCATCCAAGCGGATCGCATAGCGCAGCATGAGGTATGCGTCCTCTACCGTGGCCGGGGTGTAGACCTTCAGGCCCGGCGTATGGGCATAGTAGGACTCAGAAGAATCGGCGTGGTGTTCGACCCCGCCAATACCGCCGCCATAGGGAATGCGAACGGTCACCGGCAACGAAGCATGACCCCTGGTACGGTTGCGCATCTTGGCCAAGTGGCTCATTAGTTGTTGGAATGCCGGATAGGCAAAGGCATCGAACTGCATTTCAATCACGGGGCGCGCCCCGCCAAGGGCCATGCCGATGGCAGTGCCGGCGATGCCGGATTCGGCCAGCGGTGTGTCGAAGCACCGGTGGTCGCCAAACTGCTGGCTGAGGCCTTCGGTAATCCGAAAGACCCCGCCCAGGGTACCGACGTCTTCGCCAAAGACCACGACCATGTCGTCGTGGGACATTTCATCGGCCAGGGCCGCATTGAGTGCAGCCGCTAGGGTGAGTGACGATTTTTCCTTACTCATAGCGTGCTCCTTAGGCCTGTTCGGTCTGCGATTCGCGGGCCAGTTCATCGGCGAGCTGTGCGCGTTGTTCCGCCAGCTGCGGGGTTTGGACCGTGTACACGTGATCGAATAACTCCAGCGGGTCAATGTCGGGCTGCTGACCCATCGCCTCGCGTAATGACGCAGCGACCTGTTCGGCATCGTCTTGGTACTGCGCCTCAAGCTCCTCGGTCAGTGCACCTTCGTTCTGGAGGTAGGTCCGCATTCGATGCAGCGGGTCGCGTTTGGTCCATTCGTCGACCTCGGCACTGTGCCGGTATCGGGTCGCGTCGTCAGCGTTGGTGTGGGACTGGATGCGATAGGTATCAGCCTCGACCAGATAGGGTCCGCCACCTTCTCGGCAGAGTTTGACCGCACGACCCAGCACCGCCAGTAGGGCGGCAAGGTCATTGCCGTCGACGAGTTCGCCTGCCATGCCGTACCCCACGGCCTTATGTGCCAGGGATGGTGCTGCGGTCTGCCTAGACAGCGGGACCGAGATGGCGTACTTGTTGTTCTGCACAAAGAAAATAACAGGGAGTTTGAAGACCGAGGCGAAGTTGAGTGCTTCGTGGAAGTCACCTTCGGATGTGCCACCTTCTCCAACCATGCCCAGGACCACCATTTCTTCGCCCTTGAGCCGGGCCGCTTGGGCCATGCCAACGGCGTGCAACAGTTGAGTGGTCAACGGGGTGGATTGGATCGAGGTGTTGTGCTCGTGCGGGTTATAGCCCTGATGCCAATCACCGCGGAAGTTCGTCATCACCTGGACCGGATCGACCCCTCGAGTAATGACCGCCACGGTATCCCGGTATGTAGGAAACAGCCAGTCACGCGGCGACAGGCATAAGGCGGCTGCGACTTCCGAAGCCTCTTGCCCGTGCGACGAGGGATAGACGGCCATCCGACCCTGACGGACCAGCGCATAGTTTTGGTCATTGACCCGGCGCCCAATGACCAGTTGGCGGTAGCCTGCTAAGAGTTCTTCCCGGGTGGGCATCGGGTACTCGTGGCCGGGGGTGGATCCCTGCTCCTCGATGGATAAGAGTTCCCCGCTCTCTGAGATCATCTGGATCCGACCGTGCGTGGGCAACAGATAATCTTCTAAGCTGATCCCCAGTTTCTTGGCTTGTTCTTCTGACAGATCAGGTTGTGCGTTTTCCGGCATCATGGCGGGCACTCCCTCCAGCGTTCGTGTGAAGTAGATAACACTAGTATCAGCCAAAGGCTACGAATTGTGGGGTGGGATTCGAAAAGTGCAGACAGATTGGCGAAATGTACCTATGCTGGTGATCAATTCGTTCGACAAGAGGGCATTTCCTGAACAGGATGGTGGAGGCGATGACAGCTGACGATCCGCACACGGCTGAGACGACTGTGTTGGATGCCGTGGATCGTAAAATCATCGCAGCGCTTGCCAAAGATGGACGGATGTCGATGACCGCGCTCGCAGCTTCCGTGCACATCTCGCGGGCGCATTGTCACGCACGAGTTCAGCAACTGCTGAAGTCAGGCGTCATTACGGGTTTCACCATCAACGTCGACCCAGCCAAACTTGGGCTGGGGGCTTCGGCACATGTGATCCTCAAACTTCGCCAACATAATTGGCGGGCTTTACGGCAAAAGCTGCTTGCCATTCCCGAAGTCTGGCATGTGACCTTGACCGGCGGGCCGATGGATGTGATTTTGCTGGTCCGAGCTCGCGATACTGCTGATCTCCGTCGAGTGGTCTTCGATGAGATCCAGCCCTTGGCCGGGGTGGTCGATACCCAAACCTTCATGATCTTTGACGATCAAGTCTCGCGCAGCGCGCTGCACTAGAAGGTAGAGATTATTCGTGCGTGGGCTGCGACATCTGCATTGGTGATTACACGCCGTTCTCGACGATCCTCGCTGACTCACACATAGGACACCGCGTCTTTGAATGCACGCTCTTAGTCTGTGGTGTCTTGAGCTATCGGTTCCGTCGAGTGGCGCTCGCCGGTGAGCATCGTGAGCAGTAGGACGTTTTCTGCTGGGGCATCTTGGGCTGCGGACACCTCGTGCACGACCATGGCGCGCAGGTGAACCACTGTGCCGGGTTCAAGCAAAATCTCACCTTGGTCGGTCGTCAGGAGCAGTTGCCCTTGGAGCGCTTGCACGGTAATGGGATGGGCTGAGGTATGGGAGCGCAGCACTTGGCCGGGTGCGAAGGTTAGAAAAATGAGGTTCGCGCCGTCCCCTTCAAGCTTTCGCGAGATTGATGGTGGGGTACCCGTGCGCGGTGGTGGAGCGTCAGTCACCGGAAAGATCGAGACCTCGGCGTTTGGGTCGGCTTCTGCGGGACCAAAAGCTTTCGGCGGCATGTTGAATGGCTTCCGGATCATGGCGAACGGTTCCTTTGCCGGCATCAGTGGGTAGCGGTCGTTGTGTATTCGTCAGCATATCGAATGACACAAGGTGACTAACAACCTCGCGACCGTCAATGATCACAAGACGTGACTACCGCCAGAATCGGTTGCGGCGTGGCCGTTGGTCTGGATCCAGATACGGTGCTGGCACAAACCACGCGATGCCGTCGTGCATCGTGATGCTCCACATTCTGGCATGCACCGCGTGATGATGGTGGGAGCACAGGAGGACCGCATTGGCAATCGCGGTAGAGCCACCGGAATGCCACGGATTGACGTGGTGCGCGTCGCACCACGGTGCCGGGATGGTGCAGTTGGGTGCAGCACAACCTCGATCGCGTGCAATGAGGGCGCGTCGTTGGTCGGGCGTGAAGAGCCTGGCCTTGCGACCTAGGTCTAAGATCGCGCCGTGTGAACCCAGGACTGCGGGGATCAGCTCTGCTTCACACGACAGGGGCCGGATGGAAGCCGGTGAGATCGGCCCGGTGAACAGGGCCTGAGAAATAAAGTTCGGGGCGGTGGGCCGCGATGGTCCGGTCGCTGAACAGTCGTGGGGCAACTGCTCGTAGAGGGTTTGGTAATCCATGATGACGCTGAGTTGCGGCGGGAGCCCACCAACGGTCGGGAACGTGGTCGATGCCAGCGACATGCCGGTGTCGAAGACAGCTGTAAGTCCGTCGAGGAGTTTCTGTTCACGGGTGCGCTCATCAGCCGCCGGGATGGGCTCACCGACTTCATCTTCACTAAATAGTGCTTGCTGGCCGTGGTCTTCTAGTGCTTTTCGTACCACCGGGGCGGTGAAGTGCGGCAGTGTGGTCCCAAAGAGGTTTTCTAGCAGTGCTTTAAGCGGTTCGAAACTGGCGTGCGGGTTGTTCACCACGGACGCTAAGACGCGTAGCCGTTCGTGGAAGAGCGCATCAACGCGCAATACCCAGTTGTGCAGCCCTTGGGCCTGGCCGCGGTAGAACGCCCCGCGTTTACGATCGAGGACCTCATGATCTGGTGCGCCATCCTGATCGAACCAGTACGTGATGTATTGCGACCACCGTTTGGCGACTTGGCGCAACCCATCGGGATCCAAGAGGCTGGCCTGTTCCGCCAACTGTGCTTGGCCCGCTGCTAGACGGTCCTGGACCTGTGGTGTGAGCACCTTGGCCTGAGCGGCAGCGCGCTCGACCTGATTGACGGTATCCACCACAATATCGGCGGCTGCCGCATCGATATCTGCTGCAAAGAACCGTGCCGCAACCTCTTCATAGCGAGAGTCGGGCATATGCCCACCGTCCAGGCTGGGTGCCGGGATGAGTTCCTGGGCGAGTTTGACTCGTGTTTTGGCTTCCCGCAGCGAGATGCTCAGGGCATCACGCAGATATTCGGCGATGTTGCGGAAGGCTGCTTTGCCCGTGGGCATGCCAAAGATGTCTGCCCGTTCAGTTTCTGAAGCGTACGCGTTGGCTGCGAAGCCCGCCGTGATGATCTGCAGCGCCTCGACTTTGCGCGCCAGTTGCTCGATGTTGCGCAGCAGAACAGGAAACGGTATGTCCGGCGCTTGCATGGTCGCGTCCGGGGGCTCGCCGGTGCCCCACACGGTGCCCCAATCAATTGCAGCCTGGTCGCTCTGGAACCGTGCAAGCCGAGTATATGCATCGGGTTCTCGGTACGTTCGCAACGCATCCGACACGAGCCGATCAGCTTGGCTTACCAGCGATGCGGGATTGGCCTCGGTTTCGATGTGCTGTGTCATATCGCAACTTCAGCAGCACATCGCCTAGCTGGGGTACCGCAAGTGGGTTAACGTGGAAAACTCAGCCTTAGCCGATACGACTGTGGACAACGTGGCGGGGTTAATCGCCTGGGGCAGAGGTGTGCTGGGTCGAGGGCTGCCACGAGGCCAGGGCGTCCAACAGTGCGTCCGGCGTGCTTTCCACGATGAGCGCTTCGGTAAACGACCGGCGCACAAACCCCTGGGCGGCCATGTGATCGATCATGGCAAGCAGCGGATCCCAAAAACCTGCCGTATTCAACAGTGCGACCGGTTTGGTATGGATGCCCAACTGTTGCCAGGTCCAGACCTCAAAAAATTCCTCGAGTGTGCCGATCCCGCCGGGCAGTGCAACGAATGCGTCACCGAGTTCAGCCATCCGGTGTTTGCGGGCATGCATATCGGCCACGATCTCCAGCTGGGTCAGCCTCTGGTGTGGGGTTTCTGAGGTCAAGAGCCACTCGGGTGTCACACCGAAGACTTCCGCCCCGGCAGCCAGGGCCGTGTCGGCGAGTACACCCATCAGGCCGACGTCGCCACCGCCAAACGCCACACCGATGCCACGGTCGGCCACTGCTTGAGCGAAGGCTTCGACGGCCTCGACACACACGTCAGAGTTGCCGTGTTTTGATCCGGTATAGACGGTCACTCGACGGAGACCATTGGTTCGGGGCTCAGTCATGGCTCACCGGGTAACGTTCTTGGAGCTGCAGCAGGCTGTTGCGCATCTGTCGTGCGTTGGCATTGAAGACGCCTGCCCAATTGAAGCCTCGGATGACGATGGGTTTGACCTGGGTGTAGTCGAAAGTTTCGGTGACCCAGGTGCCTTGCCCCTCGGCTGGTTGAAATGCCCACCGCCAGATGTGTCCGGCAGGATGTTGCCAGGCGATCTCGCGTTCCGGGTCGGCGGTGACGACGCGCATGGTGAGGGTATAGGGCAGCCCGAGACGGCGCATCCAGATGTTAAACGTGTCACCTTCGGTCAAATATTCTGGGCCTGAGACTTTGGCCGAAAGGGTCCCGCCACCGTCGAGTTCGTGATGTCGGTGCGGGTTTGCCGCCAGTTCCCACAATTGGAAGGGTTCCGCTCCAACGCGCGCTTGGTAGCTGATCGTGAAAGACCCAGTGTCAACTTCCCGGACATCGTCGGTAGAATGCGTATGTTCACTCATATCCCCCAGACTACGCCCGCGCTCGCGTGTCTGACTACAAATACTTTGCGACAGAGGTGTTCTATGTCTGCGGAGACGGTCACTCCCGCATTACGCCAATCGGTTCGAGAGACTTTCAAGCGGCCAGCGTGGCTGCGCACTGAAGTGCTCGCGGGTTTGGTGGTCTCACTGGCACTTATCCCCGAAGCGATTGCGTTTGCACTCATCGCCAACGTCGACCCGAAAGTCGGCCTGTATGCCGCCGGCATCATGGCGATTTCTATTGCGTTTCTTGGCGGACGTCCTGCGATGATCTCGGCGGCAACTGCCGCCACGGCCCTGGTCGTCGCGCCCATTGTTGCCTCCCACGGGGTGCAGTATCTGTTCGCGACCGTCATCCTGGCTGGGATCTTGCAGATCGTGCTGGGTGTGATTGGTGTGGCCAAGTTGATGCGATTCATCCCGCAGTCGGTCATGACCGGCTTCGTCAACGCGCTGGCGATCCTGATCTTTATTGCCCAATTGCCAGACCTCATCGATGTGCCCTGGGCCGTCTACCCGCTGTTTGCGCTCGGGCTAGCCATCATCTTCCTGTGGCCTAAGGTCACCGAAGTCATCCCATCAGCGCTGGTCGCCATCGTCGTCGTGACCCTGATTGTCGTGATCTTCAGCGTCAACGTGCCCACGGTTTCGGATAAGGGCGACCTGCCAGATGAGCTGCCGTTCTTCTTCATCCCGGATGTGCCGTTTACGCTGGAGACACTGGAAATCATTTTCCCGGCAGCTTTGGCCATGGCGGTCGTTGGGTTGCTGGAATCGCTGATGACCGCTCAACTGGTCGACAACATCACCGACACCCCATCGAGCAAAACCCGCGAGTCCGTCGGCCAAGGCGGGGCCAACATCCTGGCCGGGTTCTTCGGCGGCATGGGCGGTTGTGCGATGATCGGCCAGACCATGATTAACGTGCGCGCTTCAGGTGCTCGCACCAGAATCTCCACCTTCGTTGCGGGCGTGTTCCTGCTGGTGCTGGCCATCGGACTGGGCGACATCGTCGGGATGATGCCTATGGCCGTACTGGTCGCCGTGATGGTCTACGTTGCCTACGCGACCTTCGAGTGGCACTCAATTGCACCGCGCACCCTGAAGAACATGCCCAAATCCGAGACCCTGGTCATGCTCATCACCGTTGTCCCAACCGTGGTGACCGGAAACCTGGCCATCGGTGTGGGGCTGGGCGTGCTGGCCGCCATGATCGCCTTCGTCCGCCACGTCTCGCACTTTGCCACGGTGTCGCGCAGCGTCAATGCCGACGAATCGACCGCGACGTACCTGGTCAAGGGCCAGCTGTTCTTCGCTTCCTCGCATGATCTGGCCAATCAGTTCGAATACGCACTCGACCCAGCCCATGTCGTCATAGACCTGCGCGAAGCAAACGTCTGGGACCATTCGACAGGTGCCATGCTGGACGCGATCAATGAGCGGTACACCGAACGTGGCAAAACGGTCGAATTCTTAGGTCTGCGCGGACCTTTCCCTCTGAGTAAGAATGCCGCTGGACAGCGAGAATCCTAACCCGCCGTAACACTCTTATAAACCAGCAGCTTGATACTGACTGTGTGATTTGACCTGTTGGCCGTCGATCCAGACACACTCGATATCTGCGGGAGTACCCAGTGCGAAGATTTTCGCCAGTGCGCCTTCATCGTCGGCTGCATGAGCGAGGCCGACGTCAAGTGGGTGTCCCGCGGTAGGACGGATGAGGACTGCATCAAAGCGTTTCCCCACGGATAGGTCACCAACCTGCGCATCGAGCTGCAGCGCCTGCGCCCCGGCCGAGGTGGCCAGATAGAGCAGATGTGCCGCGGTCATGGGCAGTCCGCCACTGGGATCAAGCTGCTGCATGAAATAGGCCTGCACGCCTTCTTTGAGGAGGCTGAAACCATTTCCAGCGCCCACGTCTGAACCGAGGGCGACGTTGACTCCGGTCTCGATATGGCGTTTGAGCGGAAAGAACCCACTGGCAAGCGCCGAATTAGACGTCGGGCAATGCGCTACGGCGAGGCCGGTTTCGGCCATTCTCAACAGTTCTCGCTCGGTGGGGTGGACATTATGAGCAAGAATCGTCTGCGCGCTGAGCAAGCCTGCCTTGTCATACGTGTCGAGGTAATCCTGCGCTTCGGGATGGAGTGCCGCGACATCGCTGATTTCATCCTGATTCTCGTTGATATGGGAGGTCACCCAAATGCCGGGACGATCTTGTACGAGTTCCCCGTGGGCAGCTAAGAGGTCCGGGCCCGCCGATAATGAAAAACGGGGTGTGACGGCATAGCGCAACCGGTCGGTACCGTGCCAACGATCGATGAGCTGCTGGGCTTCAGCCAACGACTGATCGATGGTTGTCAGTAATGGCTCGGGCAGCGTGCAGTCACTGGTGACCAATCCGGCGGTCATCCGGAGGCCCAAATGCTGAGCACGCTCAAACAGAATATCCACGGCTGAAGCAAAGTGCGAGCCAAACACCATCGCCGAGGTCGTCCCCGAAGAAATCAAGCCGGTCAGGAACTCTCCAGCTAACTGGTGCGCGTACGTGTTGTCGGCGAGTTTTTCCTCTTCGGGTAAGGCACATTCGTCGAGCCATTCGAGCAGAGGTTTGCCCAAGTGGCCAATCGCCCGGATTTGGGGATAGTGGACGTGGGTGTCAACCAGCCCGGGAATCAGGATGCCGTCGCGTACAT
Organism: Enteractinococcus fodinae; assembly: GCF_031458395.1. NCBI lineage: Bacteria > Bacillati > Actinomycetota > Actinomycetes > Micrococcales > Micrococcaceae > Enteractinococcus > Enteractinococcus fodinae. The sequence continues at coordinate 226,821 of NZ_JAVDYJ010000001.1, forward strand.
CGATGATCTCGACTGTGGGGTAGGACTCGGTCGCCGAATTGATGTCGGTGCGTGCGATGATTTCGCCATCGTCTACGACAAGAGCGACGTCAGTGTCGGTGCGGAGTGTTCCACCGGTAAATGGGTTGGTGGGGGTATCGAATACTCGGGCACGATAAATGTACATGTGGTGTCCTTGGGCAGTGAGTCAAGTGAGGTTTTAGGCCATGCGGCGTAGCAGCTCGGCCGCGACGCTCACAGCGATGGTTGCGGGCTGTTTTCCGGGCAGGTCAGGTAGTCCGATCGGGCAGTCAATTGTGTCGATGTCTGCGGCGTCGTGGCCCTCGGCTAAGAGCTTCTTGCGAAACCGCTGCCACTTCGCGTTGGAACCGATGAGCCCGATAGAGCCGAGCTCCTTATGGCGCAATGCTGCATCACAGAGCATGAGATCTTCGGCATGGTCATGCGTCATGATCAGTACGTGCGCTCCAACCGGCAACTTGGAGATGACCTGTTCGCCAGCTACCGAGTGGTGTCGGTTGATGTGCGCGACTGGCGTCTCGAGGTTGTCGAGTTGTGCCAGATAGTCGAGCCGGGAATCAGACAGTTCTAACCGGAGATTTTGTCGGCCAAGGATGCGCGCGATTTCCAGCCCAATGTTACCGATGCCGAATACCGCGACGGTTTCGGGGACAGTCAGCGGCTCGAACAAGATCGTGACTTCTCCACCGCAGCATTGCTTACCGTACTTCACCGGAGCTCTATCGTTGAGGTGCAGCGTGAGCATCTCGGGTTCGGTAAGGTTTTCGGCCAGCAATTCCCGGGCACGGGTAGTGGCTGTCATTTCCAGATTGCCACCGCCAATGGTCCCGTAGAACTTATCAGCGGTGACAATGAACTTTGCTCCTGCATCCCGGGGTGCGTGGCCCCGGACAGCAGCAATCGTTACCAAAACAGCCGGCACCTGCTCGTCACGCAGTTTAGCTGCCGTATCAATCCAGGTCATGAAGGGACGTTCCTGACGTCAAGCGCGTCACGTGCAGGAATGTCTTGGCTAGCGTCCTGCTGGTCGCGCACGGACTCGATAGCCCAGAACACAGCCTCCGGGGTAGCTGGTGAGGCAAGTTCCACGCTGGTGCCTGGAGCACCGAACGCAGTGATTGCCTCCCGCAGTGCCTCGCGCACGGAGAAGGCAAGCATCAGCGGGGGTTCACCGACTGCTTTGGAACCATAAATGGCGCCATCTTCGTGCGCTTTATCCAGCAGGTCTACGTTAAAAATCTCTGGCATTTCGGATAGACTCGGAATCTTATAGGTACTGGCGCCTTGAGTCGCGACCCGTCCGCGTCCCGGGCCGTCAGAGGTATCCCACCGGAAGTCTTCAAGAGTCAACCAGCCGGCGCCTTGGACAAAACCGCCCTCAATCTGGCCGATATCGATCAGCGGCGAGAGAGAATCACCAACGTCATGGACGATGTCGACACGGCGAATCTTGTACGAACCGTCAAACGCGCTGACTTCCACTTCGCTGGCTGACACTCCGTAAACGAAGTACTTAAAAGGCTCGCCCTTCATGTTGGCCAAGTCCCAGTACAGTCCCTCGGTCCGGTAGAAACCGGCGGCCGAGAGCTGGATCCGCTGCATATAAGCAACGGTGATAAGTTCTTGCCACTCAACCGTCTTGGTGGTCGACAGCCCCGAGACGACCCCACGAGCGAACCGCACTTCGTGGGCGGGTACGCCAAGCATGCCGGCGGCAACCTGCGCCAACCGCGTCTTGATCTGATCGCAAGCGTCTTTGATAGCCCCACCGTTGAGATCAGTTCCCGAGCTGGCGGCCGTTGCGGAGGTGTTCGGAACCTTATCTGTCCGGGTCGGAGCCGAACGCACCATCGATAATGGCACACCGAGGCTCGTGGCGGCGACCTGCAGCATCTTGGTATGCAGGCCCTGACCCATCTCGGTGCCCCCGTGGTTGACGAGCACCGAACCGTCTTTATAGACGAGCACGAGCGCCCCGCCCTGGTTGAAGGCCGTGAGGTTGAACGAAATCCCGAATTTGACCGGTGTCATGGCGAGTGCTCGCTTGACGTAAGTATTGCGGGCATTAAAGTCAGCGATCGCAGCCTGCCTGGCTTCAATATCAGCGGTGGATATCACCTGATCCCACGCACTTTTGAGTCGATCTGCGTGGCGGACCGGTTGGAAGTAGGGCGTATCTTGATCCTCGGAATAGAAATTCCGACGACGAAGCTCTGCTGGGCTCAAGCCCAGCTTTGGAGCTACCCGTCCCAACAAATCTTCCATGACTAACATGCCCTGAGGACCGCCAAAACCTCGAAAAGCTGTTTGGGAAGTCTTGTGGCATTTTGCAATACGTCCGTGGACGCGGATATTGGGCACCCAGTAACCGTTATCAATGTGGCACAACGCTCTGGTGAGCACCGGCACGGAAAGGTCCATGCTCCAACCGCCGTCGGAGGTCAGCGTTGCATCCAGAGCCAGAATCTTCCCCTCGTCGGAAAAGCCCACTTTCCAGCTCGCGTGGAAACCATGACGTTTGCCAGTCATAGTCATATCGAGCGTACGATTAAGCCGCACCCTGGTTGGTCGGCCGGTGAGGGTGGCGCCGAGCGCCGCAACGGCTGCATAACCGTGCGATTGCATTTCCTTGCCGCCGAATGCCCCGCCCATGCGCACGCACTGCACGGTAACCTCGTGGGCGGGAACCCCGAGCACATGGGAGACGATGTCTTGGGTTTCGGTTGGATGCTGCGTCGATGAATTAATGAACAGCTGGCCATTTTCATCGAAGTGCGCCAGTGAAGCTTGAGTCTCAAGATAAAAGTGGTCTTGGCCAGCAAACTCGAATTCTCCGCTGAAAACGTGCTCGGCAAGTTGGAAACCGCCCTCAAGATCGCCTTTATTGATAACCGGCTGAACGCCCTGAAAACTGTCCGCTTCGATCGCATCCTGGATAGTGATCAGGGACGGCAGCTCTTCAACCTCGACGCAGACTTGGGCTGCGCCTTCTTTTGCTGCCTCGAGAGTTTCAGCGAAGACCCAGGCGATAGGTTGGCCGTAGAACATGATCTCATCAACCGGCAGCATGGGTTCATCACCCCTGGTGCCCTGATCGTTCACCCCAGGAATGTCTTCGGCGGTAACCACACGCACGACACCTGGGATCTCATAGGCCGCTGATGTATCAACCGACTTGAGTTCAGCGTGGGCGATAGTTGATTGCACGGGATACGCGTGCAGCAGGTTCGTGAATCGTCCACCGAGGTCATCGGTGTAGAGCGCTCGGCCGGTGACATGCTCGTATGCACTCTCGTGGTAGTGTGACTCGCCGACAATGGGATTGGCTGGTCGCTGTGAGAGACTGGTCATCGGTTTGCCCCTTTCAGGTCGCCGGCGTCGTGATTTAAGCCCACCTGCTGAGCGTAGAACCGCTCCAATGAGGAACGCAGCATCGCGATCCGGTATTTAGAACTAGCCCGGTGATCGTCCATGGGAGTCCCCTCGGTAGCCATGACCTCTGCGGCTGCTCGGAAAGTTTCTAGGCTAAATTTGGCCCCTTCGAGCTCGGCTTCGGTACTATAGGCGCGTATCGGGGTGGCTGCCACACCACCCAGGCCGAGGCGCGCATGTTGAATGATGTCGTTTTCGACGGCGATCGCATAACCGATCGCAACCGAAGAAATATCGTCGAACCGGCGTTTCGCAATCTTCTGGAACGACGTCAGCGGCGCCAACGGTAGCGGAATACGGATCGCGCTGATGAGTTCATCGGGTTCGGCCACGGTCTGTCGATAACCGGTGAAATAATCGGCGATGTCGACGACCCGTTGGCCTCGGACGGAGCTCAGCACGAGCTTGGCGTCAAGCGCGAGTAGGGCTGGTGGAGTATCCCCGATCGGCGAGCCCGTGCCGAGGTTTCCGCCAATAGTCGCTGCGTTGCGGATGAGTCGTGAGGCGAATTGCGGGAAGAGCTTGCCGAGCAAGGGAATTTCGCCATCGAGTTCGCGTTCCAGTTCGGACAGGGTATGTGCCGCACCGAGCTCAATATGTGCAGGTGTTCGTTGAACCCCGCGCAATTCTGGCAGCCGGTCGATCGCGAGCACGGATTTAGCCCGAACGTGTTTGAGATTGACCTCCACACCGAAATCGGTAGCCCCCGAGACGAGCTGGGTTGCAGGTTCGGCCGCTAGGATCTCCAACGTTTCAGCCAGCGTGGCAGGACGGCGATAGCGGCCCGTCTTTCCGCTTGCAGTATCGGCGGCGGAGTAGTCTGTTGCGACAGGAGCAGGAGCTGGTTGCTCGCGGCGCGCAGCGAGTGCATCATCGCTTGCGGGCTGGTCGAGGGCATAGGCGGCGTCAATAATTGGCCGGTAGCCAGTACAGCGGCACAAGTTGCCTGACAATGAATGCGGATCAAAGCCATTTGGGCCGCAGCTACTGCAACCTTCTTCGGCGTCTTCGGCGCGTTCTGGGCGATAGAACTCGGCGGCCATCGAGCAGATAAAACCGGGGGTGCAATACCCGCACTGCGAACCGCCCCGTTCGGCCATCTCTTGTTGTACCGGGTGCACCCGGCCGTTGGCTAGCCCTTCTGCGGTGACAACTTCTTGGCCATCGAGTGACGCGGCGGGAACTAGGCATGAGTTGACCGACGTCCACCGGGTGGTGCCATCGGCGTCAGGTCGCGCAACCATGATTGCGCAGGCACCGCACTCGCCCTCGGCGCAGCCTTCTTTGGCTGCTGTGAGCCCTTGCGCGCGCAAAAAATCGAGGGCATTTGAGTGTGGTGGGCCGTCAAAATCGCGGGTTTCCCCATTGACAGATACTTGTACTGTCGAGCGAAATGTCTTCGCAGACATCGCACCATCCTCCTGTGCCTCAATTTTGAGGCGCACCATGCATGGTTAGAACAACTATGTGGTTCTTCGAGACTCCTGGTTATCCATGCGAACAGTAGTGAAGAACATCGCGTACTACGCGGCAAAGAAGGCCGCGGACATCAATGCTTCATCGTCCGTGGGCGATGCGGCCTTTCGGCCAAGCGGTGCAATAGATCACATTCATCATGCCCCCAACATAGTCGATATCGGTTCGCGGACAAAGTATAAGACAAAGCCGAGTGAGACGACCCACAGCAACCAGTGCACGTCGCGCCCCCGTTTGCTCAGCACGTGAATGACAGCCCATGAGATGAATCCGACACCGATGCCGTTTGCGATGGAATAGGTTAGCGGCATCGTGACCATGGTGAGGAAGACCGGCAGGGAAACCCGGAAGTCACTCATGTCGATATCTCGGATCGAGGTGACCATCATGGCGCCCACCACCACGAGCGCTGCAGCCCCGGCTTCCATAGGGATCACGCCAATTAGGGGTGAAAAGAACATTGAGGCCAGAAACAGTACGCCAGTGACAATGGCTGCCAGCCCAGTTCGTGCCCCCTCAGCGATGCCTGCGGCGGCGTCGACGAAGACGGTATTCGATGATGCCGACGCGCCACCACCGGCGATGGCTCCTACACCTTCAACCACAAAAGCTTGGCGAATGCGCGGGAATGTGCCGTCTGCGTTTTGGAGTCCTGCGTTGCGGGCCAGTCCTGTCATGGTGCCCATTGCGTCGAAGAAGTTCGTGAAGACTAGCGTGAATACGAGCATCGTGGCAGCCAGCAGCCCGATGCGTTCGAAGGCTCCGAAGAGGTCGAAAGCACCGACAAGCGCGAAGTCGGGAAGTGCCACGATCTGGTCGGGTAGCTGTGGTTGTGCAAGGTTCCAGCCGGCTGGGTCTGGGTTTTGTGGGTCACCAACTGTACCCAGATTGGCAAAGGCTTGAACGATAATCGCGATCACGGTCGCAACGACGATGCCAATGAGGATGCCACCGGGGACTCCGCGAGCTACCAGGGTGCCGATAAGCACGAGTGCCAGAATGAACACGAGGGTAGGGAGCGAGCTGATGGAACCGTTTTGCCCTAACTGCACTGGTGGTCCTGCCTCGGTGGCCGTCACAAAACCAGAGTTGACAAACCCGATGAAGGCGATGAATAACCCGATGCCTACCGTGATCGCGACTTTCAGAGCATGGGGAACAGCGTGAAAGATCGCTGTCCGGATGCCGGTAGCCCCTAGGACGACGATGATGACACCATTGATCATGGTCAGTCCCATAGCTTCGGGCCAAGTCACATCTTGTACCACGGAGACAGCGAGGAAGCTATTCATCCCCAGGCCTGCGGCAAGGGCGAAGGGTAACCGAGCCACCGCGCCAAATAGGATGGTGGTTACCCCGGCTACGAGGCCGGTGACCGCTGTCAGCTGTGCTGAATCCAGGCTGGTGCCCGTCACATCGGCCGAGCCGCCAAGAATCAAGGGGTTGAGGACGACAATGTATGCCATTGCGACAAACGCTACGATGCCCCCGCGGATTTCTTGCTTGATTGATGAACCTCGCGCGGTGATCTCGAAAAACTTATCGAGGCCGCTAAATCGCCGTTTAGGGTTTCGAGTGTCTTGTAGCTGGTCAGTGTTTATCGCGTTCATTGACGACCTTCGATAGTTCTGTATCATTGCACCCGGACTGTCTCATTTGAGTCATGATCCCGTGGGTCTCGTTTTGGTGTCGCGCCGTCTTACGCGATGCAGACCAGGGTTCCGCATCGTGAAATCATCTTTCTATGCGACGAGAACTAGTTTGGCGTGAATGTGCAAATGTGTCAATCGTCACGTTCCGTCGCCTGAGTTGTCCTTGCACATGTTGGGGTTGCAGACAAGCGAGGTGTTGCTGAGTGCTTCATACGACTCTGAGGGGCCTGGGATGGGGTGCCAGCTGGGGCAGGATGCGCTGCGCTTTCGAGTTACTGGTAATTAACTTGACTGCCAGCTTGTGAGGCGCGATACACTGTCGCTTACCTTTTGAAACCCGATTTTCATATCGTGAAAGCATGTTCCTCATGTTTGACGTCTGACGAAACGAGAGATCGTGAAATCCCTCTTCGCAAAGCCCGCTTATGCGGCGAACCCTAATGCCCCAGAAAACGAACGACTACCCTTCGGCAGAGTGGCAGGTGTGTTTCTCTCCGTAATTCTTAGAGCCGGTGCTGGTCGCCATGATCGCCTTTGTCCGCCACGTTTTACACTTTGCCACGGTGTCGCGCAGCGTCAACGCCGAAGAAACCACTGCCACCCTGGATGTCATCCACGAACGGTATACTTTGCGCGGCAAAATCCCGTTGAATTCTTAGGACTGCGGGGCCCTTTCCCGCTCGCCCGGCAGCACACGGACTCCTCGGTTGGTCCAAGCGATCACCCGGAGGCCTAACACAGCACGCCGATGACCACAGCTTCCCGCCCGCGCCGCAGCGGTCTCCGCATTGTCCTTACTCTTGTGATGACCGTGGCAATTATCGGAGGGTTGGCTTACTTCGGGCCGGGTCTATTCCGCAGCATGCAAAACAGCGAAGGCCCGTTCCACGTGTTTTCGGAATGCACCGTGAACGCCGACGAAACCATCGGGCTGGATCGAGACGAAGCGCAACGCGCCATCTCAGCGGTGGCATTGGCGGCCCGTGGCCTCGACACTCCAGATACCTCGGATATCGACGACAGGGTGTTAGAACAGTTGGCCGAGGGGCCCTCCGACGATGCCGGCCCAAGCTTGAGTTGCCAGGGAGAGGCCGAGGCTGACCTGCCAGCTCAAGAGCCGACCGAAACAGGCCTGACCCCACGCGCCGAGCGCGTCCGCGAAGCGATCACTGAGGTATTCGGCGAGGTGCCGATGGGCGGGTTTGCACCCGGTGGCGTGGAGGAAGGGCATATGCCGGGCTCCGCCCACTACGACGGTCGCGCCATCGACGTCTTCTTTCGTCCGGTCACCGAAGAGCATCGTCGCGAGGGTTGGATATTGGCCCAATGGCTCGTGGCCCACGCGAATGAACTCCACATCGAGTACGTGATTTTCGACGACCTGGTCTGGAGTGTCCACAGCACCCGCGGACAGTGGGCAGACTATGACGCCCCGGACCCTGACAATGAGATTCTGCGCCATCTCGACCACGTACACGTTGATGTGCTGGCTGGCGAGTGAACGGATGCTGAAGATTCCCGCAAAATCGAGTCTTTCCCCTTGCATTTGCCCCCACAACTTTGCTCACAATAGAGGCAGAGCAGTTAGCACTTCCGAAAGGAGAACGCTATGCAAATGACAGAAATGATCGACGTCGTACAACAACGAGCAGGTATCGATTCAAACGAGACCGCCAAGGAAACCTTGCAGGCAGTTGCCGAGACTCTGGCCGAACGTGATCTGGACGGAGCGCATGATAACTTCGCCGCGCAGCTGCCCGAAGAGATCGCTCCCGTCATCACACAGGGTGATAAAAGCAGCCGCGAGAAATTTGACGCTGACGAGTTCGTCAACCGGGTCGGGAAACGACTGGGCACCTCCCAGAAAGATACTCAGGCCCGCACCCATGCGGCGCTGTCAACCTTGGCTGAGGCCGTCTCGGATGGCGAACAGCTGGATCTGCTCAGTGCCCTACCAAAAGATCTCAGCCCATACGCAGTCTGGAAAGCAAACGCTAAACCGTCCTAACAGCTTCTAACAACACACTCCGTGAGGAAAACGGTGGTGACTGGCGAAGATCAGCCAGTCATCACCGCTTTTTCGTGCGTCGGGCGTGCCGAACGCCTTCCCAGGACGTGGGAGTTTCCGTTAGTGTGCAAGGAACCGCCGATGGAAGGTAGAGCATTATGAGCGTCGAAGCGGCAGTCATCCAATTCGCGCCGACCACAGATAAAGCCGCGAACCTGGACACAATCCGAGGTTACGTGATGCAGGCCGCTGAGCAGGGTGCCGATATCGCGGTCCTGCCCGAGTACGCGACGTATGCGAAATTCGGGCTCGATGAGACCTACGTTGAAACCGCCGAACCACTGGATGGTCTGTCGGTCAGCGCGCTGCGGCAACTGACTGAAGAGCATGATATCGTTCTCGTCGCTGGCGTCCACGAGCCCGACGGCAACGGCCGGATTTTTAATACGCTGGTCGCTATGCGTAACGGTGAGATCGAAGCGACCTATCGCAAAATACACCTCTATGATGCTTTCGGAATGCGAGAATCCGACTGGGTCACGCCCGGAAGCATTGAAGAGCCGCAACTCATCGACATCAACGGGCTGCGGTTCGGCTTGCAGACCTGTTACGACCTCCGCTTCCCAGAAGTTGCGCGCATGCTGGTTGATGCTGGCGCCAATGTGCTGGTCACTCCGGCCGCGTGGGTTCCGGGGCCGCTTAAAGAAACTCATTGGATGACGCTGCTGCGCGCACGCGCCATTGAGAACACCGCCTATGTCTTGGGTGCTGACCAGTCAGCACCCGTCGGGATCGGCCACAGTGCGATCATCGATCCGATGGGCATTCCTTTGGCGTTGATCGGTGACGAAGTGGGCATCGCCCGGGCCCAGCTGAACCCAGAGCGCCTGGAGACCACTCGAACCACCAATCCCGCCCTGACCTTGCGTCGTTTCTCCACACAACCCAATCACTAATTTGCGGGCGGCGTTTCCGATCACTCAGGCAGAAAAAGTAAACCGGATGCCTTTGGGCATGATGTGAATCGCGCTAAAGGCTGGGTCGGGGACAATCTCGTGCCAGGTATCCGCCGGAATGACGATGCTCTCGCCGGCCTGTACCACCGGTTGAGCATCGGGGTATTCCACGGTGAGTCGGCCTTCGGTCACCACCAGCACCGATTCATGTGATGCTTTATGCGGAGGCCATTGCACCCCCTCGATTGCTTCCATGCGTTTGGTCTCGAACACTTCGCCTTGTTCAAGCTCGGTTACCTGCGGTCGCGGAGTTGCTGCCATCGTGATCACCTGTCCTAAATTGCGTGGATACGTTTCGTCCCCCAGCCTAGGTGCCAGTCTCCATGAGAATCTTCTCATCGTCTTCTACTTTTCGCTTCACAATCACTTCCTACAGTGAACAGGAAGCGAAAAACAAATGAAAAGGAGACCGCTCATGTTGGCGTTGTGGATCGGCCTGGTGGCCAATGTTCTTGGGATGACCGTCCTGGTGTATCTGGTGTATTTTCGTCGGCACTTCCGGCGCGACTTGGCGCTAGCGTATATCGCCTTGAGCATGGGGATCTTCGCCGTGACCCTGCTGTTGTCCGAATCCGAAGCGGGCTTGGGGCTAGGCCTTGGACTCTTTGGGATCCTGTCGATCATCCGACTGCGTTCGGACACATTGACCCAAGAAGAGGTCGCTTACTATTTCATCTCACTGGCGATCGGGCTGATCAACGGGTTGCACCCGGATCCAGCGTGGGTCTCGCCCACGATCACCGCGTTGCTCGTTGCCGTCATGTACGTGGCGGACCATCACTGGGTCGGGGCTCGGACGCAACGCCAAACGGTCACCTTGGATCGCGCCTACCCCTCGGAAGACCAGCGCATCGAGGCCCTGGAAGACCTGCTGAATGCCAAGGTCCTGCGCACCGTGGTACTGGAATTAGATATGGTGCGAGACCTGACCATCGTCGACGTCCGGTACAAGACCAACCCGCCCACCGAACCCACCGTCCACCAACCAACATCCTGGGCTGGCCCCATCACAGCTGAACAGACCGTCAGCGTGCCACAACCCGCGGAACAGTTCACCGGAGGTCGGCGATGAACCACACCGTTATCAAACCTCCAACGCCCAGTCAGTCCCGGCTCGCTCTGGAGGCCGCGGTGTCTGACCGCACCACCATCGCGCTCGCCGACGTGGTCGAGAATGCGGCGCTGCAGACCCGGGTGGATAAGAAGTTCCTGCTCACCCCCGAACAGTTTGCGAACTTCACTGCCAGGCTGGGGCCAGAGTTTTCGGTCATGCAGATCGATGGGCTGCGCACGTTTCGTTACCGGTCGACCTACTTTGATACCGCAGACTTCGAGCAATACCGCGCCCACCGGCAAGGACGCCGTCGTCGGTATAAGGTCCGGTCGCGCACCTACGTGGATTCGGAGCTGTGTATGTTCGAGATCAAAACGAAAGGGCGACGTGGGGCAACGATCAAACACCGTCGTGAACAGTCGATAGACCAGGCCCACGAATTGACCCCGCAGAACGTCGAGTTCACCGCCCAGGTCCTCGCCACCGAATACGGGGAGCAGGTGCCCGAACTGCACCCGGTGATGCATAATGCGTATCGGCGTGCCACCTTCGTCAACGCGGTCAATGGGGAACGGGTGACCTGCGACGTCGAACTGCAGTACTCCAATACTGCAACAGCGGTGCACGGACCCGACATGGTGATCGTGGAAACGAAATCAGCCGATGGGCAAGGTGCAGCTGATCGGGCGCTCGCAGATCTCGGCATCCGGCCCGTGAGTATGTCCAAGTACTGTTTGGGGGTGGCCGCCTTGCATCCTGAGCTGCCGGCCAATAAGTGGTCCAGGCTGCTGACCCGCCACGACTGGGTTCGCGCGGCCTAGGCCTCGGTTCGAGCCGCGAGACGGTATCCGACCCCGCGGACCGTCTCGAACCGCTCGGCGCCAAGTTTATTGCGCAAGTACCGGACGTACACATCGACGACGTTGGAGCCCGGGTCGAAGTCATATCCCCACACCCTGGACAGTAGCTGTTCCCGGGACAGTGCTTGGCCGGGGTGGCGCAGAAACGTTTCGGCTAATTCGAACTCGCGGGCCGACAGATCCACTTCGACCCCGTCGACGGTCGCGACTCGGCGCAACAGATCGAGTTCTAGTCCGTGATGCGACAGAATCGAGACTTCGGCTTCTTGGGCCGCCGGACGCAAACGTAATTGCACGCGGGCCAGCAATTCGTCGAAGTGAAACGGCTTGGCCATATAGTCGTCGGCGCCCGACTGCAGACCAGCCACGGTGTCGTGGACCGAATTACGTGCGGTCAGGATGATGACCGGGATATCCAGGCCCAGCGACCGAATGTAGCTCAGCACGCTGTAGCCATCCCCGTCGGGCAGGCCCAGATCCAGGATGATCAGGTCGAAGGTCGCGGTGACGGCCTGGGCTCGGCCTTCGGCCGCGGTGCCGACGGCCAAGGTGGTGTAGCCGGCAGCCTTGAGCCCCTTGGCGAGAAATGAACTGATCCGTGGTTCATCTTCGACGATGAGGATGCGGTTCATTGGGCGGCCTCCTGACCTGGGGATGGTTCCAGCATATTCGTTACCTCGGGTGCATTACTGCCGGGGTGCAATGGGATGTTGAGAATGAAGATCGAGCCCGCGCCCGGGGCGGATTCCACGCGGATGTCACCGCCGTGTGCGCTGGCGATGGCGGCGACGATATTCAGCCCCAGTCCGGACCCCTGGGTCCGTTCGCCGTTGCCTGCCCGACCGAAACGTTTGAAAATGACCTGCTGGTCTTCCGGATCGATCCCGATGCCAGCATCAGAAACCCACAAAAATAATTCGGTGGTTCCGTTGTGGTTTTCCCGGATCGCGCTGCCCAGCTCCACCGGTGTGCCGGGTTCAGAGAACTTCACCGCGTTGGCGCATAACTGCAGCATGGCCTGGGTGATTCGGGAAGCATCAATGTCGACGGTGCCCTCGGCGTTGGCTTTGAGCTGCCAGTTGCGATGCCCCAGCGCTGCGGCTTTGGCTCCGATGTCGCGCATGAGTGCGGCGATATCCACGGGCGCCGGGCGGATGAAATCAGTCCGGTTGGATTGTGCCAGGACTACCAGGTCGTTGACTAACAGTGACATCCGCTGCAACTCGTCGAGCCCGATGTCGCGGGTGTCGTTGACGTCGTTTGGATCGTTGGCATCCATGAGCTCCAGGTGCCCACGGACAATCGTGATCGGCGTGCGCAGCTCGTGGCCGACATCATTGAGCAGCTGTTTTTGTTGTTCCAGGGCCTGTTGCAACCGGTCGAGCATCTCATTGATGGTTTCGGTCAGTTCCGCGAATTCGTCGTGCCCGCGGGCTTGAATGCGGGTGTCGAGATCTTGTTCGGTAATGCGCTGTGCGGTTTCTTGTAGCGCACGAACCGGCTGCAGCACCCGCCCAACAAGCAGCCACGCAATGATGCCACCGAGCAGCAGTGCCCCGGCACCAGCGGCCGTGAAAATCACCAGCGACACTTGCAACGCACGGTGTTCGGCTGTTGCATCGAAGGCTTCGATAAACACGCCCGGCGTAGTGTCTTCTGCCAAGTTGATCGGAATCACTGCGGCGCGGTAAGTGGTGTGTGCGGTATCCACGGTCGTGAGATATACGGAATCAGGGTTCAGGCTCGCAGCCCAGCTGACAAATTCGGGGTCGTCTTCGAGGCGCAGCGAAACGTTTTCTGGCGCACTCCACACGATCTCCCCGTCCTGCATCCCCAACATACTTTGCGTCTCAGATAGTTGGTTGTACTGCATTGCTATGTACATCAGATCTGCAGCATTAGTGAAGTGCTGTTGACTCTCCGGATCGATCCCGGTATCTGCCAGCACACGGACCTCTTCGACGTCCCGCGCGAGTGCCTCATCTAAGGTCGTCGCGAGGTTTTTGCGTTCGACCAGATAGTTCACCGCCCCGGCAATTAGAAGGGTCAGGCCTGCTAGCAGCATCATGCCAGTCAGGAGACGAACACGGACCGGAACACGACTACCCGCGGCACGTTGCGGCGCGTTAGTCGTCGTCATCGTCGTCCCAGTCGTCGTCATCCCAGTCGTCGTCGTCATCCCAATCGTCATCGTCATCATCGTCGTCCCAATCGTCGTCGACGCTCACGGGCGGCGCGGGTTGGACTGGTGCCGGTTCGACCGGCGTCGGCTCGGGACTAGCTGGGGGCGGTTCTGCGGGCGTGGGCGTGTCTTCCGGTTCTGGCGATGGGGTCGGCAGTGGTTCGTGGGTGTTGACCACGACCGGGCCGAGGTCATGATCTTCGGGACCCGCGAACACATTCTGGGTAGCCCAGACCCCAGCGATGACGGCTGCCAAGAGGATCGCTGTCCAAACAATCCGGGAGAGTACGGTGCGAGACATGCGTCCATTATGGTCTATTCAGATGAGACGAAAATGAGAAGCACTAGAGGGTGGGGGCCTTCGAAGGTCGGACCAAAGCGGCGGGTAGTCCAGTGAGACGGACAGCTAGTGGTCGTACTGAGACCCGGACTAAAAGTTTGCACAGACAAGCCAGCGTGCATGGAACAAACTGGGAGAAGTATATCCTAAGCGAGAGCGTAGTGGCGTTTATCCACAGGCTCGGAAACCTTCGCGGGGTTGTCCACAAACTGCGAGCTCTGGCTTATCGTGTCCGTGTGAATAGGTAGCATTAAGGGTATGGAAACAGCAGTTGAGATGGCAGATCGGGTCCAGGAGTTCATTGACTCCCTGACCTCGTTGCCGCCTGCTGCGTCCGAGGAAGACAACATTGACCGGCTGCAGCATCTTGAGCGTGCGAAACGCGCGTTGGCGGCTGCCCAAGCGAGTGCCACGAATGCGTTTGTTGAGCAGCGTAAGGCCCATGAAGCCGGCATGCGCATCACGACCTCTGAACAGCTCAAAGGCATTGAGGCCGAAGTCGGGCTAGCTCGTGGGGAATCCCCGTTTGTCGGGGCCGCGCTGACGTATACGGCCACCGCGCTGTGTAACGTTCTACCGAACACTTACGAGGCGTTAGCTGATGGGCGCGTCAGCGAATATCATGCTCGGATCGTGGCCGAGCAGACGAGCCACCTCTCAGAGGCGCATCGTCGGGAGATTGATGGCCTGATTGCCCACCGGTTGGGGAAGGCCTCCAGCTCCCAGCTGCGCAAGCTGATTTTGGGGCATGCCTACCGGTTGGATCGTGCGGCCGCTGAGGAGCGCGCCGCGCAGAATAAGCGTGACCGTCGGGTCTGTTTGGATCCGGGCAGTGACGGCCTCTCGTATCTGACCGCCGAGTTACCCACCCATCAAGCGGTAGCGGTCATGGACGCACTAAAGCAACAGACGAATAAACGCCTGGCCGCCCACCGGCGGCGGCAGACCGAGGCCGAAGCCGCCGGTGACACCCCTGCGGCCGAGCCCTTGAGCCGGGACCAGACCATGGCCGATGTGTTCGTGGAACTGCTCACCGGCCAAACCACCGCCGATGGGGTCACCGCCGAAGTCGTGGTCGTGATGCACGATAGCAGCCTGTTTGGTGATGATGATGTGCCGGCTTGGATCCCCGGCCACGGGCCCCTGCCTGCGGGCATGGTCAAGCAATGGTTGGCAGATCCTGAGGCGGCGAAGTTTTTCCGACGCATGTACACCCGGGCCACCGATGGCCAACTGGTGGCCTTAGAGTCCAAACGACGCCACTTCCCTGAGGGGCTGTCCAAGATGTTGGCCATCCGGGATGACACCTGCGCCACGCCGTGGTGTAATAGCCCCGTCGAGGATGCTGACCACCGCAAACCCTGGGCAAAAGGCGGGACCACCAGCTGGGACAACGCCACCGGACTGTGTAAACGCTGTAACCAGCGCAAAGAGAATCGTGGCTGGAGCTACACTGGCACCCCCGATTTGTTGATGGTCACCACCCCGACCGGGCACCAGTACACGGTGCCCACCCGACCCCCGATCAGCCAATTCCGGCACGACACAACCGACCCACCCATGGGACCCATCGACATCGCCTGGCCCGTCGCCGCCTAACGCTGTGCCGTCACGATGAGGCAGGCAATCAGGCATGCTTTCATTATCCAAAGCAGGATGCAGCATGCTTAGTTCATCCAGTTGATTCTGCGTTAGACGCTGGGGCACGTCTAGGTACCTATCTGCTCACTCGCGAAGCCCAATGGAGACCTTCAAGACACGGCTGCGCAATTAACCTCGGGACCGCACTCGTCCGGGGTGGATCATAATCTGCTGGGCTAGCGAACGCAGGTGACCAACCCAAGCTTCGCGGAAAGCAGCAGGGTGGCGACCTTCGATAGCTGCCCCTTGCCAGTGCCCCAGGGGATCTGAAAACAATAGATTACGGGCCCGAATTGCCTGATGAAAAGTGCACAACGTATGACTCGGTATTGAGCCAAATAATCTGATCGAAGGAGAACACGATGGCAACGAATGCAATTGTGGACCTAGTCCAGCAGCGAATCGGCGAGATATCACCCGAGACGGCCGAACGTTTGATCAATGCCGTACTCGAGACGCTGGCCGAACGTGACCTCAGCGGTGCCCACACGGGTTTTGCAGCAGAACTTCCTCCAGAATACGGCGCCATTTTAAATGATCCGGATCGCACCTCGCATGAGCACTTCGATGTGGAGGAGTTCATTCGGCGCGTGGGCGAACGTGCAAATGTTAGTTATCCGCAAAGTGAGACCTGGACCCGTGCCGCATTGACCGCGTTGGTCGAAAACGTCCCCACAGAAGAGCGAAACCGCTTCGTCTCCCACTTCCCAGATGACCTAGCCGACTACACGCACTGGGTTGTGTAGTACGAACTGCAAATATTAGATCACTAATTCAAGAGTCTGGCGGAACGTTGAGGTCGTGGTCGGTGCGACATCGATGCCGAGCGCTTGAGCCTGGATGCGCTGTTGATGCAGCGTGGCATGACCGATCAATAACGACATAATGGCATCGGTGGTGACGGCGTCGGGGGAGACCTCGTCAAGAGCCTCGCGCAGCTTGGTGCCACCGGTGCCCAGCGCCAAGACCGAGGCGGTCAGTTCAGCCGCATCTCGCGTATGCAAGATGGTGTCATAAATCAGCTCGGCCCGCGTGGCGAGATCCGTACGCCAGTCGCCAGTCGGCGGAGCGAAATCCACGTTGGCTAATAATTCATCTACCATCGCGCCCAACAGCGACTGTTTATCTTTGACATGCCAATATAACGCCGACACCGCGACATCAAATTCTTTAGCAACCCGACGCATCGAGACGTCGGCGAGTCCGTGCTCGGCAAGTAAGCGCAACCCCACGCGACTGAGCTCATGGCGAGTAATTGTAGACATTATGTTTCATCATAGTCTCTGGCTTCGACATGGGCCGTCAAGGCAACTCTCAGGAAACCTGATCCAATCACCTGTTGCCAAGTTCGGGTTGAATCTGTTCACAATAGAAAAGTGACCGAATTGAACCGTTAGAGGTTAGGAGTTCCAGTAATGCAACTTGAAACTCTACGGAAATTGTACGACCACCAAGGACCGTTTGCGACTGTCTATCTCGAGTCCCGGTCCCCGGCAGCAGATGCCGAACACCAGCTGCAATTACGCTGGGACGATCTGCGTCACCAGTTGGCGGAAGCAGGCGCGCCAGACAGCGTGTTGGAATCGCTGGATGACGCCGTGTACGCCGCTGAACTCACTCAAGTGCAGTCCACCGGCAAGGTGCTGGTCGCCAACACTGATGGAGTGTTACTTGACGATGCGTTTGATGCGTCCCAAGGGACCGGTGATCGCATCTACTGGCGCGATGCACCAGAACTCGGTGATTATCTGCGCGAACGCGACCGCGTTGTACAAATGCTGGTGGCGATTACCGACCAGACCGGGGCCACCATCCGGCAGCTACACGTGGCTGAGTCCCACCGCGTAGATCAACGCTCCAGCACCGATATTGACGGCGATGACGCGGTCTCGAAACTGCGCGAAAACGGCATGGCACATTCGAGAATTCAGAACCGCGCCGATGAAGTCGTCAGACAAAACCTGCGCGACGTCGCGGACCACATCACCGAGGTCGCACGTCGTTGGCATCCCGACGTCGTTGTGCTGGCCGGTGAAGTACAAGGTCGCAGCGCCTTGCGCGAAGAACTGGCAGACGAACAGTTGGCACTGCGCGAGATCGAAAAAGGCGGCATCGAGGATGACACCGCCGAAGCAATACTGACCGAAGAACTACAATCGCTGGCCGAAGAGCTCACCCAGCAACGCATGCAAGACAATACCCAACGCTACGAATACGGGCTAGCCCACAATACGGCACTGTCAGGCGCTGACGCAGTCGCGCAGGCCGCTGAGCAGGGTGCAGTCGAGACCCTGTTGTTGGAATATGATCGCCCGGCAGCCAACGAGGCTGAACTCGTCGCCGCTGCAATGCGCACCGGTGCAGAGGCCAGACTGGTTGAAACCGAAGTCGAAGATGGTGTGGCAGCGCTCTTGCGTTTCGAAGCCGCCACCCGCTAGGAGGAACCCATGACTAAACGTGACGACATCCGAGCTGCCAAATCACTGCAGGGCGCAGACTTCCCCAAAACGAAAGAAGAAGTCTTGCACTACGCACAAACTCGCAGTGCGGACGCCAAAACCCTCGAGGCACTCCACGCCCTACCCGACCGTGAATTCAGCAGCATCGACGATGTGGCTGATGCGGTGCCTCAGGAACCCGAAGGCGTAGACCAGCCCGGTGGCACAGCCCGCTAACCAATTTGCAACTGACGCGGTGACGACCGCGGAGTCAAGGAGTACACTATGCAACCCACCGAAATTACCGAACGAGTACAACAACGCGCCGGATTGGACTCATTTGAAGAAGCCAATGACACGGTACTAGCCGTATTGGAAGTGCTTGCCTACCGTGATCTGGGCGAAGAACGCGAAGCCTTCGCGGCCCAACTCCCCAAAGAATACGCCGAAGTGTTGACTGGTAACGCTCCAGAAGTCAAAGAGCGCTTCGACGCTTCCGATATGGTGCGCCGGGTTGGCAAACGCCTGGACACCGCTTTGGATGAGAGCCAAACCCGTACCCACGCTGCATTTTCGGTGCTCATGGAAGCAGTCTCGGACGGCGAAGTGGATCACTTACTCAACGTCCTGCCCGATGACTATAAGCCATACGCCACCTGGGACGCATAGCGCCTAATCAGCAACGCACACATCCCGGTTTCGGTTGATCGCCGCCACGACTTCGGCAAGCCGTGGGGCGACCAACCGGCCGGGATGTCCCTTGTGCGGCGAAATGGTCTCTAACCCCGCGGCGTTCATCTCCTCGAACACTTCGCTGATCAGGTCGACCAGCGTGCGCTGCCCGTCGGCACGGGACTCCACCAAAGCGATGATGGCCGCAATACTGTTGGTCTGTGATGGATCGACCAACTGACTCAGCGCGCCCAGATTGATAGTGCCTCGACCGTGGCGGATGGCATGCGTGCCCTTTGCCTGCGGCGGCTTGGGACCACGCGAGCGACCACCCGACTGCCGCCCGTCAGTTTTTCGTGTCGGTTGCAGTGCGCGATGCCGGGCCGGTGGGAATGGTCGCTGGGGCGCAATGGGTTCGGCTAGCTGCTGGGCGCGTTCCGTCATATCGGTCACGCGATAATGGTCTAGCAGCAAAACCCGATCGGCGACATCGACGAACGCACCGGAGCCCCCTGCGACCAACACCGTGGAGACACCTTGGTCCTCCCACAGTGCTCGCACTCGATCCAGTAACGGGGTGATGGGTTCCTTATGTGCCGGCACGAGTTGACGCATACGATCATCGCGAATCATGAAGTTGGTGGCTGACGTGTCCTCATCGATGAGGAACGCTGATGCGCCCGCTTCCAAACCTTCCATCAAACTCGCCGCCTGAGACGTCGAACCGGATGCATTCGTGGTAGAAAACCGTGTGGTGTCAGTACCGCCCGGCAGATCCGCAATGAACGTGGAAATATCAACATCAGCCACGCTGCGCCCGTCTTCTGCGCGCAGCGCAAGCGCATCGTCCACCGTGATCACCAGTTCCCGACCATCACCGGCCACATGGTTATACACGCCGCGTTCCAGTGCGCGTAACAGGGTTGACTTGCCGTGATACCCACCGCCGATAATCAAGCTGACGCCCCGCGGCAGGCCCATGCCGGTCACGGTCCGCCCAGACGGCAGGTCAAAGGTCTGTTCTAAGGACGCAGGTGCCTCAAATGGCACGGCCTGGTGCGCCGGGAGATCTGAGTTGCCTGCCGCACGGGGCAGCACGGATCCGTTGGCGACAAAGCCCACCAGATCGTGTTCGACTAACAGTTCGCGTAAGCGCAGCTGATCTGCAAAGAGCGCCACGGCCGCATCGAGCTCGCCGTGGTCAATCTGCAACAATGCTGCGTCGAGCACCTTGGGAAGGGTCTGGGTCAACAGTGTGGCTGCGGCCCGTCCGCGGATGCGCCGACCCTGGGCCGGAAGCGCGGCTTCCAGCCGGACGGTCACCTCAGGAACAGGCTGGCCGGTGAAGACCACCGATGAACGCTCCAGCACCTGTTGGCGCGGACTATCGATACTCAGACCGCCACCGGTTTTGCCACCGTGGGGTGCCAAATCCGCGATGGCGAGGGCCACGCGTCGGGTGAGATGATCTGCAACCGCAACGGCGCCGTCACCGGTGACAAGGTTGGGGGAGATGCCGGTCGCTGCAAGTGGCACGTGCACTTGGATGAGGGACGGTGGCGCATACGGATCAGATTGGACGCGATCAACGCTGAGCTCGAGTTGGTCGGTCAACCGGTGGGTGCCGCGCAATTGCTTGTAACTGCCGTAGCCGGCGCCATCCAATCGCTGCAAGAGGGAACCAAGATCACTCATGGGCCCAATGTATCAACTCGATGTGCAGTTGGCGATGCGGGCACAATACGCTATCCTGAACACTGTTCATTGAACGGTGTTCAATCACTTCTGCACTAAGGAGCAACATGTCGGCCAGAGATATAGCGCGCATCGCGGTGTTTGCGGCACTGACCGCGGGAATGGGGCTGATCGGGGCCATCAGCGTCGGTGGCGCGGTGCCGATCACGCTGCAAACGCTGGGTGTCATGCTCGCCGGCGCAGTGCTGGGACCGTGGCGCGGTGCGGCGTCGATGGGATTGTTGCTGCTTGGGGTTGCCATCGGGCTGCCACTACTCGCCGGGGGCCGCGGTGGGATCGGTGTGTTTATGTCGCCCACGGCCGGCTATCTCATCGGCTGGCTGGTCGCCCCGATCATTATCGGTCTGATCGTCGGCAGCCGCCCGGTGTGGTGGCGCGTGGTGGTCGGCTCGATCGTCGGCGGCATCCTGGTCATTTATTTCTTCGGTATCCCAGTGCAAGCCTGGCTGACGCAACTGAGCATCGGCGAAACCATTATCACCTCCCTGGCGTTTTTACCCGGCGACCTCTTCAAGGTTGCAGTGGCAACACTGGTGACGATGGGACTGTACCGCGCCTATCCGCGCGCCTTTGAAAGAGAACCGAAACGTGCCGCAGCGCCCGAACCTGTCAGTCATTGAGGCTTCGAACGCGCAGGACGCCCTCACCCTCGCGCTCAGCGTGCGGGCCAACGACGGGGTCCCGCTGATGATCGATCCGCGGGCGCCGGTGGCCAGTGAGCTGCTTAATGTCCGACTGCCCGACGAAGCGGCCTGGGCAGCGCTGACCTCGGGCACCACGGGAGCGCCCAAAGTGGTCGTCCGCAGCGCCGACAGCTGGCGAGTCGCTTTCAAACCACTCGACACCCAACTTGGGCTAACCCCCGGTGACGGGCTGTGGATGCCGGTGCACCACGTGTCATCCATGGCGTTATTTTCGGCCGCGTGGGCCCAGGAATCAAGACTCGACCTCATCCTCCCGACTCCCGAGGACCCTGGAGTCGCGCGTGCTGTGGCTGCCCATGTCACCCCGACCTGGTTAGAGCACCTGGTAGAACTGCTTGAAGCCGGCGAACCCAGCACAATACGAACCGTGCTGGTCGGCGGTGACCGAGTCGATCCAGCTCTGGCCGCCCGAGCCCAGGCGGTGGGCTTACGCATCGTCAGCTACGTGGGAGCCGCAGAGCTCAGTTTCATCGCGTGGGATCTCGGCGACGGCATGCGCCCATTTCCGCACGTTGCCGTGCGCATCATCGACGGGCAACTCTGGGTGGCCGGCCCGCACATCGCCTGCCAGGTACTCCGCGGGACGTTGCGCCGTACCAATCTTGACGGGATCGAATGGGCCACCGTGGGCGACCGCGTACACGCATCCGATGACGGCGCCCTGGAATTCTGCGGACGCTCGGACAACGCGATCCTGACTGCGGGCGCCACCGTCGTACCAGCCGACGTCGAGGCTGTGCTGAACCAGCACCCAAACGTGACCGCCAGCCTGGTGTTGGGTCAACCGGATGCGTTATTAGGTCAGCGTGTCGTGGCCTGGGTTGAAGGGAGCCCGGAGGTCGCTACGCTGCGTGCTTGGGTGCGCTCGCGACTGCCCAAAGCCGCCCAGCCCGTGCAATGGCATACGGTCGACCGGCTGGATCGGACTGCGTCGGGTAAGATTCGGCGAGTAGTCCCGGAGGTAATATGACCCGCATTGTTGTCACCGCCGGTGCCCGCACCGCAGTGACCGGCTGGCATCGCGGTCAAGCTGACCTCACCGACGACCAACTGGCCGCGACCGTCTTCGCCGCCATGCCCGTCCAGCCGGAGGTCATCATGATCGGCAACACCGTGGGCCCCGGTGGCAATATTGCTCGCATCGCCGGATTGGCCGCAGGCTGGGAAACCGCCGGCGCAGTGACCTTGGACGCCCAGTGCGGTTCGAGCCTGGTCGCGATCGGGCAGGCGGCAGCACACGCCCAGCTCACCGGCCAAACCGTGGTCGCGGGTGGTACGGAGTCACCATCCACGGCCTGGCCGGATACGCAACGCACTCAAACCGCGTTCACCCCGGCCGGCTTTGCGGATCCCGACATGACCACCGCCGCCGACGAACTCGCCGTCACCTGCGGGCTGACTCGCCAAGCCCAAGAGGCATACGCGCGGCAAAGCCACAACCGGGCCATGGCCCACCCGTCAGCGTGGATCGTGGGGCAACACCGCGACGATGGCCCGCGCGACATCCAGAAATTGCTGGGACGGCTCGACACCGTCACCGATCATCCACAAGCCACCGTGACCGCACTGTCTGCAGCGCGGATCGCCGATGCCGCAGCCGCCGTGCAGCTCGCCCCTGAGACAGTTCTACAAGACCACTTGGGTGTCGAAGTCGTCGACTATCGGCTCGTCGGAGCTGATCCGGCCCTGCCCGGACTCGGCGCAGCACCGGCCATCGAAACGCTGTTGGCCGCTCACGAACTGGCTATCCAGCAGCTCGGGGTGCTCGATATTGTCGAAGCCTATGCGGCCCAAGTCTTGGCGGTGTGCCAGCGGCTGGGCGTTGACCCCTCGACGGTCAATCAGCGCGGCGGGGCACTGGCACACGGGCATCCGTGGGCGGCTTCCGGTGCGATCGCCTTGTTGACCACCCTCGAACAACTCCACACCTCACCATCGGGTACCTTCGCCGTGACCGCCGCAGCAATTGCCGGCGGCATGGGTGTCGCGGTATTAACCAGGAAACTATGATCGAACTTGCCAACGTGACCGTCACCGTCAAACCGGATGACGCGGTCCTGCTCGACAACGTCTCGCTGACCCTCGACAAGCCAACGACGGCGATTATCGGAGAAAACGGGTCGGGCAAATCTACCCTGGCCAAAGTCCTCGCGGGCCTGCTGGACTACACCGGCTCGGCAAAAATTCAGGGCATCGAAGTGGCCACCGGACGCAAAGCGCTCTCCGGGCGGGTCGGGATGATCATCGCCAACGCCGCAGCCCAGGTCATTATGCCCTCGGTCGCCGAAGACATCGAACTCTCGCTGCGTCACCTGCCCAAAGACCAACGCCAGGCCACGCTGGAAGCCGTCCTGGCAGAGCACGACCTGACCGAACTGGCGGACCGTCCAGCACTGTCGTTGTCGTCGGGCCAGTTGCAGCGACTGGCGCTGGCTACCGTGTTGGCGACACGTCCCGATGTGCTCATCGCCGATGAGCCCACGACGATGCTGGACGCCCGATACGCCAAGCTCGTCGCCGACCAACTCTTCGCCGCATCCGACCGGCAGCTCGTGCTGATTACTCATGACCTAGAGCTCGCGGCCCGATGTGACGACATCCTGTGGGTCCACGATGCCCAGGTCGCCCACCGCGGTCCCGACAGCATCTGTAAGTACCGGGAGCACATCGGCTAATGCTCTCGTTGTACTACCCGGCAGATTCCTTCATTCACCGCACCCCAACCTGGCTGAAACTGTTGTGCCTTGCCATCGGGTCGATCGCGCTGTTCTGGCTACCCAATGCGTATTGGTCCGTGGCAGTGGTGGCCGTCCCGGTTCTGGGCTACCTCGTGGCCCGACTCCCGCTGCGCATCCTGGGCTCCGATGTGTTGCGGATGGCGCTGTTACTCGTCTTCTTGTTGATCACCCAGTTGATTTTCAACGAACCGGAAGTCGCCGCAACCGTCATCGCGCGGCTGACAACGATCATTTTGGCTGCTCAACTTTTCACCCGCACCACCCGGATCAAACATTTGATTGCCACGGTCGAGCGGCTGACCACCCCGTTAAAACCCCTGGGTGTGAACCCCTATAAGGTCGCCTTGGCCGTGGCGTTGATGCTGTCGGCACTGGGACAAATCGTCGGCTTCATCCGGCAGGTACGTGAGGCCCAGCGCGCCCGCGGGGTCCGACTGGCTCCCTGGTCCTGGGTCGTGCCCGTGCTGGTGCTGTCGCTCAAACATGCCGACGACGTCGCCGATGCCCTGACCGTGCGGGGACTCGACCGCTAAGCAGCTCGGCAGCGATGATCACAGTTAGTTGAAATATCAACTGAAAAAAATCCGGCGCGCACAACTCGGGAAGATAGGCGATACGCCAGCTGGCCAGTACACTTAACCGGTGTAACGTATCGAAACGGGGACAACACAATGGTCAAAGTCAAAATTCTGCCCGATAAAGAACACGCCTCCGAAGAAGTCGCACAACGGTTGCACGACCTCATCGTAGAAAAGCCCAACGCCGTCATCGGTGTTGCCACCGGCTCCACCCCGGAACTGGCCTACGCGCTGCTGGCAGACAAGATTCAAGAGCACAATACCGACGTTTCCCAGCTTCAGTTTTTTGCCCTGGACGAGTACATCGGGTTGTCGTGGGACCACCCGGAGTCCTATCACGCGGTCATCAACCGCACGGTCACCGAACCGTTGAAGGTAGACCCGTCTCAAGTACACATCCCAGAGGCCGGTGACGATTCCACCGAAGGCCCGGTCCGCTACTACGACGAGAAGATCGCCGAAGCTGGCGGCATCGACTTGCAGCTGCTCGGCATCGGTCGCAATGGCCACATCGGCTTCAACGAGCCCGGTACGCCGTTCGATGCCCCGACTCACGTTGGCGCATTGACCGAACTGACCCGCAAAGACAACTCCCGATTCTTTGACGGCGGCGTGGAAGAAGTCCCACCGCTAGCCGTGACCCAGGGGATCGGTACCATCTTGAAATCCCGCCAAGCCATCCTGATGGCATTCGGGGAAGCCAAAGCCGACGCGATTCGCGACTCCTTGCAGGAGCCACCGGCAGAAGAACGTCCGGGGTCATCCCTGCAGATGCACAGCGACTGCACGTTTTACCTCGACGAAGCCGCCGCCTCGAAGGTGGAGCACTAACCTTCCCGTTGCAGTTCGGCTGCGATAATCTCTCGAGCTCGAGCCAAAAAATCATCCTGTGCTTCGTTGTCGCCCAAATAGATCGGGTCGTGGACGACGACTTGGGAGGGATGGGCTCGAGGGAAAATCGCGCCCTTGGGCAGGACCCGCCCCAAATGTTTGAGCGTCACCGGCACAACCGGCAGCTGCGGCGCGTGCCGAGCTAGCCGGTAGAGCCCGGCGTGGAACCTCGCGACATGATCGGAGGGTCCACGGGTGCCTTCCGGGAAAATAATCAGCGAGTTACCCTCGTCCAGGACTTCGGTCATCCCGGCCAGTTGCGCTGCCTTCGGTGAGCTGCCAGAGTCCGTGCGCAGCGTGACCCGCATATCGGCGCGCGTATAGGGCCGGTCTTTATAGCGCTGCACCAGGTGCGCGTTGAAAATTCCGCGCGCCACGGCACCCCGGAGGCCCTTGCCCCAATAGTCGGCAGCTGCGATGGGTCGCACGTGCGGCTGCAGCTCCTTGGGCACGACCGCTAGGATCGCCACGAAGTCCAGGTTCGAGGAATGGTTGGCGTAATAGATTGCCTGGGACGGAAAATGTGGTTCGTCGCCGTCCTGGTCAGTTGCCGTCAGCGTGGTCCCGGCAGCAGTCAAAATCGCTCTCGACAGGCCGCGTTTCAATCCGCCTGAACCTTTCGCCATCGTGCATCAACCTCTCTTCTCAACGCCGTGTCACAGTGCGGAACCGGCCGCGGAATTCTAGAACGACTTGTTGCTGATCATCGGTGACAGTGACATCACACAGTCCTGATCGACCGGTCGAGGAGTGACGCACGCCGATCGCAGTCAGCATGGCACCTTCTGCGGGTGAAGACAGGAAATTAACGTCAGCACCCTGCGTTACGGTGACCACCGAGCCGTCCCCGTCGGGGTTATTGCACGCCCACGCGAAACACGTGTCGGCAAAGGCAAAGATCATGCCACCGTGGGCGATGTTGAAACCGTTGAGCATATCGGCCCGGACCCGCATGTGCGCCCGAGCATAGCCGTCGCCATATTCGGAAACGTGAAATCCCAGCCACTCCGGCGCCCGGTCTGGTGAGCCCAAAATGGGATGATCATGCGGACCGAAATCGCCGCGCACGACCGTGGCAGGATCAACTGAAGCGGGCAGCGTGTGATGGCGATCGGGATCTGTCATGCGGCTCCAAACGCTCGTCTGGCATAGTCAAGGTGTCTTCCAGCATAATACTCGGTGCTCAAGGATGAGCGCTGAGTCGCTGTGCTCGTCGAGATGCCTAGGTCGCCGTTGACAACGTCGAACGGTCGTTCCTTCCCCTCTGCTCTTTGGCGGTCGTATTCTAGAATGGCTTGCAGACCTTGAATTAGCAGATGCAGCAACGGCCCGAACCGCGCGAGGAGTACACACCCATGTCCGCAATTGTGGCAGCACACGGCCCTTTCGAAACGTCAGACGTGCAACGCATGCTTGATCGTCTCGCCCATCGAGGCCCAGACGGGGTGGGGATACAACAAACCGGAGCCGAAACCCCAGCGGTGTTGGGATCACGGTATTTGGCCATCACCGATCCAGAAAATGGGTATCAACCGGTAGCTGGACACCAACCAGGAACGTGGATGATCGGTGACGGGAAAATCTATAATTACCGACGCATCCGGGAGCGCCTCGGGACGGAACGCTTCCGCACCAACACGGATCTTGAAGCCGCGCTGTTGCTCTTTGAAGACCAAGGTTTGGCGGCATTCGAACAACTCTGGGGTGCCTTTGCGCTCGTCGTGGCGACTGCCGATGGACAGTTCGTAGCGGCCCGTGACTCACTCGGGGTCGCTCCGCTTTATTGGGCCAGACGTGGTGACACCGTGGTGTTCGCCTCGGAACTCAAAGCATTCGACGAAGACTGGCGGCCAGCAGTGGAGCCATTCCCGCCCGGGTACATCTGGACGCCCAGCGGTGGCCTGGAGACCGGACCGCGTTTCCCCGCGAGCACCCCGGTGTTACTGACGAGTCGGGCTCCCAGCGAAGAGCCACCGGCGTGGATCTTTGACGCCATCCGTGACACCATCATCCGTTCGGTCGAACGCTCGATGGACGCTGCAGTCCCGATGGGGGTTTTGCTCTCGGGTGGCGTGGATTCCAGCATCGTCACCGCGATCGCCGCCAAACTGGCAGCAGAACGCGGGTGGACCCTTCCGACCTTCTCGGTGGGCATGGCTGATAGCGGAGATCTGCTCGCAGCACGAGCAGTAGCTGAACACACCGGTACCGAGCACCATGAACTCACCTACACCGCAGAGGATGCCATTGCCCTGGTTCCTCGCGTCATCGCGCAGCTCGAGTCCTTCGACCCCAACTTAGTCCACAGCGCGGTCCCTCATCATTTCGTCAACCAGCTGGCGGCCGACAAGGTCAAAGTTGTTCTCGCCGGCGAAGGTGCCGATGAATTATTTGCCGGTTATGCGTCCTACGCTCGGCACGAGACCGGTGAAGCATTGCACGAAGATCTGGTGGCCATGGTCGAAGGGATGCACATCAGTGGTCTCCAGCGAGTTGACCGGATTGCGGGGGCGCATGGGCTCGAAGCCCGGCTGCCATTCCTCGATCTCGATGTCGTCGAACTGGCTCTCGCGTTGCCTCCGGAATGGAAATTACTCAGCGCAGAACGACCCGCCAAGTGGATGCTGCGGCGAGCCTTTGACGGATGGTTGCCCGATGACATTCTCTGGCGCCGTAAAGAAAAATTTGGTGAGGGCACCGGCATGAACGAGGTGCTGCAAGACCATTTTGAGGACACCATCCCTGAAGCGGTGTTCCAACAGGAAGCAACTGAGGTGAATCCGCCCTTGCGATCCCGCGAACAGCTGGCCTATTACCGGGTTTTCACCGACGCCCTGCCAGGATTTGATGTCGATCGGGCCGGCGCCCGGTATATCCAAGGCTGATTCGGCGGATACGACGCGAGAGCCCCTAGGCTAGAGACCATGACTGACTTTGAATTTCCCGAATGGACCGGTCGCAATGATGGTCCCGGCCCGGAACATGCCCGCTGGCACTCCCGAATTGCTCCGGTTGACGAGGCAACTGCTGGGTTTGTGCTGTTGGGGTTGGCCTCTGATGAGGGCGTGGTCCGGAATCAGGGCCGTGCCGGGGCGGTCGACGGTCCAGCAGCAATTCGAGCTCAGTTAGGTTCCATTGCCGTCCACCATGATATTCCGTTATTTGATGGCGGCGATGTGCAGGTCGTGGACGGAGATCTTGAATCAGCACAGCAGCGCTATGGTGAAGCGCTGGCCCAGTTGCTGCGCCAAGGGAAGTTGACCGTAGGGCTGGGTGGGGGCCACGAAATTACCTGGGCATCCTATTTGGGCGTGCGCGGTGCGTTCCCTGATGCACGGTTAGGCATTATCAATCTGGATGCCCATTTCGATAATCGGCCCACCGAAATCGCCACCTCGGGTACCGGATTCGCGCAAATTATGGCAGCTGAAGCCGGACGCCCCACACTGGTCTCGGCGATGGGTATCGCCGAGGCGTCCAACACGGCCGATCTCTTCAACCGAGCACGCCAATCCGGTATCGGGTGGGTCACCGACGATCGATGGATCACCTACCCAAGTGATGCCGGGCAATCGGTCGCGCAATTACTCCAACAAGTCGATATCGTGTATCTGACGATTGACCTGGACGTGTTGCCGGCAGCGGTTGCGCCGGGGGTGAGTACCCCGGCGACCTATGGTGTGCCGTTGCCGCTGGTGTCTGCGGTGATTGATCATGTGGCGTCCTCGGGCAAGCTGGTACACGCCGATATCGCGGAACTTAGCCCGAGCCTGGACCCCACGAACGCAACGGCGGCAGTGGCAGCCCGGTTCGTTGACCGGCTCACCACTGCCGCGCGCGGCAGGCATCTTACGGGTGGATTAGCGCCCGAATCGGGTCAGCCGCAGGGAGTTGAGTACCACCAGGACTGACGAGGCCGCCATCGCAGCCCCTGCGAACATCGGGTTGAGTAACCCCAGGGCAGCAATGGGGATGCCCGCGGTGTTATAGGCAAATGCCCAGAACAGGTTCGTGCGGATAATCTGCAGTGTCTTCCGAGATAGCTGCAGTGCCTGGGACACCTGCGTGACAGATGAGCCCATAACGGTGATGTCTGCGGCTTCGCGGGCCACATCGGTGCCAGATCCCATGGCGATCCCCAGGTCAGCTTGTGCCAGGGCGGGCGCGTCGTTGATCCCATCGCCGACCATCGCGACGGTACGACCCGCAGCTTGGAGCTCTTTGACCTTGTCAACCTTGTCTTGGGGTTGCACCCCGGCGAATACGTGCGCCGGATCGATTCCAACTTCCGCCGCGACCTGCCGGGCCACATGCTCGTTGTCACCGGTGAGCAGGATTGGGGTCAGGCCCATGTCCTTCAACTCGGCTATGGCGGCCGCCGAGGTGGCTTTAATCTGATCCTGCAGCGAGATGATGCCTGCGATCTGCCCGTCAATTGCGACCCAAACGGCAGTCGCTCCAGCAGCTTCCGCCTCAGCGAACATTTGTTCGTGTTCTGCAGTCAGGCCCTCAACGTGCTCCGCGATGAAGACCGAGCGTCCCGCGGCAACCTTGTACTGCGCATCAGGTGTCAGGATCGTGCCGGTGACGCCGCCACCGGCAGTTGACGAAAAGCCCATCACCTGCGGCAGCGTCGTGTGTTGCTGACCAGCGTCAACAATCGCTTGGGCAATCGGGTGCTCTGAGCCGAGCTCGACGGCAGCTGCAGCCACCAGGACATCTTCGGCATCGCGATTCCCGAAGGCGACAACGTTGGAAACGGCCATGTTCCCTTCAGTCACGGTCCCGGTCTTGTCGAGCACCACGGTGTCGACCCCGCGAGAATCTTCTAATACCTGTGGGCCGCTAATGAGAATCCCCATTTGTGAGGCCCGGCCGGTCCCGGCCAGCAGGCCAATCGGGGTCGCCAGGCCTAAGGCACACGGGCAGGCAATGATCAGCACGGTGACGGCCGCACGAAACGCGGTCGCTGGCTCACCCAACAGCCACCAGACCGCCAACGTCACCAGCGCGATGACCAAGACGATGGGGACGAAGACCGACGAAATGCGGTCAGCCAATCGGGCGATTGGCGCTTTTTCGGACTGCGCACGGGAGACGAGCTGCCCCATCTGGGCCAAGGTCGTGTCTGATCCGGTCCGAGTTGCTCGAACCACGAGCCGACCCGACGTGTTCATCGTCGCGCCGATGACAGTATCGTGTTCAGCGATCTCCACGGGGACCGATTCACCGGTGATCAATGAGGTATCCACAGCTGACTGACCGGACACCACAAACCCGTCGGTGGCGATCTTTTCACCGGGACGGACCACGAATTGATCGCCCACCTGCAGTTCGGCGGCATCAATCACGACTTCTTGGCCATCGCGCAACACGGTGGCCTTGGTTGCGGCCAGGTTCAATAGCGAACGTAGGGCCTCGCTGGCACGGTTTTTCGCTCGGGCTTCTAAATAGCGACCCAACAATAAGAACGTGGTCACCACGCCGGCGGTCTCGTAATACAGCGAGTGGTCGTGCGTGCCGGCCGCTGCGGTCATGGTCGGGTGCAGCACCAGTTCCACCGTCGAATATACCCACGCGGCGGTCACCCCGATCGAGACCAGCGTGTCCATGGTCGAGCTGCCGTGCCGGGCGGCCATGACCGCGCCCCGGTGGAATGGCCAACCGCCCCAGAAGGTCACCGGAAACGACAGCACCATCGCAACCCAGCCCCAGTGCGGGAACTGGAAAGCGGTGAACATCGAGATCAGGAACAACGGCACGGTCAGAATTGCCGAGACGATTAGCCGCGGTTTCAGCTCTGCCGCGCCGGGAGCGTCATCGACTGCTGGTGATTCCAGCTCGTCGTCTTCGCCCTGAGTGGGTTGTTGCTGTCCCGGCAGGGTCGCGTCGTAACCTGCCTTGGAGACCGCCTCGACGAGGACCTGATCTTCGAGGCCGACGGGGGCTTTGACGAAGGCTTGGTTCAGCGGCAGGTTGACGGAGGCTTCGACCCCGTCAAGTTTTTCGAGCTGACGTTCCACCCGCGAGACACACGCGGCACACGACATGCCGCTGATATCGAGTTGCACTTCGCGGGTGGAATCCGTCGTGTCGGTTGTCATGAAATTCCTTAGATGTTGAAGGAGTAGTCAACGACGGTATATCCGGCGTCGTTGATGGCGGTCTGGAACTGTTCGGGGGAAGGCGTCGGGTTCGAGGTGACGATCGCGGTTGAGATACCATCGTTGACCAAGTCAACGTCTACCTCTGCAACGCCCGGAAGCCCGTAGAGCGCTTTCGAGACTGAGCCGACGCAGTTCTGGCAGGTAAGGCCTTCAAGTTGCAGGGTGGTCTGTGCCATGAGATGTCCGTCCTTTACCGTAGGAGCCGGCCGATAGTGGCCGAGACTTCTTGTACTTTTTCTTCAATAACTGCTTCATCGCCGGATGCGACCGCATCGATGACGCAGTGGTTCATATGGTCGGTCACCAGTCCCAGGCTCAGCGAGTGGAGCGCTTTATTGACCGCCGAAATTTGAGTGAGCACATCAATACAGTACGTATCGTTTTCGAGCATGCGCTTGATGCCACGAACTTGGCCTTCAATACGAGCAAGCCGTTTGACGTAGTCATCTTTGGTATCGGAATAGCCGACCGAATCGGGTTCCGAAGCTTGTGTGGTTGCCATAGGGTCACCTAGTTTCGTTTGGAACGCTAGCTTCATTTCTATACCCCCTAGGGGTATAGGTCAAGCCTGATTTGCTTGCGGCAGAGTGCAAGAATGAGTCTTCACACGAAAACATCGTCCCAGGAACTTCCTGGGACGATGCCATGAGGGAGCGAATGTGGTGATCCGGCTAGCCTTCGGGCTGCATGGGCCGGATCTCTTCTTCCGGAGTCTCTTCGGAGCTAGCTTTTTCGGCTGCGCGGTGTGGGATGCGACCACCAGCTAAGACCATGTCAACTTGTCGTTCGGACAACCGGTGTCGCAGTGTGAGCTCTTCGCCGTTGAGGTCAGCGGTAATCGTCGAACCCTGTTTCAGTGCCTCGTGAAGTCCGGTGAAGCGCAGCACATCGTTTTGGCTGAGCCGATCGTAGTCTTCCGGGTTTTCAAATTCGAGGGCCAACACCCCGAAGTTGGCCAGATTTTGCCAGTGAATGCGCGCAAATGATTGCGCTACGACCACGCGTAACCCCAGATATCGGGGCGCGATGACGGCGTGTTCGCGTGAGGAGCCCTGCCCGTAGTTGTCCCCACCCACGATGGCATGTTCGCCGGAGTTGTCCGCGGCTCGCTTGGAATAGGTGTCATCAACCTGGATGTACACGAATTCGGCCATCTTGGGGATGTTGCTGCGATACGGCAGCACGCGTGAACCGGCGGGCATAATTTCATCGGTCGAGACGTTGTCACCGACCTTGAGCAGGACGGGCAATTCAAGTTCGTCGGGGAGATCATCGAACTCCGGTAAGGACTCGATGTTGTGGCCTTTGACCAGTTCGACTTTCCGGGCCTCTTCCTCGTCCAGAGGCGGCAGCAGCATGTCATTGTTGACGCTGTACTGCTTGGGCAACTGGAAGCTGGGGTATTCCATGTCCAGCTCACGAGGGTCGGTAATCTTGCCGGTCAGTGCCGCAGCTGCTGCGGTTTCGGGCGAACATAGCCAGACGGCGTCTTCGTCGGTACCTGAACGGCCGGGGAAGTTTCGCGGCATCGTGCGCAAGCTGTTGCGGCCGATCGCGGGGGCTTGGCCCATCCCGATACATCCCATACAGCCGGACTGATGCAGGCGAGCGCCGGAACTGAGCAGCTCAAAGGTCCATCCGCCTTTGGTCAGGTCCATCAGGATCTCTCGAGAGGTGGGGTTGATGTCTAAGGAGACTTGATCGTGTGCTTGGCGTCCGCGAAGTATTTCCGCCACGATCGCGAAATCGCGCAGCCCAGGATTCGCAGACGACCCGACGACGACTTGGAAGACGTCTTCCCCGGCGACTTCGCGCACGGGGACGACGTTGCCCGGTGAGGATGGGTAGGCGATGAGCGGTTCGAGTTCGGATAGGTTGATGTGTTCTTGGACGTCGTAGGTTGCGCCTTCATCGGCGATCAACTCGGTGAAGTCTTCGGGGCGTCCCACGGCTTCAAAGAATTCTCGGGTGACATCGTCGGCCGGGAAGACACTGGTGGTCGCGCCCAGTTCGGCGCCCATGTTGGCAATCACATGGCGGTCCATCGCAGTCAGGTGTTTCAAGCCGTCGCCGTAGTATTCCACGACTCGCCCGGTCCCGCCTTTGACCCCGTGGCGTCGCAGCATTTCAAGGATGACATCTTTGGCCGAGACCCAGTCGGGCAACTGTCCGGTCAGTTCGACACCCCAGACTTCCGGCATCTGCACATACAGCGGGTCCCCGGCCATGGCCATTGCGATTTCTAACCCACCGGCGCCGATGGCCAGCATGCCAATTGCCCCGGCGGCACACGTGTGGGAGTCTGAACCAATCATGGTCACACCCGGCCGGCCGAATCTGGCCTGGTGCACCGGATGGGATACGCCATTGCCGGGTTTGGAAAACCAGAGGCCGTAGCGCTGGGCTGCAGACTGCAAAAACTGGTGATCTTCAGGGTTCTTCGCATCGGTTTGCAGCAAATTGTGGTCCACGTATTGAACCGATAATTCGGTTTGAATGCGGTCCAGACCCAGAGATTCTAATTCGAGCATCACCATGGTGCCCGTGGCATCTTGGGTCAGGGTTTGGTCTATGCGTAGTCCAATTTCGTGGCCCGGCTGTGCGGTGCCGTTGACCAGGTGACTGTGGATGAGCTTTTCTGTCACGTTGTGTGCCATCGTTGACATCCAATTCTTGCCGGTGTTCAAGGGCAGGGGGCATCTTCTAACCTAGGCGCAACGCTCCTGGTTGGCTAGGCATTGTTCACAGATTTGGCGCGGTTGACCGGCTCAGTCGGGGGTCTCGGTGAGGGGGTTATCCGGAGCGGGACCTAGTTTAAAGGTGCGCCCCGAGATGCGCTCGACATCGATGGCGATGACTTCGGGTTTGTAGTCGGCAATCCAGGCGGTAAGGCCCATAGAGTCGACCAGTTGAAGTTCGTCCGGGTATTGGACTTGTCGAGCCGTGCCGTACAGGATAGCGCTGGTGGCAGTTTCGGTTTCGACGAGATCCGTTTCCAGGGCGAGCGGTGAGCCGACGGCTGTGGCGAATAATTTATTGCCCGCAGAAGCTCGAATATAGGCCACGACATCATCGGGGGAACGTGCGTTGATGGCATAGTTGACCGGGAAAACGTCGGGCCGGCCATTGATTGAAATCGCGAGTCTGCCAAGAGACCTTTCAGACAGAAATTTGAGGGCGTCTTCTGCGCTGAGCTGGGTGATGGGGTTTTCAGTGTCCATGATGTGCTCGCTTCCATAGGGATAACGCTCGGAAGGACAGGTCGTGATCTTCACCCTAGTCGGCGTTGCAGGTCCCGGCTAGAAGCTATGACAGCGGTTGTATATCGCGGGCGTCGACGATGACCCCGTCCTCATCGGCGTAGACCCTGGCTCCCGGGATGAATTCGACGTTGTGAATGGTCACCGGGATATCACGAACGCCGACGCCGTCTTTGGCGGATTTACGCGGATTCGAGCCGAGCGCTTTGACACCCATCGGTAGCGCGTTGATCTCGTGACGATCACGTACGGCACCGTGAATGATCACCCCGGCCCAGCCGTTGTCAGCAAAGGCTTGGGCGATATTGCCTCCCATCAGCGCGCTGTGCAGGCTGCCACCACCATCGACCACCAGAACCTGGCCCTCACCGGGTTCATTCGCGATAGCTTTGACCAGCCCGTTGTCGTGGAGACACGAGACGGTGCGAATTCGACCGTGGAACTGGCGGTGTGTCCCGAGGCTTTCCAGCTGGAGGTCCAGTGAGGCTACTTCGTGTTCAGCGGCGTCGTAGATGTCAGAGGTGTAAAAAATATCGCGCGATGTCATGGTCAACTTTCGTCAGGGATGGGATGGACGTTCTTCCGCGTAGTGCTCACCTGCTCTAGCGTAATGACAACGGTGGCGCATGGGTAGCATAAATGTGCCGCGGTCCTAAAAGGGCCGCGGCGCATCTACCAAAGAGTCCTATGGATTAGCAGGGTGTTTCAGATACCTGAATCCAATCGAACTCCAACTCGTCATCTGGCACCTGAAGTGGCGGGGTGCCAGGGGTAGGGGTCAAGAAATTGAAGAGGGTGGTTTTTCTCATTTTCAGGTGCCTCCTTTCGGATCATAACGGGGTGAACTCGTGGCCGAGTTCGGGTGTAGATGCGCTAGGACGTGATCGACTTTGCGCTTCCTCTCGAGTTGGCGTTATGGCCAATTTCGATCTTGCGTGGTTTGGCAGATTCCGCGACCGGGATTTCCAACGCCAGTACACCATCGGCATAGTTCGCGGTGATGTTGTCGGTGTCGAGGTTCTCACCGAGCACCAATTGCCGACTGAAGTGTCCGCGTGGTCGTTCGGCTGCTAGCCGTTCGACTTCATCGGCCATCGATTCGCGGTGTGCATTGACAGTCACGACGTTGCGCTCGACGTCTAGGTCGATGCTCGACGGATCCACGCCGGGAAGGTCGAATTCGACGTGGAAGGTGTCGCCATCACGCCAGGCGTCCATGAGCATCATGGTCGGACGCGATGTTGTGCCGGTCGTGCCCAACAGCTGTTGGGTGAGTCGGTCAATCTCACGGAACGGATCTGTGCGCATCAGCATGAATACTCCTTTCATTGGACGTTAAACCACGGGTAGTACAGGAGGTACATACCTCCTATAGTTCATGGATATACCATAATTCCTAAAATAAAGCAAGCGCTTCTGACTAGGGGAAGTTTAGCTTTCAAGCTTGTCAGTGGAGAATTTTAAGCGTCGATTTTGGGTTGCGCCGCGGCAGCTGGTTCTAGCACGATGGTTTTATGAGTCTAAGCCCTTATGGTCTTGAAACTCAGTGGTGATGATGTAAGGCTGAGAGCCCAGCGAAAGGAGTCGTTATGCCAGCGAAAAACCAAAAACCGCAGGTTGAAGTTCCTGAAGAAGTGCTGATCGATCAATTCGTCGGAGATGACGAGGAGGAAGATCAGCTGGTGCTCCCGCAGGCCAAGCCGGACACGGTCAGCGAGGTGGACTGGGTGGACCAACAGACCGATGTCCCGATTGAAGAAGACGACGACGATTACGCCTAACATGTCATAGACACATGTCGCAGGGGCGCTCCGGTCGGGTAAAAACCGGGGCGCCCCGGTGTGTCTGGACGACCATTCGGCTGAATTTTCAGACTATTGATCTCGATCAGAGCTTCTGAGATGAGAGCGGGGTCAGTTCCCGGGGCGGTGGTCAAGGGCTCCAGAGTTCTCCCACATGTCCCAGGCATAGCTCGACCAGTCTTCATCGGCGGAGTACCATTCGTCCATCGACTCCATGTCGCCGCCATCTTCGAATCCGAGGTCGGCAACACGCTGCGACCATTTTTCGGTCAGCTCTTCAATGTTTGCGACCGTATCTTCCGGCAGGTAGCCCTCCGCAATTTGTTCTTCAACCTGACCGATGAGCACCTGTTGGAGTTCCTCTTGGAACGCATCATCAAATTCAGTGATCGTCCCGTCGACGCTGGCGAGGTCTTGAATGTGCTGAGCGTTAGAGTCAACGTAGCTTTGGGCTGAGCCACTTGTGATGATTGCCGCGCTGTCGAAAATGATCTGCTGATACGCCAGGGGCAGCTGCTCAAAACTTGGTCCGGCGATGTAGGTGCCGGAGAAGCGCGGCCAGTTTGCCTGAGTCGAATATGCAAGGTGTGGGGCGGCCTCATAGATGCCGCTGATCTCCTTGGCGCTCATCGGCGATAAATCACAGTCGATCGTATTACGCTGCAGTGCTTCGAATGCCTCGGTAAAC
Organism: Enteractinococcus fodinae; assembly: GCF_031458395.1. Lineage (NCBI taxonomy): Bacteria > Bacillati > Actinomycetota > Actinomycetes > Micrococcales > Micrococcaceae > Enteractinococcus > Enteractinococcus fodinae. Next base: position 264,196 of record NZ_JAVDYJ010000001.1, read on the forward strand.
TCAAGGCTCGAAGGAACGGCGTCGAAGTGGGCGATCGCATCGCTCTGTCCAGCACTGCCGGCACGAACTTGCGAGCCGGCAAGGTCCTCTGCGGTATTGATCTCTGAGTTGCAGTTGAGCGAGTATGCTCCGTTGCCGAGCAGAGGGGTAATCGTCGTGACGCCTTCCGCCTCGTAGCGATCTAAAAGCGCCTCGTCATTCCAACCGATCTCGTTTGCGACCGCATTGGTCACCATCTCTCCGACCTTCGGGGAGTACTCGACGAGGCCGAGCGCGGTGCCAATAGCGCTTGCCTCCGGGAACCGCTGCGGCTCATAAGAAACCAGGTGATAGGAAATATCTACGCGCCCGTCGACTACCGCATCGACCGCCTCTGGGTATCCGGCCACCGCCATGCCCCAGGCGATGTCGATCTCGATCTGTCCGTTTGATCGAGTCTCGATTTCTTCTTTGAAGTCCATCATGCGCCGACCAGAAATGGAGTTCTCCGCTGGTGCCCCTGCTTGTACGGTAAGTTGGACCGGTTCAAGGCCTTCGAGTACCGCATCGACTTCTGACTGTTCGGCGCCGTAGGGAAACCCTTCGCCTCCATCGCTAGCGTCTGCGTTGCCAGCGTCGCCGGCGCAAGCAGTTAGCAAAGCCAGTGCCGCGCAGGTGGTCACGACTGCCCTGAGGCGCTGCTTTTCTCTTGACGCGTTTCCGGATATGTTCATATTCACTCGCTCTCCTGGCCTACTTGCGAAGCCACATAGGTGTGCCCTGGACGATGGATTCACCCTCGCGGGTAAACGTGATGAGCATCACAGGCCAGGCTTATTATAGGCACGTACAAAATAGCGGTGCAATCATTTGAGCAACTTTAAAAGAATCTTTACGAGCCTCATCAGGCAGGTCAGCGGGTCGAGGTTCACACCTCAGCGCCATCCCGACGACGAAACTAGGGGCACCTGAGCTCTAGAGCAGTGAGCGTTGTAGAAGAACCGCTGCGGTTTTTGGTGTAGGGGGGCAGCAGATCTCTTGGTTTTCGGATATGCCTCCCGTAGCTCGGTCTACGGGAGCGCGAAAAGCAACTGCCCTGTCAGTTGGATGATGTCCTGACAGGGCAGCTGAATGATCTACCCGGGTGGTCCGATCGTTTTGACCGGTCTGCCGGGATCAAGCGATCATGCTAGGAGCCAGCCGGAGTGAAATCCGTGCTCGCGATAAACTCGGGACGACGCCCTGGAGCCGCATATGGCTCAACGGCAGCGTTTTCCACCGAGTTGTACACCAAAAACACATTCGAGCGAGAAAACGGGGTGACATTGCTGTTCGAGGCGTGCATGCAGTTGGAGTCGAAGATAATGGCATCGCCTGCCTTGCCTGTGAGCACGTCAATGCCGTAGGTGTCAGCAAATTCGGTCAGGGTTTCTTCGCTCGGGGTGCCTGCACCCTGCATGACCAGTGACTGTTTGTAGTTATTCTCTGGTGTGGCACCCGGTACGGAAATGTACTTCTTGTGCGAGCCCGGCATGATCATCAGCGGACCGTTGAACGAGTAGTTGTCGGTCAGCAGGATCGAAATGCTCAGGGCGCGAGGTTCGGGTAGACCGTCTTCGGCGTGCCAGCTTTCGAAATCCGAGTGCCAGGAGAACTCTTTGCCGGCAAAGCCGGGCTTGTAATTGATCCGGCTCTGGTGGATGTAGACCTGGGAGCCTAGGATCTGTTCGGCGCGGCGAACCAGACGCGGATCATTCGCGATCTTTTTGATAATCTCGTTGGTCTTGTGCACCTCGAAGATCGAGCGCACTTCGTTGGACTTGGGTTCCACAACGGTGCGGTCGTCCGCCTTTACGTCGGCGTTTTCGGCGAGGCGTTTCAGTTCAGCCTGGAGTTCGGCCAGTTCATCTTTGGTGATGATCTGATCGATGACCAGATAACCCTTGTCGTCAAAGTGTTTCAGCAGCTCGGCATCCATGGGGCCGTCTTCGGCGCTGCCGTACACCACGGGTCCTTGACGGTCGAATACTCGCGTCTCTGGAACGGAACGAGTGGGATAGAGATCGTGGGTGGTTGAATCTTGAGTCGTTGTCAACGTTTCTCCCTTCGTACACAGAATGTGCTTAGAACCTCTGGGGTCAGTTGAGTTGTTAAACAGCTGATAGAGAGCCAGCTGGTGGCTTCGACGCTACCCAGCAGATTTTTACTCTGCAACAGTTCGTGCTCGTAAAAGCACACGCGGAACTATCGCCGCAAGAGAAGTGAGAAATCTGCATTATCATATCGTGAAGCCGTGTGAGACAATATGGCAGATGGCACAGAAGTATATACCTCGCGAACCTGGCACCCGGCCGATGAAGCCTCAGAAAGACCGCTCCGGTCGTCTGAAGCTCAACCCGCCGCGCAAACAATTTTTGGATCCCGAGGTAGAGCAGCTCGCCGATGAGCGCGCGCGCCTTGCCCAGAACGGTGTCCGTCCAGCGATGGAACGCCCCCGTCCACAGGTGCAACCTCGCACCGAAGGCTGGACCCAGCAGACCGATACTGAAGGTCGTCCGCTGCTGCAGTTTAAACAGCCGCGAGTCACTCAGCCCGCTCAGCATCTTGCGGATATGTCCATGTCTGAGCGTGAAGAAAAGGTCAAGGAACTGGGCCTACCGGCGTTCCGGGCTCGTCAGCTGTCGACCCACTACTTCAGCCACTACACGACTGATCCAGCCGATATGACAGATCTACCGGCTGATAAGCGTCAAGACCTTGTCGAGAACTTCTTCCCGCAGCTGCTGACCGAAGTGCGCAGGATCGAGACAGAAGACCGCCAGACCATCAAATTCCTGTGGAAACTCTTCGACGGTGTGCTGGTCGAATCCGTACTGATGCGCTATCAAAACCGCATCACCCTATGTGTTTCTTCGCAGGCCGGTTGCGGCATGAACTGCCCGTTCTGTGCCACCGGGCAGGCCGGACTGACCCGAAATCTTTCCACCGCCGAAATCGTCGACCAAATTATCGCAGCCAACCGGGTGATTGCCGACGGACAACTTGGCGTGCCAGAAGGTGGCCGCGACATCGAACGCGTCACCAACGTCGTCTTTATGGGCATGGGCGAACCGCTGGCTAACTATCGCCGGGTGATGAACGCAGTCCACCGGATGGTCGATGATGCACCTGCCGGTTTGGGGATGTCAGCCCGCAATATCACCGTATCCACCGTTGGGCTGGTTCCTGCGATTAACAAGCTTGCCGCCGAGGGCATCCCAGTCACCTTTGCGCTGTCCTTGCACGCGCCCGATAATGAACTGCGCGATCAGATGATCCCCGTGAACTCCCGCTGGGACGCTGACGAAGCGCTCGATGCGGCCTTCAACTACTACATTCAAACTGGGCGTCGTGTTTCTATCGAATACGCTCTGATCAAAGACATGAATGATCACGGTTGGCGTGCCGATCTGTTGGCCAAAAAAATCAATGCCCGCGGCCGCGGGTGGGCCCACGTCAATCCGATCCCGCTGAACCCCACCCCGGGTTCGGTATGGACCGCATCGGAACCAGACGTCACGCAAGAATTCATTGACCGCCTCAACGATGCCGGCGTACCAACCACCCTTCGTGATACTCGAGGAAAAGAAATCGATGGCGCCTGCGGACAGCTCGCGGCCGAAGATGACTGATGCATAAACACGCATCCGGCATCAAAGTCCTCTGGGTCTTCACCCTGATCGTTGGACTCTTACTTGCCGGAGCTGCGGTGCTCAACATACTGACCGGCGATGGCCAGCTCACCACAGAACATTGGGTGATGATTGGGCTGGGTTCGGTAAAAATACTGGGTGCCAGCATTGGACTCTGGATGTTTAACCGGTCCGAATAGCCCACGGTCTCCAGACAGGTCACAGTACCCGATACCGCGCGTTCATGATATTTCGGTGCTTTCAAAACCGGACTAGATTGAGAGGTATACCTGTCGCGATCCTGAAAGAGGTCTCATGGCCAAGTCCTTCCCTGGAAACCAAGAACCGGAATACCAACTCACCGACGCGCTCGACACGGACTATTACGCAGTGTTTTCCGATATCCCTGAGGCGGATCGCAAGATTTGGCAGCGCACCCGAGACTTCGCCCAGGCCCACGTCGAAACCATGCGCCAGGGCTGGAACGACCACCACTACCCGCTAGAAGTCGCTCGGGCCATGGGCCAGGTAGGCCTGATCAATGACGGCGTAGACCACCCAGATCTCGAACAATTCTCTCCACTGGCAGCCGGTCTAGTGAACATGGAACTTTCGCGTGTGGATGGCTCGCTCGGGACCATCCTTGCCGTCCAGGGTGGCCTAGCATTGCGCACCATCACGATGTTTGGCTCCGAGGAACAACAGGCCAAATACGTCAAAGCCATCGCCAACGTGGACCTGCCAGCCGCGTTTGGTCTGACGGAGCCGGATCACGGTTCCGACTCCACCGGACTGGAAACCACCGCAACCCGCCAGACCGATGGCTCTTATGTCATCCGCGGTTCTAAACGGTGGATCGGCAACGGTTCCTCCGGTGGCATCACGATCACCTTTGCACGCGTGGCTGATCAAGGCGCCGACGACGATGGCAAAGTCCGTGGGTTTATCGTGCCGCAAGACGCCGAAGGGTATAGCGGGACACCCATCCGCCACAAAGGGGTGCTACGGGCCATCGATCAAGCTCACATTTACTACGACGACGTGAAAGTCGGTACGGATGCATTGATCCCCGGTGTGAAATCGTTCCGCAACGTTTCCGAGGTACTGTATGCAACCCGCATCGGTGTCGCCTGGTCCGCTCTGGGGCATGCAACGGCCGTCTTTGAATCCGCACTTTCATATTCGACCCAGCGTCGACAGTTCGGAAAATACCTGGCCGAACATCAGATGATCCAAGAGCGCCTGACCCGGATGCTGTCTGATCTGGTGTCGATGCAGTTATACATGGTTCGCATCGCTGAACTGGAAGCTGCCGGAACGCTCAAACCGACCCAGGCTGCTCTAGCAAAGTACAACAACACTCGGGTCGCTCGCCGAATTGCCGCTGATGCGCGCGATATGCTCGGCGGCAACGGGATCCTGTTAGAAAACGGAGTGATCCAGCATATGGCCGATATCGAAGGTATTCACACCTATGAGGGAACCGAATCGGTCCAGGCGCTGCTGGTCGGACGCGATATCACCGGTCACGGCGCCTTCGCCTAACCAGCTTTCTTGATAGCACAAGGGCCACGGAAAAATCCGTGGCCCTTGGCTTTTCTGGTGTTCGATACTTCGGCTAGCCTGCTCTGGCGTTGCGGACGATCCACAGGATAACCGAAACGGCTGCGAGGATTACCCCGAGCCAGATCAGTACTTGGGCGGCCTCAACGAGTACACCGAAGAGGATCATTGCTAGACCAACCAAAATTAGGATGAGCCACATAAGTATCTCCTTCCATAGCGCAGTGTTTTCTGCGATGGGTTCAAGCTTAAGAGACAGCGGCTCGTTTGAACATAACGAATCGACGCTACTGTAATGGTTTTTAGTGTGTTTATTTGTGGTGTTTAACACAACATCGGCGGGAGGTCTACACCTCCCGCCGATGGAAATATTTGATTATTGTGGCGTGGGCACTCGCTTAGGAGTTGCGGCCGCCTTTACGTCCAGCCTCTGCTGGATCTGCGCCTTCGCTAGCACCGAACTGGCCTGGGCTCTGTTCGCCACCTTTTTGACCAGCCTTCGATGGGTCGGCGCCTTCCGAGCCGTCGAAACGACCGGGGCTTTCTTCGCCGCCTTTTTGGCCGGCGCGCGACGGATCAGCGCCTTCACTTGCACCGAACTGGCCTGGGCTCTGTTCGCCGCCTTTGCGTGCTTGTTCCTCGGTATCGTTACGGTTTCCGAACTGTCCTGGGTTGTTGTTATCAGCCATTTACAGTCTCCTTTCGATTACACCGAGTGTGCCTGAAACACACTGTGAAGCTTTTGCTTCCGCCCTCCACGTTAGGAAATTCAGAAAGAAAAATACAAGGGATTCTGGTCGAAAAAATTGAAAATTCTTCTAACTGAACGGTAGCTGAAAATTCGGATTTGCTGCGATCGCATGATCCTGCGGAAGGGAGTGCGCTTTTGAGGAAAAATCCAGGATGTGACATTTGTTGAACGCGAACAAGAGAGCCTTCTTGGCCTTCACCTCCGACCGACAAGGAACCCAGAAGCGTGGTTCCCAAGCTGAAAAGCTTCAACCCAACAGATCTTCCGTCGTGCCGAACAGCATTGTTAGCGTAGTGAGCACCGGCCGCCTACTAGAAGGAGTGGACTCCATGCCGAAAACTTCGAAATCTGGCGACGCAAAGAAATCTGAACTTCCTGACACATTGAAGCGCTCGAATGAGAAGGCACAGCGGACATTTGCCAAAGCCTATGACTCCGCGATGGACCAATATAACGACGAAGAGCGTGCACACCGCACGGCTTATGACGCGCTCAAACAAACCCATGAGAAGGTAGGGGACCGCTGGGAACCCAAGCCGGGGGACTCCGGGCCTTCTGAACCTAAGTCCGAAGAGAAAAAGCAGGGCGGACAAGACCGTGACACATCAGGCGGTGTCGATACGAACGCCTCGAAAGAACACCTGTATGAACAGGCTAAAAAGCTCGACATCTCTGGCCGTTCAAAAATGACCAAAGACGAACTGATCGACGCGCTACAAAAAGAAAGCAACCGCCGCACATCGAAAAACTCTTAGACGTTCACGCCGAACACAGGCCGTAAGGAGGCTGCATGATGACAGACCAGTTGACCTTCCAGAACCCAGTAGACCGCTTCCCACAAATTAGCCCACCGAAACAGGATCAGCCCGAACCCGGATTCGATGAAGAGATCACCCCCAAGGCAGACCACGGGGAAGAATCGTATCGCGGCACTGGACGACTTGAGGGCCGAAAAGCACTCATCACCGGCGCTGACTCCGGGATCGGTGCGGCAGTAGCCATCGCCTTTGCCCGTGAAGGCGCCGATGTCGCGCTAAATTATCTTGAAGTCGAAGAAGAAGATGCACAGCACGTCATCGAAACCATCCGCGAGACCGGTCGCAAGGCGGTCGCCCTGCCAGGGGATATTCGCGACAAAGAGTTCTGCACGCAGTTAGTTGAAGATGCCGCCCGCCAGCTCGAGGGTCTGGATGCGTTGGTCAATAACGCCGGTAAGCAGATTATCGCCGAGGACCTGACTGAGTTGCCCGATGATCAGTGGGAACAAACATACAAGACCAACATCCAGGCGATGTTTTGGATCACGAAGGCCGCGCTCAAGCATCTGCCGGCGGGATCAACCATCGTGAATACGACCTCGATCCAAGGGTATAACCCCAACCCGATGCTCATTGACTACGCCTCCACCAAGGCGGCGATTAATAACTTCAGCAAGGGGCTTGGCCAACAGCTGGCACCCAAAGGGATCCGCGTCAATGCCGTAGCTCCCGGTCCGATCTGGACACCAATCCAGCCATCCGATGGGCAGCCAAAGGAAAAACTGCCGCACTTTGGGCAGAATACTCCGCTGGGTCGTGCCGGTCAGCCAACCGAGGTGGCACCCGCGTTCGTATTCCTCACTTCAGCCGAATCGAGCTATGTGATCGGTGAAACGCTCCATGTCAATGGAGGCATCCCGACTCCATAACGTCCGGGTGAAAAGTCCCTAGGGTCCGAGCGCGTCGGGCTCTAGGGCTTTTTGCTGTCTGGCGCCCCGGGATGTGGCGCATCGGGCGCGTGTGTAGGGAAATCTCCTGGCCATGCCTTGCCCGCATCGACCTCCGCAGGTGGTGCAGTTCGAAATGACTTCGTCAGGAGAAGGACCGCCACCAGGACCGCGGTGATGATCCACCCGGTGGTGCCAGCGATCCCCACATGGGCGGGATCATAGGTACCATCGGCTGAGAAGAGCAGGGGTAGTCCAGCAGTCGCGTTGATAGTCGAGTGACCCAGGGCGGCGGGCCAGACCGAGTTGGTTCGGATCGTCAGCCAGGTCAGCACCCCGCCAATGAGGGTGCAAAAGATGACCATGAACACCACCGCGAGCCAGCCGGGCAGGTGGGGATAGTTGTGGCCCAGCAGCATCAACGGGGTGTGCCACAGCCCCCATATCAGCCCGGTAATGATGATGGTCGGCAGCACGCCGAGGGGTAGGAGCTGAGGTGTCAGCCACCCGCGCCAACCGATCTCTTCGCCGAGTGCCGGCAGCAGGTTAATGAACCAGGATGCCAGCACCACGTTGATGAATTGGCCGATGAGCAAGACTTCAATTGGAATGCCGGTAACCCCTGCGTCAGCAAAGGTGTCTTGCAGTCCGGACAGGTTCGCGAAGTCGGCTTCGTAGAGGCCAAGCCCCGCGGCCAGCGGTAAGCTCAACAGGCCAATGCCGACCGGAATGATAAACGCTAACGCCAGATATCCGATGAAGCGTGGCACTGGCCGAGGCCGGGTAAATCCGAGTGCTGCAGCGCGCTGTCCCTTGGGTCGGTTTTTGCGCACGATGAGCCATGCGATGAACCCGGGGATCCCCATCATGACCAACGAGACGGGCAGATATAACAGTTGCATGGTGACCGGCTCGTCCACAAGATACAACGGTAAGGCGACGAGCCATGTCAGCCCGAAGGTCAGGACGATGAACCATGCGATGTGCCGCCACGGGATACTGCGCCGGTTCGGTGGTGACGTGGGCAAAAGGTGCGCGCGATGCATACCGCCAGTGTAATCCCACCCGGCCTGAAATTGTATAGAGCCACATCCACGAGGGATCCAGGTGGGCGGGTTGGTAGGACACGGTGATCCATCATAGAAAAATCGTCGCCTCGACTACTAAAAGTTTGGCTACTTCCCCATGGTGACGCGGAAGCGCCAGCGCTACAATTGTAGTAACGCCATTGTTCGCGAGCCGACCGCAAAACACGTCCTATGGAGACTTTGGAGGCGAGGCTGATGGCTAAGAAGCATGCTAACTCAGCTGTACAATCGAAAACCACTTTTACGGTGCAAAAGAGGGACGCCCCTGGGACGCTTCGTCACCCGTTAGTCCATGACGCGGTGGTTGGAAAGAGGCGGCGCTGGGCGGCTTGGCAGGATTGGGTCAGTGTGGGACTCGGCATCTACTTTGCCTTAGCGCCACTCTGGACCCCGAGTGCGCCGGTAGGTCTGTTCATGACGTTAGGTCTCCTAGTCGTCGCTGTCTCCGTGTGGGCTGGAAGCACAGCATCGTCGACTTTGGCTGAGTTTATGAAAATGGTGCTCGGTGCCGTGATCATCGTCTCGGCATTCTTCAACGCACACACAGAAGAGCGTACCGCGATCATGACTTCCTGGTTCGTCGGAGCCGCACTGATTGTCCTGTCCTTGCTTGCTTCACATCGAAACCGCACAGGCAGGTCAGCGACCAACGCTACTCAACGCACATAAGCGCTTAACTGCTGTCTCAAATAAGAAGGCCCCCACCGTGAGCCGCTATGAACGTTTAACGGTCAGAGTAGCTGCGCCACGATAATCCCCGCACCGATTACAATCGCCAACCACGACGTAAAAGTCGAACCCGCAGCGCTCATGGTCTCCTGGGTTTTGGATAACAGCAGGTCAGTTTGTGTTGGATATTTTGTTCGCGCCCACGTCAGGATGATGGCCGGCAGGATCATCAAGACGTTGTAGAAGGCCAGCCAAAAAATATCGAGGGGTAGCCCGGAACCGTTGGTCGCGATGAGACTAATCGCCACCAAATACGGCCACATCGTCGCGGCTTCCACTGCGATCGCGGCCACCGCCAGGGTAGCCGTCGACGTGTTGGATGCCAGCGCCTTATCGCGTAATCGAGTGATGACTGAGGGCCCCGGCTTGGCTTCTCGCCGACTACGAAAAATGCCGATGATGCCCATAATGATGACCAGCACCCCGAGCCCAATGAAGATCCGATCCGCAAGGGGCCCCTGGAGAGTGTCGAGGTAGGTATCGATAAGATGCGACGCGACCGTGAGGACCACGATCCCCAAGACGAGATACGTCCCGGCGGTCACGACCAAGTAGGTGACGAGTCGTCGCGGCTGAAATGGACCGGGCTTGGAAATTAGCCACAAGGGTATGAGCAGCGTTGATAATGTCGACGCATCCAGGAACGCGAGCCCGATCAGTGCAACAATGCTAGCGAAACTCATGGCACCTTTCGAGGTTAGACAGCATGCTCACTATAGTTGATGGTAGTGTTGCAGCGATTCATTTTTTCAAGGATTTGATACAACAATGTCAGGACTCAGCCACGATATCGCGGCTATGGTGGCGAACCACGCTGCTGGTGACGAAGACGGTTTCTATGCGGTGGCCCTAGACGTGGCACACCGGGAACTGTCCGAAGGTCGACGAAACGCAGCGACCGAAATCCGCAAGGCTATCGAAGAAGCACGCGGAGAAGCCGTAGAACTGCAGACCGTTGAAGAAGACGACCTCGGGGTCGATATCGACTCGGATCTCGCCGAATTCATTCAGGTCGCCAGACCAGATGCAGACTTCAACGAACTCACCATCTCTGGCGACCTCGTAGAACGCGTCCGCCAGATTCTCGAAGAGCACCGCAACGCAGCACTGCTTCGCGATTTCGGATTCACCCCCGCCCACCGTGTGCTGATGGAAGGCCCGGCAGGTACCGGTAAGACCGCCACCGCCGAGGTGATCTCCGCTGAACTGGGCATTCCGCTGGTCACCGTTTATCTGGATAACCTGCTCAATGTGTATTCGGCCGAAGAAGACGTCCCCTCGTTACGCGAGGTGTTCGACCGGCTCGCGCGGCGCCGTGCCGTGTACCTCTTCGATGTGTTCGACACCATCGGGGACGACACCGCCTCAGGGATGACCCGTCGGGTGTTTAAAGCGTTCCTGCTCTTTGTGGACGTGCTGGGGAAGGGGTCGGTGGCGATTGCGGCCACGAACCGCCGCGGGGTGTTGGATCGGTCGATGTTCCGGCACTTCGATACGGTGCTAACTTTCTCGCTGCCCTCCCCGGAGGAGGCGATGCGCGTCATTCGTTCCCAGCTCGGCGACCGAGCGCCAGAACCCGTGATGAACGAAGTCGACATCTACGAACAGTACTTCGAAGGGCTGTCGCAGGCTGAGCTGACCATTGCAGCACGATCAGCCGCTAAGGCCGCGATCATGCGCAATGAAGCAAAAGTCACCCAAGACGACCTCATCTATGCGCTCACCAACCGCGGTGCGTTTCTGCTCGATGACGAGTACTAATCAGCAATCCGCTGTAACAACGGTTTGATGCGGTAGCTCAGAAACTCCTTCAACACCACTGCGGTTGAGGTACGCACGATACCCGGGATCTCTAAGATCAGCCGGTTGACGCGATACAGGTCCTCGGGGGACTCAGCCACGACTGTTAACCGGAGATCAGCATCCCCGGTCGTTGCATATATCTCGAGCACCTCGGGAATCTCGGAGAGCGCGGCCATGGTTTCTTTGTCATACCCCTGCCGGATCGAAGCATTCATAAACGCACTCACCTCGTAACCCAATGATCGAGGGGACAGGCGACGCTGGAACGAGTCCAGCACGTTGTCATTGAGTTTCTGTAACCGTGCCTGCACGGTATTCCGTGACACCGATAAGCGTTGGGCCAGTGCCACTGTAGTGGCCGTCGGCTGATCGATCAGCGCCAGCAGGATCTCAGCGTCCAGCCCGTCCAGTTCACGACGGGCATCCCTGTTTGTCATTCTGCTCTTCTTTCTACGTTGTACTCGGCATAATGCTCAATTTTTTCTAAAGCTCTTGTCCGTTCTGCTGCCTTGCGTGATGCTGATCATGAGTATAGCGAGCAGGAGATCCCACCATGGTGCAGTCACCGGTCCAACACACCACCGTCACCGAAGAAATGGTTCGTATCATCACCCAACGGGTCGACAGAGTATTCGGGCTGATGGGGAACGGCAACGTCGAACTCATTTCCGGGCTGACATCGCAGGGCTTCGCTTTTACCGGCGTGCGTCATGAGGTCGCAGCGGTCACCGCAGCCGATGCCTACTACCGGGCCACGGGCAAACTCGCGGTGGCGACGGCAACGTACGGTGCGGGATTCACTAATATGGCGACCGGCTTGGCGGAAGCGCAATTGGCTCGGATCCCGATGGTTGTTGTGGTTGGTGACGCTCCTTCGACAGGGCGCCGCCCCTTCGATATCGACCAGCAGACCGTGACCGTAGGGCTGAACATCCCGGTCATGACGATCAGCGCCGATAATGTCACCGCGACGCTCACCCGTGCTTTCGACATGGCTGAAGATGGCCAGGAACCGGTCATGGTGTTGGTGCCCTACGACCTTGGGCCACGCCCTGCGGGTGATCGGGCATCGCATGAGGCATATGAACCCATCGCGCAGCCGACTGCCAGCGATGAGCAACTGCAGACGATCGCCCAAGCACTGGTGACAGCCAAGCGACCCCTGATTGTGACCGGCGGTGGCGTGGTCCGCACCGGTACCGGCCAACTGGTACGCCGACTCGGTGATGCGGTAGGTGCAGTCTTTATGCATTCCTTGACCGCTTCGAACGTCTGCGGCTCAGAGCATAGCCTGGGCATAGCCGGTGGTTTCACCCCGGAACACAAACTTCCTGCGGTGCACGCCGCTGACATGGTGCTCATCCTGGGCGCCACCAGCAACGCGTTCCAAACCCGGAAGGGCACCTTATTCGGGACGGACAATATTTACCGGATTGATCTCAGCGATAAATGGAACCAGACCCTGCCGACCGCACAGACCGTCTTCGCGGACTTGACCGACGCGCTGCCCAGACTGCTGCATGCCGTCGAGTCGCTGCAGCCGCGGCCATCCTCCTACCGCCAAGAATTGCCCGGCCTCATCGGCACAGACGGGCTCGACCACGAACCGGTCTACGGTACCGACGGATACCTCAATCCACGCCACGTGGCGGCGAAACTGAACGAAATCCTGCCCGCCAACCGCCAGATCGTGCTGGACGGCGGCCACTACATCACCTGGATCGGCGAACGCTTCGACATCCCAGACCCGGCCAGCCTCATTGCGGTGGGCACGGCCTTCCAATCTATTGGTCTCGGTTTTGGCTCCGCCGTTGGAGCGTCTGTCGGGAGTCCGGAGAAATTTACGGTCTGTATTTCCGGCGATGGCGGCGGCCAAATGGCACTGGCCGACTTGGGGACCTTCATCAACCAGACAGACCGCGGTGCAGTGATCGTTTTCAATGACGCAGCATACGGGGCTGAGATCCATCAGTATGCCGTACAAGGAGCCGATCCGAGCGCCATGTATCTGCCATATGTCGACTTCGCCGCGGTTGGGCAAGCTATGGGCGGCATTGGTATCACCGTTAACACACTGGAAGACCTTGATGATTTTGCCCAGTGGTTAAGCAGCGGCGCAGACGGGGTTGCCGTCGTGAATATTCGGATCTCCACAGAATTCGCTCATCCTGCCATGCGGCCGGGTGCGACCGGGTAAAGCTCAGCAAAGCCCTCGGGGCGGACGTTCTAGAACGTCTGTCCCGAGGGCTTTTGCAATAAGGTGCGTTAGCTTAGCTGTCGAGCTGTTCGCGAGCCAGATCTGCGGCTAGACCGGTGTAGGTGTGCGGGGTGAGGTTTTTGAGGCGCTGTTCGGCGGCTTCTGGCAGGCCGAGCTCGCCGACAAATTCCCGCATCCGTGCAGCATCAACGCGCTGGCCACGAGTGAGATCTTTGAGGCGCTCGTAGGGGTTATCCATGCCTTCCACCCCGGCGATGGCTTCGGCACGCATCACGGTCTGGATAGCTTCACCCAGGACTTCCCAGTTGCCATCGAGATCGGTTGCCAGGGCGTCTTCGGCGACATCGAGCTGGCCCATCCCGCGGGTGACGTTCTGCAGTGCCAAGACGGAGTGTCCCAGTGCGACACCAATGTTGCGCTGGGAAGTGGAGTCGGTCAGGTCGCGCTGCCAGCGGGACTCGATCAGCGTGGAACCCAAGGTGTTCAGCAGGGCGTTGGACAGCTCGAGGTTGGCTTCGGCGTTTTCAAAACGGATCGGGTTGACCTTATGCGGCATCGTTGAGGAACCGGTGGCACCAGCGACCGGGATCTGCGCGAAGTAGCCGATGGAAATGTAGCTCCAGACGTCGACGCAGAAGCCGTGAAGAATCTGGTTGAAACGTGCGATGTCGTCGTACAGTTCTGACATCCAGTCGTGGTTTTCGATCTGGGTGGTCAGCGGATTGAAGGTCAGGCCTAGGCCTTCAACGAAGTCTTGGGCGATGACCGGCCAGTTAGCGTGCGGGACTGCGGCCACGTGCGCCGCGTAGGTTCCGGTAGCGCCGTTGATTTTGCCCAGGTACTGCTGTGCTGCAATGCGGCGCAACTGGCGGTTCAAGCGGTGCACAAAGACTGCGAGCTCTTTGCCCAGTGTGGTGGGGGTGGCTGGTTGGCCGTGGGTGCGCGACAGCATCGGGGTTTCGACCGCGGCCTTGGCTACCTCGGCGATCGAGTCGACCATCTTGTGAGCGGCTGGCAGCCAGACATCCTGGACCGCATCGCGCACACCCAGCGCATAGGACAGGTTGTTGATGTCTTCAGAGGTGCAGGCGAAGTGCACCAGCGAGCTGAGATGGCCGAGCCCCAGGCCTTCAAGTCGGTTGGCGATGAAGTATTCGACAGCTTTGACGTCATGGACGGTCACAGCTTCCGTTTCGGCCAGTTCAGCCACCGAGGCCTCATCAAATTCGGTGACGATAGCGCGCAATCCGTCGCGCTGTGCATCGGTGAGACGCTGCAGGCCGGGCACCACCATGCCGTCGGCCAAGTGAATGAACCACTCGACTTCGACGTGGACGCGGTTGCGGTTCAGGGCTGCCTCGGAGAGGTGGTCCACTAAATCTGCTACGTAACCACGGTAGCGGCCATCCAAGGGGCCTAAAGGAATATCTGTCTCAGCCAAACGCACGCGCATATTTTCAGTCATGTCCCTTATTCTGCCACTGGCAGTGACAGGCTGCCGATCAATGTCAGGCCCGTGACACATCTGACCCAGCCTTTTCCACATCGAGATACGCCGGCAACGCTTGTCCACAGCTTGGGCTAGGACCCCTACCTCCCACGGCCCGGGTTCCTACGCTAGAGCGCATGAATGACAGGTGGGCGGTGGCAAAGGAGGAAGCTGATGGTCATGGTTGAGATCCCCTCGATGGCAGAGATCGGTACCGGGATGGGTCTGGTGGCCCAGGGCGCCTGTGAGATGGCATCTCAAACGGTCCAACAGTTCGTGTCCAGTCCCTCAATTGCGCAGGCGGGGTTGAACGCAGTGGCCGCGCAGATCGAGGTGTTAGAACAACTCGTAGCTAAATTGCGGGAGGTGGCTGCGGGTATCGAGGATGTGCAGCGGCAGTTGGGTGCCACATTGATCATGGAATGGCATTCTCCGGCCGGTGAAGCCTTTCGGACTGCTGTGGGCGAAAGGCAGAACCAGGCCCAACATTTAGCGGGCATGACCCAGGAGACCGCACGACTAGCAGGACAGGGGATCGATGAGTTGCGCACGATGATTGCGAGTCTGCAATCCCTGCTTGCAACCGCCAGAGCCTCAATGGGTGATGTTGCCTCTGGGGCGATTGCGCAGGTGTGCGCATGAGTGCCAACGTGACCGGTGGGCCGACGCATTGGCGTGCAAATCTTGATGAGCTTGGCCTGGGAGCGGCCCGGCTTCAAGAAGCTACCGAACAAACCATGCGGCTAGCTGGTGACGCCGCCGCAGCGGGCGGCTTGCTGGCGGGCGTGACGATCATGACCCCGCAGGGTCCGCTGATCGGCGCCAACACGGTGGGCATTTCGACCGGGCTGATCGCCATGCGGGCTGAAGTGCAAGCGCTCACCACAGGTGTCGAATATGCGGTAGCGGGATATCTGGAAGCCGAAGCTCACATTTCGAATCTGGTGGACTTCGCGGTGACTCCAACGGCCGTGATGCTGAGCATTCTGGGGCTCACCACGAGCCTGAACGTCCCCAATGACATGTACGAAATCGCGATCCGGGGCGCTAATACCTACATGTGGGCTCCGGTTGAAGCCGCCTTCACTGCACTGGATGGGACCGTGCCGGGCGCAAAACTTGCGATGGGACATGCCATCGGGTGGATGTTTGGACTGGAGGAAAGTCTTTGGGACGTGGACCCCTCACAGCGAACCTACGGCATGTTGGCCCACGCCTTACAACACGCAGGACTCATGCGATTGGCACCCTACGACGTTGACAATGTGACCCCGCAGCCCGCGGCGGATGGCTGGCAGACTCGTGACAGCCTCGGGATGGACAGTTCGATGCAGGCGATGGACCTATTGCAGGATTACGCTCAAGAGGCCGATACGGTGACGATCGCTCGGATTGGTCAATCGGACGGTTCTGATGCCTATGCGGTGATGTATCCGGGCACGACCCCGTTGGGTGATGACAGTGGCCCGTTGGGCGCCCTCCGCGATGATGCGGCGTTCGGCGCGACCGGTGTGGTGGAAGCCATCGCTGCTGATTCGGCACATGTTGAGGAAGCCACGCTGCAGATACTTGCCCAAGCCGGTGTCCCCGCCGGGGCGAAGATCATTCCGATGGGGTATAGCCAAGGCGGGATGCACGCCATGAATGTGGCCCTGAGCAAGAAGGTCACTTCAAAATATGAGGTTTCCGACGCGCTCACGGTTGCGGCCCCGACGGGACACCGGAGCACCGATGATCTGTCGACAAACTTTGTGCACATCGAACATCAACACGACAAAGTCACGGCCCTGACAGGGGCCAGCAATGAGGCCCGAGTCAATCGCACCACCGTGGAGGTCCATGGCTATCCCGCTGAAGACGTTGAGGCCGGGGTATTCGGGGCCGAACACAATATTTCGGTGATTGATCAGCAGTTAGCAACCGCGTTGGACGATCCAGAAGTCGCTCGGGCGACCGAAATTCCCTTCGGCAACTTAGAGATGAAGATGGGCGGGCCGGTGGCGATTCAACAGTTCACGTTGAAGCGGCAGCAGGCGCCGGTGCCGCAACATCCTTTCGAAGCGCCCCGCGGGCCCAAACGCTCCGGTGCGGGATCCCCTCCGGTCTCGATCCGACCGTTAGATGAGTGGCTGACCGGCACCGTCCGACGGCAGCCTTTCTAGCTGGTGACTGAAGAGACCAACCAGTTCATAATGGTCGAGACGACTGAGATAATCAGCGCTGCCAGGATGGCGGTCCAAAAGAAACTGTCAATTACCACGTACATCGGTAGAAACGAGGTCAGCCACACGGTGAGCGCGAGCATCGCCGCATTGATAATCAGCGTGAACAGACCCAGGGTTATGCACGTGATCGGGAGCGATAACAAGCTCACAATCGGGCGAACGATCGAATTCACCACGCCAAAGATCACTGATACAATCAGTAGCGCAATAACGGTTTCACCGGTGTCTGGAGCACCGCTATCGGTCATCACTTCCATGCCGGGCAGCAGCCACACTGCCACCCAGAACGATGCCGCAGTCACCAACACGCGCAAAAGATAATTCATATCCGTATTCTGACACGAACAACCGACAGCGCCCAAACAGAGCGCCGCCGGTTAGCACGGGCCGGCCGACTACTGCTGCGGGGGCTTAGCATTATCCGACAAGCTTGGTCGTGCCTGATGATGCCGGGATCCCAGTTGGCTCGCTAGACTAACGCGTATGGATTCTTCTGCTATCACTCCGCGTTCCGTGCTGAACACCTTGCCCACCTACCAGGCTGGCAAGCCTCCGGCTGCGACGCCGGGGCTAACCTCCTATAAGCTCGCTTCGAATGAAAATCCGTATGCCCCGATTCAGGCGGCCACCGATGCGATGATGCAAGCAGCGACCGCGGAGTCGGTCCAGCGTTACCCGGAGACGACCTACGCGCACTTGCGGGAATTGATTAGCGAAACCTACCAGGTGCCGTTCAATGACATCACCGTTGGTGCAGGATCATTGGGCGTACTCACCGCGCTGGTGCAGACGTTTGCCGGCACGAACGACAACGGCACCCAAGATGAAGTCATCATCCCGTGGCGCTCATTCGAGGCCTATCCCATCGTCATCCGCACGGCCGGAGCACGCGACGTCATGGTGCCGCTGCAAGATACCGGTGAGTTGGATCTAGAGGCCATGCTCGAGGCCATCACCGATCGCACGCGCATCATCATGCTGTGCACGCCGAATAATCCAACCGGTGCGGTCTTGAGTACCCAGGCGGTCCGAGATTTCATGGCACGGGTGCCATCCCACATCCTGGTCGTGATCGATGAGGCCTACATCGAATTCATCCGCGACGAGGCTGCCGTCGATGGGCTGGCCATGTATCGCGACTATCCGAACGTCGCCGTGCTGCGGACCTTCTCCAAAGCACACGGGTTGGCCAATCTGCGCATCGGATACGGTGTCGCTCAACCTGAAATTTCGCAGCCGTTGAAGGTTATCCATCCGCCTTTTGCTACCTCAAGTCTTGCCGAGCAGGCGGCTCATGCCTCGTTGTCGCATCTGGACGAAGTGCTGGCCAATACTGAGCAGGTCGTTACAGAACGGACGCGGGTGTGGGAAGCTCTGGATGGCCTCGGCTATGCGCCTCCGGCCAGTCAGGCGAACTTCGTCTGGCTCCCCCTGGGGGAGTTGGCTCAACCGTTCGCCGATGCCTGCGGGGAGCAAGCGCTGTCAGTGCGTGCATTCCACCCCGAGGGCGTGCGAGTGTCCATCGGCGAAGTCGAAGCCAACGATCGCCTCATCGAGGTGGCAACCGCCTTCGCTGAACAACGCCTGAACCGTTAGAGCGAAAAGGGCGTCATGTCGACTTCGGCGCCGGCAACGATGCCGGGTCTGCCCTCGACCATGGATGTCACAATTTCGGCGGTGACCGGTCCCAGTGAGAGGCCGTGCATGTTGTGCCCCGTGGCCACGATGACATCCGGTGCGGATTTGAGCGGCGAAATAATCGGCAGGCCGGTCGGCGTCATCGGGCGCGGGCCGGTCCATTCGTTATAGCGCGGCTTGTCGCCGATACCCTTGATGAATGCGGATGCCTGAGAGGCCAGGTGGTGGATGCGTTGTGGCTCAAATTTCTCCACTTCGGTCGAGAAATCCATCAACCCAACCACACGCAGCTCACCGGACAACGGGACGCCGATGGTCTTACGATCGATCGACGCGACCAGATAGCCCGGTAGGCGGTCCGGTTGGACGTGGTAGGAGTAGCCGGTTCCCGAGGTAATCCAGGTCGTCCTGGTGGCTTCGAGCCCTTTGATTTTAGGGGTGGTCCAGGCCCCGGTGGCAACCACAGCCCGATCGAATCCAAGCTGACTTTCCCCGCTTGCGCTGCGCAGTGTGGCCTGATGGCTATCGATGCCCACCAGCTCGGTGTGCTCCATGATCTGGGCGCCATAGTCGAGCAGTTTGGCGTGCAATTCGTCAACGAAGATATTTGGATCGATGTAGCGTTCGGTGGGCGCCAAAAAGCCTGCCCGGACGTGCTCATCGAGGACGGGTTCAAAATCGTGGAGCTCGCCGTCGAGCATGATCTGTCCGGGGCGCTTCTGCCCGAGCATGTCTGCGCGCGCAACTTGGTTATCACGGAACACCTGCAGCGCATCGGCTGACACATGGGTATTCAGGAAACCGTACCCACCACCTGCAAGCGAGATACCGTCCTGGTGGTAGGAGTCAAAGGCTGCAAAAGCGCCGCGGGCGAGCTGGTCGAGATCTCGAGTGTTTTTCCGGACTCTGGAGGGTAGCGTGTTATAGATAAACCCCGCACCAAAAGCTGACAATAGCGGCGTGGAAAGCGGGGAAATATTGAGGTAGTGCCGACGCGTGGTGAGCCCTTTGACGATTTCGCTCAGCTGTTCGGGCTGTGGCATCGGCGTGACTTGTATCGGCGTGATCTCCCCGGCGTTGCCGCGAGCCGCGCCCGAACCGACCTTATCTTTATCAATGAGCGTCACACGATGACCCGCTCGAGCCAGTGAATAGGCGGTGCATAAGCCAATGAGCCCTGCCCCCGCTACCAGTACATCCTTCGAAGCGGCCATAACGCCATCCTCCCACGTTGAAGAAGCAATCTTGTCTCGAGTCTACAAACTTCCCCTGCCAACTACGAGGCGAGCACTGCGGTCAAAGACACGTACTATGAAGAATTCTTTGCCATGACTTCCGACACGTTCGACCGAAAGCGTCACATCGAGCATAATACTGGAGATATTCCAGTATTTTTCAGGTGTAACCTGCCCGCAAATGGTACACATCGTTGCGCTCGCATGCATGTGGCAATTTCCGCGGATTTCCGCGCCATGTACACGGTTGACCAGTTCGCACCGACGGCGTATAGCATGCTGCACACGCGACCAGTCGAAGGGGTGTACAATACATGTGACTAGCCTCACGAGTACCCTCCACCATTGGGTACGATGGGGGTAAGTCCTGCAAGTCGCGGCGCCTATTCTGACCCGAAGCGGCGTCGCCTGTCTCTCACCAGGAGAAGCAAATATGTCTACTATTTCGTCCCCGACCGGGCATCAACTTCCTGAAGAAGCCATTGGCGTTCTATCGGCCGACGGGTTCATTGATCCCACCGATGCCGCAAAAGATTTTGTTGACGATGCCACCGCTATCGGACACGAACGAGTGGCCGAAATGTACCGGCTCATGGCCCACACTCGCCGTCTGGACACAGAAGGGGTCAACCTTCAGCGCCAAGGCCAATTAGTGCTGTGGACCCCCTCAGTAGGACAAGAAGCAGCCCAGGCCGGTGTGGTGACCGCCCTGGAGGACCGGGACTGGATCTTTCCTACTTACCGCGAGCACGTCATGGCACGAGGTCGCGGCATCCCTGACGAATACGTTTTTGATTTCTTCCGTGGGGCAGTCCATGGCGGTTGGAACCCCAACGACTACAACATGCAGCCCTACACCGTTGTGTTGGCAGCCCAAGTACCGCACGCCGTGGGCTACGGCTGGGGTATTGCTCAGCAGCAACGCGGCTGGACTGACGCACGACGCAAAGCCGAAGGTCGCGTAGCCATCGCATGTTTCGGGGACGGTGCTTCGACCGAAGGCGATATTCACGAGGCCATGGTCTTTGCCGCATCCTTCGATACGCCGGTCGTGTTTTTCATTCAAAACAACTACTGGGCTATCTCGACCCCATTCGAAGTTCAATCCAAGGTGCCGCTGTTCAAACGAGCCCAAGGGTATGGTTTCGATGGTTTCGCCGTCGATGGCAACGACCCAATCGCCACTGCCGCCGTGATGGACCGGGCCGTGGATCATGCTCGTCGTGGTGGGGGACCGGTGCTGGTCGAAGCCCACACCTACCGGATGGGGGCCCACACCACCGCTGATGATCCGACGAAGTACCGCACCAAAGAAGAAGAACAAGCCCATGCTCAGGCCGACCCGATGGTTCGCACCGAAGCATATCTGCGCCGCCGCTTCGACTACGGCGATGCGTTCTTCTCCGAGGTCACTGAAGAAGGTGAACAGCTCGCCGCCAAGCTGCGCGACAATATCATTGATGCCCCCGATACCGTCTCGCTGCGGGAAAAATTTGACCTGGTCTACGCCGAAGAGCATTCCCTGGTTGAAGCCCAGGCAGCAGAATTTGACCGGTGGATGGAGGACGAGCAAGCGTGACCACGGTATTTGATGAAGTCGCATCCGGTACGCAGAAGCTCACGATTGGCCAAGCCGTCAACCGCGCCCTCGGTGATGAACTGGCCTCAGACGATTCGGTCCTGCTCCAGGGTGAAGACATTGGCGCCCTGGGCGGGGTCTACCGGGTAACGGAGGGACTTGCTGCCAGATTCGGTTCTGACCGGGTCGTGGACGCACCGTTGGGAGAGTCGGGGATCGTGGGCACCTCCATCGGGCTGGCCCAGGCCGGTTTCCGGCCGGTGGCAGAGATCCAGTTCGACGGGTTCGTCTACCCGGCGTTCGACCAGATCGTATCGCAGCTGGCCAAGATGCATTCCCGGTTCCGTGGGGCCCAACAGTTCCCGGTGACCATTCGCCTGCCCTATGGCGGTGGCATCGGTTCGGTTGAACACCACAGTGAATCTCCCGAAGTGTATTTCGCTCACACTGCCGGGCTGAAAGTCGTCACCTATTCCAACGCCCACGATGCTTACTGGGTCACCCGGGCCGCAATCCGATCGGCCGATCCGATCATGCTCTTGGAACCCAAGAAACACTACTTTGTGCGCGGTGAGGTCAACTTCGACCAGCCGGTGGAAGACCCCTTCGCCACGGTTGAAGTACGCCCCGGTAAAGACGCGACCCTGATGGCCTGGGGGCCTCAGGTCGCCACCGCCCTGGCTGCCGCCGAAGCCGGTGAAGAAGACGGTTACGACCTGCAGGTGTTGGATATCCGCGGCCTATCGCCGCTGGATATGGACACCATCGCGCAAGCCGTGAAAACCACCGGCCGGGCGATCATCATCCACGAGGCATCCACGTTTGCCGGGTTCGGAGCGGAAATCTCGGCCGGGCTCATGGAACGCGCCTTTTTGAGCCTCGAAGCGCCGGTGCAACGCGTGGGCGGCTACCACATGCCGTACCCGCCGTCGCGGCTGGAACACGACTATCTGCCCTCGGTGGATCGGGTCTTGGATGCCGTAGACGAAACCTTCACCTACTAGACGCCGCGCAAGGAGCACACATTGAAGATTTTTACCCTGCCCGACGTGGGCGAAGGACTCACCGAAGCTGACCTCGTCAACTGGCTGGTCGACGTCGGAGACACCGTGACCGTCAATCAAGTCGTCGCAGAAATCGAAACTGCCAAATCGCTGGTCGAAATCCCCAGCCCGTGGGCCGGGACCGTCAAAGAGCTCTACGTTCAAGTAGGCGACACCGTCAACGTCGGGGATAATTTTTTTGCCATCCAGATCACCGCGGGTGGCACGGACAACGACGACGATGATGCACCCGTCCAAGCTCCTCTGGTCGGATCCGGGCCGAAAGAAGATACCCCGGGCCGTCGCAGACGTCGCCGCAAACCCGCAGCGGCCGCACCCGCCGAAGTCGAAACCCCGGTTGAGAACCACCCAGAGGTCACCGAGGCACCCGAAGAGCTGGAACCTGAGCCGGCCCCAGCGACACCCCAGAAGTCAGATCTCTTTGCCAAAGTCTTAGCCAAACCTCCAGTGCGGAAGCTGGCCAAAGACCACGGGCTGGATCTGACGACGATCACGCCAACCGGTCAACACGGTGAGGTCACCCGTGATGATGTTCGTGCCGTGCTCGATGGTGCGGTCTCGAGCGCTGCGGCATCGCAGTCCCACACCACCAAGGCCACTTCTGAGACCATCCCAGTCACGGGCGTGCGCAAAGCGACGGCCAAAGCCGTCACCGAGTCCTATACCACCGCACCGCACATCACCGCGTACCGGCAGGTCGACGCCACGCGCACCATGGAGTACATCCAGCGCCTCAAACAGCACCCGCGCTTTACTGACGTGAGAGTCTCGCCGCTATTAGTGGTCGCGATGGCCGTCACCCAGGCTGCGCTAAACACCCCCGAAACCAATGCCACCTGGCACGGCGACAGCTACACCCTGCACCACCACGTCAATCTTGGCATCGCGGCAGCGACCCCGCGCGGACTGCTCGTGCCGAACATCAAAGATGCCCACAACCTTAACCAGCTGGAAATGGCACAGGCGATCCAGGAGCTGACCCAGCGCGCCCGGGACGGTAAAACCCAGCCCGCAGAGCTGGCTGACGGCACCATCACCATCACCAGCGTGGGCCCGTTGGGTATCGATACCGCAGCCCCCATCATCAACCCTGGTCAATCCGGCATCCTCGCCTTCGGCACAATAAAGCAGCAGCCGTGGGTCGTTGACGGCAAGATCGAACCGCGCTGGGTGACCACGCTGGGTGGGGCCTTTGATCATCGAATTGTGGACGGGGCCGAGGCGGGTGCCTTTTTGGCTGATGTGGCAGCTATCCTGGAGGAACCAGCCCTGTTGATTAGCTAGACCTGGAGAGTGAATCCGTGGCCAGCCCCAATTTCGCCGCAGTCCGTCTGACCGAATCCGGTTCCTTCGACCCCGAAGGACGTGACACCTTGATCGTGGGGCCCGGCATGGGCACCGCGGTCCGCGCACTGTATGCCGACATGGCGCGTCATTTGACCCACCGGTTCCAAATCATTGGCATTGACTTGCCCGGCCACGGCGAATCACCGGCACACCACGACACGATCACCATCGAAGAACTAGCCGATGCGGTCGCAGAACTGGTCATCAACCTGCGCACTACTGGCACAATCAAAGAAGAATCGAAAGTCTACTTCGCAGGCCTGTCAATCTCGGGACTCATTGCCCTGCAACTGGCCCTGGAACACGCCGAATTATTTGACGGCATTGCGGTGATGGCTTCCTCAGCGGTCATAGGCACCCCCGAAGACTGGGCCGAACGCGCCGAAGCCGTCGAGGTTTCCGGCACTGAATCCATGGTCGAATCCTCGGCCAGCCTCTGGGTGGCACACACCTTCACGGACGACACCAAACTTCAAGTGCAAAAACGAGCCCTGGCGGCCGCCGATGATCAATCCTATGCGGCCTTGTGTCGAGCGCTGGGCGCGTACGATGCCACGTCCCGGTTGGGCGAGATCAGCATCCCCATCTTCACCGTTGCCGGAGACCAGGACCAAATGTGCACCGTCGCCGAGGCGGATCAGATCGCAACCGCGGTGCAACACGGCAGCACCGCGGTTGTTGAAGACGCAGCACACCTGCTGCCGCTAGAGCATCCGCAACGGCTCGCTGAGTTGCTCGATAACAATCTCGCTTGAGCGAGCTAGGCCTCGCTGAGATCTGCTGACATCTGATCGACGACCTCCGGGTTGTCTTCCGCCCACGCTTGGACGGCAGCTGAGTCATCGTCATCGAACTCGTTGACCATGGTGTCTTGCAGATCGGTCACCTGCTCGGCGGTCAGTGAGAAGTTCTCGATCATCGCAGCGATCTCTGGATAATCCTCGGCAAAACCGGTACGCCCTAAGGTATGCACGTTTTCTGGCTCCCCGTAGATCATGTCGGGGTCTTCCAGCGCTCGCACATCGTACTGCTCGGTCACCCAGTACGGGGTCCATAGCGTCACGACGATTTCCTCGTTATTTTCGATCGCCTCTTCAAGCTGGCCCACCATGCCACTGGCTGAGGACAGCTGCAGCTCAAAGTCCTCCTCCAAGCCGTAATGCGGCATAACTTCTTCTTCGGTCAGCACGCTCAGACCAGCTCCAGATTCGATACCCGTAATCTGGCCGTTGAGCTCATCTGCGTAGTCGGGCAGCTCTTCGATGGACGTGATCTCTGAATACTCCGGCACCCCGAGGAACAGCTGTGCATCCTGGTAAATGTCGCCGAGGTCTTCTACATTGTCTTGGTGCTCTTCCCAATAGACCTGTTGAGCCACCTCTGGCCAGGCAGCCGCGTACAGGTCGAGTTCTCCTTCAGCCACTGCCTCATAGGCCGGTGCAACATCCAAGGTGTCTTGGACTTCGACCTCGTAGCCGTTTTCCTCTAGGACATACTCATAGAGGTGCGCGATACCCGCCTGATCAGACCATCCTGTCACGCTACCGATGCGGATGACGTCTTGTTCCTCGTCGGTAGTGTGATGATCGGCTTCGGGATCGTCACCGGTACACGCGGTCAGCATCAGCGAGCCGGCAAGCAACATCATAGGGACTCGCCACGGACGCATTGAATGACTCATTGATCTCCCTAGAGCTCACAAGATAGAACACATCGACATGCTTACTGGGTCTGCGGCCGGGGGCCAGACCGTTTCGGCAAAATGAACTCTATCAACCCGAACCGTGGGGTGAATACCACGCAAAACGGGTGGGGCATTCCTGCCACCACCCGTTGTCCTATTCTGCGTCAGCTACCCTTAGGACGACACACGGTCTTTGACGTCCGTCTGGCCTTTCTGCCGGGCACAACTTGCGCAGCAATACAGTTGGTCCGAGTCTTCGACGCCGTGACCAATGATCTTCACACCGCAGTGTGCGCACTCGGGTGCCATCCCAGCAATTGCGCACTCGAAACTATCGAACGTTCCGGTGCGGTCCTGATATTGGATAGTAAAAACTTTGTCGTACTCGTTGCCACAAACATCACAGGTTGCCATAGGCACCTCCATCATCGAGGGGATCGGTTACCAGGACACCAGTTTCACCAGTTCACCGACCTTATCTTCGGGGATTGACCGAGCGATATCGGCTTGGGCCACCATCCCGACCAGTTCGTGCCCATCAATGACGGGCAACCGGCGGACTTGGTGTTCTTGCATTGTTTTGATGGCTTCATCAATGGAATCATCCGCGCCAATGGTGACTGGTTTCTCCCCACCGAAATCCCCGGCGGGCGTCTTATCCGGGTCACGTCCGGCTGCGACACAGCCGACCACAATGTCACGGTCGGTCAGCATGCCCTTGAGACGGTTATCTTCGCCGCAAATCGGCATTGAACCAACCCCGAGATCACGCAGCTTCTGGGCCGCTTCGGTGAGGCTGTCGTGTTCGCCAATACACTCTGCATTTGGTGTCATAATGTCGCGTGCTGTCAGCATTGTTCTGCTCCTAAAAACGGGTGAACTCTGACATTTTCCACGCTTCCAGCCCCCGTTTGGACTGTCAAGAGACCTCAGCAAATTCTCAGCCTGAGGTGCCAATGTTGAGGTAGCACCTAGGAACTTGTTTTTTCGTTCTACTCGTTCCTAAAGTCAACCAAGTGACCACGATTTTGAGACACGATATGCGCCACATCAACACACTGCGACAACGGATCACCCGCGGGCTCGTATTGCTCGCCGTGCTGGTCGGACTCGTTGGCTGCACGGGACACTATCCGGCAGACCCCGAGGGCACCTTGGACCGCGTGAGCGGTGGGACGTTGCGAGTCGGCGTCTCCCACGAACCGCCTTGGACTGACACGCTAGGCGAGGGGAATTCGGAAGAAGACCCTGGAGGCATTGAACCCCAACTGATCCAAGACTACGCTCGGTCGATCGGCGCGGAAGTGGAGTGGCACGCCGGTGGCGAAGAGCAACTGACAACGATGCTTGAGGAAAGCCAACTTGACCTAGTCATCGGCGGGATAACAGATGAGTCGCCGTGGTCCTCGAAGGGGGGCCTGACCACCACGTATGCTGAGTCACTCGGCGTGGACGGTAGCACTTCCAAGCATGTAATGGTCGTGCCCATGGGGGAGAACGCTTTCATGACCAGCTTGGAAAGCTTCCTGCTTGACCAGGATATCGACAAGCAACTGCCCGAGGAGATGCGTCCATGAGGCGAGACCAAAGCAAAATTCGCGAGACGACGTACTTCGGGGAACACGATCTGCCCGAGGAGCAGCAGAAGACCTTGCAAAAAGCGATCCGTGTTGAGCGGATCAACATCGTCACCAAAGTGATTGCCGTAATCGCTATTTTCTCGGTTGCCGGCAACTCGCAGGCGATGAAGGCCGCATGGATTGAAGACTCTCTGGCCATCCTGCCGCCGTTGGCCTTTTTAATTGCGCTGCGCTTTATCAATCGGAAACCCACCCCGCGCCACCCGTATGGCTATCACCGGGCCATGGGTATTGGCCATCTGGTCGCTGCCGTGGCGCTGTTAGGGTTCGGCACCATGCTGTTGGTTGATTCGGCAATGGGTTTATTCGCCGGGGAACATCCAGCAATTGGTTTGATCGAAATCTTTGGGATGGAAATCTGGCAGGGCTGGATCATGGTGGTCGTCTCGGTGATTGTGGTCATCCCGGCCATTATTATCGGTCGGATAAATGCCAAACTGGCGCCACCGCTGCACAACAAGGTGCTCTATGCCGATGCGGATATGAATAAGGCCGACTGGATGACTGGTATTGCGACCGCAGTCGGCCTGACCGGTGTCGGTTTTGGTTTGTGGTGGTTTGATGCTGCCGTCGCGATCTTCATTTCTTTTGACATTATTAACGACGGGTATAAGAACGTCCGCGGCGGGCTAGCCGGGCTGATCGACGCCCGCGCGACAACGACGAATATGAAAGATCCGCACCCGCTCATCCAACAGGTCCGTGAGCAAGTCATGGAGCTCGACTGGGTTGACGAAGCCGATGTTCGCATGCGCGACCTCGGCATGGTCTTCCATACCGAAGTTTTTGTGGTCCCGTATCAGGGCCAGATGCCGCCCCTGGACGAGGTGGAAAGAATCCGCAAGAAACTCAGCGAGTCGGACTGGAAACTCCATGATCTGGTGATCATCCCGGTGGCCGAACTGCCCGAAGAGTTCCTGCCACAGATCGATCAGAAAGAGGTCTAGTTCTCGCCTAGTCGGCGGCCTCGGAGATGGACGCGACAATCGCATCCATTGTGTCGACGAACGCGTTGGCGGCCTCGGTGGTCAAAAAGAAACCGATGGGCCGATAGTTCTCGGGATCGCGAGTGTCGACCAGCGCGACCGACTTCTCATCCGAAGCTGGCAGCAGCCACACCACGGCACGCGGATTGTCGGTATCGGGAGCGGGTTGGCCGTCCACAACCTTCAGGTCGAAACCAACCCAGCGGATGCCCTGTTTGAACTTGCCCTTGCGGAAGATCACAAACGGCCCACCGATCCGACCGGTGGCCGGGGAATCCAGGGTTTTGTTGATCAGTTCGACCGCGGTCTGCGCGTCGGTGCGATCACGGAACGCCGCCGACCCCACCGTCCCATCGGGAGCCACCGCGATCAGGTTGAAACGCTCACCGGTACTATCCGAGCCGATGACCATCCCAACGTCAGGATTATTGTGCACACCCCACTGGTCTAAGGGGTGCGCGATCAGCCGGTTGGGTTGTTCTGCAGCGGAATTCGACATGCCTCCAGCCTAGGTCACCGGGCACCTGGCACGTCGGTATCACCGACGCGTTGTGCAACGATTGGGTGAAAGCGCTCGCAAACTACTATTCTTGACCTTATGTCTAAGGTTTTGTCTTCTCTCCCCGTCGGCGAACGCGTCGGTATCGCCTTTTCGGGCGGTCTCGATACGTCTGTAGCCGTTGCGTGGATGCGCGAAAACGGTTCTATCCCATGCACCTACACCGCTGATATCGGTCAGTACGATGAGCCCGATATCGATGGGGTGGTCGACCGTGCCAAAGAGTACGGTGCAGAAATCGCCCGCTTCGTCGATGCGAAGAAGCCTCTGGTAGAGGAAGGCTTTGTGGCGCTGCAGACCGGGGCATTCAACGTGCGCTCGGCCGGCAAAACCTACTTCAACACGACCCCGCTGGGCCGTGCTGTCACCGGTACGCTGCTGGTGCGCGCCATGAAGGAAGAC
Organism: Enteractinococcus fodinae; assembly: GCF_031458395.1. Lineage (NCBI taxonomy): Bacteria > Bacillati > Actinomycetota > Actinomycetes > Micrococcales > Micrococcaceae > Enteractinococcus > Enteractinococcus fodinae. The sequence continues at coordinate 293,551 of NZ_JAVDYJ010000001.1, forward strand.
GGCGTGAACATCTGGGGCGACGGCTCCACCTATAAGGGCAACGATATCGAGCGGTTCTACCGCTACGGTCTGATGGCCAACCCAGAGTTACAGATCTACAAACCGTGGCTGGACTCGCGTTTCGTCGAAGAACTCGGCGGACGCCAAGAAATGTCCGAATGGCTTGTCGAACGCGGCTACCCATACCGTGACTCAACCGAAAAGGCATACTCGACCGACGCCAACATTTGGGGCGCAACCCACGAAGCCAAATCCTTAGAATTCCTCAACGTCGGCCTCGATATCGTCGAACCCATCATGGGGGTTGCCGCCTGGCGCGACGACGTGAACATCGAAACCGAAGAAGTCTCTGTCGGCTTCTACGAAGGCCGTCCGGTCTCGATCAATGGCACCGAATACACCGACCCGGTCGCGCTCGTGTTGGCTGCCAATACCATTGGCGGACGCCACGGTCTGGGCGTCTCGGACCAGATCGAAAACCGCATTATTGAAGCCAAATCCCGCGGCATCTACGAAGCCCCTGGCATGGCGCTGTTCCACATCGCCTACGAGCGTCTGCTCAATGCGATCCACAACGAGGACACCCTCGAAAGCTACTATATGAACGGCTACCGTCTGGGCCGTTTGATGTACGAAGGTCGCTGGTTCGATCCGCAGTCACTAATGCTGCGCGAATCCATCCAGCGCTGGGTTGGCTCGGCCATCACCGGTGAGGTTACCCTGCGCCTGCGCCGCGGTGACGACTACACCATCTTAGACACCACCGGACCGAATCTGTCCTACACTCCAGAAAAACTGTCCATGGAACGCGTCGAAGATGCGGCCTTCGGACCGGATGATCGCATCGGGCAGCTGACCATGCGCAACCTGGATATCGCCGATTCGCGTGCCCGCCTGGAGCAGTACGCGTCCCGCGGGACCCTGGGTGGCCCAACGGCCGAACTCATGGGCGAGCTCGAAGTCGGTGGCGCCGCCAAGATTGCCGCCTCCGATGTTGATGTCGATCCCGAACAGGATGCCGCCGGGCTCAAGGCCGCATTCGACGCCGGTACCGACTAATACACCCGTACATACAATTGCCCCCGTCTACACGCTGTGGACGGGGGCAATCGTGTTTGCGCTAGATGTCTTTAGTGATCGTGGACGTCTCGCCAGTTGTGTTTGTTTTTCATGATCTCAATTAGCATCTGTTCTGACGGATTCGGCCGAGCACCGAAGTCGATGACTGGTTTGCCAAAGTGGAGAAGATACTCTTGCAAGCGCAGTAGGACTGCTTCTTTGAGGAAGTCATGGTCCCACGAAGGCTTGAAGTAGACGTTCTGGTAGATAACCTCGTGGTCTTCTTCAGAGATCTCAATGTCAATCGATGAGTTCTGACGGCCGCTGGTTGCTACGGTGGAATCGGCGGCCGGTTCGTCAGGGCCGGGGTAGAGCGGTTCAGCATGGAAGTGATTGCTGCCTGGCTCTCGGATCACGAGTAGCTCGAGATCTTTGACAGTTTCTGGAGTGGGCACCTTGCGCGGGGCCAGCCTGGCCTGCTGGAACTCCCCGGTGGGCGCCTCTTGGAGCTCAAGAATCTTATATTCCCAAGAGATTTTTGGTTCTTGTGAGTATGACATAACGCTGCTCCCCTTCGATAAACGAGAGATAGTATTTTCCGCTATGCCTCGAATGCTACTACGTGATCCACTCGAAGGCCTCGGCTGAGCAGCCCAAAACGTGGGCAAGATGACGCTTACAAAATTGAGCATTCCGACACCGCGGGTAGTACAGTAAAGCAGTCGAGGCACCCTCCAGGATCTCCGTACATTCCTGAGAGTTGTCCGTGCCAGCATCAAGCTGTGACCTCATCCCGTCCCACACCACCCGGTGTTTTCGCGCGTCAACTTCTGTGACGCAATCCCGTGCTCACAAGGAGACCACCCATGAACCCCAACGCGCCTGATAGTCCCACGGGACCGCATACAAAAGTGCCGTTGACTGAGAAATTGCGATCCAAACGCAAGACCCTAGCCGTCGGGCTCTATCCGGGAGATATCCACCCCGGCCTGTTGTCCGGTGTTGGCGTCGACGATCAGCAACGCGACTTTCGTGTCGACAAGACGATCTTCGCGGTCACAGCGACCTTCATCGTCGCATTTGTCGCCTGGGGCATTCTCAGCCCAGAATCGGTGGGAACCGTGGCGAGCGCGGCCTTCAGCTGGGCTATGGAAAACATGGGCTGGCTGTTGAACTTTGCAATGGGCGTGGGCTTATTCGTCATGCTCTACGTCGCGTTTGGGCGCTACGGCAAAATCAAACTCGGCAAAGATGACGAAAAACCAGAGTTCTCGCGGTTCTCGTGGGTCGCGATGATGTTCGGGGCCGGGCTGGGCGTGGGCCTATTTTTCTACGGCCCATCCGAACCGCTGTCGCACTTCTTGTCGCCGCCACCGCATACGATGGCAGATCAACAAGAGACCGTCAATGAACTCCAACGCGCCGCAGGTGAAGATCCCGGGGTCAACCGAGAAGCCATCCACCAGGGTGTCTCGCAAGCCAGCTACCACTGGGGTCTGCATATCTGGAGCATGTACGCCCTCGTGGGTGGGGCACTGGCCTATGCGACCTTCCGCCGCGGTCGCCCAACCTTGATCTCTTCGATCTTCCAAACCCTGTTCGGCAAGTCCAAAACCGACGGCTTCGCAGGCAAACTCATCGACATCTTCGCGATCATTGCCACCCTGTTCGGTACCGCCACAACACTGGGACTCTCGGCCATCCAGATCGGTCAGGGTGTCACGATTGTCAGTGGCATGGGCCCGATCGGCAACAACGCGCTGATCCTCATCATCGGGGTGCTCGGCGCAGGCTTTGTCATCAGTGCGGTCTCCGGGGTCTCGCGCGGGGTTCGGTATCTGTCCAATATCAATATCACCTTCACGCTCGGGCTGGTGCTGTTCGTATTCTTCGCCGGTCCCACCTTGTACTTGCTGAATCTGGTGCCCTCGGGCATCCTGCACTACATCGACAACTATCTGCCGATGATGGCCAAGTCGCTGTCCTGGGGTCCCGAAACCGTGGAATTCCAAACCTGGTGGACCGCGTTCTACTGGGCCTGGTGGATCGCCTGGACACCGTTTGTCGGCACCTTCATCGCGCGTATTTCCCGCGGCCGCACGCTGCGTGAATTCGCGCTGGTCACCATGGGTGTGCCGACGCTGATTCTGATCTTGGCCTTCACTGTGTTCGGTGGGGCCTCGATTATCAACTCAATCAACGGGGTCGAAGGTTTCGACGGTGAAGCATCCCCTGAGGCCGTGCTGTTCAATCTGTTCGATACGCTGCCCTTCAACGCGATCACCCCGTTCATTTTGATCGGGGTGTTGGCCATCTTTTTCATCACCGCAGCGGACTCGGCCTCGGTGGTCATGGGCATGATGACCTCACGCGGGAATCCGGCACCGAAGAAGAGCCTGGTGGTGTTCTGGGGACTGTCCATGATGGGCATTGCCATCGTCATGCTGCTTTCCGGTGGCGAAGACGCCCTGTCGGGATTGCAAAGCCTGACCTATCTGATTGCCCTGCCCTTTAGTATCGTGCTCATTTTGATGGTCTGGGCTTTCCTGAAAGACCTGTCCACCGACCCAGCCCGTATTCGACATGACTATGCTCGCAAAGCCGTGTCAGATGCTGTCATTCGAGGGATCGAAGATCACGGCGAGGAATTTGAGTTCGCGGTGCAGCACTCTCCTGACGGTCGCGGGGCTGGGACCGGGGTGGATGCGTCGGCGCCGAAATACACCGACTGGTATAAGGAAGAAGCCGAAACCAGCGCGATGAAGCTGGTCACCGGTGAAGAGACCGACCCGCCAGAGGCCAGCGACAATATCTCTCCGAAGGAACCGAAGGACTAGTCCAACCACGATAGATAAGCTGCGGACATCACGTGCGGTGGGATTGCTCTGTGAGCTTGCGACCAAGCTCGATACCCCATTGGCGAGCTCTTTCCAGTTCACCGGGCGACAGCGGGCCCTCGTAATCCTCGACATCAAAACTCTCTGGATCAACGAGTAACGTACAGCCAAGCTTCTTGAGTTTCTTCGCCGCCTTACGACTGGCATGCCCAGGAAGATTTGGGCGCCTGACATGAGTATCAAACGTGGCGACGGACAGCGACACGGGCCCGGACTCGAGCCACTCGCGGACACCCGTGGCAATCAATTCACCGCCCCGGTTATGAGCCTCCTGGCGCGTGGCTTCTCGGCTGAGACCAAACGCATGGGTCGGGGCGCCGACCACAAGCAGATCCACTTGCACCTGGTGTAACGCAGGGGCATCTTGTACAGCACGAACATCTACCTCAATATCGTGTTCCGTTAGTCCTTCGCTGACGGCCTCGGCAACGGCCGTGGTGTTTCCCCACGCCGATTCGTAAATGATGAGGGCCCGCATAGAATCCTCCTCTTCCGTCGGGCTGAGGCAAAGACGCGCTACCGTGAATGGGACTCGTGAGACGACCTTGGGCGTCGGCGGTGGCCCGTCCCGATAGATGCTGCAATGCGCTCATGGTATTGAATGCTAGAGACCGGGTTGTGGCGTTTCGTGATGGGCCGGTTGGTACGGCGGTGGGTCTGTAGGACCCTGGTCGAGCCGGAACGGCGGGTATTCGTCTCGCAGCAGTAAGACGTAGGTTGAGACACGGTAGGTCCACCGGTTGAGCCCAATCACTAAGGCAAACAGGCCTGCCATATAACGACCGGTAAACAGCAGCCCGATTGCTGCAATGAGCACCAGCAGCCCTAAAAGCGAGAAACCCCAGCTTGCCGAGGTATTGCCCGCGCCCAGCCAGACGACGCCACCTCCACCTGCAATGATCCCCAGGAGCAAGATGTGCGGCAGCGCTAGTAGCCACCATTTGACTAGCACTAGCCCGCGAGACAGTTGTGCGGGGTAGGGGACATCTAATTCGGCGGGGTATGCAGCATGAGCGAGGGTAAATGGCGGATACCGGTCAGTTCCCAATGCCAAGTAGCCGTAAAAGCCCACCCGCCAGCTCCAGCGCAGCACCCCGACGCTAAAGGCAAACAACGATCGGGGGTACCGGGCCGTAAAGAGAATGACGATTCCAGCGGCGATGGTGGTGACCACCAGAGCGAACCACAGCAAGGCCAGCACGATATAGTGCGGGATGGCCAGCAACCACTTCACCAACCACAATCCTCGTGATAGCTGCCCGTCGAGATGCCCGCTGAACGCCAGTGGATACACTGGCACGGCAGCACCGCTCGTCGTTGCTGCCGGAGATAGTCCGTGGTGCTGCTGCGGATGATCCTGGTCAATGTCTCGGCCCAGGCCAGCCGCGCCCAGTAGCAGCAGCGGGATACCCAGAACAAGCCCGACGATACCGGCGATCAGTAGGCCGGGGCTGACCGGATCCATCAGCTCGGTGCGAGCGCCCGCCTGCAGATCAACCCAGACCGGGCGGGTGCCGTCAGCGTTGAGCACCACCAGTGTCCACTGACCCTCTTGCAGCTCGAACGTGAGGTCTTGGGTACCGGTGCCGGTGGTCGATTCAACCCAGATATCTTCTTCAGCCGGAGCAGCAGGAGTTGCAGAGCCGGCGACCTCTTGGAGCCGTTGGTCAACCTCGGTGTCCCAGGTCCATTCGTCTGAAAATTGTTCCTGTTGGGTCCAAGTCACGTCTTCGAGCACCGCGTGCGGGACGTCGTCGAGATAGGCTGCGGCATCGGTCGCCTCGGCGACGCCGACGAAGAGTTCTTGATCGGGAATGACAGGGGTCGCACGGATCTGGAAGTTGGCAATGTCTTCTAGGGGTGGGAGCTCGGCCGTCTCGGTTTCTTCGAGTTCCAGGGTTAATGGCGGGCTGGCAATTGCATGCCCAGTCGTTTGGTAGCGATGCGCGTCGGTGGTGAGGAACTGACCGTCCCGTTGGGCGGCTCCAGCGCTCAATAGCACAGCCCCCGCAATGATCAGACCAATGCCCAAAAGCATGAGCAAGACGCCGACGACAAGCATCACCCAATTCCAGGGCTTCATGCGTAGCGGTTGCGTTGGGGCCGAATAATTCGGAGTAGCGGGATAAGCATCCATAACGCTTCCTTCGCGATAGCGCCGCAAAGTGAGATACCCGGAGCAACGACTGGGGCTGGCTTGATGGGACAGCCCCAAATAATCGTCGGGTGATTCTTGACTTTACCATCCGGCAGTGGTTCAGAAGGGTGAATCGGAGGGTGAAATCGGGGCATGCGTATTTGCTGTGCTAGACATTGTTTGAGTGACCTACCTTGTTTCAAATCGTCATAGAGCGAGTTAAAGCTAGGAACTAGGAATTAGGGCCGATAATTATTAGTAGCTCAGCTCACACTTTTAGACCGGTGGATCACCATGCAAGATACGGATCTCCCAGTCCTCGATTACCAGACGGTGACCGGGGACTTTCAATTTGCCGAGTTATACGACTGGCAGCAGCAGGCGCTGCGATCCTGGAAAGCGCATAATTTCCAAGGCGTCATCGAAGCAGTTACCGGAGCAGGGAAAACCCGGGTAGGGATTGCTGCCATCGCCCAAGCGCTTCGGTTTGGTATGAAGGTCACCGTGCTCGTCCCCACTACTGAATTGCAAGAGCAGTGGATGACCAGCCTTCGTAAAGACCTGCCGCGTGCTTCGATAGGACGACTCGGTGGCAGCCATACAGCTGATTTCCGTAGTGTGGATGTCATTGTGGCGATCGTCAACACTGCCGGTAGCCGCTCACTGATCGAACATTTCCGAGCCGGGCTGGTCGTCGCAGACGAGTGTCACCGGTATGCGGCACCATTGTTTGCTCGCGCACTTGATGAACAATACATATGGCGTCTGGGGCTCACCGCAACGTACACACGCCATGACGGTCGGAATCAAGTGCTCGACGAATACTTTGGCTCAATTGTCTACAAAATTTGGTACGACGAAGCGCAACGCTACGGGGTTATCTCCGAATTCGATATCGCGCTGGTGGGACTCCAACTGCAGAATCATGAGCAGGTCGAGTATGACATGCTGTCAGATGAGATTTCCACGGATACGCTCAGTCTGCGCAACTACTTCGACCAGGCGGCACTGAGCGAACACGATTTCATGGAGGCAGTTGGACGTCTATCGAAACTAGAAGATGGCTCAGCAGCCAGTGCGATCGCTCGACGCTTCCTGCGGAACGTGGCGAAACGCCAAAGCCTCCTGGCTAACACTCCGGTAAAGAATTTTGCTTTAGCAGCGCTGGCGCCCTCACTTGCTGCTGCAGAACGAGCATTAGTGTTCGGGTCGAGTAAGGAACAAGCACAGGCTGCTACCCAGGCGCTACAAGCCGTTGGCGTCCCGGCAGGTCACCTCATGTCAGGTATGACGAAGGTCGATCGGTTGGGCACAATGAACGCCTTCCGACGCGGCGAGCTCCATGTTCTGTGTGCACCGCGTGTTCTAGACGAAGGTGTGGATGTGCCAGCTGCTGATCTAGCCATCCAGACTTCTGGCACACGGGTGCAGCGACAATTTATCCAACGTCTTGGCCGCGTCATTCGCAAACGACCCTCCGGGGACCGGGGACGGTTTGTCTACCTCTACGCTTTTGGGACGATTGAAGACCCAGCGCTGCGAGACGATTTCCTGACTGATGTGCTGCCGTTTGCGCGTGACTACATGTACTTTAACTTGGAGCAGCACCTCGATGAATTGATCGAGTTTCTGGCACCTGAGCCACAACCGGAAATCAGCGTTGAACTGCCCCTTGAAACGCCAGCACCAACCGAATACGAGACGAGTTCTGAGCAACCAGAATTCGAAGGTCAGCCACCACGCTGGAATGACATTCTGGACGATGGGGAACTGCCCGAGCAGCTGTCAGAGACTGTACTGACCGACGACATTATTGGCGACTACTTCCGTAAGATTGCACAGTATCCGTTGCTCGCCCATGAAGAAATGGTGGAGTTGGCCCAACAGGTCGAAGCCGGGGTGTATGCGCAACATCTATTGACCACAAACTACACCGGCTCTCGAAAAGAACGCCGGGACTATTGGCGTCTAGTGGACTTAGGCGAGGAAGCATTCAATAGAATGTTTACCTCAAATTTGCGATTAGTGGTATCGGTAGTCAAGCGATACTTCTGGGGAAATGGGGAGCCCTCTTTTAGCTTTCTTGATGTTATCCAGGAAGGGAATCTTGGACTGCAACGTGCTGTGCAATTGTGGGACTATACCCGGGGCTTCCAGTTCTCCACATACGCTCATGCTTGGATCCGGCAAGCAGCGACCCGAAGCATTGCCGAGAGTTCACGGACTATACGGTTGCCCGTGCATCTAGTCGAACAGCTCAATGCTATCCGGAGGATCGAAAATGTATGGATCCACGAGGGAAACGAGCCGACTACGCAAGAGATCGCACTGGTCCTAGAAGAGGAGCCTGACAAAGTGGATGCCGCCCGGAATGCAGAGGCCAGGATCCTTTCTTTGTCGTCCGAACGGTGGATCAATGGAGTGCCCTATTTACTGGCTGATCTGATCGTGGATGAACTCACTTTGGAGGCCGAACAGTGGAGCGTCATAAATTCGTTCCTCCGAGGCCTGCGAATCGCGCTGCAACGAGCAACTGCAGGCTTCAAGGAGCGTGACCAATCAATCCTGTTCCATCGGTGGGGCCTCACAACCGACGATGGAGAGATGGCCACCTTAGAAGAAGTGGGGCGTAAGTACGGTGTCAGTCGCGAGCGGATTCGCCAGATTGAGCGTAAGCTCCTCAAGGAACTCGCCGATCATGAGGGGATCAAAGCTGTGTGGGTGCTCGAGAGGTAGAGGGTGTTACAAGGGATACATCAGAGACCCGTGCCCCAGTACTAAAATCGTCCAATCGCTCAATCCATGGTCGGTGCTATTCCTGCTGACTACACTTTCAGGTAGCGGTGTCCGAAAAGTTTTATCGGGTACTAAAGTTTCCAATATAGGAGGAGCGTTATGACACGAACACAAGAAAACACCTCACTGCTCAAAGATTCACGCTGGCACCACAAGATTCACAGCGGCGGCTGGACCTCCGGTTCCGGAGAAGACATCGCGATCACCGAGCCGGCAACCGGCGAAACGCTCGGCACCATCGGCGGGGCCAGCCCCGAGGACGTAAAGCGTGCGGCCAAAAAAGCTGCCCGTGCACAGAAAACTTGGGCTGCGATGAAGCCCACCAAGCGCGCTGGCATCCTGCGCAAAGCTGGTCTGCTCTTCGAACAACACGCTGAAGAACTCCAGTCCTGGGTCATGCGCGAAACCGGCGCAATCCGTCCAAAGGCCGGTCTGGAACTGCACGTTGCCGCGCAAGAATGTTATGAAGCCGCAGCGCTGTGCACCGCCCCGCAGGGCGATGTACTGGCCACCGATGACCCGCGCTGGTCATTCTCGCGTCGCCGTCCTGCCGGTGTCGTCGCGGTGATCTCACCGTTCAACTTCCCGTTGATTCTGTCCATCCGTTCGGTTGTGCCAGCACTGGCCCTGGGCAACACCGTGCTGCTGAAACCAGATCCCCGCACCCCAGTGACCGGTGGGCTGATGATTGCACGCGTACTAGAAGAAGCCGGACTGCCAGAAGATGTGCTCTACCTACTGCCAGGTGGCGGTGACACCGGTGCTGCCATGACCGAGGCGCCAGAAGTTCGCGTCGTGTCCTTCACTGGTTCCACCGCGGCCGGGCGTAAAGTCGGCGAAGCAGCAAGCCGCAACCTTAAACGTGCCCACCTAGAACTCGGCGGCAACAATGCCCTGGTCGTGCTGCCCGGGGCGGATCTCGACGCTGCTGTTTCCGCGGGCGCGTTCGGGTCCTTTATGCACCAGGGCCAAGTCTGTATGAGCGCCGGTCGTCACTTGGTGCACGAATCGATTCGTGACGAGTACGTGGCCAAGCTGGCCGAAAAAGCCAAGAACATGCCGGTCGGCAACCCCAACAAAGAATCAGTTGCGATGGGCCCGATCATCGACGAAGGTCAGCGGGATAACATCCACTCGATCGTCGAAAATGCTCAGTCCCAAGGCGCCAAAGTGGAAGCCGGTGGCGAGTACAAGAAACTGTTTTACTCGCCAACTGTGCTGTCGAATGTCAGCAAAAACAACACCGCCTGGACCGATGAAATCTTCGGGCCGGTGGCTCCAGTCATGTCGTTCTCGAGCCTTGAAGAAGCCGCAGATATCGTCAATGCATCCGACTACGGTCTGTCTGTGGGCATCCTCGGAGATGTCGGGCCCGCGATGGATCTTGCGGACATGATCGACTCGGGCATCATCCACATCAACGAACAAACCGTCGGAGACGAAGCAACCGCACCATTTGGTGGCACGGGAGCCTCCGGTACCGGTTCCCGATTCGGTGGCGCGCAAGCCAATATCGAAGCGTTCACCGAAACCCAGTGGCTGACCGTGCGCTCCACGATCGCCGAATACCCGTTCTAACAATTCTTCATTCGAAGGGCACCTCTTGCGATACTCGCGAGAGGTGCCCTTTGGGTTCCGTCTCCCATGCACTTTGTAGTCTGAGCATTGTTTCCGCTCTGTGAGCTCTGGCACACTGAGGTGTATGAGGGGTGAGCAAGCGGAAGACCCGGCGGAGGATACCCAGAGCTCCTCACGGGGACCCGTAACGAAGCAGCGTATTGGGCTGGTCCTGGGCCCCCTTCTCTTTGCGGTTTTCTTCTTCATCCCCGCTATCACAGACCTCGAAGACGCCCCGCGTGCAGTCCTAGCGGTCACCCTGTGGGTAGGGACCTGGTGGATCACCGAGCCGATTCCGATCCCGGCGACGTCGCTGTTACCGATCATCTTGCTGCCGGTGACCGGGGGAACAGACCAAGAGACTGCGACTACCGCCTACGGCGACCCCATTGTCTTCATGTACCTGGGCGGGTTCATCATTGCGATGGCCATCCAACGCTGGGGTCTGCATCGACGTATCGCCATGACCATCATTCAGATGGTGGGTACGAGCGGTTCACGCATCATGCTGGGCGTCATACTGGCATGCGCATTCCTGTCCATGTGGATATCAAACGCAGCGACTGCTCTGATGATGCTGCCCATCGGCCTGGCACTGGTCGAGGAAGTCCGCGAGCGCGAGCTCTATGATGAGAAATCGTTCAAGCGGTTTGCTACCGGATTGATGCTGTCCATTGCCTATGCTTCAACCATAGGAGGCCTGGCAACGCTCATCGGTTCGGTACCGAACGCTGTCTTTGCTGCCCAAGCGTCCATCCTTCTCGACCAAGAAGTCACCTTTGCTTCGTGGATGCTCTTCGCCGGGCCGATGACCCTGATGATGCTGCTGGTGTTATACCTGTTGTTTACCCGCGTCCTGTTCAAAGTCTCGATGCAGGTGGATACCCCACCAGATTTTGTCAAGGAAGAGCTGAAGAAGCTCGGGCCCATTAGTTACGAAGAAAAAGTGGTCTTGGCTGTGTTCGCCACTGTCGGCACGCTGTGGATCTCCAGCGGGTTTATCCCCGAAGAGTTCCGCCTCAGCGATACAACGATCTCCATATTGGGCGCCGCGATCATGTTTCTGATCCCCGCACGCGAACGCGAGGGTGGGGGTGGCGTGCTAGTATGGCAGGACCTCATAGACCTGCCGTGGGGGATTCTGTTGCTCTTCGGCGGTGGCCTGTCTTTAGCTGCCGCCTTTGAGGACTCAGACCTCACCAGTTGGTTCGGGGATCTGCTGGAGGGGCTAGATGTTCTTCCATACGCCCTGATCATCATTGCGCTCGCCGCCATCATTTTGTTCATGACCGAGATCATGTCCAACACCGCAGTATCCAATATGTTGATTCCGGTAGCTGCCGGCATGGCATTGGCGATGGGTGTCGACCCCTACTCGATCATGGCCCTGGTGGCTATCAGCTCCAGTTGTGCCTTCATGCTACCGGTGGCCACACCCCCTAACGCGGCGGTGTTCAGCTCCGGCCACATCACCATGGACGACATGATCAAAGCGGGTTTCTGGATGAATATCACTGCCATCACCCTCGCTTCATTATTCATTCTGTTCTGGCAGCCTGTCGTACTCAGCGGGGTCTGAACTACAACGCGCTCGCGGCGCTAAACCCGGCTACCTGGAGCGTGCTGCAGCACTGATATCCTGACCGGCACTGCTGGGTGGCGCGCCAAAGGCTTCGGTCAAGTACGCGCCCCAGTCGCGCCATACCGGGCAATCTCTGGCCGGCCGCCCATCCAAGAATCGATTGACCTCTTTGGCATAAACCGCATCCAAGGGCAACTCGGTGTGCGAGGAACGAATCGGGCAGGCATTACGTTCAACATCTAATTGCCACCCACCGGGCATCAAGGGGAGGTCACCGGCCGTCGTGACGCTCAAGACCTCGACCTCGTCGGGGAGTTCTTGGGCCAGGATATCCCGCGAGGAGTTCGGTGTGCCCTGTAGGTGCAGCGCTGCTGGCATATCGGGCTGGAATTCGAAATCCGCCCACTGAGCCAAGGGCGCTACCAGTCGCAATAAATCGCCCAGGACGCGACCCGGTCCGTTTTCGCCCGGCGGGCGATAGCCGACCACACTGTCGGGCAGCGCCCCAACCAAGATCAGTGCATCAACGTGCGCATCACCTCGAGCAAGTGCTTCCCAAGCCACCCAAATAGCATGCGAATGTCCTGCGACTACCAGCGGCCGAGGAAGCGCTGGGACCTGCTCGACGAAAGCTTCAACCTGGTACTCCAGCGGTTGTTGGGTGTGTTCAGCCTCGTAGGGTGCACCCGTGGTGATGGGACACAGGGCATCATTCTGTGGTTGCCCATCGCCAGGACCCTTATAGGAGAAGTAATAGGTCTGCTCACAGGTGTAGCCAAGCTGTGCAGGGTCGCTGCGGGCCATGTTGCCCCCGCCCGATGAGGTCACGATGCCACCCATGAGCATCAGCGCACCGTCTCGCTGCGGCGGTGTCGGCACCTCGGGGTCACTAAAGCGTGGCAACACCACGGCGGTGCCCACCAAGAAAAGCGCAGCAGCCGCCACCGAGATCAGTAGGCCTGGCCGTTCAACCGGCGGGTGACTGAACCCGCGCAGCGCGAGCGCGGTGGCAAGACCGGATACCGGCACCAGCCAAATAGTGATCTCCGGAAAGAGCACCGCGACAGTCCCGATACCGGTCACTGCGAAAAGATATCCCAAGACGATTTCCAAACGCAGGCCTTGACGCCAGTTTCTACGAAACGCACTGCGCAACCGGACGCTCCCATGCCAGGGTAAAGCCATCGTCAAAACTGCCGTGAGAGCTACGATCGCAAGAGCACCCCAGAAAAATCGGGCGACCGGCATTGCGGAGGCAACACCCATGAAGAAGGCTGCAACTAACAGCGGGAAGCTGACCACACCGTAAAAACGGACAGCCAGACCGAGGTTGCGACGGGTAACAGCACCGACGATATAAGCAATCATCGTGACGCGCACGGCCACGATCCCCAGCAGTGTCAGGAGAGCGACGGGCCAGGACGTTGCCTGCACAACGATGAGTCGCAGGTCTGTGTAGAGATCCAGCGGTGGGAGGGCGACGAGATGTACCAGTCCTGGCCAGTCGGGAAGCACCCCCGTACCCATCAGCAACATAACGGCTACGGTGAGAGCAGCCAGCGGCCACATACGCAACCAGCTCAAGGGCTGGGCAGCTGGCTGGGCTAGGCGATCGGTGCGGTTCATCGCTCGAGCGCCCGGCATGATTCCACGTCCCTTCCATTGCACACGGCCAGCTCTATGGGGCCATCGTACAATCCGAAGCGGAGGCCTTCCTACCTCCGCCGAGTGCTCCAGTACCCTAAGACTTATAGGACGTTAGGGAGCAGAAAGCGCACGATGGGTTCTGGTGAATGGTGGTTTGGCCGCAAAAAACACGAAGTTCAGCCCGGTGACGGTCGACCATTGAAGCCTTTCCGTGTCTGGCAAGGACTGGCCCGGTCGCTGTTCTATGCGCCATTAGAAACCCCAGAGGGTAAACAGCGGCTCTATGCGGTCGAGGTGAATTACTTCGAATGGGAAGATGGAGCCGACTTGTATCTTAATGGCGTCCATCACGCGCGATCTAAACTACCGGCGGCTTTCCCGGTCGAGGGCGGCACTATCGAGGTAGCCGCGACCACCTACGGGTTGAAACGCATGCACTACGTTGATGACAAGGGCACAGCGCGCGTGCTCAAACCTGATCCCGCCAGCGCGGAAGGTATGCGTGCCAGACTCGCTGCCCGCGCGCCCTTGGTGAGTAAACTGATAGCTGTGCTCGCGGTTACGATTTTATTGATGTTACTGCCATTTAGTGTGCTGCAATTAGCCGAAATCTTGACCCACACGGAATGGGTTCAGCAATTTGTTGACCCATTTACGTCCCCGATCCAGTTGCCTAACTGGGCGACGACACCGGCCATGGTTCTGACTATTCTCGCCGCCATGGAACGTGCCCTAACACTGCGGAATCACTGGCTCATTGATATGGAAACCGGCTGGTTCGACTAATTAGACCGGTGGGCCCATTAGCAGCAGCGCGATGTACATCACGACCACCGCAGCCAGCCCGATGAGGATGCTGAGTACCGGGTGGTTGATAATCCAGCGCAGTAACCGATCGTGCCAGGCCTGATCCCGTGGATCATCGGTGGCCAACCGGCGCCAGTCGCCTTCGAGTCGACCGGTACGGTGCAACCATATATCTACCGGGATGGTCGCATAGGGGATCGCGGCACTGACAATGGCAATTGCCGACGGTCCGGCGGCCCAGCGTTGATTCTTCGACATCAATACAGCAGTCAGCGCATACGCCAGGAACACGAACCCGTGGATTCCGCCGCCGATGGTTACGGCCAGGTCCCAGCCCTGAGTGGCCCGTAAGATGATCCCGCCGATCAGCAACGTCCAGGAAATCACCTCCGCGATGGCAAAGAAGCGGAAAAACTTGCGCGGTGTAGCGAACATGCACGTCCTCGGTCGGTTGGAAACACGATAAACAGGGCCGTGATTACTGTAGCCGATCGACCTTATGGGAGACCAAGCGAGCGGCTCATTTCATGCGCAGAGGGGACATCGGCGAACCAGCATCTGCTACGACGTGGTGGAGGCCAACCGGCCAACGATCTTGAATGAAAGAGTGATGTTTGCTACACAAGGTCTTCTTCTGCGCCGAGATCGGCGCTGATAACGGCCAACACCCATTTCGTTGATTTTTAAAACAGCGTTCCTCGACCGAAGCCATTGGAGCCGAGGGTAGTTATTATGGGACCAAGCTCAAGACCTGAGCTCCATATAGTCGACCGAAACCCAAGAGGTTTCACGAAAGGGAGATATCATGCGCGGAAGTGGTTTAATCTGGACGATCGTTGGTGTTCTAGCGATCATCGCGCTGTTGATTTTCATTTTCTCAGCGCTGTAAATAGCTCCAATTCTCGACAGAAGACCTCCGGTCGGCTGGTGGGGTTACCACCCTCGCCACGAACCGGAGGTCTTCACGGTTAATGCCAGTAGGCAACCCTGGTAACGCAAAGGACTCATGACGCTGATTACACTTCCAGTACAGTGGGGACTATGACCCGCGATACTTCTTCACAGGGCCCAGTGTTCCAGGCGATGGCCAACCGTGCCTCGCAGTCAAAAGTCACCGATGAGGCACCCACCCACGAGGAACTCCGCGACTTGATGAGCGTGCTCAATAGCGTGCCGGATCATTCCCGGTTGCGCCCGTGGCGCGTCATCGAACTGCGCGGCGACGACCGTGAAGTACTGGGCCGTGCCATGGCCAAGACCCGCGACATGAGTACTGAAAAAGGCATCGCCAAGGCCACTCGGGCACCCTTGGTGCTGGCCATTGTTGTGTCACCACAAAAATCCAAGAAAGTGCCCTATTGGGAACAAGAAGCCGTGGCCTCTGGGGTCGCGCACTACCTGACGCTGCTACTGGCCGAAGCAGGCTGGGGCACCATGTGGCGCACGGGCGACGGCACCCGCTCCAAGACCATGCGCAAAGCTCATAAGCTTGCCGACGGTGAAGAACTGCTGGGCTGGATCTACGTCGGCGGCGTGCCTGAGACCCAGAAGAAACCCAAGCCACGCAAACCGCTCAAAATCGATGAGCACCTCACTCCGGGACTCTAAGGCTCCACGCGAACCTGCCACCCCTTTCGGAAAGTCTGTTCACCCACCACAATGGGATATGAGGCGTTCGCGGGCACGGCGTTGTCCAATGCAGCGCGACACCTCGCAAACGTCTGGTCGACCGCACCCGAAACATCTGACGAAGGAGTGGCATTTTGACCAGCAACACCTCAGACATTTCCCTACAACTGGCCCAAACCGTGGCCGACGCAGCACTGCGCCGGGCCGAAGAGCTCGAACTGAAAATGAACGTGGCAGTCGTCGACGCGGGTGCCAATCTCAAAGCATTTCATCGCATGGACGGTGCCTGGCTGGGCAGCATCGACATCTCCATCAAAAAAGCCCGCACCGCACGGTATTTCGATATGGAAACCGGCGCACTATCACCCATGGTGCAGCCCGGCAAACCGCTGTATCACATGGAATTCTCCAATGACGGCCTGATCACCTTCCCGGGCGGCATCCCGCTGAAACTCGACGACGGCACCATCATCGGTGCGATCGGGGTCAGCGGATCGACCGTCGATAATGATCAAATCGTGGCCGAAGCAGGCGTGGCAGCCCTCGAATCTGCAGTCAAGTAACACCCCAGGATGAGGAGTGAACATTGAAAGCTGTTGTTTATAAAGGACCATTTGAAGTCGCCGTCGAAGAAGTCGAGGACCCCAAAATCCAAGACCCGACCGA
Source organism: Enteractinococcus fodinae (assembly GCF_031458395.1). Taxonomy (NCBI): domain Bacteria; kingdom Bacillati; phylum Actinomycetota; class Actinomycetes; order Micrococcales; family Micrococcaceae; genus Enteractinococcus; species Enteractinococcus fodinae. The sequence continues at coordinate 310,388 of NZ_JAVDYJ010000001.1, forward strand.
CGTGATCGTTCGTATCACCTCGACCGCGATCTGTGGTTCGGACCTCCACATGTACGAAGGCCGCACCGACGCTGAACCGGGTATTACGTTCGGCCACGAGAATATGGGCATCGTGGAAGAAGTCGGCGACGGGGTACACGTCGTCAAGAAAGGCGACCGCGTCGTGATGCCCTTCAACGTTGCCTGTGGCTTCTGTGATAACTGCCGCAAAGGAAAATCCGCGTTCTGCCTAACCGTCAACGTCGACGGTTTCGCTGGCGGTGCCTACGGGTACGTCGGAATGGGCCCGTATGCGGGTGGCCAGGCTGAATACCTGCGCGTGCCGTTCGCGGACTACAACTGTGTGCCACTGCCAGAGGGCACCGAACACGAAAAAGACTTCGCGCTGCTGGCCGATATCTTCCCAACCGGCTACCACTCGACCGAACTCGCCGGGGTACGCCCAGGCGACACCGTCGCGGTCTACGGTGCAGGACCGGTCGGCATCATGGCCGCTTACTCTGCACAGCTCAAAGGCGCCAGCCGTGTGTTTGTGGTCGATAACGTCGCCAACCGGCTGGATATTGTCAAAGACATGGGGGCCGAGCCGATCAACTTCGACGACGGCGACCCGGTCGAACAAATCCACGACGCCGTCCAAGACTACGGTGTCGATCGCGGTATCGATGCTGTCGGGTACCAAGCGACCGCAGCCGACGGCGAAGAACAACCAGCAGTGGTACTCAACCAGCTGGTGGGCACCGTCAAAGCCACCGGAGGATTGGGCATCATTGGACTGTATGTCCCATCGGACCCGGGCGCCCCTGATGAACACTCGGCAAAAGGCGAGCTGCTATTCAAGGTTGGCAAGTTCTTCGAAAAAGGCCAGACCATGGGCACCGGACAGGCCGACGCGAAACAGTATGCGCATACGCTGCGCGACCTGATTATCGCTGGTCGGGCCAAACCCGGGTTCATTGTCTCCAAGGAACTGCCACTGGAAGACGCACCGGATGCCTACGAGCGTTTCGACAAGCGTGAAGAAGGCTACTCCAAAGTGCTACTTCAGCCAGGACGCTAAGCGCCTCGTGCCATAAACCCAACGGCTCCTGAGCCGAGCAACACTGTTCGGCTCAGGAGCCGTTTCTGTACGTCACAAAGAACACCGCAACGTCTACGAAAGGACACCTATGCAGCACTACGATTCAAAAGACAGTAAGTTCGGCCGCAACCTCCGCAAAGGTGCCCCGGATGATTTCGCCAAGTTCGTTGAGTGGGATCAGCAAGTCTTCGCCGAAGAAGGCCACGAGCTATCGAAAAAGACCCGCGAACTGATTGCCATCGGGGTCGCCGCGACCACCCAGTGCCCGCACTGCATTGAGATCCACTCCCGGGCCGCTGCCAAAGCCGGAGCGACCGAAGCCGAACTGTCGGAAGCGGTCATGGTTGCCATGGCAATGCGCGCCGGCGGTGCGATGACGCACGGGTGGATGGCCATGAAATACTTCCAAGACGAAAACGATACAGGCCAAAGCGAACAGTAAGCTCCAACCGGAAAAGCACGGCCACTTGAGCAGAGCTCTGCTCAAGTGGCCGTTGTCGTGCAAGCGTCCGGGTTTATGAACCGACAGCAGCGGTCCGGCCAGCCAGATGACCAAACACCAACCCCAGTGAGATGGTGCCACCAGCCCCGCCATAGAAGCCACCCAGAGGAGCCCCACCGGCATTCCCGGCGGCGAACAAGCCGGGGACCACGTCTCCGTTGGTGCTCAGCACGCGACCTTGGGCATCGGTCTTGGGTCCGCCCACGGTACCCAGTGCACTCGAGTGCACTTTGATCGCGTAGAACGGGCCCTTATTGATGGGTCCAAGCGTCGAGGACTGCGGGCTCTTCAATACCGGGCGCATAATCTTGGTCAGTGGCCCAACGATCATCGAACGCAGGGTGTCCGGATTGAGACGTCCGGCAACGAAACCGGCACCTTTGGACGCGATCGGACCGATGAGTTTGGCAATGGTAGCCCGTGCTTTGGCCGTGGCGGCTGGCGCCTGGGCATCTGGGGCAGCCTCACCCATGCGCGGGTTGAAGGCACCGAAGTACCGATCGAACAGCGTCTCACCGCGGTTGAACCACGGGTCACGACCTTGGACGGCTTCGGGGTTGAACTCATCTACCGTGCGCAACAGGCCGACTGGATCCACATCAATCTGCTCGGCAAGCTCGGACAGGCTATCGGCCTGATAAACGTATTCGGGCACGTCACCGCCCGGGGTCACACCAAACAGACCGAATTTCTCCCAGAAGTTCTGATCGAACACGAACCATGCCGGGTCGTTCGGCATGTCTCCGGTGGCCGGGTCGACCTGGCGCATTGCAGCACCGAATTTGTCATAGGACTCGGCTTCGTTCGTGAAGCGCTTGCCTGCGGCGTTGACGATAATGCTGTGCGGCAGTGAACGCTCACCCAGGAGCAGTCGGCTCAGCGGTTTGCCGTCCAAAGTTTCACCAGGGATCTGCACACCCGGCATCCACCAGGCGTCCTCCATCGAGGTCAGTTCAGCACCGATTTCGTCGGCCAGTTGTAGCGCGATGCCGTTGTGGCCGCGGGGCGAGACGTGGGTGCCCATTGGGGCGCCGAGATGTTGTGTGGTCTTGTCTTCAGCAGATTCGAAACCACCGCTGGCGATCAACACACCACGGGTCGTGCGAACCGAGTGTTCCTTGCCATCGTGTTCAACAGTCAGACCGGTGACGCGTGATCCTTCGGTGATCAGGCCGGTGGCGGGTGCCGAGACACGGACGTCGACGCCGTTGCGCAGGTTGGCTTCCAGCAGCGCGCCGACCAGTGCCGGGCCGGCAATCCACACATCATCACTGCTGACACCTCCGAGTAACCAGAAGGGCATGGGGTTCTTTGCCATGCCGGTGGTCAGTGCGGGACGGACAAACTGTGCGGCCTCGCCAAGACCGTCTGGGTTATAGGGCCCGGGGAACAACGCGCGACCCACGGAGGCGCCGGGGATATCTGACCGGTAATCGGGCCAGATCGCTGGGATCCAGCCGAAGTTCGTGTGTTCTTCGATGTAACGGGCGACTTTGGGCCCGTTGTGCAGGAAGGCCTCGACCATGTCGGGGTCGAGCTTTTGATCGCGATCTTCGGCGTAAATGTAGCGGCGAGCCTGATCTAAACTGTCGTGCACGCCAAGAGCTTTCTTCGCAAAGCCGTGTGCGGGGATCCAGGCCGCTCCGGCCGAGATCCCGGTGGCGCCACCGACAATGGGCATGGATTCGACAATCAGCACGCGGGCGCCTTCTTTTGCGGCGGTCAGGCCAGCCATGAGCCCGGCCCCGCCGGATCCGATGATCGCGAGATCGACCTCATCGGGTAACCCGCGTACGGTGACCGTCCCGATAGATCCTTGAGCTTGGTTTGTCATGCGTGCGCTCCTAACCTGCTTGCCTGAGATGCTGCAGGGGCAACCCACAAAGGTTTCACATCAGCGCTGCACCATCTCGGACCAAGCATATTTTGTTGCATTTCATGAGGTGCTCTATTTTCCAGGCTAACAACTCAATCGGTTGTGTGTGAAAAATTCGCCAGTTGGATAACGACGCACCGAACCTCAGGCTGCAGGTTCTTTCTGAAGTAGATCTTGGCGGAAGTGCGACACCGCAAACAGCCCGATGCCTAGTACGACGACGTGCAGCACCAGCGACAATCCCATCGCGACCGAGAATTCGAAGAACTGCAGGTTGATCTGCATCATCGCGCCCAGCGCGGCCGCACCAACCACGGCACCCACCTGGCGCGAGGTGTTATAGACACCCGAGCCGGCACCGACCAGTTCTGGCGGCAACTGGCGCATCGAAATCGCGGAGTTTGCCGACCAGCTCATCGCATTGGCTGCACCTTGGAACACCAATGGAATGGCCAGCCAGCCTACGGGGACCTCGGTGGCGATCAAGATGGCAAACAGCGCCATCGAGGTCATCATCGAAGTCAACCCGAACTTCGAGATCCGCCCGGGTGGGAGTCGGTCGGTGAGCCGACCCAACAGGGGAGCGCTGACCACGGAGACCGCAGCCATTGGCAGCATCAGTAAGCCTGCAGCCTGCGCGGATAGCCCTGCACCAAGCTGCAGATAGAGCATGATCGGCAGATTCATCGAGTACACCGCAAAGCCTAGGGTGGAGACGGAGATGGCGCCCCACCGGAAGTTATTGAACGAAAAGAGCTTCGGTGGCACCAGGGCATCCTGACCGCGCCGTTGTGCCCGGTGTTGCAACCAAATAAACACGGCGAGCGCGACCAGCCCGGCGGCCAGCACGCCGAATAACCACAGCGGCCAGCCGAGTTCTGGTCCCTGCTGCAGGGTCACGACAATCGCTAATACTGCGATCAGCGATAGGGCCGCGCTCGCAGGATCAATACGGGAAACCGCGGTGGGGAGTTTCGGAACCCACAGGGCCACCAGGATGAATGCGAGCAGGCCGAAGGGAATGTAGAGGAAGAAGACCGAACGCCAGCTAATCCACCCGACCAGCAGGCCACCGACCACCGGTCCGAAGAGGCCCGATGAGCTAGCAACCGCAGACCACACACCCATGGCCGCGCCGCGTTTGGTCGCCGGGAAGATCCGGTTAATGACACTCAGTGGTTGGGGGTTCAACAGCGATGCGCCCAATCCTTGAACGGCACGAGCGAAGATGAGCCATTCAATCGTGGGAGCGAATGCGCAGGCTGTGGCAGCCAGGGTGAAGACGGCCATGCCCACCAGGTAGACGTTGCGCTGTCCGAAGCGATCGCCTAGGCGGCCCGTGACCAATAATGGCACGGCAAAGGTCAGTAAGTAGATCGCTGAGACCCACACGGCCTGATTGACCGAGGCACCTAAGTCTTCGGTGATTTGTGGCAGCGCAACGGCAACCAGGGACTGATCCAACAACGTAATAAAGAGGCCCACACAGAGGGCGCCGAGGGCTTTCCACACTGTGGTCATGCTATGGCCGGGTGCCCGGTAGGTCAAAGTGCGATACCTATGGTCACCTAAGGTCAGACGCTGTTAGCGTTACTTACATCATGTGCCAATAAGAACACATCACCTTGAGGAGTTTGCCGTGGAAGGCCCAAACGCTCTGTTATTGGCGGTGATCGGCGTGGGTATCATGCTGGCCGGTTACTTCCTGTACTCAAAATATCTTTCAAAACGGGTGTTCAAGCTCAACGATGCGTATAAAACACCCGCCCATCAATTCAATGACGGCACCGATTACGTGCCGACCAATAGATTCGTGTTGTGGGGCCACCACTTCACCTCGGTCGCTGGCGCGGCCCCGATTGTTGGTCCGGCCATCGCCGTGATCTGGGGTTGGCTACCCGCCTTCCTCTGGGTGGTCTTTGGGACCGTTTTCTTCGCCGGGATGCACGACCTCGGCTCACTGTGGGCCTCAGCCCGCAACAAAGGCCAATCCCTAGGAACCCTCTCCGGCCGCTACATCGGTCCGCGCGGACGCAACCTATTTCTGGTGGTCATCTTCTTCCTGCTGATGATGGTCATCGCAGCCTTCGCCACCGTGACCTCGGGGCTGTTAGTCGATTCCCCAACCGCGGTCATCCCGACCTGGGGTGCACTCATTGTGGCACTGTTCGTCGGGCAGGCCATATACCGCTGGAACTGGAATCTGCCAATCGTGACCGTCGTCGGCGTGATCGCACTATTCATTCTGATTCCGCTGGGCGACCGCTTCCCACTGTCCTTCCCCGATGAACTGCTCGGACTGCCGCCAGCAACCTGGTGGATCATCATCCTCTTCGCCTACGGTGCGATCGCCTCCCTACTTCCCGTGTGGGTGCTGATGCAGCCGCGTGACTACATCAACGGCCTGCAACTGTTCATCGCGCTGGCCCTGCTATATGTCTCGGTAGCCATCGCCACCCCAACCGTGGTGGCCCCGGCCATCAACAACAACGTCCCGGCTGACACACCGTCGTTGATGCCGTTGCTGTTCGTGACCATTGCCTGTGGTGCGATCTCCGGATTCCACGGCACCGTATCCTCCGGCACGACTTCCAAACAGATCGACCGCGAAGGCGACGCACGCTTTGTGGGCTATTTCGGGGCAGTGGGCGAGGGCCTACTGGCACTGGGAACCATCCTGGTCACCACCGCAGCCTTCCGCACCGTGACCGAGTGGGAAGAAATGTACGACAGCTTCTCCAGTGGCGGGGTCGAAGTCTTTGTCGAAGCCGGCGGGACGATGGTGAACCAGGGGCTTGGCCTACCAGCTGGACTCAGCTCGACCATTCTGGCCACCATGGCGGTCCTGTTCGCCGCAACCACTATGGACACCGCGGTGCGACTGCAACGCTATATCGTCCAAGAAATCGGGCAGACCTTCAACGTCAAAATCGACATGTACACGGCCACGGCCATCGCCGTGGGGATCTGTATCGCGCTGACCTTCTCCGCCGGTGCCGACGGTTCCGGTGGTGTGCTGATCTGGCCACTGTTTGGTACTACGAACCAGCTGTTGGCAGCGCTGACACTGTCGATTGTGGCCGTGATGCTGATGCGCAGACGGCGCCCGTTCCTGCCGGTGCTCATCCCAGCGGTGTTCGTCATCTTCGTGTCGATCTACGCGCTGATTGTCCAGCTGGGCCAGTTCTACAACGACGGCAACTGGCTGCTGCTGGTACTCGATATCATCGTGCTGATCGCCGCCGTCTGGGTGCTCATCGAAGCAGCACTGGCCATGGTTCGTACCAGACACCAGGAGCCAGACCCCGAAGACGAGGAAGCGCTAACCGAAGAAGAACTCCTGCCAGCCGGTACCCCTAGGAAATAGTCGACGATGAGCAGTTGGTGGCACCGCTTCAGCGCTGGGTTACGCGAGTTCTACATCGCGCCCTACCGGCGCACCTTCGCGAGGGCCAAACGCGACGAAGAGGACCTGTTTATGATGCTGGTCCTGTCCGAAGCCCTCGGCGTGCCCAACCCGGCCTCCGGGGTCACGCTAGAACTCCTACCCGAAATGCTGGACCGCATGCACGAATGGCACACCCGCCAGGGCCTGGACCATTCACCCATCGAAGGGTTCAAATGTTGCTAGAGAAAGCGTGTACATGCTGCTGAAGCTTGCCACCGACCGCAAAGTGCTATTTTTAGGCGGTAAGGGCGGTGTCGGCAAAACCGTCACCGCCTCCGCCACGGCACTGCACCAGGCCCAAACCGGGCGCAACGTTCTACTGGTCTCCACTGACCCAGCCCATAACCTGGGCCACCTATGGGAACAACCCGTCGGAGACGACCCCGTTGAACTATTCCGTACCAACGACGGGGCAGGCTCGGTCCACGGGATCGAAATCGACCCGCAACGCACCATCGATCGATACCTGGCAGAAGTCGGCCAAACCCTGCGCGACTTCATGCCGGAACACCTTCACCCGCAGGTCACCAAACACCTGGAGCTCGCCGCCCAAACCCCGGGCACACACGAATCTGCAATGCTCGAGCGGATTGCGTTGACCGTTGAAGACGGTCTGCAACACTACGATTTGGTCGTCTTCGATACCGCACCAACCGGGCACACCGCCAGACTGATGGCCTTACCGGAGATCATGACGTTCTGGACCGAAGGGCTGCTGAACCGGCGCACCAAAGCCGAAAAATTTGGCGCAGCGATCCGTTCCCTCGATGGAGATGACGACCCGCAGTCGGCCAGCGGTGAGAACCGAGACCGGCGCATCCGGCAAATGCTCTTGCGACGCAAAACCCGCTTCGAGACCATGCGCAATGTGCTGACTGACAAGAAACTCACCAGCTTTGTGATCGTGTTGATCCCGGAACGGGTGCCAGTGTTGGAAACCATCGAGCTCTACGACAATCTCCGCAAAACCGGAATCGACGTGGGCGGTTTTGTCATCAACCGCGTTTCACCGAACGATGCCGGGGAGTTTCTCGCAGACCGGCGTGAGCGCGAAGAACACCACATGGCCGGGTTACGCACCCAACTACCAAAAGTCGACGTGGACATTGTGCCATTGATGCTGCGTGACCTGGTGGGCACAGACGCGCTGATGGAACTGGCCGAGCAACTGTCATGACGCCGCGAGCTCTTTGCGAACTGTCTGATGACGATGATCGAGACGCGCAGCGCGGCTGGCACGCAGTCCATTGAGGATGACCAACACTTCGGCACCCTCATGAACCAGCACCACTGCGGCTAGTCCCAGCACACCGGTAATCGCCAGTGGCAAGAGCACTGCAATAATAGCCAGGGACAACACAATATTCTGGGTGATGATGCGGCGGGACCTCCGTGCATGGTGCAGGGCCGTCGGAATCAGTCGCAGATCCTCGCCGGTGAACGCGACATCTGCGGATTCAATGGCAGCATCGGCCCCTTTAGCCCCCATGGCGATCCCAACATCCGCAGAGGCCAAAGCGGGGGCATCGTTGATGCCGTCACCGATCATCGCTACTGCACCACGCTCGCGCAGTGCAGTTACTGCCTTGGCCTTGCCGTCCGGGCGAAGGCCAGCTTGCACGTCGCTCATGCCGGCCTCGGCGGCCAAGGCGCTCGCGGTCCGAGTGTTGTCTCCGGTCAGCATGGTCGTACCGAAGCCAGCATCGCTCAGATCACGGATAACACCGGCGGCTTCTGGCCGCAGTTCGTCGCGAACCCCGATCGCGCCAATGGGCTTGTCATTGCGATGGACCATGACCACGGTTATGCCGCGCTCTTCTAATGCGCCCACTTGCTCCGTTAACATACCTGGGCTGAGCCAAATTGGACTACCGACAGCGACTCCATCGCCGTTAAGCACACCGGTCATGCCCTGCCCGGCGGTTTCACGCACGTAAAGGGCTGTCGGCGGATTGCTTGCTGCAGCAGTGATTGCTGCTGCTAGCGGGTGGTTACTGTGGGCCTCGAGTGCTGCTGCGTGTTGGATTACCTCGGCTTGGGTCGTATCTCCAACGGTCAGCACTTCCGTGACGCTAGGTTCGTTTCGGGTCAACGTGCCAGTCTTATCCCACGCTAAATGGCGGATTTCGCCCAGTCGTTCAAAGGCTGCTCCGGACTTAATGACGACACCGAATTTGCTGGCCGCCCCGATTCCCGAAATGACCGTAACGGGCACTGAGATAGCCAGAGCGCACGGTGATGCCGCGACTAATACCACTAAGGACCGTTCAATCCACACAGTTGGATCGCCGAACAACGATCCAACAACGGCGACCAAGACCGCCAAGATCAACACTCCCGGCACTAACGGGCGGGCCAAGCGGTCAGCAATTCGAGCACGTTCGCCTTTGTCATGCTGCGCCTGTTCGACGAGCGCCACCACCGTGGTCAGAGAGTTGTCAGTCCCGGCAGCGGTGGTTTCCACCTCAAGAACGCCGGAGGTGTTGATCGAGCCGGCCAGTACTTCGTCACCGGGTTTGACCGCGACCGGGATGGACTCGCCAGTGATGGCCGAAACGTCAAGACTACTCGTGCCTTCGCGTACCACCCCATCGGTTGCCAACCGTTCGCCGGCGGACAGGCGAAGTACTTGCCCTGGGACCAGGGATTCTGCAGCAACGCTGCGGGGTGTTCCGTGCTCCACGACGGTTGCTGTGGGTGGAATAAGCGCCAGCAGCGAGCGCAGACCAGACCGAGCTTTATCCATCGCCCGGTCTTCGAGTGCCTCGACAATGGAATATAGAAATGCTAGCGCTGCTGCCTCTTCGAGGAATCCCAGAACGACAGCGCCCAAAGCACTGATCGTCATCAGTAAGCTAATGCCTAAACGGCCCGAGCGGAACAGTCCGCGAAGTGCCCCGGGCACAAACTGGGAGGCTCCGAAGAGTAGAGAGAGCCAGAACAATGCCTCGGCGATAACTTCTGTACCTGAGGTGAACCATTCGAAGAGTAATCCGAGGAGCAAAGCCAGACCAGAGGCGGCTGGAAGGAGCATACTTCGATCTTGCCACCAGGGCGTGTGCTGTTCAGATTCAATAGTTGATGCTGATGTCTCGCATCCGCATGCCGATGTCATCTCGTCCCCTTCTGATACTTGAACGCAGCCGTTCCGTAAACATTACAACGGTTGCTCCCACCCGCCTCCCTGATGATGCGCTAGCAAGTCGATAGCGGGCGCGTCACGGGGTAGGGTTTCCAGGGTGTGTGAGCATTCCCATGCGGGCATAATCAACCTTGGCCGATCGTAGGTGAAGCCAGGTGACAAGCGAGCGCACTCCGGCGTCAGCTCGGACCCGCTCGAGACTTCGTTCGATCGCCATGGGGGTACTGCCCCGTACGGTGAGCACGGCATCGAAGCGACCGATACAGGCAGCGGCGAATTCGATCCCATCGATCGTGATGAGGCGTTCCAGCGTGGTGCGAGAATCCTCGTGCAGGGTCACGCCGACACCGGCAGACACCTGGTTACTACCACTTCCGCGCTGCTGTACTACGACTATCTGAGCGATTCGAGCATCCAGGAGACGCTGTACGCGGTTTCGCACAGCAGACGGTGATTTTCCGGTCTTCTCCGCGAGCGCCTTCCAGCCCATGCGCCCGTCGTCGATGAGAGCCGAGAGTAATTGTCGATCTACCTGATCGACCCCGATATCGGCATGCTGCTCGTGTTCGACGTTCCCCTGAATGATCTCCGTATAGAGCACGGTGTTGCATCGCACCACGGTTGGGTGGGCGCGCAGCTGGTCGAGTTCTCTCTGGAGCTCACGGTGGGTGCTTACGCGCAGTTCGGCCACGACATCATACTCCCCGGCGGTGATCGAAACGAGCACACAGCTATCCCACTCCACCAACATTCTGGTGATTTCTTCGGTAGGCCCGCTCGTAGAAATAGAAACGTGCGCGATCACGCTGAGCCCGAGGAATCCAGGATGCACCGCCGCGACCACGCGGATCAAATCGTGTGAGGTCAGATAGCGCAGTCGTTCGGAGACTGCTGCGCGTGGAACATAGAGACGTTGCGCTAGCGAAACAATGCTGACCCGCGGGTCCTGACGGAGTTCTTCAACTAAACGTTCGTCGATATCTTCCCAAGACACGATTCTCCCCTCAAAACGAGTTGTCACCAATTCTGAACACTTCGATCGTCAAGCGCGAGAAAATGGTTTAGTGGCTGAGCTTTTGTTCAATATCTCAGCATAAGCGTGGTTTCATCATACGACTACGATGCATCTGCTTCACCATGTGCCTCAGGTCACTGTATAGTTCAAGACACTTCGAGGCCACCTCAGCATATCTAGCATTTGGTGACGCACGACTATGAGAAAGGTGAGGGACATGAGCGAGACTCCTAAAGCCAATGGCAGTCCCCAACGACAGACATTTAGCCACCGACGCGCCCTTCGGGCCGGTTCGGCGTCCTTTGTTGGTACATCGATCGAATTCTATGACTTCTACATTTTTGCCACCGCTGCGGCAATCGTTTTCGGTCCGCTCTTCTTCCCCGAAGCCGATCCCATTTTGGGCGTGCTGTTCTCCTTTGCCACCTACGCCGTTGGCTTCCTGTTTCGTCCTATCGGAGGCATCATCTTCGGGCACGTCGGCGATAAGTATGGTCGCCGCCGCTCGCTCATTATCACGCTCCTGCTCATGGGTGGAGCTACCGTAGCGGTAGGTCTCCTGCCGACCTATGAAACGGCGGGCGCGTTGGCCCCCGTGCTGCTCGTGATCCTGCGTGCCGCGCAAGGTATAGCGGTCGGAGGAGAATGGGGCGGTGCGGTCCTCATGGCTACTGAAAACGCGCCAGAAAAGTTCAAAGGCTTTTACGGCGCCTTCCCCCAGATGGGCAACCCTATGGGCGCGCTCCTGGCATCAGGTATCTTCGCGCTGCTGACAATCAATGGCACCGAATTCCTCCTCAACGGGGGATGGCGAATCCCATTCCTCCTCTCTGTCGTGCTCATTGGCGTAGCCTTCTGGGTTCGGTTCCGTGTCGAAGAAACCCCGGTATTTCAGCAAGATATTGCTGACGCTAGCGACAACCCCTTGAACCACGAACTCCCGCTCAAAGTAGCGCTGCGTCAAAACTGGAAGGCGATCCTGCTGGGCATGGGCTTGATCCCCGTATCCACCGGCGGGTACTACCTCGTGACGACATTCGCCACCTCCTACGCCACCGAGCCTGCCTTCGGGGTGAATATGGATGCCAATTTATTCTTGAATATCCTTTCCATCGCGGCGTTAGCTGAGCTCATTTCATCGCTGTTCATTGGTCTCGTCGCTGATCGTATTGGCCGCAAACGCACGATGTTTATCGCTCTTGTTTCCACATCGCTACTCATCGCGCCCATGTTCCTCACCATGGATCCCAGTAATGCATTACTGATGTTCATCTTGTTCGCCGTCTTCCGTGTGCTCATGAACGGCACATGGGTACCGATGGCATCCATCATGTCCCAGATGTTCAACGCCGAAGCACGTCAAACAAGCCTCTCGTTCTCCTACAATCTCGGTAACGCCATCTTCGCCGGTTTTTCGCCGGTGGTAGCGACCGCACTGTTCAACTGGACCGGAAACATCTGGAGCGTCATTGTCCTGTATATCGCCTTCGCGGTCCTGAGCATGATTTGTCTGAGCTTGGCGCCACAGATTCGCGACCACGTTTTTGACACCGATGACGAGGAAAACGGGGCTACGGCATCCGTGACTTCGAAAACAACGTAGACCGACTAACGCTAAAATTTCCGGCGCCGGAATGATGACGAAAAGTGAGAGGAAAATACCCTGATGCGCCCACTGGCAACGTTTGATCACCAAGATTCGCCTCCGGTGATCGTGACAGCTTCACAGATCCGCACGGTTGAGGATCACACACCTGTGGCGGAGAGTATGCTGATCCACCGAGGCCGGATCTTGGCGGTGGGAACCCTCGCCGAAGTCGAACAAGTTGCCACGGAGGCAGATCTCAAACCCCAGCGCGCTGACTTCGACGGTGCGACCATCGTGCCAGGGTTTGTGGACGCACACGCGCACCCGCTGATGTACGGTCAGTTACTTACCTGGGTTGACGTATCACCGCAGCGTGCCAGTACGATCCCAGAAATCATTGAACTCCTCCGCGAAGCCGAAAAGACGATGCCCCCGGGTGTGCCCCTGCGAGGCTTCGGGTATGAGCAAGGCAACCTCGCTGAACAGCGTCACCCCACCCGCTTCGAACTGGATCAGGTGGCGACAGACCGCGAGGTCTACATCATGAACGCTTCTGGCCACGGGGGTGTCGTGAACTCGTATACCTTCGAGGTGCACGGGGTAACTAAGGACACGCCTAACCCTCTCGGCGGAGAGTTCTTCAAAGACGATGCTGGAGAACTCACCGGCGAGCTCTCCGATGCTGCCTGCAACGTGTTGACTGGTCTCCACGGAGTCAAGGTAGGACACCACGGCCCAAACTTCCATCTCGGCGACGAACCGGCCGAACACCAGCGGCAGATGGAGCTGGTCCAAAAAGAATTCCTCGCCGGGGGAGTGACCACGATCGGCGATGCTCAGGTATCGAAACGCGAGCTCGAAACATATCTCCGGTTCGCCAGCTCAGGGCAGCAGCGTGTGCGAGTTTCGATGTATTTCCTCTCGCACTTATTAGACCAAGTTATTGACCTGGGTCTGACCAGTCCATTTGGTAATGCCAAGCTAGCGACTGCTGGGATTAAACTCTATGCTGATGGCACCCTGGGGGGCTGGACTGCGTACTTCCCGGAAGGGTATATGAGTGACCCGTGTCGTGTCGGGCAGCGCTACCATGAGCCCGAAGAATTCAACGAGCTCATCAGACGCGCCCATGCCGCAGGTTTGCAGACCGCAACGCACGCACAGTCACCCACTGCAATCAACATGGTGGTTGACGCGATCGAAGCAGCCCTGGCAGAGCACCCAAACACCGCAGCACGTCACCGCATTGAACACTGTGGGCTCCCGAGTCCCGAAGACATCCAGCGTATGGCCACCCTGGGCATCCGCCCGGTGAACCAAACACAGCACTACTTCAACTGGGGAGAAAGCGTCGAGCAGGCCATCGGCACTCCCGGGGAGCGCTTCAACCCGCTGGGCGAATTCGAAGCTGCCGGGGTTCCCATCACTATCTCTTCGGATGCCCCGGTTGCTGAGCCACGCCCGTTGGAAGCCATCCAAGCTGCCGTCACGCGGATCACCCGCAGAGGTGCGAAGCTGGGCGACGATTGTCTACGAATTTCTGCTGAGGCGGCATTGCGCGCACATACGCTTGAAGGAGCAGTCTCCATCGGTCGGGAACACGAGCTCGGTTCGCTAGAGGTCGGCAAACGGGCAGATTTCGTGGTGCTGGGGGGCGATCCCGTGACCACTGATCCGGAAGCGATTCGTGACATCCCGGTCCTGGAGACTTGGATTGATGGGGAACCAGCCACACCGTAAGCGCCGCGTTCAAGAAGACTAGCTAGGGAGATCACAACGTATGGAGACCACGAAAAAGCCGACAACTGGCTGGTGGGTACTCGAAACCCTGAACAACTATGGTGTCGACACGATTTTCGGCATACCTGGTACACATAATCTGGAGTTCTATCGTCCGCTGCGCCACCTCGGCATTCGTGCGGTGACCTCCCGTCACGAACAGGGAGCCGGCTATGGCGCTGACGGGTGGTCGCTGCAGACAGGTCTGCCAGGCGTAGTTATCACCACCAGCGGCCCCGGGCTGTTGAACGCGCTCTCAGCTGCCGCAACTGCTTTTGCCGAGTCCCGACCCATGATCATCCTTGCGCCGGGGCCGGCCACCGGACAAGAGTTCGCCGACGTCGGTTCGTTGCACGAAACAAAAGACCAGCTATCGGCGGCACAGGCCGTGGTCGCATGGGGTCGACGCGTGGCCAGTGCTGAAGAAGCCGTTCAAGCCGTGCATGATGCATTCAAGTTATTCGCAACCGGACGTCCGCGCCCGGTCTACATTGAGGTACCCCTCGATGTCCTGGAGGCTGAAACAAACATTTCAGCTGAGTTGCTGCAACCTATTCCGACCCCGACTCTGGCGCCCGTGGACCATGAAACAGCCGCAGAGGCAGCCCGGCTACTCGACGAGGCGAAGAATCCGGTGATCCTAGCCGGTGGTGGCGCTCGGGCAGCGGCTGATTGCATCCTCGAACTGGCGGAACGGCTTGAAGCCCCCGTCGTGACCACCACCAACGGAAAAGGTATTCTGGACGAGCACCACCGGCTTGCACTGGGAGCCAATTTACGTCTCGCGGCAGTCCGAAACATCGCCAAGACCGCAGATGTTCTGCTTGTCGTAGGTTCAAAGCTTGGCGAGGCAGACCTCTGGGTCGATGCCCTCGAGGCCGAGGGTAAAGTCATCCGGATCGACCGCCTTGAATCCCAGATCAACAAGAATCAACACGCCCACCTCGGCCTCGTCGGTGAAGCCAGTGAAGCAGTCCAGCAGATTCTTGCACAGCTGCCGAACCGGGACCGCACACCAGCCGTCGATGTTCAGGCCGCCCTGGAGGCGATGGTAGCCGAAAGCCGCGAGCTCGATGCAAAAAACACAGCTCTTGGTACCGCACTGGCCGACGCCCTGCCAAAAGACGTCATCATGTCGACCGACTCATCGATGATCGCCTACTGGGGCCTGCTCAATATGCTCAAGACCCAGAAACCGAACTCGACGCCCTATATGGCCACCTATGCAACGCTCGGCTATGGCCTGCCCGCTGCAATCGGCGCCAAAATCGGCGCACCCGAACGCCCAGTGGTCGCAGTGCTTGGTGACGGCGCCCTGATGTTCTCGGTTCAGGAGTTCATGACAGCCGTGGAACAAGACCTCGACCTCACGGTCATCGTGGTGAATAACGGCGGGTATGCGGAAATCAAAAATAATGAAGCCGATGTCGGGATCGCGCCGATCTCCGTTGACCTGGCACAACCTGACTGGCCAGCCCTAGTGCAGGCTTTTGGCGGTGCCGGTATCAGCGTCACGGAGCTGTCGGAACTTCCAGCAGCCGTTGATACCGCGGTGGCAAGCGGCGGTTTGCAACTCATCCATGTCCCCTTCGAGCTCGTAGACAAGGTCTAAACATATGACATCCCCTCTTGGAGCCCCTGACGCTTCGAAGGCCCCACGCTATGCGGGCCTGTCAACGTTCGCACGACTACCCCGAATCGAAGATGTCCCCACCACCGATATCGCTATTGTCGGGGTGCCCTTCGATTCAGGCGTGAGCTATCGGCCGGGAGCACGGTTTGGTCCAGAACATGTGCGTGCATCCAGCCGCCTGCTGCGGCCGTACAATCCGGCTCAGGATTTCGCCGGGTGGGACGCAGTACAGGTCGCAGATGCTGGAGATATAGCCGCGAATCCTTATGACCTCGCCGAAGCGGTCGATCAGATCTATGAAGGTATCCATGAGCTTCGCGCGAGAACCAAGCGCGTTATTACCGTTGGTGGCGACCACACCATCGCGTATCCCAGCCTGAAGGAAGTCAGCGAACGGCATGGTCCGGTCGCGGTCCTGCATTTCGATGCCCACCTGGACACCTGGGACACCTATTTCGGCCAACCCCTGACCCATGGCACGCCTTTCAGACGGGCCTCAGAAGATGGTTTCATCGACAAAACTGCCTCGATGCACGTAGGCATCCGAGGCCCGCTCTACGGTAAAGAGGACCTCGAGGATGATAACCGGCTCGGCTTCGCCATTGTCACCAGCGAGTACATCGAGGAAGAGGGCGTAGCCGCGGCAATCGACCGTGTACGCGAACGGATCGGAGACAAGCCACTGTATATCTCGGTGGACATCGATATACTCGACCCGGCTCACGCACCCGGCACCGGAACGCCAGAGGCAGGTGGACTCACCAGTCGAGAACTGTTGCGCATGCTGCGAGCGCTGACCGATCTGAATATCGTAGGCGCCGATGTCGTCGAGGTGGCCCCTGCCTATGACCACGCGCAAATCACGGGGGTAGCCGCCGCGCATGTCGTCTACGAACTTATGACTGCGATGGCACAGGGTCTGGTACGAGACAACGAAGTATGAGCGACATGAAACCTGTTGCAGTCTATACGGAAAGCTCCGACACCGACTTGACTGACGGTATCGC
This sequence comes from Enteractinococcus fodinae, assembly GCF_031458395.1. Classification (NCBI taxonomy): domain Bacteria; kingdom Bacillati; phylum Actinomycetota; class Actinomycetes; order Micrococcales; family Micrococcaceae; genus Enteractinococcus; species Enteractinococcus fodinae. Next base: position 327,459 of record NZ_JAVDYJ010000001.1, read on the forward strand.
ACTGCTGGAACAAGCCGGGTTTGAAGTACGAGTGCTAGACACTCGCGACAGCGCCCAGATCGTGACACATGCTGGAGACGCCGACGTGCTCCTGGCTGGTTATGCGTCGATCACTCGCGACATGTTCGAACAGTTACCGAAGCTGAAACTCGTCGCGCTGATGTCCATGGGCACCGACACCGTGGACGTAGCAGCGGCAACTGATCACGGTGTTTGGGTCACGAACGTGCCGGGGGCAGCGACCGAAGAGGTGGCAACTCATGCGCTCGCATTGATACTGCACTGGGCACGTCAACTGGATTACTACACCGAAACATCGGTCGCGGATGTTGAAACCTGGAACTCCCGCGCCGCAGTGGCACCATGGCGGTTGAGCGAACAGACGCTGGGCATAATCGGGCTGGGCAGGATTGGGCTGAAGCTCGCCGAACTCGCCAAACCCCTGTTCGGCAGGACACTGGGATATGATCCGTTGCTGCCTGATACCGATGAGGTGCGCGCAATGCTCACCGAACACGGCATCGAACGCGTCAGCCTCGAGACCGCCCGGCAGCATTCCAACGTCCTATCGCTCCATATGCCGCTTACTCATGAAACAGACCGCCTCATCGATGCTGCATTCATCGCTGAGATGCCCGACCGTGCCCTCATTGTGAATGTCTCGCGTGGTGCACTGCTCGATTCTGCTGCCGTTGCTCAAGCGGTTTGTTCAGGGCAGTTGGCTGGAGCCGCTGTCGATGTACTCGATGTCGAACCACCACCAGCAGACCATCCGTTGCTGGGGGTCGAAGGTGTCGTGGTGACCCCGCACGTTGCGTACTTCTCAGAACGAACAGCAGCAGAATACGTTCGCATTCAAGCCCAGAATGCCGTGACGTTCCACGAATCTGGAAAACCTATTTCCTCGGTTAACACCATCAGCCAAGCCTGACGGAAACATTTGTCACAACCCATCAATGTACAGAGGTAGAACAACATGAAAACATTCGTTGCTGAGGCCAAACGCACGGCACAAGCATGGGTCGATGAAAATCTAGACAGACTGCTGGATTGGCACACCCATATCTGGGAGCTGGCCGAACCTGCGTGGCGTGAGTACCGTTCCCAACAATGGTATGTTGAACGGCTTCGGGAAGAAGGCTTCGTCGTCGAGGACGGCTCAGCCGGCATGCCAACGGCCTTTTGCGCCACGTGGTCCAATGGTGACGGACCGACACTGCTCACCTATGCCGAATACGATGCGGTGCCAGGAAATAGCCAGGCTGCTGTTACCAGTCAGCAACCCCATGAGGGAACCTCGAGCTTCGCACCAGGCCACACTGACCCCCATTCCGCACTCGGGATCTCTACGCTGGCCGGTATCCTCGCTGCCAAGCATGCCATGATCGAACATGACATCGCCGGCACCATCCGATACACCGGTGAACCAGCAGAGAAGATGCATGGGTCAAAGATCGTTCATGGGCTGCGCGGTTACTATGACAATGTGGATGGGATCGTCTCATTTCACCCCTTCTACATGCTGCCGCTGTGTAACACGGCCCGGTGGGACACCCAATGCGGTGCCTACTACAGCAAGGTCTATACCTTTACCTGCGACAGTGCCGAAACCTGGCAGATCTCCAGTGCCGACCCGAATTCGCCAATTCCCGCTTCGCATTCAGCCGCTCGGGCTCCGGGCGCGAATGTTGCGCTCATGCAGATGTACACGTCGGCCCGCGTCATGCAAGATGCGATGCTGCCCGCCACCGGCGGTTGGAGTTTCTCCGATGCGATTCTCACTGACGGACAAGCTACCGCTGATAATCTGCCGCAACGCGTGGCACGCATTCAGTTCTCTTGGCGCACCCCCGACATTGAGATGGCAGAACACGTGCTGGCGGTCCTTGACCGAAATGCGGAGCATGCGGCAGCTATGGCGCACTGTGAGGTCGACGACCGGTGGATCGCCCGCAGCCGTCCGGGACGCACCAACCATGTCATGGCCGAGGTCTTGTACGAAAACCTAGCGTCAGTGGGGGCCCCGCAGTATGGTCCCGAGGCTGTGGCCATCGCACAAGACATCCAGCGAAACCTTGGTCTTCCCCCGAGCGAGAAGCCCTTTCTTGCCGAAACCGAACAGCTCATCGAGCCGGTCGAGGCCGAGCGGCAGTTGCGTGAGTCCATGCCGGCCTGGCAGCGGAACTGGACAAGTGACGATTACGTGGAGATGTCGCACTACGCGCCCTTGGTGCGCTTCTATGTCTCCCGCCCAGCATTGCAACCTGTGCCAGGCGCGGGACCATACCCTGCCTGGGTGATGAACGCATTGGGCGGCATCCCCGAAACCATCGCTCCGACCATTGAAGTTGCGGGCAAGACTGTCGCGACGACATTCCTCGACCTGTTCACCAACCCTGAACGGCTCGCGGAGGCGAAAGCTGAGTTCGATCGTCGGGCTCAGGAAGATCCTATGCCGGCGCTTCTGCCGGCCGATTTTGAGCCGCCGATCGACCTGCCCTGGCCCGAATACCGATAGTCAATGGTATCTCCGGCGTCAAGACGCTTTTGACCCAATATGACCATGCTCTCCACTGCAACAGGACTATGACATTATGAGTTACCCCATCGAGTCGAATGCACCATCAGTAACAGGGTTCCGCACTCAAGACCCACGTACCAACGAAGTCCTAGAGGTCTTTGATTACCTCAGTGATGAACAAGTGAGCGCGGCGCTCGCCGCAGCTCAGGAGGCGTCCACGCACTGGAAGACGCGAAGCGTAGCAGACCGGGCTGACATTGCGTATCGCGTAGCTGACCTGATTCATGAACGGCGTGCAGAACTCGCCCAGATTGCCGCGATAGAAATAGGCAAAGCGGTAGATCAAGTTGACGCGGAGCTGCAAGAATGCGTTGACATTTGTCGTTATTACGCAGAGCACGGCCCACGGTTCGCAGCCGAAGAAATACTCTCCGATGACAAGAACCGTCGCGCGGTATTACAGCGTCGACCGCTGGGTGTCCTGTTGGGCATCATGCCCTGGAACTTCCCCTACTACCAGGTTGCACGCTTTGTCGCGCCGAATCTGGTGCTCGGCAACTCCATCGTATTGAAACACGCTGAGACGTGTCCGCGTTCCGCTCTGGCGCTGGAACAGGTTTTTCTGGACGGGGGAGTGCCCGAAGGTGTGTACCAGAACATGTTTGTCACTCACGGTCAGATTGAAAAGATTATCGCCGATGACCGGATCCAGGGAGTCTCACTCACCGGTTCCGAACGGGCTGGAGCTGCCGTTGCGGCTACGGCGGGGAGCTACCTCAAAAAGGTTGTGCTTGAGTTAGGTGGTTCGGATGCCCATATCTATCTTTCGGCGGCTGACATTCGAGCCGCTGCCCGGCAGGCGGTCGATCAGCGCATGGATAATATGGGCCAGGCGTGCACCTCGAATAAACGGCTCCTCGTGCACGAAGGGTTTTACGACGAGTTCGTTGACGAAGCGGTCCAGTATGTTTCGAGTCTCGAACAGGGTGACCCCCTCCAGCCTCGTCAAGGAACTTACTATCCGCTGTCTTCAGAAGCAGCCGCTGATAACCTCATCCAGCAACTTCAGCGGGCTGTTGATCAAGGCGCGACTTTGTTGACCGGGGGTGAGCGCTTGAACGCCCCAGGGGCCTGGGTCCGGCCTGCGGTGCTCACCGATGTCACGGAGAGCATGGATGCCTATCGGGAAGAATTTTTCGGACCGGTTGTCACCATTTACAAGATCCGTAATGAGGAAGACGCGGTCACCATGGCCAATGATTCGCCCTTTGGTCTGGCGGGGGCGGTCTTCTCTGAGGACCGTACACAAGCAGAACGAGTCGCCCAGCAGCTCGATGTCGGCATGAGCCACGTCAATATTGGCGGGTCCGAAGCCGCGGATATGCCATTTGGGGGCGTAAAGCATTCGGGGTTTGGCCGTGAGTTGGGGCCTCTCGGTATGGATGAATTCGTCAATAAGCGGTTGTACTATATCAACAAAACATAATGGTAAGTCCCCGACGGGACCACTACTGGGGTGAAGGAGCTGCCAGCCGTGCTCAACGGAACGGCTGGCAGCTAACTCGGTTATCTATTGCGCAGGTTAGCGATTCAGAGCTCTACCAGTCGTATCCGTTGGAGCTGAGCAGTCGGACGGTGCACTCTGGAGTCTCGCGGTATGAGCGGAGTGTCCAGGTGGAAGAATCGCTTGCGTCGATGTGGTCATTGTCCGTGTAAGTCTGATCATAAGTCACATGATCGTCGCCCGACAGGCAGACTGTATCCACACCGATGGGTCCGCCCACGTCGATGTCGTGAGGATTGACAACATCCCCGGTGAGATCTCCGTTCGATAACTCTTCGAAGTTTTCAATGTCGAGACTGATGAGACTCTCGTAGCTGCCAAGCCCCTCGGTAAACTCAAGGCGCAGATCCGGGATGGTAGCACCTGACGGCAGCGTATAATCCGAAGAATCAACATAGACGTATCCGAAGGCATATCCACCGGGGAGCACGACGTTCGGATAGACGGCATGCGAAGACCCGGTGCCTAGCGTTTCGCCATCTGAATCGACCGCCCGGCCGCTCACTTCAACACGAGAAATGGCTTCATCGGTCTGGTTCTGCACAATAAAAGGAAACGTGGTGTTCTCTTCTGAGCGGTTAATCGCCACGACAGAGACTTCCCCTGCCTCGCCTGCCGGTAGAGCTTCCTCGTCTCCGATGACGGTGAGCGATGAATACGCCAGGGGAGTGTTGAGAATGTCATCTGAACCTTCAGAGGCAGCGTCGATTTCCGCGTCCGGAGTCTCGAGGAGCTCTTCGAGCTCCTGGGGGTCCATCTCAAAGAAGTCCTCAGGGTTCTGCAGCTCATCTTCCAATATAGAAACGAAAGCGCTCGCGATAAGGGTGACGACGAGTGCCACCACCAGCGACACCGCACCGGTAATAATCCCCGCGATGCCTTGGCCCTTGCCCCTGCGCTTGACGACAGCGAAAATTCCCAGGCCGATAGCCACCAAGCCGAGCAAAAATGAGATGAAGCCGATGAAAGGGATGAAGGCCAGCAAGAGGGAGATGATCCCCACGACCATCGCGGCGATGCCGAAGCCCCTACGCTGCTGTGGAGCTGGGGGCTGGGGCGGATAGCCACCCGAAGAGTAAGGGTCAGGCTGAGTTGGGTATGGTTCGTACGTCATTCAAGATGCTTTCGGTGGGATGATCTGCGAGTGGAAAGTGGCTCAACAAGGTGGCCATAAACCCCGAAGGGGTGAGAGGTGGAGCCGCTTAATACGTTACTTCACTAACAAGACAAAGTTATCAGCAGTCCGTATGTGCTCGATATACAAGACACACGAAGTCTGCCTGACCTCTTGACGATCAATCTAGGCCCACTCGCTCAGCGATCATCGGCCGACACCGTTTACTCTTGTTCCAGATCCCAACAATCGAAGACCACCATTGAGCGGATCAAAGCGCCTGGGATAAGACCCCGCTGGCGAAGTGGCGGTGTCGCTTACTCGAGAGTGCGTTTAAGTGTCTGACGCTCCTTTTCAAGCTTGCGCACTCTGCGGCCGAGTTTAAAGAGCCGCACTGAGCCGAAAAGCCCCATGATGAGCATGCCGGCGATCGCTGCGAAGAGCATAGCAACGCCCAAGGGAAGCGTGAAAGCCCAACCTAAGTAGGCAAAATCTGCCGGGACGTTGTTCTGCAGAATGAAAATCAGCAACATGATCAATACGAGTGCACCCAGAATCAGTGCTATCCAGGTGGCTCCGGTGAAACCCTGTTTCTGATGTTCATCAAGAGTGGGATCAGTTCTTACTTCTGGACGGTGCTCTTGTGGCGAGTCACTAATAGGCCAGGGCTGTGCCTCGGTGGCCGGGACCTGTGGTTGGTTTTCTGAAGGATCAGACGTCTGGGCCATGACAGTTTCCTGTTTCGTCGTCGAGGTATTTTCTGTTGAGGTTACCAGGAGTCCCCTCGTTGAATTGAGGGTTGACCACGCCGATTAGTCAATTGCCGAGGCCATTCCAGGCTTGTTGAGAATAATTGTTTCTGGTGGGGCTCATGGCTTTTTGCACACGTAGATTTTCCCGGGTGCTTTGGAAAGACTTGATCCAGTCTTGCGCCACGGCCCTCACATGCTCGTCGTGTGTCATTGACAATAGTGTGTCATGCACAGTATAGTGTGAGATGTGGACGAAGACTTTGAGCCCCATCTCCAAGAATTGCGGCGCGGCACCGTGGTGTTGGCTTGTCTGCGTTTGCTGCTCACTCCCGGCTATGGCTATGGATTGCTGCAAGACCTCGAGACCGCAGGGTTCGATACTGAAGCAAACACGCTGTATCCGCTACTGAGACGGCTGGAGAAGCAAGGGTATCTGACCAGTCATTGGGATACCGCAGAGTCCAGGCCACGAAAGTTTTATCAAACCTCTGAGGCAGGTCGTCGGCTAACGGACGCGATGCAACACCACTGGGATGAACTCAGTCGGGCCATCGCTGACCTACCAGACGACCCGCCGCATGCCTGAGGAGTACGCTATGACAACCTCACTGACCCAACGCTATATCGCGGCAACCATTGAGGGCTTACCCGAAAAACTTCGCAGCGAAGTGCGCCCGGAATTAGAAGCCTCGATCGCCGACGCAGTCGACGCCCGGATGACGGACGGTGTAGATCACGACACCGCGGAACGTGAGGTGCTCACTGAGCTGGGTGACCCCGCAGTCCTGGCAGCCGGTTATGCTGACCGTCCGCTACAGCTGATCGGGCCGCGTTACTACCCGGCCTGGTCGCGATTGTTGAAACGACTACTGGTCCTCATCATGCCACTGGTATTCGTTCTCGTGGCTTTCGCTCAGGTCATAGCCAGTGGTGACATCGGTACGGTGATTGCTGAAGCCATTGTGGCCACCATGTCGACCGGCCTGCACATCTGCTTCTGGGTCACGCTGTCGTTTGCCATCATAGAGCGCACCGGCGCAGATCTGGGCATGGAGTGGAGCCTAGAGGATCTCCCTGAACCGCGCGAAGACCGCCCGGGGGCTGGAGATCTTATAGCTTCGCTAGTCTTCATCGGCATCGTCCTGGTGGCGTTGATTTGGGATCAGACCGTTGGGTTCATTCGGATCTTCGACGAGCGCGTGACGGTACTCAACCCTGAGCTGTGGCCGTGGACGATGGCCGGGTTCCTGGCACTACTTGCGCTAGACGTTATCTTCGCAGTCGCACTGTATCGACGCGGCGGATGGAATGTACCCATGGCAGTGCTGAACACGGCCTTGAGCGTGTTGATCTTCAGTTGGTTCATCATCCTGCTGGCGCGCGGTGAACTGTTTAGTGCCGATCTGTTGAGATTAGCTGTCGATAACGGGATACGTGCTGATGCTCAGCACACGCTAGCCGTCGTGTTTGGTTTCGGTGTAGGTCTCGTAGCCGTTTGGGACATCATCGACGGTTGGGTCAAAACGTATCGAGCGAACTCAGCCGGCGTTGAACAACAACCAGCCGCCACCTAGTAAACAGCCGACACAGATCAACCAGAAGACGGCGATCCAAAAACCCGCTGGCAAACGGGTCAGGCGGGCCAGCTGATCGGCATCACTCAGAGTGCCAGATTGTGGGCGACGGCGACTGCGCTGCAATGCGACAACCGCACGCGGAGCGACCAGCAGCAGCGACCACACCAACAGGTAGGCGGTAATAGAAATAACCTCGCCGCTGGCAGTCCAAGACAGGACGGCCACCCCGCCACCGGTTACCAACACGACCCATAGGCCGTAAAAGTTGCGGATAAACACCAGCATGAGCGCGCACAGCAGTACGAGCGCCCACAGCATCGCTGCTGCATAACCGGAACTGACCAGCCAGGCGCCAGCGAGGCCGACAACCGCTGGCGCGGGATAGCCAGCTAACAGTGTTGCCACCATGCCGGGACCGGTGGGCTTACCGCGGGACAAGGTTAGCCCAGAGGTATCCGAATGCAAGCGGATACCACGTAGCTTTCGCCCCACCAGCACACCTATCAACGCATGCCCAACTTCATGCAACAGGGTCGCTAAATGCCGTACTACGCGGTAACCAAAAGTTGACCACGTGAGCACAAGAGCAGCCAAACCAATAGCTAACACCCATACTTCGGGTAAAGACGGTTGGACACTAGTTGAACGTTGCCATAAATCTTCGAGCACCAGCCAACTTATAGCAGACCTGGCTGACAATTCGGTGACTCACCTGTGAGAATGCTGACCCTCGAACATTAAACCCAACACAAACCTAGCGTAAACCTGCGCGGAGCCAACACTTCTTCTCGCGTTGAAGCTAGCCGCCAGCACACAAACACCGTGAAGCAAACTGGCCAGATAGCTAGTGATTGCAACACCGGCCCCTCATAGCCTGTGAATTAGCTGAGATCTAGGTCACCATTACCTCTACGGAGGCGATGCGCAGACTGTTTATCCAGCGCTCACACACAAGGAGAGGTCGATCAGTCATGGCGACGTCGAAACCGCATTTCAGTGCGCGGAGCCACGTAAGTAACGATGTTCAGTTTCGTGGTGAGTTCCGATGACAGCTCTTCACGCAGCAGAACAGACTGACGGTCACGGCCTCGTACGCCGCACGCGTTTTAGCCCATACCAGTACTACTTTGACATAGCGTGCTGGGCGGTAGCCATTATTGCTGCCTACCTGATCTATTATAATTTCTCACTCACACCCTCGCAGGTGGTGCTGGTCATCGTACTCACACTGGTGGCCAGCACCGCTCAGCTGTTTTTTGGTTGGTTAGCTTTCCTCTATCGCCGCAGGTTCGGCGCGGGCAGTTTTGACGAGATTCGCGCCCTGATGAAAACCGCGTTCGCCACCGGGCTAACAATGGTGATCGCTGACCTGATCGCAGGGTATTCCATTGATCATCCGGTGACGATGAGCCTGCTGATCATCCCCACAGCGTTGGCGATGATGTTTGGAACACGTTATGTACAACGGCTGCGCCAACTGGCACGCGCTGTCCCAGACCGGAAAGCGACCCGCACCTTAGTTATCGGTGCCGGTGAAGTCGGTACCAATCTCATCCGACAGATGGTCACCACACCCGGAGCCAAATACTGGCCGGTCGGCATGCTTGATGACGCACCGGAAAAATCCCACGTGCAGGTCTATCACGTTAAAGTCCTTGGCACCGTGCGCGAGCTTCCCGAACTCATTGTGCAGGCCGGAGCCAAAGCGGTAGTTGTGGCAGTCGCCGAACCCTCCAAACCAATGCTTCGCGAAATTCAGGCTATCGCCGACGAATATGACGTCAACGTCAAAGTCATCCCGCCGCTACACGAGCTGCTCGAACGCGGCATTCATCCCACGGACCTGCGCGATATTTCGACTGATGATCTGCTCGGCCGCGAGCCAGTCGACACCAACGTCGAAGACATCGCAGGCTACCTGGCCGGTGCCCGAGTGCTCGTCACCGGTGCCGGCGGATCAATCGGTTCGGTGCTTTGCGAACAAATCAGCCGCTTTCATCCGGCAGAGCTGATCATGGTGGACCGCTGTGAAACCGGACTCCAAACCGCACAGCTGATGGTCAACGGCAACGGGCTGCTCAGCACCAAAGAAACCGTACTGGCAGATATCCGAGATTCGGATGCGGTACGCGAGCTATTCGAGGAACATCGCCCCCAGGTCGTCTTCCATGCCGCAGCACTCAAACACCTACCTATGTTGGAACGCTATCCCGAAGAGGGTTGGAAAACCAACGTCGTGGGCACATTGAATGTACTAGAAGCCGCTGCAGCAGTTGGCGTTGAACGCTTCGTGAATATCTCGACCGATAAGGCTGCGAACCCGACCAGCGTACTGGGCTACACCAAACGTGCAGCAGAGCATCTCACCTCCTGGATGGGCCAACAAACCGACGGGCGCTACCTATCGGTCCGATTCGGCAACGTGATCGGTAGCCGCGGGTCCATGCTGCCAACCTTCACCCGGTTGATCGAACAAGGCGGCCCGCTGACCATTACCCACCCGGAGGTCACCCGGTACTTCATGACGATCCCGGAGGCCTGCCAGCTCGTGCTCCAAGCCGGCGGTATCGGCAGCCCGGGCGAAGTGATGATCCTTGATATGGGCCAACCGGTCAAGATTCTCAACATCGCCAAACGGATGATCGCCATGTCGGGCAAAGACATTGAGATTGTTTACACCGGGCTTCGTGATGGCGAAAAACTTCATGAAGACCTCACCTCAGATTCCGAAGATGTCAGACCTTCGGCACACCCCAAGATCAGCTGCACAGCAGTGGAACCGCTGTCGATCTCAGAACTGACCTACGTACATGCTTCGACGAAAGTGCAGAGCTAACCGTGACCGATATCCAACACATCACTATCACCTCACCTGTCCACGCTCCTGAAGAACCCCTTGAACACATTCATCTTTCCAGCCCCGATGTGGGACCGTTGGAAGAACAAGCGGTCATGGCAGCACTGAAGTCAGGGTGGATCGCACCGGCGGGCCCGGATCTTAACGCTTTCGAAGCAGAAGTCGCCCAACGCGTTGGCGTCGACCACGCCGTGGGATTAGCATCCGGCACAGCAGCCCTGCATCTGGGGTTGCTTGCCTTAGGTGTCGGACCGGGGGATGTGGTCGTGACCACCACGTTGACGTTTGCTGCCACGGCCAATGCCATTGTGTATACCGGCGCCGAACCCTTCTTCATTGACGTTGATCCCACCACGGGCAATATGGATCCGGAACTGCTCGACATCGCATTGCATGTCTTGGCTCGGGCCAATAAACGAGTGGGCGCGGTGCTTCCCGTAGACCTGTTCGGGAAAGCCGCCGATTACACGTCGATCGAAGAAATCGCCGCCAAATACGATGTCCCGGTCCTGGCCGATGCAGCCGAAGCAGTCGGCGCGCGTCATGCGGGCAAGAGTGTTGGCAGCTATGCAGATGCCGCGGTGTTCTCGTTCAACGGGAATAAGATCATGACGACCTCCGGTGGCGGCATGCTGGTAACGAATCGTGCTGACGTCGCCGAATACGTCCGGTACCTGTCGACCCAAGCGCGCCAGCCGGTCGCTCATTATGAGCACACCGACATCGGTTACAACTACAGGCTCAGCAACCTCCTAGCAGCACTAGGCCGCGCCCAGCTGGAACGGCTCGATGCCATGATTGCCCGACGGCGCGATATCCGCAATCAGTACCGCCAGTGGAGTGCCACCAAACCCGGCATAGAGATCTTAGGCGGCGCAACCGATCAGGAAGATAACTGCTGGCTCACACCACTGGTCTTCGACCAGTCCCAACATCCGGTAGCGGTTGATGTGTTGATCCAAACGATGGCACAACACCGCATCGAGGCCCGCAGAATCTGGAAGCCCATGCACCTTCAACCGGTCTTCTCAGATGCCCGTAGTCTACTCACCGGTGCGGCAGAAGAACTTTTCGCCAACGGTGTCATCTTGCCCAGCGGCTCAAACATGACCGCCCCGCAACTCGAACGGGTCGTCGGCGTGCTTGATGCCTACCTCGGGGGCTCAGGGTCATGACCAAACGAGCCATAGATATTCTCGGAGCCAGCCTGGGTCTGATCGTCCTCGCTCCCGTGATGATCGTGCTAGCGATCCTGATTCGTGTCAAACTCGGAGCCCCGGTGCTCTTTACCCAACTTCGACCCGGCAAAGATGGCGAACTGTTCACCATGTGGAAATTCCGGTCGATGCTGGAAGAAGACCCGGCCAAGGGGCTGCTTACCGACGACCAACGTATGACCAGCTTTGGTCGGCGGCTGCGAGCCACCAGCCTGGACGAACTCCCCACCCTGATCAACGTGCTCAAAGGCGACATGAGCCTGGTCGGTCCTCGACCGCTCAATGTCGAATACCTGCCACTGTACTCACCGGAGCAAGCACGTCGACACAACGTGCGCCCCGGCATCACCGGGCTGGCCCAAGTCACCGGTCGCAACGCCCTGTCGTGGGAAGCACGCTTCGACCTCGACGTGCACTACGTAGACCACCACAATGTGTGGCTGGATCTCAAAATCCTGGCCCAGACCGTCACTCGGGTCTTCGCCAAAACGGATGTCGAAGGCGAACAGATCTCGACGATGACCATGTTTGTCGGTGAACCACCCTGCGATGGACTCACCGAAGCGCCACTGGATGACCGCTGGCAAGATCTCTGGGCATCGTGGCAGCGCAGCCCAGCTGCCCAGAAAATCGGTGACTTCGACGGTTTGGACGCCCGCACCACGCGTCACTGGGTCTACCTCGACGACCGGGCGATCCCCGTGGGCATCGCCGGGCTGTCTGGCTTAGGCGGCCCGCAACTCCACGCCAGCATCGTGCTGGGACCACACCATCACACGACCATGGCGCTGGAAGCACTGTTGAACCGCTTGCTGTATCACGGCAAATCCTACGACGCCCACCGCATCTTCCTGCGGTTATCCGATACCAGCCGAGAATTCTTCGAGATCGTTCAACTGCTCGGTTTCGTTCCACTTGACCAACCCCACCAGGGGACTGACACCGATGAAGGCGAAGTGCTTGTGGCCTTCGCAGCACAGACAGGAACATGAGATGCGCATCATTATCAGTTCGGCAGGACGCCGCGTCTATCTCGTCCAGTGGTTCCAAGAAGCACTGTATGAAGCCGGCATCGACGGCGACGTGATTGTCCTGGACTTTGACCCCAACGCTGCCACAGCCGCTGCGGCAGACGATTACCGCCCGGTGCCAGCCTTCACCTGCCCAGAATACGCTGACGCGCTGCTCGACATTATCGACGAGCTTCAACCGGATCTGTTCATCTCGCTCAACGATCATGAGCTCACCGCCTTATCCGAAGGTCTGGCAGGCCAACTACGGGCACGCGGTGTCGTCACACCGGTACTTGATCAAGCATCACACCGAGCGGTGGCTGACAAGCTCGTCATGAGCCAGGTCTTACAACGGGCCGGTATCTCCACACCGACTACCGTGCTGATGTCTGACGTGATGGCGGTACACCAGCTACTCAACAAGCACAGCCACGTCATCGTCAAAGACCGGTGGGGAAGTGGCTCTTCCGGGTTGCGACGCTTCACCGCAGATCAGGCTTGCCGCTGGGTCGAAGAACGCTACCTCAACGCGACCGACGCCGAAGCACTGGGTTTTGATGAGATCATCTTCCAACCCGATGTTGGTGGTGAGGAATACGGCCTCGATGTGATCACCGCGGTCCGCGGGGGACCGGTCGAAGGAATCCTGGCCCGCAGGAAACTGGGCATGCGCCACGGCGAAACCTCCAGTGCCATGACAGTGCCAAACGCCCCGTTTATCGGACTGGCCGCCGCACTGAACGCCACCCTGGGGATCCGCGGCAGCGTTGATGTGGACGTGCTGCTCACCGCCGACGGCACTCCGTACGTCCTCGACGTCAATCCCCGGTTCGGTGGCGGCTACCCCTTTGTCCACGTTGCCGGGGCAGATCTGCCCCACTTCTACCTGGCCTCCACCCTAGGCTTTGCCCCCAGACCAGACTGGGACAACTACCGCATTGGCTACATCGGCGCCAAACACGAAGGCATCATCGGTTTCGACACCCCAGACCAGACCCCCATCCCACAACCGGCTGAACACCGCAGCCGGATAACCATCCAGAAACGCGTAGGAATCTGATGTTTGAACTCACCAATGCCAGCCAGTCCCACCGAGGAACCGGCCGACGAGACAACTACCCCATGGAGCTGCGCACCTACTGGCGCATGCTGTCCAAAAACTGGTGGATCGTAGTGGCCGGTGCCCTGGTCGGGCTGCTGCTGGGCCTGGGCGCCTCCGCCATGATGACCCCACGGTACGAATCCACCGCCACGCTGTACGTTTCAGTCCGTGGCGTCGGCGCCGGCGACTCTGGAGACCTTTTCCAGGGCGCAAGCTTCGCCCAGACGGTGGTCACCAGTTACGTTGACATCGCAACGACAGCCATCGTGCTCGACGGGGTGGCTGAAGAAATGGACGGCGAAGTCGCTCGTGACGAGATGCGCCGACTGCTCAGCGTGCAATCTCCTGAGGGATCCTCGCTGCTGAACATCACCGGTGAACACTCCGATCCCGAAACGGCGGCCGCGCTGGTCAACACCACCGGAGAAACCCTCGTTGATGTGGTGGAGAACGAAATTGAAGTCGGCGCTGAAGGCGGCAGCTCTCCGGTGCAGGTCCGACTCATTGACCCAGGCATTGTGCCGGCAGAAAGCGTCAGCCCGAATTTCGCGCTCAATAGTGCGCTAGGCCTATTAGTCGGGCTGGCTTTAGGTATCGCACTGGCGATCCTCCGCGGCTCACTGGATACCCGCATCCACTCGATTGCAGACGTCGAAGAAATCACCAACGTCCCGGTTGTTGGACGAATCGCGCTTGACGACAGCATCGCGCATCGCCCCTTGGTGGTGCATGACGATCCACGCAGTCCACGCGCCGAAGCTTTCCGTACGACCAGAACCAACCTGCAGTTCTTCGCGGCCAACGACGATGCACGTGTCTTTGTGGTCTCAAGCGCCACCCCGGGTGAAGGGAAAACCCACGTGGTGGCGAACTTGGCAGTGGTCCTGGCTGAATCGGGGGCACGCGTCGCCCTGGTCGAAGCGGACTTACGCAGACCACGCCTCGCCCACGTCATGGGAATCGAAGGCGCCGTCGGACTCAGCGATGTCCTCATCGATCGAGCATCTTTGGAAGATGTCACCCAACAGTGGGGCACCGACAACCTCACCGTGGTACCTGCCGGACAAATCCCACCGAACCCGTCTGAATTACTCGGCTCGCCCATGATGCGTGAAGTCATCAACACGCTCCGGGAGACGGCAGACTATGTTCTCATCGATGCCCCACCGGTGCTACCCGTCACGGACGCGGCGATCCTTTCGACCTATGCCTCGGGCAGCTTGATCGTCAGCTCCGTTGGCCAAACCCGACAGCAAAACCTCGAACAAGCCATCGAATCCTTGGAGAACGTGGGCGGGAAAGTCTTAGGGCTGATCGTCAATCGGGTGCCGATGCGCGGCTCCGCAAATTCTGGGTTCATTACCTATAAATACGTCGACAAATCCGAAACCGCGAAATCGAAAGCATCGAGGGTGGCATGACAATTCGCATCTTGACCATTTGTACCGGAAATATCTGCCGCTCCCCATTTGCGGCGAGACTCTTAGCCACGAAACTGGACCGGAAGCAGTTCAGAACCGCTAGTGCCGGAACGTCAGCCATGCTCGGCGATCCGATGCAAGAAACCATGCAACAGCTCGCCAAGAAACTCGGAGTACAAGGAACCGAGAAGCACCGGGCACATTCGGTGACATCCGGCGTCGTGGCGCAAGCAGACTTGATCCTGGGAATGGAGCGTGAACACCGCAGCGAAGCGGCAAGATTCCACCCCAGTGCCGCACGTCGGTCCTTCACCTTGTTGGAATTCGCGCACATCGTCTCCTACATCAATGATGGACAACTCCAAACGTTATTGCTGCAAAGCGGAGACACCCCGACCGCTGCGATTGAAGCGGTGGTTCGGATGCGCGGGGTTGTGCCTCGACTGAACCCTGATCGGCTGTATGACCTTCAAGATCCATATGGCCGTTCTCGGCAGGTATATGCCCGTTCAGCACAACAGATCGAACAGGCAGTCGACCGTATTGCCAGATTCTTTGAACATGCCGCAGAACTGAGCGCGGCTTTGAAAAACGGCTATCCAGCAATCGTCACGATGAACGACAGAAAGTAACCACCATGCAACCCACGCAGCGCGGATCACAGCAGCAGATGCCACCCACACCGGCTCTGGTCTTTGATGTGCCGAAACTCGATACTTTCCTGACCCGCTTCGAACAGGCGCTGGCGGAGCACTGGCCACACTCCGTGCTGTCCTACTCCTTCAAAACCAATTCGCTGCCGTGGTTATTGTCCTATATGAGACAACGCGGTATCTGGGCTGAAGTGGTATCTGACACCGAATACGAACTCGCGCTCGCGTTGGGTTACACCCCGGACCGCATCATCTTCAACGGGCCTATCAAAGGCCGCGACCGGCTCTGGGCTGCCATGCTTCAGGGCACTGTGGTCAATCTCGATGCAAAACGCGAAGTCGAATGGGCCGCAGCATTGGCCCGTCAACAACCCGAAACCCCACTAGCGGTCGGGTTGCGCGTCAACTGGGACGTCAATGAATACTGCCCCGGTGAAAGCACCAGTGACGGGGCAGATAGCCGCTTCGGGTTCAGTCCCGCCAGCGGTGAACTTGACGCGGCGATATCCACCCTGCGTGATGCAGGAATACAGATCGCCGGGCTGCACATGCACCGCAACTCGTTGACCCAAAGCGTTGATGTATTCCGAGCGGCCGCAACGGTAGCCAGAGACCTTATTAGCTCGCGCGGACTGGAGCTGGACTGGGTGGATATCGGAGGCGGCTTTTTCGGCGCCGAGCAGGGCCACCCGACCTTCGCCGATTATGTCTTGGCCATCCGCGAGGTACTTGAAGAGGTCATTGATCCAGCTCGCACCCGGCTTGTTGTTGAGCCAGGAGCCTCCCTGGTGGCGGTACCCCTGGAATTCCACGCCAGTGTCCTCGATGTCAAACAAGTCAAAGACCATACCTTTGTGGTCACCGATGCCAGCCGTACGAATATCGACCCGCTGTTTCGTCGCAAACGCCCATTCCAATACGACCTCGAGACCAACGCCACCCACACCCGGCCGTTACAGACCATTGGTGGGTACACCTGCATGGAGGACGACCGGCTCATGGATATCGAAGATGAGCCCGCCCTAGAAATCGGCGACCGGATCGTCTTCTACAAGGTCGGCGGGTACACGATGTGCTACCAATCAAAATTTTTCATCGAGTTTCCGCCAGCCGTCTACATCCGCACCCATGAGGAAGAGCTCATATTAGTGCGCGAAAAGCCATCAGTCTCCGAATACTTACAAGGCCAGCAATGGATACCAGCCGGTGACCACATCAACGCTGCTGCGAATGGGAAGTCCCAATGGTTAGCACCTCACCTGTAACGCAGCATCATCCAGCGCTTCAGCGTGCGCCGGTGCTCTTATTCTTCCTGGGCATCACGCTGAACCAAACCAGCGTCCTGTTCGACATCAACTTATCGATCGCGGACTTCTTTGCGCTGCTCCTGCTGGTGCTAACACTCCTCACGGCCCGGCTGTTGGTGCCCTTCGGCCCGACCATTTATTTTCTGGCCTTATCCATCCTGGTTCTTATCATGGGTGGTTTTGTCGTCCCCAACGTCATCAGCCTGGACCAAAGCTACCTTGATGTGTTGACCGATTACCTCAAGTTGGCGACCTCTTTCGCATACTTCCTCTTAGGCTTCAACATTGTTCGTGCGGGGCAAGCCAGAGTCGTGCTGCGTGCCTTTGCCTTCATGGCGGTCGTGATCGGTGGTATCGGTGCGCTGCAAACTGCTATCCCTGCGCTGCCCCGGTTAGATTTCATGTTCTACTATGAAATCCGCTTCACCGGCCTGATGAGTGATCCGAATTATTTCGCGGTGATTCAACTAGTCGCTATGGCGGTCCTATGGCACGACCAAGACATCAGCCGGAGGATCCGCTACCCCTCGCTCATCATCCTGGCAGCCTCCGTGCTTGCTTCGGGCTCTAAGACCGGCATGCTAGCACTGCTGATCTTCTTAGTGTGGCGTGGTTTGCCCACGGTGTTCTCATTTTCCAACCGCAGCCGATATATCTCGCCCTATCGGGCCGTGTTGATCGGGTTGGTCGTGTGTGCACCGGTCCTGCTGCTGATTGTGATGCTGGACTACTCCATGCGCATGAGCCTGGCGTCAGGTCTTGACCAGGTACCAGCATTGAGTCGGCTCACTCCGCTATTGCTGGATTTCGAAGCCGGGGTCGAAGGCGATGGTTCCGGACGAGACTCAGCCTGGTTCAATGCGATCCAGATCATCGGGCTGTTTCCCCTGTTCGGTGTTGGCATGGGCACCTATCTGGAGGTAGCCACCGAGTTTACTGATGTGCCTGTGCTCGCCCACAACACCTTCTTACAAATCGCCGCCGAATGGGGACTGATCTTCACGGCAATTTTCCTCGTGTGGGTCATCATCTTATTCCTGCGACGCCCACCACTGGGCGCCAATCTAGCGCTGTGGCACTCGACCCGAGATGCGCTGCTGGTGTTGATGATCGGCTCCGCAGGCATCTCGCTGCAAAACTCCCGGCTGCTCTGGTTCATCATCGGCATGCTGCTGGCCGTTCATGTGGTCACAAAAACACGACAGTCTATTCAGCAGCGGTCACTCCACCAAGAGGTACAGCAATGAAA
This sequence comes from Enteractinococcus fodinae, assembly GCF_031458395.1. Classification (NCBI taxonomy): domain Bacteria; kingdom Bacillati; phylum Actinomycetota; class Actinomycetes; order Micrococcales; family Micrococcaceae; genus Enteractinococcus; species Enteractinococcus fodinae. The sequence continues at coordinate 345,806 of NZ_JAVDYJ010000001.1, forward strand.
AAAGTCGTACTGATCCTAACCAGTGAAAATTCTGCTTTGACGTTCTACCGAAATTACCTGCGCTTCCTGCGCAAGCGCGGCTGGGACGTGACGGTCGTGGCCAACTCCAGCGGGGCGTTAGAAGAGTGGGCGGCCACCGAAGGTGCCATGGGCTACCACATCCCGTATGAACGCAACCCTTCGATGCTCAAAGACCTCCAGACACTCTTTGCGACCGCCCGCCTGCTTCGGAAAATTCGTCCCGACGCGGTCGTGTCGGCGACCCCCAAAGGCGGGCTACTGGGCACCTTGGCGGGCAAGCTCGCCGGAGTACCGGTCCGTATCTACCAGCTGTGGGGCCTGCGATTAGAAACTGAAACAGGCTTGAAACGCAAAGTACTTGAAGCTTCCGAACGCACCGCGATCTCAGCAGCAACCCAGACAGTTGCCAATAGCTTCAGTCTGGCACGGGCAGCAGAAGCGCTCGGACTGGCCGCCCCCAACTCCATCGAAGTCCTGGGAGCCGGCAGCTCCCACGGCGTGGACCTCGAACGGTTCTCGCGTGCTGCTACCGGTCCGGTGGATGATCACACCGCAGCTTTTCTAGCGCAGGACAGCGATCTGAAAATCGTATTTATCGGTCGCCTCACCCCCGACAAAGGGATCTCCACGCTGCTGCAAGCAGTCAAAGCAGTGCGCGCTCGCGGTCTGAACATCCGCCTACTCCTCATCGGTTCGGTTGAGGATCAGCGACTCGCCCACGAAGTTGCGGAAGCCGAACACATCCACCGACTCGACGACGTGGACGACGTACGCCCCTACATCACCTCGGCGGATGTCCTGTGTTTACCCACCCTACGAGAAGGGTTTCCCAATGTGGTGTTAGAAGCGGCAGCGCTCGAAGTTCCTTCCGTCGTTGCAGACGCTACCGGAGCTATTGATTCCGTCGTGGATGGTGAAACCGGTTGGATCTTTCCAGTCGAAAACGCTGAAGCTCTGGCCCAAATCATCACGGAGATCACTCACGATCCAGAACACATCCGACAGCGGGGGCGCCAAGCCCGCGCCAGAGTTGAACACGAGTTCGAACAAGTCTTCATGTTTGGACTACAAGAAGAAAATATCGCACAGCAGCTCCATTTGGTTGTGCCCACACAGCATGCGGAAACCTAAGTGACACAGCAAAAAGCAATCGGCCCGCACACGGGAACACCACGCACCGAGCCAGCAAAAACGCGATCATCCGATCGCTACATCTTTGCCGCTGGCTCGCTCACGTGGGCATTGGCCCAGTGGTTCTTGGTGTGGCTGTTTGCTCAAGTAGGCGGTGGAGCCGCTGCAGTTGGGCAGTACTCCCTAACGCTCGCTGTGGTCACCCCGGTATTCATTATTGGTCAGTTCGGGCTGCGCACAGTGTATCTGAGCCTACAAACGAGCTTCACGTGGGTGTCCTATCTGATCCTGCGGCTCATTGGCATTGGCATCTCCATTGTGATCGTGGGCGCCTACTACCAGCTCAACCCCGAGCTCAATGTGCGTCTGCTGGCTGCGGTCGTCTTCGTACGCTGTTTCGATGTCTACTTAGACATTCTCTACGCCCGCTTTCAACGCGAGAACCGACTGCTCCTTATCGGCCTCCATAGCCTTGTGCATAATTTTGGCACCATGACCATCGCCTTTGTCGCGATCTGGCTGACCGAATCCATCCCGCTAACCATCTTATGCGTGGGCTTCGGTGCGATGATGGTCGCGGTATCAGCCCAGCGATATGTGGTAAAAACGCCCCCCGAACCCGGCACTATCAAGGGCGGGTATCGCCGTATTTTGCGTGCTGGGACGCCCACCACCGTTTCAGAAACCCTAGCGGCACTGTCGACGTACCTGCCCATCCTGTTTCTGTCGGTGATAGCTGACGATGCCACCACAGGGGTCTTCGCGACTGCAGCCTATCTCCTGACGGCCGTAAACCTTTCGGGTTCGACTCTCAAAGATATTCTCATCACCTCATTCCGCTGGACCTTTGAAGCATCTGGGTCCTGCGCGTTGCTCAAACGAGCCCATAAAATCGCCGGGATCATCATGCTCACGGTCGGCGCGACGATCCCGATCGTTATTCTTGCCGGCTCCCCAGTGCTGCAATTCATTTACGGCGAGGAATTCTCGCTGACCTACTGGGAGCTGACGATACTTTCTATCGCGATGCTTCCGATCGCCTCCTCATACATCTATGAGGGCACACTCAACGTCCTGAACGCATACTCGGGTCAGGCCTGGATTTGGTTCCTGGCGTGCTCATGCGGTGTCGGTGTCGGCTTGTTGGTCATCAATACACCCGGTATTCCTCCCATCATCGGGGCTCTGGCCGTAGCGGTTACGACCGGGTGGGGTAGGTTCATCGGCGCTTTTGCTCTAGCTTTCAGAGCGCAGCGCCGCACTCACACAAACAAGAGGCCCTAGGAGGCTGGTATGCGTGTACTTCTCACCGGCGGAGCCGGATACATCGGTAGCCACACCGCGTTAGTGCTGCTGGAACAGGGCCATGAGGTCGTGGTGGTCGACAATCTGTCAAACGGTAACCGAGTGGCACTCGACCGAGTCGAAGAGCTCACCGGGAAAACCATCACCTTCGTGCAGGCGGATTTGACCCATGCTGGTGCGACCCGGATGGCCCTTGCCGGCATCGATTTTGAGGCTGTGGTGCATTTTGCCGGCCTCAAAGCTGTGGGAGAGTCGGTGGATCAGCCCGTGCGCTACTATCGGACCAATCTTGCATCGACGCTGACCCTGTTGGATCTCTTAGAAGAACGCGGGATCACCAGGCTGGTGTTTAGCTCCTCAGCAACCGTCTACGGTGAGCCCCAAACTCCGTTGATTGCGGAAACCCATCGGACAGGAGTGGGGCTGACCAACCCCTACGGGTGGTCAAAATATATGAATGAACAAATCATTCGCGATGCTGCAGCAACACGCCCCGATATGTCGGCGGTGCTGCTGCGCTACTTCAATCCGGTAGGTGCTCACCCCTCGGGACGCATTGGTGAAGACCCGGCCGGTATTCCCAATAATTTACTTCCGTTCATCGCCCAGGTCGCGGTGGGCAGACGACAGCAGTTGGCGGTTTTTGGTAATGATTACGACACCGTCGACGGGACCGGCGTGCGCGACTACATCCACGTCATGGACCTTGCCGAGGGGCATGTCGCGGCATTGAACCACGCGACCTGCGGCGTGCAAACCTATAATTTGGGTTCTGGGGTCGGAACCAGCGTATTGGAAGCGGTGCGTGCTTTCGAAGAGGTATCCGGTCGGCCCGTGCCATACCAGATTAGTGCACGCCGAAATGGCGACCTGGCGACAGTCGTGGCGGATCCGCAGTTAGCCAAGGCGAAGTTAGACTGGCAAACTACTCGTACTTTCACGGAGGCTTGTCGCGACGCGTGGAACTGGCAATCTCAAAACCCCACCGGATACGAGCAGACGATCAAGGTCGTGATAGGTACTCCCGGACTTCAACGGACCGCTGATCTGACGAGTAAACCGCGATAACTGGGCCCTGAGACCACGGGCAGGGAGCTCGAGGCTAGCCGAGTGCTCACGCAACAAAGCAGAAAGATGATGCGCAAACTTAAAATCTTCAGCACCGCAGTCATCATCCTTGTCCTGGGATGGTTTCTTTTCGCTAGTGTCAGCATTTATGACCCGCGCCAAGGTGACATTGAGGCTCATGCCGATGCGGTCGTGAGCCTCTCTCCGCCGCCCTATCGGTTGCCGCTAGCCGAAGAGTTGTATCACACAGGACATGCAGACAACTTGGCGATCTCCTATGTGCCCGTCGATCCGCGCCACTATAACGCGGAGTGGGTCGCGGCGTGGCAGCCTGCCGAGTCCTATTGCGAAGACCCTGCTGACGAGCGTCACGAAGCGGTGTGGTGCCTTACTCCAGAGGAGATCTCTACCCGGGGAGAAGCCTTAGCGCTTCGTGAGCTTGCCCAGACCCAAGCGTGGGAATCGGTGACGATCGTGACAAGTCGATCCCACGTTTTTCGAACGCGGTTCATCTTTGAACGATGTGCGGCGGACACGGTCGACGTCAACGTTGTGTTCCCAGAGCCTGACGTGTCTGTTGAAAGGTCCGAAGAAAACTGGGCCTGGCATATCGTGTATGAAAACGCTGCATTCTTCAAAGCCCTGTATGCGACTTTCGTAGCGTGTTAGCCGGCCGGTGCCGGCAAGTCGAAGCCATACAGATGTGGCTCAACTTGCCGACGAAACCAGGCACTCGTTTGCGCTTAGCCTTTACTAATGACAGTAAATTCCTCGCGACGTGCTGTGGTGACATTGTGTTCGTAGTCGAGCAGCTCGGGCAGATGCGCTAGCCCAGCTGCGGCCCGGACAAGGGCTGACGGCATATCTGCCCCGGCTCGATGCGAGAATGGATACCCGCCGCCCATTCGTGGGTTGACATCAATGACCATCGGCTCGCCGACGGCATTGTCACGGAAGTCAACATCAATGCTGCCGGTAGGACACAACAACTGCCCGAGTTTAATGATCGAGGCGCGGAACGGTGCGGGATCTACGGACGTGGCCAGGTCGGTATCTCCGCCTCGCATCTGCTCTTTACGCCGAGCGACCAACCCCAAGAACTCCGAGCGCCCGTCGACCGAAAATACTCCGTCAACCCCATATTCAGCACCGGGGAGGAAATCCTGAATGATCACGGATTCGATATGGTGAGCGGGTTTGCCGTCCGGGCCCAGCGCGCTTTGAGCTGATTCATCCACTGCTTCCGCCAGCTCGTCAGCGGTGACAATGTGCACTCCGGTCGAACCTGCGCCGTAGCGGTGTTTGACCACGAATTTGCTGTCTGCACTGGAGTTCTCCAGAGCCAAGGCCACGTCTGAACCTAAGTAGGTTGACGGCGTCGGGATGCCGTACTCGTTGAGCTTTTCAGCGGTGTAGTGCTTGTCTAATACGATCTCGTGGGCTGCTTTGTTCAGGACAGCGACCGCGCAACCAAGCTCGCGTAGCTCATCGGCCACTCCTTGGGAGAGTGCATGAGCCTCATAGTCATTCATACACAAAAATAGATCCGGGCGCTCCTTGGTGAACCAATCTCGGATCATCGTCAGGTATTCAGGGCTGTTGTACGCAGGGGTCTGGTAGGCGCGGTCCGCCAGGCCCACGGTCGGGCTCGTGGCACGATAATCCAAAGCGATAACCTCGCCGGGGATCTCTTGGGTGCGCAGCGCGTCCTTGAACCATTGAATATAGTGTGCTCGACGTCCGGCCGAAGCAATCACGATCTTAAGATGCTGATTATTTGCCACCCTGGGTCTCCTTTGAGGCTCTTCAATTGATGTGGTGAGGTGTGCGCAGTTCGGGACGCTTCCGCGACGTCAGCGAGCCGCTGTACGTGGCATACATCACACTGTATTGCCGGAGGTGTCGATCAGGCCAGGCCTAATGCGAAAATTTTTCATCATAGGAGCGTGGACGGGCAGACCCGTTGCGCGCTATCGCTAGACCGCATTACTACCGCATTAAAGTAGTGACATATGTCACGACACTGTCATAGTATAGACGTAGCCGCGTCCGCGGTGAACCCCCGGGCCGATCAAAGTTCTCTTCTGAGCGGCAGCCCGGGTTCTCGCCAACAGATGTTGGCCACACTCCACATGCACAGGTAGGAAAGTTCATGGCTCACTCACTCACCCCTGAGAATCTTCAGCCGCCCACTCCGGCTTTTGTCATTGATGTCCCACTCCTGGAAAAGTTCACTGCTCGCTTCATGCAGGCGATGAAGACCTACTGGCCAAATTCGATCCTTGGTTACTCATTCAAAACCAACTCCCTACCCTGGTTGGTGGCGTTTATGCGGGATCGTGGTGCTTGGGCCGAGGTCGTCTCAGACGCCGAATACGAGCTCGCGTTGGCGCTGGGCTATACCCCTGATCGGGTGGTGTTGAATGGTCCGTATAAAACCCGTGATCGGCTTCGAGCAGCGCTGCTTGGCGGATCGATCATCAATCTCGATGCGAAGCGTGATGTCGAATGGACTATCGAGCTTGCACGCGAGATGCCAGACCGCGAATTCGGTGTGGGGCTGCGTATCAACTGGGACCTTGAGACCCGGTGCCCCGGAGAAAGCACTTTCGGTGAGCAGAAGAGTCGTTTTGGGTTTAGTCCAGAAAACGGCGAACTGGATCAAGCGATCTCGGCGCTTCAAACCGCGGGCGTGCGGATTGCTGGCCTGCATGTCCACCGAAACTCCCGCACCCAAAGCCTCAATGTGTATCAGGCTGCGGCAACAGTAGCCGCTGAGATCATTTCGTCGCGCGGGCTGGACTTGGACTGGATCGATATTGGTGGTGGCTTCTTCGGCAGTGAAGATGGCACACCAACATTCGAGGACTATATGCGCGTGATCCGAGACGCTCTGGAACCTGTGGTCGACATTGACCGGACGTGTTTGATCACCGAGCCTGGCGGGGCGCTGGTGGCCGTCCCCTTCGAATTCCATGCCAGCGTGGTAGATGTCAAGCAAATTGAAGGTCAGACCCTTGTGCTGACCAACGCCAGCCGCACCAACATCGATCCATTGTTCCGCAAGGACGGTTCATATGACATCCGGATTGATACAGCAAGTACTGACCTACTGGCTGAACAGGTCTTGACTGGCTTTACCCTCGTCGAAGGCGATCGTCTGATGAAGCTTACGGATCAGCCCGCGCTGCAATTAGACGACAGAATCGTGTTTCACAAGGTGGGTGCGTACACCTTGTGCTTGCAACCAATGTTTATTGAATATCTGCCAGCTGTCTACGCGCGGACCGAGCATGAGCTGACCCTCGTGCGGAAAAAGTGGGGCGCGGCCGAATACGTGCAGGGCAGCCAGTGGACAGCAGCCACTGGCAAAGTCGAAACGGAAGCATCGTTGAAGCGACCGGTCAATGGGCCGCGGCAGGCTATGGCCGAACCCACATCTTAACAATTTGGCTGAGAGGTAAGGTCTCGTCTTCGGTTCGAAGGCGAGACCTTCCTTCATGTCTATGGTGCTTCGAGTCGAAGGAGTAGATCGTCGGTCTGCTCGGGTTCTCCGACGCCGTCAGTGTTGTTCGTGAGGACCCAAAGCGTGCCATCCGGTGCGGTGGTGGCCTCACGAAGCCGTCCGAATTCATTGACTAAGTAGTCCGTAGAGCTCTCGAGGTCGTCTAGCGGAATCTCCCAGATCCGTTGGCCGCGCAATGCCACCATGTAGATGGTGTCCTTGTGGATTTCTATGGCGCTGGGGCTGGCCTCGGCGGGTGGCCATTGCTGGACCGGGTCAATGTATTCGGGCTCGCCACCCATGCCCTCGACTTCTGGCCAACCATAGTTGCCGCCTGCCTCAATAATGTTGAGCTCATCCCAGGCATCTTCTCCGAACTCACTGGAATACATCGTGCCATCCTCGGCCCAGTCCAAGCCTTGCGGGTTTCGATGCCCATAGCTATACACCGGGGAGTCGTCGAAGGGATTGCTATCGGGGATGTCACCCTCGGGTGTAATGCGCAGGATCTTGCCGGCTAACGAGTCGAGATCTTGAGATTGGCTGGGTTCCAAGGCGTCACCAGTGGTGATATACAACATGTCATCAGGGCCAAAGGCGATGCGCCCGCCGTTGTGATAGCCGGCGGCAGGGATGCCAATGAATAATTCCTGCGGGGAGCTGAGCTCGTAGGAACCCGGTTCACCGACGAGGTCATAGCGTATGACCCGGTTGTCTGGACCCGTGGTGAGATAGGTATACAGCTGGTTTTCGTGGACTGTGATGCCCAGCAGACCACCTTCACCACGTAACGAGGCGGCTTGTTCGACCACACCGACCTCACGGATATTTCCCTCGGCATCCAGCTCCAGAATTCGAGCGCTGTCTCGCTCACTGATCAGCGGCGTTGTGCCAAAAAACGCGATAGACCAGGGCGCTTCAAGGTTTTCAGCCAAGATCTCGACTTCGCCCAGATCCGTTTCTACTGTCTCGAGTGCTTCGTGTTCAATATCGGCGGTATCTGGTGAGACGGGCGCTGGGTCGGCTCCCGTGGGCTCCGGTGTGGTTGGGGCTTCAGCTACATTGGGAGTGGGTTCAGCGCTCTCCGGGTCGGATGCGCATCCGGCAAGGAGCAGAATGGTGACAGTTAGCGCCGTACCCGCGTGGATTTTTCGTCGCAAAGCTGGTCCCTCCGACTGAGGTTTCTCAGTACGATTGGCGTGAGAAGTGTCATATCAGTATGCCATTTCGACGATTCAGGGACCAGAGCAGACGCCTAAGACTGGCACGGATTGGTGCGCAGCGTCAGGTCTCGGTTCGATAGCTCAGTCAGTAGGTAGCCATCGGGACTGAGAGTAGCCCCACCTTGCGGATTTCCTTGGCCAAGAAAGAGGTACATTACTAATACTGAGGTACCGTACTGAGGTCAGATCGACCTCTTGCTGGCTGGAATGTGATCTTCGAAATCTTCAGCGGGCCGGTAGCTCACGGATCCTATCGTGAGGTTACAGCGGACCTTAGGATAGGGCAATGCGAGACCAACAGAACTCCATACAAAGGCGGTGAACCTGACGTGAGTAGTGGTAACGCCCATTGTGCGCCGAAGGTGGTGGTGAGATGCTAACGCCTGTGTTGATGTTGCTGTTAGGTATCTTGGTCATCCTGGCGATCATCGCGGCAAACGGGTACTTCGTGGCCCAAGAGTTTGCGTACATGTCGGTGGACCGTGCGCAGCTTGCAGCCGAGGCAGAAGAGGGTGACGAAGCCGCAGCCCAAGCACTGAAGGTGACTCGGCGTACCTCGTTCATGCTCTCTGGCGCGCAGCTTGGTATCACCGTGACTGGCCTCATGGTCGGTTATGTCGCAGAGCCTTTGGTCGGGCAGAGTCTCGGCGCGCTGCTGGGCGGAGTTGGCGTGCCAGCGGGCGTGAGCGTCACGATCGGTACGGTCTTAGCGCTGGCAGTGTCGACGATCGTCCAAATGGTGTTTGGTGAGCTGTATCCCAAGAACTTAGCGATCGCCAACCCCGGGCCGCTATCCAGAGCGCTAGCCAAATCGACCAATATTTATCTGGGGATTTTCGGCTGGTTGATTAGTTTCTTCGATTGGTCTGCCAATCGCCTGTTGCGTCTCGTCGGGATCAAGCCGGTGGAAGACCCCGACAGTTCCGCCACCGCCGCAGACTTGAAACGCATCGTGGCAGATTCCCGCCATTCTGGCCACTTGGGTGACGACCTATCCATCATGATCGACAGGATCTTGGATTACCCGCACCGGGATGTCGAACACGCCATGATCCCCCTTACCAACACTGACAGCATTAGCCCCGAAGCCACCATCGGTGAGGTGCGTGAACTCATGGCATCAGCACACACTCGGTACCCGGTGCTGGATAGTGACAACGTACCCCTCGGAGTGGTGCACCTGCTGGACGTGCTGGCGGCTGCAGATCGGCCCGAAGCGCCAGTAACTGCCATCATGCGCGAGCCGGTCACCGTCCCACCCGTAATGATGTTGCCTCAAGCCCAGCAGCGCATGACGAACGCGAGTTCAAAGATTGCCTGCGTGGTCGATGAATATGGCGGCCTGGTGGGCATCTTGACGCTTGAGGACTTGGCCGAGGAAGTCACCGGCGACGTGGTCGATGAACACGACCCAGACTTTGTCGAGCCAATCGAAACGCAAGGCTCAAATGCCTGGCGTATTAGTGGGACCACACCCGTCGATGAGGTAGAGCGCCAAATCAAACACGCGTTGCCGCGGGGAGAATACGAAACGCTTTCCGGGATGTTGATCGATCACTTACAGGACTTGCCGAAACTGGGTGAAGTCATTCGGATCGAGCTGCCCCAGCTGCCTTCCGATCTCGTCGGGGATGAACCGGTCAGTCGCTGTCTTCAAGCCAAGGTCGTCGAACTCGAAAAGCGTGTCCCGTCGATGGTGGAGGTTGACATCGAAGTTACGGTCGGTTCGAGCGATCCGAAAGAGGAGGCGGCACAATGACGAATCCCTGGATTGTCTTACTGGTCACGATTGGCATCATCGTGCTCAGCGCGCTGTTTGTCATCATGGAGTTCTCCCTCATGGGCGCTCGCCGACACCGGCTCGAGCAGGAGGCCCAAACCAGTCGAGGCGCTCGGGCCGCTCTGCGCGGTATGGATGAGCTGACCATCATGCTCGCCGGAGCGCAGCTAGGTATCACCGCGTGCACCTTCGCTTTGGGTGCGATTACCAAACCTGCCGTCGATAGCTGGCTGTCCGTCCTGTTCGAAAATACCGGCATGCCAGCATGGCTGTCGGGCACTGGCTCATTCATTCTCTCGTTGTTTATCGTGACCTTCCTGCACTTGGTTGTTGGCGAGATGGCACCGAAGTCCTGGGCCATCGCGCACCCAGAGACTGCCGCAAAGGCCACCAGCCTTCCTGCTCGCGGCTACATATGGATCCTGTCTCCGCTGCTGCGCTGGATTAACCAGATTGCCAACCGGCTCGTCGCAGCTTCGGGGGTGGAACCGGTGGACCGTGCTGCGGTTGGCGGCCGAGACGCCGCCACCGTTCGCCGCTTAGTCGAACACTCCGCTGACGTCGGAACGTTGGAAGAAACCATTGGCACGCCCGTCACGGGAGCGCTTGAGCTCCAGACCCTGCAGATCGAAGAGCTCATTCCCGCTGGTACCGAACCCACCGGGGTAGCTGCTTCAGACACGGTAGCCGATTTGCAGCGGGCAGCCATGGAGTCTGGCCATTTACGCATTCTGGTGCGAGGTGAAGATAGTAACCCGGGCGTGGTGCACGTTCGCGACACGTTGTTAGAACCCGCAGACCGGACCGTGGGCGATCTAGCGCGTCCAGCATTAGCAATTCCTGCGGGTACACCGGTCCACGAAGCACTAGCTACCATGCGACAGCGGGGCGAACAACTTGCCGTGGTGATGGATGGTTCGAAGTTCATTGGCATGCTGACCTTCAGCGACGCTGTGAAGCGACTGTTGCCGCGTGAACAGCCAGCCACCGACTAAAGGCGACATAATCAGAATGTATTGAGTAGTCATGCAAAAACGCGCGGTTCGAATCGGGAGGGGATTCCTCTGGGCCGCCATGGTGCTGGGGCTAGTCCATGCGGGGTGGAGTTTCTACTGGGCCTTCGGCGGTTCCTGGCTTCTAGATACTGTTGGCCAGTGGGCTGTGGTGAGCCAACTTCACCAGCCGTTTCAAACCTTGGTTGTGCTGCTGAGTATCGGCTTGATCAAAAGCGCAGCAGCAGTCATTCCGGTGCTGGTCGAATACGGCAAGCTCGGTGGTCGCCGACTCTGGCGCCTCATCAGTTGGGTTGGTGGTCTCGGTCTGGTGATCTACGGCGGTCTCTACGCGATCACTGCCATGACGATGCTGGCCGGATGGGTGGCTCCAACTGCTGCGTACGACAGGTCAGTCATCCTGGGCCACGCCCTGCTGTGGGACCCGCTGTTCTTCTTTTGGGGGCTGTGCTTGGTGCTCTCGCTGATCTTGACGCGACGCAGCGAACCTCGTACAGGCTAAGCGTTGCCGTGGGCTGACTGATACACAAGCCTCTCCCAGCTGGTTGGCTCTATTCCCAACGTTTGAGTCGTGGTCGAGGAATCGATGATCCACGGACCGGTGAACTGATACGACACCGCCATAAGTTCGCGCATCATGGGGTTGACCCGGCTGATAACTCTCATCAGCCCGTGCGGCATGGTTGATACTTTGGCGGGTGGGGCCTGCAGTGCCTCCGCGCTTGCAGCGGCCAATTCACGTTGCGTCACCGGGGGACTGGTTGGCACAAACCATACCCGCCCATGGGTATCCGGTCGTTGGGCCACCGTCGCTAACGTCTTGGCAGCGTCATTGATCGCTGTCCACGAATGTGGTTGATCTGCGCTTCCCAGTACCCAGGCCCGTCGTCCCTTCCGTAGTGCGGGCATGTTTCGAGTTGCATGCCCGTTGGCGCCCACGTCGGGTCCGATGAAATCGGAAGCTCGCACCACTACGGCCCGTAATCGGCCGTCCGCGTGAGCCTGCAACGTCTCACGGTCCATCTGACCTCGTAGCGTGCCTTTGAGATCCTGTGGATTCTCTGGGGTATTTGGCGTGATCGCTTCGTGGCGTTCGAGCGGACCGTACATGTAGAGATTCGACATTGTAACGAGGACCGCATCCGTTGCTTGAGCGGCCTGCATTAGTGCCTGATGAATTGGCGGCCATTGGCTTGCCCAGTCGGTGTAAGAGGCCGGATTCATGCAGTTATAGACGGCTTTTGCGTCTTCTATCAGGTCGGTCAGTGCGCTCGCGTCAGTGGCATCGACTTGGGCTCGTTCCACGCCTTCTATTGCGGGACCAATCCCTGAGCGGCTTGCCAAGATCACACGTGCCCCTTGTCGCTGGAGATAGGTAGCGGTGGCTCTGCCGGCGGGCCCTGCACCCAGCACAACGCGTAGCGGACCAGTGGATGGAGGAAGGTTTGTCATGGCTACTCCTCAGAAGCTCATAGCGAGAGCGGTGCTCTCGAAAATAAGTATGGCAGGTGATCGAAGTGGAAATCAAGAGCGGTGCTCACAATTGTGATCGGTGATCTCTTATTGCAGAATGGAAGCATGGACAACTTACAGGCCACAGCACCCCGCACTGCTCGGGAACTGGCGCATGCGGAAATGCAGGAGCGGATCCTGACGGCTGCTCGTGAGCAACTCAAGAGTGTTGGGCCCGCGCAGTTATCCCTGCGTGCTATCGCTCGAGAACTTGGTGTGGTCTCGTCTGCCATCTACCGGTATGTCGCTAGCCGGGATGAACTCATCACCCGGCTGATTCTGCAAAGTTTTCATGATGTGGCCGATGCTGTCGGTGCGGCATGTCAGCGTGCCGATCCTGCTCCTGAAGTCCAGTTGCAGACTTGGTCTCAAGCGCTGCGAGACTGGGCGCTGCAGCACCCTTATGACTGGGCCCTGATCTATGGAGTGCCCATCCCGGGGTATGCGGCACCCGAGGAAACGATCGAACCGGCTCGTCGAGTCAATGAATCGGTGTTGCAGCTGTATCCGCAACTGCGTCCAAACGTAGCGCCTGGTCCGGTGCTCGATGCATCGGAGCAAGTCTTGGAGCCGCTGCGCTCAGCGTTAGCTGAACAGGGTGAAGGGGTTCATGGCGCTGCAACTGCGCTGATGCTCGCCTGGTCTAGCATCCACGGTTTCATCACCCTGGAACTTGGCGGGCACTTTGAAGGCTCTGCCGAAGACACGGAACCGGTGTTCGCGGCGTTAGTCGCACAGTTGGCCAGCCAGCTTCTGTCGAGCGAGTCTAACGGTGGCAGTACTCGCTGATTTGCAGAACTCGCAGGGGAGTGGGGCAGAGCGGATAGAGTGTTGCAGAGATCAGCCGACAGATACGTTCGTATGCATGCCACACTGACAAGGATCAACGTGGAGGAGGAGTTCGATGACATCGACACCACTCACCTGGGTAGAACAAGACACCACCTTGGGTGTGGCAGAAGATCTGACCTACTCCACCACGCTGCTACGAGCGGTCCAACACGGGGACATAACGGGGCCACTCGTCCGGCTATACCGCCCGGAGCCCACCGTATCGTTCGGACAACAGGATACTCGTATGCCCGGTTACGAAGCCGCGCAGGACCAGAGTCGAGCCCATGGCTTTACACCAATCGTGCGAAAAGTCGGCGGTCGTGCAGCCGCCTACCATCACGGCTCGTTGATCATCGACCATATTCAACCTGAAGCCGATGCGATGTTCGGGTTCCGCAAGCGGTTCGAGTACTTTGGCGAGTTGTTCACGAGCGTGCTTCATGGCCTGGGCGTGAATGCCGCGGTCGGGGAGATTCCCGATGAATATTGTGCTGGGGAATACTCCGTGCATGCCGTGCTCAGTTCCAGCCACCGAATCAAGCTCGCCGGTACCGCACAGCGCGTGGTTAAAGGCGCTTGGTTATTTTCCACCAGCCTCGTGGTGGAAAATGCGGAGCCGGTTCGTGCCGTGCTCACAGATGTGTATCAGGCCATTCAACTGCCCTTAGATCCCGCCACGGTTGGTGCCGTCGATGATGCGGTCCCGGGTGTGACCGTCGCGGACCTCATTGATGAACTGCAGCTGGCTTATGAGCAGCGAATCCGCAGCGAAAAACCTCGCGGTGAAGCTTCCTCACACATCGTCGAGATGTCGTGGTCAGATTTGCAGGAGCGGGTCCCGCCGACCGTCGACCCATAATTTCACCTATAGGGCGTTCGTCACACGAGTGTAGATCGCCGCTGTCGGTGGAGCTGTCCCAAAGTATTTCAATATTGCAATAACCCTCATGTTTTGCAACGAATTTGAGCGCTACTGGGCCCTGTTGCCGCGCCAGTGCACCTCGACTCGCATGATCAAGTTCACATCGCGCTGGTTTGCGACCGATGACTTTCCGTGTCAAGCTATCGGTCATGCAAACACTTTTGAACCCTGCAAAGAAATATCCAATCCTCGACGACATCGTCCTGCTGCTGGCCCGTATCGCACTGGGTGTCATCCTCATTGCCCACGGCTGGCAGAAATTCAATGAATGGACGCTAGCTGGTACGTCCGCAGCATTCGTAGACATGGGCATCCCCGCTCCGAGGGTGACTTCCGCTATCGCAGCCTCAGCCGAACTCGTCGGGGGAGTACTCGTCCTCATCGGCCTGCTGACTCCGGTCGTGGCAATCTTGAATGTCTTGGTCCAGCTGGCGGCCTTTGCTCTGGTCCACGTTCAAGCTGGACTATTCATCGAAAACGGCGGCTATGAGCTTGTGCTTGCTCTGGCTGCTGGCCTGCTGCTCCTTGCCGTCCGTGGCGCTGGCAAATTCAGCATCGACGCATTGCTCCCAGGCTCCCCGTACCGCAACAACGCGACTGACCGGGTCGCTGAGGAAGAGCTCGTCTCCGCACGCTAACCGACAAGCATAACTTCAAGAACACACGGCCGTGATGGCAGCGGACCCAACAGGGGCTGCGCCATCACGGCCGTTTTGTGCCTTGGACACTCTTAGATCCAGCCCTGTTCCCAAGCGTACTGGGAAGCTTCAGTGCGAGTGCTCACGCCGAGTTTCTGCATGGCCGTAGATAAATAATTCCGGACGGTACCCTGGGCGAGGTTGAGTTGGTCTGCTATTTGGGCGACCGTGGGCGCATCTCGTCCGGCACGGAGAACATCCAGCTCCCTGTCGGTCAGCGGGCATTGAGCCGCAGTCAGCGCGGTGGCGGCAATATCTGGGTCAACATACCGTCGTCCCGCCATGACTTCCCGAATCACATCGGCCAATCGCTCGACCGGCGTGGATTTCGGTACGAACCCTGCGACTTTTTCAGCCAGCGCTCTGCGTAGGACACCGGGCCGAGCATGACGCGTGCAAATAATGACTTTTGTCGCGACGGTTCGTGCGATTTCCTGGGCCGCTTCGACACCATCGAGTTCGGGCATCTCTAGATCCAAAATGCACACATCGGGTTGCAGTTCTTGAGCCGCACGAACGGCTGCGCGCCCGTCAGCTACACCCGGCAAGATCTCGATGTCTTCTTCCATGCCCAACAATGTTTCCATGGCAGTGCGGATCATGGTCTCGTCGTCGGCTATGAGTACGCGAATCATGTGGCCTCCCGAGTGGGGCTAGGTAACACGGCTTGTAGCGCAAATGTATTAGCCTCTTGCCGCGTATGAATGCTGCCTCCCGCGGCGCGAAACCGGGCCCGTAGCCCGTCTAAGCCAGTGCCGGGATGTCTCGTCGCGCTGGGAGTGACACCATCATTATGAATATCTAAATGCAGTGCCTGCTGGGTGCTGTAGAGCTGAATGCGGACCTCGGTGGCATCAGCATGCCGCAAGATGTTCGTGGTCGCTTCGCGTACTGCCAGACCGAGGAGTCTACTAACCTCGGTGCTCGCGGCAGCATCCATCTTGGCTTCGGTCGTAACCTCGGTGGGGATGTCAGCTGCCTCTAACACGTCCTTGGCATTTTTCAATTCTTCAGTCAGCGACACCACGCGCAAATCTCGCACAAGCTGGCGCGTTTCAGTCTGTGCTTCTTCGGCGAGTGACCTGACCTCGGCGATCGCTTCTTGTGCAGCCGCTCGGTGGTCTTCGCTGGGTGCGGCCAGTAACCGTTCAGCCAGCTCGGCCTTCAGTGCGATGACCTGCAGATGATGGCCCTGGATGTCGTGCAGGTCCGAAGCGAAGCGGAGCCGCTCACGGGCGACGGCCAATTGACTGCTCATCGTGCGTGCCTCGTCCAGGCGGGTGATCAAATGCCATAACCAGCCGGAGACCAGAAAAGTGGATGGGACGAAGAGAATGTACATTATCAAGCCGAACAGCAATCCACGGTCGAAAAAGCTTGGGGCACCGGGGTTCACTAACCCGTGGAGGGCAATGAGGACTAGACCTGCTGCGGTCACACTCCAACGGTGTGACCGGGGAATAAGCGCCAACAGAATGCTCAAGGTGATCCACAGGGGGATAGCACCATAGAATACCGCGCCAGGGATAACTAACGTGACAACCCAGCTCAGTGCGGGCAACGCCAGGACGCCGAGGGTGACCGAGCGACGCGGCCAGCCCGCCCCGTAGCCCGTTCGCATGAGCCAAGAGGCATACACGCTGCCCACGCTGCTGCCTATGAACAGCACAAGTACTACAACGACTTGCCAGGTATTGCCTTCAAGTCGATTGATGAGCGAAGAGACAACGAGGGCGGCAACCACGAGCAAGAAGACCGATATGCCGGCAATACTCAAAAACGTGTACCACCAGGTCAGCGTAATATCCCGGCTTGAGGTATCCGCTCGGTCGGATGCGGCCGGGCTCACTGGCACTTGGCCGCTGGGGCGCAGCTTTGATGAGGTCACACCATTTAGTTTAGGACCATGACAACTGTCATGGATTTCACTGAAAAGTGTCACGGGAAGTCATGACGAGATGCCACTACCTAGAAAAGGGGAGACCCGGAAAACTAGAGGATATGAACAATTTCATTGAATCACTCCAAAACTTTGTCCTCGGTTTGCCAGAAGCCATCCAGTTCCTGGGAGTCGCGCTCGCGGCCATGGTGCCGTTTGTCGAAAACTATGGTGCGGTGGTGATCGGTTCGGTCGCGGGCATCCCCATCTGGGCCGTGGTGATCATGGCGATCGTCGGCAACCTAGCGATCATCGCGCTACTGACGCTGTTGTCGGGCCGCACCCGAGACGCAGTGCTGGCACGCCGTGGCGGTGCAGCGCCCACCCCGCAACCGGAGGCTTTGACTACCAGACAACAGCGAGTCCGTAGGCTGTTCGACCGCTACGGTATTCCTGGCGTCACTATTTTTGGCATGCTATTCGTTCCCAGCCACCTGATTGCTGTCACGCTCGTCGGGTTCGGCTGCTCTCGGGCCGGTGTGCTGGTCTGGCAGGGCATCGGCATCACCGGATATGCCGTGGTCTCTGGGGCTTTGATGTTAGGCCTGTTCAGCCTCAGCGGACTCTAACGTCTACCCTGGCCGCCGCCTTACTCATCGGCAGCGGTCTTTTCATGCGGCACCACACCGGCAACATCGGCGGTGGGTGGCAGGAGCCCACGCATCGCAACTATCATCAGCGCTACTAGTACAATCACGAGCAGGACTTCTACGCCAATGTAGTAATAATGTGTGGAAGACCCACCCTCGAAGGTTCCGGCAAGAACCCGGTCGGTGTGGACTGCTAGCAGCGGTCGAATCACTACTGTTTTGATCAAGAGCAACACCAGGGCCACCAGGCTCCAGAAGCGCATCTTGTTGAAGTTCGGCAGCTCTTGATACCGGTGATTGCGCCATAGCGTGATCAGCGCAATGAGCAGGAACACGCCGAGCGCGGCCTCAACGATATTCATCGCGAGGAAAACGCGCCGACCGATCCCTAATCCCAGCGGGATAGTAATTCCGGGAGCAGTAAATTTCAGTGGTGCTTCGAGAAAGGAAATACCGATAATCAGTCCCAGCCAAACGGCCGGGATGAACAGCATCGCTGCACGTGCCCAACGTGGCGCATGAGTTGTTTTGATCAGCATCACGGATTCCCCTTCGCACGAGTGCGGCGGTATAACAGCACGGTGACCACACCGCACAATACATACGATACGCCGACAAAGATCCAGCCAACAGTGAAGGACTGGGTGACATCTTGGAGCAGGCCCATGATCAGTGGCCCGAGCGCGAACCCGGCGTACATGCCCATCGAATTGAGCCCGGACGCGGCACCAATTTTGTTTCCGGGGACGATCTGCAGTAGACCCGCATTGATCACCACATTGGCCCCTAGCACGGTAATACCGTGGAGTGCGGCACCGGTCCACAATAGGGCGGGTGCTTGCCAAGACGCGGCGCCAAGGAACGCCAGCACACCCAGCAGAGCACCAGCGTTGATGAGCATCAACAGTTTCGACGGCTGGGCGCCGGCCTGCATCCGGCGACTCCATGCCAGGCGAGAGACCACGCCGATGACACCGGAGACAGCTGCAGCGACTCCGCCTAAGACCAGTGAGAAGTTCAATTCTTGGACCGCAAACAGGGGCAAGTAGACGTTGGTGGCCTGCATTCCCATGCCGGAGAACATTGCGATCACCGCGAAGTAATACACCACTGCGGGCATCTTATCTTTGGTGGATACCGCTGACATCTGGCCGGTATCGACGGTGACTTCTGGAGGCTCGGGTTGCGGTGCGGACTCGCGCTGCGCCGAGCGAGTCGGCGCGGGCACGTACTTCAACGAAATGAGCCATAATGCGATACTGACCAGCGCACCCCCAAGTGCTGCACCGGTCCAGCCGAGCGCAAGGGCAACTGCGGGGAAGAACAGCCCCGAAAACAATTGTGAGGCTTGCACACCAGATTGTTTGACCCCGATCCAGCCGGTGCGCTTATGTGCCGGCACGGCTCGGATAATCACCCGGTTGGTGGTGGGATTGGAGATCGCTTGGGCAGGTCCAGCGAGCACCGCGGCCACGAGTAGCAACCAATAACTGTGCGCGAAGGCTGCAACCACCAACGCCACTGCGGTGCCCACAAAAATAATGAGCATCTGACTGCGAGCGCTGATCTTGTCGGCGAGGTTGCCCAACCAGATGCTGGACACCGCAGCCGCCGCGAAGACTACGGTGACAATAAGTCCTAACTGACCGGCGGTGATACCGAGTTGCTCAATGATGAGAGCTGAGGATACGGAGATGCCGTAGTTGAAAAGCGGTCCGGCCCCCATGGCACACAGCAGGATGATTAGCAGACCGGTGGAAGCTGATGCGCGAGGAGAATTAGGACTGTTCACGTCCTTTAGGGTAGTCCTTTCTGCTTTGGGCATCGCCAATTGGGTCAGAACTTTAGGTCACAATCGCACGAATGCTGCGTGGCCCCCGGAATGCCCAGAGACAACGGATATGTTAAAGCTCTGGAGAGGACAGCATTATGAGCACTACCGGGCATCACATTCATCGACCGCTACGCTTCTTGGTCGGCGCGATGCTGCCTGCCTTGATGTTGGTGGGGTGTGCCACTACTGAGGAGGCGGATCCGGCCACTGGCCCGCCCGAGGCTCCGCAGCAGCTCATGCCGCCGCAATCAGACGAGCAGGCCGAGACCACCGAGGGTGTACCGATCGCTGAATTGGCTGATGCCGAGTGGGTTGAAGAAACCGCGTCCGACAATGCCATCCCACGGCGTGCCATGGCGGCCTATGCCGGGGCTGCCCTGCGGATGGCCGAAACCCATCCCGAATGCAATATGGGTTGGAATACGCTGGCCGGCGTGGGGTCGGTGGAAAGTGCGCACGCCAGTATCGGCGGGGCCGGCTTGGACGCCGATGGGGTAGCGCAACCGGCCATTATTGGTCCGGTGCTTGATGGCTCTGAGGGTGTTATGGCGATCGAAGACACCGATAATGGGGAACTCGATAGCGACGATGAGTGGGACCGAGCAGTGGGACCCATGCAATTTCTCCCCGAGACTTGGGAGCGCTATGCCGTAGACGGCAACCGTGATGGTGAGACCAATCCGCAGCAAATCGACGATGCAGTCCTGACCGCTGCCGTTTATCTTTGTGACAGCAGCGAGGACCTGACGGTTGATGATGACTGGGTGCGCGCGGTGACTACCTATAACCAGTCGATGGCCTATGCCCGCGATGTGGCTGCCAGAGCGGTCTCGTTTGAAGCCGCCGAACTCGACTCCTGACTGCGCCACCATTCGCAGTACAGTAGAGGGGGTGCTCTTCCGGGTGAGCTGAGTAGAGCTAGAAGCGAGAAAACACATGACCCAGAACCCTTCGGATAGTCACGCCACGACCTCGAAAACCGGAAGCGATCAGATTGCACCAGTCCGTGCTGCCGGGTTGCTGCGACGCTGGCTGACCTTCTTATTCGGCATATGGGTCATGACAGTTGGTATTGCTTTGAGCATCCACGGCCAGCTTGGGACCTCACCGATCTCAACGATTCCGGCAGTGCTCGACGCAGCGACGATGTGGACCGTCGGTTCTGTCACCATCGTCATGAACATCGCTTTCGTCCTTCTTCAGATGCTTATTCTGCGCCGGCGGTTCAAAGCCTTCCAACTGGTACAATTGCCCATCGCGGTACTCTTTGGCACGCTGATCGATCTATCGGTGTATCTCACCAGCTGGGTGCAACCCGATCACTATCTCATGCAATGGGTGGTCACCATCATCGGTGCGCTGATCCTCGGCATTGGGGTCTACATCCAAATCCAACCCAAGCTGCTCTATTTACCCGGGGAAGGCCTGGTCATGGCACTAACCCAGGTCACCACAGTGCGATTTGGCACTATGAAACAGCTGGTGGACTGGTCGCTGGTGGTCATCTCCGCGGTGATGTCATTGATTTTGCTGCAGCGACTCGAAAACGTTCGGGAAGGTACCGTCTTTGCGGCCTTTGCCGTTGGGGCGGTCGTCAAAACGATCGAGCATTTCAGAACCCGACATACGAGCTCAACTCAGTAGATTTCTAGCTTCCCGACCGTTCACCCTTCGGACCGAGAGAATTCACCAACCATCTTCCTCCCTATGCCATGCTGAGCAAATCCGAGCACGGCTGACGTGCCAGCATCGACGGGGAGGACCACGTAGCGGCTATGCAAGATCGTCCGCGTGGTGGCTTAACGGCCCTATGTATCGCCCAAACCACCAGTTGGGGGCTGCTCTACTATTCACTGCCGGTGGCAGTGCCACCCATCGCCGATGACACCGGGTGGAGCCACACCGCCATCACTGCAGCACTGACCTTTGGGCTTATCGTCTCAGCGATCGCCGGCTTGCGGGTTGGCAAGCTGTTGAATGTCAGCGGACCTCGTCGGTTGATGACCGTCGGCAGTCTCATCGGGGTCGTTGCTCTACTCATGGTGGCCTGGTCACCAAATCTCGTGTGGTTCTATATCGCTTGGCTTATCGCGGGGCTGGCGCAGTCAGCGGTGCTGTACCCACCGGCGTTTGCGGTTATCACCCGTTGGTACGGGCCACAGCGCATCCGCCCGCTGACCACGTTGACCTTGGTGGCGGGTTTCGCTTCCACGATTTTCGCGCCGATCGTCGCGTATCTGATCGACCAGTTCGGGTGGCGAGTCAGTTATGCAATCATGGCGGTGATGCTCGGAGTCGTCACGGTGCCCCTGCACATATTCTTTCTCAACGGTCGATGGACTGATTCGGTGACAAGCTCTACAAGTGCTAGTCAGGTTGGCAATAAGCATGCGGTGCGTGCTGTGACCCGTTCACCGCGGTTCGTTGTGTTAGCAGTCGTGATGGCTGTTGCTGCGTTTGCACTCTTTGCCGTGACCATCAACATTGTGCCCCTGCTGCTAGAACGGGGTTTACCGTATTCCACCGCAGCAGTGGCTTTAGGGCTGGTGGGTGCCGGGCAGGTGATCGGTCGGCTGGGATATGCCCCGCTATCCCGCAAGACGTCCCCATCACAACGTATGATGCTGATTTATGGCGTCGGGGCAATCAGCCTGGTCGCTGTAGCAGTCGTACCTGAACCTGCCTGGTTGCTCATCTCGTTGGCGGTGCTGGCCGGTGCGGCACGCGGCTGTCATACGCTGCTACAAGCCACGGCGGCCGCAGACCGCTGGGGCACCACAAACTTTGCCCAGATTAATGCGACCCTGAGTGCTCCCATGACCGCGCTCGGTGCGTTAGCGCCCGTTTCAGGCCCAGCCCTTGCCACAGTCTTCGGGAGTTATACGGCCATGGCGCTACTCATGGCTGGCTTATTAGCCGTGGCGGCTCTTGCGGCATCTAGAACCTAGTGCTGACTCGTTGAAGTCAGCCGGCGGGTGCTGCCACCATGGGTATATGGCTGCACCCGAAAAACCGGCAGAGACCAGGAAGCCTGGTGCCCGGATTCTTGGCGTGGCAGCCGTCCTAATCGTAATTGTGGCGGTGGTGGTTGGCTTGATATGGGCATTACAGCGTTCGATGATTTATTTTCCCGATACCTCAGCGGTGCCACCAGCCGGTGAAGTACTGGCCGGAGGTCAAGATGTCACCCTGCATACTGCCGATGGTCTCGAACTCGATGCTTACTTCGCGCCCCCTGCCTCAGAATCGCAAGATCGGGAGCTGGCCGTCTTGGTCTCGCCGGGCAATGCCGCCAATCGCTATAATCGGGTCGGACTTGCAGAGCAGTTGCAAGCCGAGGGGTTTTCGGTGCTGCTTATGGATTACCGCGGTTACAGTACCAACCCGGGCAGGCCTAGTCAGCACGGCCTGATCCAAGACGGCCATGCAGCGCTCGACGCTCTGGCGGAGCTCGGTTTCCCGCCGGATCGAACGATTTATTTTGGCGAATCCATCGGTGGGGGAGTCATCGCGGCGTTGTTGGCCGAACGCCCACCCGCCGGTGCGGTGTTCCGCTCGCCATTTACGGAATTAGCCGATGTCGGTCGGCATCATTATCCGTGGCTACCGGTAGGCCTCATTTTGCGTGACCGATTCCCCGTGGTTGAACACGTCCGGGACACCCAAGTGCCGATTTCTGTCATCCGGGCGGAATACGATTCGGTGGTGCCCACTGAGCTCAGCGCGCAGGTCGCCGAGGCCGCCGACAACCTGGTGGCAGAGCATGTTGTTGATGCAGACCATAACGACCCGGAAATGCACGGCGCTGCGGTAGCGAAAGCGGTGGCCGAGCTCGCCGACGCCATCAACTCGGATGACTGAAATTTTTCTTGACTCAGCCCGGTGTCAGGTTTATTGTCACGTACAAGACCGAACCCCTAAGGGGTCTATCGTGGACCAGCAGCTGACGACCGAGCAGGGCGATACCATCACGTTCGAGGTGCGCGGCATAGGTCCACCCCTTGTTTTCATTCCTGGTGCGGGATCATTTCGAGCCATCGATCCGACAGTCCCTCCCACAGCCAAGCTAGTCGCCACCCACGGGGTGACAACTGTAGTTTACGATCGCATCGGTTTGGGTGAGAGTACGGGCTCTGCACCGGTGACCCTAGCCAAAGAAATCTCAATACTGCGGGCCATCCTGAAACACGTGGGAGGTTCTGCTGCGCTGTGTGGTCACTCTTCCGGCTCCGCCATAGCATTATATGCGGCCACAGTTGGTTTGCCGGTCACCGGTCTTGCCCTGTGGGAAGTGCCTCTCATCGGTCCTTCCATAGAGGTACAGTCCTGGGCGGCCGATTTTATCGAGCTACTTGATGCCAGTGATCACGCCGGCGCAGTAGACCAATTCACCAAAGACATGCCACCCAATTATCAAGCGGAATTAAGAGCGTCTCCGATCTGGGACCTAATGATCGCTAACGCCCAAAGCATGCGAGCTGATGCTGAAGCATTAGCATGGTTCCATTCCGCACCACTGCAGACCTTGATCGGTGGACTCACAATGCCACTCCTCACGATGGTAGGGGAGTCCACATTCGAGGTCATGAATCGCGCTACAGACGCGATCGTCCGGGCCGTACCTCACGCGCAGCAGCGGGTCGTACCGGGTGCCCAACACGAATGGGAAGTCGAGCCCATGGTGGAAGAGCTGGTGAAGTTTGTAACCGCGGGGTGATGAGCAAGGAAGCACGGCGAAAACAAAATTATTTGCTTGACCACTCAGGATGCTGTGAGTAACGTCACAACTACCTCGGTAGGTCGAGGTACTCGAAGCTCACACTGCCCCCGTAAAACGGAGATGAGGAACCGAGATGACTCAGGAAGCAGCACAGCACCCCACGCCATCGGTTGAAGACCGGTTCAAACGAAGTTTGGGCTCTCTAGAAGTCTTCTTCATTGGCTTCGGAGCGATGATCGGCTTCGGCTGGGTCACCTTGACCGCCGGCTGGCTTAGCGACGCCGGCACGTTGGGCGCGGTATCGGCCTTCGTTATCGGGACTGGCATTATGGCGCTGGTGGGGCTGGTCTACTCTGAGATGGTTTCCGCAATGCCCCTGGCAGGCGGGGAGCACAATTATCTCTTACGTGGTTTCGGGCCGCGGTTAGCCTTCATCGGATCCTGGGGGATCGTCGGAGGCTATATCTCGGTGGTGGCATTTGAAGCGGTCGCCATCCCCCGCACCATTGCCTACATCATTCCGCAGGTCAATTCCATCCCATTGTGGACCGTGGCCGATTTCGAAGTGCATCTCATCTGGGCGCTGATCGGTGTTGTCACCGCCATCCTGTTGACCCTGCTGAATATCCGCGGCATCAAACAGGCCAGTTTCTTCCAGACCTCTATCGTGCTGTTTGTCATCGTCATGGCGCTCGCCTTGGTTGTACTGTCCCTGATGGAAGGGGACCGGGGGAATATGGACCCGCTGTTCACCGGCGGTAGCGCGGGCATCATCACTGTTCTGGTTGTCGTGCCATTCATGTTCGTGGGTTTCGATGTGATCCCGCAGTCCGCAGAAGAGGTCAAAATCGAACCGCGGAACATCGGACGCCTGGTGGTGTTCTCAGTTGCCATGGCAGGGCTGTTCTACGTCACGATCCTTTTGACGACCTCCTCAGCGTTGCCCGCGGCCGAGATGGGAGACTTCGACCTAGCGACGGCTGACGCTATGGGAGTCCTAGCGGGGAACGAATTTTGGTCAAATGTGGTGGTCGCAGGCGGGCTGGCCGGTCTGCTGACCTCCTGGAATGCTTTCCTGATTGGTGCCTCGCGCCTGATCTGGGCCATGGCCCACTCTGGAATGCTGCCCACCTGGTTCGCTAAGCTCCACCCCAAACACAAGACTCCGGTCAACGCACTGCTGTTCATCGGTGGGCTGTCGATCATCGCACCGTTCTTCGGGGAACAGATGATGGTCTGGCTGGTGGATTCCGGTTCGCCTTCGATCGTGATTACCTACATCCTGGTATCGGTCGTGTTCTTGATGCTGCGCAAGAAAGAGCCGAACATGAAACGCCCCATGCGGATTGGTGGCCAGCGGAACAATACACTGGGGATCGTCGTCGGTGTCGCGACCGTGATTCTGACTATTGGATTGCTGTCGCTTTATGTACCTGGCATGCCGGCTGACCTTGATACTCCGACCTATATTATGTTCGGGCTGTGGTGGTTGCTCGGTCTGGTCTTCCTGCTCCGGATCCCCGGCGGCATCAAACCTGGCATCAATGCCGAAGAGGACCTGGTGGCTGAACTCGCCTCCAGGGGACGCGGCCCCAAAGCGGTACGAAAGGGCTCAGAGCGACGGACCCAGCCACCACAGTGACAAGCTCTGCATCGGCGTTTTTACCGTGCAGAAAACGGATCCGCTGTGCCCGAGAAGTGGCCGTAGCGGACTCTGTATCGAAGATGCGTCACCTGGCGCCCGGCGACAGCACGGTCTTGGTCGAACTTGATGGTTCCGTAGCCCAGACTCTCGAACAGGCTGCGTCCGCTGCGCAACAGCATCGGCACGATATGCAATTGCAACTGGTTCAAGCTTCCGTTGCGTAACGCCTGCCGAATTGGCCCACCCCCGTGCAACACGACATCTTTGGGTCCGGCAGATTCCTGGGCTCGAGCTAATGCGGCACTAAACCCGTCGGTCACGAAGTGAAAAGTCGTGCCATCGCGGACATCGTCGGGGTGAGCGCGGTGCGTAACCACGAAGACCGGTACCTCGAATGGTGGACTGTCACCCCACTCCGCCTGAGCATGATCATAACTATCTCGACCCATGACCATCGCGCCCAGGCGTTCCAGCTCCTCGGCGAGAATATCGCTGGCACTCAACTGGTGTCGAGAGGTGCCGTTATGGGCGAACCAATCATGCAACGGTTCGCCGCCGTGGCCTAAGGGATGTAAGGAGCTGGGACTGGGGCCGGTGTAGTACCCGTCCAGTGAGATGCTCAGGTTCGCGGTGACCGCCATGGCTACTCCTTCTTGGTGTGAGGATCGAAAGGATTCCGGACAGACTCGATCAGAAATTCCTGCAGCGTCCCGCCATGGATCTCGACCCCGGAATTGGGCACCACGGTTTGCACCCGGTACCTTTCCATCTGGCCTTTTGAATCCCACAGTTCAAATATATTGACTCGTGTGGGATCAACTGGATCTGGACTGATCGCCACATCGCGGCAACCGGGGGCCTGGCGCGTGCGCTTCGTGTAGTGCATGAACGCAGTGATGTATCGGTCTCGTTCGGAAGAATTGACGTATACATACCCCGCGAGGATGATCATGCCTCGGGGTCTTTCCGCTCCGCATCAATCACGACTTCTTTGCCATCTTCAAGGCTGACCGTTTTGCGGCTTTCGAAATCTGCTGGCGTCATTTCAACGTCGAAGACTCCGTTGCTGGTCACCGCACCGTGGACCACGTGCATGTTGTAGGAGGGGCCGCCTTCGTTGAAAATCCCCAAACCTGGCCCGACAGTCACCGGCGCGATCAAAAAGCGGTATACATCCACCAGTCCCGCTTGGTGCAATATTTGCGCCAGTTGAATGCTGCCGTGGACTTGCAGCTCTTTATCGTGGGTCACGCCCTTGAACCGAGCGATCTCGTCGAGAAAGTCTTCACCGAGCACCGTGGTGGTATCAGACCACACCTCACCTACCGGAGAGGACGTCACCACGTATTTTGTGCTGTTATTGATCAGCCCGGCGACCGGATCGTCCGGGTCTGTCACCTGAGGCCAGTGCGAAGCAAACGAATCATAGGTTTTGCGCCCTAATAAGAGCGCGCCGCATTGTTCGAACCAGCGGGAGACTGCTTGCCCGCATCCCTCATCGAACACAGACATCAGCCAGCCGCCGTTGGTGAACCCGCCGCGCGTGTCTTCGTCTGGGCCGCCGGGTGCTTGATTCACCCCGTCAAGGGTCATGAAGAGATTGACGCTCAAGAGCATGTTGGATGCTCCTTCCAGATCGGAACGGAAAGCCATCCGTGTCCCCCATCATAGGAAACTCACAACGACCTTGAACATAGCGGCATTCGGTGCTGGCGTGACACCCATCCACCCGAGGGGAGTAGGACAGTTTGAGTGAACAATCTCTGGACTCGTGACCAGGGCGTATGGTCGACTCTGCGCTATTGCTTGTCGTATTCTTCGAGGGTCGGTAAGGCTCAGCTGACCGCACGGATTGTTTACGTATTTATCGTGAAAGCTGTCTCACTCAGGGCGCGCCCTTGTGCTTGCCAACTGATGAGCGGAACTTCCGTGGCGGTAGGGCATAATATAAAACGATGATTGAGCTTGTCGTAGTTACCCAGAGCGATGCCGGGGCTGCGCCCCAGGATGTCTCCTACGGCTGGCTCGGTGACATCGTGGTGGCCATCATGGAGGCCCTGGGCCCGATCGGCGTTGCGATAGCAGTGCTGGTAGAAAATATCTTCCCACCGATCCCCTCAGAGATTATGCTCGCCCTGGCAGGGTTCACCGCGGCCGATGGCGCCTTCACCCCCGCTGAGGCCATTTTCTGGGCGACAGTCGGTTCGGTCACGGGTGCGCTCGTGCTCTACGGCCTCGGCGCCTGGTTTGGTCGACGGCGGCTCTATCGGGCGGCCTATGTCATGCCCCTGGTGGATATTGATGATGTAGCACGCACCGAACGCTGGTTTCTCAGATACGGGTATTGGACTGTCTTTTTCGGCAGAATGATCCCGATCTTTCGGTCGTTGATCTCCATTCCCGCTGGTCTTGAGCGGATGAATCTCTGGCTCTTTGCGCTCTTCACCACGCTTGGTTCGTTGATCTGGAACACCGTGCTCATCATGGGCGGATATTTACTGGGCGAGAACTTCCACTTGATAGCCGACTATGCCGATGCATTCTCAAATGTCGTGCTAGGTATCGTCGTTGCAGTCATCGCGATATGGGTGACGCTGCGGGTAGTGCGCAATCGACGCCGTGCCCGCGACCCCGAGTATCGCCCCGAAACCCCCGAAGAGGCAGCAGCCCGCATCGAGCGGCTCGTCGCACAGCAGCACGCCGACGACACCTCAAGCTCCGAATAGTGTTCACCGCCCGACATCCCGATGATCAGAGCGTTCCCGCCTACCTCGCTAACCTGATTGCGATGCTTGGCAGCCATGGGTTAGCGTCAGCGCATGGGACGGATTATTTATGAAACCGCCACGAGTTTTGATGGTTACCTCGCTGACGAGCAACATTCATTGGACTGGTTATTCGTCGTGCCAGGCGGCGACAATCCAGACCTAGCACCGCCACGAGCTGCCGTGCAGGTCATGGGCTCGACCACATACGAGTGGGTGTTAGATGAGCTCGGCGCACTTGAGAACATGAATGTCTGGCATGAGACCATGCCTTCAACCACCGTCGTCTTTACAACCAGGCAGCTCCCTGCGCCAGATGATGCTGATGTGAAGTTCATGTCCGGTGATGTGGCAGATGCAGTGCCAGAGCTCCAACGCCTCGCAGGTGAGGGGAATATTTGGGTGGTCGGCGGAGGAGGCTTAGCGTCACAGTTCATTGCGGCACAAGCACTCGATGAGATGGTTTTCTCGGTAGCTCCGGTCGCGCTCGGGGCCGGAGCGCCGCTGCTGAGCCAGCGCATCGAATCTGACCAAGCCACGCTGATCAGTGTGGAGCAGGTGGGCCAGTTTGCTCGGCTGACCTACCGGCTGTCGTATCCTAACAAAGACTAACGTCTCGCTTCGAGTAGCGTGTTTATAGGTATGTGTGCGAGCGATGGAGGCCTAGATGCGTCTGAAATTAGACCTGCACGATATTTATAACAAGAGCCGCGACCTCGACCGAGCGCTGCATGACATCATCAATGAAGCGGAAGCAACCCGAGCCAAAACGGTGGAGATCATTCCCGGGAAGGGGAGTGGGGCACTCAAGAAACGCGTCCTACGCTTCTTGCAGCGCAAAGATATCAAAGCCCGCTACCACCGGGTCGAAAAGGACAGCAAGAACCACGGGCGAGTGTTCGTCCACTTCAAGCATTGACTCAAGAACGACGTGGATAGCGTCGCAAGAGGAACCATCCCAGTGCGCCTGGCGCTCCCAGGATGGGAGTGAGCACAAGGATTGAAACGAGCCAGGTGCCGAGGGTGAAATCCGGGTCGTCGGACAACGCTGCTCCGGTTGCCCCGATGAACAACAGCAAGACCAACACGGCGGCTACGCCGACCAATGACCACGCTACTGGTCGAACGATCGGAGCAGGAACCCCAGCACGCCGCTTGCTGCTGGTACGTGTGCCAACTGGCATTGGTGCCTGATGAGAGGGGGTGTGGGCAGGATGACCTCAGAGGGTTTCAGAGCGGGTGATTCAACCACCGGCTCCGGCACGTCTGCAACCACGTCTTCGGGTTCTTCGACGTTCGTCGCCAGCATTGCCAAGGCTTGCTGTGCTGGGACAAAATCGATCTGCTGACCGGCCAAACGGTATTCGTGGGCCTTCTTTTCCTTCGCCGAACCCGCAGCAGGGTCATAATGCGTTGGGAAGTGCTCTTGGTTGGCAACCACAAGCATGGTGGTTTTCTTCGTGACATTCAATTGAGGTTGCGCACCGAGCTCAGCAATTTTGACGATGAAATCATCGCGATTCACACCATGGAGGTCACCGGTGATCACCACATGGTGACCGTACAAGGGATGCTCGGGATGTGCCTCACTGTTGGGTGCGGGGAGATCGCCGACCCGAACGAAGCGTCGAGCAGGAACTGGTGAACGGCGTCGCGCGGTGGGCTTTTGCCACAGTTCTGAGACGCTCGTGAGTTGATGGCGCTGACTCAGCACGATGGCGATTCGGGCACATGTAATCGCATCAGCTTCGGCTTGATGGTGCTGAAAAGCGGGCAAATCTAATGCTTTCGCCACGGTTGGCAGGCGATGGTTTGGGGCCTTGACGAAGCGTCGAGCGATAGACAGAGTATCGAACCATTGTGTTGATGGAACTGAGACTCCCACCCGTTCACTGGCTCGTCGAAACACAGTCCGATCAAATGAGATGTTGTGAGCCACCACTGGTAAGCCATCAGCCAGGCGTAGGAGCCGGTCCAAGGACGCTTGCCAGGAGATCCCTGATCGCCGCACCTGCTTTGGAATGATGCCATGAATTCGAATGAATCTGGGTTCAAACGACTCGATACCGGTGGGAGGCGTGACCAGCCAGCTGTCTGATTCAACGATGGCTCCGTTGACCACTTTGGCGACGCCGACTTGGCAGACTGAAGCTTGGTCGGGGTTAGCTGTTTCAAAATCGAGGGCAAGAAAACTAAGCTGACTCATTGTTAATGAGCGGACCTTTCGGTACGTGAGATGAGAAGTACCACTCAATGTATTAGGTGGGAGGGACAGGCTAAGACGCTCCCAGTAGTGTGACCCACCAACATCGCACTGTGCCCCCGACCCAAAGCCTAGGCCGACCTCACCAGGGCACGGCTGGATAAATCTTGGCCTAGTCACGACCAAACGATAAATGTTGCAGTCGGACGATCATGGGCAGATGTGGAGTGTTCCGTCCTCACCTTCAGTCGCCATATGTGATCTAGATATCTTTTTCACCGCTCAAATATAACAGACTTATAACGAATCCATAACGAAATTATTTCGCTGAACTGATCAGGAGCTGATCAGCTGGCGTGGCTAAAACCCGCTCCATCATGCGGATGCGGGGAGGTTGGGGTGTCGCTTTTCCGCGCACTGAGCGCGAAGTGGCCGAGTTGGGCAGGTTGATATGGCCGGCCAGTTCGCTAATGTAGAGCGCATGCATCGTTCCACCAATGAGAACAATCATTCTGACTTCGTTATCGATCTGCGGCCGCCGAAGCTGGCCGATGGCGCCGACCTGTGGCGCTTGACCCGAGATACCGGGGTACTAGATCTCAACTCTTCCTACCAGTACCTGCTGTGGTGCCGCGATTTCGCTGACACCAGCGTCGTAGGAGTTTCCGACGATGGGCGTTTGATGGGATTCATCACCGGCTTCTTGCGCCCAGATGAGCCCACCACGCTGATGGTGTGGCAGGTTGCTGTCGACTCTGCAGCACGCGGCCGCGGACTGGCCAGCCGAATGCTGGACTACTTGGTCGAAACCACCGGTGTCGAACACCTCGAGACCACCGTAACCGATGACAATGCCGCATCCAAGGCTATGTTTGCTTCACTGGCCCAACGCCACGAAGCCAGCCACACCGTGACCCCGCTCTTCACTCCGGAGCTGTACCCTGACGGTCACGACACCGAATACTTACACCGGATCGGCCCGTTAGTGCCTGAATTGCTGCGCCAACGCCAGGCCCAAGCACAACTGGCCGTCGTCGAATAACTTCCTCTACTTTTCACACTTTGACGCGTAGCTTCGCTGCGCCCAAAAACCTGAGCAAACCCCTGAAAGGAATCCTCATGGATACCACTATTTTCGAGACCACCGAATCCGAAGTACGCAGCTACTGCCGCAGCTGGCCCACCGTATTCTCCCAAGCCTCCGGTTCGATCCTGACCGATGAACAAGGCCGCGAATATATCGACTTCTTCGCCGGTGCTGGCGCCCTGAACTACGGGCACAACAACCCAGAACTACGCACCGAACTGCTGGAATACCTCAGCTCGGATGCCTTGGTCCACTCGATGGATAAGATGACCCCGGCCAAGCGGGAATTCCTGCAGACCTTCAAAGACATCATCCTGGAACCACGTGGACTGGACTACAAAGTCATGTTCCCCGGACCCACGGGCACCAACACGGTCGAAGCCGCACTAAAACTGGCCCGCAAGGTCACCGGTCGTCAGCACATCCTGTCATTCACCAACGCGTTCCACGGCATGACCCTGGGTTCGCTGTCGGTCACCGGTAACTCCATGAAGCGCAAGGGTGCCGGCATGACCCTGACCAACAGCTCCAAGATCCCATACGACGACTACCTCGATGGTGAAACCCCAGACTTCCTGTGGCTCAAGCGCGTCCTAGAAGACTCCGGCTCCGGTGTCGATAAACCAGCCGCGATCATCGTCGAAACCGTCCAGGGTGAAGGTGGACTCAACGCCGCACGCCACGAATGGCTACGCGGCCTGCGCGAGCTCACCAAGGAACACGATATTCTGCTGATCGTTGACGATGTCCAGGCCGGCTGCGGTCGGACCGGTTCGTTCTTCAGCTTCGAAGAAGCCGGCATCACCCCGGATATCGTCTGCCTGTCCAAATCGATCTCCGGTTACGGCCTACCAATGGCGCTGACCCTGTTCAGCCCAGAACTCGATGTGTGGGCACCGGGCGAGCACAACGGTACCTTCCGTGGCCACAACCCAGCCTTTGTCACCGCAACTGCCGCACTGCGCCGCTACTGGGCCGATGACTCCTTCCAGAACGGTCACCTGGTCAAAGTCATTGAAATGGTCCAAGATGCGCTGACCAAGATCGCCATCGAAGTTGAAGGTACCTCCGTCAAAGGCCGCGGCCTGCTGACCGGACTGCGCTTCAGCGACACCGACGTTGCCGGCAAGATTTCGGCCAAGGCCTTCGAAAAGGGTCTGCTGATGGAAACCTCCGGCCCAGAAGATGAAGTCATCAAGCTGATGCCAGCACTGAACATCGACCTGGTTGTCCTGGAACGCGGCCTGAATATCCTGGCCGACTGCGTCAGCGAGGTCACCGGACAAGAGATCACCCTGGTACTGGGCGACACCGCCAAGGCCTAAGAGAGGAACACTTTTTCATGATCGTAACTCAGCTAGAAGACCTCAACGGCACCGAGCGTGACGTCACGGCCGAAACCTGGCGCTCCCGCCGCATCGTCCTAGCCCGTGAAGGCGTTGGCTTTTCGATGCACGACACCGTCATCTATGCGGGCACCACCTCAACGTTCCACTACGAGAACCACATCGAGGCCGTGTACTGCGTCCAAGGTGAAGGCACCCTGACCAACGAAGAAACCGGGGAAGTCCACCCGTTGCGGGACGGCACCCTGTACCTGTTGGATGGCCACGAGAAACACACCGTGCGCGCCGAAACCGAACTGCGCATGGCCTGTGTCTTCAACCCACCGGTTACCGGTCGTGAAACCCACGACGAATCGGGTGTCTACCCGCTGGTGACCGAAGAAGGCGCGGACCGCAAGGTCCCGACCGGCGCTCGGGTTGGCGAAGAATCCAAGATCGCCAGCCAGGCTACAGAACCAGCAACGACTGCCTAAGGTTCAATAGACCACACCTTGAATAGCGGGTGTCGCACTGTCTCACAGTGCGGCACCCGTTGTCATGTGTAACCACCTGGACGCCGCGGCGGTCTATGGTTGAAAGTTGCTGTAAGAAGTAGAGGATTCACGGCCGCGCTCCCGAGCCAAGGCCCAACGATTCCCGCTATGTAGCTTCTCTGATCACGACACCCTGAAGAAAGAGCAGATCGACTATGCCACGATCCATTAAAGCTGGAGTCGCCGCGGCTGCGATTGCCGGATTGGTTCTTACCGGCTGTGCCCGAGATTCCGATGTCCCAGCGTTTGACGACGTTGAGCCAGACATGTGGGAATCCATGGCCAATGCGGATGCCATGGCGATGACCGGTGTGCTCCCCGAAGCTATGGCCAGCGATGCCGCGATCATTGAAGACATGATCGGCGGGAACATCTCAGATCTGCAAATCTATGGATCGCTCAACGAATCGGCCACCGCAATCCGGCTGGGCGATGAGGACCCCATCATGTCGTTCTTTGACGATGAAGTCTATGTCTCCATGGACATGGTCTGGGAAACCATGGGCGACTTCCTGATGAGTAACGCGTCAGCAGAGGAGCGTGACCTCTTCGACCGCTTGGCTACGGATTTTGAGGGCGAATACCTCGATGTCAGCGACGATTACAACACCACCACCGATAGCGTAGATGTTGCTGACCTCCTCGAGGAAATGCGTTCAGCAGCTGAAGAAGGTCGTGCAGATGACGTCACGGGCTTCAATTTTGATGACCTGCATCCCGAGGGGGAGTACGCGCAGCTCGATAGGGAAACCGACGATACCGGCTGGTACTACGCAACGCAGGAAATGGCTGAAGGCGACATCATGAATGGTGTGGTTGACGAGTTCATTGTCCTTCCAACGGATCGTGAGAACCCTCGGTTGGACCGGATTCGTGACGGCGATACCCAGATGGAATTTTTCTGGGATGAAGAAGTTGAGATCCCAGAGAAACCAAGCGACGATCAGCTCGTTACTGAGCAGGACTTCATGGAAGCAGCCTTGGGCCAGTAAAGTTTAGACGTTAAAGATTTGATGGCGGGTGCTGCATAGCAGCACCCGCCATTATCTCAATTGGGAGAGAACCTCAGCTGCAGGGGTCCACTCGTGCGTACAGGATTATTGCTTCTGACGCCGTGCCGCTAACTCAGCATGCAACTGTCGGTGCGAGTCTTCTAAGCCGAGCAGCTCTACCGTATTGGTTCTCACTTGCTCGACATCACGACGGTTACACATTGGCGAGAATATCCTTGACCGCGCGGAAGTCCCGGTTTTTCTCTAGCTGCAGGCTTTCGACCATGGCTTCGAAGACACCGTGGTGGGTGAGCTGGCCGTTATAGGCGTTCAGTCCGGCAGCGAGTCCTTCATCAGCGGCGAGTGCTTTGGCCCAACCCTGGGAGGCGACTCGCTGGATGTATGGCAGCGTGGCGTTGGTCAGCGCAGCCGTCGAAGTTTGTGGCACACCACCCGGCATATTGGAAACACAGTAGTAGATCTTGTCGCCAACCTTGTAGGTCGGGTTCTCATGAGAGGTTGGTCGAGAGTTCTCGAAACAGCCACCCTGGTCGATGGCAATGTCTACCAGGACGGAGCCGGGGCGCATGCGTTCGACCATTTCGGCGGTCACCAGTTTTGGCGCAGCGGCACCGGGGATCAGCACAGACCCGATGACAAGATCCGCCTCGGCAACGGCTTCGGCAATATTCATGGCATTGGAGGCGAGGGTATCCAGGCTGCTGCCGTGGACCTGTTCGAGCTCGGATAGGCGTTCAAGGTTCAGATCGATGACTTTCACGCTGGCACCCATGCCCGCGGCAATGACACCGGCTGCTTCACCTGCGACACCGCCACCGATGACCACCACATTGGCGCGACGGGTACCGGGTACTCCACCCATCAGCACACCGGATCCACCCTGGGCTTGGGTGAGGTGATAGGCGCCAGCAACCGGGGCGAGTCGACCAGCCACCTGGCTCATCGGTGCCAGCAATGGCAGGGCACGGCCGCGAGTGACGGTTTCATAGGCCAGCGCAGTGACTTTGGAATCCAGAATAGCTTTGGTGCATTCTGCTGAGGCCGCGAGGTGGAGGTAAGCAAACAGGATTTGGCCTTGACGCATGCGGGCCAGTTCTTCACCGATGGGTTCTTTGACCTTCAGGATCATTTCGGCGCGTTCCCACACCTGTGCCACGTCGTCTACGATTTCTGCACCGACGGACCGGTAGTCCTCATCGCTGATACCGGAGCCCACGCCGGCGCCCGCTTGGACCAGTAACGTATGGCCGGCTTTGACCAGTTCGTGCACACCACCTTGGGTGAGCCCGACACGGTTTTCGTTATTCATGATTTCTTTGGGAACGCCAATTAACATAAGCCCAGGTTACTCCTTTTTCTCGTGCTCTGGCAGTACATCCCTCATGAATGAGATACAAGTGTTCTGAGCGCTTTTGAGTTCAGTTTTATGAGTACGCATTTGGATTCATGCAATTCAACTTAGGCTCCCCGTTGCTGATCGGGCCCTTGACATAGAACTTGACCGGCTCGCTCAGCTGGTCACTGCCTTCGATTCTGGCTTGGACGGTAAATTCGAGTTCGGCCATTTTGTCGAGTACTTCAGTGTCTGGTAAGAACGGGCCAAACTCACGGTCACGCGTCGTATGAGCACCTTTGTAGTCGGCTACTACGAGATCCCGCCAGGACACCTCGTAGACCACATTTTGTCCGTCGAGGTTCGCCGGTTGTTCCCATGTGAGTTTTACCGGATGCGGCGGAGGCCCCGATTCTTTCTCGCATTGGTAATTTTGTACCGGGCCGGGGACGATGACTTCTGGCAGCTTGGCTTCAAAGGTAGCGCTCAAAGTTCTGGAATCAGACCATGCGGCATCGGTGAGAACGACCCGGCTAAAGCCTGCGACCATGATCGCTAGGAGCAGCACCCTTGCCACGATGAGACCGGCAAGTCGTCGGGGTGAGATGTTACCCATGCTTGACACCATGCTTGGCGCGGCGGCCATCTGCACGGTGTGCCGCGTTGTGTTGCACGAGGACCGAGGCCAATGGGCCTACCCGAGTTGCGGGGTGTTTACGGGAGACCGGAGCGCCCAGCTCAATCAACGTTGTTGGTGTTTCATCCGTAGAATTTGTGTCTTCGGCATCGGGTTGGGACCCTCCATTGCGCGGCCAGAAGGCCCAGATGACCAGTGCCGATGCACCGAGAGTGAGACCACCTAGGACGAGTGGGTTTTGCAGCTGCTGAATAACAGGTGCGACTCCAGGAATTGAAAAGAAGGTGCGTTGCACGGTCGTTGCCGTATATGGGTCTTGGTCGTCGAAGTCGTTGGCATCACCTCGCATCACAAAAGTGACCGCTCCAGAACCTTCGTCGACCTCGCTAATCTCGGTCACACGGTGAGTGACAGGGAGTAGCCCGGCGCCTCGATCGACGGTGATGATGTCACCCTCTTGCATCTCAGTGGCAGGGATTTCTTTGACCAGGGCAATATCGCCGGCCGAGATTGTGGGGTGCATGGAACCGGTGCGGAACATCATGATGGAGATGTTCATGCTAAAGCCCAAAATGACCAAAATGATGGAGATCGCGCCGCCTACTGAAAGGAGCCCCAGGAGGATATCCCCAAGGCGAGTTGCGAAGCGTTTATGGTGTGACTGATTGCGCATGGAACGTCCAAGAGTAGTCTGCCGTCAAATTTTGTGTCTCGTTGGTGGCTTCTGGATCGAGCTGAACTTCAAAACAGTAGGCGACCGTTTCACCCTCGCCAACTTGTAAGTGTTGTGTCGTGGAAGCATCGGCCGCCCCACTCATCGAGACATACTCGCCGTTTTCTCCGAACACATAGGTATCGTATGAATCGAAGGTACCCTCCGTGCAGGTCATGTCGGTCGCGTCTGTAACCGGGTCCACCGTGACGGCTCGGAACCGGAGTGCAGTGTTCAAACCTTCCGTATCGCCAAGCCCAGACACTGTAATGTCCCCGTCAACAGTGGTATCAGGGCTAAGGCGTAGAACAACCGGCGCATAGACACTGTGACCCGGAGCAAGAGCAGTATTTTCGAAGTGGATGGTTTCCGTAGATTCCCAATCTTTGCCTAAGGTGTTGGCTTCGAGTGCAAATTCTCCGGTCGTAAATTGGCCTGTGGTCATTTCTTCATCGGTCCAGGCAGCCAGCGTCGCGGAGGCGCCGACGCCTAGCACCAGCCCACCTGCTGCTAATGCTTGAATTTTCCGACGTCGTTGCCCCTGTCCATCACGGCGGCGCTGTCTTAGCGTGCGCCGTGACGAACGATGCTGAGACGGAGTCTCGTCACGGGACATGTCTGAGTCATCCTCGATTAGTTGGTTGATTCGTCTAATTGGGCGGTGAAGGTCCATGTTGGGTTGACGGTTTTGCCCTTTTCTAGGGTCTCCGACGCACTAACGTGGAAGCACAAGACTTCCGCATCGCCAGCTGCGTTGCCGTCTCCGGCGTGAAGTTTGAAACCTGCTGCAGATGCAGGTTTGAACTCTAAGCCTGGATCGCATTGGCCGTCAGCGCCGGCTTTAGCGAGGCGATAATCAAGGCCCTTGATGTAGTCATCGTCTGATGGCGCGCCCATCGTGACTACTGCGTCGTGGCCTGTGTCTGCACTGAGTCGCAAAGCAAATGGTGCGATAAGTTCTTGACCCGGTGCAAGGTTCTTGGCGATGTCGAGGTCAAAGTCTAGGATTGCGTCGTTTCCGGGATGTGATTTGAAATCTTCACCGTTGGTGCTGGATTCTAGGACGAAATCACTCGACGAAAAACTGGCATTTGCCCATTCCTGATCGGTCCACGACGCAAACGTGACGACGGCGCCGACACCTAGCACAAGTCCACCGGCCAACAGGGCTTTGGCTTTTTTAGAGGTGTTCTTCTGAGTGGTAACGGTGTTGGACATAAAATCTCCTGGAATTCGAAGTGATGAAATGCCCTGGTCGGGCCGCGTTACTCGCTGGTAACATTACTCAATAGTAATTAAACTTTGAAGGAAATTCCAGTTATCTCATTGTCTTGTGGTATGAAGTTGATCACGCAAAAGCGGTCTAGCACAGATTCGTGCTAGACCGCTTGATCAGTGGAGACTCTCTTAGTTATTAGATAGTGGCCGTAGCCTGACGTTGCCTGCGGCAAGTTCGACCGCGATCTGATGCTGGCTTTCGTTGGCTGTGTTCAGCCGGTTATCCAAGTTCCCGGCTGCTACCTCTGAGGTGATCGCATAGGTCTCGTCGGGCAGAGTCAGATCCAATCGTCCGGCGCTGACTTCAATTTCCGTTGCAGTTGGTGCGGCTCCGGTGAGCTCGGCATTGATGCGTCCGGCCGCGACTTCAAAACTCGAGGATTCGACGTCGGCAAGGTTCAGGTTCATGCTGCCGGCGTTTGTTTGCGCATCCAGTCCACGGGCGCTGCCCTCTACGCGTGCTTCACCCGCGTTGAGCTCTACGACAAGTTGATCAAAATCCCCGGTAGCGATCAGGCGACCGGCGCCCAAATCCAGTTCGGCGTTGAGGCTGCCGTCATTGAGTTCTTCCGGCAGCGTGAGGGTTACACGGTTATCGCCGCTATTGGCACCGAACCAGTCCCAGCTGAACCAGCGGCTGGGTGTATCCACCACCAGGGTGGTGTCGTGTCTGGTCAGTTCCCAACGATCTGCGCTGACGCCGGATGTTTCCAAGGTGGCTTCGTTGACCTCAGCGAACTCCAGGGTGAATTGGCCCGCACTGGCGTTGACATCGAGGGCGGTGACCCCTGCGGTGTCGGCGGCCAGGGTTGCGGAACCACGTGACAGACCGAGCACGGAAGAGAAGATGGTGGTGGTTAACATGACCACCAGGGTGATGCCTCCGATGACCGCCAATAAGATCATCAGCGGTTTTGTGGCATTCGATCGCCTGGGTGCCGGGTCGGGCAGTGGTGGTTGGGTTTCATAGGGAGTGTATTGGGTGGTCATGGCGTGTCCTGTCGTGACTGCGGGCTGGTCGCCTGGTTTTCGATGTGTGCCAGGGCGGCCAGTACGCGTCGGTTGCCGGTGCCGTCTGCTTCGAGTTCAAGTTTTTGGAAGATCGCGGTGATGTGTTTTTCCACGCTGGCTTCAGACAGATGCAGGAGCGCGGCGATGGCGTGGTTCGATTTGCCTTCGGCCACTGCCGCCAACACGGTGCGTTCGCGGTCGGTGAGCCGTTGCATGCGATTGTCGTGATGCGTTCTGGTCAACAGTTGTGCCACCACTTCCGGGTCGAGGATGGTGCCGCCGGAGCGGATCTGCTCTAGAGATTCGACGAATTCGGCCACGTCCGCGACTCGGTCTTTGAGTAGGTAGCCCAGCGCCGCGGTGTGAGTCGAGATCAGCTCGGATGCATAGCGTTCTTCAACGTACTGGGATAACACCAGCAGCGGCAGTTTCGGGTAGCGCTCGCGAATCGTGATGGCCGCCCGAATGCCTTCATCGGAGTAGGTGGGTGGCAGCCGCACATCCAGGATCGCAAGATCCGGCATATCAGTCTCCAGCGTGGTGAACAGTTCGGTGGTGTCCGGCAGCGCAGCCGAGACTTCGTGGCCTGAGTGTTCTAATAGCCGCACCAGCCCTTCGCGTAGCAGGACCGAATCTTCACAAATTAGGATGCGCATGGCACGCTCACTTCCAGTGCTGTTGGACCGCCGGCGGGACTGTCGACGGTGATGGTGCCGCCGGCTGCAACCGTACGATTGGTGATTCCATCTAGTCCGCCGCCGGGCAGGACTTTGGCGCCACCGGTGCCGTTGTCTTCGACTCGAGCCCACATGTAGGCCCGACCGCTGTCATCTTCGCGCATCCGCACAGTGACGCGGGCTTCGGAAGCTCGGGAATGTTTGGCCGCATTGGTCAGGCCTTCGGCGATGGCGAAGTACACGGCGGCTTCAGCTGCGCGACCGCATCGGTGGGGGAGACGCACATCCAAGTTCACCGGAATATGCGACCGGCCCGCCACCGCTGACAGGGCGGCATCCAAACCACGGTCGTCCAGCACCGAGGCATAAATACCTCGGGTCAGTTGCCGCAGCTCAGTGATAGCCGCCTTGGTCGAGGTATGTGCTTCGTCGACGAGTTCCTTGGCGTGGGCAGGATTGTTGTCAATCTCTTGTTTGGCCAGCCCCAACGTCATGCCCACCGAGACGAGTCGGGGTTGGACACCGTCGTGCAGGTCGCGTTCGATACGAGTGCGTTCGACTTCAGCCGCTCGCATGGCACCTTCACGTTGCACGGTGGTGGTACGAACCTGTTCGGTCAGTTTCGATTCACGGGCGGTCGCACCGATGATTGCGGTGGCAAGGGTGCGGTGTAAGAACAGCACCCCGACGACCACGCCGGCACACAACAGCGCGAGAAGTATCAGCCAGGGCGCGTAGCTAGCCTGGATCTCGATCCCGAAGGCCGTAGTCACGGTCTCGGCCTCGGTCAGTGGTGCGAACGCGCTGATGAGTAGTCGCACCATGGCCTGAATCGCGGCCATCATGAGTGAACCCAGTAGACAGGCGAGTAAGAAGTTACCAAGGGCTGCCCACATGCGTCCGTGTGCGATGTTTCGTCCTAGTGATTTGAGGTATCCGACGAAGCCGCGTTGTGGATGCGAGCGCCAGGTCAGTCGCTGGGCCGGGATGTCATAGAGGCTTGCGACGCGTTCGATTTCGAACCAGGCGATCCCAAAGAGTGCGTAGAACACCCCGAGCAGAACGATCAAGCCCAGGCCGAGCACGATGATCAGCCCGGCTCCTAACCCGATGGCTCCGAATAATAAGCCGATGATGGCCCAACCGATCGTACCGAGGACGGCTAGGTGCAGCAGTGTCATACCCAGCCGGAGGGGTGGGCGAGCGGGCTTTGTTTCGGCTACCCGCTGGGTTTGTGTTGTTGAACTCATGCTTTAACAGTATGGCGCGGCGGTATAAAGCGATACAGAGAAATCCGGACACTTTAGTTATGGAAAACCCGAAAGGAAAGCTGCAGAGACTCCAGGCTTCTACCACTATCTGTGACGGGGACTACAGGAGTCTGAGCAAGATCCCTAGACTGTCAGTACTCCCCAGTCAGCCGAGCTTGAAAGGTCACAGCTATGACCATCAGCCGCACCGGAACACAGGTTTCCGCTCACGTTCGTGAACTCCACGGCGAACTCCGGCAGGAGTTATCGCGTCGCGGCGTATCGCAGGTGGCCGATTCGACGCTGGTCAAAGGTATGTATTCTTCTGATGCCAGTTTGTACCGGGTCATCCCGCAGGCTGTGGCTCGGCCGCAGCACGTTGATGAATTGCATGCCGTTCACGAGGTGGCTCACGCGCTGGGAGTGCCGGTGACCATGCGGGGCGCCGGCACCTCGATCGCTGGTAATGCGGTTGGTGAGGGGATCGTGGTGGACACTCGGGATCTGAACCAGATTATCGCCATTGATCCAGACTCCCGGACAGCTCGCGTGCAACCAGGCGTGGTGCATGCTGATCTGCAGCGCGCGGCCGCCCCGTACGGGCTGCGCTTCGGACCCGATCCTTCCACCCACCCGCGATGCACCATCGGTGGCATGATCGGCAATAATGCCTGTGGTTCGCGTGCACTGGGCTACGGCCGGACCGTCGATAATGTCGAAGCCTTATCGGTGTTATTCGGCAATGGTGAGCAAGGAGTATTTGACTCTCGGGTTGGCACCGCGCAAGGGGCCACGGCGCGGCAGTTGCTGCAGCTTGCTCGAAGCAATCTGGCCCATATTCGCACGAACTTCGGGCAATTTTCACGACAGGTTTCGGGGTATAGCCTGGAGCATCTCCTGCCGGAGCAACGCGGGCGGGTCGAGCGTTTTCTGGTTGGCAGTGAGGGCACATTGGCCACGGTGCTGGAAGCCGAAGTGCGCTTGGTTCCAGAAGACCCTCACCGACTCTTGCTCGTACTGGGCTATCCCACCGTTGGCGATGCCGCCGATGCAGTGCCCGAGATCCTGCGGGCCGCCCACCAAGAATTCGGCGAAGGCAGTCTCATCGCGTGCGAAGGCATGGATTCACGTCTTGTGGCGCTGGTGCGTTCGGCTGGCAAAGCAGTCCCGGACTTGCCACGGGGTGAGAGCTGGTTGTTCGTCGAAGCCGGCGGAGCGCACTCCCGGGCAGTGCTGGAAAGGGTGGCCGCTGCCTCCAATGCGATCGGTACCCGGGTTGTGGAGCGCCAAGACGAAGCTGCGGCGCTATGGAAGATCCGCGGCGACGGGGCGGGCATCGCCGCGATCAGCTTGCCCACCCAGGCGCATCCCGGATGGGAGGATGCAGCTGTCCCGCCAGAGCACCTGGGCGCGTGGATGCGAGAATTCGAATCCCTCTTGAAAGACTTCGGTCTCCAGGGTTACCCGTACGGACACTTCGGGGACGGCTGCATCCACTGCCGGATTGATTTTCCCCTCCGTCACGGCCACCCGGAGGGGACTGAAGTGTTTCGCGAGTTCA
This sequence comes from Enteractinococcus fodinae, assembly GCF_031458395.1. Taxonomy (NCBI): domain Bacteria; kingdom Bacillati; phylum Actinomycetota; class Actinomycetes; order Micrococcales; family Micrococcaceae; genus Enteractinococcus; species Enteractinococcus fodinae. Next base: position 388,952 of record NZ_JAVDYJ010000001.1, read on the forward strand.
TGTTGGCCTGCGCCGAGCGGTTAGCGGTCTATGGTGGCTCGCTTTCCGGTGAGCACGGGGATGGTCGCACCCGCTCAGAGCTGCTGCCCTACATGTACGATCAGACCTCCCTGGACCTGTTCGCCCAGGCCAAAGCGATCTGCGACCCGGATGATCTCCTCAACCCGGGCATCATCACCCGGCCGCAATCGGCCGAAGCCACCGCGGGACAGTCACCCGGCACGCACAGCATGACCGAGAACCTGCGCGCCGTTCAGCCCAAGCGGTCCCTACCCTGGCCCGGCCTGGGGCTGCCCCACGATGATGGGGATTTTGCGAGTGCAGTTCATCGGTGCACCGGGGTCGGGTCGTGTGTGGCCCCACAGACCACCGGCGTCATGTGCCCGTCGTATCTGGCAACCCGCCAGGAAAAAGATTCGACCCGCGGGCGGGCCCGCATTCTGCAAGAAGCCATGGACGGGACCCTGGTCCGTGGCCTACAAGACGCCGCGGTGCACGAAGCCCTAGACCTGTGCCTGTCGTGCAAAGGATGTGTCTCGGACTGTCCCACCGGCGTCGACATGGCGGCATATAAGGCTGAAGCCCTGTATCAAACCTACGACCGTGATGCTCACGGCCAGCCGCGACGCAAGCTGAGACCTCGTAGTCATTACCTGCTGGGGCGGATCCCGTTCTGGGCTGCGCTCGCCGCACCCATCGCGCCGGTGCTCAATACGGTGCTCCGACTGCCTCCATTAGCGGCTGCGGCCAAATGGGTGGCCGGGATGGATCAGCGCCGTTCGCTCCCCAAATTCGCTTCCCGAACCTTGCGACGGGCAGCAACCAACCTGACGCCCCGCGCGCAAGCCGATACCAAACAGCCCGATGTTTGGGTGTGGGCGGACTCCTTCACGAACCACTTCTTCCCGCAATCCGGGCTCGCGGCCATCCAATACCTGCAAGATCACGGGCTGCGGGTACAGGTCATCTCGCAGAAGGGATGCTGTGGTCTGCCCTGGATTTCTACCGGACAACTCGACCAAGCGCGCGAGCGCATCCATGGTGCTATTCAGATGCTCGAGCCCTATGTGAACTCTGGGGTGCCGGTCATCGCGCTGGAACCCAGCTGTTTAGCCACGCTGCGCAGTGACGCCGCCGAGCTGACCGACACCACCCAGGCTAAAACCGTAGCCGACGGGGTTCTGACGTTTGCCGAACTGCTGACGGCCCTTGTCGACGAGGGCCGAGTCGAACTGCCAGATCTGACTGGGGTGGATGTCGTCGCGCAGCCCCACTGTCATCAGTCTTCGGTCATTGGCTGGCAGGCAGATAGAGCACTATTAGAAATGGCTGGAGCCCAGGTCACCAGGGTGGCCGGTTGCTGTGGATTGGCCGGAAACTTCGGCGTCGAACAAGGCCACTACGAAACCTCGGTCGCGGTGGCAGAAACTTACCTGCTCCCCGCTATTCGGGACCAGCAACATCGTGCGGACACCGGAACCTCTGCTGACACAGTCGTCCTTGCCGATGGGATGTCGTGTCGGATTCAGCTCGATGACCTTGCCGATGTGCCAGCGCTTCATCTAGCCGAACTGTTGGCCGCACGCACGCGTGAGTCCAGAAGTTAGCGGGTCAGCTTCGGTGGCCAGTTGAGCAGTCGTTCTAACGGGCCCGGCCCCAACTTCGTCCACCACAAGTGCGCTAAAACGATGAAGGCCGCCGACATGACGGTGCTGATGAGGAATCCTTCAAGCAGGCTATCCGGCCCCGGGCGGACGAGCCATGCCAACACGAAGAGATGGGCCACATAAATCGTCAACGAGAGCCTGCCGGCAGAGATCAGCCACGTGAGACGGCGCGTCACCCACGGTTCGGCGCGTAAGAAAAGGCCAATGATCACCAGCGCGCTACCGCAGCTGGAGATCATCCATAATGGCATTTGCGAATGGCCTTCGGCTGACATCAGATGGTCCCAGCCATAGGCCGACGCGGGGAGACCATTGCTGGCGATGAGTGCGCCCGAGATGCCCAGAGGAATCAGTGTGGCCGCGGCGCCGTAGCCGATGAGCTGGTGTTGGAATCGGCGTTGACCGAGTTGGCACCGGCCGATGACCAGCCCGAGAAGAAATGGTGCCAACCAAATGAGCACGGGATAAGCCCCGGTGAGCAACGTGGCATGCGTGGCGGTCCACAGTGGGTCCGTGAATGACGGTGCCACGAAATTGAACGTGGTGGCGGTGACTTGTTGCAGATATAACCACAACAGTGGTCCTGCAACCAGACTGATACCGGCCAACGTCGACACCAGCCACGTGGGCGCTTTGAGCAGGGGAAAACCACATAAAAATAGCACCCCGTAGTAGGTCAGAATGACGCTGATGTCATGTTCCAACAGTTGGAGTGCTAAACCGCTGCCGATCAGCAGGATTGCCCGCCATAAGATGGTCTGCCACGGTAAGGGTGCGTTCTCGGTGCGTGCACGGCGCGTCATCAACGACATGCCGATGCCCGCTAGGAGCATGAACAGTAGCGATGCTCGACCGTGTGGAATATCGTAGAGCAACACGGCCACGTCAACATCGTCGGGTTCTTTCCGAGGCCCAACATTGACGGCCAGCATCCCGATGATGGCAAGAGCGCGCGCAGCATCGAGCCCGTGAAATCTTCGAGATTTACCGGTGCTGCTGCGATTGGGCGAGTTCAGGCCCGGAGCGTGGCTCATATCCGTGTTCGTATTCCGTACAGAGGTCATCAGAGTGGCAGTCTATGGTCTATAGCTGCATACTAACTGGACGACGCACCGAAAATCGTGTGATCAGGCCAAACACGCCGACATCAATAAAATACGCCAAATTGGTGCGTGTTACTGTGGCACAGTCGTTGCTCTGACCGGAAGGACACAGGTATCCCCGTATGTCGAGAACCAGACCGATGAAGCGGTCCCGTTTTCACGCCCTCGCATCCATGAGTCTGCTGACCGCACTGGTCGCAGTCGTCGGTTGCGCAGCCGAGCCGGAAGAACCAGAGCCCGCGCCGGCGAGCCCAGCGCCGCCGACACCAGAAGAGTCTCCCTCACCGACTGAAACCGAAACATCGGAACCGGCATCTGATGCGGCAGTCGAGCTGGAACAGTATGGTGTGGCGGCAGCGCATCCCGATGCCGTAGCAGCAGGAATTGAGATTCTGGATGCAGGCGGCAATGCGGTGGACGCAGCCATTGCGACCTCTTTTGCCATTAGTGTGGTCGAGCCCTACGCTTCGGGCATCGGTGGTGGTGGCGCAACACTGCTGTCCGGCCCCTCCGTGGGACCGGTCGGGTACGACTACCGAGAAAAGGTGGCCGTTGACGGGAACATCCCGGATTCCGGTACCGGCGTGCCGGGAATGGTTCACGGGATGGCCACGCTGCACGATGACCACGGCAGTATGGCATGGGACGACCTGCTTGAGCCTGCCATCGAGTTAGCCTCAGATGGTTTTGAAGTCACCGAATTGCTGGCCCAACGCTTCCGAAGCGACTGGGGTCCCGCCTCCATCGAAGGTCTGGACCACTTTCATGACGGCGGTGAGCCGTTAAATGCTGGCGATACGCTGGTTCAGACTGAGTTGGCAGCTACCTTAACCACGCTGGCCCAAGATGGTCCCGAAGCGTTCTACACCGGCTCGATCGCCGATCAGCTGACCCAGGTGGACGGGCTGGATGCCGAAACGCTCGCGAATTACGAAACTGAGGATGCCCCACCGGTTTCCGGCGAGTTCGGCGACTATGAGTTCGTCTCGGCGGGACCACCGCTACCCGGGGCTGCGGTGGTCCAGCAGTTACAGATCGCAGAAGCACTGGGCGCCGGAGACGCGGCACCGGGGTCTGCCGCATATATTGACCGCACCTCGCGGGCTTGGGAAACCGCAGACCAGAGCGTCAGCGACTACTTCGGAGATCCCGATTTCGTAGACGTCCCGACCGATCAACTCACAGACCCGGATGCCAATGCTGCTCTTGCTGAACCGGCAGCGGCGCAGTCACCTGTTCCTGAGGACGGCGAACGCGAAGAGATCACGGCGGGCAATACCACCCACATCACCGTGGTCGATGAGGACGGCTTGGTGGTCTCGATGACCAATACGCTGACCAGTTTCTGGGGTGGTTTGGAATCTGAGTATGTTGGGGGCTTTTTCCTCAATGACCAACTGACGCGGTTCGACGCGATCGATACTCGTGCGAACCAGCCCGAACCCGGTCGCAAATCGGTGAGCTGGTCGGCACCCGCACTGGTCCTAGACGATCAGGGGCGCGTGGTGCTGGGCATCGGAACCCCCGGCGGGCACACGATCCCGAATATTTTGACCTCGGTCATGGTGCCTTGGGCGCTCCAGGATGCTCCACTGCAAGAAGCCATTGATGCCCCGCGGCACAGCTTGCAAAACGGTGTGCTTGCACTCGAGGGGAATCCGAGCCCGGAGGTCAATGAACTGATTGATCAGCGCGGCTGGGATGTGCAGGTGACCACACGAGCTGACGCAGTCTTTGGTTCGGTCCAGGCCCTAGAGGTCGATTACGACAACGCGGCCGTCATCGGTGCCAGAGATACTCGTCGAGATGCCGATTATGAAGTCGTAGACGTCACCGACGAATAACTCCTGATTTTTCCAACACATAACCAGAGGGGCCGATCCAAATGCGGATCGGCCCCTCTGGCGTTGTCGGAGGATACGGTGTTGGGTTAGCGTGCGCCGCTCACGGCTTCCTGGAAGGTATGGGTCATACCGAAACCTGCCTCTTCGATGCGGTATTCAGCACCAGCATCGAACAAGGTGTCCCACAGGTACTGACCCGAAGAGCGCTCGCAGTGGATCAGGTAGCTGCGGGTGCCATCGCTGTCGTCACGAACGATATCGGTGACCACACCGGCGACCGAACCGCGCAATGCTGAACCATCAGGGACGATGTCATCGGACAGCTCCAGCGAGCACAGCTTGTTCAGGAGCTCAGCTGATTCTGGACCGGTGATCCGGAACAGTGCCCGCCCGTGGGTCAGGTCGACCACGGTGGTCAGCTCATCGGCGCTGTCTGCCATCTGTTGCAGCTCATCGACCATCGACTGCTCAGTGCCGGGCTCACCCAACACGTGCCACTGGCCGGGACCTGAACCGATGACCAGGGTGCCCTGCTCGCTGCGATGGGTCCGTCCGAAGCTGGCTTGCAGCTTCTGGGCGGTCGATCCGTTGAACGCACTGCGGATCTCGACCTTGGCCATCGCCGATTGATCCTGGACCGTCAGTGGTGCAGCACTTGGCTGTGCCGAGACTTCCCAGTCACCCACCGTGGTCGTGGCGTTGCCCAAACGAACTGGCCCGCGAGCGACCGGTTCAGCGAAGCTGACGGTGTCTTGCGGCACGGTGTCGTTATCCAACCGCACGCCTTCTGGATCCACCGCGGTCATGTCGGGCATGACCTTGGCTTGGACCATCGACCCGTCAACCTGGCGGATATCCAGGATCGTGCCGGGTGAGGACAGCGAATGGTCCACTTGGGCCAACCCGATGGACCGGTTGAGTGTTGGGGAGAACCGTGACGAGGTGATGCGTCCGGCAATCGTGCCGTCGGGGTAGAGCACCTGGCTGGCCTCGTATGGCACCACGTTGGGGTCGGTCGGCTGGACAGCAACCAGACGCGGACCGTCCTGTTTTTGTTGCTGCCACAACAGCTCGGGTTTACCAACGAAATCGTCCTTGTCGAGCTTGACCGCCCAGTCCAGGCCAGCACTATAGGCCTGCGTCAGGCCGTCGGTATCCTGCCCGACAATCAGGTGGCCGGTTTCCAGACGCAAGACGCGCTGGGCTTCGATCCCGAACGGTCCGACACCCAGGTCCTTGCCGGCTTCCAGCAGGGCTTCCCACACGTGCAGGCCGTAGGCTGCTGGCACGTGAATCTCGTAGGAGAGTTCACCGGTGAACCCAATGCGCCACAGGATTGTATTGGCAACCCCGGCCACGGTTCCGGTGCGGACTTCCATGTACTTGAACGCATCCGCGGACAGGTCGACGTCTTCGGTCAGCCGTGACAGTAGGGTCCGGGAATGTGGCCCGGCAATGTTGATACTGGTGTAGGCGGTGGAGACCGGGGTCGCATGGACCTGCCATTCTGGGTGGAAGGTCTGCAACCATTCTTCGATCCAGTCCCAAACGCGGCCGGCACCCGAGGTCGTGGTCGTCATCAGGTAGTGGTCTTCACCCAGGTGGGCGGTCACTCCGTCATCCATAACCACGCCGTCTTCAGAGACCATGGCACCGTACCGGACCTTGCCGATCGGGAGTTTCATCCACTTATTGGTGTAGAGGTGGTTGAGCAGCTTGGGGACGTCTGGTCCGCGTAGATCGATCTTGCCCAGCGGAGTGACATCGATGATGCCGACCTTATCGCGCACCCGACGGACTTCGGCTGCCGGATCACCATAGTGTTCGGGCCGCATCCAAGCGCCAGCGACCATTTGCTTGGCACCGTGAGCCTCATGCCAGGGCTGGATCGACGAGTACCGGACCGGGTCGTAGTTCCTACCGGCCAACGCGCCCAGGGTGACCGGGGCATACATTGGACGCCAGGTGGTTGTGCCCGTTTCGGCAATGGTTCTACCGGTGGCTTCAGCGACGATGGCGATGAAGTTCACCAGTTCGATCTTGCCCTGCAACGGGCCCATGGTTACGGTGGTGAACCGCTTGACCAGCTCTGCCGAGTCGAAGCCTTCTTTGACCGCCTCGATGAGGTCCTCGGAGGTGATGTCCTCCGAGTAGTCAACGAAACCGTGGGTCGAAGATCGGAACAGTTCGGGGTGCTCTGGAGTCTCCAGCGGCGTGATCTCGGGAAGTGCTGGCTCAGTCGCCTCGCCTGCGTCGGTCACGGTTGGAGCTGAGGCAATCTTCTGCTGTCGTGCTGCCAGCGCATGAGCCGCTGCACGGGCGCCCACTGATCCGCCGTTCTCGCGCAGTTGCTGGACGCTGCCGTCACCGGCAATCCCGCCGGCAGCGTAGACACCCTCGTCGGTGCCTCCGGGCAAGAAGCGGGCTGCACGCGGTTCGTAGTATGGCACATCGCCGGACATGTTCAGCAGTGAGGTTGGTGCGGTCCAGCCGGTGGCTGTGACGAGCAGATCAGCCTCAATGGTTTGGCCGGTTGAGGTATGCACGCGGGCGAGTTTGCCGCGGCGGCCTTCGGCCTTGACCACGGTTTCGCCACGACGTGCATCCAACACCGCGGCGACATCCACACCGGCGCGGCGTAGATCTTCGACGGCCGCATCACCTTCGGGGTTGGCGGTCAGCACCACGGCACGCTCACCGGGGCGAACCGAGTACAGGTTAATCAGGCGACGTGCCGCAGTCGACAGCATGACACCGGGCAGATCGTTGCCTTCAAAGACATATGGACGTTCCAACAGACCGGCTGCGACCACCAGGCTGCGAGCGCGGGTTTTGAGGATGCGTTCTGCCATGCCCGGCCGCGGGTTGCGCTGGACGACGGGGAACCAGTTGTCGTCGTAGCGGGCGGCAACCGTGGCGTTGGTGTAGACGGTGATCTGCGGGTGGGATTCGACTTGTGAGCGCAGCTGTCGTGCCAGTTCGCCGTCAGACCAGCGCAGGTGTCCACCCAACTGGTGGTCTTCTTCGACCAACATCACGGAGGCACCGGCTTCGGCGGCTGCCAGGGCGGCTTCCATACCGGCGGGGCCACCACCGGCAACTAGCACGTCGGTGTGGGCGTACCGTTTTTCGTAGGTTTCTTCTGGGGTTTCTTCGGAGACTTCACCGCCGTGTACGAACCCGCGCAGGACTTTCTGGTACATCGGCACCAGGAAGTTTGGCTTCATGAAAGTCTTGTAGTAGAAGCCTGGGCCAAGGAAGCGTGCACCGAGTTGGTTGACCGACCGCACATCGTATTTCAGCGAGGGCCAGGTGTTCTGGGAATTGACGTTCATGGCTTCCCGGATGAGCCGGTGTGCGCCGCGCACGTTGGGTTCGTCATCGACCTGCATGATCGTGCCCGGATCGTGCAAAGTGCCGGTCAGCACACTGCGTGGGCTGTGGTATTTCATCGACCGGGAGAAAACCCGCTCACCTGCGGCGTACAGCGCCGAGACGATGGTGTCACCCTTGAAGCCGGTGTAGGTTTTGCCGTTCCAGTTGAAGCTGACGCGCTGAGAGCGGTCAATTTCTTCGTTTGCTTGTGTTGGTAGACGCAGTGGTTGATTGGTGGCATCAGACGGTGTCATCGAACGTCTCCTTCGGAACGGATAGCTTCAGAGCGAATCGCTTTATTCGCATACGTGTCACGGTGCAGAGTGAAAAACTGGCGGCACCCGGCAGAGTGGAACCACATTTCTTTGGCCACACCCCAGGTGTTGCTGCGGTAGTAGAGATACTCGTGCCATTGCTGCATGTTGGTATCCGTGACCGCTGGACGAGGTGGTTTTTCACCGTGCTGACGGAATTCGGTGGCATTGCGTAGCCCGCACCACGGGCAGGTAATTTGCATCATGATTATGCTCCTTGTCGTGATATCGGGTTAGTGGCCAACCGCGGCTGCACCCTTCTCACCGACGAGTCTGCCGGATGAGAAGCGATCTAAGCCGAAGCCTTGGATGATTTCTGGCCGTTTGCCGGTGGCAATGGTTTCTGCCATTGCTTCACCCGAGACCGGGCCGGCTTTGAACCCGTAGGTGCCCCAGCCGACATCGACGTAGAAGCCGTCGACTTCGGTTTCACCCATGATCGGGGAGTAGTCCGGTGTCATATCGCACAGCCCGCCCCACTGGCGCAGCAGTCGCATCTTCGACAGGGATGGCATCAGGCTGAGTACGTTAGTGGCCAGGCCTTCAACGAACTCCAGCGTGCCGCGCATTGAATACGAGGTGAACGGATCCACACTGGCGCCGAAGACGAGCTCGCCTCGGTCGGTCTGGCTGACATAGACGTGTAGGGTTCCCGAGACTACGACGGTGCCCAGGAATGGTTTGACCGGTTCGGTCACAGCTGCCTGCAGCGGGGAGGTGGTAACCGGCATACGAACACCAGCCATATCGGAAATCAAAGAAGCCCAACCGGCGGTGCAGTTAACTGCGGTACCGGTGGCGATATTGCCCTGGGACGTTTGGACGCCGGTGACTTTGCTGTTGTCCACGTCAATACCGGTGACTTCGGTGTGCTGAATGATGTGCACACCCATTTCGTGGGCGGCACGGGCATAAGCCCAGACCACGGCGTCGTGCCGAATCGTACCGCCCGGTGGGTGATAGAGCGCACCGAGAATCGGATACCGGGTGTTTTCAGAAACATCCAGGTATGGCACCAGCTCTTTGATTTCATCGGGCCCGATGACTTCGGAATCCACGCCCTGAGCCTTATTGACTTCAGCACGCCAGCGCATCGTGCGCACCCCGCCGTCGTCGTGGGCCAGTGACATGTGGCCCATCTGGACGAACATCAGGTTGAAGTTCAGTTCGTTGGAGAGGTCTTCGTACAGTTTCAACGACCGGTCGTAGAAGCGGACGCCTTCTGGGGTGAGGTAGTTGGAGCGCAGAATTGAGGTGTTTCGTCCGGAGCCGCCCCCGCCGATGTACCCCTTGTCGATCACGGCGATGTCGGTGATGCCGTGATTTTTCGCCAGATAGTAGGCGGTAGCTAGCCCGTGGAGGCCGCCCCCGATGATCACGACCTCGTAGCTACTTTTCATATCGGGTTGGGACCAGAGTTCAGGCCAGCTTTCTTGGGTGAGGCCCTTGGAGAAGAGCTGAAATGCGGAATAGCGCGAGCGGTTGTTGCCGTTATTTGTAGTAGTCACCACGCGTATCAAGTCCTTAAAAATACGAGAATGCTCGTTGTTGTCTACGGTGTCGTATCGGGTATTGGCGCATGCGGGCGCACCAATGCTCCGTACTATTTTGATGGGCAGTGTGGGTTGTGTTCTGGGTTACTTTTCCCCAGGTTGCCACCGCGCGATAGGCCTAGTCAAGGATGGGGGACCGGCGCGGAACTGCGCGCTCAACAAGGGGCAAAGACCGCACAAAACCCACCGTGAGCGCCACAAAATCACGGAGAAAATTTGTGTGACGTAGGCAACAAAATGGGATCGTTCCTCAATCCAGAACGATTGTGTGCAAAAGAAAAAGGGGAATTGTTCGACCCGTGGGGTCAGGGCGCGGTATCAGGAACCGAGTGCTGGGACGATCTCTTCGGCAACCAACTTCAACAGTGACAGTGTGGTTTGCAGGTCCGAATAGAACGGCGCCAACACCAGTAGGGTATCGGCGGCGGCTAGGGCGACGTCGTGGCGCAGGAAATCGATGGTGTTATCGACCGAGCCGGTGGCCGGATGCGAGAAACGGCCACCCACCGGGAACTCCGGACGCCCGGTTCCGTTGGGATAGATATTGTCCGTATAGAACCGCACAAGCCAGTCGAACTCGTCATCCGAGGCGGCACCCGTCATCGGCAGGATGTTTCTGCTGACCGCCACCTCCGGGGTGCGCTGGGGGTGGAGTTGTGCCATGAGTTCGCGGTACCGCGCGATCTGTTGGTACTGCCGTGGTTCGAAACGGACGCCGGCTTCGTCAGTGACCGACGATAACTGGAGTTTGAGGCCCCGCTCGGCGGCCTGTTGGACACTATTCATGCTTCCTGCGCCATACCAAATACGTTCGCGCAAGGTCGGGCTGGGAGGCCATGTGATGGCGTCGGACCCTTCGGGCAGACCCCACAGGAACGTCCCGGGGCCGGTGGGGACCGGCACGCCCGATACCCGATCGAGAAAGCTGTCGAATTTCTCCCAGGAGTCTTGTTTAGTTTGCACCTGGTCGACCCAGTGGGAATGTACGCCTTGTTCGGGCATGCTCGTGGCAAAACCGGCCTCGACCCGTCCGTTGCTGAGCAGGTCCAAGGTCTGGAGTTCTTCAGCCAACCGAATCGGATCTTCGGCGTGCATGGGGATAACACCGGTACCCAATCGCATAGTACTCGTATGCTGCGAGGCCGCGGAAAGGAACGCTAGAGGGCCGGACAGATAGGGCTGAAAATGGCGCACCCGGACCAGGCCCAACTCATAGCCCAGCTGTTCCGCCTCATGAAAAAGCTTCAGACCTTCCTGCAACACCGTGGTCGGGTCTCGGTGCTCTTGGGTCAAGAAGGTCAGAAACCCGAGCTTCAAGGGACCCTTGCGACGGTGAGCTTGGTGCTCCTCTGCATGCCAATCTGCGCGACGAAGTTCAGGGTCTCGAGCGTCGAGGGATAGTTCATCTGACTGTGCCGGAGATTTAGAATTGGCGCGCATGACCACCAAGCTAACACGCGGCCGTTGACCTTGCTGAGCTGGTGACGGTCACCCGTCGGGCGGTAACTGATCGTCATTGAGCTCGTGGCATGCTTGCGGGAAACTTATTGAGCCCAGAAGGTCTTAGACCCTCTTTTGAACTGAATGCTGCGGTTGATGATGTCTTCTAGCAGCGTGTAGTTCACGTCCTCGGTCCACATGATGCGAAATAGCGCCTTGGAGTGCGAGTACCCAGCTTCGGTGATGCGATCTCGGAATTCATCCAGGATTTGGCGTTCAGGTGAGATCGAAAAATGCCGGCTCGATGCACTAAAGCCGAGAATGAAGGTCCCGTTGTGGGTAAACATCGGCTGATTCCACTTGATCTCTAGTTTCAGCTCCGGGAAGGTTTCCTCCACCCATTCCAGGACATGTTTGAGCCGGTCTTGGTGGTCTTCGTTGGGAATCTTGTCCAGCACATCCTGCAGAGTTTTCATGAAATTATCTTAGCTCTCGACTGTCCCGATAGATAGGCGAACCGAGCGTTCCAACCCTGCTCGCTGGTGTCTCACCCACGTAGAGACAAAACTGCGGCCACTTCGGGGTGGAAGCGACCGCAGTTTGGTGCCGGGACATTTTGGTACTAGTTGCCGATAGGTGGCGGGGGAACGTCTTTTCGTTCCGGGCGACCGTCTTCGGCGAGTTCGACTTTCTTATCTTTTGGAACTGTCAGGATGATCGAAGCGATAGCCAGCCCGACCATGAGCACATTGAATAACAGGCCGATCGCACCACCGAAGCGCAGCGCGATATTATCCTGCCGGCCGATGAAGATATCGAGTTGCTCCAGCAGTTCGGGATTGACGTTTTGGGCTGCCACATAAATTGCTGCAGAAACGGCCACCCCGATAGCGTTCCCCAGCGAGGAAGCCATCTTGTAGATGCCGGATGCTGCACCGATTTGGTCTTCCGGCACGTTGGTTAGTGCTGCGTCGGTGGACGGGGTGGCGTAGAAGCCAAGTCCGATACCAAAGAGCGTGAATCCGATGACCGTGGTGACAATGTACTGCTCGATGAGTAAGAACGTCGGGGAACAGAGCAGAATTCCGATACCGGTGATGGTCGAGCCCCAGAGCATCGGACGTCGTGGCCCGAATTTCTGCAGCAGCTTCTCGCCCACCCGGATCGTACTGATGATGGCGACCAAGTACCCGATGGTGAGCAGGCCAGATTGTAGTGACGACATTCCGGCTGCGACTTGCACGAGACCAAGAGCGACGATAAGCGTTCCGGCCGCACCGTTGAGCATGAAGTTTGACAGTGTGGCCCCGGTGAAGGTCCCGTTGCGGAATACGTTGAGATCCAAGAATGGGGTCTTGTGGTGCGTTTCGATCTGCAGGAAGATCAAACCGCCGATGGCAGTCACAGCGATGAGCCCAATCCCGGGCAGGCTCAGCCAGCCGATGTTGGGGCCCTGGGAAATGTAGACGTTCAACGCCAGCAGGGCGATGACGAACGCGATGACACCGCCCCAGTCGAAGCGATAGGCCGGAGCATCTGCGCTGCGGGTGGCTTTTCGCTCAGGAGTGCCCCGAATCAGATACAGCGATAAGACGCCCAGCACCGCTGAGATCCAGAAGATTGAGCGCCAGCCCAGCGGTGAGGTGGCCATAAACCCGCCAAACAGTGCGGTCAGTCCCGAACCACCCCAGGACCCAATGGACCAAAAGGAAATGGCGCGCTGCCGTGCTTTGCCCTCGTAGAAGTCTTTGAGCAGAGCCATCGAGGAGGGCATGATCGCTGCGGCAGAAAGCCCTTGGACAATCCGGCCAGCCAAGAGCATGATGGTGGTCAGCGCGCCCATATTTTCTGGGGTCAACGCAATGAGCAGCGACCCCAGGATGGATAGGACAATTCCGATCCGAAGAATTCTCACGCGCCCGATACGGTCGGCCAGACCTCCGGCGATCACAATGAATAAGCCAGAAAACAGTGAGGTAATTGAGACCGCCAGGTTTGCGGTCGTCAGCTCGATGCCCAGTTCCACCTGGATACCGGGGATCACATTGAGCAGGGTTTGGGCAAAGAGCCAGAACGTAATGACGGCAATAACAACGCCGGCTAACCACTTATCGTCGGCTTTCCAAGTCGTGTCAGCGGTAGTCGCTGAAGAGGTGGTACTCATGAAGCACTCCTAGTCTTGAGCAAGGTAGGCCAGGGCGGCTACTACTTGCGTGCGGATACCGTTTTCTAGCGTGGGATCAATTTCAGGGGCAAAAAATGGGGAGTGGTTGGCGGGAATGTCTTGGGCAACGGTGCCTTGTTCGACGGCGCGTTGATATTTTTCTGGCGCGACCGAACCGATGAACCAGTAGGTGTAGGGGATGTCGAAGGCGTTGGGGATACGACTGAAGTCCTCAGAAGCGGTATAGGGTTTCGTCTCATAGACCGCCTCGGAGCCGAAGTAGTCCGTAAATGCTTCGGTGATTTTGGTGTTGACGGTTGGGTCGTTATCGGTCAGTGGAAACTGGTCGTAGTATTCGAAGTCGGGTTCTTGTGGGGAACCTGCTGCCTGGCATTCGGCGCGCACGATGCGCTCGATGGCAGCCATGATGTCTTCGCGCACTTGCGTATCGTAGGTTCGTAGGTTCAATAGCAGTTCGGCGCGATCCGCGATGATATTGGATTTCGATCCCGCATTGAGTGCGCCGACCGTGACTACGGCGAATTCTCCGGGCTTGGTTTCACGCGAAACAATGGTCTGTAAGCGCATCACAATCGAGGATGCCAGCACCACCGGGTCAACCGAGTTGTGTGGCATGGAGCCGTGTGCGCCTCGCCCATGGACCGTGATTTTCAGCGAGTCGCCGGCTGACAGGACTGGCCCTGCACTGGTGCCGATGGTACCGACTTCGGTGGGCATCACGTGTTGAGATAATGCGACTTCTGGGGTTGGGATTTTGTCGACCAAGCCATCGTCCAGCATGGCCTGTGCGCCCTGGGCGGTTTCCTCAGCGGGTTGGAAGAGACCGATGTAGGTCCCGGCCCATGCGTCCTTGTTGGTTGTCAGCAATTCCACGGCTCCCAGCAAGGTCGTCACGTGCATGTCGTGCCCACAGGCGTGCATCGCACCGTCAACCTTGGAAGCGTAGTCGAGTCCGGTTTGTTCTGTTACTGGCAGCGCATCGGTATCTGCCCGAGCTAAAACAGTTGGACCGTCGCCATTGCGGATAATCGCAACCACACCGGTCCCACCGATTCGTTGCACCTCGACGTCTAGGTCACTGAGTTCGGATTCAATGCGCTCAGCAGTCTGATGTTCTTCGAGGCTGAGTTCTGGGTGTTGATGAAGTTCTCGATAGAGGTCGCGTAAACGCGAAAGTAAGTCATCGAGATCTGTCAGGAATTGTATTGTCATGGCAAACCTCTCGGTAAAACGGAATATCGGAACGTGCTGGATTCAGGGCAGCCCGTTCGTGTCGTCACCGGTGTATGTCGTGATCATACGAACCTGGTTTCAGTATAAGAACGGGCAGCGCATTAAGCATGCCTTGGCGTGCGCAGCTCCTCGCTCCGGTGCCGCGCTCTCACCTTACGAGCGCATGATGGGGCCGAAGTTGAGCGAAAGACCAGTTCAGATCTGTACCGAAGTACAATGCCGAACTGCACCACCCTCCGTAATGTCAGAAATGATAAAACTCGAGACCTGGGGGAGGGGACATGCTTGGTCTAGAACTGCACGATATCGGCCGCAGTTTCGGAGACCGCCAGGTCCTCCACAGCGTCGACCTAGCTGTGGCCCCCGGCGAGATCGTAGGCATCATCGGTGGCAACGGCGCCGGGAAAACGACCACCATGCGCCTCATTCTGGGGCTGATCGAAGCCTCGGAAGGTACCATCACCTGGGACGGTGAACCGATCACCGCGCGAGACCGTCGAGCCATCGGCTATATGCCAGATGAGCGCGGACTTTACCCACAGATGTCCGTCGTCGAACAACTGGTGCATTTCGCGCTGCTCGAAGGTGAAACGATCACCCAAGCCCGGCGCACCGTCTCCGAGCTCATCGACACCCTAGGACTGACCAGCCGTGAACGCTCCCGAGTCCAAGACCTCTCGCTGGGTGATCAACAGCGCGTCCAACTAGCAGTCGCCCTGGTCGGCCACCCCTCGCTGTTGGTCTTAGACGAACCGTTTGCCGGCCTGGACCCATTGGCCGTAGAAACCCTGGCGGCACTGATTCGACAACAAGCCGAAAGCGATGTCGGCGTCCTGTTTTCTTCCCAGCAACTCGAATTCGTCGAACGGTTGTGCGACCGGGTCTGTGTCTTAGACAAGGGCCGGATCGCTGCGAGCGGCCGGGTCACTGAGCTCCAAGCCGACTCGTACTCGCGCTGGGCCCTAAGTTTTAGCGAAGACCTCCCGGACCTGCTCATCGCGGAACTTTCGATCATCCCCGGGCTGATTCCAACCGCGGTGGAAGACGACCCGAAATCGGTCATGATCACGCTGTCGGGTCGAAACCGAGAAATCCCGGAAGAGGTCCTGCACGTAGCCCTCCGTCATGGTGGGCTCAGAAGTATTCGGTGCATCCAACGCTCGCTGGCCGAAATACTTGCTGACCGGCTGAAAACCGGTCCGGTGCGGAAAGCATCGACCGTCATCGATACCGGGCTCAAAGTCTCAGGTGCAATATCATGACACCGACTGTCACTCGTATTGTTAGACGCTCCGCCACTGCGCCCACCGACTTCGACGCGGTGCGAACCGTGATCCGACGGGAACTGGTGACGCGGTTTGTGAATCGCAGCATTGTTGTTTCGACCCTTATGCTGGGTGCACTTGCCGGTCTTGGCGCCGGGGTAGGCGGTTGGTTTCTGGTGGACCGCTTCGGAAGCACCGGCACGCTGGCCTTAGACACTCAGTTCCTCGTTGCCACCGCCATGATTAGCGCACTGCTGGCAGCCCTGATCTACTCGTCCCAGAGTCTGGCCTCGGGAGTCGTCGAAGAAAAGTCATCCCGGCTTGTCGAGATCCTGTTGACCAAGATCGGTGTGACACCCCTGCTGGCCGGCAAACTCATCGGTGTCGGACTGGTCACCCTGGGCCAGTTGTTGGTGATCGGTGGGGCGGCGCTGACCAGCTTTACCGTCGTGGGTGGCTGGAGTGTTTTGGATATTGAACTTGGGGCCAACTTGTTGTGGTTCCTGGTTTGGTTCCTGCTGGGCTTTTGCAGCTTCGCGACGCTGAGCACCCTGCTGGCCTCCATGGTGTCCAGGCATGCAGACCTGGGCACCGCATTAACACCCCTGGTGGTCAGTCAACTGGTGCTGTGGGTTGTGGCGCTGTATTTGGTGCCACAGTATTTGGCGAGCACCTGGATCCAGGTGCTGTCCTTTGTGCCCCTGTTGTCTTCCTACCTGATGCCCATGCGGTTCGCCCTCGACGGGGTGCACACCGTGGAAATGGTGATCGCAGCGCTGATTGCTGCCGTCACGGTGCCGCTGCTCTTCCGCTTTACCACCACCATCTATCGCAAGAACGCGCTGCGAACCGGATCGCTGGTCGCCATGCGCGAGCCCAGCACTGCAGACGAAACCGCCTAACCGACAGACCCCGCACAATCCGTTACCCTTTGATCCAGAAATGAGGTCGTGATGCCCGCATCAGTCTCTCTGACCGGCCACGATATTCGTGGCTTGCACGCCGCTTCGACAACGTTGTCCAATGGCGCTCGCGTCTTGGCGATTCACGCTCCGCAGGCAAAAACCAGCACCGTAGCGTTATCGCTGCGCGCTGGCATGCGTGATGAACGCCGAACAGAGCACAACGGCATCGTGCGCCTGATCGAACACATGGTGTACCAGGACAGCCAGACTATCCAGGGGCTGACACGGCAAGGCGACGTGGCTCGGGCGGGCTCCGTACTGGGTGGCAACACGCATATGGATTACACCGAATTTTTTGAAACCGGCTCGACACCAGATCTCGGGACCGTCGCTGCACGACTCGTTGACCAGGTGTTCTTCCCGGCATTTCGTGCCGAGCAACTTGCACAACAAATCGAAGCGGTTGCCATCGAACGACGTCAACGACTGGCTGCAGCACCGGGCAATGTTTTGCTGTGGCCGCATCTGACGGAGGCGTATTGGTATGATCACGCCAACGGTCATGACGGTAGTGGCGACATCGACCTGACCGACCGGGTCACGCCCGAGCTGCTGGCCTCAATGCATCGCCAGCTGTATCACCCGGCGGGTGCGGTCATGGTCGCACTGTCTCCGTTGCCGGCACCAGAAGCCCTCCACCAGCTGTCCGAAGCGTTCAGCAGCATTGCCCCGAGCGATGGACCATCCTCGCCCGCACCGGTGGGCCTGCCCATTACCCAGCACCTGGACGCAGGGCCCCTCGGTACCGGGTCTGCCAGCCGATGCTTGGCGGCTACACGTGCGGCCACGACGCGCGCCGTGACCCCACAGGTGTTGGGGGATCTCTTGGTTGCCGAAGCACTGGGGACCCTCGAAGGTCTGGATGCGAGTGCGGGAGTGTTCGGTCTCGGTGAGAGAACCCACGATGACCTCTTTGTTCTCATTGATGACACGCCTTGTGCCGTGGACCCGGTAGATCGCATCCGGGCAGTCACGACGGCCAAGGACAGTCTGGTGCGTCATGCGATCTGCCGGGCTGTGCACCGTGCTGAGCAACTGGTCGTGGATGATGCGCGCTTGGCTCGCACCGTCGCGCGCGATGTGCTGTTGCGTGATATTCCGGAGCACAGCGCGCAGCTGGTGAGCGCCCTGGTTGAGCTCCTTGATCGTCCCGCCCTGGCCCGACATCTAATGGCGGAGGCGAGTCAACGCCTAACCAGCCAAGCATTTGCTTCCATGACGGTCCGATATGAACCGGAAGGTGCTCGATGACAAGATCAATGCCACGACCTATTCGCACCGTGAGCGTCGTCGACACGCGCTCTGTGTTTACGACGATTGGGATCGCCTGGCGGACCACCCAGCCCACGGGTCAGCACCAGCCGAGCAGATCCCTGCGTCGGGCCCTGGAACACGGTGAACTCTCCCCGGCGGCAGCACGCCCGGTGCATAGCCAATGGCGCTCCGGTGACGGCGCGGAATCTGTGGTGGTGTCCCTACCCGAGGACAACGTGCTCGAATGGGTTCGGCATATCGAAGGCCTGTGGCTCGCGTTTCCAGTGGTCCACCCGGTGATCGCGATTGCGGGTTCCGAAGACATTGTCCAACAGCTCCACCAGGCGGTGGGGACACCAATCCCTTCCGCTGTGCCGTCCGCGACGATCCCCTGTGCGATGCGCCAAACACAACAACAGGGTTTTACTCATACTGCTCTGCGTGGGCCAGACGCGTCGCATCAGGTTGGGCATGCGGCCACCTTAGTAGCTTTGAGCGCACTGCATGAGGGGCCAGCGCTGAGTTTACAAACCGCGTTGCAGCGCAGCGGGAATTACTCCAGGATCGACATCAGGCGCACCCTTGAGGCGGCCACTCCCGCCATTCAATGGGCTGTCACTTCGGAAGCGAAGCGCAGCATCGAGACGCTTGAAACCGTGGCGGGTCTCGCTGATGAGCTGGCACATATCACGAGCGCCGACCCCACCGAAGCCATCGCCTACGCTCAAGCCAATCTCGTTCGCGCCTGGAATGCGCCGACCAGTCTGGTGCAGGCGATGGCACAATACGAAGTCATGGGATGGGGTGGGCAGCTGATTGCCAACCCCGACCGATCTTTCGATGGCGTCGACGATTCCTTACCGGACGCATTTGCTGGACTGCTGCTGCCGTTGACCAACGTGGTGGATAGTCGACGGTCCGTGCTCGTCTAGGAACGCGGGGAGAGATCGACCAGCCCGTGCTGTATGGCGGTGACTAAAATTTGGACGCGATCGCGCACGCCAAGCTTTTCCATAATCTTTACGAAGCGGGCTTTGATCGTGGATTCGGAGACAAAAAGTGCTTGTGCCATTTCGCGGTTGCTCATGCCCTGGGATAGCAGTTGGATGACTTCGAGTTCTTTATCGGTCAACCGATCTACGATCTCTGAGTCCGGGGTGACCTGGGCAGGTACGGATTCTTCCAGGCCCTTCACAACGTAACGCGTGACTTCAGGAGATAACACGGACTCGCCAGCAAGGACCGCATGAATCGCAGCAACGATCTCGCGCGGTTTGGTGTCTTTGACCAGATATCCTGAGCCGCCGGCGCGCAGTAGGTCAACAACATAACGGTCCGTAGAGAACGTGGTCAGCCCAAGGATTTTGATCTCGGGATGTGCAGCATGGATCTGTGCTGTTGCCCCCACCCCGTCCAGGACCGGCATTTGCATATCCATCAGCACAATATCCGGTTGCAGGGCCGCTGCCTGACGCACTGCGACCTCACCATTATTGGCCTCACCGGCCACCTCGATCGAGGGATCAGTCGACAGGTAGTCCCGTAGAGTTTCCCGGATCATCGGTTCGTCATCGACGAGCAGCAGTCGAATCATGTGAGGCTCCTTGCGATGTCTCAGATACTGGTTGTCTATCGAATGGGATCGTCATGGTCGTGGTCCAGACACCACGTTTTGATCCCGTGACCACTTCTCCGCCGAAGACTTCACAGCGGGCCCGCATCGCTTCCAGACCGGTTCTGGACGAAGAGATAGGTCGCTCGGATGAAATTTCATTGGTGGAGCGCAGTGTCACCTGATCCTGGTCGATCAGCAACTGGATCTGCACGTCGGTGTCTGGCTTGCCGTGCTTCAAAATATTGGTGCCCAACTCTCGGACAGTTCGTCGCAGCGCCTGACGCAAACTTGCAGGTATGGAGGCCACCGGCCCTTCAATTTCTAATGCCGCACGAAATCCGCCGCGCTCCACGGTGTCGACCACGTTGCGCATATCGTGGACTAAGCCAACGGACGTCGTGGTTTCCCCAGATAGTTTCGGATCATCGCTCTCGGTGTTCGTCGCATCGGCGTCACTCTGATCATCAGTCTGCGTCTTCAAGAGCATCACCAGACTGCGCAGGTCTTGCAGAGCTTGCGACGCAGAATCGCCGATCCCTTCAAGGATCTGGGCGGTCTTGACCGGGTCATCGGCCACGAACTCTGCCCGGCGTGCCTGCATCGCGATCACCGTGACGTCATGGGCCACGATGTCGTGTAGTTCATGCGCTAAGCGTTTGCGTTCTGAATTCCGAATTCTTGCCTGAGCTTCTTTGAGATCGCTGACTTCTTCGGCATATTTTAAGGATCGGCCATACATCGCATTGGCCGCCAGCCCGGCACCGATGGCGCACACTGTCGAAATGCCTAAAAATATGAAACCTTGACCGATTTCAGGGTTGATGAGCCCGGAGAAGAGGACCAGGATCAATACTAGACCGGAAAAAACGCCGGCGGGGACCCTGGGAAGTGCGTAGGTGGCAAGTCCGACCGTGATGAGCATTGGGATCATGGATGCTGACAGCAACTCAGTGGGGATACCCATGCTCAGAAAGACTACAAACATGACGATCCAGGCGACGGCCCCCGAAACTACGCCGGCCAGCAGCGCAAGCAACGGGATATAGGGCAGGATGAGTTCGACCCAGCCCTGCGGATCCGTGAGGATCACATCAGCGTTGAGTACATCGCTCACAACCAAAGCCACAAAGAGCGCGACAAGCAGGGCCTTGCCAAGCCAGCCGCCCGGGACAGGGCGTACCTCGTCGATCCACCGTGCTTCTCGCTGTCGCATGAAACCAGGGTATCAGAGCATGACAAAACGAGAATCTTCAACAAATACAGAGCAATGACACGTCCTGCTCCAAGAATTATCCTTTTGTATACCTGTTCTCACAGGTCCATAGGTCATTCTGGAATTGTTGCTGTACGCAACAGCACTCAAATCACACCACCGAAAGTAGAAGAATATGAAGAAACGCCTTGCCACCCTCGCAGTTGTTGCGGTAGCCAGTCTCGGCTTAGCGGCTCCGGGCAGCTCTGCTTCCGACATCGGCCCCACAGAACGACCATCTTCTCAGATGGTCGAAACCATGACTGACGTAGCGGGCACCTCCGCCTCACGCAGTTTTGCCTGCATCTTGATGCGCATGTGCAGATAACCTGCTGCGCGCCTCACCGGTTGCCAACCACTCTAGGTTGTGAAGACCCGTGACGCGGGTGTAGATCAGCTGAACTCCCTACCGGTTTGCGGAGATCACTTCCTAGTAGGCAATGGCTAATTGAGTGCCGGTAGTCCACACGTTGGTTGGTGCACTCCAACGTGACACTACGGTGCTGCCAAAATTGCCGGTAGGGTGACGTCGTGACCTCTACAACTGCCGATACTGTTGTGCGGCGACCACCCGGTGCGATGGCACTAGCCGCCTTCACCTCCAGTGTGGATCGCTTCGGCATCTCGCCGTTACTCGTGGTGATCGCCGTCGACTTTGGTGTGCCCCTAAGTGCCGCGGTGATGACCGCCTCGGTGTATTTCTTGACTTACGGGCTCACCCAGCCGCTCTGGGGCATGCTGTCCGACCGGTTTGGTCGCCTACCGGTCATGCGGGTGGCACTTTCCGGTGCGATGCTGTTCGGACTAGCCTCAGCCTTTGCCCCCAACCTGGGCGTACTGACGGTCGCCAGAGCACTCACCGGAGGGTTTTTCGGCGCCATCATCCCAGCCTCAATTACCTATGTTGGCGATACGACTTCGCAGGAGCACCGCCAATCAGCGTTATCCGACCTGATGGCCGCAGTGGCTGTGGGCACGGCCTCGGCCACAGCAGCAGCTGGCATCATCGGCCAAGTCCTGAACTGGCGGATTGTTTTCGCACTCGCCGCAGTGTTGGCACTGATCGCGTTGATCCCATTGCTGCGGATGGCAGAACCAGAGCGTGAACGTAACACCGGAGTGGTGGCCTCGCTGCGACTCTTCTTTGCAGAAAAGTGGTCCTGGGTCATCATTGTGCTCGCTTTTATCGAAGGTGCCCTCGTGCTGGGCATCCTGACGCTGCTTGCCCCGGCCTTGGAAGCCCAAGGGGTCGATACCAGCCTGGCCGGCCTAGCGGTCGCAGCATACGGGGTAGCCACCCTGGTGTGCACTCGATTTGTTCGCCCGGTCACCGCCAGACTCTCAGCGTCCAGGGTCGTCGCGCTGGGCGGGATCTGCCTGGTGCTGGGCTTAGCCACGGTGGCAATCCAGCTGTCGATCGCCACCGTGGTGGTTGCCGCGGTCCTATTGGGTGGTGCCTGGGCGTTTATGCACACCGGACTGCAATCCTGGGCCACTCAAGTGGTGCCAGCAGCCCGGGGGATCTCGGTGGCGTTCTTTGCCGGCGCCGTGTTTGCGGGCAGTGCCGTTAGCTCGGCCATTGCCGGAGCGCTCGCCGAAGCAGGATACTGGATGATCATTTTCGGCGCGAGCGCAGCGACAGCGGTGGTCCTAACCGTCGCCGCTGTCGCCGGATTGTCCCGGTACTTGTCACACCGGTAATACCAGAGTTGTCGCCCCAAGCTGCTCACAGCTGCGCTGAACAAAGATTTCACACCAGATGGTATAACGCGTAGCGTGGAAGGTGTCAGGCCTGTGTTGAACTGCAGGTGCGAAGAAGAACCAGTATTTGAGGTATGAAGATGACACAGGACACCGGATTCCCCGAGCAGACCAATCTCATTGAGAAGCTCACCATCGCCACTGATGGGGAAACAAGTAACGACGAAGTGGTGGACGTCATCAATGCATTCTTGAACTCGCAGGTGGTCTTTCCATCTGTCGAGAAAGCCGGTGAAGATGGTTCCGTCAGCCCGCTGATGCTCCAGGACACCGAGGGCAACCCAGTCATGCCCCTGTTTACTTCACCCGAAGGCATTCCAGAAGATTTCTCTGAAGCCGCCCCACACGTCAGCGTGGTCCCCGGCTCAGCAATCATTCAGTCCATCACCGATGCAGGGATCGTCATCGATTTCGGCACGGACCGTCAATTTGGTTTGGCGAAAGAACAGGTCGAAGCCGTACGACAAGAAATTATCACCCAGCTTGGTGATAACTAAAACATCATACGTTTTGCCGTTAAACGTCTACGGGCTGGAGATCATTGGTTGATGTCTAGCCCGTAGCTTTTTTGGCGGAGTTTAGAGCAGAATCTCGATGTCAGCGTCCTCGCGAAGGTCATCCAGCAGCGCGGCGATGGCTTCGTTTTCGTTTTGCTGCAGGACTTGCTCCTCGAGCTCAGGTTCTAACTCTTCGAACGGGGGCGCTTCTTGCGCTTGGTCTTCTTCAACCTGCGCATTCATCGCCTCAAGCTGTTCCACCTGAGCATCGTACATTTCCTGGAGGTCTTCCTCCGAAGGCTCCTCAACTTCCAAAGTCTCGACCACCTGGTCGATCAGAACCTCTTTATGGAGATCTTCCCGGATCCGTTCCTCGGTGAGGCCCTGAGCTTCAAGCTCTTCCATGAGCACATCCGATGACTCTATCCCGTTGGCCTCGGCCATGTCCGCAAGATATTCATCGACATCATCGTCTGAAGCGCTGAAGCCTTGGTCTTCAGCTTCCGCGACTAACAGTTCACTGTTGATCATCATCTCCAGGGCTTGCTCTTTCAGCTGCTCCTGGTCAGGTTCTTGCCCGGCCATCGCCGCCTGCATGGTCAGCTGCTGGAACTGGGCTTCATAGTTCTCAGCGAAAGCATCCCCCGAGATTTCTTCGCCATCGACCTCTGCGACGACATCCGGAATGTTATCCAGTTCCGGTTCGGGCGCGGCTTGTTCGCCTTGTTCCTGACTCTGTGGTGCATCCTCGGTGGCTTGTTCGTCGTCACCGTCGGCGCCACACGCGGCGAGGCTAAACGCAGCAGCGACAGCAGCGATGCTCAGGAGAAACTTCTTGGGCATGAAAGCCCCTTTCTGTACAACAAATATGTGAAGTCCCGGCGAGACTAACAGGAAAAACTGAGAAGTTTGTTCAGCCGGTGTTCAGCCTGCACTCAGCCCTGAGAGGGTCTCGGTGGGACATCGCGGGTGAGGCTAGGAGTAGCGCAGCGAGCTGATCATCGGGCACTCAAACGGGTCGCGGGCCGATAGGCCGACCTTATTGAGATAGCGGATGACCGAGCCATACGACTCACGGACCGTGGCGACCGTGTAGGGAATCTGATGCTCGGCACAGTATTTGCGCACGATCTGTGAGACCGCGTGCAGGTTTGGTCGCGGCATGGAAGGGAACAGGTGGTGTTCGACCTGATAGTTGAGCCCGCCATAGACCACTGACAGCACGTGGTTGCCCCATCGGCTGCGCGCCATAACATTGCGACTGGTCATGACCTGTCGGGTGAAGAAATCAATGCGTGCAGTCTTGGGTACCATTGGCATGCCCTTGTGGTTGGGCGCAAAGGAGCCACCCATGTACACGCCAAACACCGCAAGCTGTACGCCGACAAATGCCAGGGCGATACCCCACGGCAGGAAGATAAACAGTACGCCCAGGTAGAGCGCGATCCGCGCTGCGATGGTCGTGAGCTCACGCCAGCGACGCTTCACTCGGGGTGCCACGAACAGGTACTTGATCGATTGATAGTGCAGGTTGAGCCCTTCCAGCGTTAACAGCGGGAAGAAAAGGTAACCCTGGCGTTCGGTGATCCACCGCAGGAAACCGGTCTGGCGTTGCGCATCAACCGGTTGGAATGAAATTGTGTCCCATTCAATATCGGGGTCTTTACCGATCGTGTTCGGGGTGGCGTGGTGGCGGTTGTGCTTATTGAGCCACCACTGGTAACTGATCCCCACTACCGCGTTGGCCAGGAATCGACCAAGTTTGTCGTTGGCTTTGCCCGAAGACAGAATCTGTCGGTGAGCAGCCTCGTGGGCCAGAAAAGCAAATTGCGTCAAAACGACACCCAGCGCTGCGGCCATGAGGAGCTGAAGCCAGCTGTCGCCCAACAGGATAACCCCGGTGGTGATACCGCCCAGCGCGAGCGTGAGGACACCGATCGTGATCAGGTAGTAACCTCGCCGTCGACCGGTCAGCCCTGCCTCACGGACGAGATCTTTGATATGGAAAAAGGTTTTGGGATCACCCGGACGGATGGTGTCTTCCGTAGGGTCTGGGGAAGCTTGCCGAAGAGATCCGGCAGTAGAAGAGGTGCTGCTCAAATATGTCATCCTTGTAATGCAGCCGGCGACCCTTGAGTCGAAAGCTCCGAAAATCTCGGAGCCACTAATCATGCAGTCTACGTGGTTCACACCACACGCGCACGCGATGAGTCTGATATGGCCATCAGTGAACCTGGAATCCCATGGCGTAGGGCACCTGCGAGACCCGGCCTTGTTCGGCCAGCATGCCTGGGATGAAATCTTGTGGCGCTGGATGCTCCGGTAGATCTGCCAAGTAGTGTTCGTGAGCAGCCAGGGAAGCCACGGGCTTGTCCACCGCGGTTCGGCTGATCTCTAGGTAGTGACTCGGCTCGGTGCCGGTCAGTAAAAGGGTCGAGATCTCCCACGGGATGACCTGCTCATCGAGTTGTTCGGTGTAGAGCCACCGGTTACCGGCATCCCGAACCGCGTCGATCGTGGCGAGCCCAACGGCACGATGGTCGGCATGGTCCAAGCCCCAGGGCACAACCAGCTCGCCGGCGCCGCTGATGACGACGTCGGGCTGGAAGACTCGAATTTCCCCCGCAATTGCACGGCGTAACTCGATACCGTATTCCACTAGGCCGTCGGGGAAATCCAGGATGCGCAAATGCTCGACGCCGACAATCTCGCAGGCATTGCGCTGTTCTTGTGCCCGGATCCGCCGCGCTTCTTCGGGTGGCCGCTGCATGCCGGCCTCGCCGGCCGTCGCTAACACGTACCCCACCTCGACCCCGCGGTCGGTCCACATAGAAACGGCCGCAGAGGTGCCATATTCTGCGTCATCGGGATGGGCTAGCACCACCAGGACGCGTTTGAAGTCTTGATCTTGCAGTGGGGTCAGTGGCGCAGTGGAAGCATCATCGTGAGTAGTCATGCCCCCACTCTACGAGCCGGATCATGCAGCGACTAGAGACACCAGCGGGTGGTTAGGATACGGCCATTTCCCCAAGTTCGTGCCACTGATCGTCCTCGACCTGCATATTGCGTACCTTCGGGGTTTCCTGCAGCAACGGGGGTAGATCTTGCTGGGCTTTTTTGAAGTGGTCCGAGGTGACGTGGGCTTCTGCTGCGTCGTCTTTGAACGCTTCGAGCAGCACATATTCGTTGGGGTCGTCAATGCTGCGTGACCACTCAAACCACAGACAGCCGGGTTCGCTGCGGCTGGCTTCAGTGAATTCCCGAGCGTGCTCGGGCCACTGGTCAGCATATTCTGGTTTGACCTTGAATTTCGCGGCGATAAAAATCATCGTGTTGTCTCCTCGTGAACAGTAGTGCGCGAGCTCTTCGCGTCGCTTTCTAGCATGACACTCTGACCTGGTGGTTTGAAGTTCAAGTGCGCCAGGCCTCCCAATCCCCCGGTATATATACGCCTGAGGTACTAATGGGTATGTCTCTAGTATTTAAAAGATCTGAAAAGAGCGGGTATGCTAACTCCAAACAGCGTGACGGTGATCACCGGTTCTTGAGGTTGCCGTCGAAGGAGTGAAAATGTTTATTGTCCCCACCGAGATCGCAGCCGCCACCTCGACGCCCGACCTTGAAAAGGCGCGACGACAGGCCGCGAGCTGGCGTTCTAAAGATATGGGGATCGCGGAGAAGTACCTCACCGATGCGGCGTTAGCTGACTTGTTGAAGGTAGCAAAGGAACTCGACCACGATTCCTTCGGTCGCACCGTTGCCGCCGTCCAAGACGCCCGCAGCGGAAATTTCCAACCTATTCCGCACATCGACTCCGCTGCAGAGATGTTCCGCGAGTTCTTAAAGGCCGATCTCATCGATGGCTGGCTTTATGTTCAAGAGCCCGACGGATACGTGCACCCATACTTAGTCATCAAGATTGAACATGAACAAGCGGATCGCACCCGCGAAGCACGCATCAAAATTACGATGGAAGCCGACAATCCCACCGTCAAGCGTCCCTCCCGTGCTCCGCGCGTGCTGTATTTTGAAGACTCCGAGCTGGTCGGCAAAACCCCGGTAGAGGTTCTGACACGCCACCGCGTCTATAAAGAAACCGAAAGCTTAAAAGCCGAATACCAGCAGCGCCGAGACGAGTTCCAAGAGCTTATTGATCACGGCTTTGGGAAGCAGTATGTCTTTACCGGTCGCGCTATCCGCACCGAAGACTTCCGCTCGGCCAAAGAGCGCACCGAACGCAAAGTTGTCCACGATGTTGCCCCCGGCGAGATCGCACCGTTGCGCATGGTCACCGCATCTACACTGTTTGATGAGGGCGAGCATGGCGCTGTACCAGTCGTGACAGCTGTCCGGGTCTTTGACCTGTCAGCCCAGGATTACCTGGACGTCAACACCGCCGATCTGACCGAATATGTCTACGACAAAGATCTCAAAGACAAGCTCATCCTGCCCGCTGACCAGCGCGAGCTGCTCGATATCCTCACCACCGATATCAGCGTATTCACCGGTGACATCATCGAAGGCAAATCCTCCGGCAACGTTATCTTGGCCCGTGGACGTCCCGGCGTCGGGAAGACCCTGACCGCGGAAGTCTATGCCGAAGTGGTCGGCAAACCGCTGTACTCTATTCACACCGGTTCGCTGGGCATCACCGCTGAATATGTCCGGCAGAACCTCGAAGAGATTTTCGAGCGCGCTAAGCGTTGGGATGCGGTCCTGCTTCTGGACGAAGCCGACGTGTTTGTTCTAGAGCGCGGATTCGATCTGGCGCAAAACGCGATTGTCGCCGAGTTCCTGCGCACGCTGGAGTACTACGACGGCCTGCTGTTTTTGACGACCAACCGAGTTCATGGAGTCGACGAAGCGATCCTGGCCCGGTGTGCCGCGGTCATTGATTACCAGCCGCCCAACCGAGACGACGCCCGTAAGATCTGGCAAACCCTGGCCGCCGAGCACGGTATTAGCCTGGACACTCAGCTGCTCGAGGACCTGCTGTATGCATATGACGGGATTACCCCGCGAGATATTAAAATGGTGTTGCGCCTTGCCTTACGGATGGCCAAACATCGCGGCGTCGAGTTGTCCATGGAGGTGTTTGCTGCTGCGGCACGGTTCCGCGGTCTGACACCCCACACTGAGCTGGAACATTCTTCAACGAACTAATTTTTGTCCATAGCCATTGCTTAGCCAGGTGGAGTCCGAGCCTGGCGTAGCGACACAATGAAAGAAGGAAGAACATGTCAAAAGACCAGTACTTAGACGAAGCCCCAGCGGCAGCAACCTCGGGTAACCTCGCCTCGCAGCGCTTCGCCGAGCGCGTCGCTTCATCCCAGGGTGACAAGGTAGTCGATACCGAACGTGTTGATCTGTTGGCCGGTCGTGCCATCAAAGCACTCAACGACATCATCATTGAAGAGCGTGTCAGCTACGACGAGTACAACGCTCTGAAAGCTTGGCTTATCAAGGTCGGCCAAGACGGCGAATGGCCACTGTTCCTCGACGTGTGGCTCGAGCACTCGGTTGAAGAAGTTGCCACCAGCCACCGCGAAGGCAACAAGGGCTCGATCGAGGGCCCATACTACGTCGAAAACGCTCCAGAGCTGCCATGGAATGGCACCATCCCAATGCGTGAAGACGAACCAGGCACCCCGATGAAGTTCTTCGGTCAGGTTCGCTCGACCGACGGTACCCCGCTCAAAGACGCCACTGTGGAACTGTGGCACGCCGACAGCGACGGCTTCTACTCACAGTTCGCTCCGGGGATCCCAGAGTGGAACCTGCGTGGTACTTGGGTGGTCAATGATGAAGCTAGGTTCGAGATGCACTCGATTCAGCCTGCCCCATACCAGATCCCAACCGATGGTGCCTGTGGTCAGCTGATCGCTGCTGCCGGTTGGCACGCCTGGCGCCCAGCTCACCTGCACCTGAAGGTCAAGGCCCCAGGTCACGAGCTATTGACCGCGCAGCTGTACTTCCCAGGGGATCCGCACAACGATGATGACATCGCTTCGGCAGTCAAGCCAGAGCTGATGTTGGATCCAAAACCAACCGAAGACGGCAAGGGTGTCACGGTTGAATACGACTTCGTACTCGATCCAGAAGCCTAAGCAATCAATGGTCGTAAGCTCTTATTAGAGTGAAGCCATAGCAAAAGGAGCGGAGTGATCCGCTCCTTTTGTGTTTTTAACATTGTTGCCCACGTGGGTAGCGCCCCCACCCACCAACCGGAGCCTTCGATCGTCCTGAACAAATTGTGTTGGGGCCTCGGGGTGCCAGCGCGATCGTGCCGGATGCGGACAAATCTCAGCTGAGCTCGGCACCATCGCTAAGCGTTGACCGCCCCCATTTAACTGGTCTTTAACTGGTCGGTAAGGAACGTACTACACACCGGATCGAATGTGGTCTTGGCTCTTAAAAGTAGTGGGCGGCCTGCTGAGGCGCGAGCTACTGATTAGGCACCCAGGTTTGTATCGCCATCGTTGTGGCGTCCCGCGCGCAAGACAGTGTGTTCGCCGGACGGTTTCCCCGAAGAAACAGGCCTTTGTCTGAATGACCTCCATACGGAGCTAGCCTGGAGCCGGGCCGTTATCGCGGGAGAAAAGCGAGAGTAGAACTCATATCTGCCATGTGCACACGGCCTACGCTCGCATAATCCCGTCAGCACCGAAATTGCTCAACAGATTCTTCCGGCTGTGTTTACACCCGGTTGCCCTCGGACGGCAGCGACTCAGAAGAGTGCTTTAGAAACCCGGCCGCAAATTGTTGAAAGTTTTCAACTCTCTTGCAAGATATCCGCCGCTACTCCAGCGAAGATCCGGCCTATTTGGTTTGCCCCAAGTATCCAATGGAAAAAGCATGCCCATGCGAGCAGTCGCTGTTCGCTCCTAGGGAATCTGCGCCTGGGTTCTCGAAACCAAATTGCGTGATTTTCCATTTTCCACTCAAAACCCTTCGCAATTTTGTTCAAAAGTCCTGCGCTCATCCGGTTGTTGAATACAAAGCTTGGAGTGATGACCTACATCACATTAATGGTCTCGCAGAGAGTTGCCAGGGTCCTGAGAGGGCGGGTGCGCTTGCCAGCTAGGCTGCGGTAGCTCTATTGCCCCTAATCAGCCTGGCATTGCAGGCTTAGTGCGGGGCGCGTGGGCTTCGAGGAGGCGGTGGCGGGCGCTGAGTTCCGACGCGCATCGAAGTTTCAATGCAAAGAATCTCTATATGTCAACTATTTTCAAAACCAGAACGATTGTTCCTGTATGCCTAACATGAGTTTCGAGGTCTGTCTAGCCCTAATTGACCCTGAACTTCCGCATGGTTATGCGGTTGACAGTGCTGAAAGCGGGTGGAAAAGTAGCCTTGCATCACTGAGTGGACCTCGGACATTTTTGTCTAAAAGCGCTCTGTGTTCACCCTGAACGAAGAGACCTTGAGTCGCACATCTTGGAGGAGCCATCCATGGCACAGCCCGAAACCGTAGAAGACGTCAAAAGACTGATCGAAGAACACGAGATCGAATTTATTTTCGCCTCATTCACTGAGGTGCAGGGGAAATCCAGCGCCAAGCTCGTTCCGGCCAACCAGGTCGATGCACTGTTTTCAGAGGGTGTTGGTTTTGCTGGCTTCGCCGCAGGACACATCGGCCAGGGACCACAGAGCCCCGACGTCGAGATCATTCCGGATCCAAAAACTTTCCGCATCGTGCCCTGGAAAAAGGGTCTCGCCCACGTCATCGGTGACGTCACCGTCGAAGGCAAGCCATGGGAGTACTGCCCACGCACGATCTTGAAGAACCAGATGAAAAAAGCTGAAGAGCAGGGCTACGTCTTCAAGCTCGGCTTCGAAGCTGAATTCATGCTGGTCGACTACAACGAAGACGGCGAGCTGCGGGTGGCTGATAAATACGACAACTGGCCACGCCCGTGCTACGACGTCAAAGCTCTAACCCGCCAGTATGAACTGATGACCCGCCTGTCCAAGTACGTTTCGGAACTCGGCTGGGAAAACTACGCCGTTGACCACGAAGATGGCAACGGTCAGTTCGAAATCAACGTCACCTTCGCTGATGCTCTCGAGACCGCTGACCGCGCGATCTTCTTCCGCTACATGGTCGATTCCCTGGCCGAAGAATACGGCATGATCGCCACCTTCATGCCCAAACCATTCACCGACAACACCGGTAATGGCTTCCACTACACCATGAGCCTGTGGGACGCAGAAACCGACGAAAACCTGTTCTTGGACGAAAACGACCCACGCGGTCTGGATCTCTCTGAACTGGGCTACAACTTCGTGGCCGGTATTCTCGAGCACGCCCGCGGCTATACCGCCATGGTCGCTCCGACGGTGAACTCGTATAAGCGACTCAAGGCCGGCACCGAAACCATCCGCACCTGGGTTCCCGTGGCCATCACCTATGGTGGCAACAACCGCACGCAAATGATGCGTATCGCACGGTCCGGCGCTATCGAAGACCGCACCCCAGACTTCTCCGGAAGCCCCTACCTGGGCTTCACCGCGGCCTTAGCCGCCGGCATGGACGGAGTGAATCGCAAGCTCGATCCGGGCGAACCCAACGACATGGACCTCTACATCGCACCGTGGCAAGAAATTAAGCGCCGCGGTATCCAAATGTTGCCACACTCGCTGATGGAATCAGTGCACTACCTGGGCCAAGACCAGGTGCTGCGCGAAGCCTTTGGTCAGGTCCCGGTCGATGGCCCATACGGTGAGCCATCGGATGAGACCGAAGCCTTCGTCGACTACTACGCGCGCATCAAACGCGAAGAATACCACGACGTCACCGACGTGGTGACCTCCCATGAAATTAGCCGCTACCTGCGCTTCCCATAACCTGTAGCAGCGCTACGGTCTGATCCTAGGGACGTGACCTTATGAATCTCCTCTCATCACTCATGCCTACCCTCCACACCATGACCAACGTCGTCAACGACCAAACGGCCGAACTGTTCCAGTTCCACCGGGGTCAAGACGTGTTCTTCATGCTGATGCTGGTGGCCTTCCTCATGATGTTCATCCGCCGCTACGAATGGGGCGTCGCACTGGCCACGCTGTTAGTGTTTGCCACCTCATTCCCGCTGTACATGCTGGCCAACGTCGGCATCTTCGGCGCGGCAATCGATGTTGAACTCATCATCGGGGCGGCCTTCTGCGCGATCACCCTGGTGATTGCGATCGGGGTGTTCCTCGGCCATATCTCCACGATCGCCTACCTTGTGGTCGGCGTGCTGTTCGTGCCCGGCTACATGCTCATCGAGTGGTTCATGTTTAGTTTCCTAGACGGAGTACTGGACGCCGGCGGCTCGATCCTGGTGCATATGTTCGCTGCATACTGGGGCTGGGGCGTCATTCTCGGCTTACGGAATAAAGCCGTCAATAATGAACCCGCGGCTACTAGTGTGCATTCTGTATCCTTTGTGTGGTTAGCCTCCATGCTGCTGATGGTGCTGTGGCCTTCGTTCGTCACCGCACTGTTGCCGCCCGAAGACGTCATCCCAGGTATGGCCAATACCTACCTGGCGATGGTGGCTTCAATACTGGCGACCTACCTGATACTTTGGGCCTTGAAACGCACCATTGATCCGTTAGTCTTCACGTACGCCATCCTTGCCGGTGGCGTGGCAATTGGAGCCAGCGTAGACCTAGCTACCCCGTTGCAGTCGTGGATTATCGGATTAGTGGCGGGCGCGGTATCGACACTTTCGTTCCTGTTCCTCGACGAATGGTTGCGGGACAAGACCGGAGTGTGGGACACCATGGGTGTGCACAACCTGCATGGCGTGCCCGGCATCGTTGGGGGATTGGTTCCCATCGTGTTGGGCTTTGCCGGTGGCTCCCAGGCGGTAGCCGTGGTAGGCACCTTGGTTATCGGGTTGGTACTGGGCGTGATCGTGGGCTTGATCCTGCGACTGTTCCCAAGACCAACCGTGATGCTCGACGACGCAGAGGCGTTCCCCGCCGAAGAGATGCGCGCAACAGACCCTGCCTAGCGCAGTACAACTATTCACAGTAAAGAAGAACATAGGAGGTTCATCCATGTGTGGAATCGCTGGAATCCACCTGCGAGACGAATCGCTCGCTCCGCAGCTCGGTTCCTTCCTGCATGAGATGGTCGAAGGTATCGTCGTACGCGGCCCGGACTCAGCCGGGGTTGCGCTCTATGGTGATCGCGAACGTCTGCCGGAAGATTACTCATCCGTGTCCCTACTGGCAGCGCCGGGCGATATCAAAGAACGCCTAGTCGAGAAACTTCCCAATGACGCTGATGTGTCGGTGGAAGATATGTCCGACACCACGTTTATTCGCGCCAAAATGAAAGCCGACGAACTGTTGCGGATCGTACGCGACGTCGCCCCGGAAGCCAGTGTCATCGGTAGCGGCGAGGACAGCATCATTTACAAAGGCATCGGCAACCCGATGGATTTGCGCGACACCTACCGCCTGTCCGAAACCACCGGCTGGCAGGGCGTCATCCACACCCGACTGGCCACCGAATCCGCCGTGAGTGCCGCCGGTGCTCACCCGTACTCGGTCAACGGTCTGTCCATCGTGCACAACGGTTCCTTCTCCAACCACAACACGATCCGTCGTCAGTTGATGGAGGAGGGCTTGGAATTCGACTCCGAGAACGACACCGAAGTCGCCGCCCGTTTCGTGTCGTGGCGGATGCAACAAAAAGGCGACGACCTCGACACCGCCATGCGTCACCTCTCCGATACCTTCGACGGTTTCTACACCCTGCTGGTCACCACCGAAGATAGCTTTGCGGTGGTCCGCGACGAGTACGCGTGCAAACCCGTCATCATCGCAGAGCACCCGCAGTGGGTCGCCATGGCCTCGGAATTCCAAGCCATTGCTCACCTGCCGGGCATTGAAGACGCTGACATTTTCGAACCAGGGCCGGGGAAGGTGTACACATGGAATCGCTAACGGAAACCGTTGTAGAAATTGACCTGAGTGAAAAGAGCCTGCGCGAGCTGAACTCCGAGCTGCACAACCCTACCGCCTCGAACTATCGGGTGCTCAACCCGCGTGGCGGCCACTCGGTAGCAGCCGGTGTCAAAGACCCCATCAACGTCGAAATTGAAGGCGACGTCGGATACTTCTGCGCCGGGATGCACCAGCACGGCAACATCACTATTAACGGTATGGCCGGACCAGGCGTTGCCGAAAACATGATGTCGGGAGTCGTGCACATCAAAGGCCACGCCTCGCAGTCAGCTGCTGCAACCGCGCACGGTGGTCTGCTCATCGTCGAAGGCAACGCCTCAACCCGCTGTGGCATCTCGCTCAAAGGCGGGGACATCGTTATCAAAGGCAACATGGGCTCCAAGGCGGCGTTCATGGCACAGGCCGGACGCATCGTCGTGTGCGGCGATGCCGGCGAGGACCTCGGCGACTCAATTTTCGAAGCGCGCTTGTACGTACGCGGCGAAGTCGCTTCCCTGGGCGCGGACTGCATCGAAAAAGAAATGCGTCCCGAGCACCGTGAGGAGCTCGTGCAACTACTCAAAGATGCCGGCATGGAAGAAGAGGCCAACGACGACGCCTACGTTGATTCCTTCACCCGCTACGGTTCAGCTCGCACCCTGTACAACTTCTGATCTGGAGAGTAAATGAGAAGTCCTGAGGATCGTGGACTCCGCGAGTCCGCAATTTTTGACAAGGCTGCCATCGCAGCCATCCAGCGCGCCGCCGACACGGGCGTCTACCACATCCGGGGTTGGGGAGCCAAGCGCGATGTCCCACACTTTGACGACTTAGTCTTCCTGGGGTCAGCCATTTCGCGCTACCCACTGGAAGGGTATCGCGAAGCCTGTGGCACCGACGTCACGATGGGTGCCGAGAACGCTTCGAAACCCATGACGATTGACATCCCCATCACGATTGCCGGGATGAGCTTCGGTGCACTGTCGGCCCAGGCGAAAGAAGCCTTGGGACGCGGGGCCTCCGCGATGGGCACTTCCACCACGACCGGTGACGGCGGAATGACCGATGAAGAACGCGGCCACTCTTCCAAACTGGTCTACCAGTTGCTGCCATCCCGGTACGGCATGAACCCCGACCACCTGCGCAAAGCCGACGCTATTGAAGTAGTCGTCAGCCAGGGCGCAAAACCAGGTGGCGCCGGCATGCTACTGGGCCAGAAGATTTCCGAACGTGTCGCTGCAATGCGAACCCTGCCACAGGGCATTGACCAGCGCTCGGCCTGCCGTCACCCAGACTGGACCGGCCCGGACGACCTGACCCTGAAAATTCAGGAACTGCGCGAAATCACCGACTGGGAAAAACCCATTCACGTGAAAGTCGCAGCCTCCCGTCCGTACTACGACACCAAACTGGCCGTCGCCGCCGGTGCCGATGTCGTTGTGGTTGACGGGATGCAGGGTGGCACCGCAGCCACTCAGGAAGTCTTCATTGAAGACGTCGGCATTCCAACCCTGGCCGCCGTCGGGCAGGCAGTCAAAGCGCTGAAGGAAATGAATGTCCACCGCAAGGTGAAACTCATCATTTCCGGTGGTATTCGCACGGGTGCTGATGTCGCGAAAGCCATCGCCCTTGGCGCCGATGCCGTGGCCGTTGGCACCGCAGCGCTGATTGCCCTGGGCGACAACGACCCTGCTTTGGCCGAAGAATACGAAAAGATCGGTTCGGCTGCCGGATACTACGACGACTTCCAGCTGGGCAATGACCCGGCTGGGATCACCACGCAGGATCCAGAGCTGTCATCGCGTCTGGACCCCATCGAGGGTGGAAAACGTGTGGCGAACTACCTGCAGGTACTAGCCATGGAAGCCCAGACCCTGGCGCGGGCCTGCGGTAAATCCCACGTCACCCACCTGGAACCAGAAGACCTGGTCGCACTGACCATTGAATCTGCTGCCATGACGGGACTCCCACTGGCCGGCACCGACTGGGTTCCTGGCCGCAACGGCGGGTTCTAACCACTTACACGCGCTGCGTGTGAGACGAAATTAATGCAACACGGGACTGCCGTCCGGGTCACAACTCGGGCGGCAGTGTCGTATCCACCAAAAGATTTCTGAACAGCACCCACACAGCTGGAGGGCTATACGGTCCGTTTGCACAACGTTTAATCGTCACTTATAAAAAGTCACCCACAGGTGCATGGAACAGTCACCAACTAGCTGGTGCCCATGCATTGCAGAGAGGAAATAGCATGACTGACGCACGCGAAAAGATGAAGGAACAGGCCAAAAAAGACGGCATTGAGTTCTTTATGGCCATGGGCACCGAAGTCAACGGTAAGCCCAATGCATCGGTAGCACCCGCCGAATACATCGACGATCTCCTGGACAACGGGGCGGCGTTTGCCGGCTTCGCTGCCGGTGGCCTCTGGCAGGAACCCTCCGACGGCGACATTGCCTACATTCCAGACCCAAGCACCTATACGCGGATGCCGTGGCGCCACGAAATGGGCTTGATGATGGCTTTCCCACATGTTAACGGGGAACCATGGCCATACGCTCCCCAAAACATTCTGCAACGACTGATGAACGAAGTCGAAGAAGAGTTTGGCTGGACCTACAAGACGGGCATGGAACCAGAATTCTTCCTGGTTCGCAAAAATGCCGATGGCAGCATCCGCATCGCCGATGAGCTCGATACCGCCGTGAAACCCTGTTACCACCCCTATGGTATTGAACGCTCCTGGCCGTACCTGTCCAAACTGTCCCGCGGTATTACCGAAATGGGCTGGGGCAACCCTGCGATTGACTCGGAGGACGGTAACGGGCAGTACGAAATCAACATCGACTACTCTGATGCGATGACCACCTCCAACCGCATTATTACCCTGCACTACATGGCGCATGCGCTGGCTTATCAGGATGGTGACGGTATTATCCCGACCTTTATGGGTAAACCGTTCAACGGGAACACCGGTACCGGCCTGAATACCCACTTCAGCCTGTGGGACCAAGACGGCAACAACATCTTCGACGATAAAAACGACCGCTTCGGGCTGTCCAAGACCGCCTACCACTTCATTGCCGGCGTGCTCGAAAACACCCGGGGTATGCAGGCACTGATCGGCTCCAACGTCAACGCGTATAAGCGTATCGGCGTGCCACACCCGACCTCCGGCTCAACTTGGGCACCGACCCACGCCATGTACGGTGGCAATAACCGCACCACCATGCTGCGGATTCCAGACGGTGGACGCGTTGAACACCGCGGTGTTGACGGTGGCGCCAGCCCACACTTGGCCTCGGCCGCTATCCTGGCCGCTGGCATCGACGGCATCCGCCGCGAACTGGATCCAGGAGAATGCATGGAACAACGCAACACCTACACCATGACCCGCAAGGAACTGGCAGGCTACGACCCGTTGCCAGCAACCCTGTGGGAGGCAGCCAACGAGCTCGAACAAAACGACGTCATGCGCAAGGCCATGGGTTCCGGCCCGCACGGTGATTTCGTAGACTTCTTTGCCGAAGAAAAGCGCAAAGAATTCGCCCTGTACCACAACCAGGTCACCCAGTGGGAGATCGACCAGTACCTCCAGGGCCCAATGCCCATGTGGTAAACCACTAACCTTCTAACGAAGACCTTCCAGCGAGACTGGGCCGGTTCATCCGGCCCAGTTTCGTGTTTAAACATGTATGAGCTTCTTCGAGAGAGAAGGTGATTTCAGAGCCCTCTCCACTAGTAAGGGATGCGACCGCGAGCTAGTTTCGTTGCAGTGTGTATTCTGTTGGCATGCCTGAGCTAGGTAGCAGGACTTCTGCTTCGTCTGGTGCGGTGTCAGGTTCGGTAACCACAATGACATTTCGTCGGGCATGGGACCAACCCTCGGGCAACTCCTCGACGTGTGTGTCGTCTGGGATGAGAAATGCTTCCACAGGAGTCTCTAGGTGGATCACCATCGGATCTAAATCCTCAGGACCGCGGCAAGTCGAGGTCGCATCATTGGTCTCCGTCTCTACGGCAATAAAACATAACCCTTGTGTCACGGTGTCTTCATGGTCGGTGCGGGCCATATAGAACTTGGTGGCATCGCGAAGCCCGAGATATCGGAAGTAATGGTCCTCGTTATCTTCCAAGACGGGCTCGTTGAGCTCCACGTCGGGAATATCGTTGTTGTTGGGTGAATTGGCAAAGGCCCGGTACTCTGTTGTCACCGTTCGTTCTGGACCGGATTCAGTTGGTGACTGACACGCGGTCAATACCACAGCGCTGACGCAAAGCCCCGTGATGAATTTGCTTCGAGAATGTGTGAATGCCGGTCGGCTGATGAGTGACATACCCCTCACCTTAGCCGTCATAGTGAGGCCAGTTCTGAGTGCTTCAGTACGAGATTTCGCAGCGTCCTTTGTCGGACTTCGTTTGATCAGCGACGATGTCATCGACCCCAGCAAACACGGGCATACGAAACGCCATGGTCCTTGACGCTCCACGGCAGTTAGAGCTTAATGCCCTCCGTGGACTCGCGAAGACCTATCCTTCGTGTTGAACCGCAGGGGGGCACATGTTACCAGTCTGGCTATCGCACCCCAGCGTGCAGCTCCCGAGACGGTCGAACCGAAAGATAAAACGCCGTTGAATCGTTGTGACTCTATCAGTCGTGACTTGCAACTCCATCTGGCGTCGCGTCTCGTTGCAGCGTGCAATTATCGTGTTGGGTTGGGGCAGTAATTTGCTCCTCGACTTGCTGAGGCGCGCTCTCCGTGTCAATGACGACGACCCCCAGCGAGGCACCCAGGGATGTTGCCTTGGGAGTCCGCGGTAACCACACCCACTTCGTTATCAATTAGGCCGAAAGTAGAGGCATTTACGTCCGTGGAGTTATGGCCTGGTCGTGTGCAGTCATGTGTGCAAGGCTAGAGATATGCTCGCCTCGCAAATACATGCAGTATTCGACATAGAAGACGCTGACTATTT
The DNA here is from genome assembly GCF_031458395.1 of Enteractinococcus fodinae. Taxonomy (NCBI): domain Bacteria; kingdom Bacillati; phylum Actinomycetota; class Actinomycetes; order Micrococcales; family Micrococcaceae; genus Enteractinococcus; species Enteractinococcus fodinae. The sequence continues at coordinate 428,193 of NZ_JAVDYJ010000001.1, forward strand.
AGTCAGAGAAACGACTTGGAACTGGACAACGATTCAACTTATGATTGTACCTTTTTTAACTGTCATTGCCCTTCTCGTGTTCATTTTTGCGGCGCTCTCCATAGCAAGATCAATGAGGAAAATCGCGGTGAACTCAGAAAGACTCTTGCCTAACGCTACGACCGCAGAGCATCGTGCAGATTTTGCCCAAGAAACGGACGACCCACGTTTAGGCAATTAGCGTTACTTAGCAAAACAGTCAGCAAGCGAAAATAAAACAACACTTCCAAAACCTATACACGACCCCTAGCAGACGGCGAGTTTTTCTATGACCTCCACGAACATCGTGCGTCACGGGTGACCTTAGGGGAGATATTTATTATTCAGCTGACCACAGGTTCACCTAATATTCTGATGGCTTCCCCGCTCTTACCATCCACCATGGAATGGATCGTCATCCTTTTCGGCGCTGTTCATCTTTTGATGTTTCTGTTCTTATTATTTTGGCTACCTAAACAGAAGATGGTGAATCCTGCTGTACGCCTAGTAGGTATCATCGTGGCGCTCCTTGTTCCTGTCATCGGACCACTGGCAGTGTGGTTCGGTGCGCGACGGAACACCGCGACAGGAAAAGAACATGAAGCACACCATCACGCCTCCCGGATAGAGCGTTGACGGCCCAACCATTATTCGCAGGTGACTTCTGAAAATGAGACCCTAACCGTGAAGCGTGACATTCCTTGATCTACGAGCGCCAATACGGAAGCTCAAAAAGGTTGTAATAACGCACGAGGATGAACCACGCAGAGGGCTAGACCAAAACCGTGGCTTCTTCTGTAGAAGAGCTGGGCCCGGATGGTTCTGAACGGAGAGTGTATGCGCAACAGACCACCCGAACGCCGCGTAATCCGCCTCTTTCCCGAGTACGGACGAGACTGGCCGCTGTGGGAGTCTTCAACACCGACCTGGGACGTCGGCTACACCACTACTCCTGAGATGTACGGCTTATCCGAGCAGTTGAGCCAAGACATGGCCCGCTGGAACGCCTTCTGGGAACGACATTTCGACCCCTTCGAGGGGTGGGACAACCACGAGAGTCGTGAACGATGGCGCAGAGACGGTGAACGGATTGCGGCATGCCTCCGCCGTGAAGTCGCGTCGTTCGCCGATGTGTCCTATGAGCCGTGGCCGCTCGAAGATGAGACCTCGGAGTAGACACCGCCACCCGCGCTGCAAAAAGACGCCATTCGAAGTTAACCGTCACAAGTGGGTGGAAATGACATGTTTGAAAAAGCAGAAACATACTGGATAGAAGGTATACGACTACGAATCCAACGCAGGGCTGTGGGCGTGGTGGATATTGAATTTATTGATGCGCCCCAGGGTTCCCTGGGGGCTTCACCGTGGCCCAGACCCCGCCAGCGTCAGAACCATCACCAGATAAGTTACTACAGGAAATACGGCGAACGATATTGTCATATCTCAATGACTCAGCCAAAGATTCTCCCTAGTCGCATTTCAAGCGGCCTGGTAAACGCGCTCTGAACCAGCGATACCGACAAACAAAGCTGCGAGTCACAGCATAACGCCCCTTCAGAAGCCGCTTGCAGAACCGCAGAAATGCGCACTCGAGTTTGCAGACGACTTCCGAAAATGACACTGTGAGCCTCCACGATCTGGTGGTGGATGTGTTTGCCTATGGTCCATGAATGAGTGTGCCAAAAAACATGAGCAAGGGAAACGACAGCATCACTACAGCATTGAGGACCACCCAGAGATAGCGTTTGGAGATCGCCCCAAACACGATGCCGGTGACGCCAAGAACAATCGGGAAAATAATTAATAGCAAGGATGTCCGCCACCCAGTCGGGGTGGGCTCTTGGAACACGAAGAATAGCGTCACACTCAGCACACCAAGGACGAAGGTTATAACTGACCACCGTCTTGCGCGCTGTTGCCCGGGAGTAATAGGCGGCCAAGTCATGTCTGGCTCCTTCCTCGTGAAGCGCCTCATGAACCAGTGTGGCGCTGACCTTATTTACTGAAAGTCAGCCCGAACTATGTAGGCTCAGCGACCGAGGTTCCGCAAACGATTGACGCTCACCAGTCCAGCTGATCACCACAATCACTAACAAGTCTTCAGCACACGATGATGCTACGAGCTGTCTGTTAAAGAACGCATACCCCTTTGTCTACTTATGTCAGAACGCCCAGCTTTGGCGCGATTTCGCCCTTGTACACGTATTGTAGTGCATGTCACGATGCGCTACGGTGGCGTGTATGGACCCTATGCTGCTGATTCTGCCGGGTGGACTTATTCAAGGTGCGTTGATTGTCGTGGCCACCTGCTATTCGGGCAGCGGCAAAAAGGCTGCACGCAACGATTTGCTTGGCATCAGGTTGTGGTCCACGCTCTTTTCTGATGAAGCATGGCGTGCTGGGCACCGGGCCGGCATCTTCTACAGCTGGCTCTTAGCGAGCGTCGCCGTTGTCTCGCTTGCAGTGGGTATCTGGCTGGTCCAATGGGATCCACCACCCAGTGACCTCATCGTCTCCTTCTACACACTCGGCACGCTCGTCACCACCCTAGTGGTGACGGGACTGATGATTCTCCGAGCACACCAGGCTGCAAAGAAAGTGGCTATTGAACAGGTGCTAGTCGAAGAAGGCGAGGAGATCGACGCGCTGCTCGAGCAAGAATACGAAAAGGACCCCTAACAGCGAAGTCGCACCACCCAATCTATGGAGGGAAGCATAAGGACATGGCGAGGAAGTCAGTCAGGCCGAACCCCTTGTTACTCGGGATCGCTTTGGCCCTGTTTGCAGTCTCAACCGTCAGTAGCGTCCTAACCTTCGCAGAGGCCCCGGTAGCGGGCGTACTCTCGGCTCTTGGTGCGATCATTTGGCTCGTTCTAGCGGTGCTCGAGCTTGGGAAAATTCACGCGAACGACTCCAGCCGTTCCTAGGGAGGGCAGTATGAAAAGTCGTAGAACAAGGCTGATCGGATTTCTTCTGGGACTATTCGCTGTCCTAGTCAGTGTATTTGGGAGTATCGCCTGGTTTCTTACCGAAGCATCGTCTACCAACACACTCACCATGATGATCGTCATCGCGTCTTTTGGCGCAATCACCTGTGGTTTTCATATATGGAACAGCATTAGCTCTAACCAAAAAGCCCATTAGCTTGGCTCGTGGGGGTGAGGTGTTGGCTTCGTTCCGCAGCATTTCGCAGCTTCATTTGACGGTTCACAGGTGGTAACCAGCTACCGCGATCTTTGCTTCTAACCTGTGAATGATGTGGACTGGAGGCATGGATCTTTTTCTAGGGACTGTAGCTTGGCTGGCTGGTACCGTGCAGTTTGCCCTCTCGTTTCAGCAGGTGCGCAGGGCGAACCCCGATGAGAAAATCCCGCTTTTCTTCGGACGGCCCAGAAATCATCCAGGAGAGATCTACGTCTACCGGACGATCGCGATCGTTCTGCTGATAATATCTGTTATCGCCTGGGCCGAGCTGCTCGGTTTATGGGCGGTTCTGCTTATTTTGCTCGCGGCCATTCCGACGGTCATCCTTAATGTGCAGCACAATCGTCGCATACAAACGGGGCCATCAGAGCTAGGCAGCGGATAAGAGTAGGAATCTAGAGACTTTGCGCGGCGAGTTCAAGAACATCAACCGCAGTTGGTCAAATTGGCTGTGGAACCGGATCATTTCGTGACCTCTAGGGAAGAGAACCAGAGGTGCCCAAGAAGACTCACTGGCCACATACTAATCTTCGATTCTGCTTGCTCCAGTGGTAGTAATAGGGCCTTTGGCGGGTGCTCGGAGACGGTAGGCTCGTATAACCAGAGGCTTATATCACACTGTCGGAGGAGTGTATCGTGTCATTTGATGGACGTCGTATGAGGGCAGGGATCACTAGTCTCTTACTCGTCAGCGCCGGTTTTGCTTTCGCCTCTTGTGCATCAGAAGAAACCCCCGATGATTCAGCGAATGTCACCCAGGAGTCTCCCGACCAGGCCGTTGATATTCCGGGCGATACCCTTGCAGGCGAGCAATCTCAACGTATCGTAGACCTGCTCAATTCAGATGAAGAGACTACCGCTGAGGACTTCGAAGGACACCTGCACTCCAGTTTCACAGCTGAAGTGTCCGAAGACGAACTCGTCGAGTTATTCAATCAGAATCTTCGCCCTGCTCAGCCCTTTACCGTTACGGACTACGAAGGCGGCGAACGCCAAGCTGTATCCGTCCTGACCAGCCCGGTTTCAGATCCGATGGATATGACAGTCCACGTTGATAACGACGGTCTGATCACAGGGCTACTCTTTACTCCCAGTGAATCCGACGATTGAAGAGCACCGGAGTCGCTGGAAGAACTCACAGAGCGCTTCGAGGATTTCCCTGCCACAGTTCATGCCCTGATCACACCAGCGGACAGCGTAGCACCGTTGAGCGAGCCGTTACTCGACCGTGCCGCTGATGAGCCGGCCCCGCTGGGCTCGATGTTCAAACTCTATGTCCTCTACGCGGTAGCCCAAGCCATCGAGGCCGGGGAGTTGAGCTGGGACACCGTTCTGACCGTGTCAGAGCATAACCGCAGCCTGCCCTCCGGGGAGCTCCAAGACGAACCAGCAGGGACCACAGTGACGGTGCACGATGCCGCAACGAAGATGATTCAGATCAGCGATAACACCGCAACAGATATGTTAATTCAACAGCTTGGTCGAGAGGCTATCGAAGCAGCGGTGCGAGATGCTGGACACCATGACCCAGAGCTGATGGCACCCTTTCCGTCGACACGAGAATTCTTTCAAATCGGCTGGAGCGATCCGGCCTACCTAGAAACGTGGAGCGACGGGACGAAGGAAGAACAGCGTGACTTGCTTGATGAACTGGAGCAGCAACCTATAGATGAGTATGACGTTGCTGTTGGCGGTGACCCGGTTTGGCCCCAGGGTGTCGAATGGTTCGCTTCAGCCGAGGATGTCGCTGCGGTGCACCGGGCCCTGCACGAGCATCCAGACCCGACCATTCGCACAATCCTCGGCGGTCAGTCTGGAGCCGAACAAGAGAAGTGGGATTACGTCGCGTTCAAAGGTGGCTCATCACCGGGCGTGCTAACCGGCAGTTGGTTCATCGAAAACGGTCCTGGCGAACAGTATGTTGTGGTCCTTCAAGCAGCCACAGACGACCCAGCAGGCATTAGCGCGACAACACAAAGAGAATTCTTCGACCTTGCCGACGCTACGTTAGAGCTTGCCACCAACTAGTGCTTGCTCTCTGCCGCTGCATCCTGATCACGTTTCAATGACCACCAAGTGACCCCTCCAGCAGCAAGACCCATGACAGCGCGTGGGAACGGGACGTTGATGCGCCGTAGCCCTTGATCGATTTTCTCATCAGCCCAGAAACTGGCCGCCGTCGCCAATGAGAAAACGCCACCCACGGCGGTGCCCGCGGCAATCAGCGCAGCGGTGCGGCTGGGGCCCTTCGTGCGGAACGCGGCAGGCGGTTCTGGCGGGCGCAAGCTGTCAGGAGTGGACGGCGAGTACTGAGCGACCGCGACTTTCGCAGCGATTTTGCGGCGCATTTTAGGATTCATCACCAGATATGCCGCGCCAGCACCGCCGGCTATTGGCGGGGCCCAGATGAGCCCGCGACGTAACCACGTCGGATAGTTTCGTGCTGGGATAAGCGTCAGCGCTCCGGTCAACAGCCCTTGGGACAGTGGATCATTCAGGAAGTCTGTCAGACGCTGACGAGTGGCTGATGTGGAGCTTTGGCGCATACGGTCAGCTTAGCGATGTGACCGGTCCCGAACAAGGCACGAGCCCGCTCGGTCCTGCGGTTGCGCTGATGTGCAACTCTCCCTGACGGGGATTTAGGTGCCGCAGAACGTCTGGTAGTTCATTGCAAAGGCCACCGGGGCCGGCTGTTCTAGGTGTTCGAAACCTTGTTGACGCTCATAGGGGTTTGTTACCGCAGCGAGCAGCGTATGGAAGGTTTCGAGGTTTTGGTCGGTGACTGCGTCCTGAATCGCATCTTCGACCAGGTGATTTCGGGGAATATAGATCGGATTATGTTGCGCAAGCTTCTCAGCACTGGGGCTGAGATCCAGCCAGTGCCGATACCAGGACATGAGTTCGGGTTCTACATCCGCCGGGATGAGGCCTGACTTAGCGATATCAGCCAGACCAGCAAAGAACCCGGTGAAATCTGTCCCGCTGGATTGCAACTGCTCAAACAGCTGGGTGCTCAAAGATTGCGCATCCTCGTCGGAAGTCAGCCCGAGGCGTTGGGTGAAGCGTTTCGCCCAGGCGCCAGAGTAGACTCTCCGGAAATTCACGACCGCTTCGGTTGCAGCAGTCACTGCGTCATCCTGGGACATGACAAGTTCCTCAGCGGGGTGCATGATGGCTGGCAGCAGCGATTCGGCGAAACGTGCCAGATTCCATTCGGCGATGGCCGGTTGGTTCCCGTAGGCGTACCGACCGGCGAAATCAATTGAAGAAAACACCGCATTGGGATCGAACTTGTCCAGGAACGCGACCGGACCGAAATCGATCGAGTGCCCCGCGATGGTCATGTTGTCAGTATTCATCACCCCGTGGATCAGGCCCACGTGCATCCACTGGGCCAACAATTCGGCTTGGTTCGTGACCACTTGCTCTAGGAGCGCCAGCGCGGGGTTTTCGGCCTCGACGGTGGGGTAGTGGCGAGTCAGGCTGTAGTTGGTGAAACGCTGGAGTAGTTCAAGATCCTGGTGCGCCCTGACGTATTGGAAGGTCCCGACTCGGATGTGCGAGGGACCGGTGCGAACCAGAACGGCCGCAGGTTGTTCGACTTCGCGCAGAATGTTTCGGCCGGTGGTGATGACCGCCAGCGACCGTGACGTTGGGATGCCCAGCGCGTGGACGGCTTCGGAGACGAGGTATTCGCGCAACATCGGCCCCAGGGCGGCATAACCGTCGGAGCCCGGGCGGGAATACGGGGTGGGTCCGGTGCCTTTGAGGTGAATATCTACCAGCGTGTCATTGACGGGTAGTTCACCGGTGAGGATCGCGCGGCCGTCCCCCAGCGATGGCACGTAGTTGCCGAACTGGTGACCGGCATATCCTTGGGCCACCGGCTTGGCCGAATCGGGGAGGTTGTGGCCCAGCAAAAAGTTGATGCCCTCCTCGGTGGCTAACCACTCGGCGTCGAGTCCGAGTTCAGCTGCCAGGCCTCGGTTGAGCAGGACCAGCTGAGGGTCCGGGGAGGGAGCAGGGGTCGCATCTCGAACAAGTTCTGGAAACGCCTCGGCATACTGTGAAGTAAGGTTCGGCAAGCTCATGTATCCGCTCCTAAAAGACTGGGTGCTCATAGCGTAGCTGGCGACCGCCCCTTGCTGATAGGGAATGTGTTCAAGGTGAACACATTGACCTGAAGCACCGATTTAGTTTGGCAACAGTCCGAAGATATCGGCGAACTGGTATCCGGCGAGGAAGACCACGACCGCGACGATCAGCCAACCCAGGATATTGGCCACGGGCCCGTTGGTGTATTTGCCCATGATCCGTTTATTGTTCATGACGATCATCAACAAGATGGCCACGATCGGCAGGAGCAGACCGTTGGCGGCCTGGGCAATCACGATGATCTGGATCGGGTTGAAGCCTGTTAGTGCGATGATTCCACCGACGGCAAGGGTGGACATCCACACGATACGAGACGGTGTGGACCGCAGATCGTTGCTGACGCCCAGCACGCCCGTGATCGCGTAGGCGGCACCGAGTGGGCCGGCCAGGGCTGAGGTGAATCCGGCGGCAAACAGTCCGAGCGCGAACACCCACGGGGCTGCATCTCCCAGCAGTGGGCGTAGTGCTTCGGCCAGATCGCTGCCTTCTTCTGCGGCGAGCCCACGGACGAACATCGACCCGACCGCGGTGACCATGACCGCCAGCGTGATGATGCCGCCGATACTGATCGAGATCGCAGTGTCGGTCCGGGCTTCTTTCATCGCTTTATCGACGGGCATATCGCCCCAGTTCTCTTGGACCAGACTGGCCTGCAAAAAGAGGTTGTAGGGGACCACCGTGGTCCCAATCAGAGCGATCGTCGTCAGCAACGCCCCGGTCGGAATCGAGGGGATAAACATGCCCTGGAAGAGCTCGCCGATGTTGGGCCGGACGATGACCGCGGTGACGACAAAGAGCAGCGCCAAGATCGCGACCATCGCGATGAGCACTTTCTCGATGACCTTGTAGCTGCCGGTCCACAGCAACCCGAACAGCGTGGCGACCAGCACGACCACGATAATACGAATGTCGATGTCAATGACGTTGGTGATGGCTAGTGCGGTCCCGGAGGTGTCACCGCCTGCGTAGGAGGCACCACCGATGCCGATGGCCGCGATAACGAGGATGACCATGAGCGTCCGGGCCGCCGGATTCGTAAATACAGAGCGCATCACTTCGCCCAGGCTGCGCCGAGTACTCAGCCCAAGTCGGGCGGTCATCTCCTGGAGAATGATCGTCGCGATGATTGAAAACACGATCGCCCAGGCCAGCGCATAACCGTAGCTGGCGCCGGTGACAATCGATGTGGTGATCGTGCCGGGTCCGATAAACGACGCGGCAATAATCAGACCGGGACCGAACCGTGAACCGGTCCGTTTGCCTGAGCTCTCGGATCGTGCGGCGTGCGAACCGCTGGTAGGTGTTGCCTCACTATCGGACATCGAGACCCCTCCCGAATCGCAGGACCGGCGTCCGGGACATTCCGGACCACCTAGCAAAGAAACTAATGTAGGAGCAGGCCGCTGCACTATAGCTGAGCTGCGGCTCTTAGTCATCGAATTTCAAGGAGATCCTATGTTCATCCGTTCTATCGACGACGTCCCAAAAATTGAGTGGGGTCAGGGCACCAGCCAGCGCATTCTGACCAAAAAAGACGGCATGGGATTTGCTGTTGCACACACCGTGGTGCGCAAGGGCACCGAGGCCGCCCTGCAGTATCGTCACCACCTCGAGGCCTGTTATTGCATCGGTGGGAGGGGTTATGTGCTCACCGCTGACCGTCAGACCCGTTTCGAAATCACCCCTGGAGTCATCTACGTACTAGACGAACACGATGCCCACTACCTGCAGGGCGGCGAGGATGAGGACCTGATTCTGGTGTCCATTTTCAACCCGCCGATCAACGGCGACGAAGCACACGAACTCGTCGAAGGTGGATTCTCCTCCTACGGCCCGACCGAGGACTGAACTGGGGGCTAGTGGCCTTGGAAGGCTTCGGCCAACCACCACGCGCCGCCGTCGTTGGCGATTTTAGCGTCAATCACCAGCGGGGCAGTAGGCGAAGAGTCCAACCACTCACGCATCGGTGCTAGATCTGCGACCTCGCGTACCGTGATGCCGTCGGCGCCGAAGCCGCGGGCGATCGCGGCGATGTCAGTGTCCGGGAAGACGACATTATCCATGGTGTCGCCGGTGAAGTGGTGGACTTCCGCCCCGTAGGCGGCGTCATTGTAGACCAGCACGACCAGCGGGATCCGGTAGCGCACGGCGGTTTCAAGTTCTTGGATACTCATCAGGAACCCGCCGTCGCCGGTACCCAGCACGGGCAGGCGGCCGGGTTGGGCGAAAGCCGCTCCGATGGCCGTATACAGTCCCAGCCCGATCGACTGGAATGCTTGGGTAAAGCAGAACCCGAACTCATCGGGCACATCAAGATATTGGGATGGATACCCCATGAAGTTGCCCGAGTCGATCGCGACGACGCGTTCGGTCGGCAACAGCTCGTTGAGGCGTTTGGAGACTTCGCGCGGGTCGACCAGTTGGCCGGGCACGGACAGGTCCTCGGTCTCGGTTTGGTCCCAGCGAGCACCGGTGGCAATCCGTTTGGCGATGTCAGCGGTCCGATAGCGCGGTGGTTGTCTTGTGGACAGGGCAGCCATCGCATCGGTTGCGGTGGCCCCGGCATCGGCGACCACACCGACATCGACCGGACGATGGGCGCCAATGGCCGCATCGTTGACATCAATCTGGACGATCTTGGTGTCGGCGCCGATGAGTTTGCCGCCGCGCATCGTCCACATGTTCAGCGCGGTCCCAAAGGCTACGATGAGATCTGCGTCGGTAATCAGCTCGGCGGTCAGCGGGGCCGAAAACCCACCGGAGATGCCCAGGTTATAGGGATCGTCGTTGAACAACCCTTTGGCTACCGCACTGGTGGCCAGCAGCGCTCCGGATTGCTGCGCCAGTGCTGTAATCTCTGACTTGGCGCCGCGGCCACCGCGCCCAGCAATAAACACCGGACGCTCAGAGGCCTCAAGCAATTCGACGAATTCAGTCAGCGAGCGGGGATCCGGTCGCTGGGTCCGGGCCGGTTCGACATGAAGCCCGGCAATGCTGCCCACCGCAGGGGCTGCCTGGACATCCAACGGCAGGTTCAAGACCACGGTGGTGCGTTGCCGCAGTGCGGTCCGGTAGGCGCGCATCACATCGGCAATGGCGGTTTCGGGGGTGTGGACCCGGTGGGCGGCAGCACCCAGGCTGGTGGCAAATCCGGCCTGGTCCATCGCAAAGTTTGAATGCACCGCACCCCGGGACGCTTCGGCGGCCAACACGAGCACGGGCGAATCGGATTTCGCAGCTTCCCCGATCCCGGTGGCCGCATTGGTCAGCCCGCACCCTTGGTGCAGCGACACCAGGGCGACCGAATCTGACATCCGGGCGTAGGCGTCGGCCATGGTTGAGGCGCCACCTTCGTGGCGGGCTGCGGTAAAGGGCACGCCGGCGGAGCGCAACGCATTAGTCACATGAAAGTTGCCGGAACCGACCACCCCAAAACAGTGCCCGGCACCCAGCTGACCTAATAGTGCCCCAATTTGTTCCGCAACTGTGGTCATGCTTAGCCTTCCACCAGCGCAAAAACGCGGCACGGCGAGGCGGTGCCGTTAACAATCGGCAACGGTGAAATCACGACGACGGCCCCGCGGGTCGGCAGCTTGGCGAGGTTCTGCAGCGAGGTGATGCCGTATTTGTCGTTGCCCAACAGGTGATAGTGGATCGGGAAGGGTGGATCCAGCTCGGCGGCGTTGCCCGCGTCGATGCCCACGGTTTCCACCCCGATCCCGGAGATCTTGGTGTTTTCGGCTAACCAGCGGGCGCATTCAGACGAGAAGCCCGGGGTATGGGAACCGTTCTCATCGGCATTCAGGAACGCTTCTTGGTCATCGGAGTACTGGTCCCAGCCGGTGCGGAACAGCAACCAGCCGTTCTCGGGCAGCGGGCCGTGTTCAGCTTCCCACGCTTTGATGTGTTCGACTTCGATCAAAAAGTCGGGGTCTTGGGCTGCTTCGGCGCTAAAATCCAGCACCACGGCCGGTCCGATGAGTCGCTCGGGTTCGATCGAGGCGACATCTTTGCCGTCCTTGCCGGTGATCCAGTGGATCGGGGCGTCAATGTGGGTCCCGACGTGCTCACCCTGGGTGAAGTTGTTGTGCGCCCAGAAGGGGCCGGCATCGTCGTACTGTGCGACGTTTTCCAGACTAAAGTCCACCAAGTTGGCGAACGGTTCTGGCAGCCGCAGGGTCGGGGTGGACTCCGAGAGCGTATTGGTTAGATCATGAATCAGGATGCTCTGATCGGCCAGGCCGGCAGCCAGCTGCGTCAAGCGCGTGCTCGAGGTGGTGATTGGGGTCATCGGGGGTGCTCCTGGTGTGCGTGCGCGAGTGTCGTACCCGCACCAATATAGTGTGGTCCAGGTCATGTTTAGGTTGTGTGGCGCAATGCTGCGGGCTTAGCCGCGCAGCACGTCGAGCAGTTCGGTGACCTTCTGGCTCGTGGTGGCCCAAGAACACACCAGCCGCACGATCGGCAGCCCAGCCCCGTTGGTGCCCCAGAGGTGGACGATATAATGTTCGCGCAATCTGATCAGCAGACGCTCGGGCATGGCCGCCAGCACCGTATTGGCCGCGGGTGCTTGCACGTCGACCCCATTGATGGTCGCCAATCCAGCGGCCAGTTCAGCGGCTGCTGTGTTGGCCGCGGTCGCGTTGCGGTGCCACAACGAGGTCCCGAACATGGCGTTTAACTGCGCGGACAGGAAGCTGGTTTTTGATGCCAGTTGGGTCGAGTATTTGATGATCGGGGCCAGCACGTCCTGGGGTACCCGATTGGAGAGCACGACGACAGCGTCGGCGCCCATCGCTCCGTTTTTGGTTGCGCCCAGCGAGAGGATATCTACCCCCAGCGCGGTGGTCGCACCGTGGAGGTCTTGACCCAGCGCGGCAGCGGCCTGCGAGAGCCGCGCGCCGTCCATGTGGATGGCCAGCCCGGCCTCGTGCACCGTATTACACAGTTCGGTGAGCTCTTCAGCGGTGTAGACCGTGCCCATTTCGGTCACCTGGGAAATCGTGACCGCGGTCGGCTGGACGGCTTGTGGGTTGCCCGCATCCGAAGCGAGCACCTTTGCGACATCGGCCGGGTTGAGCTTGCCCTCGCGATGTGGTTGGGGTTTCAGGCTGAGCCCGGCGCGCACCGGGGCCGAGGACTCGGAAGTATAAACGTGGGCGGTGTCGGCACAAATCACCGAGCTGTGCGGATGCGATACGGCCTGCAGCGCCACGATATTCGCCCCGGTCCCGTTGAACACCGGAAAACCATAGGCGCCGCTGCCGAAGGTCTCGTCGATGAGCTCATGGAACTCATCGGTGATCTCATCAGCACCGTAGGCTGGGGCGTCGGTGTTGGCGGCGGCCAGTGCTGCCATGATTTCAGGGTGTGCCCCGGAAATATTGTCGGAAGCAAAGTGTGGGTCAGCGCCGGGCGCGTGGAAACGTCGCGAAGTCTTCATGCTCCCATTGTCTCACTCGGCTGTCGTCCCGCCAGGAGTTAGGCGTGGTCGCGGATGGCCATCGTGCACCGGGAAATGCATACGAGCTTGCCGTCCTGATTGTGCAACCGGATATCCCACACCTGCGAACTGCGTCCCCGAGAAATTGGGGTCGCCCGTGCGGTGATCACATCACCCGGGGTGCCCGGCCGGATGTGGTTCGCGTTGATTTCTTGGCCGACCGCAAATTGTTTCTCGGTGTCCAGGGTCAGGGTTGCACCCACCGAGCAGGCGGTTTCAGCCAGCACAACCGACACCCCGCCGTGCAGGATGCCGTGCGGCTGCAAGGTTTTCTCGGTCACCGGCATCCTCAGCTCGAGGTAGTCTTCGCCGATTTCGGTGAAGGTGATGCCCAGCTGCTCCGCCACCCCTTTGAGGCTGGACTGGGCGAGTTCTTCGACTGTGGGAGTGCCAAACCAAATACTCATGATGCTTCTTTCTTCACAACGCAGGATCATGGGTCAGTGTATGACATCTCCGGCAGGAAAGAGCTCATGGCGCACCCGCTTAGGTGTCGAGCTCGCTCCGCTCTGATGGTTGATGCGCCTCCGATGATTGCCATGAAGCAATGTAACGCATCACGACTGAAGCCCCGATCAACACAGCTCCCAAGGGAAACGCCGCGTTTTGGATGATGTTTAATCCTGGAGAGAATAGCCAGAACCATAAAGCTTGGCTTGTCTGGGTGGAGGCCAATGCAGTTTGGAACCCGACGCTGGTGTACACATAAAAAGCAATCGCACCCAAGATGAGGAATCCAATACCCCACCACAAAATGCGTTTTGGTGACATTTTCATAGCAACCTCCCGTATGAGTGATCATCTCCAGGATGACATGCCACATCGCACAGGAGACGGCTCGATGTCATCGGGTGGACTGCAGCGCTAGGTTAATAGCTGGTGGTTTCGGTTTCGACGGTGGTCCACTTGGCCGCCAATTGTTCGGTCGCCCGAGCCAACAGTGCCACATCGGCACCAACGTTGACGAAGTCCGCACCCGCCTCGACATAGTCTTGTGCCTGGTCGGGGTTGAAAGCGTTGACCCCGGCGAACACCCCGGCTGCTTTGGCCTTGGCGATGACGTTTTTCGCGGCTGCCACCACCTCGGGATGGTTTTGCTGGCCGGTGTAGCCCATCGACGCCGACAAATCCGAGGGGCCGATGAACACCCCGTCGATGCCCTTGACCGCCAGGATGTCATCGAGGTGTTCCAGCGCCTCGGCGGTTTCAATCTGGATGGTCAGCGTGATGGTCTCACGCGCGGTGGCCAGGTAGTCGGGGTAGCGTCCCCAGGCGCCCGACCGTGCCAGTGCCGAACCGATACCGCGCACGCCTTCGGGCGGGTAAGCGACCGCGGCGGCGGCCTTGCGAGCATCGTCAGGGGTGAAGATCATCGGGATGACCAACGACTGAGCACCCAAGTCCAAGTACTGCTTGATGAGCGTGGTGTTGTTCTCGGGGATCCGCACCACCGGGATGGACTCGTATCCGGCAATCGCGCGCAGCTGGTTTTGGACGGATTCCAAACTCAGCGGTGAGTGCTCGGCGTCGATGATGAGGTAATCCATCCCGGCACCAGCCACAATTTCGGCGATCCCAGCATCCCCGGAGGATAGGAACATGCCGGCGGCCGCCCGATTGCGTTGGGCTTTCGCTTCGTCGGTAAATAAGGATTTTAAAGAGGGGCGTGGGGTCAGAGCCATAAAGAGTCCTTTGCGTGACGGAGTGGCGGGATTAGTCGAACTGGATACCGATGCTGCCCAGTGGGCCAAATTCGGCGAACACCGTATCGCCCTCGTGCACCCACATGTACCGGGTGAATGAACCGGCCAGAATAATTTCGCCGGCGGCCAGATAATCGTCGTGGCCGGCCAGGCGGTTGGCCAACCAGTGCACGCCATTGGCCGGATGGCCCAAAATACCGGCCGACAGACCGGTTTCCATAATCTCGTTATTGCGCCACAGCGCGCCCCCGACCCACCGCAGGTCGATCTCATCGGGTTTCACGGGAGTTCCGCCCAACACCATTGCGCCCAGTGCGGCGTTATCCGAAATGGTGTCGGTGATGGTGCGGCCTTCCATCTCGATGTGGGCATCGAGCACTTCCAACGCGGGTGTGACGTATTCGGTGGCGCGCAGCACGTCAAAAATATTGACGTTGGGTCCACGCAGGTCGTCTTTCAGTACGAAGGCCAGCTCAATTTCGATCCGTGGGTGGGTGTACTGTTTCCACTCAAAGACATGACCGGATTCGAACACTTGATCATCAAAGATCACGCCGTAGTCGGGTTCGTCGATGCCGGTTGCTGCCTGCATCGCTTTGGATGTCAGGCCGATTTTGTGCCCGACTTTGCGGCGACCGCTCTCCACCTGGCGCTCAGCCCAGATTTTTTGGATCGCGTAGGAATCTTCGACCACCATGTCGGGGTACCGTTTCGTCAGCAGCGGCACCGGTTTGCGGTCAATATTGGCCTGGTGCAACTCGTCAGCGATTTTGACGTGAGTTTCGTGATCTAACATCGGACTCCTTCGCGTCGAACAGCCTGTCCCAATCGTATACGAAACCGTGCGGGAGCGGTTGGTGGGGTGTCTTCGACCTATCGACCGCTGACTTTGCGCAGGTTGCCGTCGAGGCGCTGAGTCCAGCCGCGCTCATCGAGATGCTCTAGCAAGGGGATCAGAGTGCGACGGGTGGTCCCCAAAGCTTTGCGAGCATCGGCTGCGGTGAACGGCTGATCCAATTGGACTAGGTGGCGCATGGCCAGCGCCGGAGCCTTGGGTCCCAGGACGATGTTGTCCGCCAGACGCACGAGTCGCTGTTGTTTCGCTGCCGCCGCGAGGTCTTTGTCCCCTAGCTTCAACTCGTTGAGCTCATCCGCCGTGGGAGCGGTGAAGGGGTCTTGTTCCAGACGGCGCTCCAGCGTGGCGATAGATGCTTCGGCAGCCCCAAGCGATGGTCGCAGTTCCGGGTTGGAGACCCGTCCTTCGGTCTGCTGAAATCCGGCCTCGGTAACCACCAGGGGCAGGAGTTCGCGATCCGGAAGCGCTAACAAATTCACTGCAGCCTGCTGGGAGATGCCACCGGCACTCGGGTCCTTGTCATAGTGCTGCTTGACTGCCGCATCCAAGTCCTGGGTCCATGCGGCCAGTGCGCTCCGGGCCACAAACCAACCAGCGTGTTCGTGAACTGTTGCCGGCAGGGGACTCGGTACTGGAATGTTCATCGCGGTGATCTGGGCCTGCAATACGGCCCGCCGTCGTGCAACCTCGAGCTCAAGGTGGTTGTTTGTGTTGAGATCGGCCAGTGTTCTGGCACGCCGGGCGGCGGCACCGCGACGACGTAGTTCCGGCGGATCGACGTCGAGCACGGTCGCCCCGCCGGTGATGAGTCGTTGCCCGGTGCCACGCAGAATAAACCGGTCACCGACGTGAAGCGGTAATGTGCGATCCAGACTCAAGCGCGCGAACCGGGGACCGAAGGGTCTGCAGTGCACGTAGGTAGTGGCCGTGCCGATGTGTACCGAGAATTCTTGGCCCAGCTCGGTGAAGTCGACCTCCGGGGTACCCATCACGTCAATGACATCGGTGTCCCACCAAGCATCCGGCGTGACCAGCACGTCTCCGCGAGAAATCTCCTCGACCTTGACACCGCGGATATTCACCGCAGCTCGCGTGACCGGGGGGAGCGTCTCGGCGCTGGTGCCGTGGCTCTGCAGGCCGCGAATCGTCACGGTTTTGTCGGCGACCTCAAGGGTGTCTTCGAGCCGAAGTGTGCCTGCGGCCAAAGTCCCGGTGACGACAGTCCCGGCTCCTTTGACCGCAAAGGAGCGGTCGACCCAGTAGCGGATCGGCGCGTTGGTATCGGCGGGGGGCACGTTGCTCAGGACGTCGGCCAGCGTGGAGCGAAATTCGTCCAACCCTGTGCCCTCCACGGCCGATGTCGCCACGATCGGCGCATCGGCCAGCCCGGTGTCTGCCAACTCGTGACGCACCTGGTCTGTGACGATCTCTAGGTTTTCGGGGGCCAGATCGTATCGCGAGATGACCACGACTCCATGTTGAATACCCAGGGCCCTGATCGCGTCCCGGTGCTCAGCGGTCTGAGCCTGCCAGCCCTCATCTGCTGCCACCACCAAACACACGATCGGGGCAGGGCCCAGGCCCGCTAACATGTTGCCCACAAAGCGTTCATGCCCGGGCACATCCACAAATGACACCGTCTGGCCCGACTCGAGGGTCATCGCCGCAAATCCGAGGTCGATGGTCAGTCCGCGCTCGCGTTCTTCATCCCAGCGATCGGTTTCGGTACCGGTCAAGGCGCGCACGAGAGCGGACTTGCCGTGGTCGACGTGTCCGGCGGTTGCGATGACAAACTGTTCAGTCACGCATCCTCCTCCAGAAGCTCTTGCAGGCGCTGAAGAATGACAGCATCAGCCTCAACTGGTACGCAGCGAAGATCCAGCAGACAACGTCCATCGGTCACCCGCGGAAGGATCGCAGGGCTGCCTGTTCGCAACGGTTTTGCAAGGGCTTCGTCAAGACTAATAGCCCACCCGGGCAGGGGCACGCCGGCACCACCGCCGCCGCCCACGCGCCCATCGTGGGCCACGACTTCCGCGCCCACTGCTTCGGCAATACGTACACTGCGGCGGTGCAATTCATCCGGGTCGATATGCAGCGCATCGCGGACCGGTGTGGACGGGGCGTTCAGTGTTGCTTCCAGCGCGGCCAGCGTGAATTTATCTGCCCGAAACGCTCGAGCCAGCGGGTGGGTGGCGAGTCCGCTGATCACTTCACGGGTGCCCAGCAATAACCCGGCTTGCGGGCCGCCCAGCAACTTATCGCCACTGGCAATGACCACATCGGCACCGGCGCGCAGGGCTTCCCCGATCGTCGGTTCATTCGGCAGCGCCGGGTCCCGTTCGAACAACCCCGATCCGACGTCCACGATGAGCGGCACGTCATGTTCTCTGGCCAGCTCGGCCAACTGTTTGGTCTCGACATCGGAGTTGAACCCGCCAATCCAATAGTTCGACGGATGCACCTTCAAGATCCCCCCGGTGCGCTCGGTGATGGCGTCCCGGTAATCATCGAGATTGGTCCGGTTGGTCGCGCCGACCTCTCGTAGTTGCACGCCCGTGGAAGTGATCAGGTCCGGCAGGCGGAATCCGGCTCCAATCTCGACGAGCTCACCCCGACTGATGACCACTTCGGGCCTATCCGCCCTCACCGACAGCGCAGTGGTGGCCAGAGAGAGTGCGGCCGCACCGTTATTGACGACCAGAGCGTCTTCGGCATCCGGTGCAGCAGCCAACAGGGCAGCCTTGGCCCAGGTTCCCCGTTTGCTGCGTTTGCCATCGCGCAGGTCCAGTTCCAAATCAACGTATCCGGCCGCCGTGATCAGCGCGTCTCGTGCAGCATCAGACAGTGGCGCCCGACCGAGGTTGGTATGGATGATCACGCCGGTGGCATTCAACACCGACGACAACCGGGTCGGTGAGGCCTGCTCTACTGCAGCAATAACCTGCTCGGTCACCTCGGTAGGGGCGATGTCGCCAGCGCGTGCGGACTCCTGCACGGTCGTGATGATGCGCCGGATCATCTGGGGTGCCAATCGCTTGCTGGCGGCCGCGACCTGGTCGAGCGCAAGCAGCCGGTCGGTGGAGGGAATCGTTCGGCGCGGATCTGGGCTCACCGCACGTCCTTTCCATACACAAGCGCAGGCGGGAAGAAAGTTTGGCGGAGGCGGACGGGAATCGAACCCGCCAGACCAAGCTACTTGGTCTCGTCGGTTTTGAAGACCGCGGGGACCACCAGGAACCCTGACGCCTCCAAAAACACAAACTATCACGTTTAGGACCAAGCAGCATCGTCGGATGGCCCCTGTCGCGTCCGGTCCGGCGTTCCTATACTGGGGATCATGTCTGAGACTTTAGAATCCCACACCCTGCCACGTTTGACCACCACAGCCTCCGGTGGTGGCTGCGCCTGCAAAATCCCGCCCGGGGAGCTAGAAGAGGCCGTTGCCCAGCTCGCCGGCCAGGACTACGACGAAGTGATCGTCGGCCTCGACGACGGTGACGACGCAGCTGCAGTCCGACTAGAGGGCAATACCGCGATCCTCTCGACGGCTGACTTCTTCACCCCTGTGGTCGATTCAGCCTATGACTGGGGTCGGATCGCTGCGGCCAATGCGATGAGCGATATATACGCCATGGGCGGCCGCCCGATCGTAGCGATCAACCTGATGGGATGGCCTCGGGGGGTATTACCGGCCGAACTGATGTCCGAAGTTTTGGCCGGTGGGCTGGCCGTCGGGAAACAGGCCGGTTGCCCGGTCATCGGTGGGCATACTGTCGATGACCCCGAACCGAAATACGGCATGGCCGTGACCGGAGTTGCGCAGGCCGATCAGCTGCTGCGCAATGACGCTGCACAAGCCGGGTTGCCGCTGACATTGACCAAACCGATTGGCCTGGGTCTGTTGAATAACCGGCACAAAGCCACCGGTGAAGTCTTCGAAGAAGCCATCGCCACGATGACGACCCTCAACAAGGAAGCCTCCGAGCAGGCAGTCGCCGCCGGGGTTAAAGCCGCCACCGATGTCACCGGTTTCGGGCTGTTGGGGCACCTATACAAAATGATGCGTGCCTCCGGGACCGGGGCGGTCCTCGAGCGCAGCGCTGTCCCACTGGTTGAAGGTGGAGCGGATGCGCTCGCGAAAGGTTACGTTTCTGGTGGCACCCGTCGAAACCTTGAATGGGTCGGCCCACACGTTGAAACCGGAGCAGGGATCATCGAAGACGACCTACTGGTGTTAGCTGACGCCCAAACTTCAGGCGGCCTGCTGGTGGTCGGCGAACTACCGGGCCACCCAATCATCGGGTACACAACCGAACGTGCCGGTGTGGTCGAGGTCCGTTAGCCGACCGTGACGATCGAGTCGTCCACGATGCCCTGGGCGCGACGTGCTTCGAGTCGTGCTTTCTGCGGCTCAACCACATGGCGTGGATCTTTCGTGGAGTTGATACCAGCATCCATGATGGCCGAACGGGTAAGGAACGATGCGGTGGCCAGTGCCGCACCGGATGCGACGGCAGCGATCCGGTTACCACTGAGCAGGGCCGCACCGATACCGCCAGCAATGGTGAGGCGTTTAGCCCAGCGGAGCCGCTGACCGGGTTTGCCGGTTTTCAGTGGTTCCGCTTCGGCCGGGTGCATCGGCTCGGTGAGCTTTTCCGAAAAGTACAGTTCCGACGCTGCGCCGATGGCGGCAAAAGCCCTGGCGGGTCGGGTCTCAGCGGTCGGGGTAGTGATCAGTGCCGCGCCGGAGGAGGCCATGGCCGCCGACGACACGAACAGATACGACAAGTTCTCTTTCCCGGCGTTCCAGGTGGGGACCGCGGTGTCTGCCAGCAGCGCGCCGGTATAAGAGGCCAGGGGAGCGCCAAGGACTGCTGCCAGTGTCCCGGATGGTTTTTCGAGTGCTCTCGAAATCGGGCGGAGTATCCCGATCGGCAGTTTTTCGCCGGTCATTCGGTCAATGTCAGTGGCCGCTGCGACTCCGGCAGTGGTACCGAAAGATGCCAAGATCCATGTCCCCATGTTCATGGGGGACGATGGCTTGAACGTCCGCATCATGTGGTGGAAGCGCTCTGGTCGACCAAGGTCTACAATAAGAAACCCTGTGCCGGCTATGGTCGCGGCAAGAGCGGTGAGCCGAGTGTTTCGACGTAGCTTGGTGAAACCGATCGCGTCAGCCCCGGCGGCCAGCATAGCGGAGCCACCGGCGAGCCCACCGAGGAACAGGTACGCGGAGATCTTGTAGTCCCACGGTGGGGCTTTGACGATGTGGCGGCCGTAGTACGAGTCGGAGAATTCGACGTCGTCCACCATCGGCATTTCGCGCCCACCATCGCCGCCACCGCGTCGTCGGCCACTGCCGGGGCGTCGGTTGTTGTCGCGCTTCTTTTTGCGACGGGTCTGGTGTTCTGGCCGGTAGGCGTCGAAATCTGACAGAGTCACTTCTTGCGGGCTCCTAGGAATGCGGTTGCTGCGGCAGCAAGCATGCCAGCGGCAGCAATGCCGACTCGTTTATACATCGCGGGCAGATCCTTGGTGGGCACCTGTGGATCTGGTGGCAGACCGTAGACTTCTGGTTCATCGAGCAGGAGAAAGACCGAGCCGATGCCGCCCACTCCGTCATTGGGGTTCGCGCCGTAGAGGCGGGCTTCGGTCTGGCCCTGTTCGTGCATCGTGGTGACACGTTCTTTGGCCGAGTCAATCATGTCGGTCTGAGTACCGAACTTGATCGATTCAGTCGGGCAGGTTTTAGCGCACGCCGGGGTCTGGCCATCAACTAACCGGTCGTAGCACAGCGTGCACTTTTTGGCCGTGCCAGCGTGTTTGACTTCCATCGCGTATCGCGAGTCGGTGCGATCTGGTTTGGTATGAATCGTGCCGGTATCACGGCGTTCGATGACACCGAAGGGGCAACCGGCCACACAGGTACCGCACCCGTTACAAATATCATCTTGGACAACCACGGTGCCGTGCTCAGTCCGGTACAGTGCACCGGTCGGGCAGACGTCCAAGCAACCGGCGAAGGTGCAGTGCTTGCATACGTCAGAGCTCATCAACCACCGGAACTCCGGGGTATCCGGGTTCGGTGGGTTATCGACCTGCTCTTTGATCCGCACCCCGGGGGACCCGAATTCCGGCATACCGACGTTCTTTGCGGTCGACTGCTTCTTCTCGGGCGCACCAAAGGATGGCATGCCCAGGGCTGTGAGTTTTGCACCGGAGTCGCGTGCTTTTTGGATCTGCTCTTGGTCTTGTTCAATGAACGCGACGTGACGCCACGTGTTAGCTCCGAGGCCACCGGTGTTATCGTATGACGATTCCAAGAGTTCTAGGTCCCCCTTCATCGGGACCTCGTTCCACTCTTTACAAGCTACTTCACACGCTTTACACCCGATACAGATGGAGGTGTCGGTAAAGAACCCTTTGCGTTCTTTCCCATCCTCGTACGCATCGATGAGTTGACCCGGTTTTTCCTTGAAATCAAACAAGACTGTCTCCTTCATGGTGCTCGGGATCGGCAAAGCGTGGTGGTTGAAGCACCTTCATGGTCTCCGGATCACGTTCATAGGTGATTCTGCCCTGTCCGGTCAGCGGCGTGATGCCCGCGCGTTCGCGGTATTCATTGACGAACTCAACCAGCGCTTCACCACGTGGCCGGCGACCGGGCTGAATTGCACAAGCAACAGCTTTCGCCGACTGAATGAAGACGTTGGGGTCCATCGTGATACCCAACAGGTCGTTGGCACCGTCGCCAGTGATGAGCGCTTCGGTTCCGACACCCCAGTGGTACGGCAAGCCGATTTGGTGGATCGTCTTGCCACCCGCCTGGATGGGCTGCATTCGTTGGGTCACCAAGACTTTTGCTTCGATCGCGCCACGCGGCGAGATGATCGTTGCCCAACCGTAGGGTTCCAGGCCGAATTCTTCGGCGAGTTCTTCCGAGACCTCGCAGAACATCTCTGGTTGCAGTTCGGACAGATACGGCAGGAAGCGGCTCATGCCACCGGCTGTGTGGTGCTCGGTTAGTCGGTAGGTCGTAAAGACGTGAGGATACACTTCCTCGCCCTTGCGACCGGCAGCCGGGGCCAGTTGGTTGCCTTCATCCGTAATCAGGACCCGTGCAGGGGACTCTTGTTGCGGATAGAGACTGTTCGCAACCGACGATTCGGGCGGCTCGTAGTGCGTTGGAAGTGGGCCGTCTTTCATTCCCATTGGGGCAAACAGCCAGCCCTTCCCATCGCGCTGCATGATGAACGGGTCATCGCCGGCAATGGATTCTGGACCATAGGAGCCGTGTTCGGTTTTCGCACTTGGGGCGCGATCGACCGGGAAGTCGGGGACATCGGGTCCGACCCACTTGCCTTCGTCTTCGTCCCACCAGATGTGCTTCTTACGTTCCGACCAGGGTTTCCCATCCGGATCCGCCGAGGCACGGTTGTACAGGATACGACGGTTCGCTGGCCAGGCCCAAGCCCACTCCAATGCCATTTCGTCCTGCTCGTCGCCGGGCACTCGAAGTGCGGCGCGGTTGACCTCATCGGCGTAGACACCGGTGTAAATCCAGCACCCGCCGGCGGTCGAGCCATCGGGTTTCATCTGGTTGAAGTTATCCAACGGTTTCCCAGCGTCTGGGCCGCTCACATGGAAGCCATTGATTTCACGCAGTACTGCTTCAGCGGACGGTTCGCCGTGCTCATCGACGGGGTAGTCCCAGGTCATGTCCAACAGTGGTCGGTCACGTGGGTCGGTCGAGTCTTTCAGTCGTTCTTTGATACGGTTGCCCAGATCAAAGAAGAACTCCAGTTCAGAGCGGGCATCGCCGGGTGGTGTCACCGCTTGGTGACGCCACTGGACCAGTCGTTGCGTCTGAGTGAATGTGCCAGCTTTTTCGGTGTGGTTGGCGGCCGGCATGAAGAAGACTTCCGTATCGATTTCTTCAGTCTTCAATTCACCGGTTTGGATTTCTGGTCCGTCACGCCACCAGGTGGCAGTTTCAATCTGTTGGAAGTCGCGAACGACCATCCACTTCAGATTTGCCATGCCCAGCCGCTGCATCCGCCCATTGGCTGACCCGACCGCCGGGTTTTGGCCGAGCACAAAGTAGCCGTCCACACCCTTGTCGAACATGCGCATCAGCGTCTGGTAGGTGCCATGTGCGCCAGTTAGTTTCGGCAGGTAGTGATAGGCGTAGTCATTCTCCGGGGTGGCTGCATCGCCGAACCATGCTTTGAGTAAGGACACCATGTAGGCATCGCCGTTGGACCAGAAGCCTTTCTGATCTTTGGGCACGGCTTCGTTGAAGTAGTCCTGCAGGGTGTCGTGCTTGCCAGCCACGGGGAATGGCAGGTACCCGGGTAGCAGATTGAACAGCGTTGGAATATCGGTCGAGCCCTGAATGGTCGCGTGACCGCGCAGGGCCATGATGCCGCCACCGGGACGACCCATGTTGCCCATCAGCAGTTGCAGGATCGCAGAGGTACGAATGAATTGCGCACCCATGGAGTGCTGCGTCCAACCCAAGGCGTAAGCCATACAGGTGGTGCGTTCCCGTCCGGAGTTTTCCGCGAAGGCTTCGGCAAGATAATGGAAATCATCTTGCTTGATGCCACACAGGTCTTCGACCGTTTCCGGTGTGTACCGCGAGTAGTGGCGTTTGAGGATCTGGAATACCGACCGGGGGTGTTCCAGGGTTTTATCCTTGGCGATGCCATCGGGTTCATTCGGGTCGTGTTCGTACTGCCAGGATTCGTTGTCGTAACCCTGGATATCGTCGTCGTAGCCGGAGAAGAGGCCGTCAAGGTCTTCGGGCCCTTTGTAGTCTTGCGAAATGATGAACGACGCGTTGGTGTACGGAATGACGTAGTCCTTGAACCATGCGTCATTTTCGATCATGTACCGAATGAGGCCACCCAGCAGCGCGATGTCGGAGCCAACACGAATGGTGATGTGTTTGTCCGCGACCGCTGAGGTTCGTGTGAAACGCGGGTCCACGTGAATAACTTTGGCACCGCGTTTTTTGGCCTCGGACACCCACTGGTATCCCACCGGGTGGCATTCAGCCATGTTTGAACCCTGGATGACAATCAGGTCTGCATTCGCCATGTCTTGCAATGGCTGGGTGGCACCGCCACGCCCAAACGAGGATCCTAAACTAGGAACCGTGGAAGAGTGTCAAATCCTGGCTTGGTTCTCGATCTGCACCGCTCCGGCAGCCGAGAACAACTTCTTGATCAGGTAGTTTTCTTCGTTATCGATGGTCGCTCCGCCAAGGGACGCAATGCCCATGGTGCGGTTGACGGGCGTGACACCATCCTCAGCAAAATCTTCCCAATGATTGGCCCGAGCTTCCAGGAAGCGGTCGGCAATCATGTCCATCGCCGTGTCGAGATCGAGCTCTTCCCAGTCGGTGCCTCGAGGACGACGATAGAGGACGGTTTTCTGTCGGGAGGGTGTATTGACGAGCTGCTCGGAAGCAGCTCCCTTCGGGCACAACCGGCCGCGAGACACCGGGGAATCCGGGTCGCCCTCAATATGGGTGACCTTATTGTCTTTCACATAAATGCGCTGACCGCAGCCCACCGCACAGTACGGGCAGACGCTCTGGACAACTCTGTCAGCATCTTCCGTCCGGGGGCGCATGTTTTGATATTTGGGCGACTCAACCGTCGGCCCGCGCCCCAGCTTGTCTTTTGACTTGGCCTGGCGAAATACCGGCCACCCGAGGATAGAAAACCGTGACATAGCAGTCAGCCTAACAGAGCACTCCCGTCCCGTGGAAGCTTCGACCGAAAGTATTCCGGCCAGTCACTCAAGGCTCCTTGTTAGGCCGTACCGAAGGTGGTCTGAGCTCACCAAAGACGTGCCGGACGCAGCACTCACCGTCGATACCGATTGTCCCTCTAAGTAGGTTTTTTCCGGGCTGGTATGAGGAGTCGTGTTGAAGCTGGGTAGTTCGGTCAGGAGGGTTCTAGGGTGGGAGCTTATGGTGTGACCACCCTTCCACCTTATTGCTCAATTGACTTGACTTTTTTCCACTTGTAGCATCAATGGATTATGGACCTTCATCATATTCACGCATTCCTCGCAGTGGCAGAGGAGTTGCATTTTGGTAGAGCAGCGACCCGGTTGCATATCACTCAGCCGCCATTGACTCGCACGATTAAACAGCTAGAACGCGAACTCGACGCGACGCTGTTTAAGCGCTCTACCCGGTCGGTAGAACTAACCGCCGCTGGTCAAGCACTCGTCCAGCCGGCCCAAGATATTCTGACCGCCTATCGGTTAGCCGAACAAGCCGTGCAGTCCGCCGGGAAAGGGGAGGTCGGAAGGGTCAGGCTGGGTTTTGCTGGCCCATCCTCGCATTTATGGATAGCTGACCTAAGCCAGTACATTCGGCAGCACTATCCAGGGATTAGCTTCGAACTGCAGAGCACCACGTATGCAGATCATGGCTTGCAGCTAATCCTCGACGGTACGTTGGACTTAGGCATCGCAAGATGGTCCGTGGATCTTGCAGGTCTCGAAAGCCGAGTCATTGCCGAAGAACACTACGTCCTTGCTGTGCCAGAAGGGCATCCATTTGCTGAACGTGAGTCCGTCAGTATCGCTGAATGTCGCCACGAACATTTTGTGGCTCTGCCGGCTGAGTCACGGTCCGCGGTCCGCGATTCGTTCTTCCAATTGGCATATGAGGCAGAGTTTGCGCCGAAAATAGCGCAGACGGCGCAGGACTCGTGGACTCTGATGGCATTGGTTGGGGCCGGGATTGGCATTAACTTCACGGTGGATTCCATCTTCCACGGCACGGACCATCCTCGGGTCCGTATGGTCCGGCTCGAAGAAGGCGTCGAGCCCAGCTATGCGAGGCTCTTTTGGCGATCCGATGATGATAGCCCGGCGCTTCACACTGTGCTGAAGGTCGCTGAAGCGCTCCTTCCGGCAACGCGCTCAGACGCTGCGACCACCGAGCTTGACGAATCCGACCTGACTCGCTGACACAAGGTGCTCGCCGGTAGCACTAAACACCTCGCCGCTGCCAAAGGCTCTACCATGAGATAAAGCTTCCAGCTTGGCGTCGAAATGCAACCAGGTACTCCAGTCTGGTATCTGGTGGAAGGTCAGGGCATGCGTCATGGTGAGGATGCGACTGTCCGGGGCGTGACGCATCGCTCCTGTCGCCCGGAACGCGGGTTCCAGAATGCTCATATCAGTGGCGTAACCTACCAGCGCAGCTTGGATCACCGGGTCATTTGGTACCTCCCCGGCGGGGCGTAACAACGTCGATTGCGTATTGCCCTGCTCGACGTGAGAGACATACGGCGGCGCAGAAACCGGATGGGGATTGATCGGGCGATTCATGCGCCACCACAGCGGAATCCGGTCATCATCATGAAACCGGTCGTGCAGACTTGGGAGATCGTCGGGGGAAGCAACAGAGGTTAGTGGTTGCGTTGGTTTGTGCGAGGGCAGATCAGCCCGCAGCGTGCTCCAGCGAGTGAGGGCGGTGAAAAGTTGGTCCCCGTCGTCATTAATAATCGAACTGCGACGAGCCGAAGCATTTGGGGTTGAAGCCACGTCTTCTACGATCCACGTCAGCGGAGCATCAGTGGGCACGCCTTGCAGAAAGTCGGCCTGTAATGTGAGCAGCTCTTGAGTTTCGGGCACCGTGTTGCCGGCAGCCACGATAGCTTGGGCCAGTTGCAGTCCTCCGAACACGCGGTCCCGTGGCTCAGTTTGGGGCGTCCCGATCCAAGCGGTTGCGTTGGGACGCTCTGTGGCCGTCTGGGTCATCTTCAGCATTTGCAAAAGTTGTGCCATGGAAAGGGACTGCGCCTGTTGTGGTTTCTGCATGGCCTTCATTATGCACGGAGCCTCGACATGAGTGAAGAGCGTCGGCGCGTAGGCCGATACCACCTCGGCATCAATCCAGGTGCAAACTGGTATTGGACTTTCTCGCGTCCTGCGAGCAGGGTGATATGTGACACAAGCTTATCTGCCGGGTGGACGTACCGTGCCCGCTACTTGAAATCGACAAGGCTTTGAATCGAAGTCTTTGTGCGAGATGACCCGGCGATACCTAGAGGAACGAGGAACATGACGGATCTTCAAGTCAATAGCAAACTTATGGATCTCACCACGGCGGTGGATCGGTTCGTCCAAGATGGAGATTGCGTCGCCCTAGAAGGATTTGGGCACCTCATTCCGTTTGCCGCAGGACACGAAATTATTCGCCAAAATAAGCGGAACTTAACCGTCTGCCGGATGACTCCAGACTTGCTAACCGACCAGATGCTGGCGGCCGGGGTAATCACTCGGCTGGTTGCATCATTTTTTGCCAGCGGCTCTGCGGGATCGCTGTATGAGTTGCGTCGTCGAGTAGAAGATCACGATCCAGAACCGCTCGAGGTTGAGGAGTATAGCCACTACGGGATGGTCTGCCGTTATCAGGCTGCGGCCGCAGGGCTGCCGTTCTACCCGCTACGTTCATACGCGGGCAGTGATCTGCCGCAACTGAACACCGATATTCGCAAGGTGACGGATCCGTATGGTGGCGGCGAAATCTATGTGGTGCCACCCCTGCAACCCGATGTGACCATTGTGCACGCCCAGCGTGCCGACCACCTGGGCAATGTGCAGATGTGGGGCATTGTAGGAGCCCAACAAGAGGCGGCGTTTGCCGGCAAGAAAGTTATCGTCACGGTCGAAGAGGTCGTGGACCCGGAAGTCGTACGCTCTGACCCCAACCGGACGTTAATCCCCTCGCACGCAGTCGATGCAATCGTGCACTGCCCGGGCGGGGCATACCCGTCCTACGCTCAGGGGTACTACGACAGAGACAATTTGTTTTATCGGGATTGGACAGCGATCAGTCGCGATCCAAAACTGATCCGTAGCTGGATTGATCGTTGGGTTTACAACATGCCGGATAGAGCCGCGTACATGGAGGCCGTAGACGACGAGCGCTGGGCGTCGCTGCAGGTAGCGACCAAGATGTCGGGTGCAGTCAATTACGGTCAACGTCAGCCCCAGCACTGACCAGCGAAGAACATACTCTAAGGTTTTACGGAGACATCATGAACAACATCAATACAGTCCGCGGTGACGTGACAGACTCACTTGAGGTCACGCGTTTTGATGCGGAATTTCTTGTCACAGTCGCGGCACGTGAATTAGCCGGAAAACGTCGCGTGTTTGCCGGCGTTGGATTACCGACGTTGGCAGTTGATCTAGCGCAGCGCCGTTTCGAACCGAACCTCGAGATGGTGTACGAATCAGGCGTGTGTGGTGCTCACCCCGAGGGGTTGGCTGAAGGTATTGCCGACTCGGTGTTGGTGTCCGGTTCCGAATCGGTGCTCAACATGCAGGCGTTATTTGGCTACGTGCTGCAAGGCGGCAACGTAGATGTCGGCTTCTTAGGTGCAGCCCAGGTCGATCGGTGGGGCAACCTCAACACTAGCTTTATCGGCGATCCAAAGAACCCGAAAGTGCGTCTGCCTGGTTCCGGTGGGGCGGCAGATATTATGGCGAGCGCCGGCGAAATCATCGTGATTCTTCGTCGGCACGACCTCAGCGCGCTCCCCGCCGAAGTAGATTTTTGCACCTCCCCGAGTCCGGTACGCGCGCGAGAAAAAGATCCAAATGTGCCGGTCAATGGGTTTGGCGTTTCTACGGTAATCACCCCGCTGGGGATTCTGCGCAGACCGGACCGCTACGGTGAGCTTGAACTGGCAGAAATCTTTCCCGGGGTCGAGTTTGACGAGGTGCACGCGGGAACGGGCTGGGATTTAAAAGTGTCTGAAAATCTGCGCACGACCGCTCAGCCGAGTCAGGAAGACGTAGCCTTATTGCAGCAGCAGATCGACCCAGACCGTTTCTATCTCCGCTGACCAAAGCTTTCATACCAGACGTGAACGGCCCGGCCACCGGCAAGGTGGACCGGGCCGTTTCGTTTATGGTTCGTGGTCCGCGGGGATTTGCGGGGCAGGCCCACCAATAACCGTTACCAGCAGAGCAAAGAGCGCAGCCGCGGAGACCCCACCGTAAAGCAGCAAGCTGTTGCCCATCGGATAGATCAGAGCTGCCCACGCGTACCCGATAGCCATCCCCATGAACCGCGCGGTGTTGTGGATCCCGAAGGCCATTGTGTTGCGTGCTGCTTGAGAGCGGGAGATGGCAAAGGCTGCAACGCTTTGACTGGCGTTGATACCCGTGCCGATGAGCAATAAGAGCACCACGATAATTGTCACCTGGATGGCAAAGGAGCTTTCGGATGAAGTCCACCACCCCAACAACAGCGGTGCGGCGATCAACACGCTAAGTCCCATCTCCACGACTCGGCGCGACCCCAGTCGCTCCGCAAACCACGCGGTGAGCGGCCCAGATAGCAGCATGGCCGCCGCCATCGCAGAGACAATGAACCCCACAGGCCCGGGACTTAACCCCATGGTCTCGCCCAGATACAGTGGCAGACTAACTAAGCACACGCCCATGATTAGCATGGATGTTCCCGCCGTGACGGTCCCGCGAATGTAGCGTTTTTCGAGTAGTGATCGGGGCTCAAATAGCCGCTGAGGAAATTTCGTGGCGAGGAATGCGTAGACCCCGACGCTGAGTGCAGCGGTTCCGCCTGCCACAGCCTCGGTGATCGGTGAGGCTCGCTGGCCGATAAGCGTTACGGTAAGAGCTGCGGCCCCAACTGCAACCATCAACATAAACATTCCCGCGGGGTGCACTGGGACACTTCTGCCGCGTGGTTTCGGGACCACAGCAAGGATCGTTACCGTTAAAATGAGACAGACCAGCGCCTGAAAGATAAAGACGGAGCGCCACCCCGAAAGTTCCGAAATCAGTCCGCCAATTGGTGGCCCGATCGCTTGTCCCGCTCCGATTGCTGAAGCCCAGGCAGCCATCGCGGCCTGCCCCTTTGATGGCCACAGGGTCGCAAGGCTTCGTTGAATCCCGGGCGGGAAGGCCGAACAGGCTATGCCTTGCGCTAGTCGAAGCAGAATGAGCATCTCAAGATTGACCGAAAAAGCCGCAAGCAGTTGCGCAAGCACCATGGCTGCGAGGCTGATGAGCACGACCCGCACTGCTCCGTAGCGATCACACAACCATCCAGTCAGTGGAACGAAAACCACCATGGCGATGGTGAAAGCGGAAACCGCGAGCACGATTTCGGCGTCAGAGGCGTTGAAGTCACGCTGGATGCGATGCAGCGGGGCGTTCATTACGTTGGCGGAAAGGGTGCCCACCATCGTGGTGCACAGTAACGCGATGTACGCGATCTTCCCTGGCTCACGCAATGCGGCCTCTTTCCTCTCGCTGGCTGATTTTGAGTTTGAGATGACGAAGACACCAGACGGGCGGACCAAATACTTGGCCCGCCCGTTCGATAGTCAGTCGCAACTTATTTTATGTTTTCTGAAGCGTGGTAGTGGCCTCTGCAGAAGTCTCGATGGGAGCCTTTTTCTCCTCCCGTGGACGGAAGGCGAGGAGCACACCCAGTACCACGGCGACTGCCAGACCTCCGATGCTTGTTGTCGTTTCTGGGAGCATGATCATAAACCCAGCAACTACCGCAATGATGCGCATCAGGACAGGAAGACGTTTCTCGATACCGACGGCATATCCTTCGAATCCACAGGCCATCATGAAGACCCCGATAAGACTGAGACCGAAACTTAGCAGGATGGTACCCAAATCGCCTTGACCGACTAAGGCCGGGTTCAGTGCGAAGGCAAACGGGATGATGTATTTGACCATGCCTAACCGCATGGAGGTCAAGCTCGTGGGGATGGGCTTCGAGCCAGCAATGCCTGCGGCTGCAAACGACGCCAAGGCTACCGGAGGCGTGATGTACGAAACGGTGGCCCAATAGATCACGAAGAGGTGTGCGGCGATTGGTTCAATGCCCAACGCTACGAGTGCAGGAGCAAGCACGATGGCCAACAGCACATACACCGCTGAAACGGTCATACCCAGTCCAAGCACGAAGGACACCACAGCGCCGGCGATCAGCATCAGTAGGAGATTCCCGCCCACCAGATTCACGAGTTCGCTCGACAGTGACAGTGATACTCCGGTCATCGACAGGCTGCCGATAATGAGCCCAACACCAGCGATAATGCCAATAATTTCGGCGATCGTCTTTCCGGCGATGTAGAGAATACCAAAGAGGTCGGTCGGGGTGACTCGATTGCGCCGACGCAGCATCGCGTAGGCCAGAATAACCGCGACGAGGATGAATGGCGCTTGGGCCTCGCGCTGGTACACGATGAGGATGGCCATCAGGCCTACCAGAGCCGCGATGTATGGCCAACCGAGTTTAATGACAGACCAGAGTTTTGGTAGGTCGGCTCGTGGCAAGCCTTTCAGGTTTGATTTGGCGGAGTATGCATCAACTTGAACGAAAATGCCGACGTAGTACAGCACCGCTGGGATAATGGCCGCGATCGCAATTTCTACGTATGGTACGCCGACAAAGGCCACCATCAGAAACGCTGCCGCCCCCATGATTGGTGGGGTGACGGAACCACCTGATGAGGCTGTCGCTTCGACTGAAGCTGCATATTTCGGGCTAAATCCGCTGCGTTTCATCGCGGGGATCGTCATCGGTCCGGTGGTGAGAACGTTCGAGACCGCACTCCCACTCATCATGCCGAAAGCGGTCGTGCTCACGACGGATACTTTGGCGGCGCCACCTCGCTGGGTACCAAAGATCGATTGCGCAAAGTCATTGAAGAATTCCGCTCCACCCGTACGCTGCAGCACCACACCGAAGAGGAGGAACCCAATAAGAATGCCCGCTGCCGTTTGTAATGGCAGCCCCAAAATGGATTCAGAGCCCATGACGTGCATGATGGCGGTTCCATTGAGGTCAAAATCCATTCCTTGGAGGAAGGACACTGGAACTTCAGCGGTAATCAGCGGAAAGAGCGAGAACGCGCCCGCCAGGATGGTAACGATCAAACCAGCTGCTCTTCGCAGGGCTTCTAAGGTCAGCAACCAGTGAGCGTATGCGATGACAATGGCAACGTTGGGCGCAGCATAATCCCAACCGAAGTTAATGACGTTCTGTGCGTTAATCGCAAAGTACAGGTTCAACGCCATCGCTAAGCCAGCCAGCACGATGTCATACCAGGGGAGCCGTCCGGTGCTCTTTCCAGACACGGGCTGGGTGATAAAGACGATCGGCAGGAAGATCGCTAGGACCAGGTAGAGGTACTCATTCGTAAGCAAGGTTCGGCCGATAGGGGACCAGAAGAATACCTGACTAGCGGTTAGTAACACCCCTATGACAGTCAGAGTCACAATGGTAGTTTTCCATCCCCTTCCATATCGAGGTGTCGATAGTGGAGGGTTCTGCGGGTCCTGCTCAGCCGGCATGCTGGCCGGTTCTGAAAGCTTCTTGGTGCTCATAGTTGTCCGATCAAAATCACGTGGGTCTGAAGAAAATTACTGCAGATGGTCTGGAAGTGGGATCTCTTCTTTTCGGTCTTCCCAGACCGTTCGAAGATCATCGGGATCTGTGTCCTCCACGATCTCGTTCCATGCAGCACGGAGTGCTTCTCCCCGTTCGACCAGCTGATCCTGACGAACCTGAGCTTCTTCGGTCCATAGATCGCGTTCTTCGAGGAAACGAATCATGCCGTCATGGAAGGGGACCTGAATGGGTTCAAGGGCAATATTGTCGATACCCCACTCTTCTGCGGTAGCCGTAGAGTCCTTATATTCGTCGAAGTGATCGACAAGGGCGCTGACCGTTTCATACACGGCGAGCTCATTCATATCCGCATACGTGACCACTGGTACGGGGTAGTACATAATGGTCCCTGTTGCATCTTCGTCTTGACCGGGTGCCCCAGAGAATTCCCCGACGAAAGTTGACGGAGCGACGCTTTGAAGGCGTGCAAGTTTTTCAGTTTCGTCTTCGTCGAGCTCCAACCAGCGGATAGGGGTCGTGGCTTCCAGTTCATATAACGACGGGCCGTAGACCTGTTGGAACAGGACATCGAGCTGACCGTTATCTACCGCGTCTGCCTGTTCCCCGTAACCAAGCTCAATTTGACGAGTATCTTCCGGCGTGAGACCGCCGTAGGCAAGGAAAGCTTCGAGTTTGTTATTCACGGACGGATTCGCTGTGATCCTCGGGAAGTTTACGCCTTCAAGGTCTTCGAAGGTCTCTATATTAGAACTTTCGGGCACGGCGAGACCATGGGGCGCTACTGGGGACCAGGCGACTCGTAAATCTTGGGGTCCCCAACCGGGGTCGACAAACTCGTGTTCACCCTCAAATGCGAAAATGTATTCATCGCCGGTTCGAGAAAAGTGGGCTTTTCCTCTACTCAGGGGGGCCAGTCGACCGATCGCGGTATCGGAAGTTACTACACGGACGGCAGTGTCCTCGTTACGCCCGATGGCCTCGGTCGCTACTGCGACGTCGGCGTAGGTGGAAGTTCCGGTGCCGTAGGTGCTCCAGACCATAGTGCCGGGCATGCCATCTTCTTCCATGGCTCGGTCTTCTGCATCGCCGCTGCCACCGCCGGTTCCGCAGCCGGCGAGAGCCAGTGCGGCGATGGTGGACATGGCGATGACGCCTGTTCGGTGTAGGTAGGACATGACGCTCCTTCAGTGCTGTGCCTCACCTCACTTTGCACTAAGTCCTATGTCAAACTCCAATACTTCTGCCGCGAGCTATTGTTGCCCAGAAGGCATAAGTCAAGAGGAGGCGGCCGATTAGGCGGAATGGCGGCCAATATGTGCGCTTTTATCAGTCACATAAGTCGGACTGGGCCCAATGATTTTGCGGCGAGTGAGGTTATGGCAGCTTGTCTAGCGACTGCCGATCCTCGGGGATCGTGTGTTGAACACGGAGGATCACTATTACCTTGCAGGCATATATAACCCGATATAAAAGCATTGGACGGGTAGCAATTTGAGGGTCAAGCTAGACGTATGTCACAGCCAACATTATTGCCTCTTAAAGGTTACACAGTCGTCAGCTTGGAACAAGCAGTAGCAGCTCCGCTCGCTACGCGGCATCTAGCTGATCTCGGCGCTCGCGTCATTAAACTCGAGCGAGTGGGTGAAGGTGACTTCGCACGTAACTACGATACGGCGGTGAAAGGTCTTGCTTCGCACTTCGTGTGGTTGAACCGCGGCAAAGAGTCCGTCGCGCTGGATCTAAAAAACCCCGAGACCCTGGAGATTGCGAAGAAGCTCATCGCTTCGGCCGATGTGTTCGTGCAAAATGCAGCCCCGGGTGCGGCCGAGCGATTGGGTCTGGGCGCCGAGCAGTTGCGCGCTGACAACCCAGAGCTCATTACTGCAGCCATCACCGGCTATGGCACGTCTGGGCCGCACAAGGACCGGAAGGCATATGACATGCTGATCCAAGCCGAGTCCGGCTTGGTATCGATTACGGGGACCCCAGAGACCGCCACGAAGACCGGAATCCCAGCCTCCGATATTGCGGCTGCGCACTACACCTGCCAGTCGGTCCTTGCCGCGCTGCTCCGTCGGGAACGGACCGGCATCGGGGCCACGCTCGACATTTCGATGCTGGATGCCACCGCCGAATGGCTTGGGCACCCAATGTACATGAAGCTTTACGCAGACAAACAAATCCAGCGGATGGGTCTCAGCCATGCTTCCATCGCGCCATACAACGCCTACCCCACTAAAGACGGTGAGGTCCTGATCGGGATCCAGAATGATCGGGGTTGGGCTGCTCTGATGAACGAGGTCTTCGACTGCCCGGACTACGTGACGGATCCACGCTTCGAAACCAACGTAGCCAGAGTCCAGAATCGTTTTGAGTGCGATGCTGTCGTGGCGCGGGAAGCTCAGAAATTCACTAGCGCAGAGCTCGAACAAAAACTCAATGATGCCGGGATCGCTTCGGCCCAGCTTCGCGATATCCAAGGGCTGATCGATCACCCTCAACTCTCATCACGGGATCGGTGGCGCACAATCGGCTCACCCGTCGGGGAGCTGAAAGCACTCTTGCCTCCGATGAACTTCGGTGACGTCGAACTACCCACAGGTGATATTCCTGCATTAGGTGAGAACACCCAAGCCGTGTTGGACGAAGTCGGCATCAGCCAGCAAGACTTCGAGCTGCTTCTGGCACAGGGATCTATTGGTGTCCCCCAAGACGGTGTCGCAGCAGGCGAGCGAACAAGCGCCTGAAGACTACCGGCAAGGTCAGCAGGCTTGTCTCCCATTCTGAAGACGAAGGACATCTAGAAATGTTACCCAACGATACTTTCCAAGACCGTGTAAGCATCGTAACGGGCGGTGGCTCCGGCATCGGTGCGGGCATCGCGCTGGAACTGATTCGACTTGGCTCGAAAGTCGTCCTCGTCGGCAGAACCGAGGAGAAACTGCGCGAAGTCCAGCGAGCAGGAGAAGAACTCCGCCCTGGAAGCGCCGCCATGGTTGCACCTTTGGATGTTCGGGACCGGGAGGCTGTTTCCGATCTTATCGACGAAGTCGTCGGTACACACGGCAAAATAGACCACCTGGTCAACAGCGCGGCCGGGAACTTCCGGGTAGCTCCGGAGGAAATGTCGGCCAATGCTTGGGATGCCGTGGTCAAAATCGTGCAGTATGGAACGTGGAATTTTACCCAACTTGTGGGTCAACATATGATTGAGCGCGGCGAAGGCGGTTCTATTTTGTCGATCGGCACCACCGGGGCCGCTCAGGGTGGACCGGATACGGTGCACTCGGCCAGTGCGAAAGCCGCTGTGGCGACCATGTCGAAATCGCTGGCTGCAGCCTGGGGTCCATACGGTATTCGATCAAATATTCTCGTCCCGGGTCTGACCGCTGGTACTCCAGGAGTGGACATCCTGTATGAGGAAGCGGACCCAAGCCATCTCGTTCCGTTGGGGCGCATGGGGACGAAGACGGAACTGGCGCATGCTGCGACGTTTCTCCTCAGCGATTTCGCGTCGTATGTGACCGGTGCCGAACTCGTTGTGGATGGTGGGCGTGGACTTCGACGACAATAACGCTCCCGAATGAAGAGCGGCGCCGGATCCCAAAGAAATCGAGATAATCACACCCACAAGAAAGAGTGCGGTACACAATGTCGAACCTTGAACAGATTCTCAAGCTAGCGACTCCGATCAACCTTCAACTGCGCTGGTCGGATCAAGACCCGAACAGGCATGTCAATAATGCCAATATCGGGACGCTGTTCGAAGAAGCACGCATCCGAGCCAGAAGCATCTGGAACGCTGATGCTTCGCCAGACACGGACGAAAAGGTCTTGGTACGGGCACAAAACACCACGTTCGACCGTGAAGTGCACTACGCTGCTGACACCACAATATGGGTGTGGATCTCGAAGATCGGGCGAACGTCACACGTGGTTTCCCACTTATTGATCCAAGACCACACGCCGTGCGTGCACATGGAAGTCACCGTCGTGACGATCGACGCCAATACCGGAAAACCGAAAGTTCCCAATGAGGCCTATCGGCAGCAGCTCGAAGTGCACTCCGGACCGGGATACTCAGCATAGCTATAAGGGCCAGACGGCCAACACCCTGCGATAACGAAGGAAATCACCTTGCTAGCAACGAATGAACTCATCGACCACCCTGACTTCTTGCTGCTCGACTGCGAGTTGAATGAGCAAGAAATCGCCCTGCGAGACAAAATCCGTACCTTCGGCATTGAACACGTCCGACCGGTCATTAACGAGCATTGGGAACGTGCAGAGTTCCCCTACGAGGTGCTCCCTGCGGTCAAGGAACTGGGCATCGTTGGGAGCTTTGTCGAAGGCTACGGTGCGCCTGGCTTTTCCCGCCGTGAAGCCGGACTTTTATCTCGTGAGCTCGGCCGAATCGATGGGTCGTTCTGCACCTTCTTGGGAGCACACGCAAACCTGGCGATGGGCTCGATCTACTTACTAGGCAACGAGGAACAACGCCAACGCTGGCTCCCTGACATGGCATCGCTGGACAAACTCGGCGCCTTTGCCCTGACAGAACCCAAGCATGGTTCTGACTCGGTTGCATTGGAAACCTCGGCACGTCGGGACGGAGATTCTTGGATCCTGAACGGGCACAAGCGCTGGATTGGCAACGGTCACGCCGCTGATGTGACCGTGCTCTACGCCCGAGACGAGACCGACGGCGAGGTCAAAGCATTCGTCATTGAGAAAGAAGACGGTGAGTTCCCCACCGGTTACGAGCCGACCGTGATTGAAGGCAAGATCGGCAAGCGCGGTATTTTGCAAGCTGACATCACCATCGAGAACGTTCGTGTACCAGACGACAACCAGTTGGAGTTTGGCCAGTCTTTCAAGGACGTCAACCGGGTCCTGCAAGCCACCCGCGGCGGGGCGTCGTGGGAGGCCCTCGGCCATGCGATGGCAGCCTTTGAACACGCGGCCCGTTATGCATTGAACCGTGAACAGTTTGGCGCTCCGCTCGCACACTTCCAGTTGGTTCAAGAAAAGCTGGCAACAATGCTGGCTGATGTGACGACCATGCAACTGCTGTGCATGCGTCTTGCTGAATTGCAGACCCGGGGCGAAGATAATCAAGCCATTGCTTCGATGGTCAAGATGACAACTTCGCGCAAAGCGCTCGCGGTCTGTCGGGAGGCACGCGACATGATGGGCGGCAACGGGTTGCTCCTAGAGAACCACGTGGCCCGCCATCTGACCGACATGGAAGTCATCTCCACTTATGAGGGCACTGACTCGATGCAGGCGCTGATCGTGGGCCGCGCGATTACCGGTACTTCTGCGTTCACCCCGAAAACCAGGTAGGACTGCTGCGCCTTGCGGCGGTCAGAACGCGAAGGGCAGGTTCGGCCGCCGCGAGTGCAGGAATTCGTTGACCACCGCGGCACCAAGGTCTCGTACATCGGGGGCTACGACTTTGCCTTCGACGCGCTTTGCCATCGCTTCTAAGAAGCGTTTCAGGCCGGGGTCATTACCCAACCGGAAGAACGTGATGTCGGAGTTCATTCGGCTGACTCGGTCAAGCTCTGCGACCGTGGCGTGCAAGGTATCGGGCATGGGCGGGTAGGAGAACCAGGATTGTCCGTTGGGCAACAGGTGCGCGGTCGGTTCACCATCGGTGACGATGAGCAGCACGGGCCGCATTGACGGATGTTTGCGGAAGAACCGGGTCGCCAGCAGTAGCCCGTGGTGGAGGTTGGTGCCTTGCTCGTAGAGGGGTGCCATGGCAGTCAGCTCTTCGACTTGCACCTGGTTGGCGTAGCGACCGAAGTTGATCAGTTGTAGTTCATCACCCCGGAACCGGGTGGAGATGAGCTGATGGAGCGCCAACGCGGTGCGTTTCATGGGCACCCACCGGTTTTCGGCGGCCATCGAAAACGAGGTATCGACCAATAAGACGACTGCCGCTTGGGTTCGGGCTTCGGTCTCTTGAATCTCGACGTCCTCGACCTCTAGTCGCAGCCTCTCGCCAGGATCGTTACCTTCACTCACGGTGCGGGTGATCGCATTGGTGATTGTGCGGGTCACGTTCCAAGGCTCAACGTCACCGAATTGCCAGGTCCGGGTAGCGCCCGTGAGCTCACCGGCAGCACCGGCAAGGCGGGTGTCGCGCTGACCTTGCCTATCGGTGAGCCGATCTGCTGCGTCCTTCAGCAGTGATTTGCCCAACCGTCGAATAGCTTGCGGGGACAGTCGCAGGTCACCGGTTGAGCCGCGTCGCAACAGGTTCGAATCGTAGAGCGCTTTCTCTAACTCCGCCAGGGTCCGGGCCGATACGGCGGCGTCGTCTCCGAGCTGGCGTGCTAGTTTTTCAATGTCGACGTCGGACAGGCTAGAACCCTCATATGATTGGGAAAGTTGTTCGGCGAGCGCATCCAGATCGGCCAAATCCTGCAGCACACCGGTGCCATCGCCCAACCCTAAGCCTTGTTCGCCCTCGAAGGTTTCAGAGCCGGTCCAGTCTTCCCCGGGACGCAGCGCTTGTAAGTTCGCGTCAAGGCGGCTCAGTTGGTCCATTAGTTCTGGGGAACCGAACGCTTGGGCTGATAACTGCATGAGCTCTTCGCGCTGTTCGGGGGTCATCGATGCCAGCATGCGCTGCGCCGCGGCCGATCGTTTGGCCAGCGTATCGATCAGTTCGTCGATATTCTGCGGATTTTCCGGGAACTGGTCACCGTGTTTGGCCATGAAGTCTTCGAAATCTTGCTGGGTGTCTTCCCCCCGAGCATGCTTATCCAGCAGTTCGTTGAGATCGTTGAGCATTTCAGCGATGGCTTCACGGTCCGCATCGGTGGCGTTTTCTAGCGCGTCTTTCATTCCCGCGAAGCGCTGATCGAGCATCTCACGGCCCAGCAGATCTTTGATCTCTTCGTAGTTTTGGCGAGCCGTGGTGGACTGCCAGTCGTAATCGGAGAGCTCGGTGACGGCGGCCGCGGTGGACTCGGGCAGATTCATCAGCTGCATTTCCCGGAAGTCACGATCCATGTCGTCCATGGTGATATCGCGGGCCAGTTGCTTGCGTTCTTCTAAGACGGCCTCATCGAGGAGTTCTTTGACCTGTTGCAGCGTGCCATCCAACCGGTGGCGGCTCAACAGGTCGCGACGACGCTGATGAACGCGGCCGGCCAGCTCATCGAGCCCGGGCATATCTCGGCTGCCGCGCTGGAGGTACTCACGGATCGCCTGTTCGGGGGAGTACCCGGCCATGACTTCGTCGGCGATCTCTTCGAGCGCGTCGCTGAGATCTATGGGCGGTGCCAGTGGGTCAGGCCCGCCGGTATACCGACCATAGCGTGCAGACTTGCCGTGGCGCATGACGCCTCCTTAGCCGTAAACGGATTGCCCGTCGACGGTTTCTTTCGATAATTCTTGGGCCAGATAAAGCCCTTCGAGTGCCAGCTCGATGGCACCTGCTCGGTGTCCGGGACGGTTACCGGCATCGAGCCGGTCCGCGATTTCGTCGTAGACACCGGACTCGGTCTCTTCCGGTAGCTCATCTAGAAATGCGGCGGCGGTGACGCGTTCCCCGGTTGTGACGGTGTGGGCGCCGTCGAAGGTGTCGACCAGCGGGGCGAAGTCGATGCCGGCGAAATGTGCCCGAGCGGTCTGGGCAATAGCGGTCAGTAGCAGGTGATCCAAGATCGCTTCTTCGCGGCCTTCTTCCCCGGACTCGAACTCGATCTTGCCCCCCAGCACTTCGACAGCGGTGTGGATGTCGATCAGCCGGGCCACCGCTTCTTCGCTGCAGATGGTGGCACGATGCCGCGCGGCTGCCGCAATGGTTTCTGCCCCAGCAATTGCGAAGCGCGCCGAAACCCCGGACGCCTGGTTGATCGCGGGGGAGCGACGCAGCGCTCGAGTGAATCGGGCCAGGATTTCTAATAGCACATCGGGCACTTCGGCGGTGAGCTGGGCTTCCTGCCGGATGACCGCGATCTCGTCGGCGATTTCTTCGGGATAGTGGGTGCGAATTTCCGCGCCGAAGCGGTCCTTGAGTGGGGTGATGATGCGCCCGCGGTTGGTGTAATCCTCCGGGTTGGCGCTGGCCACCAGCAGGATGTCCAAGGGTAGCCGCAATACATAGCCACGGATCTGAATATCGCGTTCTTCCATCACGTTCAGCAGGGAGACCTGAATACGTTCGGCCAGATCCGGCAGCTCATTGAGTGCCACGATGCCGCGGTGGGCTCGCGGAACCAGTCCGTAGTGGATGGTCTCGGGGTCACCCAGGCGACGTCCTTCGGCAACCCGCATCGGGTCCACGTCACCGATCAGGTCGGCCACCGAGGTATCAGGTGTCGACAATTTCTCCACGTAGCGTTCGTCGCGGTGTAACCAGGCCACGGGCAGTTGATCGCCGTCTTCCTCGGCCCGGCGGATCGATTCCGGGGTGATCGGTTCATAGGGGTGCTCATGCAGCTCCGAGTCAGCGATGACAGGTGTCCACTCATCGAGCAGACTGGCCAGGGTGCGCAACAGACGCGTTTTGCCCTGCCCACGTTCGCCCAATAACACCATGTCGTGCCCGGCGATCAGAGCGCGTTCGAGTTGGGGGAGGACAGTGCGTTCAAAACCGTGGAGTCCCGGCCAGGGGTTCTGCCCGGCGGCCAGCGCGGCCAACAGGTTGTCGCGGAGCTCTTCGCGCACGGACTTTTGTACGTGCCCGGAAGCCCGAAGTTCGGCCAGTGTCTGAATCTCAGGGGAAGTAGTCACACTGCTTACGCTAGCCCGGACGGCACCACCTGTCGAGGGGTTTGTAATAGCACGGTTGGGTATGCTAGGCGTCATGGCAGTCAATGAGCAACCGCAGACCACTCTGATCCTGCTGGTGCGACATGGTCAAACCCCCACCACGGGCCAGGTTTTGCCGGGCCGGGCGCCCGGTCTGCAGCTGAGCGAACACGGCCGGACACAGGCAGCCAAAGTGGCAGAACGTCTGGCGGTTTTACCGGTGACAGCGGTGTACGCTTCCCCGATGGAACGCACAGTTGAAACGGCCACACCGACTGCCGACCACTTCGGCCTACCCATCGTTGAAGAATCCGGGCTCATAGAGGGCGACTTTGGGGACTGGACCGGAGCACAGCTGGCGGACTTAATGAAACTGCCTGCCTGGCGAAAGGTTCAACGCCGCCCAGATAAGTTCCGATTTCCGCACGGGGAAAGTTTCGCTGAGATCCAACGCCGCATGGCGACGACGCTGAGCCGGTTGCGCAACCAGCATCCCGGTGGAACAGTGGTCTGTTTTTCTCATGCGGACCCGATTAGAATTGCCGTCTCAGATGCCCTGGGTGCGCCATTGCGACGGTTCCAACGTGTGAGCATCGGGCCCTGCTCGGTCTCCGCACTGGCTTATTCCGTTGCCAAACCTGAGGACGATCCCCGGGTGCTTATGGTGAACTCCACGCTGGAATCCCTCGCCGACCTGCGAGCGACATAGGAGCGACCATGACCCATCAGCCGGATGTGCCAGTGCCTCGCCACGACGAGCCGTGTGTTGAGGAAGTGCTCCGCTGCGGTCAGATCCAGGTGCTGGGGCGAATCGCGAACAGTAGTAACGCCACCTTTCTCGTGGAGATCACTCACGGCGACGTCCAACATATGGCGGTGTACAAACCCGAAGAAGGGGAGCGACCGCTATGGGACTTCGACCCAGGGTTATACCGTCGAGAAGTCGCGGCCTATCTGGTCAGTGAAACGTTAAGGTGGCACATTGTCCCGACCACCATCATCCGCGAGGATGGCCCGCTGGGGATCGGGTCAGTCCAGGTGTTTATCGATCATGACCCCGCAGAGCATTTCTTCACGCTCTTTGGCCAACGCCCTGAAACCCATCCGCAATTGCGTCGCCTAGCCTTGTTTGACCTGGTCGTGAACAACGCAGACCGCAAATCCGGGCACGTCCTATACGACCCCGACCAACGCCTGTGGGGCATCGACCACGGCCTGTGCTTTGCTGCCCCGCTGAAACTGCGCACCGTGATCTGGGATTTTGCTGGCGAAACGATCGATGACGAACTGCTAGAGGAACTAGCACCGTTAGCCGAAGACGTGCCCGCCGACGTCGCGGCTCAGCTCACACACCAGGAAGTCACCGCGCTGCAAGACCGGGTGGCCCAGTTGCTCATCTCTCGACGATATCCCGACGATCTCACCGGCAGACGTTTCCCGTGGCCCCTGGTCTAACCGGCCTTAGACCTTCTGCCGCGAGACCATCTCTTCGATCCACGCCGGTGCATACGGGGACGTGCAGTTCGGGGGAGTCGGATAATCCTTGAGCACGCCTAAGCGCTCGCCGATCTCGATGGCCCGTTTCCGGTGCTTGGCCGAATGGATACCGATCGTGGCCAGGCATTCATTCATGGCCCATTGAAGGCGTTCTGGTGCCTGCTGCAGCTGCTCCTCAATTTCCTCCAGCAGCTCTTTCAAGTTGAGATTGTCGACCCCTTGGGCCACCGCGTGACTGGTCAACGCCCATCCGGCAGCTGCGACATCCTCATCAACATCGTTCATCCACAAGATGCGCCGGTCTTCGGACTCGGGGTTCTTTTTCAAAATGTAGTTGATCAGCCAGTCCTGAACCTTTGGTACGCGGGTATCGCGCAACATGACATCGAGCTGCTCGGCCGTATACTTCTTAGGGCTGCTGATCAAAATTGCGACGAGTCTTGCCTGAGGATCCCCGGTGTCCCAGAGTTCTGCAGCGAAGTCATGTTGAGTTTTCAGTCGCTTGGCGATCGCACGAAGCTTGGACAGATTCACCCCGATATCATTTCCGTGACGCTGGTTGACCTCCCGGATTTTAGGGTCTTCGAGGGCATCGAGCTCGGCGAGGACATCTTCGACCGTCAGGTGTTCTGCTGGGGTACGGCTTGCCATTATTCCTCCTGGGGAAGTCTCGTAAAGAAGCCTAACGCTTACCAGCCGAGCCTCACGGATATTAATTATGGCGGGTTTAGCGGAGCAGACCGCAGTCTTAGTCCCCGTGCGCGGCGACCACACGGGAACTTGGTGTGTATGGGCGATACTGCTGAACGAAGAATCCCCGCCAC
This sequence comes from Enteractinococcus fodinae, assembly GCF_031458395.1. Taxonomy (NCBI): domain Bacteria; kingdom Bacillati; phylum Actinomycetota; class Actinomycetes; order Micrococcales; family Micrococcaceae; genus Enteractinococcus; species Enteractinococcus fodinae. The sequence continues at coordinate 472,171 of NZ_JAVDYJ010000001.1, forward strand.
CGATCGATGCGGTGTGGTCGGACGAGTTGGTAGGCAAACCCTTCGGGGTCGTGATCCTCGGCTCTGCGAAGGATCACTTCGTATGGCTTCTTGGAGGCGGGGCGGAACGGTTCGTTTGGGTCGTAGACCAGAAATTCGGGCCGGCCTGCATCGTTGGTACGGTAGCCATAGCCCACCACTTGATGGTTGACGCCCTGCGCGGTCAAGCCTCTTCTAGTGGCCTGGATCAGGCCCAAGATGACTGGCTCTCCGCGATCCAGAGACTCCAGGGCTTTGCGTTCCTCAGCGAGACTTTGCTGCAGAATCCGCTCGGCGGTCAGGCCGCTCCAATGGAGAAAACGCACACCGTTGTGTATCCCGTGTCGGCTGGTCAACATGCTGTGCAGTTGTCGTTTGAAAATGTAGTCACCCACTGGATCTCCGTCCGGCGGTACATCTGCCGACGAGAAATCGTCGGGTTCTACAAAAGGCACGGGTATACCGAGGTGGAAAAAGTCCAAGGAAGCAAACGCCATTCCTCCGCATCTGCCGGAAGTTTTGATCTCATATGTGCGCCCAATCAGCGGCGGAATGCGACCCGTCCAGACCTGATTGACAAAGGAATTGGGGAACCGAAAGGCATAGCGTTCTGGAACATAAGTTGTCACTGCCCTGTCCTCCTGCTGTCAATTGACTACAGCGTAGCGCACTCCGACAGACCGGCTGTGGGGCTTGACAGTCAGACACCATACGGGGTGGGATGAGACGGTGACCGCCATCACTTCTGAGCGGGATCTTACGTCCTCGACGCGGGACGGCAGATGCGGCACCACCGACAAGTTAAAGGAGCCCCCATGGACACGACGACAGGCGTTCCGCCCGAGCTGCACGCGCACCTGCCTCAGGGGGTGTCCGTACATGAGCATGCCACCGATCGGCACACCTCGGCCTATCTGGCTGCCGGGGACCCTGATGACCCCGTAGTGCTCCTATGCCACGGGTGGCCTGAGCTAGGTCGCAGCTGGGTCCGTGTCATGGAACCTCTGGCGGCGGCCGGATTTCGTGTCGTTGCACCCGATATGCGCGGCTATGGAGCGTCACGGGTGCACTCCTCGCCGGATGATTACGCCATTGCCGAGGCGGTGTTGGACATGTGCGAACTGCTTGACCACCTCGGCGTCGATGCGGAGTCACCGGCTTTTGCGGTCGGGCACGACTACGGCGCACCGGTGGTGTGGAACCTCGCGACGCATCATCCCGAGCTGCTCGCCGGGGTCGCCGGGGTTTGCGTGCCGCATCTACCGCCGGGTACTACGCTGGTCGACCATATCGACCGCGATCTCTACCCGGCCGAGCAGTACCCATTGGGTCAATGGGACTATCTCGTGGCGCATGTGAGGATGCCCGAAGTCCTCGCCGCGGAGTTCGACGGCGACGTACGGGGGATGATCGCGAGCATCATGCGCGCAGGCAACCCGCGGGCGATGGAGCGGCCGGTGCCGAACGCTACGGTGCAAGAGCGCGGGGGATGGTTCCCCAATGGGCACCCGTACCACGAGCCGGACCCGCGAGTGCTTGACGACATCGAATTCGAGGCACTCGTCGCGTCCCTGTCGCATACCGGGTTCACCGCCGCAAACTCTTGGTATCAGAACAACAGAGCTAATGCGGCGTACGCCGAAAATGCTGTAACCGGCGGACGGATCACCGTACCCGCTCTCTTTGTGCACGCCCGCTATGACGCAACGTGTGCCACGCTAACCACCACGGCGGCAGACCCGATGCGCTCGGCGTGTGAAGAGCTACACGAAGAGATCGTCGAAGCCGGTCACTGGGTGGCCCAGGAGCAACCAGCGGCCCTCACTGAGGCGCTCCTTCGGTGGCTGCGGCCGCTCCGTCCAGTGTCAGCCTGAAGGTTGTCGCTGGCCATGGCGCACAGAGTGAGTTAGCGCCTTAGAGTTGGTTGCCGAGCTTGAATTCACCCTTCTTCCAGTCGGGCATGTCTTTGTCGTCGTCGGCTCGAGTGTAGGAGAAACCATCTGCACCGATGGTGACCTCCATTTCGCTTTCGTCGGTCCGTTCCACGACTTCCTGTGGCTTGCCATCGAGGTCCAGCACCAAGGAAGCTTCGGTATACCAGGATGGCACAACCGGGTTGCCCCACCAGTCGCGACGTTGATTATCGTGCACGTCCCAGGAAACCACGGGGTTATCGGGGTCACCGGTCCAGTAATCCTGCGTGTAAATCTCGACGCGGTGACCGTCTGGGTCGCGCAGGTACAGATAGAAGGCGTTGGAGACACCGTGGCGACCGGGGCCGCGCTCGATGGCATCCGAGCGACGCAGGGCACCTAGCTTGTCACAGATGGCCAGGATGTTGTGCTTTTCGTGGGTGGCAAACGCGACGTGGTGCATCCGGGGTCCATTGCCACCGGTCATCGCGGTGTCGTGGACTGTCGGTTTCCGGCGCATCCACGCGGCATACACGGTGCCGTCGCTGTCGGAAATTTCTTCGGTGATGCGGAAACCCAAGTCCTGCATGTAGCGGGCCGCGCGTGGCACATCCGGGGTGACCTGGTTAAAGTGATCCAACCGGACCAGTTCGCCAGGGATGTGCAGGTCATAGCGCCAAGCTAAGCGTTCTACATGGTCAACATCGTAGAAAAATTCGTATGGGAAGCCCAGCGGGTCTTCGACGCGAACCGAGTCGCCGATACCCCGGACGAAACCGTCCTTACGGCGTTCCACCCGGCAGCCCAGTTCTTTATAGAACGCCTCGGCTTTATCCACATCTTCGGGGGAACGCACCCGATAGGAGAATGCCCCGACGGCTGCGATATCACCTTGTTTCAGCACCAGGTTGTGATGAATGAACTCTTCGGCCGAGCGCAGGTAGATCTCCTGGTCATCCTCGTGGGTAACGTGGAGACCTAAAACGTCAACATAGAACTCTCGGGATGCCGCCAGGTCGGTGACCTGGATTTCCATGTAGGCTACGCGCAGCACATCTGGGGCTTCAGCTTCCGGTGTCGGGATCGGGTTGTCCGTGTTGACGGGCGCGTCCTGGGAGACGTGAAATCCCGAACTGGTGAGGGTGCGCTTATTTTTATCGATGGTCATAATTGATCCTTCAGTATGGTTCCGACCACATTTACTGTTTGCCGAAAACTGGGTTGTGCACTTCGCCCAGGTTGATGTGAACGGCCTGCTGCTCGGTGTAGAAGTCGATCGAGCGGTAGCCACCCTCTTGACCGAGTCCGGAAGCCTTCACGCCACCGAATGGGGTGCGAAGATCGCGAACGTTGTTGGAGTTCAGCCACACCATGCCGGCTTCCACCTTCTGGGCGAAGTTGTGGGAACGCTGCAGGTCGTTGGTCCAAATGTAGGCAGCCAGACCGTACGTGGTGTTGTTGGCCAACTCGAGGGCTTCTTCATCGGTGTCGAACGGGGTGATTGCCACGACCGGCCCGAAGATTTCTTCTTGGAAGATGCGGGTATCTGGTGCCACGTCAGCAAAGACAGTGGGCTGCAGGAAATTTCCGTCCGGGAATTGCTCTGGACGGTCCCCACCGGCGACCAGACGGGCTTCGTCTTTCCCGATTTGGACATAGGACCAGACCTTGTCGAAGTGTTCTGGGTGGACCAGGGCCCCGACTTCGGTCTTTGGATCGTCTGGCATCCCGACTTTGACGTTGGCGGCCTGAGCTGCGTAGCGTTCGACGAATTCATCGTAAATGCTGCGCTGAACCAGGATGCGCGAACCGGCGGTGCAGCGTTCACCGTTAAGCGAGAACACTCCGAAAATGGTCGCATCGATGGCTTTTTCCAAATCGGCGTCTTCGAAGACCACGGCGGGAGATTTGCCGCCCAGTTCCATGGACAGACCCTTCAGGTAAGGAGCGGCGTTGGCCATGATGATCTGGCCGGTGCGGGATTCACCGGTGAACGAGATCAGCGGAACATCTGGGTGTTTGACCAGCGAATCGCCGGCATAACCTTCTTCGCCGTAACCGTGGACCATGTTGAACACACCGGCAGGCAGGCCGGCTTCTTCGAAGATGCCGGGCCATAGGCTGGCCGACAGTGGCGTGAACTCAGCTGGCTTCAACACCACGGTGTTTCCGGTGGCCAAGGCTGGGCCAAGTTTCCACGACTCCAGCATAAAAGGGGTGTTCCAGGGAGTGATTAGCCCGGCAACACCAATGGGTTTGCGGTTAACGTAGTTAATCTGACGCCCCGGAACCTTGAAAGCGTGGTCTTCCTGAGCCACGATCAGGTCGGCGAAGAACCGGAAGTTTTCGGCCGCACGGCGTGCCTGGCCCAGGGTCTGGGAAATCGGTAGACCCGAATCCCAGGTTTCCATTTCAGCCAGTTCCTGCTGACGGGTTTCGACCACATCGGCGATGTTGTGCAGGATGCGGGAGCGTTCGCGTGGCAGCATGTGTGGCCATGGGCCGTTGTCGAAGGCATCTTTGGCGGCCGCTACGGCAGCGTCAATGTCGGCGACTTTCCCCGACGATGCCTGGATGTAGGTCTCGTTGGTGACCGGGTTGATCACGTCAAAGGTATCCTCATCGACGGAGTCGACGAATTCACCGTTGATGTAGTGACGGATTTGATCTGGCATATTGTCTGGTTTGCCGTTACTCATGTCGTCCTTTCAATATTCTTAGAAATCTTGTGCAGTGGCCTGTGCGTGGTGATCCAGGTAGGCATTCAAGGCATTGAGCCGGTGGTTTCGAGCCGCTGATTCAATGACGGAAAACGCTGCCCCGCCGGCAATCAAATCCAGCAGTTCATCGTGTTCGGCGACCGAGTTCGGAGCCCGGGACGGGATGATCGAAAACGTTGATGACCGAAGAGCCGCCAGTCGGTTCCATCCGCGATTCACCAGGTCCAAAATGTGCGGATTTGGGTGATGTTCAAATAGGGCTAAATGAAATCTCTCGTTCAGTGCGGTGAACGTCTCGGGCACGAAACCCTCGCCTAACATATCTCGCATCTGATCATTGATCCCGCGGGCCCTGGTGAGCGTCTGGGCTGTAACCAACGGTGCACACAGCGCCGTGGAATACCCTTCCACCAGGGCCAGGGTTTCCATCGTGTACTGGTATTCCACGGGGTCGATACCGGTGACGGTGGCGCCCACATTGCGTTCAAATTGGACTAAGTCATCGGTCTGGAGCCGCCGAATGGCCTCCCGTACGGGAACCACCGACATGCCCAACTCTTGTGCAATGGTCGAGAGCACGAGCCGGTCACCGGCCTTGTAGCGACCCGAGGTAATCCCATCCAGGACGTGCTGGTGCGCCTGATCAGCTTTGGAAAGACCATTGACAGACATTTAGTCGCCTTGCTCGGCGCGGTAAGCCTCGTATTTGGCTTTCCACTGACCCGTTGGTGGAAAGAGGCCATCTACGGCAGCGCCGTTTTTGACTTGTTCAAAGACCCATGCGTCCTGTTTTTCTTGTTCGAAGGATTCTTCGATCACTTCAACCAGCAGCTCCGGTGGTACAACGACCACTCCGTCATCGTCACCAATGATGATGTCGTTAGGTTGCACCGTGGTGCCACCGCAGGCGATGGTGCCATCCATTTCCCAGGGGACGTGGCGACGGCCCAGCACAGCCGGGTGGAAGCCATTGGAATACACTGGGATGCCCACTTCGGCAACGGCCGCAGCGTCGCGGACCCCACCGTCGGTGATCACGGCCTTTGCGCCGCGAACCTTGGCCCGCATGGCCAATACGTCACCGAGAGTTCCGGTGCCTTTTTCGCCGCGTGCTTCCATGACAACAATGTCATCGGGTTGCACCGAGTCCATGGCCTGCTTCTGTTTATTAAACCCGCCCCCGTGCTTTTTGAATAGGTCTTCACGGTTTGGCACATATCGTAGGGTCTTCGCGAAACCGAGAATCTGCTGGCCTGGATGCATTGGTCGAGGACCGTCGATCGTGCAGTTATTGATACCGCGTTTGCGCATGTTCGCCACGATGGTCGCCACCGCGGTCTGGGAGATTTTCTTGCGCAATTCATCGGTCAAGATCGCGCGCGGATCCGTCAGCCCTGCTTTTTCTTTCGAACCCCAGGCTTCCTCGCGCTGCACATCATCAACCTTTGGTCCGTGCCCATAATCGGCCATCGCAAATGAGGACTCTTGGACATGGGATACCAGACGCCCGGTCGTGGGCGCACCGTCAGCCTGCGGCGCGTCGACTTCCACCTCGACGACGTCGCCGGGCTGTGCCACCGATGAACCCGCAGGCGTGCCGGTCAAAATGACGTCGCCTTCCTCCAGTGTCATCAACTGGGACAGATCAGCGATCAGCTGTCCGAAGGGGAAGACCAGGTCCGCGGTGGTGTCGTCTTGGACGATCGCGCCATTAACCCAGGTACGAATACGCAGCTGGGTGGGGTCGATGCCCTCGGTACTGATGATCGCAGGGCCCAATGGCGTGTAGTTGTCACCGGATTTATTTTTGACGTTGGAGCCCTTATCCGCATGCCGCAGATCGTAGAGCCCCCAGTCGTTGGCGGCGGTAACCCCTGAAACGTAGGACCAGCCATCCTCGGGGGACACGCGACGAGCGTCTTTGCCGATGACCAGCGCGATTTCGCCTTCATACGCTAATAGTTCAGTGCCGGCTGGGCGCTCAATTGTCGCACCGGTTGGGGCGATAGATGACGTGGCTTTAAGAAAATAGCCGGGGAACTTGGGGCTGCGTCCGCGCTCTTTGATGCGGGACGGGAAGTTGAGATGCAGGGCAACGATTTTGCCCGGTCGGTTCTGCTTGACCGAAAAATCGTACGCACTCACGTTCATCGAGACCGTACCTCCAAGGGTTGGGGAAGATCCAAAACTCTCTCAATTCAAATCGTATACGATATCGATGAATTCGGGAAGATCAAATATGAAAATCCAATTGCTGGCGACGCCACGTGCATGCGGGAGTCCCTGTTGCTTGAGTGATCAGATGACGACCCTGAGCTTCGTGAACGCTGAAACCACCTATTCGGCGGGGTCCCTAGGGGGAAGATCGTTGAGCAATACGTCTTTGTAGCCGTTAAAGACAAAGCCGCCCTCGGGTGCGCTGGGCACCCGAGGGCGGCTGAAGGTCAATGTGGCTTGATATCACCACAAGGATGGAGCGGTTAGTACATAGCGTGCTGGCCGCCATCAACCGGGATGACGGTACCGTTGATGAACCCAGCATCTTCAGACAGCAGGAAGCTTACGAGCCCGGCAACTTCTTCGGGCTTGCCGAAGCGTTTCATCGGGTTCGCGGACACGAACTGCTTGCCGGCTTCTTCCGGGTTGTCCGGATCGAGCTGCTTCAGGGAGTTCTCGACCATTGCGGTCATAATGGCGCCGGGTGCGATCGCGTTGATGCGCACGCCCAGTTCGCCGTATTCACGGGCCGAGTTGCGGGTCAAACCGACTACCCCGTGTTTCGACGCAGCATAGCCGGACTGGTTCCCCACGCCGCGGATCCCGCCGACGGAGGCGGTGTTCACTACGGCTCCGTGGCCCTGTTTGTGCATCTGCTTGAGGACATATTGCATGCCGAGGAATACACCGTTGAGGTTCACGGCGATGACTTTAGAGAACTCGTCGAGGCCGAAGTCTTCGGTCAGGTTTTGTTTGCCTTCGATCCCGGCGTTATTGAAGAAGCCATCGATCTTGCCGAAGGCGGATATCGTCGCGTCGACGTACTTCTTGACGTCGTCTTCCTTCGTGACATCAGCCGTGACAAGCTCGGCCTTGATCTCACTGTTCGCCTGCTCGACCAGCTCCTTGGTCTCTTCTAGCCCCTCGGGGTTCATGTCCACGAGCACGAGGTTCGCGCCGTCAGACGCCAAGCGTTCGGCCACTGCTTGTCCAAGACCGGAACCGGCACCGGTAATAATGATGGCTTGATCTGCGAAACGTTGAGTCATGCGTATCTCACTCCTGTCTTTGATGTCGCGCGCATATCGAAGCGCGCTTTCTGCCTCATCACCCACAACCGAAGATAGTTCAAATTTGTTCCATTATTTGGCCTGCGGCTTGACACAGTGGGCTGTGTCACGTTGGGATTGTCAGGGAACGTGGGTCCGCCACGCCACTCCACCAAGGAGCGCATCATATGTTTCCTGAAACCACGCACGCGGTGCAAAACCAGGCCGAACCGCGCGTCAATATCAATGAGTTCCGCACCAATACCCCATTAGTGGAGGCCGTTGCCGCATACGTTCCGGACGCCGCGACAACGACACTCGATGAGATCGGGGCTCATGTGGGCGCCGAAACCTTCCAGGGTGCGGCCGAGACGGTCAATATTCACACCCCGGTATTACACACCCATGATCGCTGGGGCCGTCGGATCGACGACGTCGAATTTCATCCGGCCTATCACGACATCATGCGTGAGTCACTGAGTTATGGCACCCATAGTTTCGGCTGGACGCACGCCGGTGGCAGCGCCGAACGTGCTGCACGGTTTTCGCTATTTGCCCAGATCGAACCCGGGCATGCGTGTCCGGTGTCGATGACCCACGCAGCCGTTCCTGCTTTGATGGGCACCGAACTCGAAGACTTCTGGGTGCCGAAACTGACCAGTACGGTATATGATCCCCGGCTCATTGATCCGGCCGAGAAACAAGCCGCGACCTTTGGTATGGCCATGACGGAGAAACAGGGCGGCTCTGATGTGCGGGCCAATACAACGGTCGCCACCCCGGATGGGGATCATTACCTGCTCACCGGGCATAAGTGGTTTTGTTCGGCACCGCAATCCGATGCGTTTCTTGTTCTGGCGCACCTACCTGAGGGACTGAGCTGCTTCCTGGTTCCCCGGGTGCTCCCCGGTGGTGACCGGAACCCCTTTTTCATTCAACGACTGAAGAATAAGCTCGGGAACAAGTCCAATGCTTCGTCGGAAATCGAACTGCACGGCACCCACGGTTGGCTCGTCGGTGAGCCCGGCGGCGGAGTCCGAGCCATCATTGAGATGGTGGCCCGCACTCGCTTGGACTGTGTCATTGGCTCAACGGCTGGGATGCGTCAGGCCGTCGCCGAAGCTTCTTGGCATGCCAGCGGGCGAGCAGCGTTCGGTAATACCCTCATCGACCAGCCGCTTATGCGTTCGGTGCTCGCCGATCTGCAATTAGAGGCAGAAGCGGCCACCTGGACGATGATGCACCTGGCCGCTGCGCACGACGATGACTCCGCCGATGGTCAAGCCTTCCGTCGGATTGCCACCGCCATTGCAAAATACTGGATCTGCAAGCGCGGACCAGCCCACGCCTACGAGGCACTTGAGTGTCTTGGTGGTAACGGATACACCGAAGACTTCCCGTTGGCCCGGCGTTACCGGGAACAACCGGTGCTGGCCATCTGGGAAGGTTCCGGCAATGTGATTGTGCTCGACGTCTTACGTGCGATGGGCCGCGAACCGCACAGCGTCACAGCTCTCACCACTTTTCTTGAAGGGGCACTGGGGGTGCACGCGAACTACGATGCTCGATACGAAGCCCTGAAACCCAGGGTGCAAGACACTATGAAAACCCTCGCATCCCACGATGCATCGGCAGTGGCCGCCCTGCAGCGAGCAGGACGGGTACTGGTGGAAGACCTAGCGGTCATGCTCCAAGCGGCGATACTGATTCACCACGCACCAACCGAGATCGCAGAGTCGTTCGCACGTGCCCGCTTGGGCGGGGATCGAGGGATGCAGTACGGTGCGCTGCCAGACGGCGTGGCGATCGATGCGTTGATCGAGCGCGCCTAATAGGGCTTGGGCAGGTTCGAGTCCTGTTCTCCAAGCTCTTGTGCCGGTAGACCTGGCACCTCAACTGAGGGGGTCGGCAGGCTCGTGGTGTCCCCACCTGCTGCGCCCAACTGGATGGGCGCCGTAGAACCGGGGGAGGGGGACGTAGGATCAAGCGTCGGTCTCGGCAAAGCGACGTCTTCGGAAGGTTCCGCGAGATGAGGAGAAGGTAACGGGATGGGTGCTTCGTCATGCTCGACGCGTGCACTGACACCGCGCTCGTCACTGACTTCAATGCGGATATTTATGGAGGGTATAGACATTCCTCGCTCCTACCTCAACGTTTCGAAAACTCGTGGCAGCCATAGCTGAACCTCGACAGGGTCACACTGCATAAGCCTCATGGATGAAGGACTTATCGGCATAGATGTGTACCTTGCGACTGGCCGCCAGGGCATGGGTGAACAGCATAAACATATTGGTGACCCCGTCTGCGCTGAGGGGTTGAATCCTGCGCCATCCAACATCTTGAATAAAAACCCACGCGTTCTGCGAATGTGCGGTGGTATAGGTCGATAACACATCTTTGTTGTAGTGCCACGCCAGCACGTTTTCGATTTCAAGCCCGACGTCACGCCACGCCTCAATGACGACGTCCCGTACGCTTTCGCCAAATAATGTGTTGGCATTGTCAGCGGTCAGGGTCGCGAATTCCATGAAGGATGCCGTGCTGCTGAGCCGAGAGTCGGTTAAGGTCTGGTACCAGATCTTTCCCGCGCGCTCCCACGAGTGCCCACCCAATGCCAGCGCTGCGAGGTAGAAGGCCTTATTCGGAATGCCCGAATTGATGTGGACGCCGCCATAATCGGCGGTTGTCTCGACGAATTTATCCATGTGATCCGGTTGTGGATCTTTCCCGAGTTTCGGGTCGTCATACGCGGTCCCGGGGGCTTTCATCGAACGTAAAGCGACACCATTGATCCCGCTGGTCAGTAACCCAGCTCCGATGAGCCAGTCGGCCTGCTCGGAAGTTTGCCCCAGCATCCGTTGTTTGACCATTGCCCCGATGCAGTCTGCGATCGACTCGTTAAGTGCTCCCGACTGGTTCCGGTATTCCAGCCCGGCCGTTGAGCCAATCACCCCGTGGGCGAGTTCGTGACCTTCGACGTCCGGGGCGATCGTAAAGCGATTGAAGATCACGCCGTCACCGCCGCCAAACACCATTTGGGTGCCGTCCCAAAAGGCGTTGTTATATTGTTCGCCGTAATGCACGGTGGCGTTGAGGTCCATGCCGTTATCGTCGATGGAATTTCGTCCAAACTCTTCCCAGAACAAATCGAAGGTCCCACCCAGCCCGTCGTAGGCTTCATCAACTGCCGCATCCCCGGTGGCGGGATCGCCCTCGCCACGTTGCAAGGTACCGGGGAGCTCGGTGCCGTTATTGGCGCTCGAAACTCGTCGATTTTTCGGCGGGGCAGCTGTACCTTCCTCAACATGTCTGTTTGCCGCAGCGTTGGCGACCTCCCGAGCGATGCGAACACTCGAGTCAACGAGCAAGGTGGCTGCCGCAGCCTGCTGTTCCTCGCGCGTACCGTTTTGGACAATCGATTCAAGAATAAAGGGCGGAACGAATGAGCATACGCGAGCTTCGTGAGGGTGGGTTCGCATCGGACTCTCCTTCAACGTAGGTGGGTGATCTCAGCTGAGAGCCTGGAGGAGCCTACGGGGTGCTCCGAAGAATGTTAATAAGACGAGAAATCTCACCTTGCGGCACGGGATCAGATACTTCTACGGAATGCACGTACGTGCCGTCTTTGACCGTGAGCCGATACGTGAAGTGATCGGCTGCCCCGGGTTTCGTCTGGCTCAACTGGGTGGGAAGGCTAAAGAATCGGACCTCGTGGATGAGTTGTTCGATTTCGTCGCCACGCTCAGGTTCGCATTCCTGGGTGTCAATCGTCTGGGCCTGATTCAAAGCTGGAGCGGCAAAGAATCCGCCGCTGACTTCAAGCGAAACTAGCATGTGCGCAGGCTCCTACCCTCGAGGCTTGTGGCATCAGGATACTCCCGGGCCACCGGAGGGTCAACGAACCGGCAGTGCCTCAAGAAAGCTGCGCTAAAGCCGAGCATAGGCTTCGATGTCTTCGTGGAAAGCATCGATGTCGAGCCGCGAAACCGTGGCGCGAGTCAGTGCTAATGCCGCGAGGTAACTGTCGGTCGTCAACTCCTGCTCCGGACGTGGGGAACCGTTGCCACTCAGCGCACGAGCGAGGGCATCTTGGGACGCTCGTCGTGCCGCATACTCCACATCAGCAGGCGTCATCCCCTCGCTGGCCTCGGCCAGGATGTGAAAATCAATCTGTCCTGCCACCGAGTCCGGCACATAGCGGCCCCAGATAGCGATGCGCGCCTCAGTGTCCGGCAGCCCAATCGGGATCACGTAATCGAAGCGGCCGTGCCGGAGAAACGCCGAGTCCAGAGCGCGGATGAAGTTGGTCGCACAGATCAGCAACAACCCGTCCCGATCGCGGAACTCGGCGACCTGCTTGAGCAATTCATTGGTCACTCCCTGGGTGGGAGAGGGCGGGTCACCGCGGCGCTGAGATGCGACCTCTTCGACCTCGTCAATGAATACGACAGCGTGCTCAAGTTCTGCAATCGCCTCGAAGGAGGTGCGGAAAGCATTGGGTAAACCGCCGGGTGCGCTCGCGAGCCGGGAGGGGAATAACTCAACAAAGGGCCAACCCAAGCGTGACGCCACGGCTTTAGCGAACGTGGTCTTGCCGGTGCCGGGCGGACCAAAAAGCATAACCGCACGGGGCGGCATGACCCCGAACTGATCGGCAAGATCTGGCTCACCTAACGGGGTGATGAGGCGCTCTTCGAGCATGGTCTTTTCTTGCTGCATCCCACTGACGCGATCCCACAGCCGACGCGGTAGGATCCTGCCCCCGAGTTCTCGAAGTTTATCCAGTTCCCGACGCTGTACCGGCATGCCGCGTTCCAGATAACGCAGCGGATTGTGCACCTCAAACCCGTTGTCTGTCAGGGCACCCGCCGCGTCATCCTCTAGGGAGGTCAGGATCGACAGCTTGGAGAGACCCAGCGGGGCGATGCGGCGTTCGAGTGCATCCAAGAGCCGCCCGCCAAGTTCAGAGCCGGCGTTCTCGGCTAAGCCGAAAAATACGATCCAGCCTTGGGCGTGGGCTGCGCGTCCCACGACTGCCCCGATGACTTCGTCGTGTTGGGTGGCCACGAGCGCGTAATCCGCCTGGCACGACGCGATGACTTCAGGCAGCGAATACACCGGGGGTGTACCCCGGTTATACGAGCGCTCCCAGAGGCGGACGATCGCATCAAGATCATCGTCGTGAAAATCCCGAACGTGGGCCCGATTCATGAAGGGCACTGTATCACCTAGGTCACACCGGGTCTATATACTTTCAGCGCGCGAGTATTGATGCGGTGGTCCGCTGAAGCTACTCGTCGTCGGCGAGGGGCTCGGTATCAAATGGTTCCAGCCCCAAGACGTCGTTGAGTTCGGTGCCTTCGACGAGGACGCTGACGTCGTCGACCCCTGCGGCGGCGGCCGCTGTGCCATACAGTTGCGCTTGGACGCGATAGGCCTCGCAGTCGCTGCGAACCACGACATCGCCGGTCAGCTCAACGTCGACGGTGGTGCGGCCAACTTCTACGGAGGATAACTCAAGAGTTTCGGAGAGGGTCAGTGAGTTCGTCACCGACGGGGAGCCGTGATAATACTGCGAATCGTTGAGTAAGAATTCCACCGCGGCAGCCACGTGATCTTCTCGGGTGTCGGTTTCGATGGGCACCGTGTCGATGGTGACGAGCGTGTCGGAACAGCCAAATTCGATGCCGTCGACGCCGTCAGGGAAATGCGTGCCCGATTCGGCAACCATATTGACCTGCAACGGTTGAAAAGCATCATTGGGGTCAGGCGGTGCTGACGGGTCGGTCTCGGTGGTCTCAGTATCCGTGGTCCCATTGGCGGTGCTGTCAGCATCGGTTCCACATCCTGCGAGCAGTGCGGTACACACGACGGCAAGCGCTGGCAGGGTGGGAAAGGTTCTCAAGCTGGTTCTCCTACGTCCCGCAACGGGCACGGAAATGGTGTATCAGAAGCGATTGTAGCGCGGATTGTTCGCCGATCCGGTTAAACATTCGGCCCAAGCGGTCGGGTAGCTTAGAATAAATAGTTCAGATTTGTTTTGACTTTGAGGTTTCCACATACCGATGAGACATAGTGCACCACACGGTGACCTTTCTGGGACCGAGTCCCAGCGACCTGACACCGGGTACCAGCAGCATTCGGGCCGGGATCGATTCTCCGATCCCACATCCGGTGCGGGCGCGGCAAAAGTTACCGGCACTCCGGTGGAAACCGGACTGGGTTCAGCCCACGGCAAGGCCATCCTCTTAGGGGAGCACTCGGTGGTGTACGGAGCGCCCGCGATTGTGTTGCCTCTGCTCGATTTGCAAGCCACCGCATCCCTGCGGCGCACTCGTCGTGGGTATATCACCTCGGACTTGTACACGGGGCCGCTGGCGACCGCTCCCAAACATATGGCTCCCGTGTTGACTGCATTACGGGTCTCTGCTGAACAACTCGATGTTCGCGCTGACCGCGTGGACCTGATTTTGCGTTCGACGATCCCATTTGAACGCGGCCTGGGCTCGTCGGCGGCAACGTCTGCCGCGGTGGTGCGCGCCATGGCGAATCTTGCCGGGACGCGCCTGTCCGCCGCACAATTGCACGGGCTGATCCAAGAAGCCGAACACGTCGCCCATGGGACCTCCTCCGGGTTGGATGCCCACGCCGTGCAATCGATGACGCCGCTGCGGTTCCAACAGGGCAAACCCACCACCGTCAAAGTCGCCGATAAATTCACCTTCGTCATTGCCGACACCGGTACCTCGGGTTCGACCGCGGCCGCAGTGGACGGGGTAAAAATGCTGCGCGATATTCAACCGCGCGTCGTCGACCGGGTCGTGGAAGATCTCGCGAACCTGACCGATGACGTGGTCTACGCGTTAGGGATCGGCGACCCGATTCGCGTGGGGCAATCCATGCACGAAGCACACTCGCTGTTGGCCTACCTGGGTGTGTCGTCCCCGGCGTTGGATGCGCTGGTCGCAGCTGCCTTAGAAGCCGGCGCATACGGTGCCAAACTCACCGGGTCTGGTCTGGGCGGCTGTGTGTTGGCTGTTGTTCCCGACCAAGAACAAGCCGGTGACGTCGCCGCTGCCATGACCGCGGTCGGCGCGACCCGCACCTGGACGACCTCACTGATCCCCAACGACTTCGACCTGATGACGGCCCCGACTGCCCGGGTGTCCAAGGAGGACCGCTAAGTGGTCTCAGCTGCCCGCGCGCACCCCAATATCGCCCTGGTTAAATACTGGGGCAAAGCCGATGATGAACTGATCATCCCCGTGGCCGGGTCGATGTCTATGACGCTGGACAAATTCGCCACGACCACCCAGGTCGAACTGACAACCGACGCCGACCGGTTTGAACTCAACGGCACCGTGGCCGATGCCAAAGCCACCGGGCGAACCACCGCCTTCCTGGATCTCGTGCGAAACTTGGCCGCCGAGGCCGGCCTGGATACCGCCAACGCGAAAGCCAACGTCATCTCGGTCAACGAAGGCCCCACCGCCGCCGGTATGGCGTCCTCGGCATCCGGTTTCGCCGCCCTGGCAACCGCAGCGGCCGATGCCTACGGGCTCAAGCTGTCGCCCAAAGACCTCTCACGACTGGCCCGTCGCGGCTCGGGTTCGGCATCGCGGTCAATCATTGATCGGTTTGCGATCTGGCACGCCGGGACTTCCGACGCGACCAGTTACGCCGAAGCCATCGACGCCCCCGAGATGGCGATGGTCTCGGTGACCGTCAATGCCGCGGCCAAAAAAGTCTCATCGCGTGACGGTATGGTCGCAACGCGCCAGACCAGTCCCTACTACCAGGCCTGGATTGACGTAACAAAAACCACGCTGGATGAAATGGTGTTGGCCTGTGCGGCCAAAGACTTCACGCGCGTTGGCGAAATCACCGAAACTCACGCACACCGGATGCACGCCGTCATCAACGCAACCCACCCGCCCATCCGGTACTTGGCACCGGTGTCCTGGCAGGTCTTCGACGAGGTCGCCGCGATGCGCGAGGACGGGATCGAAGCGTATGCGACCGCTGATGCCGGACCCAACGTCGTCATCATTTGTCGCCCTGTTGACACCGACGCGGTTGCGGCACGAGTCGCCGAATACGGGCAGATTAACACGTTTGCTCCCGGACCCGGTGCGCACCTGGTGGACACTGCATGACGCAGCGTCTACCGTTCCGGGTCGCGGCCCCCGGCAAACTCTACGTGGCCGGAGAATACGCGGTGGTCACCCCGGGTCAACAGGCCATTTTGATTGCCGTGGATCGGTATGTGAGCGCCACCGTTACACCAGCCCAACCGGCTCAAACCGCGACCCCCACCGAGCAAGTCCTGGCCCACGACCACGGTGTCGCAGCCGCGGCGAACCGCAGCTTTGGGACAGATTATGCGCTGGCCGCCTGGTTGGTCATGGACGCACTGCGCGCCGAACGCGGCATCGATCCCATCCCCGTCGACCTGCATTTTGACTCCACGCTGCGCTCAGACACCGGGGAAAAATACGGGCTCGGCTCCTCCGGGGCTGCCACCATGGCCGTGATCACGGCCTTCAACGAGCTCTATGATCTCGGCCTGACCGTGACCGAAAAGCTCAAGCTCGGCATTCTGGCCTCGATCGAGATCTCCCCGCGTGCCTCGGGCGGTGACCTGGCAGCCGGCGCCCTGGGCGGCTGGGTGTACTACCAAGCACCAGACCGCGACCACCTGGCCCGGGTACTGTCCGACAACGTCTCGGTGACCGAAGCCATGACCGGCCCCGCCTGGCTTCCGATGCGCGCTCGTCGCATCCCCACCCCGTCCGAGGTTCAGGTGCTCATCGGTTGGACCGGCAGCCCCGCGGCCACCGACCACCTCGTCAGCCAAGCGACCACCAACGGCAACGGACTGGACTGGGACGCCGACTTCCTGCGCCCCTCGGCCGCCAACGTCAACAGCCTGCTCCTGGCGCTGGCCGAAGAAAAGTTTCCGCTGATCCACGCCGGGATTCGCACGGCCCGCAAACTCCTGGCTCGCATGGCCCACGACACCACCACGTTGGTCGAAACCCCCGCGCTGACCACGCTGATCGACACTGCCGAACGGTTCGCCGGCACCTCGGCCAAAACCTCCGGCGCCGGTGGGGGAGACTGCGGTATCGTCCTGGCGGAACCCTGGGTCAACGCTGACGACATTTACGCCGCCTGGCGCGACCACGGCATCCAGCCACTACCGCTTTCCGTGACCCAACTGGGTGCCGGACGCAAGGAGTAACGATGGCACAATCCCGCAAAGACGACCACATCCGGTTAGCCGCCGTCCAGCAAGAACAGCTCGCTGACACGCGCAATGCCTTCGACGACGTCGACTTCATCCACCACGCCCTAGCCGGCATCAATGAGGACGACGTAGATATCAGCGCCCAGTTCGGGCCCTGGACGATCCCGGCACCGATCTATATCAACGGCATGACCGGCGGGACCGACACCGCGCTACCCATTAACCGCGCACTGGCCCAAGCTGCAGCGGCCACCGGCATCCCGATGGCCTCCGGATCAGTAGCCGTCGCGCTAGAACAGCCCGAAACCGCCGGCTCATTTACCGTCATCCGCGAGCACAACCCGGATGGCATCGTCTGGGCCAACCTCGGCGCCGGCCGAACGCTGGACCACGCCAAAGCGGCCGTCGACCTGCTGGCCGCCGACGGACTACAAATCCACGTCAATCCCATCCAAGAAACCGTCATGCCGGAAGGCTCGCGCGACTTCGGTCAGTGGCTGGGCCTGATCGAAGACATCGTCGCGGGGCTCGATGTACCCGTCATCATCAAAGAAGTCGGCTTCGGTCTCAGCGCCAAAACCATCCAACAGCTCTACGACTTAGGCGTGCGCATCGTCGATGTAGCCGGCTCGGGCGGCACGAACTTTGCCCGGATTGAAAACGAACGCACCCCGCACCCCTCCAACGCCATTGACGTCCACGCCAAATGGGACTGGCTTGAACCCATGGGCCTGACTGCGGTCGACTGCCTGCTGGAAATGGCCCGTGTCCCAACCGACCTGACGGTGGTGGCCTCCGGCGGGGTCCGCAACCCCTTGGATGTTGTCCGCGCCCAAGCGCTGGGCGCACACGCCGTCGGACTAGCCGGCGCGATGCTGCGCGTGGCCATGTCGGACGGGGCCGAAGGCGTGACCGAAGTACTTAACCTGTTCAAAACCCGTATCCGTCAGGTGTACGCGCTCCTGGGGGCCGCCAACGCCCGCCAGTTGCGCGCAACCGATGTCATCATCACCGGAACCAGTGCCGAACGCGCCCGCGCGCGCAATATTGACGTCACACGGTTCGCTGATCGGTTCAGAATTTGACCCGACCGCCCGGTACCGTCCACAGTAAAGAGCACGTTACGTGAAAAGGAATGCCGTGATCGATCCAACGCCAATTGAACCCTCAAAGTCCACGTACAATGACACCTTCAGCACCGCCGTCCCCACCCGTTGGGTTGGTCCGCTGCGCATGACCGGTGCAGCCTTCGACGGCGTCGAAGAAGTTGACGTACCGCTGGCGACCTACGAAACCCCGCTGTGGCCATCCGTCGGACGTGGCGCAAAAATCTCGCGCATGCTGACCTCGGGCATCACCGCCACCGTCCACGATGAACGCATGACCCGCTCGGTGCTGTTCACCGCCTCGGACGCCGGCGCAGCACAAGCCGCAGCCGACACGATTGCCGCGCGTTTTGATGAGCTAGCCGAAATCGTCACCGCCGGCTCCCGGTATGCCCAACTCATTGAGGCACACCCCGAAATCGTCGGCAATCTGCTCTTTGTGCGGTTTGCTTACCTAACCGGCGACGCCTCGGGCCACAACATGACCACCGCAGCCTCCGATACGTTGATGTCGACCATTCTGTCGTGGAACATCGGACTGTCCTACGGTTCGATCTCGGGGAACTTCTGCACCGATAAAAAGGCTACCGCCGTCAACGGGATTCTGGGCCGCGGCAAGAAAGTCACCGCCGAGCTGATCATCCCGCACGACATCGTCGAGAACAACTTGCACACCACCGCCGACCAAGTCGTACAACTGGTAGTTACCAAAAACTACGTCGGCTCCAATGTGGCCGGCGCCATCCGCTCGGCCAACGCGCACTTTGCCAATATGCTCTTAGCGTTCTACTTAGCCACCGGCCAGGACGCAGCAAATATTGTAGAAGGATCCCAAGGATTCGTGTGGGCTGAGAACCGTGCCGAAGGCTTATACTTCGCTGTGACCCTACCCCATCTGATCGTTGGAACCGTGGGCAATGGCAAACATCTGCCCTACATTGAAGAGGCAATGGCGCGCATGGGCATCGGCCAACGTGGCGAACCCGGCGCAGATTCGCGTAGACTGGCAAGCTTGATTGCCGCTAGTGTCCTGGCGGGCGAACTGTCGCTGCTGGCAGCTCAAACCAACCCCGGCGAACTGATGGAAGCACACGTAGCCTACGAACGCTCGCAAGCACAGGCAGAATAATAAAGGAGTCATCGGTGAAAATAGGCATCCACGATTTGGAAGTCGCCACTTCCCACTACGTGTTGGACCTCGATACGCTGGCCGAACAGCAGAATATCGATCCCAATAAATACCATCTTGGCTTGGGCCAAGACACCTTCTCGATGCCTGCTCCCGATGAAGACATCATCACGATGGCGGCCGAAGCTGCTGCCACGTTGCTGGAACGCCACGAGGTGTCCAAGATCCGTCAGGTGCTGTTTGCTACTGAATCCTCGATCGATCAGTCTAAAGCCGCCGGCGTCTACCTCCACGAACTGCTCGGGCTACCCGCCAACGTGCGTTCTGTGGAATTGAAACAAGCCTGCTATTCGGGCACCGCGGCGCTGCAGATGGCCGTCAACGCCATTGCCCGTAACCCCGAAGAGCAGATCCTGGTCATTGCCTCCGACGTGGCACGCTACGCGCTGGACTCCGGGGGAGAACCAACCCAGGGGGCCGGTTCGGTGGCCATGCTGATTGCCGCCGACCCGAACCTGGTGGAAATCGAACCCGGCTCTGGCTTCCATACCTCTGATGTCAATGACTTCTGGCGTCCCAATGACTCCACCACGCCGTTTGTCGACGGTCAGCTTTCCCTGGATGCCTACCTCAACGCCACCAACGCGGCGTGGGACGACTTGGCGGCCCGTCGCGAGCTCGCCGTCGAGGACATTCACCGGTTCCTGCACCACCAGCCGTTCACCAAAATGGCACGCAAACAGCTTGCCGCACTGGCTGTGCACACCGGCACCGAGCTCTCCGATGACCTGATCGAAGAGTCGATGAGCTACAACCGCGCCCTGGGCAACACTTACACCGCGTCGTTATACTTCGCGCTGACCGCCCAGCTGCACAACAACGCCGACCTGGCCGGCAAGCGCCTGGGCTTCTTCTCATACGGCTCCGGCGCTGTGGCCGAGTTCTTCACCGGTGTGGTCCAAGAACAGTACCGCGACCACATCTACCCGCAGAACGTCGAGAAGCAGCTCGATAACCGGGTGAATCTGACCTACGACGAGTACCGCACGCTCCACGAGGGGTATGCGGCTACGTCGGAAACCTTTACGACCCCCAAAACGACCAATGCACCCTTCCGGTTGAGCGGCGTGACCGAACACCAGCGCCGCTACGAGGCACAGTGAGCTCTTACCCATTCGTTGACATTCAAACCGTCGCCGCAGCATTCGGCGATACGATGACCGAACGCGGCCGCAATTACGCCGCGCAAGATCGTGTTCTCACGCTGAAATTCAACGAAGAATCCGGCAGGCTGGTCGGCCGAGTGCGCGGCTCCGAAGACAAAATCTGGCGGGCATCCGTCACCCTGCGGCAAACTGAGCGCAGCCTGGGCGGTATCCCCGTCTGGGACGTCGAGTGGGCGTCGTGCAGCTGCCCCGTCGGCGTTGACTGTAAACACGGTGCCGCCCTGGTGTTTGAAACCAATCACCGCGCCGTCGCGTCCTCCGATGTGCTCACCGCTGCCGACCTAGAAACTCCCGAAGCCGCCGACGACGCAGACCACGGCATTCCCGGGCTGTCCTGGCGACAAGTGGTCCAAGAACTGCTGCCCACCATCGACTCGAATCAAGACTTCACCGACGTCGCGCTCGGGGTCGAGATCGATGCGCTGCATTCCGAACCCGCGGGCTACCGGACCCGTTTTGCATGGCGGGAGGCCACTTCCGAGGATCTGGAGAATCGCAACGATCTGACCGTGCGGTTGCGCCCGCTGCGGGTCGGTGCCCGGGGTGGTTGGATCAAAGGCAATATGAACTGGACGCTGTTCGATCTGCCGTTCCACCAGTCATCCCACACCGACTTCCAGTTCCTGCCCGACCAACACGACGCCCTCCACGAACTTAACCGGCTCTACACCACCTCGGTGTCGTCGTTGGGTTCGACCGATGTGATCACCCTGGCCACGATCAACATGCCCCAGCTGTGGGACATCATGGCCAAAATCGACAACGCCGGCATCCCGTTGGTGCCGCTGCAAAAGATCATCAACCGTGTGTCCATCACCGAACCGGCGCGTATCATCTTCGACGCGACCGAAACCGAAACCGACGACGTCGCACTGTCTATCCGGGCCCAACTTCCCACCGAAGCCGTCGAACCATCCGGCACGTTAGGCGCCATCGGACTGTACACGATCGATTATTATCCCGATGCGGGCACCGCTGATATCAATGTGCTGCCGTTGGAACAGCCCCTGACCCGGACCGTCATGGACCTCATCGAGTCGCCCGAACCGATGGTCATCCCAGCCGGAGATACCGAAGAGTTCTTCGACAATGTCTACCCAATACTGGCCGGGGTGATTCCGCTGGCCAGCCAGGACCAGTCCGTCGAGCTGCCAGAAATCCCACCGTCTACGCTGGAACTGACTCTGGAATACTACCAGGCAACTCACCAGGGCGAACGGCAAGACCACGTGCGTATTTCCTCACGCTGGGATTATTTGGGGACCGAAGATCAAACCGAACACCGCCAACAGGTACTCGACAGCATCTCCGACGAACTCGAGCTCAGCGCTGTCCCCGGAAAGACCACGCTCATCGGTGCCGCAGCCGCACGATTTGTCGACGAAGCGCTGCCGATCATCCAGCAGCGCCCCTATGTGCGCATTGTCGAAACCGAAGACCGACCGGCCTACACTCGACTCACCGGTGATCCTCACATCGTCATCAACGCCACCCAGTCGGAGAAAAACGACTGGTTCGATCTGGGGTTCCAAGTCACGATCGAAGAACGCACTATTCCGTTCCGTCAGCTTTTCATTGCGCTGGTGCGAAACCAAGACAGCCTGCTGCTGACCGATGGCACATATTTTTCACTGAACCACCCGGCCTTCGAGCCGTTGCGCAAGCTGCTCGAAGAGGCTTCGACGCTGGATGACTTTGGTGCCGATAATCCTTCGATTTCGCGCTTTAACGCCTCGCTGCTGGAAGATGCCGAAGACGTTGCCGATACGTTCCATGCCGATCCAACGATCGTCGAGTGGCAAAAAGCGCTTGCGGTATTGCGCAACGCCGACGACATTCCAGCGTTGGACACGCCACCCACGCTGCAGGCGGACCTTCGTGATTACCAGCACGAAGGTTATGAATGGTTGTCTTACCTCTATGATCTGGGGTTGGGCGGTATCCTCGCCGACGACATGGGGCTGGGCAAAACGGTGCAGACGCTGGCCATGATCGCTCGTGCGAAAGAACTCGGCGAAGAGGACCCGTTTTTGGTGATCGCTCCGTCGTCGGTATTGACCGTGTGGCGTGATGAGGTTGAACGGTTTGCGCCGCATCTGAAGGTCGCCGTCGTGGATGTATCGAATCTGCGTCGTACCGAATCGATTAAGGCCATCCGGCATCGGGCCGATATTTTGGTTACGTCCTATGCGATTGCACGGTTAGATGAGGATTATCTCGCCGAACAGGACTGGGCCGGGCTGATCCTCGATGAAGCCCAGTTCGTGAAAAACCACCAGACGAAGGCGCATCGCGCTATTCGGAATTTCCGGGCTGGCTTCAAGCTGGCTATCACCGGTACTCCGATGGAGAATACGCTGGCTGATTTGTGGTCGATTTTCCGGTTGGTGGTACCGGGGATGTTGCCGCGGTACTCCAAGTTCCGGGATGATTTCTTGCGGCCGATCGAGGCGGGCCAGCGGGTGGCTCGTACAGAACCGGGTACGTCGGATGAAGAACGTGCCGACCAACAAACGCGATCTCGCGAAGCGATGGCCAAGCTCCGCACGAAGATCCGGCCGTTTATGCTGCGTCGTACAAAAGAATCTGTTGCAGCTGAGTTGCCGGACAAACAAGAGATGGTGCTGCAGGTCCCAATGGAGCCGGAACACGATAAGTTGTATCAGCAGATTCTGCAGCGCGAACGCAAGAATGTGTTGAACCTTGTGACGGACATGGAATCGAATCGGATGTCGATTTTCCGTTCGTTGACGCTCATGCGCATGCTGGCTTTGGATCCGGCGATTGTCGACGATGAGTACGCGCATGTCCCATCTTCGAAGCTCAATGAGCTCATGTCGCGTTTGTCTGAGATTCTGCCGGAAGGCCACCGAGTGCTGATCTTCTCGCAATTCACCTCATTCTTGGCGCGCTTAGGTCAAGAGCTGGACGGACAGGACATTGAGTATGCCTACCTGGATGGGTCTACTCGTGATCGCGGTGCCGTTGTGGATCAGTTCCGTTCCGGGGAGGCACCGGTGTTCCTGATTTCCTTGCGTGCCGGCGGGTTTGGTCTCACACTCACTGAGGCTGATTATGTCTTCCTCTTGGATCCGTGGTGGAACCCTGCGGTCGAGGCTCAAGCTGTCGACCGTGCGCACCGCATTGGCCAGGACAAGAATGTCATGGTCTATCGGATGGTGTCGAAGGGTTCGATCGAAGAAAAAGTCCTGGCACTGCAGCAGCAGAAAGTTGAGATGTTTGATGCTTTGACCGAGGACGATACCGCATTCTCCTCCAACGTCACGGCTGAAGACATCCGTGCTCTGTTTGACGATAGTCCAGTTGATCTCGAAGAGATACAAGCCGGTGCCACAACCGGTTCAGACAGCTAGTTCTCATAACGCCCAGTAGAGGTTGCGCAGTAAGGGTTGGGTGGGATCTAACCAGGGTGCTGGTTGGAAGAACGTGGTCCCGTGGTGTTTGCGGATTTTCCATTTGCCGTTGTGGACCGCCCCGTGGTGGTGGGCACACAGGGTGATGGCGTTGTCGACGTTGGTGGTGCCGTTGTTGAGCCATTCCACAATGTGGTGGATTTGGCAGTAGACGGCTGGCACGGTGCAGCCGGGGGCTTGGCAGCCACGGTCCCGCGCTAGAATGGCCCGACGTTGGGTGGGGGTAAAGAGCCTGTGGGCTCGGTGTTGGGCGAGGACTTCGTGGTGGCTGTTCCAGATTTGGCCCACGAGTTTACTGTCACAAGCTAATGGAGCAATGTCAGCAGGGCGCATGGCGCCGATGTTCACGGCCTCCGACATAAACTGAGTCCACGATGGTGGGGAGTGGCCCCGGGTGTGATCGGGATTCAAACATACCGGCTCGTGATCGGGATTCGGACGCGTGATGATCGGTGGTAACACTCCGGCGGCTTGGGGTGGTCGTCGCACCGCCTCCGGGAGAGCACCGACTCCGAGGGTTTCATAGGCTGTCTGGATGTCTTGGACGATCATCAACTGCGCTGCGGCGCCGTGGGCTTTCTTGACGCCGAGGTCCTTGGGATCCATCGTCAACAAGTTTTGAAACATGCCAATGATAATGGCTGCTAACCGCTGACCGGTGGTGAGCGGGTCGATAGTCGCCGTCTTTTCAGCTGAGAGGGTGGCGCCCTGAGGGTCTTCAGCTTGAGCATCCGGATCCGGGCTAGATGTCAGGTCGTTGAGGTCATTGACGGCTGCCGCCGGGTCAGGTGCTTCCTGGTCGTCGGTGGCTAGCAGGTCCAGGACCTCTTGGGGGATCTCGACCGGGGTGCCATTGAAATTCAGCTGATGCAGGGACCAGTTTTTAAAGGCCGCATACACCGCCGGGGTGGCATGCATGCTGATTTTGCCGGACCCATCGGCCAGGTTCTGGGTGCGAAGCGCGTTGTCGGGTTGTTTGCGCAGCGCATCGGATACCAGGGGCCCGTCAGGGTCGATCGCGTGGGCGATTTTGTTGGCCCATCGGGTTTTGGCTTCGGAGAGTTCATCGGGAGTCAGAGTCTCGGCGGCATCGACCAGAGCGTCTTCAAAGGCCAGCAGGATGTCGCGTTTGATCCCGGGGAGGGCCTTGGTTTTGTGCACGTACTTGGTGAGATCTTTGTCCATGCTGATGATGCGGTCGAGGTTTTCGCCGGAAATCTTGCCTTCGGCAAAGGATTCAGCGACTTTGAGCAAATTGGGCTGATAGGCCGCCAACGCGGGATTTTTGCCCGAGGCCCAGGTGACATACGGGACCCGATCATGAATCTTCGTCGTCTGAGCTGATGAGAGTTTCAGCACTTCCCGGAAGTACACCTGCCCATTTTTATATCCTTTGACCCCGTCGGGAGTCCCTAACAATGCGGCTTGGTCGCCCAGGGCTGGTTCCAGATGAGCGGCGAAATGTGTGAGGATCGCATCGGTGGCTCGCTGCTGGTGGCGCACCATATGGGCAATGCCCGGCAGCGAATCATAATAGTTATCTGGCGGTATTGGCACCGCACCGGGTGCAGTCGCGGACTTGAATCCGCTCCAGTCCTCTCCAGAGGCCGTCACAAATCGGGCGAAGTCACCAGCTGCCGCCGGATCGGCCATCCGCTGTGCGGCCACGTCGGCGAAGAAGGCTGCAGCGTAGACGGCTTCGCCCACACTCATGTCATCGGCAGCTGCCGGGTCAAACGCTGGCGAGGACACCGGGGAGCCAATGTTGGGCAAGATCTGGGTGGTATCCATCAACGGGTCCTTTCGACAAGCACCGATCAGTGACAAGAAAACATCAACAGCGAAGAGGAAACGAAGGGGCGAAGAATAGAAGGGAAACGGGTTGAGGTATGCCCCTATTCTACCCGCCCACCGTGATCCATTCAACAGTTTTGAAGAAGTTAATGTGATTGTTATGCATGTATTTGTCGGTATATATCATACAGGTGGGACACGATATGGGTGTGTTATTCGTTTTGTGGATAACGCATAGGCGGCGAAGACTTTTCCACATTTCGCCGCGACACGGTTGCGGGAACAGGTTTTATGTTTTCGGCAGACCAGAGTATTGAGCTGCTTGCATCTGATCGGGCAATGCTGCGTGAGAACCACAGCGGACGAAACGATAACCTACCGACTCAGATTGACCGTTACGGTATCCCCAACAACACCCTGGCGTCCCGGGAGCACCACGAGACGATCAACGATCTCAATCGTCGTCGAATCATCACTGACCGCGGTCACAACGCCGCTGACTTCACCAAGACCACCCAATAAGCTCGCTACGGATTCGGACAGTTTGGACACGTCCAGCTCCGGGACCGGACCAAGGTCCTGAATTTGTCCGTGTTCAACCACCGCGATGCGGTCTGCCACGGTCGTGGCCTCGGCTGGGTCATGCGTGACGTAAATGGCTGACGTTCCGGTGCGCTTTAATAACTCTCGGATATCCACAGCTAAGCGCTGCCGTAACCCACGATCCAGGGCGGAAAGCGGCTCATCGAATAAAATGACCGATGGGCGAATGACCAAGCATCGCGCCAATGCAACACGTTGTGCCTGCCCACCAGATAATTCCGTTATCGCCCGGTCGGCGAGCTCAGCAATGTCGACCATTTCTAAGACCTCAGCCACGCGACGACGTCGTTGCGCAGCTGGTACGCGGGCGGCTTCAAGCCCGTAAGCGACGTTGCCGGCCACACTGCGGTGCGGAAATAATTGTGCGTCCTGGAAAACCATGGTGCAGTCGCGACGGTGCGGCGGCATGTGGTAACGGCCCTCGTCGTCGGCAATTTCCCCGGCGATCTTGACGGTGCCGGCGTGCGGGTGCTGCAGTCCGGCGATGAGCCGTAACAGGGTCGACTTGCCGGCACCCGAGGCGCCAAGCACCCCGAGAATCTCACCCTTGGCGACCGTCAGCTCAGCCCCGGCGAAGACTTGGTTGCCATTGGGATAGCCCAGGTGAATATTGATCAGTTCGATGGCGGTCATGAGGTGCTCCTGATGGTGCGTGGGCGGATGCGTTCGCCCAGGAGTAACGCGATGGCGGCGACGACACCTAAGACGACGGCGGCGGCCAGGGCCATGCCGAAGTTGTCGGCGCCGGGGCGAGACAGCAGCCGCACGATGTAAACGGGCAGGGTTTGGTAATCGGGGGAGGCCAGGAAACTCGTGGCACCGAATTCGCCCAGGGAAACCGAAAAGCTCAGGCCCGCGGCGAGTCCGACGGCGCGCAACAGATACGGGCCGTCGATGGTGCGAAAGACCCGAGCGGGGGATGCGCCTAGTACAGCCGCGGCGTGTCGTTGTCGCGGGTCGACGGCGGTCAGAATGGGGATGAGGCTGCGCACTACCAGCGGCAGCGCGACGACGGCTTGGGCCAGCGGCACGAACACCCCAGATTGTCCCAGCCCCGGATCCCATGCGTGGATCGAGACCAAGAAACCAAACCCGATCGTGACCGAGGAGACGCCCATCGGCAACATGATAAATACATCTAGCCATTGCTGTGCACGCGAGAGCAGACGACTCTTGACCCGCCGGGTCAGCACAAGCGCAATGAGGATCGAAACCACCAAACAGATCATGGTGGCATCCAGGGCGATTTTCAGGGAGTGCTCGAGCGCTTGGGCAGCCGTCGCGCCGCCGGCAAAACCGGTCCCCGGGGAAGTAACCAGCAGCCGGTAGTTGTGCAGCCCGTAACCGCCATCACCGTCGGCAAGCGAGCGCTCGACCAGGCTGAACATGGGCCACAGGATGATGACCACGACCGCAAACATCGTCACGGACAACGGCAACCAGTCGGCTCGGGTGATGTTTTGGCGATGGGGCTGTTGCAGGCGCAGGGCGGTCGTGGTGTGGTGGGCCAGCCGCTGGGTGAGCCAGACCGATGCCAGGACGAACACGACCTGCAGCGCCGAGAAGACCGCGGCGGTGCGCAGGTCCAGGAAGGTTTGGGTTTGGCGGAAGACTTCGGTTTCGAGTGTGCCCACGCCGGGCGTGCCCAGGGTGCGCACCAGCGAATACGCGGTGGAACAATACAGAAAAACCAGCCCGGCCGAGGCGCCGATGGCGGGTGTCAGTGCCGGTAGGGTGATGGTGCAAAACGCGCGAGCTCGGGAGGCGCCGAGACTGCGGGCGGCTTCGACGGTGCGCGGGTCCAACATCTGCCATAACCCACCCACCTGCCGGGCGATCAGGCTGATGTTGAAAAACACCATGGCTGCGATGACGGCCCACGTCGTCTGGTCCAGCCCTAAAAACCCCAGCGGGCCGTTGGGGCCCAGTAGGGCGCGGAAGGCCACTCCGACCACGACGGTGGGTAACACGAAGGGGACCAGGGTGATGGATCGCAGGATGGTGCGACCCGGAAAATCGGTGCGGTACAAAATATAGGCCGCGGGAATACCGAAGAGCGCCGAGCCGATGGTGCCGCCCAGGGCCATCACCAGCGTGTGACCGGCGATGTCCCAGGTGCGCCCGGTGGTCAAGACCTCACCAAATCTGCTCAGATCGAGCGCGCCGGCGTCGTCGGTGATACCGCGCAGCAGCATCGCTCCGACGGGCCAGGCGAAGAAGATGGTGAGGAAGGTGAGGATTAGCGCGACGGCGGCACCCCACCCCAGGCGGGTCATCACGAGCTATGGTTTTCGTATACTTCGGTCCAGTCGGTCAGCCACTGATCACGGTTGTCGGCGACTTCGGCTTCGTCAACGGTGATCGGGTCCTCGGCGAGTTCAGCGTAGGTGGCCCATTCCTCGGGCAGTTCAACCGAGTCATCGACGGGGTACATGTACATTTCTTCGGGCAGGGTTTCTTGGAATTCGGTGCTGAGCAGGAACTCGATGAACGCCCGGGCGCCGTCGGGGTTGGCGCCATCGGCCAACACACCGGCGTATTCGACCTGTTGGGTGCAGGTGCCCAGAATCGAGGACGTGCGGCCCTCTTCGGCCGACGGGGAGGACGAGTAGCTGAGCACCAGTGGATACTCGCCGTCACCAGCAGCCGTGAAATCCGAGTAGTAGGCATCCGACCAGCCGCCGGCGACCTTGGTGCCGTTATCCAGCAGGTCTTGCCAGTAGCGCTGCCAGTCGTCCTGATCGGCTATCGTGGCGACCAGAAATGCCAGGCCCGGTGAGGATGCGGTCGGGTCGGTCGTGACGAACAGGCCCTCGTAGTCCGGGTCGGTCAGATCGTCGAGTGTTTCGGGCGGGGTGAGGCCCTGGTCGTCGAACCACTCGTTGTCCATGTTGACACAGACTTGCCCGTGGTCGATGGGTGCCAGGTGGCCGTCGGTATCGGAGGCGACCGTGAACTCTTCGGCTGAACCCAACTGGACGTCGTGAGTGGTCAGCATGTCTTCGGCCAGCAGAGTTTCGGCCGAGTAGTTATCGATGCCGTACACCCCGTCGACGGTGGGGTTGTCCTGCTGCAGGATCAGTTGGTTCAACACCGCCCCGGCATCCCCGGGGGAGGTCGTGGTCACGCTGTACCCGGAATCTTCCTCGAAGGCCGTGACGAGTTCTTCGGGCACATTGAACGAGTCGTGGGTCATGATGGTGACCGAGGCTTGCGCATCGTCGTCCGCGTCGGGGGCCTGGTCTGCGACCGAGCAACCGGCCAGTCCGAGCACGGCGGCGACCGTCAGTGGTAACACTTTTTTCATTGGTTCCTCCTGTGTGCATAGGAGGGCACGCGGTGCGTGGAGAGTATGACGACTTCCTCCGCCAGTATGATCTGGTATCAGGTTCGAGGGTCTGCTTGCGCACTCTCAGCAGCTGGTGGCTGCTCCCCTGTCGATGCCTCTAATGTATCGCATGGGGTACCGTGCCGGGCAGTATGTCGCAGGCGGTGACGCGCTAGGCGGATTCGCGGCCCTGAGCGACGGCGGCTTGCGCTTGTCGGGTGCCGCGCACATCCACGATGGCTACCACCAGGGCGATGGATACCATGAACATGATGAGCCCGAAGGCCGCAATAAACGCCCAGTTCCACGACCACGCCGCGGCGACTCCGAATAGTGTTGAGGTGATCAGCGCGGTGCCCACCGAGGTGCCGACGCGTTGACCGGTTTGCATCACACCCCCGGCGACTCCCGAGACATGGGCGGGTACCTCGATCAGCGACAGGGTTTGGTTCGGTGACACAATAAAGCCTTGGGCCACGCCCAGCAGCGACAGTGTGAGCACGAGCCACCACACTGACCAGTCCCACAGCTGGACGCCCACCACGACGAAGATGGACGATGCCAGGGCGGTTAGGGTCACCGTCATGCCCCAGGCGACCATGGGGCGTCCAGCGTTGAGCACGTAGCGCCCGGCGATCTGCGAGGAAATCGACGTCGCGATGGCCGAAGGCACGCCAATCAGTGCGGCGCCCAAGGCTGAGACCCCGTGGCCGGTTTGCAAAAAGATCGCCACCGTGACCCACACGGAGGTCGAACCCGTAAAGAACAGTCCGATGAGCAAGGTCCCGTTGCGATAGGGCCGATTACGGAACAGGGCCATGTCGACCATGGGCGCACCGCCGCGGCGTTTATACCGGCGCTCCCACCAGACCCACCACGTAAGGATTGCCACTCCGGCCGGCAGCATGGCCCAGAAGATCCCGCCCTGATCGATTTCCAAAAACGTCCACATGACCAACAGGGTGCCCAGGGTAAAGGCTACGGTCCCGACCGGGTCCAGGTCGGGCTTGCCGCCGTGGGCCGCGGGGCCGGTGCGTTGCCAGGCTTCGGCCGGGAAGTGTCGGCGGGCAAACCAGATTGCGGCGGCAGCGATGGGGACGTTGACCAGAAAGGTCCACCGCCAGCCCCAATCGGGTCCGGCCAGGGCGATCAGCCCACCACCTAGGACCGGTCCTATGGCTACGGACACTCCCACGACCGTCCCAAACGATGCGAAAGCGCGAGCGCGGCGTGGCCCGTCGAAAAATTGTTGAATGAAGCCCACGGTTTGAGGGTTGAGTAGGCCTGAACCGAAGCCCATGACGAACCGAGCCAGGACCAGCATCAGCCCGTTGACCGCTAGCCCGGACAGGAGCGCGCCCAGCCCGAAGACGACCAGGCCGGCGACAAAGAGCCTGGCCCGGCCGAAGGTGTCACCGGCGCGCCCGGCGGCGACCAGCAGCACCCCGAAGGCCAAAGTGTAACCGGACAAGACCCACTGGATTTCACTGGTGGTCGCATCGAGGGATTCTTGCACTGAGGGCAGGATGACGTTAATCGAGGAGATGGACAGCAGCGACATGAAGACCGGGACCAGCACCACCACCAACAGGGCTCGCTGGGTTTTGGTCATCTGCTGCTTGGCCAATTACGCTCCTTTACCTGTCGTCGAGTTCAGGTTAGCGTGTTGGCCCGGTTCTCGCGTCGATTCGGGGCGGTTTGTCCCCG
Organism: Enteractinococcus fodinae; assembly: GCF_031458395.1. Taxonomy (NCBI): domain Bacteria; kingdom Bacillati; phylum Actinomycetota; class Actinomycetes; order Micrococcales; family Micrococcaceae; genus Enteractinococcus; species Enteractinococcus fodinae. Next base: position 503,665 of record NZ_JAVDYJ010000001.1, read on the forward strand.
CTGGCTGAGCGTTATCGTTGTGAGCTGACGCGCGGCTCAGGCAGTGTGACGGCGCGCATGGAGGCACCGTGGTCGAATAGCGCCTGGGCGGTGAAGGGGATGACGCGGTGTTCGGGATACAGCGTGGCCATCAGCTTGCGTGCTTCGTCGTCGTGGGGGTCGATGAACCGCGGCATCAGGATGACGTCGTTGAGCACCAGAAAATCCAGGTAGCTCCAGTTGACCGGGCCGCGCAGATCCGAGTGGGTTTGCGGGGCTGGCATGTCGATGATTTCCAGGGGCCGCCCGTTAGCATCGTGGGCTTCGGAGAGGATCTCGCGCACGGTTTCGGTTACCGCGTGGTCGGGGTGTGTTGGGTCGGGTTGGTTGTGCAAGATGACCCGTCCCGGCGAGTGGAAAGCCACCACGTGATCGACGTAACCGCCCCACCCTTGTGGCGCAGCGCCGTGACATAAGCCCCGCGGAATCCAAATGATGTGGTCGAGCCCCACCTCGCGACGCAGTTCGCGTTCGACGGTGCGATGCGACCAGCCCGGGTTACGACGCTGGTCGGTCAGTAAGGCCTCGGACGCGATGGCCGTACCCAGGCCGTCGGTCACCCAGGAGCCACCTTCGGATACCATGACCGAAAATTGCCGTTCGGGGACGCTCTCAAAGCGGGCTAGGACTTCGGTCAGGGTGCCGGGAAGATTATCATCCAGCCCGTAGGACACCCCGGGAAGATGCCCGAAACCATTGAATGCAAAGTCGATCATTCCCAACACGCGCCGTGGACGGCGACCGCCGGTGTTGTGAGCTTCGCGCGAGACCACCAGGGTCGGGCCGGTGCGGCGCAGCGAACCGTTATGAAACGGCACCACGACGGTGCGCATCTTGGTGGATAAATACGAGTCAATGGTGTGTTGATCATCGGGATCAACCAGCAAGGTCACGGGGACAAACTGGTTGATGGTCTCTGCGAGGCGGATCCAGGCTCGTCGGGCGGAGGAGAGTTGCCACAGTGCCGCGTAATTGGCGGCACCGGCTCGTGGAAAGTTCATCCAGACTCGTCGAATTGGTTCGGTGTCGGCGGGCTTGAGCCACCGTGAACCTGGAGCCATGAGGCATACCTCCCTGTGAAGTCTTGGAAAATCCACCGCCACGCGGAGCACGAGCGCTGGGGTCATTCTACTAGGTTCTCTAAGGAAAGTCGTTCGCTTTCCCCACGGACAAGGGACGCACAACTCGGGGTTGACACGGCTTCCAACGCAACCGCCGCATCAGAGTAGAACGTGGTGGGCGACACAGCTAATGTGGTGCCTGACAGTAAAGGAACCGCATGCCCCACGAACAACTCACCGAAACGCTGGCCGAACTCACCGACCGACTTGGTGACAAAGTACTCGAGACCGGCCCCGAATTGGCCCGGTTGTCTCAGGATAGCTCACGGTATCAACCATCGCATCGTCCGCTCGCCGCCGTGTTGGCAACCACCACCGATGATGTCGCCATCGCGCTGCGCTGGGCTAACACCCACCGAGTGCCGGTGTCCGTGCGCGGCGCCGGTACCGGCCTGGCCGGTGGGGCGGTAAGCTACCCCAACGGCCTGATCATTTCTCTAGAACACTGTAACCGTATCCGCGACATTGACCCGGTGAATCGACTGGCGGTGGTGGAAGCCGGCGTCATCACCGCAGACCTTGATCGCGCGGTGCGTGAGCACGGGCTGTTTTTCCCGCCAGATCCAGCCAGTGTAGAAATTTCGACGGTCGGTGGCAATATCGCCACGAATGCCGGGGGATTGCGCTGTATCGCTCACGGGGTGACTCGAGACTCGGTCGCCGCCCTCGAAGTCGTCCTGGCCGACGGCACCATCATCAACACCGGCACCCGCACCCGAAAAAACGTCGTCGGTCTCGACCTCACGAGTCTCTTCGTCGGTTCCGAAGGCACCCTGGGCATCATCACCGCGGCCACGGTGCGACTCAAACCGATTCCGCCGGGCACTCCGCATACTTTCCGAGCCAGTTTCGATTCGATCCAGGCTGCCGGGCAGGCCGTCACCGAGATCGTCAACGGTCAAGCCCAACCGGAAGTTCTTGAGCTGCTCGATGCCCATAGCGTGGAAACCATCGAGGCGTTCTCTCCCTCAGGCTTGGACGTACCCAAGGCCGCAGTCCTCATCGGCCAGACTGTCGGAGATGATGCCGCTGAAACCGCACGCGCTATCACACAGGTGTGCACCGAACACGGGGCCGTCGAGGTCGCCATCGCCGAAAACGACGCGCTGTTAGCAGCCCGCCGCCTGGCCAATCCGGCACTGAGCGCTCGTGGGTTGCGCGTCTCGTGTGATGTTGGCGTGCCGATCGGACAACTGGTCGATGTGTTCCGTGGGATCGAGGAGATCGCGACCCAGCATGGCCGGGCGGTTTCGATCGTGGCCCACGCCGGGGACGGCAACCTGCATCCTATAGTTGAAGCCGGGGACTCCCACGACGAGTATCTCGCGGCCGAGGCCGTCATCGTCGATATTTCCAAACTGGCCGTGTCACTGGGTGGCACCATCAGTGGTGAACACGGCATCGGGGCGGTCAAACACCACGAGCTGCCCATCCAACTAGAGCAGGCTGTCCTCGATACGCAGCAGGCCATCAAACATGCGCTGGACCCGAACAACATTCTGACCCCGGCCCGAGCCATTTAGCGCAGCACACGATGATGTATGTGCTGCTCGGTGTGCTCATCGGGGTGTTGCTGCCGAACCAGTCAGCCATCAACAACCGGCTGCGGGCCTCGGTCTCCTCCCCGTGGGTCATGTCTGCGATCTCGTTTCTGGTCGGCACCAGCTGTCTGGCGGTATTGACCTGGACGACGGTGGGGACCGTGACCTTCGACCCCCGCTTATTCGCTACCGAGCCGGTCTGGCTGTGGTCCGGTGGATTACTCGGGGTCATCGGGATGACCACCACCGTCGTGTTGCTCCCCATTATCGGCGCGCTGTACTCGACCGCTCTGAATCTCACCGCCCAGGTCGTGACCACGATGATCATCGACCACTTCGGGTTCTTCGGCGTTGACATCTACCCGGCCAACGCCTGGCGACTGACCGGAGCAATCATAGTACTCGCCGCAGCCCTGCTGGCGGTTCGCGCCGGACGACCCAACCCACACCTGAACCAACCCACCCCGTCACCAATCTGGTACCTCGTCGGGCTGGCGGTTGGGGTCTGCTTTGGACTCCAAGTCGTCATTAACGGTCAATTGACGGGTGTATTGGGTTCAGCCATTCATGCCGCACTGATCTCGTTTGCAGTCGGACTGCTCGTGCTGGTTCTGCTGGTAGCCGTGACACGCTCATCCTTACGGATCCGCGTGCCAGCCGGGGAACGGAAAAACCCCTGGTGGATGTGGATCGGTGGCGCGCTGGGCGCGCTCTACGTTGCCGGCGTGGCATTTCTCGCGCCCCTTATCGGTTCTGCCCTCACCGTGGTGGTGATTCAACTGGGGTTGCTGGCCGGGTCCATGGCCGTTGACCACTTCGGACTGTTATCGGCTCCAAAGAAATCAGTCCGACCACTCCAAGTGATCGGACTGATATTCATGGGAGTGGGCGTTCTGGTGATGAACGCCCCCGAAATTTTAGCCTAGAGCGCCAGCGCCTCGTTGAGCAGCTGCTCAACCTGGTCACGGCTCAACAGACCTTTTGCAACGGCCAGGTCCGTGACTTTGGCCCCGGTCTCATTGGCTTCTACCGCCAACGCGGTCGCGGCTTTGTACCCGACGACGGGGGAGAACACGGTCGCCAAGCCAGCGGATCCTTCGACAACATCGCGCATCAATTGCGTATTGGCGGTAATTCCGGTGATGCACTTTTCGGTAAACATCGTGGATGCGTTTGCCAACAGAGCGATCGAATCGAACAGCCCGCGAGCCATGATGGGCTCAAAGGGGTTGAGTTCCAGCTGGCCGGCTTCAACAGCCATGCTGATGGCGGCGTCGTGCCCGGCAACTTGATAGGCGACCTGGTTGACGGCTTCGGCGATCACCGGGTTGACCTTGCCCGGCATAATCGACGAGCCGGCCTGGCGTGCTGGTAAATTGACCTCACCAAATCCACCGGAAGGACCCGACGAGAGCAGCCGCAGATCGTTAGCAATCTTGGACATGGTCAGCCCAACACGTTTGAGCGCACCGGATAGATCAGCAAAGATTTGGGTATCAGCGGTGGCCGCAATGAGATCCGGAGCAGACGAAATGCCGTTAATGCCGGTGATTTCACGCAACTGTTCAATGGCGCGCTCGCGGTATCCAACGTTTGCGTTGATGCCGGTGCCGATGGCAGTGCCGCCCAGGTTGAGTTCCAATAGATCAAAGCGCACCCGTTTCACACCGGTGGCTGCGCGTTCGATCATAGTGGCCCAGGCGCCGAATTCTTGGCCCAAGGTCATGGGCACAGCGATCTGCATTTGCGTGCGGCCCATTTTGACGGTCGAGCTGAATTCTTCGGCCTTGGCACGGAGCGCTTTCCGGAAGGTCTCGAGATTCGTCAGCAAGGTGCCGGTCATCTTATGCAGGGCAAGCTTCAGCGCAGAAGGATAAACATCATTGGTTGATTGACCCATATTGACGTGGTTCAACGGGTGCAACACGTCGTAGTCGCCCTTGGCATAGCCCAGGTGCTCCAGTGCGCGGTTGGCAATAACCTCATTGGCGTTCATATTGGTAGAGGTGCCAGCGCCGCCTTGGATCATGTCCAAAATAAACTGATCGTGCAGTTGGCCAGCAGTAATATCCTGAGCTGCTGCAATGATTGCATTGGCAATGGTTGCATCCAGTGCGCCGACATCGCGGTTCGCGGCGGCTGCAGCCTGCTTGATGATTGCCAGGGCTTCGATGAGCTCCGGGAACTGTTCGATGCGACTGGACGACAGTTGGAAGTTTTCTGCGGCACGAACAGTGTTGACACCGTAATACACATCGGTAGGCAATTCGACCGTGCCGATGAGATCAGATTCGGTGCGAAGTGGGGTTTGAACTTCAGTCATGACTCTCTTATCCCATGCCCGCTGCCGATGCGTGCTGCCGTAGGACGCTATCGTAGGCGGTTTATATACGAAGACCCGGGCACAGGATGCCCGGGCGAAAATGCATAGTCGCTCCGTGATGGGGAGCAGTGGTAGCGGATCGTTTCCGTTTCAGAGTCGTTACGCACGCCGTTGTGGGCAACGCCAGTATGCGAGTTGGTAACAGGCATACTGGCCTCATCATACAACCCCAAAGTCGTTTCAGCCGCATTGAGGTCACAATCAGCGAAGTTATCCACAGTTCGTGCTCACCTCGGGACCTCGCAAACCCATAAACGGTACCTTAGACCGCATCGCGACGGCCACTGAGGGCACCCCAGCTTGAGTTTCGCTGCTGGGCGAACCCTCGATGACGGGGTCGTGGTGATCGATCGAGACCAGCTGAATCGTCTGGTCACAGGCCTCTGCTCGTTGGGGCGTGCGACCCGCTTGAGACGCAAGTCACGACCGAGGTGGCAGCTAACGATTCAATATACCTGCGACGATACTTGAGGATTGGATATAACGAAATGATAACGCTACGATATAACAAGCTATTCAGACTTCCTCTTTTTTGGTGAGTACTACACTTATGCCATCTTCCGAATTTCCCTCTCGCCGCGCGCTGCGTGCAGCAGCAATCAAGAAAAAGCGCGGACGCAACGCTTCCGTCCTTACTGCAGGTGTCGCCGTGGCCGTCTCCTCGGCCGCTGTGACCTTCGGCGGTAATGCCGGTGACGGTAACCCGCTAGCTTTCGGGCAGACCGCAGAAGCAAATGCCGTTGAGCTCGACGCGACACCGCGTGAAACCTCGGTCATCCCAGCAGCTATTACCGGTGGCGATGAACGAGTCGTAGCCAAAATGACCAACGAAATGGCCGCCTCGCAGGTTGGCCTAGGCCGGTTGTACCAAGAAGGTGAAGGCGACGTTGCCGCCGGGCAGCTTGCAGTTGCTGAAGCACAAAACCCCCACAACGGATCGTTGAAATCCCTGCCAGGAAATCTGCAAATGATCTTCCCTGCTGACTCGACGCGGACGTCTTCGACCTTCGGGAGCCGAAGCAACCCCACCGGTGCCGGAACCCAGTTCCACGTAGGCACTGATTTCCCGGTACCAACCGGAACCCCAGTGAAGGCTACTGAAGCAGGCACCGTGGTGTTTGCGGGCGTGCACAGCACCGGCGGTCACCGCGTAGAAGTCGACCATGGTCACGGTGTTGTGACAGCGTACAGCCACAACTCGCAACTACGCGTCAACGTTGGTGACACCGTGGAACAAGGCCAGACTATCGCGCTGGCAGGCTCAACCGGCAACTCGACCGGGCCTCATATTCACTACGAAATCAAGGTCAACGATAAGTGGGTTGACCCAGAATACTACCTGCCTTCCCAGTCCACTGGGGGTGGCGCCAAGCAGCTCTATACCGTTTCCAGCGCCGACTAAGAACAGTCCGGTCCCATTACGGCAGCGGCAAGATTCGGCCAAGAAGCGCCCTGAGCGCGATATGATCGCGGCGTGACAAGGACGCTGTGAGATGTTCTTCCACCCGTCGGACCTCGAGCGCGGCTTGGGCATAGAGACGCCTGCCCGCTGCGGTGATTGCTAGGGTCTTCGCGCGTCGGTCGTGCGCCGCGGTCTGTCGGACCAGTAAGCCGCGTGCTTCCAACCCCTTTGTTAGGGAAACGACCTGGGAAAGATCCAGCCGCAAGAGTTGCGATAGCTCCTGCTGGGTCGGGGCGTGCCCATCGACGATAAACGCCAGCGTAGAGTACTGCCGCAGATCTAAGTCGAACTCTTGAATGCTGTTTTCGGTAGCGGACCGAAAGGTGTGCTCCAGCTGCGTGAGATAGAACAAAGCGTGGTCGCCCAACGGCGACTCTAACGCGGCGGCAACCGGCGCAAGCGGATGTCGTGGTCGCGGATTCGACTCTTGGCTCATCGTCCCTCTTGAAACCGTACGGATAGGTCTAGTTGATGAGTGTACTGACTGTGCAAGCTTCGAGGCGTTGTCCCGTCCGGTAAGCTGAGTCGAGATCGACGAGCCGTCCCCACGTCGAATGCTGAAGGATCTCGCGCCCACGTTATGTCTAGAACGTCTCACAACGCCTTGCCAGGCTGGCTATGGCTGATGCTAATCGCTGGTATCTTGACGCAGACGACAGCGAATCTCGTTCGACCGGTCACCAGTTATAAACTGATCCTACTGGGCTGGGGCGAAACGGAAATTGGGATCGCCACCGCCGCGTATGCCCTCCTACCACTGTTTCTCGCGCTGCCCTTTGGACGGTTGCAATCACGGCTCAAATCCCCACGAAACTTCGTAGCCCTAGGCATCCTCATTCTGACCCTCGGAGCCGCGTATCTTGCGTTGACGGGCAACGTCGTGCATTTGATGCTTGCTTCGGCCGTGTTGGGGATCGGCCATTTGATGTTTACCATCGGCGGGCAAAGCATGGTGGCACGTCGGTCGCGGGCCCCAGACATGGATGCTAATTTCGGGTGGTTTACCGCGTCATTTTCCGTCGGCCAGATGCTTGGTCCCTTGCTGTCCGGTGTCCTGCTGGGAAATACTTCGTTGACCGAGGCGCAGGCCGGAGGCGACGATCTCACCCACAGTATTAATCTAGCCCTGTGGATTGGTGCGATCACTTCGATAGTGGCGGTCCCGATCTTGTATACGCTGCGTGCTACCCACCCACCGGCACCGACCACGCAGACCCAAGACCTTGTCGTTGTCGAGGCCGGCGCGAAACCCTCGGTGCGTAACATCTTGAAACTGCCGGGGATAACGTCCCACATGTTTGCAGCGCTCGCGTTACTCGCGATTCTTGATATCTTGGTGGCGTTTATGCCGCTGGTCGGGGAGGCCTATGGTGTCTCTCCGATGGTCATCGGGGCGCTGTTGGCTATCCGAGGTGCCACATCGGTACTCTCGCGGATCTTTATTCGGCCGTTGTCCGCCAGGTACGCGCGCAATAATCTGCTTTTGGTAGCACTGTTGGTGTCGGCTGCCGCCATTGCTGTTGTGCCCGGGGTCGTGGGGTGGGGCGTTCCGGGCATGGTTGCGGCTTTTATTTTTATGGCCGTGGGCGGTTTCACGTTGGGTGTTGGACAGCCGATTACGATGACCCTGATATCGCAGGGTGTGCCGCGATCGTGGCGCAGTCCAGCGTTAGCCCTGCGATTGGTGGGTAACAGGGTGGGACAAGTAGTGTTGCCGCTGGCCGCGAGCCTGGTTGCGGGACCGGTGGGTCCTGCCGGTGGGATATGGTTTGCCTGCGCGATTCTTGGAATCTCTGGGGCAGAACGACTGTTGAATAAGCGCACCGGACCGGAACCCAATGCTGCCCAGGAGAACTGACTAGTGGTTGCGTCTATAGCGATTCAAGGCCCACCAGAGCACAGCTCCGATGCCGACGGCGCTTGTCAGTCCACCCAGTAGCCACCAGGAACGCTGACCTGAGTCGCGTTCTTGTGGCGCAGCACTTTCAACCTGGCTCCCGGTTGGTGTTCGGTCGGCATGGCCGGGGGACGACAATTGGGCTTTGATCGCATCGAGTTCGTCCTCAGAAATAGGCGGGAGCGTCTCAAGTTCGGAAGCTTGTTCATCTGCATCGCGGGGACCGGGCATGACCAGCGGTGAACCCCGATGCGATTGCATACCGAATATCTCGGGCAGTAAGTACCGCGGGCTTTCGGCGAGCGGGCGAATTTCACGAGGGCCCCGCCGTTCGGTGTCAGCGGCACTGAGGTCTTCTGACGGTGTCGTTGTGGCCGTTGGTGATGGGGACGGTGTCGATGCTGGTGGTGGAGCATAGGGCGTGGGCGGTGCGCTCGCGATCGGCGGTTGCGGGGTGGTGGGGGTGCTCGGCGTCATCGCCGGTGCACTGGGCGGTGTCGGAGAGGCCATATTGGGTGAAGGTGACCGTGACGGCGTCGGTTGCGGCGTGGTAGAAGGCGGCTCCGGTGGGACAGTTGGTGACGGAGAAGCTGTTTCATCGGGGGACTCTTCATCGGAGGACTCCGGAGAAGCTCCGTCGTTAGTCGGCTGTTCAGTGGTCTCCGATTCAGGCTCCTCCGGGATACCCGGAATAGCTACCTCGCAATATGTCCTTTGTCTGTTTTGTTCATCCCAGCCTTCGACGAGGACGAGAAGGTCCGTCTCGGAGCGAGGCACCACAATCGAGGTCTGGTCTATCCTGTCGAAATCCACGTGCTCATCGTCATCCTCGATGACTGCAAGATCTTCCAGTGTCTCCAGGTGTTCAGATTCGATCGTGACGGCGTCATCGGTTGTGTCGATGATATCGCAAGACATCTGGCCGCCCGGAGTCTCTTCTGCAGAAGGCTCCTCGGTCACCACGGATGAAGATGGGTCAGGAGACTCCGCCGTCGCGTACGCTGCACTGGCGGGCCCGAAGGCAAACAGGCCGATGGCCGCTAAGAAGCCCGCTCCAATGGCGAGCCTCATGACGCCGTAGAAACTTTCTGGGCGATCGGTCCGCGGTCGCTTGCGGCGATGACGTAGTGCACCTGCTGGCCTTCTTCAAGTCGACGGAAGCCGGTTTGGTCAATGCCGGTGTGGTGGACGAAAACATCCCCCGATGCGTCATCGGGGGTAATGAAGCCGTATCCTTTTTCGATATTGAACCATTTAACGGTGCCGGTCTGCCGATCAGACATGGATAAATTCTCATTTCTGGTAATCAGGTATCAACACGGGCCGACGTGCATTTTCTACCAGACCACAGGCTAGTGGATCACGGGCTTATTGGGAAACTCATTGGGCATACTTATAGATCAACGCAAGATTCACAACGTGAGATTTCGTCATGAAAAATCCCGCCGCCTGATGAAAGGGGTTCATCTGGCGGCGGGATTACAACATCACTCGCACCTTGAAGAGGTACCTCTAGTGTAATAAAGGTTATTTTAAACTATCCGAACGCCAGCTGTGAACTTCCTGGATGCTTTTATTGACTGTTGTATCCGCGCAACCGGTCGAGCTGTCGGCGTTCCTTCTTCGTCGGTCGACCCGTCCCGCGTTCACGCTTGGGGACGGCGACCAGGTGCCGTGGGATCGGTGCGGGGGAGTGGTCGATGTAGTGCTTGATGGCCACCGGGTATCCCACGCGTTTCTCCAACAGGCCGGTGACTTCGATGATCCGTTCGCGGCCGGGCTGGCGGAAGGTGATCGTCTGGCCAACCCGGAGTTTATGGGATGGTTTGACGGGTTCCCCGTCGACTTTGATTTTGCCGCCTTTGACCGCAGTACTCGCCGCTGAGCGGGTTTTGAACAGCCGCACAGCGTGGAGCCAGATATCGACGCGAACTGCATCCATGGCAGGTTAGTGGTCCCGAATATTGCGGAATTGTGATTTATGGAAGACCAGCGGTTCGTGAATGTCCGTGAAGTCCGCCAGGTTATGGACTTCTAAGAGGGCCACGATGTGGTCACCGGCGGGAAACTCACCGTACACCGAGGTTTCCAACCACAGCGCTGACTCTTCAACGAAGATTGCGTCGTCGTTGGTAGCGGTGTGCAGCCCGGCGAACCGGTCCGAGCCCTTGGCGGCCATTTGACGGGCGATCAGTCCCTGACCTTCACCAAGAATCGATACACCGATGCGGCGAGTCTCGCGCAGTAGCGGCCAGGTGGCCGAAGTGTTCTGCACGGCCACAGAGACCAGCGGTGGATCCAAGGAGACACCGACGGTGAATGAGGAAGCAACCATGCCCTGCGGGTTACCGTGCGCATCATATGAGGCGAGCGCCGCCACACCCGAGGGGAATTGCCCAAAGGCACTGCGTAGGGACAGCGGTGAAATGTCGTCGGTGAGCTTGGTGGTCTGCAGGTTACGGGCTTGCAAAGTTGAGGTCACAATCTTGCCTTCGAAGGTTGGCGCTCGAGGGCGCTCGAACGCTGTACTTGCCAGACACGGGGTCTTCCGTGCGGCCGAATCATCACCTGGGGCACCCCACTACAACGTGGGAGGGTTGCCGTCTTACAGCCAGGGCTAAATAGTCGTAAGAGCTCGTGATTCTGCAGATAAGACTAACCTATTTTGCATACGGGGCAAAGTAGAGATTGTCACATTTATTCAAACCGGTAGCGGATGGCTTCGGCGTGGGCGTGTAAGCCTTCTGATTGCGCCAGTCTCTGAATTCCGGGCGCCAACGGTTCCAGACCGGCCTTGTCGTAGCGGATGCGTTGCTGGAGGCGTAAGAACGAGACGGTGTTGAGGCCAGAAGAAAACCGAGCGGTCCCCGAGGTGGGCAGGACGTGGTTGGATCCGGCGGAGTAATCTCCCAGCGGAACCGGCGCATATGGACCCAAAAATACTGCACCGGCGTGCGTAATCTGCTCGAGTACCGCTTCGTTGTCTTTGGTTTGGATTTCTAAGTGTTCGGTGGCGATCGCATTGGTCACGTCGATGGCTTCTTCCAGGGTGCTCACGACCAGTGCGCCCGACTGTTGGCCGGTCAGGGCCTCCCGAATCTGGTCTTCCAACACGGCTCCGGGCACTTGCTGTTCTATCTGTGCCACGACGGCTTCGGCGAAGTCCATTGAGGTGGTGACCAAGACGGATGCGGCCAGCGGATCGTGCTCGGATTGCGAGATCAAGTCGGCCGCAACCCAGGCCGGGTTGGCGGTCTCATCGGCCAACACCAGGATTTCGGAGGGGCCTGCCACCGCGTCGATGCCGACCTTGCCAAAGAACGCCTGTTTGGCCGCGGCCACATACACATTGCCCGGGCCGGTAATCAGGTCCACGGGCTCACACACGGTTGCTCCGGAAGCGTCGCTGACACCCAACGCGAGCATCGCGATGGCTTGGGCCCCGCCGGTGGCATAGACCTCTTCGACACCCAGCAGTTTGCACGCCGCCAGGATGGTCGGGTGGGGGAGACCGTTGAAGTCGGCCTGCGGTGGCGAGGTGATGGCGATGCCGGGGACGCCGGCGGCCTGGGCGGGAACCACGTTCATGATGACCGACGACGGGTAGACGGCTCGTCCGCCGGGAACATACAGACCCACGCGCTGGATGGGAACCCAGTGATTCTCCACGGTGGCGCCATCAGCCAGCGGTACCACGGTGTCCGGGGGCAGCTGTGCGGCGTGGACTGCCCGTGCCCGGGCGATGGATTCTTCTAGCGCATCGCGAACATCAGCCTCGAGTTTCTCGAGGGCTTGCGTCATGGCATGCTCGGGGACGCGCAGGTTGTCAGGCCGTACCCCATCGAACTGTTCGGTGAAGTCTAAGACTGCTTCCGCGCCACGGGCTTTGACCTGATCAATGATGGGTTCCACGACGGCCGACGCATCAGAAATCTCGAGTTTGGCGCGCGGCATCACGGTTGCAGGATCAAAGGTGGTGGGGCGCAAATCGGTGATGTGAAGCATGCCTGTTAGTGTATCGGTTTTCAGGATTAGTTCAGATCGCGCTGAGAGGATGGTGCCTATGTTGCGTCACGAAACCGAAGAGGCCCCGGCTGACCCGTCCGAGGGGCCGTCAATGCCCAATGTTGAAGAAGCAGTTCCCGAGGATGTTCAAAACTCGGCATTAGAAAATATTGATTCGCTGGGCCCCATATTTGGTGCCAGCTTGAACATCGCTATTGGGGCGCTGGCGGGGTTCGCGTTGACGGCCGTGGTCGCCCTGGCCGCAGGCTTCGTGCTCCGCCGACGCAAACGCATGCGCTCGCATCTGAAGATTTTGTTGACGCCTGCATTTACCGCCATGGTGTTTCTTGGTGCTCGGGTCGGGTTAGAACTCTCCGGTCGGGATCTTCGACTCTATGACCTCTTAGCGTTCTTACTGTTGATCGGAACTGCCTCAGGGTTCGCCTGGTTAGCGCTTCGGGTCGTCAATGTTATTGAGCGCCGCGTGGAGCTGCAATATGACGAGGTCACCGCCGCCGATCGGCGTGGCCGCCGGATCAAAACCCAGATGCAACTTATCAAGCGGGTGCTCCATACGGCCATCATTGTGGTGGCCGTGGCAGCCATTCTGTTGGCGATTCCGCAGGTTCGGGCGTTGGGGGCCGGGCTGTTAGCCTCGGCTGGTTTGGTATCCGTCGTGGCAGCACTGGCTGTTCAAACCACCTTGACCAACGTCTTTGCTGGCATGCAGTTGGCGTTTACCGACGCGATCCGAGTCGGAGACGTCGTCGTGATGGATGACTACTACGGCACCATTGAAGACATCACAATGTCGTATGTGGTGTTGAAAATCTGGGACGGTCGCCGGATTATCTACCCATCGTCGTATTTCACAACCACACCGTTTGAAAACTACACCCGCACCGGCACTGAAATTTCCGCCGGGATCGATTTCCATGTCGACTGGCGGGTGCCCGTCGACGCGCTGCGTTCCCGGTTGCGCGCGCTGCTGGAGTCGACGGACCTTTGGGACGGACGCGATATGTCTGTGCAGGTGCTGGACATCGCCGGTGATCGGGCCACGTTGCGCGCCGCGGTGTCTGCCCGCAACGCGGGAGATCTATGGGATTTACAGTGCCTGGTCCGGGAAGACTTTATCCGATTCATCTCTGAACAGCACCCAGAGGCCATGAACATCATGCGCATTGAGCAGACGCCTCCGCAGCGGCTTGAGTCTCAGACTGAGCCCAAGTCCGAGCAGACATCGGAGATAAAGCTCAAGCGCAGCAGAAAATCCTGGGATATGAACTCAGCCCCGCAGATCGATAAAGAGAAGGTGCGTTCTTGGCAGCACACCGAGCCCCCGGTCGAAATTGGGGTCTTTCCGACCGTGCCACGCAAAAACGCCGACGGGCTGGTAAAAACCGACCCGGATACCTCGCCGGTGCCCCTGACCCAACCCTCAGAGGATGGCTCAATGTACACCGGTTCGGTAGCGGCCATTGAACGTGGCGCAGATATGGCAGGCCCCGGTGAGGATGCTTATCGTAGTCGTGCGCAACGCACCGACGAAACTGAACTCGAAGAGCACACCCAGGACACCGCCCACGAGGAGAAGCATCCAGACGAGCGCCCAGTAGATGAGCGCTCTGTGGACGATCGCCCAGACGATGAAGAGAAGCCTCGCTAGTCCGCGAGCTGGGCGTCGTAGCGGGCCTTCATCTCTTCGGAGAACGGGACAAATATAACCCGTTCAACCGCAACCTGATCGGCCATCGAACGGACGGTCTCTACGGCTACTGCAACGGCATCGTCGTGGGGCCAACCGTACACACCGGCTGAAATCGTCGGGAAAGCTACGGATTTGGCGCCGAGCTCATCGGCGACTTCCAGGCTGCGTCGATACGCACTGATCAGTTGATCTCGCCGGTCAATGGTTTTGGCATACACCGGTCCAACAGTATGGATGACCCAACGGGCCGGGAGTTTTCCCGCAGTGGTCGCCACCGCATCTCCGGTAGCGAGCCCGTCGGGCACGGTGGTGGCTCGCAATTGCTTGGTGGCAGCTAAAATGTCTGGCCCGCCGGCCGAATGAATAGCACCGTCGACGCCGCCACCGCCGAGTAAAGATCGGTTGGCGGCGTTGACGATTGCATCGACCTCGACTTTGGTGATGTCACCTTGTTGTACCACGATCTCCACGGGTTACTCCTTGGCGTTAGATTCTACTGAGGTTTCTGGGACTTTGACCGAGACCACCGGTACGGGCAGCTCCCGGAGTAATTCATCGGCGACGGATCCCATCACGAACTTTGAGAATCCGGACCGTCTGGCCGCACCGATGACCACCATGTAGGGATCCAGTTCGGCCACCACATCTTTAAACTCATCGGTTGTGGACCGACCCCGGGAGTATTGTCGAAGCTCAGACGGGACCGAAAACTTCTCTAGATACTGTTCCAGCTGTTCGGCTTCGGCCCGAGTCAGCTGCGACTCAGCGCGATTTTCGGCCCCGGGGCCCGCGTTGATGACCACCACGCGTTTACCTAATTGCCCGGCCAGATCGAGTCCAAAGTCCAGGGCTGCACGCGCGGCGGGTGTCTCGGTGTATCCCACAATAATGGTCATGTATCAATCCTTTTCGTTGCGCAGTAGGTAGTCCAGGGTCGCTGCCAGGGTTTTCTTGGCCGGCCCGCGCACCATATCCGGCAGTTTCGGATACAGCCGCAGGGATAGATCGTGCACGACCACCGACTCCCAATCCACCGGCGTGATAATCGGTGGCAGATCCTGGATTAGCTCGCGAAGTTGGTCAACCCGCTCTAACCGGTGGGCACGGTATTCTTCGGCGGTCCGAGCCACCGAATCCAGTGTTGGTCCGTGTGCCGGGAGAACCGCGACCTGTCGTCCCCCACCCTCCAGGGCAGCCAGGAATGTCAGCGAGCTCAGGTAATCATCGAGGGTCCCATCCGGGTAGTCCAACATGGTGGTGCCTTCGCCCAAGATCGTGTCACCGGTCAGCACGGTCCCACCCGGATGCGGGGCCGCATTATCATCGGGGAGGAAAAATGACACCGAGTCAGATGTGTGTCCCGGTGTGGGCACGACTCGGATTTTTGTACCGGCGGCGTGGATGACCTCGTGAGCCACCAGGGGAGCGGCCTGGTCCGACCATTGCTGTTGAACGGCCCGAACCGGTGCGCCAAAGCGCTGTGTGAAGGCTTGCACCGCACCGGTGTGGTCGAGGTGGTGGTGGGTAATGAGGATGAGTTCTACGGTGCGGCCGTCGACGACTTCGGCGACGGCTTCGGCATGCGCCTCAGCTCCTTCGGCTAGCCCCGGGTCTACCACCACCGCCGTGTCGGATCCGGGGGCTGCGATGACATACGTGTTGGTACCGCTCAGGGTCATCCCGGAAGGATTGTCTTGGGTAATTCGGGTTGTGAACTGGCTACTAGCCATGATGGTTGATGAACTCATATGGTGAAGTCTATGGAACCTTCGACAAATTCTGGATACTCCACACCCGGTAAACCCTTTACCCGCGACACAAACTACATCAACGACCGTATTGTGGCAGACCCCGAAGCGCACCGGGCTGCCGAGGACTACGAGTACGACACCGTGGGCACGCTCACGACCGGATTAACCAAAGACGCCGAAGCCTGGCCGGTCGAAGCTGGCCGCTACCGGTTGGTCGCAGCACGGGCTTGCCCGTGGGCGAACCGCACCATCATCGTGCGCCGCCTGCTGGGACTCGAAGACGCGATCTCGCTGGGCACCCCGGGCCCGACCCACGACGAAAATTCATGGACTTTTGATCTCGATCCCGACGGAGTAGACCCGGTGCTGGGTTCAGCTCGGTTGCAGGAGAACTACTTCAAACGCTTCCCAAATTACCCGCGCGGCATCACCGTGCCGGCCATGGTCGATATTCCAACCGGCCAGGTCGTGACCAACGACTATCCACAGATCACCTTGGACTTTTCGACCGAATGGACGCAGTTCCACCGAGACGGTGCGCCCAACCTGCTGCCAGAAGAACACCTGGACGAGATGTTCGAGGTGATCAAGCGGATCTTCACCGAAGTCAATAATGGTGTATACCGGGCAGGTTTTGCCGGCTCCCAAGAAGCCTACGAAGAGGCCTATGATCGGTTATTTACCGCCTTGGACTGGCTGGAAGAACGCCTGACCACTCGCCGGTTCCTGATGGGGGAACATATCACCGAAGCAGACGTGCGGCTGTTTACCACTCTGGTGCGGTTTGACCCCGTGTATCACGGGCATTTCAAATCGAACCGGAATAAACTCATCGAATTCCCCGCGCTGTGGGGTTATGCTCGCGATCTGTTCCAGACCCCAGGTTTCGGCGATACCGTGGACTTCCAACAAATCAAAGACCACTATTACATCGTCCACCACGACGTGAACCCCACGGGCATTGTGCCCAAGGGACCGGACCTGTCCCAGTGGTTGACAGCACACGGGCGCGAAGAACTTGGTGGCTCACCATTTGGTGACGGCACCGCTCCGGGGCCCGTCCGGGAAGCCGAACGCGTCGACCCAGCCACCAACCCGTTATACGCCTAACGACTAGGCCTCGGTGCGCGGACGAATCCACACCTCAGTGATTTGAGTATCGGCAGGTGCTTCGATCACGTGGCGGATCGTCCGGGCCACCGTGGAGGGCTTGATCAAAGTTTCCGGCAGAATCAGCGGGTAGTCATCGTCCCAGGCGATCATCGGGGTATCAACATAGCCCGGTGCCACGGTGGCTACTCGCAACCGGTCTGGTTCGGTACGAATCCGAATCCCGTCCGCCAGCGCTTGTAAGGCGTGCTTGGATGCTGCATACACCACGTTATTCGGTGAGGTCGTTCGGGAAGCCCCAGAGCCCAAAAACACGACCGTACCGGTGGAGGCGCGCAACTGTGGCAGCAGTGTTCTGGTTAATTCGGCTGGCACCGTGACATTGAGGTGCATGACCTCAGACCAGACCGCGGCCGTGGCATCATCAAAAGCAAACCGCGGGGCGATGGCTGCGACATTGAGCAGGGCATCGACTCGCGGTAACAGTCCAAAGGTGGTCTCGAAGGCGGCGGTGTCGGCCAAATCGCACTGCACAGGATAGATTTCTTCGCCGAGTTTGGCCAACGAGATCAGTCGTGCTTCATCGCGGCCTTGGGCGACGACGGCGTAATCGTCGGCCAATTCTTCCACGATCGCCCGACCGATACCGCCGGTAGCTCCCGTGACCACTACGATCTGTCGGTTCGTCACGGCCAAAGCGGTGAGATGATCCGTAATGTTGAGCTGGACTTGCGCGGTGTTCATCGTGCTCCTTAACAGGTTTGTTCAGCAAATGCGGCGCGGAGCCTGTCGTCGGGTAACTGATGCGCGATCAACAGGGCCAAGAGAATGCGCGCCTGATACGTGTTGAGATACTGGGCACTCATTGCCCCGGCTTCTAATAACGTCACGGCACCACCGTTGCCATAGATCGCCGCGACCGGCCCGGCCGGCACCCGAGTGGCAAGCACCACCGGGATGCCCTCGGCCACGGCGGTTTCCACGGCGGCGGTGAAAGCGGTTGGAGCGTTGCCGGCCCCGACACCTTGCAGCACAATGCCATCGACCCCGTGTTCCAGAGCCGCATGGAACAGGTTCGCATCGCTGCCCGGGGCGGTATCAATAATGGGAATGTTCAGTTTCGCGAAGCGTTCTGGCGGGTCCGACAGCGTCGGATAGGACGCCGGTGTGGCGAGCCGAACCACCTCGTGCTGGTAGCTTTCAGCAACCAGCGTGCCGCCGGAGAAAGCACTGGTGGCAAGGGTGTGCTGTTTGCGAGTATGCCGGGCTGCATGAAACTTTGAATCAAAACCAACCATCACCCCGGCACCCCGCAGCTGCGGGGAACCGGCGGCCCTGATGGCCTGCCGCAAGTTTTCTGGCCCGTCGGTGTCGGGTAGGTCGGCAGCACGCTGCGCCCCGGTGAGGATGACCGGTTTCTCCGATGTATGTAACAACGAGAGGAAAAAGCCGGTCTCCTCCATGGTGTCGGTGCCGTGTGTCACCACCACCCCGTCGACTTCAGGCCGCCGGCATGCCGCTGCCACTGCAGCCCGGACCTCAAGTAAGTCCGCGAAGCTGAGATGAAAAGAATTGATGTGCAGGACATCTTCGGTAGTCACCTCGGTGGTGAGCTCGGTAGCTTCAAGCACCTGATCGGCGGAATCCGCTACGGTGGCGCCACCGCTGCTGCTGCGGGACGCAATCGTGCCGCCGGTACCAATAACATGCACAACACTCATGCAGCCATTCTAAAGGTGACCGGTTAGAAAAGCTCCCCGTCAACATAGACCCAGCGACCATTTTCCCGGGCAAATCTGGATCGCTCGTGCAAAAAGTCACGGGACCCGTCGGCGGTACGAAAATGCGCGATGAATTCGACCTCGCCAGTAGCATCGTCGGGCCCGCCGCCCACGGTGTCCCGAATTCTGAGGCGACGCCACTGGATGCCGGTCGGTGCCGATGCATCAGCCGGCCGTGTGGTGGAGTGCCAGGAGGCCGCCAGATACGCGTCGTCCCCGAGCACAAATGCGCTATACCGCGAGCGCATCAGGTCCTCAGCGGTTGCCGGCTCGGCCGTGCCTGCTAACACAGGGCCACAGCAGTTCTGAAATTCCTGCCCGGTACCGCAGGGGCAGTATGCTGCTTGCACGCATGCTCCGTTCGTCTTCTGCACTGTGCGTAAAAGTCTAGTCGTAGAAGCCAATTTAGGCTCTCACCACGTGTTGACACGATGACAGAGCGGTGGCTCAGCTGAGAGCCATCCCATATGGGGGGGCTGATGCGTTAGCCTAGCTTCGTGACTGGACAACAACTTCAACCCAGGAGATCCTCGTGGATCGCCTTTGCCGTGGCCACCTCGGTGGCGGTGTTGACGATCCTTGACGTGGTAAAAGTCAACGTTGTCCTGACCCCATTAGAAGAAACCCTCGGGGCCACGCCAACCCAAACCAGCCTGGTGGTGGCCGGCTATGTTCTCGCATTCGGGATTGCCCTGGTCCCCTCCGGGCGACTGGGGGACCAATGGAACCGTAAAGCAATGTTCATGATTGGGTTGGTCATTTTCACCGTCGCCTCACTGGCCGCGGCCTTAGCGCCAACGGCCACGCTGTTAGTTGTGGCTCGGATCCTGCAGGGTGTGGCGGCCGGTACCCTCATGCCCCAAGTGCTCGGCATGATCCAGACGCTGTTTCAAGACGAAGCACGAGGCAAAGCGTTCGGCATTTTTGGTGCTGCAATAGGGCTTGGTACCGCCTTCGGACCCACCTTAGGTGGCGTCTTTATCGGTACCTTCGGTGCGGAATTGGGCTGGCGTTGGACCTTCGGCATGAATGTGCCTCTGGCTCTGCTCATCATTCCGTTGGCACTTTGGCTCATTCCGGCGGGCCAACCCCGACAAGGTCGGGCAGACCTGGACCTGGTGGGCGTGGCCCTTCTGGCGGCCAGCGTGTTATTTGTGATGCTGCCCTTTGTTCTGACCACCGGTTCGAATGACCAACCGCTTCGCTGGCTCTTCCTTCTGGTGGGCGCCATCACGAGTGTGGCATTTGTGCGGTGGGAATTCCGGTACCGCAACGCAGGCAGAAGTCCGGTACTGGATTTCAGCCTGTTTGGGTTTTCGTCCTACCGCAACGGTGTAGTCATCACGACGCTGTTCTTTGCCGCCATGCCCGCCATGTTTTTGGTGATGACGCTGTTCAACCAGCAGGGCCTAGGACACGATCCCGTTATTGTCGGACTCATTACGGTGCCCTATGCGGTCGTGTCCGCCATCGTTGCCGGGGTGATCGGTCGCTACACGTTCCGGTATGCCACCGGTCTGATCATCTGGGGTTTCATCATCTTCATCGCCGCCCTGATCGGACTGGTCGCGGTCTCGGTGCTGATTCCGCCAGAGCATAACCCTTTGGCCATGACCATCGTGTTAGCCTTCGCCGGCGTGGGCCCCGGCTTTATCATGGCCGCGAATCAGATGCGCACACTCATGGATGTGCCCGTGCTCCAAGGTGGGGTAGCGGGGTCATTCCAGCAGGTCGGCCAGCGCGTTGGCAATGCGATCGGCATTGCTGTGGGATCCGCGATCTTCTATTCACTCGTAGTTGCCGTGCCACGTGACGCCACGGGCATGCCAGACCCCACAGACCCAGATAGCGTTGCGGCCTATAGTCACGCTTTCCAGATGGCCATGGCGGTCCTGATCTTGTTCTGCCTCGTCGCGCTCATTTTTGCTGGAATTGATCATCGCGCTCGCAGTCGACAGCTGGCAGAACAGCCGCTTTCGAGCACTCATCCGCGTCCTTAACGCGAGTTTCGTCGCGTCGAGTGGAAGTTATCCACAAAAGCGAACTTCTTCAGTGTGACGGTGCCAGCCTCCGACCTAGTCTCTTACTCAATGCGTTTGCATGAGGCAACGCGTAGAGCTTAGGAGACACACTTGAAGACCACGGTACTCGCAACACTGACCTGCCTCGGGATGGGAGCCACGAGCCTGCTCATGCCCGGGCTAGCCGCCGCTAATGATGCTTCGGTCTCTGTCGAAGAAGAACTTACTGCCCAGATGGGACCGGCACAAGAGTATCAACGCGGACTCAGCGTCAACGGGGTCGCACCGACCTTGCGGTCCGTGGTCGTGAATGGCGAAAGCATCCTGGCCTATTGCATTGAATACTGGATTCAAGCCGCAGATCCGGACCACGAATCAGCCGTGACCACTTGGGATGAATTCACCGGAGATAACCACTTCAAATCTGATCCACAAGTGCGACAACGCGTCGCATGGATCTTGCGACATTCGTACCCGACACTTACTCTCGATGAGCTTGCCCAGCAGACAGGAACGGTCCAGTTATCGGCAGCTGAGGCCATCAGCGCAACTCAGGCCGCGATCTGGCATTTCACCGATGACTTCGTACCCGACGGCAAGTTGACAGTTGAATCCGGGCCTACAGCCCAGTTAGCCGAGCATTCGAGCGACAACGTACGGAAGATTTTTGCTTACCTCACCGGAGACAGCAATACCGGTCTGACGGAACAAGAAGTCCAAGCTAGCGTCACACTAGAAGATGCCACTGAACCGAATGTCGATGTTCCCGAACCCCTCAGTAGTGTGATCGCTGACGACGGGGACCACCTCCTTGGCCCGATCCGGCTCAACGCCTCGACCCCGGAGGTCGATTTGAGCGTTCATTCGGCTGAGGAAGGAGTCCACGAGCAGCTCAGCGTCTTAGATGCAGAAGGCGAGCCGGTAGATATGAACCAGTCGGTTCATGCCGATGAACTATGGATACATGTGCCCGCCGAGGTGGAGACCGGCAGCGTGCAGTTGACCGCTGAATCGGTCGAATACGGTTATACCGGTCGTTTGATTATTCCCGAACCAGACGGGCAGCGGCGCTTTCAAACGATCGTAGTCGTGGATCAAGCCACTGACCATGCTGCGACTGAAATCGAGTTGGCCTGGGAACAGGTCATGATCGAGGAACCTGCTGAAGATCCGCCCGCCGAAGAACCACCCGCTGAAGTACGAACACCCGAAGCATCTCCTAGCCCCACGGTTGAGGAACCGTTGATTCAAGAGCCTGAGCCTGAGCCTGAACAGTCCCCAGTCCAACAACCAGAAGATGAAGAACCTGAGGTTTCCCAGACGCCAACTGCGTCAACCGAACCCGAAGCACCCGAGGAATCTGAGCCAGTCGAACCAAGCTCACCACAAGAAAGCGTGCCCGAGGAGATCGATGAAGCTGAACCGGCGGCTGAACTGGCAACCACCGGGGCTCACGAAACCAGAAACATACTCATCGCTCTGGGCACCATCGCTGCCGGAATAGGTCTTCTGGTCGTAAACCGCTTCAGAAGGGCCCGTATGTAACTACCCCGGGTGATCTTGAGGGTGAAGTCGACCGGAACCGGTCAATGGTTGCAGCTTTGACCTTAATGTAAGAACGTGACCAAGTCCACAAGCCCCAGCGACAGGGTGCGGGGTTAAGTAGGTCGGCTGTGTTTGGTGCAGCCTGAGGGATTTGGTTGATTGCAAGAAGGGAAAGAAATTGTCTTACATTACGAGCGAAATCGATGACCGCGAGCAGCTGATGGCATTTTCTTCTGAGGAAATGGATTTCTGGCACCGTGTGGTCGCAGTGTACATGGGTGTCCTGCCCGAACTAGAACGCGATCTGCAGCGCGCAGCACACATCAGCTTTTTCGAGTTCCAAGCGTTAGACCATCTGTCATCTGTTGACGGGCCCATGAGCATGACGCAACTGGCGGCTCGCTGCAATTCTTCGCTGTCTCGGCTCTCGCATGTTGCTCGCAAGCTTGAAGGCCGGGGTTTGCTGACCCGACGCCTCGCAGAACATGACAAGCGGGTCACTGTTGCGGAACTGACCCAGACGGGTAGGACGCTTGTCGACACTGTTCGTGATGTTTATCATGAGTCGATCGAAAGCAGAGTATTACAGTCCTTATCTCATGAGGAGCTGCGTCAAGCAACGAATTTGCTGGATACGATGCTTCGCCGGAACAACCCCAACCACTGGCTTTTCTCTGCCTAACCACTTCAGTGGCGTCAAGGAGCGTGGCCGGATTTTACCTGCTCTAGCAGTTTGATTAAAGGGTTCATCCATACTAGACTGTGAGGTTGTTGTCTGCGCTATGCCCCATTCGGTCCGACCATGGCCGAATGTACGGCGACGGAGAAGTGCAGACAGTGAACAATGGCTCTCTTTCGCAGCATTAGCCGCGAAAGAGACTCACCGTCTTCACCCTAGCGATTAAAAGGGCACTTCGGTTGGTTCTCACCCAGCCTGGTATTCCTTCGAGAAAGTCGCAGTAAGAGCGCGGTGTCACAACTTGTGGCGAAAAAGATGATTCCTATCATCGTATTTCGCCCGTACTTTTACTACTGCTTAAAACCGAGGAGTGATCATGGCAGCACACTGCCAGGTAACCGGAGCTGGACCGGGGACAGGTTATAAGGTCTCCCACTCGAACCGCCGTACCAAGCGCCGGTTCAATCCGAACATCCAAAAGAAGAGCTACTTCGTCCCTTCACTGGGCCGCAAAGTAACTTTGAACGTATCCGCCCGCGGCATTAAAGTCATCGACGCCCGCGGCATTGACTCTGTCATTTCAGAACTCATCGCTAAGGGAGTGAAGCTCTAATGGCAAAAGATAAGGGCTTGCGCCCCATCATCAAGCTGAAATCAACCGCTGGCACCGGTTTCACTTACGTTACTCGTAAGAACCGCCGGAACAACCCAGACCGTATTACGTTGAAGAAATACGATCCGGTAGCCCGCAAACACGTTGATTTTCGAGAGGAGCGCTAAGCATTGGCTAAGAAATCTATGATTGCTAAAAACGAGAAACGAAAAGAAATCGTTGCTCGTTACGAAGAACGTCGTAAAAAGCTGAAAGCTCAGCTGGTTGATCCTAACGCGACTGATGAAGAGCGCGAAGAAGCGCGTGTCGGCTTGCAGAAGCTGCCACGTGACGCCTCTCCAGTCCGTGTTCGCAACCGCGACTCCATTGATGGCCGTCCACGCGGTACCCTGCAGAAGTTCGGTATCTCCCGTGTACGCCTTCGTGATATGGCGCACCGTGGCGAACTTCCAGGTGTGACGAAGTCATCCTGGTAACGTCATAATCTTTCTCAAAAACTGGCCAACGGTTTTCCGTTGGCCAGTTTTGTTTTAACAGACCGTGCGCCACGACGGGTGTATCTCGCATTCGGCCCGTAGATATCCGAACCTGCTGACTCCATGCGATATCCTTGCTGTAATAACTGAGAAATGCGGAGGCGGCATAACTATGTCATCGTTGAGTTTTGTGGCCATTTCCATGCAAACAACCCATCTGGATCCAGCCACGGTCTCTCAAGCCGCGTACCTCAAAATGGTGGATGGACAGATCACCCGCCTGGATAACATTTTCATCATCCCTCCGACTTCAGAAGCCGGAACGGACGGGCCTTCAGACGCTGTGCCTTGGTCTGAGGCGCTCTCCCAGCTGGGTATGGTGATCGGCAAACTGCCCATCGTCAGCTATTACCGCGATGCAGATAAAGAAATCTTCCAGGCGGCAAGCCGTCGCAGCGGTACCGAGTTGCCGCACTTTCAATGGCTGGATTGTCGGGCTCTGGCTCGAGAACTGCTCCCTGACTTACCGGATCACCAGCCCTCAACCGTGCTCAAAGCCTTGGACATCTATGATGAGCACGCTGATAGCGGCACCGTAGAACAGACCGCTCAGATCGTCCTGAAACTTGCGGAACATCACGCAGCGACCACCCTCACTGAACTGTGGGGTGACCTCTATGATCAACCAGATGACCTACTCGATCTCGAAGCGAACCTAACGGGACCACCCTCTCCTGAAACAAAACTGCCAGCTGAGGACGCCGAGGACCAACACGGCTCAGTTGATGCAAGGTTGCTAATGACTGTCAGTACAGAAGATCAGCCACTGCCTCCACCACCTCAGAACCCAGAGGATGCAGGAATGCAATCCCTGGACGAGCTGGCTGCAGAAACAGGGCCAGCCGCAGAGCATCCAACCGGCATGGAGGCTACAAGTGTAGCTATCTCGGAGTCTTCAGGATTACCGACACAGGACTCAAGCGTGCCAGCAGATTCCCGGTCGGATTCCAACAACGGGATAGCTCCAGAGCTGGACGCGGTAGAGGAAGGGACCGAAGATCTCGGCGATTCGACAGCGCAATCTGTTATCGAAAGCGAAAATCTCGAGCAGCCCGAATTCCTCAAAGTCACGGACCCAATAGAGCCACACGACAACGAAATATCCGAGCCGCACAATAACCCAACGGCATTCGAAACAACTGCGCCGGAGGCTTCTGAAGCTAATGAAGCTAATGAACAGCTTCATGACCCTGGCCCCGTCGAGCTGGAGGGGACGGACGAACGCGACCAACCATCTGAACCCCAGGCACCAGACTCAAAAGCGGACCAACTACCACTTGCAGTCGAAGACGAACCAGCCACGATAGGGGAGACCTCGTCACCAGCCGGCGGCGCTGACTCAGAGCCCGACGCAGGACAAGACGAGCCAGCAGAAACTGACAGCGAAGACTCGGCCGAGATATCGCCACCCCAGCCAGCTGCCACGACGAAACCGTTCGACCCGGTTTACCAAGTCGTAACACCCGCTCCGGTACCACGACCCGGCGGCGCACGGTCCTCCTCGTCAACCAGAACAGATCGTGCGGAGGTTAACTCCCAACCGAGCCCGGCTCATGAATCGCGAAAGTCAGCAGCGCGGACCGGTCGCATGTGGGGGATACTAGGCATCATTGTGTTCGGCTTGCTGACCATCGTGGGTGCGATTTTGACAGTCATGGCGACCATGTTGTTTTTCACTGCCAATAGTCTCCTTTTGGAGACAAAAATCGCAGGCGTCATTCTCACCGGTGCCATCACCTTACTCAGCCTGTTGATGACCACGTTGAGTTACCGCACATACCGCAGAAAATAGCCTCACCGGGCCCGATGTCGTGGGTTCTGGATCACCCAATGAGTGTCACAAAACCGCATGATTGCTGGGAAGATCCTGAGATTTCGGCGACATTTTGCCAAAAATCGGCAGATTTCCGCGAAATTCCGCGAAAATCGCACACAAAAGCGCCACAAAGCGCGCCAATGGTGGTAGCTTTTCCAAAAGGAGCCCGGCGCCCGTCGGGTTTGAACAACCCACAGTCCAGGAGGACATATGGCTATGAACCGCAGTGAACTTGTAGCAGCCGTTGCCGAAAAATCCGGTAACTCTGCCACCGCCGTCAATGGTGTGCTGGACGCTGTATTCGAGGTTTTCGCCTCGCAGGTTTCCAAAGGTGAAAAAATCACCATCCCAGGCTGGTTCTCAGTAGAACGCACGAACCGTGCAGCACGCACCGGTCGTAACCCACGCACCGGCGAAGCAATCGAAATCCCAGCCGGTCACGGTGTCAAACTGTCTGCAGGTTCGAAACTGAAGGCTGCCGCCACCGGCGAGAAAAAATAAGCTGTAAGTTCTCTTCGAAGAACCAAGACGCTCCGGTATCGACCGGGGCGTCTTTTGCTTGTACCAGACATTCGGGTAAAGGTTCAGCAAAGCATGGTTTAATAGGGGAGGATCCCCCACAGAACCGCTAGCACGTTCGCTGTGCTGCGCCCAGGAGAATATATGACGGACCACGCAGTATCATCGCGCGCTCGTCGCTCCGGCGTTGCTCGATTATGGCGAGGCTGGGTTGTCGCGTTACTTGCGGTACTCTTCGCTGCCGGAAGCCACCAGGCAGCACACTCTGTTACCCATGGCTCTATAGAAAGCATCCCCTGGCAGCTCTTAGTGTTTTCAACTGCACTGACTGCACCGATTGCTGTTGCGCTCGCGGGACGGCAAGTTGCCACATGGGGTACTGCAGCTACCACTGTTTTCGGCCAGGTAGCTTTCCACCTGCTCTACTCTTTGCCATACACCGGGGTTTCCGACCTCCCCAATGGGCATCATCAGCATCATGGCGCAGCACCGATTGCTGAAGCTCAGCTCGCATCCATAGATCATGCGGCTCATAGCATCGGAACCACGGATGCCGTCATGCTTCTTGCCCACTTCATCGCCGGCGCACTGACTACCTGGGTTATTGTGCATGGTGAACGTAGCCTGCTGATCATCGTCGCCTGGCTTCTGGTCACACCGATCAACCTTCTGTTGGCTAGTCCGCCGCTCAGCACTGATCGAGTGTGCGAGCAATTCCCTACAGGTCGTGTGTGGGTTCCCCATCCGATGAATATCGCGCCCACGCGATGGACCCGCGGACCGCCCGTACTAGCGTAGATGTGGCCAACCTGTGGGATCGGCCCTCCCACATTCGTCGGATTGACCCAAGGCATCCTTGGGAAGGAAGATATGCAACACACTGTTTCTACCCGTTTTGGCCTCTGGCTTGCCGTGCTGTTCACTGCTGTTGGACTTATGACGGCACCTTCGACAGCACACGCACACGATGTGCTAGTTGAGTCCACCCCCGAGATGGGATCCACGGTCGAAACCACCCCGGAAGAGGTGCGGTTACGCTTCTCTGGGACCCCCCTCACCGGTGAGGGATTGACGAATTTAATCCGTGTCACGGACGACCAAGGCAACGAATGGCAAGACGGTGAGGTCGTCGTAGAAGGCTATGAGCTTGCCGTCCCGCTGTGTGAGACGTTGCCGCAAGGTGAATATACCGTCGCCTACCGAGTTATCTACTCGGACGGGCACACCGGTGAAGAACGGTTCAACTTCACGAATGCGGATCCAGAGGCACCAGCCAATGGCACTCCGGAAAGTTGCGGTGCGGTGGTAGAGGAACCAGCCCCCACCGCGGGAGCCACTGACTCCGACACTACTCAGGACACATCGAGCGCCGAAAATACCGCCGATGAAAATTCTTCAGCGTCGATTCCCGGATGGGTCTGGGTCGTCGGCGGTGTCGGCATCTTCGTTATAGCAGCGATTGTGTATCTGCTCATGCGTGGTAGCCGCACTGGCCCGGCAGCCGAAGACTCATCGGGCGACTAGATAATCGTGTAGGAAACTGATGAAAAAATTTTCCCCTGTCCTGTCCACCACCGCTATCGCCGGGTTACTCTTGGCCGGTTGCGCTTCGGATGACCAAGCCGAAGCGGTTGACGATCATGCTGTTGAAGGTGAGATCTTTGCGGTCGAAGATCCCTGGGTGCGTGCCACCGAAGTGATCATGGAGACCGACCATGATCACTCCATGACCGGTGCGTTTGTGCACCTCACCAACGTTTCTGGTGAAGACCAGACCATCGTTGGAGCTCACGCAGAGGTTGCCGAGTTGGTTGAGCTCCACGAAGTCATCGACGACGGGGGCGTCAATGTCATGCAAGAAAAAGAAGGGGGCTTTCCGCTTGCCGGCGAGC
Source organism: Enteractinococcus fodinae (assembly GCF_031458395.1). Classification (NCBI taxonomy): domain Bacteria; kingdom Bacillati; phylum Actinomycetota; class Actinomycetes; order Micrococcales; family Micrococcaceae; genus Enteractinococcus; species Enteractinococcus fodinae. The sequence continues at coordinate 532,087 of NZ_JAVDYJ010000001.1, forward strand.
AGCGATACGAGCTCAACCCTGGTGAAGATCACATCATGTTGATGGATCTGGCCGAGGAAATTCAACCGGGTGATGTCATCGACATCACCCTTGAGGTGGCTACCGGCGAGACCCAAACAATCGAGTTTGTGGCCAAGGATTTCGTGGGCGCCCAGGAAAATTACGGCGACCTCGACCACCACGATGATGAAACTCACAGTGAGACATAAGAAAGACGATACCCAGTGACCAACACGTCCAACTCTGCACACGAGCAACCGATTAAGGGTGTTTCGCGGCGTGGATTGTTGTTGGGTGCCGGGGGATTGGTCGGTGGGGGTCTGATAGGTGCTGCGACCGGATATTCTGCAGCATCGGTTGGTGCCCCCGCCGCACCCGGTGATCTCCAACAACCCGTCACGGTCAGTCCCGGGGTGGCAAATACTCAGGTGACGGTCTCTGAACCCTACGGTACAGATTCCATCCCGTTTTACGGGCCGCGCCAGGCCGGGGTTGATACTCCACTGCAGGCCCACGGTATTTTCATCGGTCTGAACTTGCATGACGATACCGACTCTGACCGGCTAGCGTCGATGATGCGATTGCTCACCGATGACGCCGCCCGGCTGACGCAAGGCCGGGGGGCGCTGGCTGATCTCGACGAAGAACTCGCAGCGGCGCCTGCTCGGCTCACCGTGACCTTTGGGTTCGGTTCAGCAGTCTTCGACCGGACCAAACCAGAACTGAAACCCCCGTGGCTCAAGCCATTACCCGAATACTCGATTGACCAGCTCGATCCGGCGTGGTCCGGAGGCGACATGGTCATCCAAATCCAAGGCGATGATCCGCTCTCGGTGGCACACGCCCGTCGTATGCTACTCAAAGATTCGCGGGCCTTCGCTTCGGTGGCGTGGGTGCAAACCGGTTTCACCCACGCTAGAGCTTCACACCCGGATGACACGACGATGCGCAACCTGTTTGGCCAAGTTGATGGCACCGGCAACCCGGTGAGCGGTTCGGATCAGGCCGAGCGGGTGGTCTGGGGTGTGGGCAACGGCGACGGTAACGGCACCAAGACCCTACAACCCTGGATTGAAAACGGCACCTCCATGGTAATCCGCCGGATTGCGATGAACGTAGATGAATGGGATGAACTGGACCGCCCCATGCAAGAAGGCGTCATTGGTCGCAAACTGGGGTCTGGAGCGCCCCTGACCGGTGAACAGGAACACGACGCCCCGGATTTCGAGGCATTAGGGCCCGCAGGGTTCCCGGTAATCTCCGACATTGCGCATATCCGCCGAGCGCGCACAACCGACTCAGACGAGGCGATGTTTCGGCGCAGTTTCAACTATGATGAACAACCGACCTCTTCGGGAAGTGCGCTGCACGGTCAGACGGGTGTATCGGAATCCGGCCTGATTTTCGTGGCCTTCCAGTGCGACGTCGGGCTACAGTACACCCCTATTCAGGATCGCTTAGCTGAAACTGATCACCTGAATTTGTGGACCATCCCGATTGGGTCAGCAGTTTTTGCCATTCCGCCCGGCTGTGCGGCAGATGGCTATATCGGCGAACCGCTGTTCGTCTAGCAACACCTAGGAGCACCGTTGACGACAACCAACACCCAGACAACACCCGCACCGAACTGGCTCTGGCCGGTCTCGGTTATCACCGGTGTGGTTTTTTTGATCGTCATCGGTGTGCAATCCGGGGTCACGGGGGTCCAGGAACTCTCCGACCCCGGGGCACTCACTCGGTGGGCGCTGCCAGCAACAAAGGCTATCCACAATATTGCCTGGTCGCTGACCTTTGGTGCGCTCATGTTCGCTGCGATCATCTTGCCGCGGTGGACCAAAATGCCCAAGCGCGGCAAGCAGCAGCCACCACAGGATGCTGAAGAACATCCTGCGTATACGCGTACGATCAAAATTGCCAGCGTGTCAGCCATCGTCTGGACATTCAGTGCGATCGCGCAAATCGTGTTCACCTACTCGGATGTTGCCGGGATGCCGGTCAACACCTCGCAGGGGTTCTCCGATGGCATGCTCGACTACGTCTTAGCCATCGCGGTGGGTCGCGCTTGGTTCTGGATGACCATTATCGCAGCGGTCGTGACCAGTCTGATCTTTGCGCTGCGTAGTCCCACAGGTATGGCCTGGGCCGCGGGCATCTCGTTGGCGGGGGTCATCCCGCTGGCACTGGTTGGGCACTCATCTTCGGGCGATGACCACTTTGCTGCGGTCAACTCCATCGGGTTGCACCTATTGGGCGTGCTGCTGTGGGTCGGTGGTTTGGTGTTGTTGGCGATGCTTGCCCCCACCCTGGTCGGTACCTCGCAGGTGCGACCCAAGATTAAACAGGACCACACGCAACCGCTGGTGTACACCGTGCTGAGCCGCTACTCAGCCGTGGCCGGGGTGGCGATCATTTTGGTTGCGGGTTCCGGTATCGCCAATGCCGCCATCCGGATGGAAACCTTCGAACACTTCCTGGCACCCTACGGTTTGATGGTCGTGCTCAAATTTGTGTTGACGGTCGCACTGGGACTCATCGGATTAGCCCACCGGGTGCGGGTCATACCCCGCCTGAAAACCGGGACCACCCAACCCCCAGCCGGCGCGCGCAGAACCCTGTGGCAACTGATCGCCGTCGAAGTCGTCATCATGGTCGGGGTCATGGTGACCGCTACGCTCTTGGGGAGCTCGGAACCACCCAAACCCGAAGAAATCCCACCGGATGCTTCGCCGGCCAGAATCACCACCAAATACGAACTTCCGCCAGAGCTCACTGCGATTCGCTGGATCACCGAATGGCGCTTTAACTGGTTGTGGGTTGCCGTGGCGATCTTCCTGGCCATCTGGTACCTGCGCGCCATTCGCAAACTCGCTGATCGCGGCGACCGGTGGCCCATCCGTCGTACCATCGTCTTTTTCCTCGGGCTGGCCATCCTGGTGTGGGATACCTCCAGCGCCCCGGCGATTTACGGGCTGGTGATGTTCTCCGCCCACATGGTCAATCACATGATCCTGACCATGGTCATCCCGATCTTCCTCGTGCTCGGCGCGCCGATCACCTTGGCCATGCGTAGCATGGAGTCTCGCCGGGACGGCACACGGGGCCCACGCGAGTACATGCTGGCCATCTTGCACTCGAAGTATTCCAAAGTCATCACCAACCCGATCTTTGCCGCCGTCAACTTTGCCGGTTCCCTGGTGATTTTCTACTTCACCCCGGTATTTGAATTCGCGCTGCGCTACCACATCGGCCACGAGCTGATGAACGTGCACTTCCTGTTGACCGGATTCATCTTCGTGTCGGTCATGATCGGTATCGACCCGCTGCCAAACCGGCCCAGTTACCCGCTACGGCTGGTCATCCTGCTGGCCACCATGGTCTTCCACGCCTTCATCGCGGTGGCACTGACCGGGTCCGACTCGTTGTTGATGGCCGAATGGTTCTCGGCCATCGGTCGTGACTGGGGCGCCTCGGCGATCGAAGATCAACAAGTCGGTGGACTCATCATGTGGGGGACCGGTGAATTCCCAACTGTCGCCTTGGCCATGATCGTGTTGTTCCGCTGGCGCCAAGAAGACATGAAACACGCAAAACGTCGCGACGAACGCGTCGAAAAACACGGCGACAGCGATCTCGATGAACTCAATGACTACTACGCCCGCATGGCTGCAGCCAACGAGGAGCACACCCCACATGACACCGTCCGGTAAGACCACTCTTGTCGCCCTTTTGACCGTTGCCGGACTGGGCCTGACGAGTTGCTCGGCTGATGATGACGCCCCCGCAGCAGAACAGTCTGACCTCGAAAGCCTCATGGCCACGGATGCCCGGGGTGATCAGCGGGCCGCCGGTGGGGCGACCGCCATGGCCATGGAATTGGGTTTTGAACAGGTACAGGCCGCATCGGAGTCTGAAATCGAAGCCGTTCGGGGTAATGCTGCAGACCGCGCCGGGACTGCGGAAGAGCTCACGGTCGAGCCCGCTGCGTGTGCCCAACCCATCGCGGAGCTGGACTGGTCACCGATCCTGGCCCCTTCCGATGCGGTCACGCGCGTGGATTTTAGCACCGGTAACTTCCAAGGCGCCGGCAGCGTTGAGGTCGCGGGCATTACGGAAGACACCGGCGGCTCCACGCAAGCCGCCGATGACGTCGCAACGCATCAGCGCGCGGTCGAAGAAATCACCACCAACTGTCATGACCTGACCATGATGCTGGCGGATGACTCTGAACCCGACTGGGCCGAACTGGAATATACCTTCACCGCCGAGCCGGTCGAAACCGAGTCTGGCTCAGGACTGCGGTGGCAGCGGTATCCCACCGACGACCCCGAAGGCCAGACGACCACGGCGCTGACCATGATGACCGAGCACGACGGGTATGCCATCCAAGTGGCCTTCATTGGGGGCGAAGACATTGGCGACGATGAGTTCACCGACATCACCGAAGCGATTCTGGCCTCGGCCGTGGCCCAACTCGACTAGGCGTTAAACACGTACGGTCAGACCGTTGCGAGCCTGACCGTACGTGCATCATGTCAATTGGAGCGTTCCCTAAGTCACTGGAACACGTTCCATTCTAAAGAGCTTGCCTCAACCGGAGCTTTCGCTTCGGTAAATTCCGGGACAACGTTTCACGTCCCGGCGCCCGCAGAGCGTAGGGCATTATGATGAGACATTATGACCACACAGTCTCCGACCCTGCGACTCATCCATCTGTCAGACCTCCACCTTGTGGAAGAGGGAAAACTGCTGCGCGACGTCATGGATACTCCAGCGCGCATGCGGCAAGCCCTGGACAAACTTGTGACCCTTGATCCCGCGGCGATCATTGTCTCCGGAGACATCGGGCAGCGCAACCACTACGTCCACGACGACGCCGCAGCGTACTTCGGGCACTTCCAAGACCACCTGGACATCCCGTTTATCACCGTCAGCGGCAACCACGACCCAATCGACTCGGTGGGCACCGCCTTCAACCCGGCGAGAATCGCCTCCGGCCCAGAACTCTGCGACACCGTCCACGATATCCATGGACTGCGCATCATCGGGCTAGATTCCCACGGCGTCGGTCGAAATTTCGGGCATCTTACCGAAGCCCAGCACTCCTGGCTGGCCGAGGTGTTACAGGAACCCGCAGTCCACGGCACACTGTTGACCGTTCACCACCCGCCGATCCCATCGACCACCGTCTCGCAACGCGGTTCGGGCTTGCAGGATCCCGAGACCTTGCATGACATCATCAAAGATTCCGATGTGCGAGCGATCCTGTCGGGCCATTATCACCACCAGGTCGCCGGCACTTTGGGGCATATCCCCGTGTGGGTGTCCGGAGCAGCGTCGTATAACTTCGATCTGTTCGCAGCGCCGACGATGTTACGCGGAATGGATGACGGGTGGGCCACGATCGTCGATGTCTACCCACACACTGTCACGTTCTCCTCGTTGCTGCTGACCAGCCGTCAGCAGGTCTTTACCAAGGATGTCAGCTGAGTCTATGACGGCAATCCCCACGTTCCGGCAGCTCTATGACCTCCTAGACCGGTGGGTGGAGCCAGGCACCTGGTGGCCAGCAGACACCGATTTTGAGGTCGGCGTCGGGGCGATCCTGACCCAAAACACCGCGTGGACCAATGTAGAACAGGCCATTGAGGCGCTGCGGTCCAACCGTCTCCTGACGCCTGTTGGCATCGCGAGTGTGGATATAAGTGGTCTCAAGGAACTGATTCGTCCCGCTGGATTTATGAACGCCAAAGCCACGTACCTCAAAAATTACACGACCTGGTATCTAGCCAATTACACTTCAGCCGCGGAGCTCCCGACCGACCAACTGCGGCAAAATCTCATGGCGGTACGTGGGATCGGCCCAGAAACGGCTGATGTGCTGCTGCTGTATGTGTATGACCGACCGGTGTTTATCTGGGATGCATATGCTAGGAGATTTCTTACAGCCGCTGGATATGCAACCCCACAAGGGTACGAACCAGCGCGTCGAGCTCTGACCGGTGTGATGCTGGAGGCTGATTTCACCACAGTAGAACAACAGCGGTTCCATGGCCTCATTGTGCAAGCCGGCAAGGAAGCTACAGTCGTTGGTGGTTGGGAGACATACTGGCAGCAGTTACAAGGCGCCCCGTAGGGAGCTGCTTGTGACATAAACAGAGCGGGTGACGGGAATCGAACCCGCGTATCTTGCTTGGGAAGCAAGCGCTCTACCATTGAGCTACACCCGCGTGGCTTCACCAAATCCGGTGTTCTGGTTGAAGACCTAGGGAATATCTTAACACCCTTGGCGACCACCGTCGCGTATTTCATCGGTGCGGCGATTTGCCGGTGGTGAAACCTGACTACTTCGTGTGACGCATGGCCTTGCGCCCAGCGTGGGATAAGGAAGAATACACACCATGACTTCGGCAGCTTCCACTCCTCGTATCCGCGCCTCCGAACTGGTCGGTGAGACCTGGTTCAACATCGGCGATAAAGACCTCAGCCTCAAAGACCTTCGCGGCAAAATTGTCATCCTCGACTTTTGGGCGTTTTGTTGTGTCAACTGTCTCCACGTCCTGGACGAACTGCGCCCGCTCGAGGCCAAATACTCCGACGTGTTAGTCACCGTGGGCGTGCACTCGCCGAAATTCGACTACGAGGCAGAAACTTCAGCGGTCGCAGCGGCCATCGAGCGCTATGACATCGCCCACCCGGTCATCAACGACCCAGAACTCATCACCTGGCAGGCCTACACCGCGCGAGCTTGGCCCACCCTGGTGGTCGTCGACCCAGAAGGCTACGTCGTGGCCCACCTGACCGGGGAAGGCCATGTTTCCGGGCTGTATTCACTGGTCGAACAACTCATCGAAGAACACGACGCCAAAGGCACCCTGCACCGCGGCGAAGGACCCTATGTGGCCCCGGAACCGGTGGCGCGGGATTTGAAATTCCCGGCCAAGGCCATCGCGCTGGGAGCGCGCGGCAGCCGCAACGGCTCGTTCTTGGTCGCTGACACCGGCCACCATCGTCTCGTCGAAGTGGCCGATGACTTAGAAACCGTGTTGCAAACCATCGGCGGCAACGGCACCGGCGAACCCATTGACGCGGACACTGCCGTCGCCGATCCCGATAAAATCTCGGTGCGCGGTCACGCCGACGGCGGCCGTGAGATCGCACTCTTCAATGAACCCCACGGCCTGGCACTGTTGCCCGACGAGGTCGCCGAGACCGTCGGTTATGATGTGCTCGTCGCCGATGCCGTCAACCACCGACTGCGTGCAGTGAACCTGTCCACCGGAGAGGTCAACACGGTGGCCGGCAACGGCGTCCAGCGGCTGATTGATTCCGAACGCATCCAGGAAGAATCCAACGACGACACCGAAACAGTCGATCTGGCACCCTTCGACGCCGGCGCGCTCGAGACCTCACTGTCGACCCCCTGGGATGTGCAGTACTCATCAGCCGAAGGCCTCGCCATCATCGCGATGGCTGGCACCCACCAGCTGTTTTCCTATAACCCGATGACCAAAGAACTAGCCGTTTATGCTGGCACCGCGCTCGAAGGTTTGACCGATGGACCAGCCGACGAAGCCTGGTTCGCCCAATCCTCGGGGCTATCCATCGATGCCAATGGCGTGCTCTGGGTCGCCGACGCCGAAACGTCAGCGGTGCGCTATGTCATCCCCGCATCCCAAACGGTTTCGAAGAAACCTGAAGTTGGCACCGTGGTGGGTACCGGGCTGTTCGACTTCGGCTTCCGCGACGGTGATCCCGAAGAGGCCCGGCTCCAGCACCCGCTGGGGGTCACTAACCTGCCGGACGGTTCGGTACTGATCGCTGATACCTACAACCACGCGATCCGCCGTTGGGCCCCAGAAACGATCAACCCCGATGGCACGACGAAACCCGCCGAGGTCACCACGGTCGCCCGAGACCTCCAAGAACCCTCGGACATTCTGGTCGAGACCGACGTCGATGGCAACGCGGTGTCCATCGTCGTGGTCGAAACCAATGCCCACCAGTTGGTGCGCATTGCCGTGCCCGAAAAGTTCCTGCACGTCGACGAAGGCGCGATGCAAGTCCAGCGCCCACCAACCAAACTGGTCGCCGGTGACGTGCCGATCAATATTTCGTTTGCCGCGCCGAAAGGCCAGAAACTTGATGACCGGTGGGGCGACCCCACCCAACTGACCATCTCCTCGACCCCAGAGAACCTGCTGCTCGAAGGTGAGGGCCGCGAAACCGGCCTGAACCGCCAACTGAAGCTCAACCCCGAAGTCTCCGAAGGGGTGCTGCACGTGACCGCCCGTGCTGCAGCCTGTGACGGCGAGCCCGGCCAGCCGATCCCTGATTCAGCCGCCTGCCACCTGTATCAGCAGGACTGGGGGATCCCGGTGACCATTCACACCGACGGCGACGAAGGCGCCCACACCGCCTTGGATCTGGACCTGCGGGGCATTCACTAACGTCAGACTCAACACAGCGATCCGTTCGGGATAGACTAGGCACCAACGTGTCGTCTACCCGAACGGATTTGTTGTTTCATGGCAACCCTGATCGCCCACGGCTCCGAACCAACAGCCCACACCTTCGCGCAACGTCTTGCCAGGACGCTGGGCGACCAACGCGGGGTGACGACCGCCGTGGAAGAGTTCCCGGTCGCGGCACGCTACGTTGACAACGTTGAAGCAGTCATCGTCGTGGCCGAAGCCCAAGATGAAGCCTTCCACCACGGCGCACGGAATTTCATGAACGCCCAGTACGCTGAGCTCGCCGACAAGACGCTGTTCGTGGCAGCTTTGGGGACCACCGAAGAACTGACCCCCACACAGCAGACCGCCATCGATGCATTCCAACCGCGCGACACCGGATACTTCCGCACTGACCTTCCACACGAGGACGCGCTCAAACTCTGGGCCGGACAGATCAACACGCGCGGTGCAGTGTAGTCACTGACGCTGCACTATTGCCAGTTGGGTCGCACCCGAATATATTCCGGGGTGAGTTCTAAGTCGGCGGACATTTCAAAGACTTCCTCGTAGTCCACGGCCGACTGCTGACCGGTGCCGATGTGAATCTCTTGGGCGGATAAATGCGCGGTGGCCATCACTCTTTCGATGGCAGGTTCGGAGTCTTCCCACGAATATTGCACATCCGGAACATCGATCGACCATGCCACTGAATCAGGCACGACCCGGTTGGCCGTTTCATACCCGAAAGGACACCCTGCTGGTTTCAGCACCGTCTGCTGGGTGCAGCGCTGCAGTTCCTGTTGTACCTCTTCGGTGATGGCTTCATCCACGGCCTGGGTCAGATTCACTTCAAACCCAAACTCCACGCGTGCACCCGCGGCCAAGACGTCGGTTACTGCGAAATGGACCGGCTCCTCGACTTCCAGATACGTCCCGTCGTATTCCAGTTCAATGAGCGCCGGAGCGAATGCTGCAAGGGTGGCCGGGGCGCCATTGGTGCCCAATAATGGAGTCGGTGCATCGTGGATGTGCGCGACCGGTTCATCAGCCTTGGAGTTATCCGGCATCTGCGTCGGAAGCAACTCAATTTGTTGCAGTGGTAGCGGGTGTAGCTGCCACTCATTGAATACACCCCATGAGGTACCGACCTTATCCACGACCAACGACGTGGTCTGGGGTTGATCGGTCCCATCCCGATACCGAATTTCAACGACGCGCTGAGTGGTCTCAGGCTCCCGATAGCTGTCCGGTACCTCAGCATCGACGCTATCGATCTCGGCCTGTTCCAACATCGCTGAGGCCGCCGCGAGTGGCTCGCCGTCCAGTAACACCGTAGAGATGGTCTCGGGGGCATCCTCGGCCAGGTAACCCTGTGATACTGCCATCGCCGTGGCACCATCACCGGCACGCAACGCCTCGACATATTCTTCGGCCGCGGATTCTGGGTTGTAGACCGTAGAATTCAAGAAAACGATGACCGCGCCGGCCAGGATGAGAACTCCTGCGGCAATGAGCGCCCAAAAGCCGGGCCGTCGGACCACAGGTGAGCGCCCGGCAGCAGTATTCGGCACGGTAGATTCCTTCGACATCGTCAACAATCTTTCTAAGCTAACAGACCCGCCACAACGATCATCGCCGGGATTGCGAGGATCGTCGTGACAAACACCGTATCGCGGGCCACGATCAGTCCCGTATTGTACCGGGATGCGGACACGAACACGTTTTGTGCGGTGGGTAATGAAGCCAAGACGGTTGCGATCAACACACCTTCGTCGTCCAGCTGAAACACAAACGCTGCCAGCAGCCAGGCCGCCAATGGATGAATTAGCAGCTTGACGGTCGAGGCGACAACGGTGTCGCGTCGGCGGCCCTCTTCTTTCGCTAGGGGTTTCGACCCCACCAGCGAGATACCAAAGGCCAGCAGCATAGCAGGGATGGCTGCGCCGCCGATGAGCTGGATCGATTCGTCCAGGGGCTGCCACAGCTGCCAATCGGTGATCGAATAAACCAGCCCAAAAGCCGACCCAATGATCAGCGGGTTGCGGACCACCGTGGCCAGTATCCGTCCGAGGCTCCGCCAGAATCCTGCCCTGATGACTTTGCGATCAGAGTCGCGTTGCTGGGATTCCTTCAGGGTCTGACTGTCCATGACGAACACATACACTGGCGTGTAAATGGCAAGTTGAAACAGAATCACCGGCGCCGCATAACTGGCATCCCCCAGGACATATGCGGCAATCGGCAAGCCGAGGTTTGCCGAGTTTATGAGCGAAGCGGATAAGGCCGCTATCATGCGTTCGGAGGCAGCGCGCTTGGGTACCACAAATCTGGCGATGATTAGATAACTGACGGCAGCTAGGCCAGCCGAGAGTGTGGCAATCCACAGTTGCGGGCCGAGTACTAAAAAGACGTTGCTTTCCGACAGGGTGGTGAAAAGTAGTGCCGGTGAGGCGACGAAGAAGGCCACGCGGGACAGCACCGGCTGGGCGTTGGGTCCTAGACTTCCGGTACGCCCGACTCCGTAGCCGACGGCAATGATCAGCCAGATGATAAAGAAGCCGGACAGTACTTGGCCCACTGCAACCTTTCGCCGAGTCTTCACACGCCCAACAGCGAGCGTGTCTGGGGTTAGCCTGCACTATGCTGACATTTGCAACCCATCATCGCCCCGGTCGAGGATCTCATGACTGAATATCAACGTAGACGCACCAGAATTTGGTGGCTGTCTGGGATTCTAGCGGTCCTGGGTGCGGGCATAGCGATCTTTGCTGCGCTGGAGTACTTCATCACCACGCTGGTCACGGTGGGATTAGCAGTTGTAGTGACCATACTTCTTGGAGCGGTCCTGGCCCAAGCCGATAAACTCCGTTGAACACCTCCGCCCGCGAGAAGTTAAGCTCCTAGCGAATCCTCTCACGCCAGTTTCCGTTACTTGCCTCACTTTGCTAGCTGCTTTTTCGTGAAGCGGAGGCGAAAGAGCCGCATTTTCGTAATTTAAACCACGAAAACCGCATGATTTCGCGGCATTTTAGTCGAACTTAAGTAATTAGCGCACACCCATTGTTCGCTAATTCGGCTAGCCCAAGTTGTCTAGACCCGCCGTGTTCGCGCCGCTATATTATGAGTAATTCAAAAAACCCTTTGAAGATTCACGGCATACGAATATCAGGAGGGAACAGCCATGGAAACCATCCAGCATAAGAACGTCGTTATTGGCGCACTGGTCGCTGTCGTTGCCGTCCTGTCTGCACTCGTGATCGTCACATCGATCGCACAAATGTATGCACTAACCGTTGGCCTTATCCTTGCCCAACTCGTCAGTCTGAGTGCAATCGGCTACGTCCACATCAAATCCCGCGAACAACAGAACCAACTGTTTTGCGCACGCCTGACCGTCAGCAAATCATGATGAGCTAGCCAGGCGTGGCAGAAGCCAAATTTCAAGCCCCCCGGTGTCGGATTCTAAACTGATCCCCGCACAGGGGGCTTTGTTATTCTTAAGCGCAACTACAGTGTTGGGGCAAGGGAAGGATCGGCCATGTCGGATAAGGTTCCAGAGTCATTGATCATCCTGGGAGGCACCGGCAACCTCGGTCGTCAGGTCCTGCCGATCCTGGTAGATGCCGGGTACCATCTCGTGGTGTTTGCGCGCTCCGAGACATCCGGGGCACCCTTTGACCATGAGCATGTTTCCGTGATGGTGGGCTCCCTAGATGACGCCGAGTTCATTGATTCGTTGGTCGCCACGGCGTTGCGCCATGGTCGGACACTCCGTGGCGCCGTGTTCCTCAACGGCGGCTTTACCAACGACGACGGGATCGGCGCGGACGGATTTACCGAATACTTGCAGCAAATGCTCGACATGAATGTCTATCCCACAACGAAAGTGCTTTCCCGGATCCTGCCGCACTGGCAGGCCAATGGTGGAGGTCGAATCGTGCTAACTTCCGCAACCGCCGTAGAGAAGCGCTTTGCCAAAGGTGGTGCCTATGCAACCGCAAAGATGGTAGTCGACAGTCTTGCTCGGCAAATTCAACGCGAATACGACCCGGAAATCGTCGATGTGCATGTGCTTCGCCCACGGTTCATTGGGACCAAACCAGGACAAGACGACCCAGCGGACCTTGCCCAGGAAATGTTAGATGCACTACAACAAGAGGTATAACCCTATCCGTTGCACTTAGAGAAGGGGAGCGGTGATGGCAAGGTCACTCACGGAGGCAGAACGACAGCTGATCAGCGCCATGATTACCAGTGCAAAAGCAACAGACCCCGACCACTTCGAAACGCAGCAAGCCTGGCAGGATTGGCGAGCAGGACTCCATGAAATGGTGGACCGTATCAGCGCTGGAGAGCCCTGCGATTGCGGCAAATGCCCTTCATTCCAGCTGCTCATCGACGACAAGCCGGTTGCGGCTGGGCGGTCTCAAGTTATCTTGGAGGCCTTCGTTTCGGATGGGATCGTCATGTTGTTTGTCGACGATGGGCAGCCGTCCTACCTGGAGATCGCCCCGAATTTAGACGAACAACTCGACTTCCCCGACGAAAAGGCCCTGATCTTCTAGGCGAGGACCGCACACGATAGTCGGACAAGCGCCACAATGGATGCGACCGATGCGGAGTGCGATACCGTTAAGCTGTGCTTTTATCGGATCGAGATATTAAACAATCGTTGGAATCTGGGCGGATCGGCCTGGACCCTCTAGATACGGCCATGGTGCAACCAGCCAGTGTCGATGTTCGTCTGGACCGATTCTTCCGCTTGTTCGACAACCACAACTATCCATTCATTGACCCCGCCGAAGAGCAGTCCGGGTTAACACGCATGGTGGAAGTCGAACCGGATCAGCCGTTCATTCTTCACCCCGGTGAGTTCGTTCTCGGGTCCACCTACGAGCAGGTCACCTTAGCTGCTGATGTTGCGGCCCGGCTCGAGGGTAAATCATCCCTGGGTCGACTCGGTCTGCTAACCCACTCCACCGCGGGGTTCATTGATCCGGGATTCTCTGGGCACATCACCTTAGAACTATCGAACATGTCCACGCTGCCCATCAAACTTTGGCCGGGTTCAAAAATCGGACAAATGGCCTTTTTCGCTCTAACGTCGGCTTCAGAACATCCCTACGGAACCGGTCCAAACCTCAACCGGTACCAGAATCAACGGGGTCCCACGGCGTCGAAGTCGCACTTGAATTTCCACCGCTCAGTTATTGAACGGTAAGCCCCCCGTTATTGCCTGACTCAGCTGTTGTGGTGCTGAGCTCACCGTAACGAGCCGCCGCCCCGTGTTCCCGTATCTGCGCCCCACGATCTGGCTGTGTCACTCCCTCCGGGCCCGGTGCCGTCAGGATATCGCCAACGTGCCCAGACGACTCTTGAGTAACACAGAAGTGATTTAGGTAATGTTTTAGATCCAATTAGGTCGGGATAAAACCAACTAGAACAGATAAAACCAGCCTAAAGCGGGATGGGTTGCCGTGTATGATTCAGCCAGCCGTGTACAGAAGGTGGTCGTCACTATGTAAGGTTAAGCAGGTGACCGTCCCCTAGACCTCACGGAGGCAACCGTGCTGATTGTGCTGCTTGCACTCTTTCTGGTTGCGCTCGTCGCGCCCCTGATTATTCACAAAACGGGACGTTCGGGCTTCCTGCTTCTTGCAGCGGTACCTACAGCCGGTTTCATCTGGTTAGCCACCCAGCTACCGAAAGTTCTTGCCTCCGAGGAGCTGCTCGCCTCGGGTGCCGCCGCCGATAATCATGATTCCAACCTCGTGCAAACCTGGGACTGGATCCCGTTTCTCGGCATCCAATTATCGTTCCGCCTAGACACCCTCAGCGCATTTCTCGGCCTCATCGTGTTGGGCGTCGGGGCAGCCGTATTGGTCTATTGTGCGCGCTACTTCGTCGCCGATGAACCTCGTTTGGGCTCTTTTGCAGCTCAGTTCATGGCGTTTGCCGGGGCCATGTTCGGTTTGGTCGTCACCGACGATCTGCTGGTGCTCTACGTGTTTTGGGAAATCACCTCGATCCTGTCGTTTCTGATGATCGGGTACCAAGCCCACCGCATCTTTGCCCGCCGGTCAGCCATGACGGCGCTCATCGTCACCACATTTGGTGGCCTCGGGATGCTCATCGGCCTGGTGATGTTCGGCCATGCGGCCGGTACATACCGTATTTCAGAAATCGTGGCTCAAGGAGCCGATTTACTCACCGGAGACTACGCCGGCGCTTACATCACCTGGGCCATTGCTCTCATCCTGCTTGGCGCGACGACCAAGTCTGCCCAAGTTCCCTTCCACTTCTGGCTCCCGGCCGCTATGGCCGCTCCGACTCCCGTCTCGGCCTATCTCCACGCCGCAGCGATGGTCAAAGCCGGTATCTACCTTGTTGCCCGCTTCGCACCGGCCTTCGCCGGGGAAACCGTCTGGCAGGTCTTGGTCTTAGGCGTGGGCATGTGGACGATGCTGCTGGGCGGCTGGCGTGCCCTGCGCCAGAACGACATCAAACTGATCCTGGCCTACGGGACGGTATCGCAACTGGGCTTTTTGATGATCGCCAACGGGCTTGGCACAGCCAGCGGGGCGATTGCCGGGCTGACCATGCTGCTGGCGCACTCGTTATTCAAAGCGCCCCTGTTCATGGTCGTC
The DNA here is from genome assembly GCF_031458395.1 of Enteractinococcus fodinae. Taxonomy (NCBI): domain Bacteria; kingdom Bacillati; phylum Actinomycetota; class Actinomycetes; order Micrococcales; family Micrococcaceae; genus Enteractinococcus; species Enteractinococcus fodinae. Next base: position 547,187 of record NZ_JAVDYJ010000001.1, read on the forward strand.
GGTGCCATCGACAAAATCACCGGAACTCGAGACTTGCATAAGCTCTCGGGTCTGCGAAAATCCCACCCGGCACTGTTTTGGATCGCCGCCATCGCCTCACTCTCAATGGCTGGCGTGCCACCCCTGTTCGGGTTCATCGGCAAAGAAACCGTTATGCAAGCCTCCCTGGATTGGGCCCTGTGGCGCAGTGACACCTTCCTGGCCGCCGGACCAAACTTCTGGGGCGCAGTCTGGAGCTGGGCACCGCTGGTCGTCGTCGTGCTGGGTTCGGTGCTGACCGTGGCCTACACAGCACGCTTCATGTGGGCCGCATTTGCCACCAAAAAGATCGTGGCCGGAGGCGAACTCGTCGACGTCCCTGCCACCCCCGCGCTGCGAGGCTTTGGTCGTCTGGGCATGATCCCAGCCGGTGCGCTGTCGGCAGCCGGTATTGTGGCGGCCCTGGTGCCAGGCTGGGTCGGAGCGCTCCCGTATGGTTACAGCCAAACCTTCCCACTCATCGACGGGGAATACATCCAACCACTTGCGTTATGGCATGGTTTCAACCTGGTGCTTGGGCTGTCCATTGGGATTATTCTGACGGGCTTGCTGCTGTTTGTATTGCGCCGCCAGGTGTACGAGGCGCAAGAAGCTGTGCCCACCTGGATCGATATGTCGCGAGTCTATCGCGCGGGAATGGCGCGGTTAGACGATGCGGCGATCTGGATAACCGGTCGTACCCAGCGCGGTGACCTCTCGTTCTACCTGTACATCATTTTAGCGGTGACCGTGATAGCGCCGTTGGCCATCATGTTGTTCCCGACCAACGCGGATACGACCACGATCTCACTACCGAATGCCGCCTTCTTTGGCGACTGGATGCTCACCGGTCATCCGGTGCACTTGCTGGTTGCCGTGGTGATGATCATGGCCGCCATCGCCGCCATTCGCGCCAAACGACGTTTTTGGGCGGTGCTGTTAGTCTCCACGACCGGCTACGGTCTGGCCGCGATCTTTGCGATCCAAGGGTCACCGGACCTGGCGCTCACCCAGCTCCTGGTCGAATCGGTGTTGACCGTTGCGATGGTGCTCGGGTTGCGCGTGCTGCCCCCGGACATCCCCAAGGTGCACGAGAAACACGACAACCAGTGGGCGCGGGCCTTATTGGCGATCGCTTTTGGTTTCATCATGATGTGGGTCGGTGCCACCGTGATGGCCTCGCGGACCGCAGATCCGATCTCCTTGGCCATGCCAGACCTGTCGTATAGCGAAGGCGGCGGGACGAACATCGTCAACGTCACCCTGGTCGATATGCGTGCCTGGGATACTTTTGGCGAAATTACAGTGCTGGCCGCAGCAGCCACGGGTGTCGCATCCTTGGTATTTATCGCCGAACGGGAGAAACGCCGCAAAACTGCCAGTGAGATAGCCGCCGGTACGGTGGGTGCATACCGCGTCGCCGAAATTCCGCTCAACGAGGCCGAAGTCAAAAGTTTCGCGAACTTCTTCAAGGTCCAGCGCCAGCCCTGGATTGTCGCCGGCGCGACGCTGGCGCCCGAGCGGCGTTCGATTATTTTCGAAGTCATCACCCGCCTGATCTTCCACGCGATCATCCTGGTCTCGGTGTACTTGCTCATCGCCGGGCACAACCTCCCCGGTGGAGGCTTCGCCGGGGGGCTGCTGGCGGGTATCGCCTTTGCGATCCGGTATGTGGCCGGTGGCCGATTCGAGCTCGAACAAGCGATCAAGATCCCCGCTGGGATTATTTTGGGCTCGGGCCTGGCGATTGCAGCTCTTGCCGGGGTTGTCCCGCTGTTCTTTGGCGGCCAGGTCTTCCAGGCCTACGATGTCGAAGTGCTCTTACCGTTTTTCGGCCACGTACACTTTGCCTCGGCCATGGTCTTTGACATCGGGGTCTACTTGGTGGTCATCGGATTAGTTATCGATGTGCTGCGCTCCCTGGGTTCGGAAGTCGACCGGCGCTATGAAATAGAAACCCGTGACCGCGCGGAAGCTGAACAGCGCATGGCCGCTGCTCGAGCCAGCGCGCAGGCAGGAGGACGCAGTGACCATTGATGCCATCCTGTTGCTCATCATGGGCGTGATGTTTGCGGCCGCGATCTACCTATTGATGGACCGGACCCTAACCCGGATCCTGTTCGGGATCATGATGTTCACCAACGCGGCCAACCTGTTGATCATCATCATGGCCGGACCGGCTGGGTTCCCGCCGATCGTCACCGATGGCGTGGCCGATGAAGAATACTTCGACCCCCTACCGCAAGCACTGACCTTGACCTCCATTGTGATCGGTTTCGCCGTGACCGCGTTCTTGCTGGCGCTGATTTACCGTTCCTGGGTGCTTGCTCGTCGCGACGAGGTCCAGGTGGATATCGAGGACGTCCAGGTTGCCGAACAGCCAGCCTACGACGCCGAAGATGACGCTGACATCGCTACGGAAGAATCCGAATTCCTCGAAGACCATGAGGACCCCAATATTTACTACGAACTCACCACCCCAGACGACCCAGCGGTGCCGGGTAATGATCCGAAAGATGGTGAGCGCTGGTGACTGAGTTCTCTGTAGTATCTCTGGCGCCACTATCGGTGCTGCTGCCCATCTTGGGGGCAGCGATCGCTTTCACGCTGGTACGCAAACCCGTCAGCCAGATTGTCGTCACCCTCACCACCCTGGCGGTGACCCTGGCTCTGGAGATCTGGCTGCTGGCTGATGTGTGGGTCCACGGTGGTGCCGAATCCGTGCTGATGGGTGGATGGGAAGCCCCGATTGGCATTTCCCTGGTCGTTGACCGGTTCTCGGCCCTGATGCTGGTGATCTCCTCGATCGTAGTCATGCTGGTGCTGCTGTTTTCCTCGGCCCAGGGCGTCGGAAGCGACGAATCACCGCAGCAACCCGTTTCGATCTTCCATCCCACGTTCCTAATCTTGACCGCAGGCGTCTCCAACGCGTTCCTAGCGGGGGATCTGTTCAACCTCTACGTCGGATTCGAAATCCTGCTCGTCGCCTCCTACGTGCTCCTGACGATCGGGGGAACCGGGCCCCGTGTGCGAGCCGGGGTGACCTACGTGGTCGTCTCGGTGGTCTCCTCAGTCATCTTTTTGATCGCCATCGCGATGATCTACGGTGCAACCGGTACCGTCAACATGGCGGACGTCGCGCTCAAAATGGGCGACCTCGACCCGGACTTACAACAGGTATTACATCTGATGCTGCTGGTCGGGTTCGGTATTAAGGCCGCGGTGTTCCCGCTGTCGTTCTGGTTACCGGACTCCTATCCGACCGCACCGGCACCGGTGACCGCCGTGTTTGCGGGGTTGCTGACCAAAGTCGGGGTGTATGCGATCATCCGGACCGAGACCTTGCTGTTCCCCGGTGACCGGGTCAATACGCTCTTATTGGTGATCTCCGGGCTGACGATGATCGTTGGCATCTTGGGCGCCCTGGTGCAGTTCGACATCAAACGTGTGCTGTCGTTTACCCTGGTGTCCCACATCGGCTACATGCTTTTCGGTGTTGCGGTCGCAAACCATATCGGTCTGACGGCGACGGTGTTCTACGTTGTCCACCACATCACCATTCAAACCTCCCTGTTTTTGGTCACCGGACTCATTGAATACCGCACCGGTTCGGCAAATGTCGAACGCCTGGGTTCGATGGCAAAGATCTCGCCGCTGGTGGCCGTGCTCTTTCTCGTCCCGGCGCTCAACCTGGGCGGCATCCCACCGTTTTCCGGGTTTATCGGCAAGGTCGGTTTGGTCGAAGGTGGCGTGGTGAACGGGTCACCATTGGCGTGGGTCATGGTCGCAGCGTCCATCCTGACATCGCTGCTCACACTGATCGTTATGATGCGCGTGTGGACCCGAGTGTTCTGGCGCCCCATCGAGGACGCCGAAGATCCCGCCATGCGCGGGATGGAAGAAGCCAAACGTGCCGAGAACGGCAGAAAACCGTTGCGCCAGGACTCCCCGGGGCTGGTCGCGCCAACCGTTGCCCTCGTTGGGGTGGGGGTCGCGTTAACCATCGTGGCCGGTCCGCTCTTCGATTTTGCCAACGAAGCCGCCGATGACATGATCCGCCGCACCCCGTATATTGAGGCGGTACTGGGCGAAGAAGCCGCCCAAGAAGCGCAGCTGGAAGCCGACCAGTTAGAAGCCTGGGGGATCACCGGATCTGACGGTGCCGGCTCGGCTCAAGGTTCGGAAGGAGGCGACGACTCGTGACGCATACCCCAGCCAACCGGCGCACCGACCACGAAGATGCGCCATCGTCCATTGAGGATAAACGAACCCGACGGTCGCAATGGCCCATGGTGGTCGCGCTGACGTTCATTTGGGTGGCGCTCTGGCAAGACATCACATTGCCAACCATCGTGCTGGGCATCATATTTAGTGTCGCCGTGATGTTGGCGTTACCGTTGCCACCGGTCCCATTCGCCGACCGGTTCAACGTGTTCCATTCGCTGAAATTCGCGCTGTATTTCCTGTGGAAAATTGTCGCTGCCACCTGGGATGTTGCGGTCAAATCGATTAAACCGGGTCCGAAAGTGATCAACTCCGTGGTCGCGGTCAAACTGCGCACCCAAGACGACTTACTGCTCACGCTCGTGGGCCACGTCTATGCGCTGATTCCCGGTTCCTTGGTCATTGACGTTGACCGTCCCAGCTCGACCCTGTTTTTGCACGTCATCGACGTCCCCGACGAGGATGCGGCCGAAGCCTTCCGCGTAGAATCCCTGGACATCGAGGCCCAGATGATTCGTGGCTTCGGTTCCAAGCGAGACTACGCCTTGGTCAAGGCCGAGGATCGAGCCGGTGATGGGGTCATCCGTCGGCATTCCGAACTTGAGGTGCCCATCGAGATCGCCGAGACGGAGGAGAATTCATGAGTGTGATGGCCTTGGCGGGCTGGATAAGCCTGGCGTTTCTGGCATTTGGTGCACTGGGTGCCCTCTACCGGATCATCCGCGGCCCGGCTCTGCTGGACCGCGCGATCGCCCTCGATGTCATTTTGATCGTGTTCTCCTCGGGACTGACCGTTTGGATGGCGCTCAACGAGCACACCCACTTCATCGTCGTGGTGGTCGCCGCGTCGCTCATCGGGTTCCTGTCCTCGACCACGTTGGCGCGGTTCACCGTAGAAGGCGCACACGCCAACCAATCCGAGCCCGAACCGCAACACGCTCCAACAGGCGGTGAGCTCTAATGGAACTCACCTATGACTCGTGGATGGAGATCGTTGCGGCCATCCTTCTGGTGTTGGGGACGCTACTGTCCGCGGTCGCGGGATTCGGTCTGCTGCGCTTTCCCGATGTACTGTCGCGCATGCACGCGTCAACCAAACCCCAAGTGCTGGGGCTTTTGCTGGCGTTGGCCGGGCTGGGTTTCGCGTTGGAAACCTGGGCGGTGATCCCGGTGCTCATTGTCGCCTGGCTGGCCCAACTGATCACCGCGCCGGTGTCAGCACACATGGTCGGTCGGGCAACCTATCGCTCACACCACCTCGATCCGGCCCATATTGCCGTCGATGATCTCGCCCAGGCGGTGCAAGCCCAAGACCGGGCCGATGCGGAGCAACAACAGCGCCAACACCCGCACCAAGACCGCCGTTAGTATTGGACCCCGGTGAGCTCTTCGCTGAGCTGCCATAGCCGTCGTTGGGTTTCGGTTTCATAGGTTTCACGGTGGGCAGCAGCCGGCTGCTGGATGGAGAAATATTGGCCCGTGGTCCCGTCGAGCCCGGGGTTGTTGATGAGGTTGAGCACCGCGTCGACTCCCGTGTCCAAATCATCGACTGTGCGCCCGTAGCCTTCTTTGACCATCCGCGTGGGCATCAACGTGGCCGGGTGCAAGCTGTTAACGGTCACCACATCGGACAACAGGGTCTTGGCCAGGGCAAACCCGAAAGTGACCATCGCAAACTTACTCTGCGCATAGGCCCGGTTGCCCGAATAGCCGTGCTCCAGATGGGGGTCGGCGAAATCGATCGGCTGCTGTGCCCCGGAGGCGACATTGACTATCCGACTCGGTGCTCCGATCTCAAGCAGGGGCAATAGCCGCTGGGTCAGCGCAAACGGGGCCAGGTGGTTCACCGCCAACCGCAGCTCATACCCATCGGCGGAGAGTTCGCGGGTATCGTCTGCCCCTTTTCCCACGCCTGCATTATGGACCAGCACATCTAGATGATCGGTCAGCTCAGCGACGTCATCGGCCAACCGCATCACCTGGTTCAGGTCGCTCAGATCAGCTTGCACCAGCTCAATCTGGGCCGGAGCATCGGCGAGTTCGCTGGCCACGGTCGCCAACCGTTCGGAGTCTCTGCCGTGCAGAATCAGCCGGACGTCCTGGTTGGCGAGCGTGTCGGCAACGGCACGGCCTAAGCCACTGGTTGCACCGGTGAGCAAAATGGTTCGGTCGGTAGTGTTCATCGGACCTCCCTTGGAGCACGGTCTTGGAGTACATCGTGTGCGGGTTTTGGGGCCAGTCTAACGGGTGGCAGCGGCCCAGACCTCGGCCCACTTCTCGCCCAGGGACGCAACGGATTCGTGAGCGTTGAGACCGCTGGGATCCGGCACCACCCAAAGTTGGGTTTCCGCGGGCCAGCCGTCAAGATCGGTCGTATCTTGCAGGCCCAACACGGCCGCGGGTTTTTGGAAAGCTGTTCGGAACGCGGTGATCCCGGTGAAGGCCACGACCTTCGGCTCTAACACTCGCACCCGCTGGACCAGTCGGTCGCAGCCGGCCTGCAATTCATCGCGCGACAGTTCAGAAGACCGCGAGGTTGGACGCGACACAATATTGGTCAAGCCGATGCCTCGTTCGGCGATCATCCGCTCATCCTCGTGGTCTAACCCGTTGGAATCATTCACCAGGGTGGGGGTGATACCGCCGGCGTGTAACGATTTCCAGAACCGGTTGCCCGGGCGCGCAAAGGGCGCCTGAACGGCAGCCGCCCACGGACTGGGATTGGTCCCGACGATCAGCAAGCGCAACAGTCCGGCGTTGTCGGCGTCGTTGGGGTAGGGCAGCAGATCATCCAAGCGCAGCTGTTGCTCGGCCGCATCGGCGAGTTCGGTTTTGGTAGGACGGCGACCATTCAAGGGGGATTGTCGGCGCCAGGTTCTCCAGTCGTCGGGCAATATGTTCATGTGTCCACCCTAGATCCCGGTGACGCCGCGATGGCTAGAGTAGACCGTATGAGTCATCCGGTTTCACGTCCCGATCGGCCCGATCACGAGCACCCTTGGGCCATGCAGTTGGTCATCCAACGCGATAAACAACATCCCGCCAACCATATTGATGTGTTGGAAGCTGCTGCCAGCGCGGTGGTGGGGTTGTTGGACGATCCGCGCACCACAAGTGTCGATGGCGCCTGGGCCGAGGCGGTCGCGCACTGGCGGGCCGGGTGGATTCGGAAGGTGGCACGGCGTGCGGAAAATAAACGCTGGGACGATGTCCAAGCCCTCGATGGTGTCACGGTCGCATCTGGTAGCGCTGCGGTCCGAGCGTTCGTACCGGGTCCGGTCGCACCCTTGCCGCCACAGTTGAAGAAATTACAAGTTGGCGGCACCGAGCTACCCCGGCTTCATGCTTCGACTCAGGACGATGCGGTGGTCACCATCGAACTGAACCCTGACGTCGAGCTGTCCACCGGGAAGGCCGCTGCACAGGTGGGTCATGCGGGACAGCTGGCCTATGAACGGCTCATTGCCAGCGCTGACGACGACGCCCACGCACGCGCCGTGCTTGAATCCTGGCGAGCCGATGAGTTCCGGGTCCGAGTCCAGGTGCCTACGCCTGATCAGTGGGCGCAAGCGGATCATCCGGTGCGGGTGGTGGATGCTGGGCTCACCGAGATCGCCCAGGAGACCGAAACGGCGCGGGCGTTCTGGTAGGTCTGCTACCCGCCCTCACAGCTGTCGGTTAAAACAGTGCTGCAGCGCCGAGTGCATCGACGCTGCAGCATAGGAAGCTTGCGTTTAAACCTCGGAGCGACCCAACTGTTTGGGCTGTTTATTCGATTGTTTGTTCACGGCTTTGGAGACCAGACGCTGCGAACCGACCTCGAGTAGCGCTGAGACGCCGGCCGAGATCGTTGCGAAGGTTACGACGCGCAACAGGGTGGCTTGATCGTCGTCGGTGTTTGGGGCTTCGTCGTCGCCGGTGGCAGCTTTCCAAATCGCTTCGACAGCTTTGGTGGCGACAAAACCGGCGCCAATGGAGACTCCGGTGCGCAGGAGACGTTGCATCATGTCATTCATGGGTTTGCCTTTCTCGCGGGTTGACTTCTTCCAGCTTAGACGTTGCGGGTGGTTGTTGGAACGGGCGATTCGGTGCGCGTTTCGTCCCGACCGGCAGCAGCGTCCGGTTCAGCTTGCGTCAGGGCGGCACCTTCGACGTCGACATTCGGCAGGATGCGGTCCAACCACTTGGGCAGGTACCAGGCGTGCCGGCCCAACAGGTGCATCAGGGCGGGCACCATGAGGAGGCGGACTAAGAACGCGTCGAAGAGGACCCCGATGGCCAGCCCGAAGCCGATCGGCCGAATGTAGGGGTCGTCGGCGTAGACGAACCCACCGAAGACCGAGACCATAATGATGGCGGCGGCGGCCACGACGGCACGGCCCTGAACGAAGCCCTTTTGGACGGCCAGGCGGGCTTCGGTACCGTGCGCGTACGCTTCGCGCATCCCCGAAGAGATAAATAACTGGTAATCCATTGCCAGCCCGAAGAGCACGCCGATCATAATGGTGGGGAGAAACGACAGCACCGGTGCCGGGTTGTGCACCATAAAGGCTTCACCCAGCCAACCCCACTGGTAGATCGCGACCACCGCACCCATGGCGGCTCCCACGGATAAGACGAAGCCGCCCGAGGCAATCAGTGGGACCACCAGCGAGCGGAACACGATCACCATGATCAGCAGCGACAGCCCGACCACGACCCCCAGGTACAGGGGCAGTACCTCGGCTAGCGCATCGGAGATGTCAATGACGCCGGTCGCCTGCCCGGCCAGTGCCAAATTCGTGACTTCACCGGCAGGCTCGAGGTCACGCAGTTCATAGACGAGATTTACGGTGGACTCGTGGTTCGCGTCCTGGGTGGGGATGATTTGAAACATCAGCAGATCGCCCGCGTCGTTTTCCCCAACCGGCACCACATGTGCCACCTGGTCCAACTCGGCAATCTGTTCGGCCTGGGCCGCGGTGGTTTCCAATAACTCGGCCTCGTCGAGGTCGGCCGGAATATCTGCGACCGCAACAATCGGGGCGTTGAAACCGGGCCCAAAGTTGTCGGACTGGGCGGCATACGCCTGGTACTCGGTGGACTCGGGAGACTCTGCAGAACCGTCCGGGATACCGAGTCGCATCGAGAATACCGGGATGGCGATGATGGCCAAGACGGCGATGGTCGCGACTGCGGTGAGGATGGCCCGCGCGTTGGACATCGGTTTCAGGGGCTTGGTCGGTGCGGCGCGCTGGGTTCGGTCGGCCAGTGCGATGCGCTCGCGCTTGGATAGTGCGCGACGGCCTAACAGGGACAGCATTGCCGGGGTCAGGGTGATGGCCACCAGCACGGCGATGATGACGACGAACCCGCCGACGGTTCCCATTAGTCCTAAGAAGGGGATTCCGGTGAGGTTCAACGCCAGCAGGGCGATGACCACGGTGGACCCGGCAAACACCACCGCGTTGCCGGAGGTGCCATTCGCCATCGCAATGGACTGGTGCAGTGGCATCCCGGCTTTGAGCTGGGTGCGGTGCCGGTGCACAATAAACAGCGCGTAGTCGATGCCCACGGCCAACCCGAGCATCACGCCCAACACAGGGGTCACCGAGCTCATCTCCACGACCGAGGAGAACGCCATGGCCGCCAGGGCGCCCACCCCGACACCCACCAGGGCGTTGAGCAGGGGCAGCCCGGCGGTGATGAAGGTCCCCAACATGATCACCAGGACAATGCCGGCCACCACCAGGCCGACGACTTCAGCCCAGCCCAACACATCGGGCACGGCCATCGACAGTTCTTGCGACGGCAGAACTTCAATACCATCGATGTCAGCATCGGTCAGGGTGGCGATCAGTGCCTGTCGAATCTCGGGGGTGACATCCATGTCCTGGTCCACGAACTGGACGGTGGCGACCGCTGCCGACTCGTCGTCGGACACCAGGGAGTAGTCATTGGTGGAGGCCATGAGCCGTTCGCCGAGGTCTAAGAGTTCTTCGCCTTCGGCCACTTCGGTGCGGCCCTCTTCGTAGTTGGCCTGTTCTTGTTCAAGTTCTGCGCGGCCTGCCTCGAGTTCTTCTCGTGCGGCATCCAACTGGGCTTGTTGGGGCGCGAATTGCTGGTCGACGGCGGCTTCGGGCATGCCGGCATCCAGCGCCTGCTGACGGCCGGCGTCTAGTTGTTCTTGGGCCGCATCCAAATCTGCTTCGGCAGCGGCCAGTTCATCTTCGGCTTGGCTCAATTGTTCGGGCGCGGCATCTAACTGCTCGCGCGCGTCCTCGAGTTCTGTCCGTCCGTCTTGCAGCTGCTGTTGCTGATCGGTCAGCTCGGCGTCGGTCTCAAAGGGATTGACCACATCTTCGACACCCGCCACGCCTCGCGCATCATCAAGCACGTCTTCGATCTGGGCGCGCTGTTCGTCGGTGAAGGAGCTGCCGTCTTGGGTCTGAAAGACCACGTTACCGGTCCCACGTGCGGCCTCGGGGAACTCTTCTTGGAGCCGATCGGTGGTTCGTGCGGTCGGGGTGCCCGGGATATCCACGGTCGACACCAGGGTCCCGCCGAAGGTGAGGAACGAACCCGCGGCGATGGCCAGCAGCACCAGCCAGGTAAAGATCACCGCAAAAGGCCGCCTCGCTGAGCTGAGTCCCAACCGATACAAAAGCTTTGCCATATTCACCCTCGCGTATTGCAGTTATCCGGACACTTCAGGCGCCCCTCTCTTACAGTATCGGACGCAGGCGCCATCGGATAATTTCTATGATGACCAGCGAATTTGACGGCTCTTGTGGCACGTTCGCTTAGACTGGTGGGCATGATTTCGTCGGTGGCAGATTTCGCGGATTTTCCATTCTGGGTGCGGGTGTTATTTACCAGCGCCGATATGGCCATCCGTATTGCCCTGCTGGGTATTGTGCCGGGAAATCGACGCCCCGCGGTTGCGATGGCGTGGCTGCTGATTATTTTCTTCTTCCCGATTCCCGGGTTATTGGTGTTCCTCTTATTGGGTTCGCACCGGCTAGGTGGTCAGCGCCGCTCGCGTCAGGTCGCGGTAAATTCAGAACTGCGGCGTGCCACGGCCCACCTTGATCTGCCCGACCAAGTCGGTGCCGCCCCGGATTATGTGGCCGCCAGTTCGAAATTAACTCGCCGGCTGACGGGCTTTCCGATGCTGGACGGCAACACCTTTGAGTATCTCACCGACTACCGGCGCACCTTCGAACGCATGGCCGCCGATATTGATCGGGCCACCAACTATGTCAACGTGATGTTTTACATCATCGGCACCGACCCCAAACACCGGCCCGGCTACGCTGATTTAGTCTTGGATGCAATGGCTCGGGCCGTCCAACGCGGGGTGAAGGTCCGGTTGCTGTTTGACCATATCGGCACCGCCCGGGTCAAAGGCTACCGGCACCTGCTGAAACGGCTGGACGCCGATGGCATTGAGTATTACCGGTTGATGCCGGTCCGACCTTGGCGCGGCGAGTACCAGCGCCCCGATTTACGGAACCACCGCAAAATGATCGTGGTCGACGGGCTGGTGGGGTATACCGGATCGATCAATCTCATCGAACCCGGGTATAAACGTCCCTCGGCACACCGGCTCAACCGACACTGGGTGGACATGATGGCCCGCGTGGAAGGCCCGACCGTCGCGTCCCTGGACGTCGTGTTTGCCACCGATTGGTTTTCGGAAACCGGGTTACAACTGCACCACGAACTGCGCGATGTGACCGAAGACGAAATTGAGGACCACGAAGGACCAGCGGCCCAGCTGCTCCCATCGGGTCCGGGGTTTTCGCAAGAGAATAATCTGCGGGCCTTCAACCATTTGTTTTACGCCGCGCAGCACACCATCCGCGTGGTCACTCCGTATTTGGTACCCGACGATTCAATGCTCTACGCCCTGACCACAGCGGCCCAGCGCGGGGTGCGCGTGGAAGTGCTGGTGGTCCGGCGCGCAGACCAGATGGCGGTTCAGCACGCCCAACAGTCCTATTATGAGCAACTGTTGCGGGCCGGCATCCACATTTATCGCTACCCGGATCCGGACGTCTTGCACTCCAAAATGTTTACCATCGACGACGATGTTGCGGTGTTTGGCTCATCCAATATGGATATGCGGTCGTTTTCACTCAACTCGGAGCTGACCGTCATGGTCGTGGGTGCCGAAGAGGTCGCCAAACTCGATGCGATCATCGACATGTACCAGGACAAATGCGAGCACCTGATGCTCAAAGATTGGCTGGCGCGCCCGCGATATAAGCGCTGGCTCGATAATGTCTTCCGGCTGACCTCGGCGCTGCAATAATTAATCGGATTCCGACGGGCCCGTCACGCTGCGATCCACGCCCAATAACGCCTTGACCACGGCCAAGGCCGAGGTGTGATGCCGTTCGTCGGGCTCATCGGCCACCAGGACAAGGTCTGCCGCGTCATAAATCTGGTCTTGATCCAGCATCCGACGTTCTTGGGCCGCCCAGGTGTCCCACTTCCCCCGATAGCTGTCGCCATCGCGCGACATCGCCCGGTCATGCCGCACCTGATCGGGCACGCGCAACCAAATGAGCACATCCAGCAGCTCGCGGTTGGCTCGGGCACCGACTCCGACCCCCTCGCAAATGATGACCTCGGTTGGTTTCGTGGTCACTTCTGGCCCGGGGCCGCCGTCGGGCTGGTCGTCGGCATGCCAATCCCAGGTCTGATACGTCGCGGTTTCGCCTGCGGCTAATTTCGGGAGGACGTCACGACTGAACGTTTCCATCCCGGCCTGTAATCCCTGCCACCCGGGATAGAGGTTCTCGAGCCGCAGCACGGTGACCTCGTAATCGGCGGAGAGATTTTCGGCCAGGACTTTCGACAGGACGGTTTTTCCAGAGCCGGAGCGGCCGTCAATCCCGATGATCAGGGGGTGAGCTGCAGAGTAATGCGACATGCCTCAATCGTAGGGCACACTGTGGGCCGCTAGAAGGGTATAGCAGCTGCGTGTGGCGCGTCACAGGTGCGCGGGTCGGGAATAATTTTCGCGCCCTATGCGCTGCATATGGCAGACAGAAAGTTGAGTCTGCTCGGCTCAGGTTTGGTTTGACATCAGGCCGCTCACTGTGGCAAGTTGAGTGATGAAAGCTCAAGGAGCAGGCTCGCAAAGTTTTGATACTGCAAAGTATTTGTTACGAAAGGATTCCATATGTCACGTGCTGTAGGTATTGACCTCGGGACGACCAACTCAGTGGTCGCCGTCCTCGAAGGTGGCGACCCAACGGTTATCGCCAACGCTGAGGGCGCTCGCACCACCCCGTCGGTCGTTGCATTCACCAAGGGTGGCGAAGTGCTGACCGGTGATATTGCCAAGCGTCAGGCCGTCAACAACCCCGAGCGCACCATTTCTTCGGTTAAGCGCCACATGGGTACCGACTGGAAAACTGAAATTGACGACAAGTCGTACACCGCTCAGGAAATCTCGGCTCGTATCTTGATGAAGCTCAAGCACGACGCTGAAGAATACCTCGGTGAAAAGGTCACCGACGCGGTCATCACCGTGCCGGCATACTTCAACGACGCTGAGCGCCAGGCCACCAAGGAAGCCGGCGAGATCGCTGGGTTGAACGTTTCGCGTATTATCAACGAGCCAACCTCGGCCGCCCTGGCCTACGGTCTGGAACGCGGTAAAGAAGACGAACTGATCCTGGTCTTCGACCTCGGTGGCGGTACGTTCGACGTCTCCCTGCTGGAAGTTGGCAAAGACGACGACGATTTCTCAACCATTCAGGTTCGCTCGACCGCCGGTGACAACCGTCTTGGTGGTGACGACTGGGACCAGGTCATCGTAGATTGGCTGCTGGAACAGGCCAAGGCATCCGGTGCTGACCTGTCCAAGGATAAAATTGCGCTGCAGCGTCTGAAGGAAGCCGCCGAACAGGCCAAGAAAGAGCTGTCCTCGGCGACCTCGACCAACATTTCGCTGCAGTACCTCTCGGTGACCGAAAACGGTCCGGTCCACCTCGATGAGCACCTGTCGCGCGCCAAATTCGAGGACATGACCTCTCACCTGCTGGAGCGCACTCGTCGTCCATTCGAAGACGTCATTAAGGAAGCCGGCGTGTCGGTTTCAGACATTGACCACGTCGTTATGGTCGGTGGCTCGACCCGTATGCCAGCAGTCACCGAACTGGTGCAGAAACTTGCCGGCGGCAAAGAACCAAACAAGGGTGTCAACCCTGACGAGGTTGTCGCCGTAGGTGCTGCTATCCAGGCCGGTGTGCTGGCTGGTGACCGCAAAGACGTGCTGCTCATTGACGTCACTCCGCTGTCGCTTGGTATTGAAACCAAAGGTGGCGTGATGGCCAAACTGATCGAGCGCAACACCGCGATCCCAACGAAGCGTTCGGAAACCTTCACCACGGCCGACGACAATCAGCCATCGGTAGATATCCAGGTGTTCCAGGGTGAGCGCGAGTTCACTCGCGACAACAAGCCACTGGGCAACTTCCAGCTGACCGGGATTGCGCCAGCGCCTCGCGGCATGCCGCAGATTGAGGTCACCTTCGACATCGACGCCAACGGTATTGTGCACGTTTCGGCCAAGGATGGCTCGACCGGTGCCGAGCAATCGATGACGATTACCGGTGGTACCTCGCTGTCGGATGAAGAGATTGATCGCATGGTCAAAGACGCCGAAGCTCACGCGGAAGAAGATAAGAAGCGCCGCGAAGCCGCTGAAGCGCGCAACGCCGCTGAAACCACCGCGTACTCGGTTGACAAGCTGCTCAAAGAAAACGACGAAAAACTGCCCGAGGACGTCAAGTCCGAGGTTCAGGCCGACGTTGATGCACTCAAGGAAGCCCTGGAGAAGCAGGACAACGACGCTGAAGTGCAGGCTGCATTTGAGAAACTGCAGCAGTCGCAGACCAAGATCGGTGAAGCTCTCTACGCGCAGTCGGACCAGGACACCGCCCAGACTGCAACCGATAACAACAATGACGACGAAGACATCGTGGATGCCGAAGTCATTGATGAAGACGAGAAGAAGTAGTCTTCACGTCACCACGTAATTGCATGACCAAGGCCGGCCGGTTTCCGGCCGGCCTTGGTTGTTGAGTTTCAAGGAGTAGCCATGACCGATCAGTCCAATAACGAAGAACACGAACCGATCCGTTTCACCGATAAGCGTCGGATCGACCCAGAAACCGGTGAACTGCGCGACCAGTCTGCCCAGCAAGACCAACAAGACCAGACAGGCCAGCAGGACCAGGCCGCCGAGACCGAAAATGAAGAACACGCTGACCCGCTGTCGCAGGTGGAGGACATTCTCAACGCGGCCGGCGCAGAGGCTGAAACTGACTCCGGTGAAGAGGCCGTTGACGAGGCAGCCACGACCGATGAGGCCGCCGAATTGCGCGGAGATTTGCAGCGGTTGCAAGCCGAGTTCGTCAACTATCGTCGTCGTGTAGAACGTGACCGTGATGTCGCCAAGGACAACGCGACCTACAGCATGCTCGAAGCGATGCTGCCGGTACTTGATGACATCGACGCCGCGGAAGCCGCAGGCGACTTGGACGGTCCTTTTGCTGCGATCGCACGCAAGCTGCAGAACACGCTGGAAGGCTTTGGTTTGGTCAAGCACGACGGTGATGCCCTGGTCGGGGAGCCGTTTGATCCGGTCCATCACGAAGCGATGCTGCGCCAACCCTCTGACGAGGTCGCCGAGGAACATATCGTGCAGGTCTTCCGTAATGGATACTTGTATAACGAGCGTGTTCTCCGGGCGGCGCAAGTCATGGTATCGGCCGGCCAAGAGTAGGGGAGGGGTCACATGGCCTCACAGGATTGGCTAGAAAAAGACTTCTACGCCATTTTGGGTGTCGACAAGAACGCCAGCGCCGACGAAATCAAGAAGGCCTACCGCAAGCTCGCCCGAAAATACCACCCCGACGCGAACCCCAACGACGCGACCGCCGAAAAACGGTTCAAAGAAATTACCGAAGCCAACACGGTGCTCTCGGACCCCAAACAGCGCCAGGAATATGACCAGTTGCGCGCCATGGGATCCGGGGCCCGCTTTGCCGGTGGCACCGGCGGTGGTCAGGCGGGATTCGAGGACATCTTCTCGGGTCTGTTCGGCCAGGCTGGTGGCGGTCGACACGCTGGGTTCAGTGATATCTTCGGCGGTTTTGGTGGCGGTGGCCGTGGTGGGTTCAGCGGTTTTCAACAACCACCTCCCGAAAAGGGGCCCGATATTAAGACCGGCACCACCATCAGCTTTGCGGAATCGATTCGCGGCACCACCAAACACATCACCACCAGTTATGGGGCCAACCAAGAGGTCCGCATCCCCGCCGGCGTCAAAGACGGTCAGACGGTGCGTGTCAAAGGCAAAGGCCAACAAGGTTCGGGCGGTCGCGGCGATCTGATGGTCCGAGTCTCGGTGGCAAGTCATCCGGTATTTGAACGCGACGGCCACGATATTCGGCTGAAGGTTCCCGTATCTTTCGATGAAGCGGTACTGGGTACTACCATCGAGGTACCGACACTGGATGGCACCGTGAAAATCGGTGTACCCGCCGGGTCATCGTCGGGCAGGGTGCTGCGGCTGCGCGGCCGGGGCGTGAAGACCACCAAACAGACCGGTGACATGCTGGTCGAACTGGTCATTGACGTCCCAGCCAACCTCAACGACGCAGCCCGTGCCGCGGTCGAAGCGTACCGGGAGGCAACTGCTGACGTGGACCCGCGGGCCGAGCTGGTAAAGAAGGCTAAGTTGTAATGGTCAACCGTCACAAACACGATCCGGTTTACGTCATTTCGGTCGCAGCGCAGCTGGCCGATATGCACCCTCAGACCCTGCGGCAATACGACCGCATGGGGCTGGTGGTCCCGGCGCGACAAGCAGGCGGACAACGCCGGTATTCTGCCGAAGACGTGAAACGCCTGCGTCGTATTCAATCGTTGTCACGTGACGGTGTTTCACTCGAGGGAATCCGCCGTATCGTGGAACTCGAAGCCGAAGTCGATGAGTTGCGCGATACGGTGGGGGAACTCCTCGAGCAAATTAGCGTGATGCGCTCCCACGTGTCATTTTCGCGCACGTTCACCGCCGGCGCGACCGGGGTGACCACCAATATTCACGGCCCAGAAGAGCCCAACGGCGCCCGCGAACCGACCTCGCCATTCTCCGAAGAGCGGCGTCGGCAGTATTTTGATCAGCAACGTGTTGAGCAGGCCGTGCGGTTCGCGCTAGAACAATCCGCGCCCCGATACGCACTAAATAAGCCACGTTTTGAACTCACCCAGTAAGCGGTCCCGCCAGTTGAACATCTTCTTGATGCCCGATGCGTTTAAAGGTTCGCTGACATCTTCGGAAGTTGCCGACGCACTGGCGACCGGCATTCGACGTGCCGCGCCCACGGCGACAATCAACGCACTACCCATGGCCGATGGTGGCGAGGGAACCGTTGACGCCCTGGTGACCGCTGTCGGCGGCACGCGCCACACCGTCGAAGTCACCGGCCCGGAACATCACCCGGTGGCAGCGACATACGGGCTGCTCCCCGACGGTCGGGCGGTTATCGAGCTGGCTTCCGCCGCGGGCCTGCCCCTGACCGCGACACCGAACGCCGAAGCCACGACCACCTACGGGGTGGGCGAACTCCTGAATCGGCTGGGTTCTCACCGTCTGCTCGTCGGTGCCGGGGGTTCTGCGACCCACGATCTAGGCTGCGGTGCAGCCGCTGCCTGCGGGGTGAAATTTTTTGACGACACAGGCCGCGCTTTTGTGCCCACCGGCGCCACCCTGGGCCAGATCGCACGGATTGACGCATCGGGTGTCCGTCGTCCCCGCTCCATGACGGTGCTGACCGACATTACGAACCCGCTGCTGGGACCAGAAGGTGCGGCCGCTACGTTTGCACCACAAAAAGGTGCCGATGACGCGATGGTCCGGCGTCTGGAAGCCGCCACCACCCACGCCGCCGCCGTGATCGCCCGAGATGTAGGGGTCGAAGTTGAGCACCTGATCGGTGGGGGAGCAGCGGGCGGATTCGCAGCCGGCATGCATGCATTTTTTAACGCCGAACTGAAATCCGGCATCGACGCCGTCCTGGATACGGTGGGATTCGATGAGCTCGCGGTCCAAGCCGACCTGATTCTGACCGGTGAAGGACAACTCGATGGCCAATCCCTGGCCGGCAAAGTGCCCATCGGGGTGGCCCGTCGAACCAACACCCCGGTCATCGCCGTCGTCGGAGCCATCGGTCCCGGCGCGCACGAGGTCTACGAACACGGCATCATGGCAATCCATAGCATCACGCCCGGACCCCAAGACCTCGACACCGCCCTGGCCGACACCGCGCAAAACCTGGCCACCACGGCCGAAAACATTCTGCGAACCTGGCTGGCAGCTTCGGTCAGCCGGTAATTAGCGGTCCACCCGCCGATACGTCAGGTCAAAGATGTAGCGTCCGGCACGTTGTGCCTTGGCCTCGAAACTGGTGACGGGACGCGTGTCGAACCGCGGCGCCCAACCGCCCAAGGTATCGAGCGCTTGTGCCTCTGGCATCGGGTTGTCATCGTCGGTGCCCTGCACGCGTGCCGCCGTCAGCGGCGACTCGTTGCCGGCCAGCCGGCCCGGATACAGATTTTCGAACTCAACGTGTGCTTCGGCCACATCACGCATGTGCGCAGCATAGTGTGACCAGTCGGTGGCCAGTCGCAACAGCCCGCCGTCGACTAGCACGCGCGCGACCCGGTCCAAGAATTTCGGTTGAATCAGCCGACGTTTGTGGTACCGGTTCTTCTGCCACGGATCCGAGAAGAACACCCAGACTTCCTGGGCCGAAGCCGCCGGCAGCATGTGGTCTAATACCTCCGGGGCGTTGGCCTCCACCATCCGGACGTTGATCACGTCTTCTGTGACGACTCGGTCCAGGAGTTTGGCCAGCCCGGGCCGGTACACTTCGACGGCTAAAAAGTTCGCTTCCGGATGCGCTTGCGCCCCGGCAAAAGTCGACTCACCGTGACCCACCCCGACGTCCACAATCAGCGGTCCGTCCTGACCCCACACCGAAGCCACGTCCAGATATGATTCGGGGGCCACTGAGGTGTCCGCGAAGGATCGCGCCACCGGCAGTACCGTGGTGCCCTGGTGCTCTTCCCACAGCTTTTGACGGTTGGGCGACATGGCTAATTCTCGGCGCACAAACGATACGGGACCTTCGCGCACGATCTTGACGCCCTGAGGGGTTTCGACTTTTTGGTATCCCGACGGTACCTCGTCGTTGGCAAGATGATTCGCGTCATCGGGGCGGTGATGTTTAGCAGGCGTCATAGCGTATTGTTCAGTCTTTCTGTGGGGACGGTGGCCAACAGCTGAGGTCGAGAGCAACTGCACGACCACCGGATTGGTGCATGACTAGCGTAGTGCAGGCAGTCAGCGCACGTGGGACGTGTTGGATTTGGGGATGAAAGTATTACAGTTAAGGATAACGAGTCCCCAATGGAAGGAAGACTTATGAGCTTGGCTCAGTTGCCGTTACGTTTGACCACCGGTGCATTCGTATTGAACTCCGGTATCGGAAAGTTAAACCTCACCACTGAGGAAGCCGAAGGCCTCCAGGAGATGGCCGCCAACGGGGTGCCCATGCTGGCTGATATGTCCCCTGAAGCGTTCCGTCGGTTCATTGCTGTCACCGAGATCGGTGTCGGTGCGATGCAGTTGATTCCAAAGGTTCCAGGTTGGCTGGCAGGTTCGGCGCTGAGCGCGTTTTCCGCTGGGCTGTTAAACATGTATCTCAACACCCCGGGTATGACCCAGGAAGATGGTGTCCGCCCCACCCAAGAGGGCACCTCGATTGCCAAAGACAGCTGGCTGCTGGGTGCTGGTGCCAGCATGATTGTCGACTCATTGGTGAACACTTCCTCGCGTCGCAAGCGTGCGGCCAAACGCAAAGTTGCCAAAATCCAGCACGCCAAGGAACAAAAGGTCGAAGCGATCCACTCGGCACGCGAGGATCAGCGCAAAGCCCTTCAAGAGGCCCGTCAGGCGGTGCTCCAAGAACGTAAGGCGGCCCGCAAGGCCCGCAAAGCGGCCTAACGTAGCGCTTTAGTTCGACACGTCGTCGTTGGTGCGGTCATGCACCGACGACGACGTTGTCGTGTGAAAAGGGGTGCCGGTTGATATTGGGTAATTGGGTTCCTTGACCGCCCACAGACCTTCGGCTTCGGTCAGTTGCGCGGTTTTGGTGAGGGTCACCGGCTGCCCGGTGTGATAATTTTCGACGACGATCTGCGAAATGTGCCGTCGGTTCGCTGCTTCGGCATCGAGCTGCCGCAGCACCCAGGTGTGCTCGGTGGCTAACTGGAGCTCGTCGGAGGCCGCTAGACCTGAAGCCAATTGCCGGGCACGCAACATCTCGGCGTCCCAGGCCGCCGCCGCGAGCATGACGATAAAAGCCAGCCACACCATCACGATCACATAGAGGATCCCGTTGACGGTGTTGAACAGCTGTTCAAATACGGCGATCCGTTCCAGCAACCAGCCGGTAAAGACAATCGCCGTGAACAACACAAGCACGGTAAAGGCCGCCCCGCCACTGATGACGCGGTAGCGCGGCCGCTGCACGTTGGGCCCGCGATAAAATGCCTGGGACACTAAGAAAATGAGCACCGCTAGAATGAGCGGCCATTTCAACACATTCCACGTGGCGATTGTTTCTTGCGTGAAGCCCAGCATTTCGCCGAGCCGACGCGAAAAGTCACCGCCCAAGATAACCAATAGCAGCAGCGCCAGGGATGCGAACATCAACACCAGCGTTTCCAGAAACACCACGAACCGGAAATAGATGAACGGTCGCCCTTCGCGTGTGTCATAAATCCGGTTCATCGCCCGGTGGAACGCGGCCACCACGTTCGAAGCCGAGTAGAGCGAACCGATGAGGCCTAATGTTAACGCGGTCAGTCCGCCGGGGGTATCAATGAGACCGAATAAGGTTTCCACGACCCAGGTCTCCTCGACGGCGGGTAAGAGATCGTTGACGAGCCCGGCAAACGCCCAGATGGTCTCTTCAGTGAAATTCACCAGTGACACAATGGATGTCAACGCGATCAGTGCCGGCAGGACCGACAACAGCAGATAAAACGTCATGGTCGCCGCAACATCCCAGACTTGCATGGCGATAGCGCGTTCCCACGTGCGCCGAATGACAAACCACAACGTTGGACGCGGGTGCTGGTAGGTCACGGTGGGACGGTCAGGGGTGAGTTTGGCTATCGCAGAACCGGCCACACTTTTCGGCCCCGACGGTCTCGTTGACGAAGGTTGCGAATCATGCGCATCGGCCGCGGAATCTGACATGCCTTCGAGCTTATCCTGTGGTGAGGCACACGTAGTGTGTCTGAAGTTCCCGTCCTGCCGAAGACAGGCGGTATCGTGGAGGTGTGATGTTTGTGAAACGCCAAGCGCTGCGGATTGCTGCCCTAACTGCCGTCGGCGGGATGTTCCTTGCCGGCTGTACCTCGCAGGATGCCGATCAGCCGACCGAGACCCCAACGGACGAGGACGTCGCGACAGCGTCACCTACCGCCCCCGAGGTGGATCTAGACCAGTATGCCGAAGCATTGGTGACCGACCGCGAACTGGTGGGGATCGCCCACGACCCACCCGTCGAAGGGTTTATTGACGACCCAGTTACCATGTACCTGACGTTGAGCGAATTCAACCCCAGTGGCAGCTGCGCTCGGTTGTTGGAAGAATTGAACTCGTTCACCGCCCCCGCAGTTGGTGGTGTTGCGGCAAAATTTATGCGCGGGGCCCCTGCTGCTAACGACGGGGACGAAGATGAAACCCAATCCGGCGCAGCGGTCGAAACGATGATTTTTGAGACAGTCGAAGCGATCGAACCGATGGCGATCTATCGTGACATTCCCAATGCCTGCGAGACGCTGAGCTCGACCGAGGTGGAGGGTGCGGAAGCCACCTTTACCAAGGTGCCGGGGTTAGACGCCATGCTGCTGGAGATTTCAGATGGCGAAGATGTCGAGTCCCTTGCGGTGGGCGGATCGTCGGTGAATGCACAATTTCACATGTACATGACCGCTGAACAAGTGACGTTAGAACAGGCCCAGGAAATGTTCGGCGCGCAGGCCGAAAAGCTGCAGCAAACATTCCAAGACCAAGTTGATGAGACTGCACCGTCCCCGACGGCGTCACCCACCGACGCAGCTACCTCCGCTGACCCTGAAGAACCCACCGACGACGCCAGCTAACCCCGTCGTCGTTGGCAAAATTTAGTACTGCGAAATCGGAATATTCCTCCCCCAAAAATAGTTGAGTTAAGTAGACTCAAGTTTAGATTGTGGAGTCCCGGTGTAACCGGGAGCAAGGAGTATGTATGAAGGCGCAATTCACCACGAAATCTCAGGAGGCGTTATCGGCTGCGGCGATGAATGCCTCTACCGCTGGCAACCCGCAGATTGAACCCGCCCACATTCTCAAGGCGCTCATGGATCAGCGCGACTCGGTGGCCGTCGCCGTGCTCAAGGGCGCTTCGGTGGATCCTGAGGTCGTGTCGACCAAAGCTTCAAGCCAGATTGCCGCGTTACCCAAGGTTTCGGGCTCATCTGTTGCCGAAGCGCAACTGTCGCGTGCCGGTCTTGCCGTGATTTCGGCAGCGCAGACCCAAGCCCAGGAGAATCAAGACCAGTTCGTTTCGACTGAACACCTACTGTTAGGGCTGGCCGCGGATAGCGGTGAGACAGGTAAGGCCTTGCGTGATGCCGGCGCGACAGCTCAGGCGCTGACCGCTGCGATGAAGGCGATCCGGGGCGATACAAAGGTGACGTCCCAAGATCCCGAAGGGACCTTTCAGGCCCTGGAACAGTACGGCACCGATCTGACCGAGGTGGCCGCATCCGGCAAACTCGATCCGGTCATCGGCCGTGACGCTGAGGTTCGGCGCGTCATCCAGGTGCTGTCTCGCCGGACGAAAAACAACCCGGTGCTGATCGGTGAGCCCGGTGTGGGCAAAACCGCCGTCGTTGAAGGACTGGCACAGCGCATGGTGGCCGGTGACGTCCCGGAGTCGCTGCGCGGTAAGCGCCTGGTGTCCCTGGACCTGGGTGCGATGGTTGCCGGTGCGAAATATCGTGGTGAATTTGAGGAACGTCTCAAGGCTGTCTTAGAAGAAATTGCCCGTGCCGACGGCGAGGTCGTGACCTTCATTGATGAGCTCCACACCGTCGTGGGTGCCGGGGCTGCCGAGGGGTCGATGGATGCGGGCAATATGCTCAAGCCCATGCTAGCCCGCGGGGAATTGCGGCTGATCGGGGCCACCACGCTCGATGAGTATCGCGAGAATATTGAAAAAGATCCGGCTCTGGAACGGCGCTTCCAGCAGGTCTTCGTCGGTGAGCCCTCCGTCGCCGACACGATCGCTATCCTGCGCGGGCTGAAGGAACGCTACGAGGCCCACCACAAGGTCGCCATCGCCGACGCCGCTCTGGTCGCTGCCGCGAACTTGTCGAACCGGTATATTTCGGGCCGGCAGCTACCCGATAAGGCCATAGACCTCATGGACGAGGCGGCATCCCGGTTGCGCATGGAAATCGACTCGGCCCCTGAAGCCATCGATCAGTTGCGCCGTGCCGCTGACCGGTTGACCATGGAAGAGCTGGCGTTGGAAGGCGAAACTGATCCGGCATCTGTGGAACGTTTGGCAGCGCTGCGTGCCGAGCTGGCGGATACCAAAGAAGAGCTCGCTGCCATGACCGCCAAGTGGGAGGCCGAAAAAGCTTCGCTCAACAAAGCCGGGGATTTGCGTGTCCAGCTGGATGAGTTGCGTTCGGCTGCCGAAAAAGCTCAACGTGAAGGCGACCTGGCGGAGGCCTCGCGTATTCTCTATGGGGAAATCCCACAGGTCGAAAAGGACCTCGAAGCCGCCGAAGCGGCAGACTCGTCGGTGCCTGCCGACGAACCGCCTATGGTTTCAGAGCAGGTGTCAGCCTACGATATCGCCGAAGTCATTGAGGCTTGGACCGGGATACCCGCCGGGCGGATGCTGTCCAGTGAACAGGAAAAACTGTTGCAGATGGAAGACCACATTGGTCAACGACTTATTGGCCAGCATCGTGCGGTGGAGTCGGTGGCTGATGCCGTTCGACGCTCCCGGGCGGGCGTATCCGATCCGAATCGACCCATCGGGTCGTTCCTGTTCCTCGGGCCCACCGGGGTCGGGAAAACGGAGCTTGCCAAATCACTGGCTGACTTCTTATTCGATGACGAGCGCGCCATGGTTCGCATCGATATGTCGGAGTACTCGGAGAAACACTCGGTGGCCCGACTGGTTGGAGCACCTCCCGGTTATGTCGGGTACGACGAAGGCGGCCAGCTGACTGAAGCTGTGCGACGTCGTCCTTACTCAGTGGTGCTCCTCGATGAAGTCGAAAAAGCCCACCCGGAGGTCTTCGATATCTTGCTGCAAGTGCTCGATGACGGGCGCCTGACAGACGGACAGGGCCGAACCGTCGATTTCCGCAACACCATTTTGATTCTGACCTCAAACCTGGGGTCCGAGTTCTTGGTGGATGCAACACTGGAGCCAGCCGATAAGCACGCCCGGGTTGATGCTGCTGTTCGAGCCGCATTCAAACCCGAATTCCTCAACCGGTTAGACGACATGATTCATTTCGATCCGCTGACCATCGCTGATTTGGTCAAGATCGTGGATCTACAGGTCGACCAGCTTGCCGAACGGTTGGCGGAGCGGCGCCTGAGTCTGGAGGTCACACCGACTGCCGCAGAGTGGCTGGCGCGCACGGGGCACGACCCAGCATATGGGGCACGTCCGTTGCGTCGCCTGATTCAGCGCGAAATTGGCGACACGTTGGCCAAAGAAATCCTGGCCGGACGGGTTACTGACGGTGACACGGTGGTGGTTGACGCCGACGGTGAAGGCATTGAATTGACCACACGCACAAGTCAAACTCATGAAGCGGACTCCGCCCTCTAACTCGAAGCCCTACTAGGCGAACCTGATACGGCTGCGACCCCGAGATGCATTGAGCCCAACCAGTTCGGTCGGGCTCAATGCACCAGTCGGTCTAGACGTTTGGGTCAGCTAGGATTCATCATCCTCGGTCGTGTCTGGCGTTTCGGTGGGCGAAGCGTCATCGTCAGCATCGTTGTCCTCGGCTGCTTCTTCAGCAGTCTGGATCGGGTCGCGTTCCTGTTCTTCTTCGGAACGTTGATCGTCCACAGCGGGCTCTTCGACAAGTGAGGCGGAAAATGTTGTGTCATCGTTGGTCGACACAATGCAGTCAATGCGACGGTCGCCTTCGGTTTCCCAGGTGTATTCGGAAGGACGCGAAGTGTTGATGGAGTAGGTAGCTTGAGTGTTTTCAAGCAGCGGGATGTCGGCGCAGAAGGCCTCCGACGACTCTCGGAGCTCATCTTCGCCGGGATACGTCATGTTTTCCGAATACAGTCGACGTCCAATGAGCTGGGCGTTATGCGGCGTCGTGCAACCAACGATATCTGCGGGCTGACTGGCGTCTGAGTAGTTTGCTAGGCAATCGCCCGGCAGGAAGTTTTCGGGTGAAGCGTTCGTGGCGATCAAGCCATCGATTCCCGGTGAGGGGTTCCGCGTAGTGGTTTCCTCAGGAGTTTCGGCGCTGCCGTTATCGGAGGAGCTGAAGCTGTACACAAAAAAACCAACGATGGCCAGCACTACGATGAGGACAGAAAAGAAGATAATCCAGGAATTTCGTCGTGAACGCCGCTCCCGCTGTTGGCGGATCTCGCGTCGCGAGGGCGTGGCGGGGTCTTCAGCTGACAGCGGAGACTCATCGGCTGAGTTGGGCGGGTTGGCGGCTGGGCTCATGCCGGTCCATCATCCTTCCTGACAGCAGTATTTATTCTCTCCGCAGGGGTCTCGTACGTGGGGAGTTCAGCGGAGCGGTGCTGGTTATTAGCTGATCTTAGAGTGAAAGCGCTAGTTATACCAGAAACATTTTAGCCCTGGAGGGGCGAACTCTACTCAAACATGTTAACCTGGTAACTACGAACCATTACGAACAAGAGACCTCACCGGCAACACGAGCCTTACGTTGCCGCTTCTGAGGACCCAGAGACCGCGAAGGGGGTCACGCTCATGGGGCGCGGCCGTCAAAAGGCAAAGGCAACCCGTCAGGCACGGGACATGAAGTACTTCTCGCCAGCTACCGACTTGGCAGCACTTGAGCGAGAGCTAGCCGGAAAGAAACCCGACAGGGGACATGACCACGACTTCGCCGAATACGCGGAGAAATATAACGCCTACGACGAGTATGACGAGGACTCATCGTATTAGCGGGGTTTATCTCTTAGGGTTTCCTGAGATTTTTAAAAGATCGGTCCGGTCGGATGACGAGCTCATCTGACCGGCCGATCTCTTTCGATCGCTCAGCCTTTTCTGAAGAGCATCCAGCCTACGCAACGCATCAGGCTGCCATCCGCTCTGTGCAGCGAGTCGTCGGAAACTCAGCTCCCCCTCAAAATGTGCAAGTAGCCTCCACTGGCCTTGCCCAGCTGTTGACCCTGAAGCCTCTGATCTTGACGGGCGCGGGCATGTCAACAGATTCTGGTATCCCAGATTACCGCGGGCCCGAAGGCTCACTGCGGCATTCCCGTCCCATGACGTATCAAGAGTTCTTGCACGACGACGCTGCTCGGCATCGCTATTGGGCCCGATCATTTGTTGGGTGGCGTCACATGCAGGAGGCCAGACCGCATCGCGGGCACGAAATTCTGGCCCGATGGAACGCCAATGACAGAATTGCGGGCATCATCACCCAAAACGTCGATGGACTTCATCAAAGAACACAGCAAAAAGCAGATGCTCAGGTGAATCGCACCTCAAAGCAGCAGAGCCCAGTTATTGCATTGCACGGATCGATGGACGAGATCGAGTGTCTCGTCTGCGGGGTAAAAGAGGATCGTGAAGCGTTCGGGCACCGGCTCCACGAGGCCAACGCTGTCGTAGCCGAGCAGTGGCAAATGGAACACGCTGATATCAATCCCGACGGCGATGCTCGCATACCGCAGCGATGGGTTGATGACTTCATGATGGTCCGGTGTCTGAACTGTGGTTCAGATAAACTCAAACCTACCGTAGTGTATTTCGGCGAAATCGTTCCGAAACAACGCAAAATAGCCATCAATGAGCTTCTATCAGAGGCCGGGGCATTGATTGTGGTTGGGTCATCTCTTGCGGTGATGAGTGGGTATCGAATTCTTTTGGATGCAAATCGGGCTCGGAAACCGATAGGTATCATTAATCGTGGGCCGACCAGAGGCGAAGAACGTGCCACGTTTCGGTGGCGTACCGGTGTGAAGCAAGCCTTGGAATGGTTAGATGAAACTATTGGTGAAGGATAGGGCACTAGGCCGTCCAATACACGTTCCGATAGCGTGTTTGTGAGGGGTCTAGGTGGATCGGCAGACTGCATGAAGCACGTCCATCCGATTCCATGTGCACCTGGAGAAAGCCCTTGTGCACTGAACTATGATGTTGTCGGCACAACAGGACCCCATTTTTGATAGAGGTGACCCCGCCTCGGGCCCACTCTTCCAGATGGTGCGGTTCGCACCAGCTCGACGGACGGGGACAACCTGGCACCACACAGCCTCGATCTCGAACATGGAGCGCCCTTCGCATCGCGGCTGAGAAGCTTCGCTGAGCTCGGCCCACGTCCAGGGGCTGTGACGCGCTGCCTAAGATCATCGGGATAATCCGCTGATGGCAGGCTTGCTGCCGTGCTAGGCCATAATCAATCGTGACACTGCCTGGCGATCCTCTCGGGACCGTGAGCCCGCGCTCCTCCTGCTGAAGTTGATCTAAAATCTTGTCTAATTCAGAGGTATCCGTGTTTTTCGAAGACGAGGTACCGGGTCTTGCTGTGTTGGGCCCCAATTCGACAAGATCTCGTAAGGATATTTCTACGATGAGGTCCAAATTTGGTCGCAGTAATTGATACCCGGCGGGCACGTAAGACGAAAGCACATCCTCGGTCCTGGATTCCTCGGCATCGATGGCAGACTCCCCTTCATGCTGAACGGCTAGCTGATCACCCTTATCAGGCGGGTCGGCCACACCGAGGATATCTGTGAGTACTTCAGAATGCTCGGCGGCTCTTTGTAATGCAGTATCACGCCGACGCTGTTCTTCAGCGGTGGCATAAGGATCATATGTCTTGTGGAGCATAAGGGCAGCAGACGCGAAGTCCATCAGGGTGTTGAGCCAGCGTTCGGCTTTGGTCTGCCCGTCGAATAGCTTGCCGATTCCGTAATCGATATCGTCGGGTGTGAGTCGAGGGCTTTTCACCTCCTCGTCCTCGGGATGTCTCGTGCCAGATGTTTCAGAGGCAGCTTCCGTCGCATGCTTGCAAGTGTTATGTGCCTGCGCCCGCAGTGTCGAGATGACCGAGTCGAGTTTGGTCGAAAACTCTCGGATCGCGGTGAGCTGCAAGAGTTCCCCTTCGTCGACCACCACCGTGAGTCGGTGAAGGCTGTCTCCAATAGGGGCGTCATAAAAGATACCTTTTTCGTGCTTGATTTGTTCATTCGTCAGGGATCTCGTCGGCCCGATCAGCTCATTCGTCACGGCGTCGCTCTGGGCTTTGGCATAGCGCCCAAACGTATGTGAGTTGTTGCGCAGAGCATGACGGATGAAATCGCGCTCTTTATGTCGCACCATGTCGTCGGCAGCCGTTTCGTCTCCTCCAGCGCGACGGACCGCTTGCCGAATTTTGGTCAGTTTGTCCCGGGCAGCTATCGCAGCATCGAACTGGATACGGCCCTGCTCAAGATGGGTGGCTAACTGGGGTGTTGTGGTATGGCTGCGCCGGTATGCCATGTTCGGCCACATAATCGCGGCAGCGGTAAGCCGTTTGTCCACAGTGGAGTAGGTAAGTTTTAAAGCTGAGGCGACAAAAGATACCGCAGCGGTAAGCGGAGTCTTGCCCTGGCTGCGGCCAGGTATATCGACCGAACTATCTGATCGGCGCAGTTCCTTTATGAGGTCAGCAGTTGCGCGCACGCACACGACCCCGGAGAGATCGGAATTTTCCTGTCGGATCTGCGCATACTCAAGCGGCGAGAGTTTCTCTTCGCAAGACCTAAGTTCCTCTTCGGCTTGATGGCCTGATAACCCTGCGGCCTGCCCGGCTGGTTCTGGCGGGGTCTTCTTCGCTGCCGATTCGTCATAACTTACCTCGTGCGGTTTCATATCGGAGAATAGCTCTGAGGGATTCGAGGTTGTCAGTAGGTGTTTTTCCTGCAAAATGAGTCTGGTTTGTAGTGCTTGGATTTCAGCAAGCGTCAGGGTTGCTAATTGCGGCCCGAACTGACGTTCGATGGCAGTGTGGGCGGCAATCATGACTGGCGATATGTGCTGACTGACTGGTAACTGGTCCTCGAGCGAGACGACCTGATCGTCAGCAGAAGGATGGCCCGTATTGAGACTTGCCCCGTCGTCGACTAGGGTTTCGGCCACGAGATTTGTGCTTCGTGGTATCGCGGGATCGGTCGCGGGAGGAGAAGGCGCTGTGGGTTGTGCTGCTTCACTCATTCCTAACACCTCCTTCGAAACCGATGCTGCTATTCTCGCGGACAAGTGAAGCGCTAGCTGCGCTGGGGTGATGCATGGGGAGAACTTGAGGAAGGCTGCCAGGACTGTGGATACTGTGGCCTGGCTAGCCTGCACGTGATAAAACACCTGCGGCAATCCTGTTCCGCCCGCATTGTCTGGGTAAACTGAGCTAGACCCCCTGTGGAGCAGGCCACGCAAGGAAAGGCGAACCGTGACCAGATCTAGCCCAACAGCAACACCAACTTCCGCGGCCAGTTACGAGAACCTCACACCCTTGGCCTTCTTGGGCCGCACCGCCGGAACTTTTCCGGATCGAGAAGCTGTCGTCTACGGGAACCGCCGCAGCACATATGCCCAGTTTGAAGATGAAGTGCAGAAACTCGCTCGCACGCTTGCGCGGTCAGTTCAGCCCGGCCAGGTCGTGAGTTTTGTTGCGCCAAACATCCCAGAGATGCTCGTTGCGCACTATGCAGTGCCCCTCATCGGTGCAATCCTCAACCCGCTGAACCCGCGTCTGGCGGGACGCGAGTTCAGCTATATCTTTGAACACTCCGAGACGCAGATCGTCTTTGTGGATTCCGAGGTCGCCTCCGTCGTGGCAGATGCCGCGGCCGGTTTAGAGAACCCGCCGGCGGTGATAGAGCTTGTCGATGACCAATTTGGTCCATCTCCCACGGGGCACTTGCCAACCTACAGCGACTTCCTGGCAGCAGCTCCAGAACAGACCGCAGACAACACCTACACCTACAATGTCGCCGATGAGCTGTCTGCCATTACTCTCAACTACACCTCCGGGACCACGGGCCCACCAAAGGGTGTGCTCTATACCCACCGTGGGGCATATCTTTCCGCTCAGGCGAACGCACAGCACTACCAACTCGACGGCGACTCCAAGTACCTCTGGACTCTGCCAATGTTCCACTGCAATGGTTGGACCATGACGTGGGGAACGACCGCTACCGCCTCCACCCATGTGTGTCTTCGGGCGGTACGCCAGGACGCAATTTGGGACGCTTTTGAACACGAAAACATCTCTCATCTGTGCGGAGCTCCGATTGTGGCGGCCTCGATCATCGATTCCGAACGGGCTCGGCCGCTGGACCGCCCGGTCCGTTTGGTGACCGCAGCATCAGCGCCCCCGCCATCGGTCATTGAAGGGTTAGAAGGCTTGGGTATCACCCCGGTGCACGTATACGGGCTGACCGAAACCTATGGCCCGGCAACCATTAATGAACCGCAGGATCACTGGTCGGAACTGACCAGCACCCAACGGGCACGGTTGCTGGCCCGCCAGGGTGTACCCATGTTGCAAAACGCCCAGGTCGCCATCGTAGATCCAACCGGCAAGCAACTGCCCGCTGATGGGGAATCTCAAGGCGAGGTCGTCATCCGTGGGAACGGGGTAATGGCCGGATATCACAATAATCCAGAAGCCACCGCCGAAGCGTTCGCGGGAGGTTGGTTCCACACCGGAGACATCGGTGTACAACACCCCGACGGTTACATTCAGCTCATGGATCGCCTCAAAGACATCATCATCTCGGGTGGAGAAAACATTTCCTCCATCGAGATAGAAGGAGTTCTGCATGCCCATCCTGCGGTTTCCGATGCGGCAGTCATTGGTGTCGCAGACGAACGGTGGGGTGAACGCCCCGTCGCCTACGTAGTGGTCAACGAAGAGGTCTCAACCGATGAGCTCCGCGAACACTGCCGCGCCTCACTGGCCGGTTTTAAGGTCCCCGATGCGTTCCATCTGATCAGTGAACTACCCAGATCCTCGACGGGCAAGATCCGGAAAACTGAGCTCCGCGACATAGCCGACTAGTCTCGGGCGCCGGATGCGGTCTTACTGATCGTGATGTTGCCAAACTGGGTCGCGCTTTTCTAAAAACGCGCCGATCCCTTCCTGGGCGTCGGGCATCACCGCGTTGCGAGTCATGACCTCAGACATTTTCTCGTACGCCTCGGCGACGGGGAGATTGAGCTGGTCATAAAATGCCCGCTTGCCGAGACTGACGGTTGCAGCGGACGCATGCGCTACGCGTGTGGCCAACGTCGACACGGCCTCGTCAAGCTCGTCATCGGGCACTACATCTGAGACCAGACCTGCGGCGGCAGCTTCGTCGGCGGTAATGGGGTCGCCGGTCAGTAGCATGCGCATGGCCACTTTCTGCGGTACCGCACGGCTCAACGCGACCATTGGTGTGGAACAGAACAATCCGATGCGCACACCTGGTGTGGCAAAACGCGCCGATTGACTCGCGACTGCCAAATCGCAGGTAGCCACCAGCTGACATCCCGCGGCGGTGGCGAGCCCATGGACCTTGGCAATGACCGGTTGGGCGATACGTTGAAGGGTGAGCATCAGCTCCGTACAGGTTTCAAAAATCTGGCGCTGTTGTGTCTCGTCGGCGCCGCGAACCTCGCTGAGATCGTGGCCGGCTGAGAACACCTTGCCCTGCGAGGCCAACACCACGACGTGGATGTCCTGACGCTTCCCAATCTCGGTCATCGCGGCATTGAGTTGTTGCATCGCCGCTACTGACAGGGCCCCCATTTTGCCGGGGTTGCACAGCGTGACCGTCGCGATCGCATCGTGCACGGACACTTCAACAAGCTCAGACATTGCTGCTCCTTCTCGCAGGGAGTGTGCAGCACAGCACACTAACTGCGTTCAGCCTACGCAATGCGGTCAATGAGGTGAAGCGCCCAGGACCAGCTTGTGGAAAACCCACACGCCCTAAATCCCCGTCGCTATTGGGCGTAGGATCCGTGCAGTAGCACGCCTCCACCGTCGACGCCTTTGGCACCTTGGATAAAGTCGTGCCCGGCCTCGGCCGCGTCATCGGTCAGTGCCCCGACGGTGCCGATCTGCCAGGATTTCATGTCATGACTGTTGAGCCATTGCAGCGCGGCCTTCGCGGCTTCGGGAGCGACCACAGCGACCATGCCGACACCCAAATTCAAGGTGCGCTCGAGGTCTGGCTGGGGGACCTTCCCGGCTTCAGCTAACACCGAGAACACCGCGGGCAAAGACCAGGTCGAGCGGTCGATGGTCGCCATGGTGCCCCGGGGGAGGACCCGGGCAAGGTTCGCCGCCAGGCCTCCGCCGGTGATATGCGAGAAGCCGCGCAGCGCAAAATTGTCGTCGCCGTTGAGCTCGTCAATCAAGTTCAGACACGTCTGAGCATAGATCCGGGTCGGTTCCAGCAGCTCTTCGCCCAGGGTCCGCCCGAATTCGTCGATGTGGTCGTCCCAGTTCCAGCCCTGAGCTGCGACGATGGAGCGTAATAGCGAGTACCCATTGGAGTGCACGCCCGAGGATTCCATCGCAATTACGACGTCACCCTCGCGGACCCGTTCGGGGCCCAGAATTTTTCCGCCCTCGACCACCCCGGTGACCGCTCCGGCCACATCGTATTCATCTGGTGCTAACAGTCCCGGGTGCTCGGCGGTTTCGCCACCGATCAGGGCTGTATCGGCCAGTTTGCACCCGGTGGCAATGCCCCGCACGATATCGGCGATCCGCTCGGGCACGACCTTCCCGGTGGCAATGTAGTCGGTCATAAACAATGGTTTGGCCCCGACGACGACGATGTCATCCACCACCATACCCACCAGATCTTGGCCGATGGTGTCGTGGATGTCCATGGCCTGGGCAATCGCGACTTTCGTCCCCACCCCGTCGGTCGAGGTTGTCAGCACCGGACGACGGTAGCTGGTTAGCGGGGTGGCATCCCACATCCCGGCAAAGCCGCCGAAGCCGCCCAGCACGCGGTTGCTGTGCGTCGCGGTGACCGCCGATTTCATCAGTTCTACGGCGTCGTCTCCGGCTTCAACATCCACCCCGGAGGTTGCGTAGGTGATGGGTTGGGAGATGTCTTTGTCAGTCACGTTACTTCCTGTCTGTATGCAGCTGCGGTACATCGGTGGGGTAGTTGCCGGAGAAACATGCCGTGCACAGGGTGTCGGCGTCCTGTTCGGTCGCGGCGATGGTGCCTTCCAGCGAAATGTACGCCAGAGAATCGGCCTCGACGTGTGCCCGGATTTCTTCGATGCCGGCACCATTGGCAATCAACTCGGCGCGCGTAGCGAAATCAATGCCATAAAAGCACGGCCACTTCACCGGAGGCGACGAAATCTTCACGTGCACTTCACGTGCCCCGGCGGCCCGCAACATCGCTACGACCTGACGTTGGGTATTGCCGCGCACAATCGAGTCGTCAACGACGATGACGGATTTGCCCGCGACCACCGAGGGTTGCACATTGAGCTTGAGCCGGATGCCTAGCTGCCGCAGCGTTTGTGAGGGCTGGATAAAGGTTCGGCCCACATAAGAGTTCTTGACGAAACCGGTGCCGAACGGGATGCCGGACTCTTCGGCGTATCCGATAGCCGCCGGCGTGCCAGAATCTGGTACCGGGATGACCACATCAGCATCAGCCGTATTTTCTCGCGCTAACTGGCGGCCCATTTCTAGGCGCGACTCGTACACACTGCGGCCGTTAATTGCCGCATCAGGGCGGGCGACGTAGACGTATTCGAAAATACAGCGTGCTAACTGCGACGGGGCGAACCGTGTCGAACGCACACCGTCCTGGTCAATTGCCAACATTTCGCCGGGTGCGACTTCGCGAATAAACGTTGCCCCCACGGTGGCGAGTGCGGCCTGTTCGGAGGCCACGACCCAACCGCTTGAGAGGCGACCGAGCACCAGCGGACGGAACCCGTGACGGTCGCGCACCGCGTACAACGTGGTTTCGGTCATCATCGCGATCGAAAACGCGCCTTCTAATAACCCGAAGACCTCGGTGGCGGTCTCTTCCAGCGAGTCACCATCTTGGCCGTGCAGCAACGTGGTGATCAGGGCGGTATCGGAGTTGTTCCCCTGGGCGAGTTCGCCCGAGTCCACTTCGCCGAAGCGCTGCGTGATGAGCGCTTTGATCTCTTCGCGATTGGTGAGCTCACCATTGATACCCACAGCCACGGTGCCACCGGCAGTCGTCGCGCCCAGGGTGGGTTGGGCGAAACGCCAGTCCTTTGCACCGTGCGATCCGTAGCGGCAGTGACCAATCGCAATGTGACCCGTCAGTGACGATAACGTGGCCTCATCAAAGACCTGAGAGACCAACCCGACATCCTTGTACACGGAGATCCGGTCGCCGGCCGAGGCCGCGATACCTGCGGCTTCTTGACCGCGGTGTTGGAGGGAATATAACCCGTAATAGGTTAGTTTGGAGACTTCTTCTCCGGGCGCCCATACGCCGAACACCCCGCAGGCATCCTGAGGGGCGTTTTCAATGTGCTGTTCGAGCATGTGTCATTTCCGGTTAGAGGATTTTTTGGTTTTCCCGGCAGCTTTGGCTTCGGCCTGGCGAGCGCGATACGCCTCATCGGCGCGCAGACGTTGCTGCGAGAGCGTCCACTCGCTGTAGTCGTCTTCGGTCAGCACCACATCAGCTGCTGAAGGGTCCTCGGTGCGACGAGCATAGAGGGTTTCGGTACTGCGCTTAGAGCGTCGATCCATCAGCAACCACACCAGGGAGGCTACGGCCAGACCGACGATGGCGAAAATGGCCGCCATAAAACCGAGCGTTTGAGACTGTGAATAACCCTCAATGGGCCCCATCAGCGGCACAATGAAACAGGCGATGACGAAGCCCAGTACCGCGCCGGTCGCTAAAAAGGGCCCAATTTTTGGGGCACGACGGTATACCATCTGCTGGGGAGTTTCTGCGGCATCTGCCGAATCAGAAGGATCTTCAAGTCTGCTGTCAGCCATAGTGTCCTCATTCTAGCGCCTGGCGCCGGGTGCTCGCGGCAATCTCGTGTTTCGGTCAGCCACGTTCCAGTTTGACCAATGGGAAGAACTCAGACAAATTTGTTCGCTGCCCGGATGCCTGCACCGTGCCCTCAGCTACCGCCGTATCCCAGGTCTGCTGCCCTGTGACCAACGCTAACCAAGTGGCGGCATCGGTTTCGACCACCGACGGTGGGGTGCCGCGGGTGTGGGTCGTGCCTTCAATGATCTGGGTAGCACCATATGGCGGGACGCGCACCTCGACGGAACGCCCCGGGGCCAGCACGGCTAATTCCTCCAGGGAATAGCGCACCGCGGTCGCCCGTACACTGCGGCCCACGCCCTTCGGGTCAGCGGCCCATTGCCGAACCGCCGCAACGCCGTCGGTGACCTGAATTTTTCGTCGCGCCATGCGTGGTTTCCCTTCTTCCGTAGGTTTGCCCTTGAGGTTAACCTAGTAGGCGCAGCACATCCGGGGCGACTTTGATACCGCCGACCGGCTGGTTGCCGCCGTAGATCGGAGGCACGATGCGGTCAATGACGCCGCTCATGGCCTCCAGCGACAGGGCCTCCGGGGCGAAGTTGGCGAGCAATACGAGTGCTACCAAGTGCGTGGCCCGGTGGGTTGAATCGATCATCGACACGGCCACCGCGGTGCCATCCGGGGCGGCTAGCCCGACAATCCCGTCCGCCCCGGTTTTGACCAACAGCCCTAAAGATTCCAAGATGACGGTATCGGGGCGATGCTGGCCCTGGACGGCTTCGGGGTAGTCCAGCATGGCTCGGGCGACCGTGGCGGCTGGTAGTTCAGCGCTTCGGTCTTCCACCGCACGGCCCAGGGCGCTAAAACCGCGGGCTAATGCTGCCAAAGACATCACCGGGGTCGGCGCACCGCACCCGTCAATACCGATGTGGTTGATCGAGGTCGCACAGTATTGTTCTAATACCCGAATGGTTTCGACCTGGACCGGTGCGTCCGCGTCCAGATAGTTGGCAGGAGCTGTTCCCGAAGCAACCGTGGCAGCCAGAAAGCCGGCGTGTTTCCCCGAGCAATTATGCGCCAGCGCGGACCGCTCCAAGGGCAACGGCGCCACTTCCAGGGCGGCCTTGGCCACTTGGGATGCCGAAGCGGGATACACGGCCGGACAGGCCAGAGCGTCAGGTTGTAATCCGGCGTTCGATAACACCTCGGTCGCGAGCCGTTGGTGCCAGACGGTGCCCATGTGCGAGCCTGCCGCCAACGCCAGCCCAGGGCCGGTCAGCTCGGCACCACAGCGCAACGAAGCGATCGCCTGGAAGGGTTTCAGCGCCGACCTCGGGTACACCCCGGCTGCGGGATCACCGACTGCGGCCAATTGCACACCGTCGGAATTTACCACGACGGCAGAACCAAAAAACCGGTTTTCCACAAACCCGTTGCGGGTGGCCGTGGCCAGTTGTGCCACGTCCGCGGCACGAATCGGGTCAGGCATCAGTCTCCTAACGGTTGGATTTTCGCCGGTAGATCGCCCAGGTAATGATGGTGGCGGCGACCGCCCCAATAGCCAGGGCGCTGAACGCGTAGGGCAGATCGCCGCGGGTGGCACCGGCAAATGCCCTAAACCCCAGCCACGACACAAAGCCCGTGGACAGCGTGACTAATAGCCACAGGTAAATAACGCGCAGCCAACGGGGCAGCCCGGGTCCCTGGCCGAACGGCAAATGGCGACGGTGATACGACATAGTGGCCAGTCTAGTCGGGCTATCCACACATTTCAGACACACCGACCACCCCGGGCCGTGAACCGACTACGCTTAAGGACGTGAAAACTTTAGTCTTGGGCCCAGGTGGCCGCGAACACGCAATTGTGCAAGCCCTGCGCGCTGATCCGCTGGTTTCGGAGGTGCGTTGCGCGCCCGGTAATGCCGGAATCGCCAAGGAAGTTCCCGTCTACCCGATCGATGTATCCTCACCGCAACTGGTCGTGGAACTGTGCCAGGAACTCCAACCAGACTTAGTCGTGGTTGGCCCCGAGGCGCTGCTGGCCGCAGGGGTCACCAACGCGTTGCAGGCCGCCGGTTTTGCGGTCTTCGGGCCAACGCACCAGGCCGCTCGCCTGGAATCCTCGAAAGCTTTTGCCAAGGAGATCATGGCCGCCGCCGGGGTTCCAACCGGTCAAGCCCACACTGCGATAAACCTTGAGCAGCTCGAAGCCGCCCTGGATGACTTCGGCGCGCCGTATGTGGTCAAAGACGACGGCCTGGCCGCGGGCAAAGGGGTCGTGGTGACTTCGGACCGCGACGCTGCGATCGCGCACGGTAAAGCTATTTTCGCTGGCGGCGACCCAGTGTTAGTCGAAGAGTACCTTGACGGGCCTGAAGTCTCAGTCTTTGTTATTGCCGATGGTAAAGATGGGGTGGCGATGGCGCCAGCCCAGGACTTCAAACGGGTCTACGACGGAGATGAGGGGCCCAACACCGGAGGTATGGGCGCCTATACGCCACTGGACTGGTTACCCGAAGGGTTCACCAACGAAGTGATGGAACGCGTCGCCCGCCCGGTGCTTGCCGAAATGGCCGACCGCGGCATCCCCTTTACCGGCGTGTTGTACTGTGGGCTGGCACTGACGAGCAAGGGCATCCAAGTCATCGAATTCAACGCCCGGTTCGGCGACCCAGAAACCCAACCGGTCCTGGCTCGACTCCAAACCCCCTTGGGACAGTTGCTGAAAGCCGCTGCAGATGGCAAACTCAGCACGACGTTCCCGAGCCTAAAGTTCCGCAACGACGCTGCCGTCGGGGTAGTGCTCGCTTCCGAAGGCTACCCCGAGTCACCTCAGACCGGTGCCCAAATCAGTGGGGTTCGCGAAGCCGCTAAACAGGAGAACGTTTCCATCCTGCATGCCGGTACTACCGCCGGTGATACCGGAGAATTCACGGCCTCCGGGGGTCGCCTCCTCACAGTCGTGGCCACTGGCTCTGACTTGGCCGAAGCCCGAGACACAGCGTATAAAGCCGTCGAAACCATTTCGATCCCCAATGGTCACTACCGCACCGATATCGCGGCCAAAGCGATCAACGGCGAGATCACGATTCCGGGAGCCTGAGCGATGACTGACACCGCACCACAACTTGACGGCTGGCGGCACGTGTATTCGGGTAAGGTCCGGAACCTCTATGAGCCGGCCGAGACCGAACCCGGGCAATCCGAGACGCTCCTGGTCGTGGCAACGGACCGGATTTCGGCTTTCGATCACATCTTGTCTCCGGGGATCCCGGACAAGGGCAAGATCCTGACGCAGTTATCCCTCTGGTGGTTCGAGCGGCTGGCCGATGAGATCGCGGTGCCCAATCACGTGGTCTCCACGGAGGTCCCGGCTGCGGTAGCTGGACGAGCGATGGTCGTGCAGCGGTTGAGTATGTTCCCCATCGAAGCCATCGCCCGCGGGTATCTGACTGGCTCTGGGCTGGCAGAATATCGGGCCAACGGCACCGTAACCGGTATCCAGCTTCCAACCGGCCTGGTGGACGGCTCCAAACTCGAGCCCGCGATCTTCACGCCTTCGGCTAAGGCCGAAGTGGGCGAGCACGACGAAAACATTCCCTTTGCCGAAATGGTCCACCGTATCGGTCAAGAACCCGCCGAGGATATCCGGACCAAGACCTTGGAGCTGTATACGACAGCCGAACGCATCGCACGGGCGGCTGGCATTATTCTGGCGGATACGAAGATCGAGTTTGGGACTGACGCTGACGGGGTCATCACCTTGGGTGATGAGGTCCTGACCCCGGACTCGTCACGGTTCTGGGATGCCGAAACCTACCAGCCTGGGCGCTCGCAGGAGTCTTTCGACAAGCAGTTTGTCCGGGATTGGTTGGCATCGGAAGCGTCCGGCTGGGATCAGGCTTCCGATACTCCGCCCCCGGCATTGCCCGACGAGGTCGTCGAAAAAACTGCGCAACGTTACCGCGAAGCATTCCGGCGACTCACGGGTCGCGCCTTCGACTAATCGCTGGCTGCGACCAGATCAATCACGACGGCTTCGGGCGGGCAAAATGTCCGCAGCGGAACCGTGGGGGAGGCGCCAATCCCAGCCGTGACGTGCAGGTGAGTTGTGCGTCCGGCGGCCCGCCAGGTCGTCATACCGGATGCAAAACCGGTTGGTAAATCACAGTTGGACACGATTGCCCCGTAGGCCGGTAGCGCCACTTGGCCGCCGTGGGTATGTCCGGCGAAAACCAAATCTGCCCCATCAGCGGTGGCCGCGTCGAGCACCCGACGGTACGGCGCGTGGGTGACGGCAACTTTGAGCTCTTTCGGTTGGCCCGTGGAACCCTGATCCGTCTCAGGTTGGGCACGGCCAAATCCGGGCCACTGATCGGCATGCATATGCGCATCGTGGGTGCCGGCCAGCATGAGTCTCAGATCGTTTCGAACCGGCAGCTGCAGGGTTTCATTGGCTAGGTAGTGCCACTGTCCAGGCGCCATAAACCGGTCAAACATCGCACGCACATCAATGGTTTGGTGATGGTGCGATGAGGTTTCCATTGTGGTCGGGGCCCGCAAATACCGTAGCGGGTTAGCCGAGCGCGGACCGTAGAGATCATTGGATCCTGGAACGAAAACCCCGGGAATTTCCAGCAGCGGTTTCAGCGCAGCCACGACGTCGTCTACCGCGTCATCGCCCCCTGGATTATCACCTGTGTTGACGACGAAGTCGGGGTCCAGAGCAACCAGATCGCGCACAAAGTCGCTCTTGGATCGGTCTCCGGCGACCAAATGCATATCCCCGATATGAAGGATCCGAAACGGTGCAGCCCCCCGAGGTAAGAGCGGCAGCGCTTCGTAGCGGACACCGAAACGGCGCGCTGAAAGGTACCCGAACGCGGTGGCTCCAGCGGCAGGGAGGGCTCCGGCTGCGAACAGTTTGGCCGCGCCAGATAACATCCGACGCGGCCAACCAACTGTGTTAGACATTAGTCTTCGGTGTCTTCAGTGTCATCTGCGGTGTCCGCATCCTCAGCTCCAGCCTCCGCATCAGCGGCGGACTCGGTGTTCGCGGTGTCTGTCGACTCATCGTCTTGCGATGACTCGGTTTCGTTGGAGGCATCCCCCTCATCGGATGAATCTTCATTGTCAGACGAGTCATCATCGTCGGGGGAGGGGGCGGTACCTCTGACGCTGACATCGCCGGTCGGACCGTCAAATTCGGGGAACGGGTCGGTGTCGTATTTCGGCCCGGCAACCTTCATGTATTCAACCCACATGGGTCCGGCAATCAACGACCCCCAAGCGTCCTGGAAGTATCGACCACCAATGGTCTTGTTCCGCAGGGTGTAATCTTCGCCGACACCACGGTAGTTCCCGACCCAAGATGCGGTCGATAGATCTGAGGTATAGCCCACGAACCAGGTCGAGGACTCGAAGTTGTTGGTACCGGTCTTGCCGGCGATTGGGAAGTCGAGTTCGCCTTGCGAAATGCGATCGTCAGCCAGCTGCGTCAACGTGTTGTTGAGTTCTTTCACGTTGTCAGCATTGAGCGCACCAGGAGAGCACTGGATTGGTGGCACGGTGTATTCGTTACCTTCGGCGTCCACGATGGACTCGATGGCGCGTGGCTCACAGTAGGTGCCGCCTGATGCCAGCGTGGAGTACGCGCTGGCCATGCTTAGCGGAGACACTTCATAGGCTCCCAGGGTAAATGACGGGTGCGACGGATCTAACGGCCCGCCGTCTGGACCTGCGCCGGTAATGCCCGCGGCCGTGGTGATATCGGTGATAGCACACAAATCCGTTTCATACGCCGCAGCGACCGTAGCGGTGTTGATCGACCAGTAGAGACCGTAATCAGCACGCATCGTCTTCTTCATGTCGCCGATGGCGTTGTTGACGTTCCATTCGCCAGTGACGTTTGCATGGCCTTTGTCGAGACAGTAGGCCGGGAATTCTGCACCGGTATAGTTATCGCGCGACGCGTCGACGGTGTCGCGCATCGAGTTACCGGCACCCATCCAGGCCATAAACACAAATGGTTTCAGGGTGGATCCCAGCTGGAATCCGCCGCCGCCACCCCACTCATGGTCGACGTTGAAGTTCATCGAGATCTGACCATCTGGCAGGTCCTCACCGACGGCGTACTCGGTGTTTTGAGCCATCGTCTTGATGTTGCCGGTGTTTTGCTGCACGGTCACCATCGCGGAGCCGACGCCCTCATTCTCGCCGGCTGGCACATTGCGACGTGCAGTATCCACTGCGGCTTGTTGGAGCTCAGAGTCAATGGTTGTGGTGACCTCGAGCCCTGCGCGATCGAGCATCCGCTGACGGGATTCACGATCAGGCCCAAACGCTGGGTCAGCCAGAATCATGCGCTGAACGTAATCACAGAAGTATTCGAAACCGTCGCGCGCGTGGTAACAACCCGAAGGCAGCGGATTCATGTCCAGTTCGATCTCCGAAGCTACCGCCTCATCGTATTCTTCCTGAGTGATGAACCCATGGCGATGCATATTCCCTAACACCAGATTGCGGCGGTTGGTTGCACCTTCCGGGTTCGTTTCGGGGTTCAGCGCATTGGGGGACTGGACGAGACCGGCTAGCAGAGCGGACTCGGGGATGTTCAAGTCAGCTGCTGACTTGTTGAAGAAGAGGCGTGCGGCAGATTCCACACCGTAGGTGCGGCCTGTAAACAGCACAATGTTGAGATAGCCCTCCAGGATCTCATCCTTGCTCATCTCTTTTTCAATGGCCACGGCCAGTTTCATTTCACGCACTTTATCGGGGACGCTCTTGGAACCCGAAACCGTGGTGCGCAGACCGTTGAGGTTCTGATAGTTGACCAGCACGTTATTGACGTACTGCTGGGTGATCGTAGAAGCACCCTGTTGCGTATCGGACGTCAGGTTGTGCACCATCGCACGAGCCAAGCCTTCGCCATCTACCCCGGAGTGTTCATAAAACCGTTCGTCCTCGATGGCGATCACCGCATCGATCATGTGCTGCGAGATGTCCTCAAGGTCGACCGGAGTACGGTCTTCGGCGTAGAAGGTCGCGATTTCGTTGCCGTCCTGGTCAAGAATTTTTGACGGCACCGAGACAGGTTCTTCATTGAGCTCGGCAGGGATCTCGTCGAGCATCTCGGTGCCAACTTGTGCAGCAGCACCTGCGAGCACGCCGGCAGGCAGCAGCATGCCCGCGCCGAGCGCTCCCAAGAGGGCTGAAATACCAAAGAAGGCGAGCAGTTTCGACAGTACGGGATTGCTTTTGAGCACACCAGATCCTGAGGACGTTGTTTTGGCCATGGTGGCAGTCTACCGGAAAAGCGCAAATTCAAATCTGTCGCAAAGCTCTTGGCGCAAGCTACGGTTAACGGCATGAGCGATACAACAAAATGGGAATATGCCACGATTCCTTTGCTAATCCATGCCACCAAGCAAATCCTTGACCAATGGGGAGATGATGGATGGGAACTGGTCACTGTGATTCCAGGTCCAGACGGCAACGCCCCGGTTGCCTATCTCAAACGTCCCAAAGAATCCTAAGAGGAGCTCCATGTCCACCATTGAACAGCGGCTTGAAGAAGCCGGGTATGCGTTGCCTTTAGTCAGCAAACCACTTGCTGCCTATGTCCCCACGATGCGCGATGGAAATACCATCTACACTTCGGGCCAGTTACCACTCGTTGATGGCCAACTGGCGGCCACCGGCAAAGTAGGAGAGACCGTCACGGTTGAAGACGCGCAGAGCTACGCACGCATCTGCGTGCTCAACGGGTTGGCCGCGATTAAAGCAGAGGTGGGTGACCTGGATAAGATCACCCAGATCACCAAGCTCGTGGGGTTTGTCTCCTCGGCCACTGATTTCGAGAAGCAACACATCGTTATCAACGGAGCATCTGAATTTCTCGGGGAGATCTTCGGTGAGACCGGCACCCACGCGCGTTCCGCCGTTGGGGTTGCGATGCTGCCGATGAACGCGCCAGTTGAAGTTGAAATGATCGTGAAAGTAGCAGACTAGCTACCGCTGCGAGCACCACGAAGTGCGGATAACACAGCAACGGGGTGGGAGATAACTCCCACCCCGTTGCTGTGTTTTTTGTACGTTTTAGCGGGCGCGCTGACGTAGGCGCTGCAGATCCATAATGATCACCGCGCGGTTTTCCAAGCGCAACCAGTCGCGCTGAACAAATTCCGCCAGAGCTTTATTGACGGTTTCACGCGAAGCACCCACCAACTGGGCGAGTTCTTCCTGGGTCAGGTCGTGAGCGACCAGGAGGCCATCAGCGGTGGGGCGACCGAAGCGGTCAGCCAGATCAAGCAAAGCCTTTGCGACACGTCCTGGAACATCCGAGAAGACAAGGTCAGCCAGTGATTCATTGGTGCGCGACAGGCGACGAGCCAGAGCACCCAGCAGCTGCATGGAAACTTCAGGGGAGGAGTAAATGACTTTGCGGAGGTTTTCGTGACGCAAGCCGGCCAGGCTCGTGGCAGCAACTGCGGTGGCGGATGCTGAGCGTGGCGCAGGGTTGAATAGCGCCATCTCGCCGAATACTTCGCCCGGGCCAAGAATAGCCAGCAGGTTCTCGCGGCCATCCGGTGCGGTGCGGCCGAGCTTGATCTTGCCCGACAAGATCACGTACAGCTGGTCTCCGTCATCGCCTTCGTGAAATACGGAGGCACCACGGGATAGCTCGACTTCTGTCAGCTCCGCGGTTAGAGCGCTGAACACCTCATCATCGAGATGCGTGAACAGCGGTGCATTGCGCAATACGTCTAGGTCCATGGTGGTGAAGGTTTCCTTACTGGCCTCGTGGGCCGAATCTTAACGTGCCTCGGTACTGAATCACTGGTCGTGACGTGCCGAGAAATGCCGGTTCGGGCACATAAATTGTAGTGCGTTTCGACATGGGCTTCTAAGTTATTCTATCGAATGTAGAAGGGTATGTGGAAATCGTCACAACCAGCAGCGAAATCTTTGTCTAGGATAGCCCAAAATTTTTCGCATTGACTACGCTACTGACAGGGCGGTTCATGTGACTTGGTAAAAGCGACTACGCTTAAACACCTATAACCACCTCACAAGAGCAGCGGATGGGACGGTGGGAGATCGTAGCGCTTTCCTGGCTTGATTGGGCACTAATCGTTGTGCTGTTGCTCGTCATCGTCCTCGGATTTCGTCGTGGGTTTTGGATCTCGATGGGGAC
Organism: Enteractinococcus fodinae; assembly: GCF_031458395.1. Taxonomy (NCBI): domain Bacteria; kingdom Bacillati; phylum Actinomycetota; class Actinomycetes; order Micrococcales; family Micrococcaceae; genus Enteractinococcus; species Enteractinococcus fodinae. The sequence goes on from NZ_JAVDYJ010000001.1 coordinate 592,009, forward strand.
CGTGAGCGGGGCGATCGCGGGAGTACTTGGCGGGCTGTGGTTGATGCCTGTGATTGTTGAACTGGTCCCGGCAGGTGTGCCCAGAATCATCACGATGGTCGCTGTCACCGCGTTTCTTATTTGGTTTGGCATGTGGCTAGGGCGCAAAATTGGTGCCCGATTGCGGTTACATATAAGCCACCCCGTGCTGCGGTTGATCGACAAGTTCCTCGGGGCCATTGGCAACGCCATCGTGACCACGGTCTTGATTGCTGTGATCGCGTTTTCGATTGCATCCGTTGGGGTGCCTGGGATTACCAGCACGCTCAAGAATTCACGCATCGTGTCGGTCGCCACCGACCTGACACCGGAAAGAGCCCGAGCCTGGGTGGCTCAAGTTCGGGCAGACGTGCTGGACTCTTCCGAATTGCCTGAACTCGATCTCGCCGGTGATGGAACCACCGTTGAAGATGAACAACATATCGAGCCCACTCGCGACGTCGAAGAGACCAGTATCTCGTCGGTGCGTATTACTGGCAGTGCTTATGAGTGCGGACAAAGTCAGACGGGTTCGGGTTTTGCGGTGGCTGGTGACCGGGTCGTGACGAACGCGCATGTGGTGGCCGGCGTCCAATCGCCCCAGGTCGAATCCTTCGAGGGGCAGTTATTTACCGGCCAGGTTGTAGCTTTTGATCCTGAAATCGATGTGGCTATCATCGCTCTACCCGGGGCCCAACTTCCCGTTGTCGAGTTCGGTGATGTTCTTGAGCCCGGTGAATACGCATTTGTCTTAGGGTATCCCTCCGGTGGCCCGCATCAGATCGAAGGCGCCCAGGTGCAAGCCCGTGGGCCGGCAACGGTCGAAAACATTTATAACGAGAATCCTCAACTGCGTGATGTGTACCAAGTTGCCGCTGACGTTCGCCAGGGAAACTCGGGTGGCGCGCTGGTCGATGAGCAGGGGCTTGTCGTCGGCGTCATCTTCGCGCGCGCTGCCGAAGCAGAGATCGGATACGCGCTGAGTAACGCTGAGATTTCTGACCTTGTCGGACAGGCGCCCTCTCTGTCCGAGCCGGTTTCCACCGGATCCTGCCTGGAATAGTACGTGCTAGTCACCACGGGACTAGAAATTTTTCGGGATATTGTCCAACGGGCGGCAAGGGCGTAACCTTAGTCACATAAGTCTATTGTGACTTGTGCTCACATCACATGCTCAAAGGGGTTGAAATGTCCTCGCAAGTAACTTCGGCGCCAGCCGGTTCCAAACAGCGCGAGGCCTTTGGTGGACGATGGATATTTATCCTCGCAGCCATGGGCTCTGCGATCGGACTGGGCAATATTTGGCGTTTCCCGTACATCGCTTACGAAAATGGTGGCGGTGCGTTTATTATTCCGTACCTTATCGCGCTGCTAACAGCCGGTATTCCACTGCTATTCTTCGATTATTCCTTGGGGCACCGGTTCAAAGGGTCCCCGCCGCTCACCTTTCGGCGCTTGACGAAGTGGACCGAGACCATCGGGTGGTGGCAAGTTCTCATCTGTTTCGTCATCGGAGTGTATTACGCGGCCATTCTCGGATGGTCGGCGATGTACATCTTCTACTCCTCGACAGAAGCCTGGGGCGATGACCCCAATGCGTTCTTCTTCGAGGATTATCTCCAGATGTCGGAAACCCCGGCACTGGACTTCACCATCGTGCCGAGTGTCTTTTGGCCAATGCTCATCATTTGGGTGGCCGTGCTGGTCGTCCTCGCATTGGGTGTGAGACGTGGTATCGGTATGGCTTCTGCCATCGGGATTCCCATCCTGGTCCTGATGTTCCTGATCCTGGTCGGCATTGCCCTGACCCTACCGGGCGCAGCCATGGGGCTTGATGGCCTGTTCACCCCGAACTGGGCTGCCCTGACGGATCCAGGAGTATGGATCGCAGCCTACGGTCAGATTTTCTTCTCGCTGTCGGTTGGGTTCGGCATTATGATCACGTACTCCTCGTATCTCAAGAGACGGACGAACCTGACAGGCTCGGGCCTCGTGGTTGGTTTCTCCAACTCGGGCTTCGAAGTTTTGGCAGGTATCGGGGTCTTTTCAACCCTTGGGTTCATGGCACAGGCGGCAGGTGTGACGATTGAAGAGGTCGTCACCTCGGGTATCGGGCTAGCCTTCGTAGCCTTCCCTGAGATCATCTCCCAGGCGCCAGCCGGGCTCGGCCCCGTCATCGGCGTGTTGTTCTTCGGCTCGCTGCTATTTGCGGGGTTCACCTCGATGATCTCGATTCTGGAAGTTGTCGTCTCAGCCGTGAAAGACAAGATCGGCTGGTCACGAATGACCGTTGTGGCGACCTTTGGTCTGGCCGCAGCATTGATCTCGCTGTTCGGGTTCGGCACGACCTCGGGTCTGCATCTGCTGGATGTTTCCGACTACTTCGTGAACCAATTCGGTATTGTTGCCGCCTCGTTCGTTGCGGTGGTCGCCGTGGCGTGGATCCTTCGACGGCTCGATCGAATGGTCAAGCACCTCAACCAGGTATCCTCGTTCCGTTTGGGTGGAATCTATAAATTCCTTGTTGGCATCCTGCTGCCAGTGGTCTTGGCGTACACGCTGGTCATGGAGTTCATCGCTCAGTTGAGCGCCGAGGAGCCATACGGGGGCATGCCGAACTGGTACGTCAATACCTTTGGCTGGGGCATGGTCATCAGTTTGATTGTCCTTGCCATTCTCTTGACGCTGATCCCATGGCCGAAAGACTCGGCGCTCTATAGTGAGGCTTCCGAGAATGAGTACGCGCTAGACGAGACCGATCTGGTGCCCGGCAAACATGCCTCCACCGATGAATCAGGACAGGAGATTCGATCATGAGTACCGCAGCGATCATCATGATGGTTATTGCATGCGTCACCGTCTTCGGTGGGGTCATTTCTGCAGTAATCCACATTCAACGCAATCCAGACGCCCAATCCGGCGAGTTCGGTGACGAAGGACTCGTGCATGACGAGCCCGCGGGCCGCTTACGTAACGAACCCTAGTCGCTTTCAGCGCATATCAAACGCCTCGGCCACAACTGTTTTGGTTGTGGCCGAGGCGTTTCGATGAGTGGGCTACGTGAAGTTAGTTCCGCATACCGGCGAAGATCTCTTCCATGACCGCTGGATCAGCGAGCGTGGCAAGCGCCTTCGGATCGGCATCAGTTTGCCCCTCGGCGGCATCCTTGAGCAGTCGGCGCATGATCTTGCCCGACCGGGTCTTAGGCAGGTCTCGAGCCACCAGGATCCGCTTGGGCTTGGCGATCGGTCCAATATGTTTCCCGACGTGATCGCGCAACGTCTGTTCGGCTTCTTCTTGGGACACCCCTTCGGAATCTTCGGTCAGGATGACAAACGCGTAGATGGCCTGACCGGTCGTAGCATCTTGGGCGCCGACGACGGCAGCTTCTGCTACTAGTGAGTGTGCGACCAGTGCCGATTCGATTTCAGTCGTGGACAGGCGGTGTCCGGAAATGTTCATGACATCATCTACGCGGCCGAGCAGCCAGATATCGCCGTCTTCATCGAAGCGAGCCCCGTCACCAGCAAAGTACATGCCATCGAAATGCGACCAGTAGGTGTCAACGAAGCGCTGATCATCGCCCCAGATAGTCCGTGCCATTGCAGGCCAGGGCTCGCGGATCACCAAAAAGCCCTGGGTGGTGTCCTGCATGGTGTGACCGTTGTCGTCGACCACATCGACCACCACGCCGGGGACGGCCCGTTGGGCTGACCCGGGTTTCAGATCTTCAGCGCTCAGTGCGGGCAGGGGTGTCAGGATGTGAGCGCCCGTTTCGGTCTGCCACCAGGTATCTGCAATTGGGACCGGATCAGGTTTACGTGGGCCTGGTGTGACAGTCCCGTCATCATGGACGGTGCCGGCGCCGTCGTTGTTGCCAATCACGTGTTGGTACCAGTCCCAGGCCTCGGGGTTGATAGCTTCACCCACGGACCCGAGCAGTCGGAGCGAGGAGAGGTCATACCGGTCAACGGTGTCTCGGCCCCATTTCATGGCACTACGAATCGCCGTCGGGGCGGTGTAGAGAATGGTGACGCCGTATTTTTCGGCGATCTCCCACCAGCGGCCACGGTGCGGCGTATCCGGGGTGCCCTCGTAGATCACTTGGGTAGCGCCGTTGGACATCGGCCCGTAGACGATATAAGAATGCCCGGTGACCCAGCCGACGTCTGCGGTACACCAGAACACATCGGTTTCGGGCTGTAAATCGAAGGTGTCCCGGGCCGTGGCGGTGACCTGGGTCAGATAACCACCGGTTGTGTGCATAATGCCCTTGGGCGTACCGGTGGTTCCCGAGGTGTAAAGGATAAACAGTGGGTGTTCGGCTTCAACCCAGACCACCTCGTGTGCGGTGGGCTGAGCATCGACGACCTCGTGGAACCACTTGTCGCGGCCTTCAATCCAGTCAATGTTTTCGTCATTGCGTTGTACGACCAGCACGTGGTCGACGCTGTGACCGGGTTCCGCCAGCGCATCGTCGACAATGGGTTTGAGCATATTGGGCTTGCCGCGGCGGTATGAACCGTCGGCGGTGATGACGACTTTGGCTTGGGCATCATCGATACGCGAGCGCAGCGCATCGGCGGAGAAGCCACCAAAGACCACCGAGTGGACCGCACCGATCCGTGCACACGCCAGAATGGATACGACGGCTTCGACCAGCATGGGCAGATAGATTGCCACCCGGTCTCCCGTGGTAACTCCCAGAGCTTCCAGGGCGTTAGCGGTCTGGGACACTCTGTCCTGCAGCTGCGCGTAGGTCACGGTCTTGGTGTCACCTGGTTCGCCCTCAAAGTACAGTGCGACCCGGTCGCCGTTGCCGGCAGCCACATGACGGTCCACCGCGTTATAGCACGCATTGGTGGTGCCATCGGCAAACCAGCGGGCAAACGGCGGGTTTGACCAGTCCAGTACTTCTCTAAAGGGGGTCTGCCAGTACACTTCGTTGCGGGCGCGTGTAGCCCAATATTCCAGGCGATCCCGGTCGGCGTCGGCGTACAGCTCGCGGGCCCGTTGGATCGTTTCGCGTTCATGTGTGGTAACCATGAGACTCCTTCAATTTGTCGTGATCGTCGTCACATCTAGGGTCATGGTAGGGCGTTTTATGATGCTGATCAAAACGGGTATGCGTTGAACGGTCACGTGAGGGCCGGCGAGCGGTCACCGGCTTAGGATAAGAGAGTTGGTCGGTTGAGAGAAGGGGAGCACGTGAGCGACGAAACGCCATTGGCTACGAAGCGTCGAGCCCGGAAAATTTTCCGGGTACTCGGTGAGGTGTTTCCGTACGCCCACGCAGAGCTGGACTTCACCAACCCGTTTGAACTGTTGGTCGCCACGGTCCTGAGCGCTCAGACCACCGATATTCGCGTCAACTCGGTTACCCCCGAGTTGTTTTCCCGCTATCCGGATGCTCAAACCATGGCACAGGCGTCTGAAGTCGAACTGCAAGACATCATTCGGCCCACCGGGTTCTATAAAAACAAAACCCGGGCCCTGCTGGGACTCTCGCAGGCCATCGTCGACGAACACGACGGACAAGTCCCGGGCACCCTGGAAGACCTGGTCAAACTGCCCGGTGTGGGACGCAAAACCGCCTTCGTGGTGTTGGGCAACGCATTTGGCGTGCCAGGTATTACCACCGATACGCACGTGATCCGGTTAGCCAATCGTCTCGGACTGACCGACAGTACCAACGCCAACATCGTGGAACGTGATCTCGCCGCACTGTTTGACCCCAAGGATTACACCGAGCTATCGCACCGGCTGATTTTCTTGGGGCGACGGATCTGTCATGCTAAACGTCCCGCCTGCGGTGCCTGCCCGGTGGCCAAGTGGTGTCCCTCCGCGGGTATCGGTGAGACCAACCCCGAAGCCGCCAAAGCCTTACTATCCTATGAGCTCGCCCCGGGACGCGAACACATCCACCAGGCACTGCTCAACGGTGCCACACGTGCCGAGCTGCGTGCGGCCGGCTATCAATGGGAGGTCTAAATGCAACTTGAAGGCGCACTTGCCGATCTGTTGGCATTAGTTCACACGCACGGTACTGTTCATCCGGAGATCGCCAACCGCGTGACCGTTTCACCGGCGTCAGCCCTACCGCACTATGACCAAACATGGTGGTCCTATAAAGTGCGGCCACTGGAAAACCCGCGGGACGCTTCCGTGCTGTTGCTGTTTGGTTCCATGGATGACCGCCCGGCGACATTCCAGCGAACCATCGTCCCCAAAGAACTCGATGTGTTGCTGACCCAGCGCTCCATGGTGTTACGTAACCACCCGGGCCAGGTGTCATTTCCCGGTGGGGGTCTCGAAGCCCAGGATGCAGACGCAGTTGCTTGTGCTATTCGGGAAACCCATGAAGAAACCGGGGTCGATCCCACCGGCATTATCCCCGTCGGCCACCTCCCAGCATTGCCCTTATCAGTGTCCAACTTCCGGGTAACGCCGGTGGTGGGCTGGTGGCAGCGGCCCAACGAAATGATCACCACCACAGAAGCGACCCGGGTCTTCCGGGTGCCGGTGGGCGATCTAGTGGACCCGAACCTACGAGTTACCGCCGTCGCGTTCGACAAATCCGCCAAACACCGCTTTGGCACCCCAGCCTTCACCGTTGGTGGCACCCTGGTATGGGGTTTCACCGCCATGGTCCTAGACCGCGTACTCCAACTGTTGGGCTGGGCCGAGCCGTGGGACCCGCGATACAAAATCGACATCACCGGTTGGGACGCTACCAAACCTGTACCCCCTGCCTACTTCGATCCGGACCATACCGAGATCGACCTTAGCGGGCAGCGCTAACGGCTCCTTGCTTTCCACAGGGCTGCTGGTGAAACCGGCATTATCCACATCACGCAGCCTGAGCGCCTGAGCGTTGTTGGGTTCGTCAATGCTTAAGGCATGACAACCACGCAACGGAAGCCCACACGGGGCGAGAAAACACCACCGGTCAGCACTGCGACCGTCATGGTGGACACGCAGGGGGCCACACCACAGGCCACGGAATTCGTGTACGCCGTGATCGCGGCCCTGGGTCTAAACCTCGTCGAACTGACCGATACCGGCGAGCAGCCAGTGGCCGCCAGCATCCAAGTCTGGGGCAATACGATTTCAGCGGGTAACCAGCAGTGGCACTATCCCGACCACGAGGCAGCCTTTGAACAGTGGTTGGTCACCACCTGCTTTCGCCGAGTCAAAGACTCCACCGTCTGGGCAGTCGTCCAAACCGGCGTCGAGGTTTTTCCGTTGTTGGCGGCGGCCATGGCATATGCGCATGCCGACGACGGTGCGTTACTTATCGACGCTGACGCCACAGGAAAACTCAGCGAGACCATCCTCGAAGCCTCCGGTCATCGCATCGAACCCCTTACATTCGACCAGGACCTGCCCTCTGCGCATATTTACCTCTTGAACGCCCCCAGATGGCACCATGTCGCCCTGATGTTGGATCCCAAGCGGTCCAATCCCCTGCACTCAGTGCTACTGCGAGATACCGTCCACGCCGCGCGTCACCACTTCACCCACACCGTCGTCGACTGCGGCGCAGACCTGTTCCTCGCGCAGCGACTCGCCGAAGAAGGCGCCCAGGTAGTGCACGTTGACGACCATTCGCGACCCCTTTATATGAATCTGGAGCCGTATAAACGTATCAATTACTTTTCGCATCGCATTCCCGAGTATGGGACCCGACGGGATGTGGAATACCTCCTCAACGCTGCCCGCCGCCGTCGCGGTATGCGACGCTGGATGCAACGTGGTGATACACCATGAGTCGCGGATGGGTACCACAACTGCCACAAAAGACCGGGGGCTTCGCCGCGGCCAAACAATGGCTCGCCGCTAGAATTAAACCCACTACTCACGGCGCACAGCAACCTGATCGCCCAGGGACAGCTGTCGTGGCGCAAGCCGTTGCCAAACACGTGCCGGTGGCGTCTGTGCCTGAAGCGCACGCAACGATGGACCGCCTGGTAGAAGACCTCATCGGCTTAGGTCCGCTGGCACCGTTTACTCGCCATCCCGAAACCACCGATATCATCGTCGATGGACACGGCCACATTTGGACTGACACCGGCACCGGGCTGACTCGCTCCGACACCGTCCTCGATGCAGACACAACCCGTGCGCTCGCAGTCCGGCTCCTGGGTCAAGGCGGCAAACGTCTTGATGAGGGGATGCCATTTGGCGACGTGCAGATTGGCCAGGCCCGAGTTCATGCAGTCTTACCACCCATCGCTACCGCAGGCCCACAACTATCGATCCGCCTCCCCGCCAGAACTCAGCCCACCCTCGAGACACTGGCGGCCCAGTGGCCAGGAGCAGCAAAGTGGCTCGAGATTCTTGGGCATCTGATGCAGCATCGGACCAATATGCTCATTTCGGGAGCCACCGGATCAGGGAAAACCACCCTGTTGGCGGCGCTGCTGGCCACCGTGGACCCGACCGAACGTATTTTGACGATCGAAGATACCCCAGAACTTGATATTCGACATCCTCATGTGGTGGGACTCGCCACCCGTGAGGCGAACACGGAAGGCCAAGGTGGTATCGGCCTACCGGTACTCATCCGGCAGGCGTTACGCATGCGCCCCGACCGACTGATCGTGGGGGAGTGTCGCGGCGCGGAAGTGGCCGACTTTCTCACCGCGATGAATACCGGGCACCGCGGCGCGATCGGTACCCTGCACGCCAACTCAGCTGCCGACGTGCCAGCACGGCTCCACGCCATGGCAGCTCTGGCCGGCTTAGAACCAGCCACCGCAGCATTACAAATCCGCTCGGCCGTCGACGTGATCATCCACCTACATCGCGATGAGCACGGTGAGCGCTATCCGGCCGAAGTAGCACTGCTCGACGACTCAGGCGACGCAGCGGAACTTCGTCTCATCCCGGTGCTGACCACAGTCGGTACTCAAGTACTCGAAGGACCCGGTCTTGCCCGGCTCGACACGCTGAGCCCAGGAACGGAGCGTGCCGCATGAACCTCATCAAAGCTGTCACGAAACTGATCACGGCCAAACGTCGTGCAAGCCAAGAGCACGCCGACTTCATCGCGGTGATCCGACAAGCCGCAACCCTGCTAGCAGCAGGGCGACCCCTGACACAGTTATGGCCCGAAGTTGCCAGCGCCCATGATCCCTGCAATGTCACTCCGGTCGCACACGATTCGAACCCAAAGTGTTGTATGCATCACGTCTTGATCACCCAACACTCCGCAGCACTGTTAGGCCAACCCTATTTTGCCCACACTACGGCGCCGAGCCAACCGGCCGGCTGGCGACAACTGTCGGCCACGCTCACACTAGCCCAACACACTGGTATGTCGCTGGCCGATACCCTCTACCGGCTGGCCGATGCTCTAGAAGCTGGCGAAGACGCTCACCAAGCTCGCGAAGCGGCCTCGGCCGGGCCAAAAGCGACCGCCAGTCTCTTGGCGTGGTTACCGGTTGCGGGTCTCGGACTTGCGCACATGCTTGGCGCCTCGCTTGCCGAGCTACTCACCTCGGTTACCGGGTGGGTACTGCTTACGACCGGTGCCCTGCTCGCGCTGGTGGGCAGGTCGTGGACCACCCGGATGATCCGAACGGCCCAAGAACAATGAAGGAGAAGACAGCTGCCACAGACCCGGCCCTGGTCCTAGACATCATGGCTCAACTTTTTGTTTCCGGTAGCTCACTGGCCTCCGGGCTAGCAGCGGTGGGGGAGCACCTACCAGGCTGCCGACCCTTGATACAGGTGGCGCACCAACTCAATCTAGGCCTGGAATGGGATACCGCATGGCAGCACACCAAAGATGACCCACACCTGACCCAACTGGCTCATGAGCTGCGTTTCGTTTACACCTCTGCCGTACCGGCAGCCCATATGCTCACTACCGCCGCGACCGCTCTGCGAGCCAACAGAAAACGCCTCGCGGAACAACTCGCACAAGAACTGGCCATTCGGTTGGTCTTGCCCACCGGGATCTGCTTGTTGCCCAGTTTTATCCTGCTGGGCATCATCCCCATGGTGCTATCACTGCTCCCCGGATGAGACCTCAAAAGCTCATAACTAAATATCGCCATCAACCCACTGCAACCCTAAGGAGAACATCATGGAACCCACCCGACCCTTCGAATTAAACTTTGCCGATGACACCGGAGCCAACACCGCCGAATACTCTATCGTCACGCTGGCGGCGGTAGCGTTTGCCGGCCTGTTAGCCGCCGTGTTGTCTTCGGGCACCGTTCAGGGCCTATTGGAAGGACTGATTGAACGCGCCTTGAGCTTCTAATTCACCCACTCACGGCCGGGGCGCAAGCCCCGGCCCCTATTCGGAGTCACCATGGCATGCCACAAACAGTCCGCTCAAGGATCCGTCACCGCAGAATTTGCCGTCATCCTACCTGTCATCGTCCTAGTGATCGCTATGCTTATCAACCTCGTTGTGGTGGGAATGCAGCAGTCGAAATTGCATCGGGCGGCATCCAGCGCTGCCCGACAACTGGCCCGCGGCGAGTCGATAGAAACCATCAATACTGCGGTTACGACCATGACGACAACCAACACACACGTCGTCTCGTCGGTATCAGAACAGTGGGCCACCATTGAACTGACCAGCCCGGTGCCGGGACCACTGGGACTCATTCCCACCATTGAACTGACCGCCGAAGCGAAAGCCCCTAACCAATGGACCGTCAGACCCTAACCACCGACGATGGCGCTTCCACAGCCATGATGCTGACCGTTTTTGCCGCCCTGATGCTACTCCTGGCAGCGGCCCTGACCCTGATCCAGGTCCACGTGGCGGCTTCTCGCGCGGCCGTAGCGGCGGATCTTGCAGCTCTTGCTGCCGCAGATGCCGCCCGCGGACTCATGATCGCAGAGCCATGTAGCTTGGCAGCCGACACGGTAGCCGCCCACGGGGCGCACATGACCGAATGCGATATCTCTGCCCCAGGCGTAGCCCACATATACGTACAGGTGGAAGCGCCGATGGGTTTTATGACGACGGCGGAGTCTCGGGCGGGACCGAAATTGCCCTAGTTAAAGCCGTCGCGACAAAATCCAGCACCGTAATGGCACCGGCCTTGTCCAACGGAGAGTTGCGATTCCCGCACTTCGGCGATTGGACACACGAAGGACAGCCGTCACTACAGCCGCAGTCCATAATGGCTTGCATGGTTGCCGTGATCCACGTGCTGGCGTGGCTGAACCCGCGGGTTGCAAAACCGACACCCCCGGGATGACCGTCATAGACAAACACTGTGGGGGCTTGAGTATCGGGGTGCAACACCAGCGACACCCCGCCAATATCCCACCGGTCATTGGAAGCGACCAGGGGCATCATCCCGATCATGGCGTGCTCGGCGGCGTGTAAGGCACCGGGCAGTCGATCAGTTGTAAGTCCTGCGGCAATGAACGCATCCGAGGGGGCTGTAAACCAGACGGCTTGGGTAAATAAGTCGCGCGCGCTCAGATCTAACGGTTGCTCATCGATGACTCGACCGCTGGCCAGTTCCTTGCGCTGATAGGACACCACTTGGTTGGTGACTTTTACCGGGCCGTGCACCCACGCCAAGTGGTCATCGGCTGAGTACACGCGGGCATCTTCGGCCAGGATTTCCACATCGGTCACATCCCGGGCCTGGGTGTAGTACTCCGGTTCGGCACGCAACACCACCACGGTGGCGTACTCTTCATCCAATTCCTCGACCACCCACGTACGACCCTGGTGCATATATACCGCACCCGGATGCGTTTGCGAATGTGCCTGTTCACCACCGATAGAACCCAAAATCGCACCGGTTTCACCATCGATAATCTGCATCGGACCGCTGCCCGAGTCTCGCAGGTTGATCATCCCGGCGGCGTGCTGTTCATGGGTCCAATACCAACCAGCAGGGCGACGTCGTAAATAGCCGGCTTCAGTAAGTTCTTCGACAAGGTGCCGCACCTGATCAGCATCCCCAAAAGCCTCCAGGTCATCCGGACGTAGCGGGATCTCAGCGGCAGCAGCACATAAATGGGCTGACAAAATATGCGGGTTTTGGGGATCAATGACGTTATCTTCTACCGCCAGCTCGAAGACCGCTTCAGGATGGTGCACCAGATAGGTATCCATCGGGTCATCTCCGGCCACATATAACGCCACCGAGCGTTGACCAGCACGACCAGCGCGACCAAGTTGCTGGAAAAACGACGCACGCGTTCCTGGCCAACCCGTGACGATGACCCCGTCCAGACCGGCGATATCAATCCCCAACTCTAGTGCTGGCGTTGTAGAGACCGCCAAGAGCTTGCCACTGTTGAGATCCTCCTCGACTGCGCGGCGTTCTTCCGGTAACAATCCCGCACGATACGCTGCGGCCCGGCCGGGAAGCGAGGGATCAATTTCGGCAAGGTTGCGTTTAACCATTTGCGCCATGGCCTCAGCACCGCGCCGCGAGCGGATAAAGGCCACAGAGCGCACCGAGTTAACCGCCAAGTCGGACAGCATATCGGCACCTGTTGCAATAAGCGACCGACGCAACGGTGCGTTGTGTTCACCGGTGGCCCCGGAGAATTCTGATTCCCAAAACCCGACGACGACCTCACCGTGACCGGAGGTGTCATGTTCGACACTGACGGCGTTAGCACCGATGAGCCGCGAAAAACTTTCGGCCGGCGCCGACGAGGTCGCCGACGCGCCGATAAAGACCAGGTCAGTGTTGCCCAGATGGGTACAGATGCGCCGGAGTCGGGTCAGCACCACAGCGACGTGGGAGCCAAACACACCCCGGTAGGTGTGGGCTTCGTCCACGATTACATATTTGAGGTTGCGAAGAAACTGTGCCCAGCCCCCGTGGTTGGGCAAAATCCCGACGTGCAACATATCTGGATTGGTGACCAGTACGTTGGCGTGTTCACGCGCCCATGATCGCGCCTGCGGGTCAGTATCTCCATCGTAGGTTCCCGGCCGCAACCACGAGACTCCGTGGGCTGCTAAGTACTGCCAGGACGCAAATTGGTCCGCGCCCAAGGCTTTGGTCGGCGCAAGATATAAGGCTGTGGAATGGTTATCGGCCAGGTCGGTGGCTACCGGCATTTGATAACCCAAAGATTTTCCAGACGCGGTGCCGGTGGCCAGAACAATGTGTCGGCCGGACAGAGCAGTCAGTGCCGCATCGACCTGATGCTCAAACGGTGCCTGGACGCCGGTGGACCCCACCGCATCAATAAACGCGGCCGGCAGGGTGGTCGGCCAGACAGAAAACCTGGCGGTGCGTTCCGGTAGCACTCGGGTGTGGACCAGTTGGTCGGGCACCCGCGAGTAGCCTAGAAGCTCCGCCAGGTAAACTGCAGCGTCGTCGTTGTGGTCGTTAATGGCTATGGTTCAAAAGTTTGGGTCGCCCACTGATCTTTGGGATCGACGTCTGGATGGCCTAACACCACCACATCACCGATGGCGGTCCAGCCCAGGTAGGAATACAGCGCTTGACCTTCCAACCCGGCGATCAGCAAGCCGGTTTCAACATCGTCTTCTAGGGCCAACGAACTCAGATACCGCATCGTCAGTGAGCCAAGTCCCTGACGACGGAAATCTGGGGCCGTCCAAATCTGGTCGAAGACTGCATAGGTGTCATCGACCACGGCCACACGGCCACGAGCCGCAAGCTTATTGGGACCAGCCTCAGAAGCCTCGGTGGTACGAAACGCCACTAAGTACCAGCCGTCATTGCGCTCCACCTCAGCTGTGAACTGTTCTGGCATGAGGGGTTCTTCGACATCGTGCTGGCTCATGTCGGTGACCATCACCAATTCATCGACCCCGATGGGACGTAACCCAGTTTTCTCGGCATAATATTTGGCTGTCGAGCCTGCAGGTTTGGGGTCCTTCGACAGATCAGCAGCCACAATGAGCTGGCGAGAGGGGTGCTTCAGAATTTCAGCGGCAACCGCTTGTAATACGTCATCTGAGACGTTGGTGACCACGTATTCCCAGAGATCTTCGCCGGCCCGGGTCGACTCTGGGGTGCGCAGGGCAGCATGAATATTGCCCTGGGTGGTGAGGTGATAATTCCGAATGCGCGCACGTCCGGTCAACCACGCGGTGGCAAGTTCGTCTGTCAGTGAAGTAGTGATAGCCATGACCCTAGAATAGCTTTAGTCTCGCTCTAAGCCCAGCGACGGCACACGAGATTGCGCAAGCGTCACGAACTTGTAACCCTTAAGACAGCCTATATCCAAGCTTAACCATTGAGATTTTTCAGAAAAGAACGCCTTTCATGAGCACTCAAAGCAAAATCGCGCTGTACTACCACTTCGCGCCCCTCGACGACCCAGACGCTATTGCCCTGTGGCAAAAAGAGTTATGCAAACGGCTTGGCCTCACCGGCCGGATTATTCTCTCCGAACACGGTATTAACGGTACGGTAGGCGGCCCGATTCGTGCGGTCAAAGAATATGTCAAAAACACGCGCGGGTACGAAGGCTTCAAAGACCTCGAGGTCAAGTGGTCAGAAGGTTCTGCAGAGGATTTTCCGCGGCTCAGCGTTAAGGTCAAGCCCGAACTGGTCGCTTTCGATAAACCAGAGGAAATCAAAGTCGCCCCCGGCAACCAAGTCCTGGGCACTGCACCTCATCTATCGCCTGAAGAAGTTAATGAACTGGTCGCACAGCGCGAGGCCGAGGGCCGGCCGGTGACCTTCTTCGACGGTCGCAACGCGTTCGAAGCCCAAATCGGCAAATTTAAAGACGCCGTGGTACCTGACACGACCACCACTCGAGATTTTATAACCGAGTTGGAATCGGGTAAATACGATCACCTCAAAGACCAACCGGTCATTACGTATTGCACCGGTGGGATTCGCTGCGAGGTGCTCACGGTGCTGATGGCTAACCGGGGTTTCCAGGAGCTCTACCAAATTGACGGTGGCATTGTGCGCTATGGCGAAACCTTTGGCGATGAAGGGCTCTGGGAGGGTTCGCTGTATGTGTTCGACGATCGGATGGCTCTGAACTTCTCTGACGAGCCAAAAGTGATTGGCTCCTGCCAGCTGTGCAACACTCCGACGGCACAATTACGCAACTGCACCGACCCGGGCTGTAAAACCTTGGCCGTGATTTGCGACGACTGCCACGAAGCTCACACGGAACGCGTCTGCGACACCTGTGCCCAATACGCGACGGTGGAAAAGTAATGCATCCGGCACCCCGGGACCATGTTGAGTCGATCGCTGCATTGCGTCACGACCTGAACACAGCTGGCTATACCGCGGATAACGTCGCCGCACTGTTGGGCGAGACGGCTGCGGCGGCACTGTCCCGTGACCAACATGTCCCGGCCAGACGCGCCCTGACGCAACCCTTAGCCGAAGGCGATGCATTAGCAGGGATCATCAGCTGTTTCATGCTGGCAGACCCCATCAGTATCGCGCTGGCAGAGCGAGTGTTTGCCACTCTGGGGCTCGAAGCAGCGATGGCATTAAATATTGTCGCGCGCAATGCTCAGAACGAGATTGTGGCCACGGTTGACCTTTCGGCTTATGCCACCGATCATCTCGGGGATCTGTGGGTCGCATCGGATCAGACCGCACTGCAATTGGGCACCGCACTGCCGGCAGACCACATTCTTGGGGTGGGCAAAGCCTCGCTGACGCTGGCCGAAATCACCCCGCGGCACCAGGTGGACACCGCACTAGATATCGGCACCGGATGCGGCGTTCAGGCATTGCATTTACTCAGCCACGCCAAGCACGTCACCGTGACCGATATATCGCAGCGGGCGCTCGACTTTGCCCGCTTTAATATCTTGCTCAACGCTCCGGCACTGGATGTGGACCCGAACAACCTAGCTGACCGGGTCACCGTGGCGGCCGGGAACATGTTGGAACCTGTCGCCGAACAAACGTTTGACTTGGTCGTGACCAATCCGCCATTTGTCATCGCACCGACCACATCCACGGTGACACACACGTATCGCGAAACTGGGCGCACCGGAGACCAACTCGTCCAGGATCTGATCTCCACCATCGACACCGTGTTGGTCGACGGGGGACAGGCCGTCATGTTGGCCAACTGGGAAATGTACGGCGACCAGGAGCCCTGGCACGCCCGGTTGCAGAGTTGGCCTGATCAGTCCATGGACATCTGGGCTATCCAGCGGTCCAGTTCCGATCCGGCGCAGTATGCGGAAATGTGGCTCCAAGACTCCTCTGAGCATTTCGATCCGGATATTTACAACGAGGCCTACGCTCGTTACCTGGCAGACTTCGAAGCACGCGGGGTCACCCAGATCGGGTTTGGCTGGGTATGGTTACGAAAACGCCACCCAGCTCAGGCCGCGCCGTTGAGGAAATTTGAGTACCTCACCCAAGCAGTCCATCAACCGGTGGCCGCGGCATGGGCCGACTCCATTACACGCTACGACACCGTCCACCAGGCCCCGGCTGACGGGTGGGCGTTGGCCGATGTACACTTGGTGGCCCCGGATTGGATAACCGCTGAGCAGTATCAGCGGTTTACCGCCGAACACCCGGAAGTACTCATGGCACGCTCGGGGGCCGGCTTTGGGCGGCAGGTCCGCTTGGATACCGCCACTGCGGCGGTGCTCGGCGCGGCCGATGGCGAGTTGGCTGCCGGACAAATCGTGGCAGCCGTGGCAGGATTACTAGGATTAGACGACGAGCAGACCGATGCACTCCAAGACAACATCACGACGTTATACATCGACGGATTTGTTGAGGTATTCGAGCCGGCGGATACGACCGGTTAGATTAGTGTGGAAGCTGCCGCAAAGAAAAGGAGCCACGTGAGCGCGAAAAGTTCTGCATCAACCAATGGTGATACCACCAAATTGGTGATCGTGGAATCCCCGGCCAAGAGCCGTTCCATCGCCAAGTTCTTAGGCGATGGGTGGATTGTTGATTCCTCGGTAGGCCACATTCGGGACCTGCCACGCCCATCCGACCTGCCCGCTGACATGAAAAAGGGCCCCTACGGCAAATTCGCGGTGGACACCGAAGACGGTTTTGAACCGTATTACGTGATTGCAGACGAAAAGAAAAAGAAAGTCACCGAACTTCGAAAAGCGCTCAAAC
Organism: Enteractinococcus fodinae; assembly: GCF_031458395.1. Lineage (NCBI taxonomy): Bacteria > Bacillati > Actinomycetota > Actinomycetes > Micrococcales > Micrococcaceae > Enteractinococcus > Enteractinococcus fodinae. Next base: position 609,087 of record NZ_JAVDYJ010000001.1, read on the forward strand.
AAGCCGACGAACTTTACCTGGCAACAGATGCTGACCGGGAAGGCGAAGCGATCGCCTGGCACCTACTCGAGGTGCTGAAACCAAAAGTCCCGGTCTACCGTATGGCCTTTACAGAAATCACCGAAGAAGGCATCCAGCGCGCGCTGGAAAACATTCGTGAGATCGACACCGACCTGGTCGATGCCCAAGAAACCCGACGTATTCTCGACCGGCTCTACGGTTATGAAATCTCGCCGGTGTTGTGGCGCAAGGTCGGTCCCGGCTTGTCCGCCGGGCGTGTCCAGTCGGTCGCGACCCGCTTGGTCGTGGAACGTGAACGCGAACGCATGGCCTTCGTGCCAGCCGGATACTGGGACCTCACCGCTGATTTTGTGACCGACGCCGAAGAATCCTTCGCCGCCAAATTGTCCGCCGTCGACGAGCGACGGGTTGCAACCGGCCGTGACTTCACCGATGACGGGCAGCTGAAACCCAAAGCCGACGTCATCCAGTTAGATGAGACCTCGGCGCGGTCGCTGGCCGGTGGGTTAGAAAACACCGAGTTCAAGATCACCTCGCTCGAGGATAAGCCGTATCGTCGTCGTCCGGCAGCGCCCTTTACTACATCGACCCTGCAGCAGGAGGCGTCACGGCGTCTGCGCTTCACCTCTCGGGTCACGATGCAGGTCGCGCAGCGGCTGTATGAAAACGGTTACATCACTTATATGCGTACCGACTCGGTCGTATTGTCCTCCCAGGCAATCTCCGCGGCACGCAACCAGGCCACCGAACTCTACGGCGGCGAAATGGTGCCCGATAAGCCACGCTATTACGCCTCCAAGAACAGTGCGGCCCAAGAAGCTCACGAAGCCATCCGGCCCTCGGGGGATTTCTTCCGAACCCCGTCGCAAGTGAAAAACTCCTTAAGCGCTGATGAGTTCCGCCTCTATGAGCTGATCTGGAAACGCACCGTGGCCTCGCAGATGATTGATGCCACCGGATACACCGCGACGGTTAAAATCGCTGGCACCTCAGCTGAAGCGACCCCACGGGTGGCCGAATTCTCGGCATCGGGCACGGTGATCACCGTGCCGGGCTTCATGAAAGCCTACGAATCCGATCAGAAATCGGTACCGGGCGAAAAACAATCCCGCGACGATGCTCGCTTGCCCGATATGGCCGAAGGCCAAGTACTCGAGGCTCGCGAGTTGCAAGCCGAAGGCCACGAAACCACCCCACCGGCGCGCTATACCGAAGCCTCCCTGGTGGCCGAACTCGAAAAACGTGAAATCGGCCGACCATCGACCTATGCGCCGACGATTTCCACGATCATTGACCGCGGCTACGTGCGCAAACGCGGATCGGCACTAGTGCCTTCCTGGATCGCGTTTTCGGTGATCCGGTTGCTAGAAGAACACTTCAGCCAATACGTGGATTACACCTTCACCGCGCGGATGGAAGATGACCTCGACCAGATCGCCGCCGGTCAGATGGATCGCCAAGACTGGTTGTCCGGGTTCTACTTTGGCAGCGCCGAGAGCGCCGAGGGTCTCAAAGAGACTGTTGAAAACCTCGGGGATATTGATGCCCGGGCCATTAACTCGATTCCGGTGGCCGAGGGGATCACCCTGCGAGTGGGCCGATACGGGCCGTATCTGGAGAAAGCTCTGCCCGCTGACGCCACCGAAGGCGATGAGCCCAAACGCGCCAACGTGCCCGAAGAAATGGCGCCCGATGAGCTGACTGCCGAAGTCGCCGTCGACATGATCGAAAACGCCGGGCCCTCTGAACGCTCTTTGGGGATCGACCCGGAAACTGGCTACGAGATTGTGGCCAAGGACGGGCGCTACGGGCCCTACGTCACACAGATCATTCCGGATCTTACCGAAGAACAAATCCAGGCGTATAAAGACGCCCAACCTGACGAGTACTACAAAAACGGGCGCAAAAAACCTAAGAAAGCCCCGAAGAAGCCAAAACCCAAAACCGGTTCATTGCTCAAAGGCATGGACATCGCGACCATGACGCTGGACGATGCACTCAAAATCCTGTCCTTGCCGCGCAGTCTGGGAGTCGCCGCTGACGGTGAAGAAATCACCGCGCAGAATGGCCGGTTTGGTCCCTACCTACGCAAGGGTTCGGACTCACGGTCGCTGGAATCCGAAGAACAGCTGTTTACGATCACCCTGGCAGAAGCCGAGGAAATCTACGCTCAACCCAAGCAGCGTCGCGGCCGTGGCCAAGCGAAACCACCCATCGCGGAATTCGGCAACGATCCGTCATCGGGCAAAAAGGTGGTCATTAAAGAGGGGCGATTTGGTCCCTACATCACCGACGGCACGACTAACGTCACGGTGCCACGGGGAACGGCTCCCGAGCAGGTCACCGAAGGTCAAGCCTTCGAGATGCTTGCCGAAAAACGGGCCAAGGGCCCGGCGAAGAAAGCGAAGAAGAAGTAGCTCATGCGGCTGGGAGTACTGGATATCGGTTCCAATACCGTCCACCTGTTGCTAGTGGACGCGTTTCCCGGAGCGCGGCCGACGGCCTACGCTGATCATAAGCGGCCGATGTCGCTGATCCAGCACCTCGACGGCGACGGCGCGATCGCTGAATCGGGGCAGCGTAACCTGGTGGAATTCATCAATAGCGCGGTGGCATTCGCTAAGGCCAATGGGGCGGCAGACATGATCAGTTTCTGCACCTCGGCGATCCGTGATGCGGCCAATGGCACCGAAGTCTTGGCGCGCATCACGAAAGAAACCGGCGTGCACCTGACCGTGTTATCCGGTGATCAAGAAGCCGCGATGACCTATTTTGCGGTTCGCAGGTGGCACGGCTGGCACGTCGAAAACTTATTGAACTTCGATATCGGTGGCGGCTCATTTGAAATGTCCTATGGCACCGATGAGCTGCCAACCACCGCGATCTCCGTGCCGCTGGGCGCCCAACGACTCACGCGGGAATTCTTCACCGAGCCTGATCCACCCACCAGCGAACAGCTCGCAGCGCTCAACGACTACATCCATGCAGTGTTGAAAGAGCACCGGCGGATGTTCCCCAAGAAACTGCCGGAAAATACCGTCGTGACCGGGACATCAAAGACCTTCCGCTCGCTGGCTCGGCTGGCCGGGGCAGCGCCGTCAACGGACGGGTTATTTATTCCTCGTAAGCTCCGGCGGCGCGATTTGACCATGTGGAACCAGACGATGGCGTTGATGACCGAAGAACAGCGCGCCCAACTGCCCGGGGTGTCCGATATGCGGGCACGTCAGGTGTTGGCCGGTGGCATGGTCGCCCAAGCTGCCATGGAAGTGTTCAAAATCAAAAAGCTGCGGATCTGTCCGTGGGCGCTGCGAGAAGGTCTTATCCTGGGCCGACTCGACGCCCTGCGATTACAAGGCCAGGTTGAAGAAACCAACGAGCGATGGGTCGAAGGCGTAGACTTGACCTCGGACGAAAACCGGCCCGGATTCTCATTAGGAGTGGCAGGTGGCTAGACCAGAAATCCCGGTGACGCTGTCGTCATCGTCGATCTTTTCGTTGCCACCTCAACATGTATTCGGTATGGCCGAGGACCTCGGTTACGACGGCGTGGAAATCATGGTCACCCAAAACCGGTGGACTCATGATCCGACCAAACTCGATGAGCTGGCTCAGCGTCATTCGATGCCAATCCACGCCGTGCACGCCCCGACCTTACTATTCACGCAGCAGGTGTGGGGCTCGGCGTGGACAAAAGTCGCCCGATCTGCCGATCTGGCACGGGAACTGGGCGCTGACATTGTGGTGGTGCATCCGCCGTTTCGATGGCAAGGGTCTTACGCGCTGGATTTCGCCGACGGGATCCGTGACATCATGGACGCCACCGGCGTCATCATCGCGGTAGAGAACATGTACCCGTGGCGGGTCCGCGGTGCAGAAATTCAAATGTATTTACCCGACTACAACCCGATTCCCCAGGATTACGACTATGTGACCTGGGATTTTTCACACGCGGCGACCGCAAAGATGGATTCGTTAGCGGCCATCAAACTGCTGGGTTCTCGCCTGGCCCACGTCCACCTGACCGATGGTTCCGGGTCGGGCACCGCCGATGAGCACCTACTTCCCGGGTACGGCCACCAACGCGTCACCGAGTCCCTGCGCTACATCGCAGCAAGTGACTATGACGGGGCCGTCTGCATGGAGGTCTCGACCCGCGGTCAAAAATATCCCGGCCATCGCGAAGAAATGCTGGCCGAATCACTGGCTTTTGCTCGGAAGTACCTGGCCCGTAACACCCCGTCTGAAGGAGAACAGTAGTGCGTATCAGTTTTATCGGTCTGGGACACCTGAACTCAGCGATTCTAGCGGGCTTGTTAGCCACCGATGCGCCACGCGACCAGCTCAGCGCCACGACCCACTCGGTCGAATCGGCAACTGAACGCAGCCAGCAGTATGGGATTGAGTGTGCGGCTACCCAAACCGATCCCGAAGCCAACCGCACAGCAGTCGCTGACGCCGACCTTGTTGTCCTGGGTGTCAAACCTGGCGATCTGGTGGCCACCGCACAAGATATCGCCCCGGCGCTGCGCCCGGTAACCACGGTCGTCTCGGTGGCCGCAGGTATTACGTTAGATGCCATGGCCGCGGCCCTACCTGCAGGTCAGCCCGTGGTGCGGACCATGCCCAACGTCGCCTTGACGGTGGGCAAAGGTGTTGTCGGGATGGCCCCCGGGACCATGGTGACCGAGGCACAAATCGAACAGGTCAGGGAGCTATTTGCTGGCTCGGGTACCGTCTTTCAGGTCCCCGAAGACCAGCTCAACGCCCTGGCGGCGATGGCAGGATCCGGACCGGGGTATGTATTTCGTTTCGTCAATGCGCTGGCTGCCGCAGGAACACAGGTTGGTTTAGATGCTCAGGTCGCTCGAGAGCTGGCGCGGCTGACCGTGGTGGGTGCCGGTGCCATGCTCGACGATGATCATGCCGATCCGACGGCACTGGAAAACTCAATCGCCACCGAGGGCGGGGTCACCGAGGCCGCCTTGCAGAGCTTGGACGCGAACGGTTTCAATCAGCTCATCGTGGAGGCGCTGCGCGCTAATATCGCCCGTTCGGAAGCCCTCGGCAGCTAAGCCGACAACTCGGCCAGGGCCGCATTGGCAGCGTTGTACCCGGCCATGCCATGAGCGCCGGCCCCCGGCGGGGCCGATGCAGAGCACAAATACGCCCCGCTATCGCCCAACCGATAAGGATTCAGCGCAGGACGCGGCCGAAACAACAACTGATGCATCGTATTAGAGCCCGAAATAATGTCTCCGCCCACATAGTTGGGGTTTTCGGCCTCTAAGTCAGCGGTGGTGCGGGACGCGGTGGCCACGATGCGGTCGCGCACCCCGGGAGCGAACCGTTCAATTTGGTTCAGAATCAGCTCGGTCGCATCGTGCGGATAGCCGAACGGGACGTGGGCATAAGCATCAATGGGGTGCACACCGTTGTGGGCTCGCGATGGATCCGCCACGGACTGCTGTCCCACAAGAACATACGGGTTGCGCGGCATGATGCCCTTATTGATTTGGCGTTCCACAAATGCCATCTCAGGCACCGAACCGGTCACGTGCACCGTCCCGGCACGACGTGCCGGCTCAAACGTCCACGGGATGCCACCTTCGACCGCCAGATTAACTGTTGCTGCAGCCGGACCGTGCCGGAACCGGCGCAACCCGGCGGCAACCCTGTCGGAGAGTTTGGACCCAAGAATGTCGGCAGCCGCCCCCGGAGTGGTATTGAGCATGACAATATCCGCGCTGGGGACATCGGCCAGCGAGTCAATCTGTGCCCCGGTCTCGACGGTCCCGCCGTGGGCCTCGAGCGCGGCTAGCATAGCATCTACGATGGCTGCGGACCCGCCTTTGGCCACCGGCCACCCCACGGCATGGGCCGCTGTCGCGAGTGTGACGCCCACGGCCGAGGATCCCAGCGAGTGCAGCGGCCGAATCCCGTGCCCGGCCACCCCGGCAAACAGTGCTTTGGCCTCATCCGTCCGCAGTAGCGCAGCGAGTAGTTGCGCGGGTAATCCGGCCCGCAGCCCAAAGCGCGCAAACTGCACTGGCGCCTGCGGCAGTTGCAACATCGGTTGTGCCACGTCGGCGCTGATAGCCGAAAATTGGCGGGTCAGCGGACCAAAAAGCCGCCGCCAAGCAGGGTCGTTGAGTTCGGTGGCGGTGCGTTCTACGGAGCGGTAGGCCGCAGCGCCGCGGCCATAATCCAGCGGGTGCGCATATTGGACCTCGGGCAGGGCCCATTCCAGTCCGTAATGCTCCAGTCCGGTCGAGTGCATAAAAGCATTGTCGACCGCCAAGGGATGGAAACCAGCACACCGGTCATGCACCAGTCCCGGTAGCGTCGCCTCAGCCGAGCGGGCCCCACCACCGGGGGCATCGCTGCGTTCATAGACGGTCACGTCGATGCCGGCTTTTGCCAGGGTGACCGCGGCAGCCAATCCATTGGGCCCGGAGCCAATCACATTGGCAGTTACCATGCGCTATCCACCTTTCGGGACCGACTCGACGCCATCACAACCGTTGGGCGAATTCGTCGACACGGTCGGTTGGGCCGGCCACGAGCATGTTGCGACCGGCGGGAAGCTCAGTGTCATCAGCGATGTTGTGGAAGTCATGTTCGTCTTCATAGGCCACCACGGTTACACCGTACCGATCTTTCAGGCGTAATTCACGGATCGGGCGGCCCGCCAGCGATTCGGGGATCGTGATATTGGCCAGCGCATAACCCGGGGAGAACTCGGTGAAATTGCGCATCGTGCCCCCTAACAGGTGAGCGGTACGCTCGCCGGCTTCCTGCTCGGGATAAATCACATGGTTGGCGCCGATGCGAGATAAAATCTGGCCGTGGGAGCGGGTCGTCGCCTTGGCCCAAATATGCGTAACACCCAGATCCACCAGGTTCGCCACCGTCAGCACCGAATTCTCAATCGAGGTGCCAATACCCACCACGGCCGTATCAAACTGTTCGACCCCGAGTTGTTCCAGCGCATCCAAGTCGGTCGCATCAGCCTCCACGACCGTGGTGAAGTCGTCGATGTAGTGCTGCACGATGTTGCGCTCACGTTCCACGGCCATCACATCTTGGCCGGAGGCCACCAACTCGGCGGCCAACGCAGAGCCAAAACGACCCAACCCAATAACTAACACAGCGCTGTTTGAGTGTTTAACCAATGATCGGCCTTTCGGTTGGATATCGATAAAAGGTCGGCGTGTGTCGGGCTGCCAAACCAGCTGACAAGGTGATGATGCCTACCCGGCCGATAAACATCAGCCCGACCAAGATCCATTGTCCAGCCTCCGGCGCGCTCGCCGTCAAACCGGTGGTCAGCCCCACCGTGCCAAATGCTGACAAGGCCTCGAAGGTAGTGGTGGCCAGCCCCTGGCCGGTGACTGCCGTCAGCGCGACCACCGCGGTCAGGACTAATAAGGCGCCAGCGGTCACCACTGCAACAGCCACCCGCACTAACGTGGTCGGGATTTCACGCTGATGCACTCGAATGTGTTCATCACCGCGAATCTCGGCGACAATGGCCAGCAGTAGCACGGCCAGGGTGGTGACCTTGATGCCCCCGGCGGTGGAACCGGCACCGCCGCCGATAAACATCAAGACACAGGTCACCAGCAAGGTCTGGTCGGTCTGGTCCATCACGTCATACGTACTGAAGCCCCCAGACCGGGTCATACCGGAGGCAAACAGAGCTTGGTGGAGTTTGTCCCAGGTGCTCAACCCGCCCAGTGTGGCGGGATTGGCCCATTCGAAGGCCGCGATCAAGATTGCCCCACCCACGAGCAACAAGACGGTGACCTCGAGCGTCAGTCGGGTGTGAAGATTCATGGGTGCCCGGTAAAACACCATCCGATAGAGCATGTACACCACCGGGAAACCCAGGGCGCCGGCAAAAACTCCAATGTTGATGGTCGTCAGCACCACAGGATGGTCCAGACCGGTGGCACCGAGAGTGAAACCGGCATTAGCGAACGCCGAGACCGCGTAAAACACCGCGTGGAAGGTGCCCTCACCCGCACCGAGTTGCGAGACGAACACCGGCAGCATGACCGCAGCCAACAGGGCCTCGATGGTAAAGGTAAAAATGACGACGGTCAGCACCAGCGCCGGGACTTCACCGAGTTTTGACACGCCCAACGACTCGGTCGATAACATCCGGGTGCGCAGGCTGAGCCGTCGTGAGACCAACAGGGTCAGCCAAGCGCCCAGCGTCACAATCCCTAACCCGCCCACTTGGATGGCCAGCAGAATGATCACGTGCCCCACAAACGAAAAATGCTCCGGGCCCAGCGAGGTTAAGCCGGTGACCGTCACTGCCGAAGTCGCCGTTACTGCCGCATCGACCAGTGGCATCGCCTCCCCGTCGGCGCCAGCAACCGGTAGCGCCAATAACGCGGTGAACCCACCGATGACCAGAGCGAACAGCGATATCGCGGCGCGTCCGGGATGGCCGGTAACCACATCGGCCAGTTTGCGTGCCACAGCCTGCCCACCACCGGGTGGGCGGTGGAGCCGAGCTCCGGGGGATAGCCTTGAAGGGTTCACTGGTTATATCTTCGTCGTTTCTTGCCGCCACGACCAGCCGCAGCTGGCCACTAGATCGCATTGCGCACGTCATAATCCTTGGTTTGTCCCGGTATGGCAGCGCCACACCCTACGCTAGTCGGTGATGGAAAACACAGCTGGACCTCGTAGTGCTCTGGTGTGGGATGACAAGTTCTTGAGCTATCGCTTCTCAGATACCCACCCGATGAACCCGGTGCGCCTGAAATTAACGCACCGGTTAGCCAAAGAGCTCGGAGTTCTCGACCGCTCCAGGCTAGCCCAGGTCAAACCACCTCTGGCCACCGACGCCCAGCTGGCCACCGTCCACTCGATTGACTACATCGTCCAAGTCAAAGCGGCCTCCCGGGATGCCGCATCTGGTGATTCCAGCGCGATCGCCTGCATTCCCCGGGTCTATGAATCCGTCGGTCTAGGCACCGAAGACTGCCCGGTTTTTGCCGACCTGCACGAAGCCTCCGCTCGTATTGCCGGTGGCACCCTGGCAGCCGGTCAAGCCGTGTGGACCGGAGAAATCGACCGGGCCGTGAACTTCGCCGGGGGCATGCACCACGCGCAGCGCTCTGCGGCCTCAGGGTTTTGTATTTATAACGACGCCGCACTGGCGATTCAGTGGATGCTGGACAACGGTGCAGAACGTGTGGCCTACGTGGATGTCGATGCCCACCACGGCGACGGGGTTGAACAGCTGTTCTGGAACGACCCGCGCGTCATGACCATCTCAATCCACGAAACTGGGCTGCTGCTGTTTCCCGGCACCGGTTTCGCCAAAGATGTTGGCGGGCCGCAGGCCGAAGGCACCGCAGTGAATGTCGCCGTGCCCGCTGCCACCGGAGACGCCGGTTTTCTGCGGGCTGTCCACGCGGTAGTACCGCAGCTGTTACGCGCCTTTGACCCACAAGTCTTAGTCACTCAGCACGGGGTCGATGGTCACCGGCACGACCCGCTTGCCGATCTGAACCTGTCACTCGACGGGCAGCGTCAGCTCATGCTCGACGCCTCAGACTGGGCCGATGATTTCGCCGGTGGCAAATGGCTAGCACTGGGAGGTGGCGGTTACAGCCCGATGAAAGTTGTGCCGCGGGCCTGGGCACACCTGGTGGGCATTGCAGCCGGCACGCCGATCCCGTTGCATACCGAAATCCCGCATGCCTGGCGCCAAGTTGTTGCTGATGAGCTGGGCCTTGCAGTCGAAGACGTCGTGACGACCATGACCGATGATGCCGACGTGTGGTGGCGGTCTTGGGAGATCGGCTATGATCCGGCAGACCCCACTGATCAGTCCATCATGGCCACCCGTAAAGCGGTCTTCCCGTTTCATGGATTGGACCCGTGGTTTGATTAGTGACGTATTGCAATTGCTTTCGTAAGCTATTATTAATGTCTAATGGTGGTTGCCGCCTACACTTGAACTTCCCCTCAGGCGTAGAACCCCGTCCTCGAGGGAATGTTTAAAGGAGTAGTAATCGTGGCGGACAATTTCGCAGAGGCTAAGTTCATGACGGTCACCGAGGTCGCAGATATGATGCGGGTCTCGCGGATGACCGTCTACCGGATGATTCATTCCGGGGACTTACCAGCAGTGCGATTCGGGCGCTCCTACCGTGTCCCACAGGAAGCCGTGCAGGCCATCGTCACGGATACGGATGCAGCCACCGGTACCGACGATAACTAACACATAAGTTTTGACCGCAACAAAACCGCCTCTTGCAGGCGGTTTTGTGTTTATCTACCCCGAAAGAATGGCCCGTGGAACTCAAACTGCTGACCAAACCAGAATGTCACTTGTGTGCTGCCGCCCGTCAAACTCTGGACGAAGTCACGGCAGAATACGACATGAGCTGGCAAGAGATCTCCACCACGGACCATCCAGAGCTGGCAGAGCAGTTCGCCGAAGAGATTCCCGTATTATTTATTGATGACAAACAGCGCGACTTCTGGGTGATCGATCCGGCCCGGCTCCGGCTGATGATTGAAGCCGGACGTGAGGCATGACCGACCAGCCCGCGGCTAAGAAGCTGTCGGCACGTACCCTATCGCGGTTGCCGCAGTATCTGCGCTATCTGGAGGTCATGCACGCGCAGGGGGTCGCCCACGTGACCTCGGCACAATTGGCCAAAGCTCTGGGGTGTTCTGATGCGCTAACTCGCAAGGATGTCGCTGCGATGGGGCACAGTGGCCGCGCCGGACAAGGCTACTCAGTTGAAGCACTACGCTACACGATCGCCCACATACTGGGGGTGACCAGCGGACGCCGGGTCCTGCTCGTGGGAGCCGGCAATTTAGGCACCGCACTGATGTCCTATGAAGGATTTGGGGACCGCGGGATGCACATTACCGCGGTGGCCGATAGCGATCCCGCAAAGATCGGACAAATCATCGGCGGGTACACCATTTTGGACATTAACGACATCGGCACCGACCACGATATGGAACTGGCCATCGTAGCGGTGCCGGGAGAGGTCGCCCAAGACGTCGCCGATATCCTCGTGGACGCTGGGATTACTGGGATATTGAATTTTGCGCCGCGCAGATTACAGGTGCCCGACCACGTCAGAGTGCAAACCGTGGATCTTTCAGCAGAGCTGCAAATCTTAGCGTTTCATCGGGATGGCACGTCGGGGTAAGCCCGCTTCGCGGCCTTCTGCCAGGCCTTGCGCCGGAAGTACTCGGTCGAAGCCGGCAGCCAAGCATACACAATCCCGACGATGCCCAGAATCACTGATGCTACGGAGAAGACAGCGGCTAACGGTGACACGAATGTGAAAGAAAACAGCGAGAAGACCGCGAAGATGGTGCCGATGATCCGCATCGAACGCCAACCATGGCGAATGCCGAGCGCCACGAGAATGTAGGCAACCAAGAAGATGACCGCTTGGGCAATCATCGAAGCCGTCATCATCGGTGAGTTGAGGTAGGCCGAGATGCTGTCGACGGGCAGCTCTGCCATCATTGGGCCGATCATATCGTCGAGCATCTGCATCTCTTGCTCACTCATGCCACGGTTTGGCAGGGAGAGCACGATCAACTGGGTGATGAGGTACGAGATGCCGGCAGCAATAATGGACCAAAACGCGAGATTGACGGTTTTGGGCCGTTCCGGTTCCTTGGCCATATCGGGATGCAGCTGCGGTCCACCAAATGGCTGCTGGCCATACGGTGCGCCGCCAGGTTGCTGATACCCAGGCTGCTGGTAGCCTGGCTGCTGGTATCCGGGCTGCTGCGAATATCCGGGGGATTGATAGCCGGGTTGTTGGAAACCGGGCTGCTGATAACCGGGCTGTTGGCCACCTTGTGGCCCGTATTCCGAGGATGCTTGCTGACCCTGTACTCCCTGTGGGCCGTATTCGGAAGCTGCCGAACTCCCGGACTGGGCTTGCGATTGCTGCAACTTTTGTTGATACTCGGCGAGCTCGTCGCCGGTGAGTCGAACCCCATAATCGGGATTGTCCTTAGAATGTTTTTCGTTCATGACAAGCCTTTCCGAAACAACTTTGCTCCTATCCTAACGAGTCAGTGCTGGTGCGCATGACAGCGGGCAGCAAAATTCTTACCCGGTAGCTTAAGCAGCCCACTGCAGCCAGCTCTGGACAAAACGGACATGAACTCTATGCAAAAATGAGCTGTATGACTGTTAGCGTGCATTTGGTTCGTCACGGCGAAGTGTTCAACCCCGATAAAGTGCTCTACGGCCGGCTCCCCGGCTTCGGGTTGTCGACGCTCGGCCACCAAATGGCCCAAGAATTAGCCGACGGCTGGGAAACCACGCCACAGATTTTAGTATCCTCCCCACTGCAACGCGCGCAAGAAACCATTGCACCCCTGGCCCAAAAATTCGCCATGGACATCAGAACCGATGATCGCGTACTGGAAGCCGACAACAGTTTCCAGGGGTTATCCGATATGCGGCGCCAACTGCGCAACCCGAAACTTTGGCCGCTGGTCCTTAACCCTTTCCGGCCGTCTTGGGGCGAGCCCTACTTCCAACAGGCCGATCGGATGGCCAAAGCTATTCAAGAGGTGCGAGACGAGCTGATGCTCACCCACGGACCGGGTGCTTCGGCAGTGGTGGTCTCTCATCAGCTGCCCATCTGGGTGACTCGCTTATCCGCAGAAGGCAAGCAATTGGCCCACGATCCGCGACGCAGACAGTGTTCGCTCGCTTCGGTCACCAGCTTTGAATTTGCCCCTGGCCAGCGCATCCCGACCGTGTCCTATAGCGAGCCTGTAGAGCACCTCAGCCAACACGCAGCAGCCCTACCAGGCGCCTAAACACTCAGGAACTACCCAGTAACCAGAACTAGACTCTTCCGCGGTATTTGAAAGGGAGAACTTGTGAGGAACAAGACGTCACGCGCACTGATCGGCCTAGCCATTGCGGGGTCCGTACTATTCACCGCGTGCTCGGGTGATGACCCATTGGCCGCCCAAGCCGGCAACTCCGGCGGCAAAAACTATATTGCCGGGGATGGCTCCGTCATGGAATTGGCGATCGACGAACGCAGCGAAACCGTCGAATTCTCCGGTGAAACCTTCACCGGCGAAACCATCTCGGCAGACACCCTCGACGGGCCAGCGCTAGTGAACTTCTGGTACGCCTCGTGTGCCCCCTGCCGTGTTGAAGCCCCAGACCTTGCCGAACTCAGTGAACAATACGCCGATGACGTCACCTTCGTGGGTGTCAATGTCCGCGACGGCGCCGATACCGCAGCCGCTTTCGAACGCAACTTCAACATCGATTACCCCTCCATTGAAGGCCGCGACGGCAAAGTACTCTTAGACTTCGCCGACTACGTGCCGCCCCAGGCTGTCCCAACCACCCTGATCCTCGACGATGAGGGTCGCGTTGCAGCTCGCGTGTTGGGTGCCGTGGAGCGTTCGACGCTGAACTCACTGCTCAGCGGCGTGGTGGAGGAATGAATAACCCGTTCGCCGAGATCGCACTAGACGGGTCCATGTGGCTAGCAATGCCGGTTGCGGCACTGGCCGGACTCGTCTCCTTTTTGTCCCCGTGCGTACTCCCGCTGGCTCCCGGGTACCTTGGTTATGTTTCCGGCCTATCGGGTGCCAGCGTGGAAGATACTCGACGCGGCCGAATGCTCACCGGTACCAGCCTGTTTGTGCTGGGATTTACCGTCGTATTCGTGACCGCCGGCTTGCTGCTGAGCCGGGTGTTCATCTGGCTCAAAGGCGATGGCCAATGGCTCACCCAGGTGCTAGGGCTGGTCGTCATCCTGATGGGCATCGTGTTTATGGGCGGCCTATCATTTTTCCAGCGTGACCGAAAGCTCCAATACCAACCCACAGCGGGACTATGGGGCGCACCTGTATTGGGAATGATTTTTGGACTGGGATGGGCCCCGTGCATCGGGCCGACCATGGCGGCCGTGATCGCGATGTCCACCGCAGGCACTGAGAATATGTGGCGCGGTGGCATCTTGGCGGTCGTCTATTCGCTCGGGCTCGGCATTCCTTTTATCCTGCTGGCCCTGGGCTTCTCGCGTGGTATGAAACGCCTGGCCTTTTTCCGCAAACACCGCCTATTCATCATGCGTGCCGGTGGTGTCCTGTTAATTCTGCTCGGTCTGGCCATGGCTACCGGGCTGTGGACTGACTGGGTTAACCAGCTGCAAGGCTGGTTTACCAACGAGGTGACACTACCGATTTGAGTACCAAACTAAAACAACCCAAACAGCAGCAGCCCGCCATGCCGGCGCTCGGCTTCCGGGGTACGCTGCGCTTCGTATGGAATCAGTTGACCAGTATGCGCACCGCGCTGATGCTGCTGTTGCTACTGGCCGTAGCTGCTGTGCCCGGTTCGTTGTTCCCACAGCGTCGAGCCGGCGCCGACGTCGTCGAAACCTGGATCGAAGATAACCCCACGCTCGGTCCTATTCTGGATGCGGTGGGGATGTTTGACGTCTACTCCTCGGTCTGGTTCTCGGCGATCTACCTGTTGCTGATGGTCTCCCTGGTGGGGTGTCTGTGGCCGCGCGGACGCCAACACTTCAAGACCCTGCGTCAACCTCCAGCCCGGACACCACGCAATCTCAAACGCCTGCCCGAATACGGGCAACTGGTATTGGAAGCCCACGGACCCACCCCGGACCAGGCCCTAGTAGATGCCCAAGGTATCCTCAAAAAAGCCGGGTACCGCACCGAACTGCGCGACGGCTCCGTGGGAGCCGAACGCGGCTACCTCCGCGAAGTCGGCAATATTTTGTTCCACTTCGGGTTATTAGGCGTCATCGTGTTCATGGGGATCGGCGGCCTGTTCAAATACGAGGGCCAAAAGATCATTGTTGAAGGGGACGGGTTTACCAACAACCTGGTCTCCTATGACTCCTTCACCCCCGGCACAGCATTCTCCGAAGACCGGCTCCACCCGTTTTCGATACAGCTCGAAGACTTCGACATCGTCTTCGACCGCGAATCCGAGTCGCACTTCGGGCAGGCACTCGACTACACGGCCAGCATGCAAGTCATTCCGGCACCGGGTGAAGAACCTTATCAGGATGAGATCAAAGTCAACGACCCGCTGACCATTGATGGAGTCCGGATCTTCCTGGTCGGAAATGGATACGCGCCCAACGTCACGGTGACCGACGGCAATGGCGATGTGGCCTACTCCGGCCCGGTCATCGCCCAAATTCAGGACCCCAACGTCAACAGCTCGCTGGTCGTACTCAAGGTCCCCGATGCCCGTCCTGAGCAGCTGGGCTTTGTCGGGATGTTCTTACCCACCTCATACACCGGCGATGACGGGGTCGCAATATCCATTGACCCCGATGCGTACAATCCCGAGATGATCCTGAACTCCTACTACGGCGACATCGGACTGGATTCGGGCATCCCACAGAACGTGTACGTGCTCGATACCGAGACTATGACCGAACTGAACTCCCGGAATAACGACTACGGGGGCATCACGCTGGGCCTGGGGGACACCTACGAGCTCCCAGAGAACATGGGTAGCATTACCTTTAACTCCTGGGATCGCTACGTCGGCCTTGACCTCCACTACGACCCTTCCAAATGGGGTGTGGGCTTCTTCGCGACCCTGGCGCTGATCGCACTGGTCTTCTCCCTGTACGTTCGTCGTCGTCGCGCATGGGTTAAAGCCAGTGAACAAGATGGTCACACCGTCATCGAATACGGGCTGCTGGCACGCGGGGAGACCTTCGGGCTGCGCGATGAAAATATCAAGCTTCGTCAAACATTCGACAACACTTGGCCGGTCATCCCGCCAACCACTTCGGAGGACTCATGACACCCGTCAATGAAACGCTGGCTCAGTACAGCGAACTCTTCATGCTGATTGCAGCCCTGATCTATTTAGTGGCTTTCCTATTCTTCTCCTGGGATATGGCCACCGCCTCGCGGTCTATTAAAAAACTTGAGGCCGAGCTAGAAACCCAGGAGTCCAAACAGCTCGTGGGCGCCGGCGGTCCCGGCGTCGATGAGCCCAGTGGCTCGACCAGACGTCATCAGCTGGTCTCTGACGATATGGAATACACCGATGGCGTCAAACGGCCCGCGGCCAATATCGCCGTGGCCATCATGGCGGTAGCGACGCTGGCTCACGCCTTCGCGGTCGTTGCTCGTGCCGTGGCGGCCTCCCGGGCGCCGTGGGGCAACCTCTATGAATTCATGACCTCCGGGGCGCTGGTCATCTCGTTGGTCTACCTGCTGTTTTTGATTCGCAAAGATCTGCGTTTCGTCGGCACCTTCGTTTCGGGTGTGGTGCTGTTGATGATGATGGCCGCAACCATCGGTTTCCCCACCCCGGTGGGTAACGTCCAACCGGCCCTGCAATCCTGGTGGCTGATCACTCACGTCTCGGTGGCCGTGATTGCCTACGGGATCTTTGCGATAACCTGTGCGATGTCCCTGCTGCAGCTGATGAAACAACGTGCAGAAAAACGCGGCCCAGCCACCGGTTTCATGCGCCTGGTGCCATCCTCGCTCGCGTTGGAGAACTGGTCCTACCGACTCAATGCGATCGGGTTCGTGATGTGGACCTTCACCCTGATCGCCGGTGCCATCTGGGCCGAACAGGCCTGGGGACGCTACTGGAACTGGGATGCGAAAGAGGTCTGGACGTTCGTCATTTGGGTCATCTACGCCGGGTACTTGCACGCCCGTGCGACCCGCGGTTGGACCGGCACTAGGTCAGCGTGGCTGAACATCATCGGATTCTCATCCATCGTGTTCAATGTCACGATCGTCAACCTGTACTTCCCGTCGCTGCACTCTTATGCCGGGTTCTGATCCTCATCGGCGTCGTCAGAGTCAGCTTCTGAATCAGGCTTCTTCTTGAATTTTTCTTCCCGACGACGAAGCTCTGCTTCGCGTTCCCGCAGTTCTCGAGCCTTGCGCTCTTGGGCCCGCTGGATATCTAACTGGCGGAGAAACTCCTCGTCGTCGTCAGGATTCGATGGACGAGTGGGCCCGGAGGCCTTCTTGAAACCCTGCACCGTGGACGCCAGGTAGGAGTTCTCGTTGCCAAATAACAGCCACAGCACACCACCGACCAACGGGACCAGTACAATGACGACGATCCACACGCCTTTGGGCATGATGCGTATCCGCTCCGACGGCGTCGAAATAGCCTCAATGAGGGCATAAATCATGATGCCCAGGGATACGAGGATCAGTGGAATTAACAAACGTGGCATGGCACCCATCTTACGAACTCGTAGGCTTTAAAGCACACCTAGCCAAGAATGGAGACTTCATGAAATTTTGGCTGTATACGGCCCTGAGATTCTTACTCTTTGGGGTCGGATTTTTTATCACCGTGTTCTTCACGAACAACGTGTTTTACGCATTAGCGGTCGGTCTGATCACCGGGTTCGCCCTGACATACCTGTTCACCCCAAAGCTGCGGAAAGAAGCCTCAGAAGACCTCATTCGGGCCCTGGATTCACGCAAACGCAACAAGGTCGCCGTCGATGATGCCGACGCCGAAGACGCCTACACACGAGGCCGTTTCGCCGACGCGGAAGACCTACAGGACAACGCCCAGGGTGAACACAATGGCGTAGAGGATCCCAAATAAACCGGTCATTTTCAGCACCGGAATCAGCTCACCGCGTTCTTCCGCTTCCAGCATGATCAACGAGGGCCGGACCGAGGCCACCAGCAGGATCAGCATCAGCCACAACCAGGGATGTTCCTGCGCGTACAGCAGGGGCACACCGATGGCGACGGCCAGCATGATCGGATACGACCAGCGGGCTTTCGTGTCACCTAACCGGACGGCCAGCGTCTTCTTGCCGGCCTCGGTATCCGTGGGAATATCGCGGACATTATTGGCCATCAGCAGTGCGGTAGAGACCAGTCCGGTACCGACCGCCCCCGTGACCGCCAGGCCCGAGATCTCTCCGGCTTGGGTGTAGGTCGTACCCAGCACAGCAACCAGACCAAAGAACACGAAAACAAAGACTTCGCCCAGTCCGAGATAGCCATAGGGTTTTTTCCCGCCGGTATAGAACCACGCCGCAACAATAGACGCGACCCCGATGATCATCAGCCACCAGGCTTGCGACCACACCGTCAGCGCCAGCCCAGCGACCGCTGCCAGCCCGTAAAAGGCAAAGGCCATATTGCGCACGGTGACGGGCGCTGCCGCCCCAGAACCGGTCAGCCGGAACGGGCCAACCCGCTGGTCATCGGTGCCTCGAATCCCATCGGAATAGTCATTGGAATAGTTCACCCCGATTTGTAGGGCTAACGCCACGATCAGGGCCAGCAGGGCTTTGCCCGCGTGAAATGAGTCGAGTTCGGCGGCTGCAGCACTGCCCACCACCACCGGTGCGATCGCCATGGGCAGGGTGCGTAAGCGGGCGGCTGCCACCCACTGAGAAAACGAAGCCAATACTATTCCTTTGCTAACCATTCGGTGAGAGTGATGCGATCCGGTTTGCCGTTGTCTAACATCGGCAATGACTCGACGCGTAACCACGTCTTGGGCACCGCGGGGGCACCCAGTGCTGACCGAATCGCGTCCGCTAAGACCTCCTGCGAGGTGTCTCCGGTGATCACAGCGCTGACCCGTTGCCCCCACCGGTCATCGGGCAGGCCGGTCACAAATGCTGCTGGCATCCAATGCTGCAAGACGTTTTGCACCTGGGCGGCCGATACTTTGACCCCACCGGTGTTGATCACATCATCTAAGCGACCAAAAACCTGAACCGTCCCGTCGGTGACGGTCCCGTAGTCATCGGTCAGATACGAGCCGGCGGAGAAATGGGCGGCGGTGAGCTCGGGATCATCAAAGTAACCTGCGGCCACCATCGGACCGGTGATACGCAGTCGCTCGACCCCGTGGTGTTCGACCGTATCCACGGTCACGCCCGGCAGGGGAATACCGTCATAAACACAGCCACCGCAGGTTTCCGACATCCCGTAGGTCTTATACAGCTTCAGGCCATATTGCTGTGCGGCGTCCGTGATGCGCGCAGGGATGGCTGCGCCACCGACCAGGATCGCCGAATACGACTGCAAAGCAGTTATCGCCTCATCGTGGTCAAGCAGCTGCAGCATCTGGGTGGGCACCATTGAGACCGCGGTGAAGTCATGGTCTAACTGTTGCGTCCCGGCAACGAATGCTTCGGGACCAAAACTTGGGTCGATGACCACCGGCGTGGTGCCGGCTTGCACCGAGCGGGACACCACTGCCAGTCCGGCTACGTACTGGGTGCCCACGGCGAGCAGCCACTGACCTTCGCCACCGATATGTTCAGCGGTAGCTTTGGCAGATGCGGCCAGTGCGGAGGCAGTGAGTATGGTCTGTTTTGGGGTGCCAGTAGAACCCGAGGTTCGGACGACGGCGACTGCCTCAGGGTGGCCCCGAACCGGGTCGGTAATGTCCGGGCGGGGCATGACACCCGTAGCGGTGGCCTCGAACGGTGTGCCCGATGCGAGTGCTTGATAGACGTCCATTAGAAGTAATACGGGAACTGTGACCAGTCTGGATCGCGTTTTTCTAAGAAAGCATCCCGGCCTTCGACGGCCTCATCGGTCATGTACCCCATGCGGGTAGCTTCACCGGCGAAGACCTGTTGACCGGCCATTCCGTCGTCAGCGAGGTTGAACGCATATTTCAGCATCCGAATGGCCTGCGGGGACTGGGCATTGATATCTGCCGCGTATTCGAGCGCGACGGTTTCAAGCTGTTCGTGGTCGACCGATTCGTTCACCGCGCCCATCTCCACCATCTGATCTGCAGAATACTCGCGCGCAGTGAAGAAGATCTCGCGGGCACGCTTTTGCCCAACGTGGCGCGCCAACAGTGCCGATCCGTACCCGGCATCGAAGGACCCGACGGTCGCATCGGTCTGTTTGAATTTCCCGTGCTGTTTCGAGGCAAGGGTCAGGTCTGAGACCACGTGCAGCGAGTGACCGCCCCCTGCCGCCCATCCATTGACCACCGCAATGACGACTTTGGGGCTGGTGCGCATCAGGCGCTGGACTTCTAGAATGTGGAGTCGCCCGGCGCGTGCTGGATCGACGGATTCTGCGGTCTCCCCTTCGGCATACCGATAACCATCGCGGCCGCGAATGCGTTGGTCACCGCCGGAGCAGAAGGAATGTCCGCCGTCTTTGGGAGAGGGGCCGTTGCCGGTGAGTAACACGGTGCCTACATCTGAGGTCATGCGAGCGTGGTCGATGGCTCGGTAGAGTTCATCCACGGTTCCGGGTCGGAAGGCGTTGCGCACTTCGGGACGGTCAAAGGCGATACGCACGGTGCCCAGGTCGCGGACCCAGTTGCCGTCGCCGTCGCGTTCAACATGGCGGTGGTATGTGATGTCTTGGAAATCGAAACCTTGGACGGTACGCCACTGGTTCGGGTCGAAGATATCGGAAACTTTTTCTGGCACAGGATAGTTACTCACATGGCATAGTCTATACAACATGGTCAGGTCTCAAGTGCAGTATCTTCACCCAGCAAAGTGGTCCGGAGCCCGCAATGCCTGGCAGGTCCGAGACGGCCTGTGGCGAATGGGGCGTGCCGAGTGGGTGGACGCCACCGGGTGGCAACAAATGCTTGCCGACGGCGTGGCAACCGTGATTGATGTTCGGACCCCACCGGAGATCAAAGCCCGCGAACACGATCCAGCCCCGGCGGTCCCGGCAGCAATTGAGCGGATTCACTTACCGGTTGAAGACATCCATCACGAGTCCTTTTGGCAACGTCATGCGCCGTATCCGATGCATCCGGACGCGTATCACGACACCATGGAGACCTTTGGTGACCGGGTCGCTACTGCCATTGCAACGGTTTTGGAATCCTGGGAAACAGGCGGGACCGTCTTACACTGCACTGCCGGCCGAGATCGTACCGGCTTGGTGCTGGGCTTGATGCTGCAGTTACCCGACATTCCCGGTGGTGCCGCCGATTGGGAAGAACAAGCCCGGGTTTATGCCTCAGGTGCGCACGGGATCAACGAACACCACCGAACCAGCCCGATTCCGCACCCGTATGAGTCATACTTAGAGCCGGCAGAGTTTCAACGGGAACTCGAGGACCGTCTGGCCAGCTACCGGAGGTTCTTAGCAGAGTGGCCGGGTGCGCGAGTCCAAGAGTTACTCGCGACGTCTCGAAACGACTGACACCATCCGTGACGGGTAGGGAATTACCTGCGCGCTTTGGTGAAAAATTCAGTCGGCTGCGGTGCATTCAGCAATGACTCGATATACGTGAAGCGTCCCTTGGTCCGGTACCGAGCCAGTGCCCAACCGGTGAAAATTGCCGGGGAGGTGCCAAGGATCATGTCGGTCATGGTGTCAAAGTTGTGGTCCTGAGCCGAGGTTCCTAGCACCAAATCCCACACGAACTCAGCGATCTCCCACACCAGAGCAACGAAACCTTTCGCAACCACGAGGATGGCCACTTCGAACCACAGTGGCAGCCACAGTTGATATTTGCGCAAGATGAGACCCAATGCAAAGACCAGACCAAAGCCCACGGCAAACCCGGAGTACAGGTGGACCAACTTATCCCATGGGCCTCGCTGGTACATGCCTAAATATTCACCGCCATAGGGTCCGGCCAGGAGCAGGGCGGCATATTGCCACTGCAGGTTCAGCGGAATATGTATCTTCGCCCACTTTTCGACAATCCACGGTGCGATGGTCGGGATCATGGTGAGCACGGCCACGATGGCCCGGTACCAGTGGCCGATACTTGCGGCAAGAATGGCTGAAACCAATGCGATGACCGCTGTGGTCAGCATCGGGATATGACGTCTGATCGTTGCGTAACGGGTTGTGGGTTCCATTACGTCTCCACGCTACAAGAGCGCCTATATAGAGACGATCATTCATCGACGACGTCTAGCAAAATGCCCCCGCTCCAGTACGTGGAGCGGGGGCATAGGGTGTTGGAAGAGTGAGTTAGACCAGTCCGGTCTCCATCATCTCCTGCAACGACTGTTGGCTAAGGAGGTACAGTGGCACTTCCAGCACGGTGTACGCGCCTGAGTTGCCCTGGTCTTTCAACCGAGCTGCTGCCCGACCGAAAGCAACCATGGCGGCTGCGGTGAAGTTTGGGTTTGATTCGAGTGCGAGGCTGAACTCGACGCTGGCATTATGGCCCTGCAGATCACCAGTCGTGATGACATATCCACCATGTGGTGCGCCCTGGTGATCGCGTTCGAATTCCTCGTTGGACACGAAATGCACGGTGGTGTCGTAGGGTTCGAAGTAGTCGGGCATCGTGGTGATTTCTTCACGAATCCGATCGTGATCTGCTGCATCAGCCACGATGTAGACGATCCGCTCGTGGGAGGTGGTCTTCGATAGGCCCTGCCCGTTGCCGGCCCGGGCCTGATCAATGGCATCTTGTGCCGGGATGGTGTATTGCACCCCGCGTCTCACCCCGGCAACCTGACGAACCGCATCTGAGTGACCCTGCGACAGGCCCTTCCCCCAGAACGTGTTCTGGATGGGCTCGGGAAACAGCGATAGTCCAAGCACCCGATTCATGGAGAACAGGCCTGGATCCCAACCGGTCGACACGATGGCTACGTTGTCGTTGGCTTTGGCTGCTTGATCCATTGCCGCATAATGTTCGGCCACCTTGGAGTGGTTATCGTAAGTGTCCACGGTGGTGAAGTGTTCGGCGAATCCAGCAGCTTGTTCTGGAATGTCAGTGGCTGAACCCACGCACAAAAACAACACGTCGATGTCGTCTTTGTACTTGTGCGCATCGGCTACCGGGTAGACGGTCGCGTTCGTGTCGAGGGTCTCGCGGCGGGAGAAAATGCCGAAGAGTTCGAAGTCATCGAGCTTGCCGATGAGGTATTCCACGGCTTGGCCGAGGTTTCCGTAGCCTACGATGCCGGCTTTGATGTTCATGTGTCCTCCTGTGGGAATTTGAGGTCTTGGGCGTTGAGGGCGGTCAGGATGAAGGCGAAGTCCCAAGCCCGGTCTTCCCAGGCGCGGTACCGACCGGAGGCTCCGCCGTGGCCGCCTTCCATTTCGGTTTTCAGCACGATGGGGGAGCCGCCTTCAGCCAGCGCAGTGTCCTGGTCGTTGGTTGCGGTGGCTCGCAGTTGTTGGACCCATTTGGCGGGTTCGACGTAGAGCACTCGGGTGTCGTGCAGCGAGGTGACGGCGGCGATCGCCGGATAGTTGGTTTCGCGCACGTTGTGGTACGGGGTGTAGCTGAGCATGTAGTCGAAGACTTCCTTATCTTCGATTGGGTTACCCCATTCTTCCCACTCCAGCGCGGTCAGCGGCAGGTCGGGATCCAAAATCGAAGTCAGCGCATCAACGAAGGGTACTTGGGCCACGCAGACCCGGTAGAGCTCTGGTGCCATATTCAGTACGCCACCCATGAGCAATCCGCCGGCTGAACCACCCATGGCCGCGATCCGATTAGGGTGGACCCAGCCGGAGGAGGCCACGAAGCGGGTCGCGTCGATGAAGTCGGTAAACGAATTCTTTTTCGCAAGCTTTTTACCGTTTTCATACCAGGCGCGCCCCAGTTCGCCACCGCCGCGGACGTGGGCCACCACGTAGATCACGCCACGGTCCAACAGCGATAACCGTGATGGACCAAAAGCCGGGTCCATGGACATCTCATAAGAACCGTAGCCGTAGATCAGCGCTGGGTTATCGCCGTTCCATTCGACATCTTTGTGCCGGATGACGGTCAGGGGGATAGCCACTCGGCGGTCGGTGGATTCTGCCGGGGCCCACCAGCGTTCGACCAGGTATAGGTCGGGATCGTAGCCGGGAACTTCGGTGGCGCGACGTAAGTGGGAGGAATTGGTTGCCGGATCGTAGTCCAGGATTTGCGCCGGGGTGATCCAGGAGGTGTAGGCCAAACGGATATAGGGCGAGTCGATGTGCTGGCCCACCGGTGAAGCAGAGTAGAGCTCTTCGGGGAATGCCGGTTCGACGACCTCGGCTTGGGCCTGGGTGCCAAGTCCCGCTAACGGGAGAACCCACATGCGCGGGGTGGTTTCGGCGCGCACCGCAGCAAAGAGGTATTCGCGCGTCACGCCGACCCCGTCGAGTTTGATGGTCTCGGAGTGGGCGAATACGGTGCGCCATACGGAACGGTCGGCCACCTGATCAGCATCCACGATCGAGACCTGATTATTGGGCAGCTGGGTGCCGTCGGCGGCACGGTTATGCGTGATCAGATACTGGTCGCCCACCGGCAGCACGTCGTGCAGTGAGCGTTCGGAACGGCTGATGACCAGCTCCAACGGGGCGGCGATGGTTTCCAGATCCAGGACGTGGGTTTCGGTAACTTCAGAGTTGCCAAGTTCCAAGATCAGTTTGGTTTTATCCGGGCTCAAGCCGAATCCGCCCCACATTTGGGGGTCATCTTCCTGGTAGAGCAGCGCGTCGATGGCCACATCGGTGCCGATGCGGTGAGACTTGAGCCGGTACGGACGCCAGGCTTCATCGGGTTCCATATAGAACACGCGGGTGCCCGAGGGGTCAAAGGCGATGCCGTAGGCCAGGCCGGAAATCTCGTCGGGGAGTTGTTCCCCGGTGCGTAAATCCCGGATACGCAGGGTGAAGCGCTCATCGCCGGTTTCGTCCACCAGGTAGGCCAGCAGGTTTCCGTCGGGTGAGACTGTCATGCCGCCCAGGGAGAAGAACGGAACCTTTTCGGCTTCAACGTTGCCGTCGAGGATGACCTGTTCGCCCTCCAGCGGTTCACCGCGCTGGATCTGGGGTGGCTCCCACGAATCATCGACGACCGGTACGCGGCAGTGCACGCTGTACTGGGCACCTTCTTCGGTCCGGGTGAAATACCACCAGTCGTCAATCCGCGACGGCACCGACATGTCGGTTTCTACCGTGTGGGATTTGATCTCAGCGAATATGGTCTCGCGCAGTGCTTGTTGGTCTGCGGTCACCGCATCGGTGTAAGCGTTCTCAGCATTGAGATGGGCAATGGTGTCTGGGTTGTCTGGGTCTTTGAGCCAGTCCCAGTCATCCGTAAGTTCCACGCCGTGGTGGACCGTGGTAACGGGGACTCGTGTGGCTTTTGGAGGGGTAGCAGTCATGATTTCCACTATAGGGACTTAGAGTCCCAACAGGTCCTCGAAGACGCCCATCCCGAAATAGAACACAAACGCGATGGCCACGACCCACAGCAGGGGGTGGACTTCGCGGAAGCGGCCTTGTCCGGTCCGGATCACCGCGTAAGCGACCAGCCCGGCACCAATGCCGTTGACGATTGAATAGGTAAACGGCATCAGCGCGAACGTGAGGAACGCTGGGATCGCAGCGCCCACGTCGTTCCAATCAATTTGGGTTACCTGCGAGACCATCATAAAGCCCACCACGACCAGTGCCGGGGCGACGGCTTCGAAGGGCACCAGGTAGATCAGCGGGGTCAAGAACATGGCGGCCAAGAACAGCACCCCGGTCACCACCGAGGCCAAACCGGTGCGGGCGCCTTCGCCGATCCCGGTACCGGATTCGACGAAGATCTGGGTTGAGGAGGCCGAACCGGCGCCACCGGCCGACACGCCCACCGCATCGACGAGTAGTACGCGGTGCAGGTTCGGAATGTTGCCGACCTGGTCTACGTTGCCGGCTTCGCGGGCCAGGCCCACCGAGGTGCCCATGGCATCGAAAAATACCGACAGCAAGATCGCAAAGACGAGCAAGGACGCCGCGATAGCGCCGATGGAGGAAAACGCGCCAAAAGAGAATTCGCCCAGCAGGCTCAAATCCGGAGCACTCCAGCCGGGCATCGACGGGGCAACCAGGCTCCAGCCTTCGGGGTTGACGTTGCCGGCCTCGTCCACGGAAGGGCCAATGTTGAAGACGGCTTCAACAATGTTGGCGAAAACCGTCGAGACAACAATGCCGATCAGGATCGCGCCGGGCACTTTCCGAGCCACCAGGATGGCGGTGAGTAACAGGCCGACCACAAAGACCAATACGGGCCAGCCGGTCAGCTCCCCGCCGATACCGAGCCCAAGGGGCACCGTGGTGCCGGCTTCATCGGGGAGGCGACGGACGAACCCGGAATTCACCAATCCGATCAGGGTAATAAACAGACCGATGCCCACCACAATGCCGGTCTTGATCGGGTCGGGGACCGCCCGGAAGACGGCGGTTCGAAACCCGGTGAGCACCAGCACGACCATGACCAGCCCGGCTAAAACTACCAGACCCATGGCCTCTGGCCACGTCAGTTCCGGGGTGGTGGCAATGGTGATGGCTAACAAAGCGTTGACGCCCAGCCCGGCGGCCAGCGCGAAGGGGTGGTTGGCCCACAGGCCCATCAGGACCGTGATCAGTGCGGCAATCAACGCCGTGGATGCTGCGACCGCCGAGATGCCGAGTTGTCCACCCGAGCCGTCGGGCCCGGATAAGACCAGGGGGTTGAGCACAATGATGTAGCTCATGGCCAGGAAGGTGGCGAGCCCGCCACGGAGTTCAGCACCGAGGGTCGAACCACGTTGGGAAATTTTGAAAAATTTGTCGAGTTTATTTTTTGGTTCGACGTCCTGCTGATTCACTGTGCGCAACGATGACATGGGAAACATCCTAGAACGTTTTGTTCGCGCGCGGTTAACGCACCGATTGTCGGATCGGTCACTCCGCTTCTCGGCCGGCCTCCCAGCGGAAGAAACTTGCCAACAATGCACACACGGCCGCTGACGCGCCGCCAATGAGTAGGGCTCCGAAGCCAAACCATCTGGTCGATGGCACGACTTCGGAGAAGTCAGCGGGCACCTGACCGAGTCCACCGGTGAGCAGCACAACGGCCAGGGCGCCGCCCAGACCGGCGATCGCGAGCAACCATAAGAGAATTTCGGATAGTGAGGCATACCGGGCACGAGAGCGCGGGGAGATGAGGTTGTAATCCACCGAAACTCGGTAAATGATGAAACCCCCCAGGAGAGTCCAGAAGCCCACCACGAGGTAGGCGGCCACGATGTCTGCGGGGCGGTGCCAGCCGTTCAAGAAGGTTGCCACGCCCACGGTGGCCGAAAAGAGCATGCCGATCAGTGCTACAAAAGAGCGCCAGCGCGGGGCCACTAATAAGAACACGGCCGCCGCGGTGGCGGTAGCAAACGTCACGTGACCCGAGGGCAACGAGTTGCCCGTGTAGTAGGGCACGCCATTGGCCAGTTCGGGACGATCCAGGAGCACCTTGAGCGCCTGGGTGGTCAAGTTTGCTGCCGCAAAGGTCAGCGCCACAATCAGTGAGGCGGCCCAGCGTCGTCGCCACAAGGTCAAGACCAAGAACCCCACGGCGGCTACTGAGGCCACCACGATGGGCAGGTCAGCCAATAGTCCGATCGAGGCCTCATGGAGGGATCGCAGCTGCAACTCGGCTGAGGCCAGGGCCGCATGATCCAGCACTTGGCCAGTCGAGGAGAGCACAAAGTTCGTGTAGATCGCCCACAGTCCACCGGCCATTAGCACGAGCATGATCAACCACGCCCAGATGCGCGATCCGGGCGCGCGAACGACCCGGCGGCGTCGCCGGGTGGCCGGCAAATTATCATCCGGCAGCTGATGGACAGAATCAGGGTGCATGGGGCCTAGACTAACGACATGGTCGACAACGCACACATCTTACCGCTAAACGCTGACGTTGCCCTGGAGGAGCTCGCCGCCAATGCCGTAGCCGTCGGATTGCCGATGAACACCCCGTTTCGCGACACGACGCTGCGAGAAGTCATGCTCATCAAGGGCCCGATCGGATGGGCTGAATTTTCGCCATTTCCCGAATACGGCGCCGAAGAATCCGCCCGCTGGCTATCTGCCACGATTGAGGCCGGGTGGCACGGTTGGCCCGAACCGGTGCGCCAGAGTGTGCCCGTCAATGCGACGGTCCCGGCCGTAGCCCCCGAGGATGTGGAGACGGTCTTGGCTCGGTTTGGACCGGTCACGGCGGTGAAAGTCAAAGTCGCCGAGGATGATGTGGCCACCGATATCGCGCGGGTGCAGCGCGTGCGAGAACTGCTTCCAGACGCTGACATACGCATCGACGGCAATACGAAATATAGCCACGACGAAGCTTTCGAAGTGATCACCGCGTTGCCCTTTTTGGCCTATGCAGAGCAACCGGTCCCCGGTATTGAACCGTTAGCCAAACTGCGTGCTGCGCTGCGTGACGCCGGCAGTTCCGTGCTGATCGCCGCAGATGAGGCCGTCCGCAAAGAAACCGATCCGTTAGCCGTCGCCCAAGCACAGGCCGCCGATCTGATTGTGGTCAAAGTCCAGCCCTTGGGTGGGGTTCGCCGAGCGCTGTCAATCGTGCAACACGCCGGGTTAGATGCCGTTGTGTCGTCTGCGTTAGATTCCTCGGTGGGGATTGCCGCCGGGGTGGCCTTGGCTGCGGCACTACCGAGCCTGGACCACGCCTGTGGTTTAGCTACCGCAGCACTGTTTCGCACCGAACCGGCACAACCGGCACTGCCCGTCAACGGGGTGCTGACCCCGGGGCCGGCGCCCGTCCCCGATGCTCAGCTCATTGAACAGCTGAAACTGCCAGATGAGCGGCAGCGATGGTGGCAGACCCGACTAGCAAAAGCACACAGTGTGCTGACCCAAAACGCGTAGGATGGACCGCATGGATTCCATGGATACCGCCCGCGCCATCGTCACCGCACTGCGCGACTCCGGTGTACGCCACGTGGTCATTGGCCCCGGTTCACGTTCCGCACCGCTGGTTTATGCACTGGCCGAAGCCGCCCACCCCGACCGGCTGCGACTCCACGTCCGTGTTGACGAACGCTCAGCGGCGTTCACCGCCCTGGGGATGGCACTAGCTTCCGGACGTCCCGCCGCGGTCGTCACCACCTCTGGCACGGCCACCGGTAACCTGCTGCCCGCCATGATGGAAGCCTCCCATGCGGACATCCGACTCGTGGCCGTCACCGCCGACCGACCCACTGAGGTTCAGTTCACCGGCGCCAATCAAACCACCGACCAGCGCGATATGTTCGGAGTACATGCGCGCACTTCGATCACCGTGACCGGTGATACTGCCGATTACGCCAAAACCCACGCCTCAGTGATGGGAGCACTGGCCGTCGGTGCCGGAACCGACAGCTCACCAACCGGCCCGGTCCACATCAACGCCCGCTTCCGCGAACCACTGATCCCAGAACCCGATACGCTGGCGGTTAAACGTGAAGCCGAGACCGGCGTGCAGCCGGTGATTACCCCCTCCCAGGCACAACCCCGATTTACTGCTGACAAGCGGTGGCAACAGCGCGGTGCGTCCTATCAGGATCAACTGGTTGAGGCCACGGGCTTACGGGAACGCCACACGGTGGTGGTTGCCGGTCATGGTGCCGGACCCATCGCCCACGATTTCGCCTTAGCCCTGGGACTGCCGCTCTTTGCCGAGCCGTCATCCAACGCCAGGTTTTCGCGCAACGCCATCGCAGCCTATCCCTATCTATTGGGGCCCGAAGGCGGCCACGGCGAACATGCCCACCGGTTGGGTAAACATATTCGTCGCATCGTGCTGTTTGGACGGCCCACCCTGTCGCGACAGCTTCAAGCCCTTCTCAAACGCGATGACATCAAATCCGCCATGTATTATCCGCGACCGGTCGGCTGGTTCACACCGGGCGCTCGCAGAGAAGAACTGATCACTGAGCTGCAATCTTTGGCAGAGTTCGCCGGCACCGGCCCACCGGGGTGGCTGGGGTCCTGGCAATCGGCCGCACTGCGTGCCCAACGCGCCCTAGAACAGGCGCTGACCAAACGACAGCATGTCGTCGGCAAGCCCGGAGCGATGCGTACCGCGCAATTAGTCTCGGCGACTGCCCTGGGTCAGCTGGTGTTGGGGTCCTCGTCGGTGATTCGCGATGTGGATCTCGTGTGGCGCCCACCGTCTGAGGCGACCGCGACGGTCTTTGCGCATCGCGGGTTGGCCGGCATCGATGGGACCATCTCGACAGCAAGCGGCATCAGTCTGGCGACCGGAGAACGCACCACAGTCATGGTTGGGGATCTGACGTTCCTCTACGACACCAACGGTCTGCTGATGGGCCCGACCGAGCAAGAACCCCACCTGGACATTGTGGTGATTAACGATTCTGGCGGGGCGATCTTCCACGGCCTGGAACACGGTGAAGTCGCGCAGCGTCCGGGCATGGCATCGGTGGTGGAACGTTTCTTCGGCACGCCCCACACCGTAGATATCGGCGCGATCTGTGCTGCCCACGGCATCAGACACGAGCGGTTAACTTCGGAACAACAACTTATCCATATGCTCGGAGACCCCACCGAAGGTCGACGAGTCCTCGAAGTGGTCTCAGATCGTAGCCAACGCTCTGACGTGCACGCCGCAGTCCAAGCCGCCGTTCGAGCCACCTTCGTCTAATGCACTCACAGAACAGGATGATGACAGGCTCATGACGCAAAAGCTCCAGCACGCACCCCAGCGTGTCCTTTTGGTTGGATGTGGGCAGGTCGGCACCGAACTCGGACAACGGCTCATCGCCGAGGGGGCGCAAGTTTACGGCCTGCGCCGAGACGCGCGTCAGTTACCGGTCGAATTTGAGCCCTTGTCCGTGGACCTGCTACAACCGGTGACCCAGGCGTTACCTACCGTTGATGCGATGGTGATAACCCTGACGCCGTCGATCAAAGACACCACCGGGGCAAACGGTTATCTGGCAGCGTTGCACCAATTGGCGCAGGCCCTGCCGCAGGTCCCACCTCGTGTGCTCTTTGTATCCTCCACTCGAGTCTTCGAAGGCGTAACCACCGAGCAGGCCATTACTGAGTCTGATCCGGTAGCCCCCGTGTCCGAACGCGGTGAAACCCTGGTTGCCGGCGAGGCTCTCGCAACCCAGCTGTTCAACGCGCATATCGTGCGCCCCGCAGGGATCTACGGGCCAGGACGCGAAATGTTACTTCGAAAAGTACTGGATCAAAAACCGGTTCAATATGCCCGTCGCACCAATAGGATCCACCAGACCGATCTCGTGCGAGCTCTGCATACACTCCTGATGCTCGACACTGCGCCCAACGTGCTGCATGCAATCGACCGCACCCCGGGTGTACTGCTAGGTGACGTGGTCAAATACCTTGCCGATCGCCTGCATGTGGCCCCGCCCCCGCCGGTCGAACCCGTCGAATCCGGTGGACGAATACTGAGCGGCGATCGATTAGCGGAGCTTGTGGGAACGTTGACCTACCCGACGTATCGGCACGGTTACGATCAGATCATTGCGGCTCGCGAAACGACACTGTAAGGCATTCCTGTTGGCTTCTCAGGATCTCAAGATAAGCTAGGGCAGGTCCTTCCCCAACCAACAGAGATGTGAATTATGCCGCGACTACCTCGTGCCATTGCTGCTCTGATGGCAGCTGCTGTGATGTTTGCTGGATGCAGTGCCGACCCGTCTGCCGCGCCTGCAGAGTCGACGCCTTCGTCCACCGGTGACAACACCGCGCAGCCTAGCCCGGAGCCCACGCCAACTCCTACCGAAGAGCCACCAGAACTCATCGGTGGTGGCACCGAGCTGTTCCCAGATAAGCGGTTCATCGCGCTCTACGGACACCCCACCTATCCCGAGCTTGGTGCGCTCGGAGAGCAAGGGCCCGAGGAAGCAGTCGAACGTGCTAAAGACCTCGCAGAATACTATGAGAAGCATACTGACGCCAAGATTATCCCGTCATTTGAGATCATCGTGACGATGGCGTCCGCTGCGCCCGGTAATGATGGCAACTACTCTGCGGTCGTAGATTTTGACGACCTGGATCCCTACATTGAAGCTGCAGAAGAACACGATGTGTACGTCGTCTTGGACTTACAGCCGGGCCACAATGATTTCCTGACCCAGGCCAAATTGTTTGAGGATTATCTCAAAGAACCCAACGTCGGCCTCGCTTTAGACCCAGAATGGCGCCTGGCCCCCGGTCAGGTGCATATGCAACAGATCGGCTCTGTTGACGCGGCGGAAATCAACGAGACCACCGAATGGTTGGCCGAGCTCACTGCCGAGCATGAACTGCCCCAGAAGATGGTCATCCTGCATCAGTTTCAATTGGCCATGATCCAAGACCGCGAAGAGATCAATACAGATCATTCCGAACTGGCCATCGTGCTCCACGCTGACGGCCATGGCACAGCAGAACAAAAACTCGACACGTGGGAAGCGTTGCAACGGGATTTGCCCGACGACATCTACATGGCGTGGAAGAACTTCTACCGCCAAGACAATCCGATGTTCTCTCCCAAGGAGACCTTCGAGGTTGAACCAAAGCCGTGGTTCGTGTCCTACCAGTAGCTTCCGCGCGGTCGCGTGCCACCGATTAGTCGTTGGCGTTTAGTCCGTGGGTCGCTGAGACCTCATCAACGATGTATTCGGCAATTGCCATCGAAGAGGTCGCACCGGGGGAGGGCGCGTTGCGAATAAACGTGGCCCGCCCCAGGTGTTCGATGACAAAATCATCGACTAACTGACCGTCTTCGTCCATGGCTTGTGCACGAATGCCACGGGTGATGGGCGTGGCCTGTGCTCCGTCGAGTTTGGGCACGTAAGCGGTCGCGCCATTGAGAAATTTTTTCCGAGAGACCACGGCAGTCAGCTCTCGGATCGCTGCTTTCATATTCCGTGCGGCAAACTTCCAAAAACCTTGATTGGTCAGGACTGCTGCGGTGTCTTTGAGCCCGATCTGCCAACCGGTGTAATTTTCTCGGCCAAATGACAAAAACGCGTTGGGCCCGACCAGCATTTCCCCATCGACGCGCTTGGTGAGATGCACCCCTAAGAAGGGGTAGGCGGGATCGGGTACCGGGTAGACCAGGCCGTTGAGGATCTGTCGGTGGGTCGGTGCTAACTGCGCGTACTGACCAAAAAACGGTACGATCGCGGGGAAAGCAGCTCCGCCCGCCATCCGGGCGAGCCGGTCTGACTGCAGACCGGCGCAGCCGATCACATAATCGAACTGCTCCGTCTGCTCATTATCGTCGGGTCCTCGCGTGGTGAGGACACACCCCTGCGCATCCACGCTGACATCGGTCACCTCGGTTGCTAACCGGATTGTTCCGCCTCCGGCCTGCACGTCATCGATCAGGGCTCGAGTGACCCCAGCAAAATCAATGATCGCAGTGTGCGGGGAGTGCAATGCCAGCACGCCCACCGCGTTGGGCTCAAGGCGACGAAGCTCATCGGGACCGATCAGTGCAACATCTGGCACCCCGTTGGCAACTGCCCGTTCAAAGATGGCCTCTAGACGCGGACGCTCGTCGGGGTCCAGCGCCACAACGAGTTTTCCGCAGGCCTCATAGGGCACACCCTTTGCCTGAGCGTAAGCAGTCATGAGCTCCACACCTCGGCGACAGAGCCGGGCTTTGAGACTGCCCGGCTGATAATACAACCCGGCATGCACGACGCCGGAATTATGCCCGGTCTGATGCGCCGCGACCGTTGCGGCTTTCTCAAAGACCGTGACCTTCGCTGCTGGGAAACGACGGGTGAGTTCGTTAGCGACTGCTGCACCGTTAATACCCGCACCGATAACGGCAAACGACGAAGAGCGCACAGAATTCATACCAGGATCCTAGAGTGCTTGGACACGCAGCGCTTTTTTCATCGGCCGCATTTTGGCATGGGTCTCAGCTAGCTCTGCAGCCGGATCTGAGCCATCGACAATCCCGCCACCGGCATACACTCGCACGTGATAAGCGTCTTCGATGAGACTGCCACGCAGTGCGATCCCAAATTCACCTTGACCATGGGCATCTAACCAGCCGACGGCCCCGGCGTAGAGGCCACGGTCCATCCCGTGGGTCTCGGCTTCTAGTTGCCAGATTGCATCCATTGCGGGCTGGCGTGGAGTACCACCCACGGCAGCCGTTGG
The DNA here is from genome assembly GCF_031458395.1 of Enteractinococcus fodinae. Taxonomy (NCBI): domain Bacteria; kingdom Bacillati; phylum Actinomycetota; class Actinomycetes; order Micrococcales; family Micrococcaceae; genus Enteractinococcus; species Enteractinococcus fodinae. Next base: position 643,014 of record NZ_JAVDYJ010000001.1, read on the forward strand.
GTTGATTTCCGCCACAAGATCCAGAATGGACGTTTCTGATGTCAGCTCAGCTGAGACATCTGTGGCTAAGTGATACACATTCGGCAGGGACAGGACAAACGGTTGGTCAGAGGTGCGCAATTGGGTGGCAAATGGCGCCAGCTTATCGACCAAGGAATCCACAGCGGCCTGATGTTCGAAGATCTGTTTGGGATGATCTGACAACTGCTCTGCAATGAGATCTTCATTGACTGCTACATTGCGATCCACGGTCCCAGCCAGCACCCGGGCTTTGGCAGCATTGGCCTGGCGGGCGATCAATAACTCCGGGGTTGAGCCAATCAGGTTTTCAACCTTATACGTCCAGGCGGTGGGATTATCCGACGCCAAGGCACGGATGGTGGCCGGGATATGGAATGGAGCGGCACCGGTGAGTAACTCGTCGCGAGCCAAGACGATTTTTTCAAAGTCTTGTTGCGCCAACATCTGGACCGCTTTCGCCACCGAGCGCTCAAACGCAGCTTCCGACAACTGGGCGGACACCGTTTTTAGCCCATTGTGTTCGGCGGCAGGTGGTTCTTGGGGGAGCTCTTCGAGGAAAGTCGTAAAGAGTGTTTCGGCGCTCGGGGGTGTTGCGGTTGATTCGTAGGTGTAGCGCAACCAAACGCCGTCAGTCGATCGATCTAACACAAATTTCGGCACGGTCACGATGGAATCAACTGCCGAACGAGCATCAAAAGTGAAAGCCGCAAAACAGATCGGAGCGGCAGCGGTCAGGGATGCAGGGAGCTCAGGGCCCGCCTCAGCGGTGAGCTCGGTCCAGCGATCCCGCGCGGCAGTGAATCGTTCTGGGCCACGTGTGGTGAAGCGGAATCGTTGGCCAAAGCCGAGTTTGCCCATCCGGTGTCGCGAAAATGCACAGGTGGCCTTGCCTATGATTTCGGTAGGCAATTGGGCCACTTGTGCCTCAGACAGTTGAAAAGCTGCGGCGGTAAAAGACATGATAGGCAATAATGTACCGGTTTTTTCGCTGGTGCGGGTTCGGTAGTCTGAGACATCATTGCCAACGGGAAGGCTGGGCTATCAGGGAGAGTGCGATGAACCAGCACAAGGGTCTCATCTGGCCGCGCCGAACTGTCCTGTGGGCGTGGCTGCGAAAACGGCGGCATGGTGCGCCACAGTCTCAGCGGCAACGCCTGCGGAAAATGCGCTGATCGATGCGGCCTGGTGACTAACACGTGCGGGACCTTGGTATGGCTGCGATAGCAGATGCTGCTCGCACAGCTGAAATACGGGGTACTGCGGGGTAACCTCTGTTGATACGGGCCATGACAGCGGTAAGTTTATGTGCCATACGAGCACAAGTTCGTACAACGGTGATTCCAGGGGCCTAAATGGGCCGCTAGTGTAGGGTTATACGGGTGGACATTTCTATTTCGCTGCCTCCGGGTATTGACGCGCTGCGAGAGCACGAGCAGCTATTTGATGCGCTGTTGACCAGCTTATCGAAGATCGAAGATGATCTCGCTGACGCGCTAGTGTACGCGGACCAGTTGGCGCATCTGACGACGCGGCACTTACTGGATGCCGGCGGTAAGCGAGTCCGCCCCATCGTGACCGTTCTATCCTCAATGTTGGCGGATGAAAATGTCGGGTCTGGACTGGTTACAGAGCCCAACGACAACATTCGTAAGGTTGCCGTCGCGTTAGAATTGACGCATCTGGCCACGTTGTACCACGATGATGTCATGGACGAGGCTGATCAACGTCGCGGTGTGACAGCAGTTCATCAGCAATGGTCCAACTCGATTGCTATTCTTGCCGGCGATCTCATCTTTGCCCGAGCCTCAGGTGAAATGTCGTCGCTGGGAACTCGTGCGGTGCGGGAGCATGCTCGCACTTTTGAGAAACTGGTCATGGGCCAGCTGTGGGAAACCGTCGGTCCCGAAGCCGATGATGATCCCCTGGAACACTATCTTCGCGTTATAGACGGCAAGACGGCATCCCTGCTCGCTACGAGCGCTTATCTAGGGGCACTGCTTGCCGGCGGGTCCGAAGAGCTCATTGAGATCGCAGCGACCTATGGTGGCAACGTCGGGATGGCATTCCAGCTGGCCGATGACATCATTGATGTCACCAGCCCGTCCGATACCTCGGGCAAAGTCCAGGGCACGGATCTGAAAGAACGCGTCGAAACCTTACCGGTCTTGTTGTTGCGTGAAGCAGCATCCCAGGGCGATGCCGATGCGGTAGAAGCCCTGAAACTCGTCGACGGGCCACTGGACACTGATGAGCAATTAGAAAATGCGGTGCGCGCGGTGGCCACCCATCAGGTGATTGAGCGCGCCTGGGAACTCACCGATCAGTGGGCACGCAAAGCCATCGACGCCTTAGACGGTTTAGCTGATTCACCCGTCAAAACTGCCCTACAGCTCTTTGCCGAATATGTCGTCTCTCGGGACGCTTAGTTCTCTGGTAAGAAGGTTTTGGCCGGATTCAAGGTGGCCTTGATATCTTGGGCGATCTCGGCCCGGTAGGCCACATCCATCGGTTGCCGAAGGTGGCGGTATAACATGTCGTTTGCATACCGCGGGAACACATGCAGGTGGTAGTGCCACACGTGCTGGTTCCCGGAGGGCTCATTATGTTGCCGAGTGGAGATGCCTTCAGGATTCCATGCCCGTTTCATCGCAAACGCTACTTCGCGCACCATCAACGAGATACGCATCAGTACTCGGTCGGGCAAATGATACAGGGCCTCATAATGCTCGGTCGGACAGATCATGACGTGCCCGGCGCGCGGCCCGAACCCATCGGCCGCGGCGAAGACGATGAGATCGTCATCCTGATAGATCACATCGGAGAGTTCGCATCGATTGTTCGGGTCAGCTACGTCCCCGTTAACCAGACCACAGAACGGGCAAACGTACCCGGCAGGAGCATGCGATTGGATCTGCGGCGGCGTGGGATGCGGCCCGTGGCCGGTGTAGTCAGTCAAGGTCGTCCTCCGTGTAGTTCCAGGTCAAAGTCTCTGTGATGAATTCTGACACAGTTGAGTCCGTGGATTTCCACGTTCCAGCACCGTCTGGCTCATCGGCCCCGACAGTGCGGTGAAAAATAATTGGGTCGGGCAGCGTGACCTGATCCAGCGGGACGGCCCAGACGGTCGATTCATTGGCGTCTTCGACGAACATCACCATGTTGTCACGGATCTCGAGTTCGTCTGGATCGAAAAAGAAATGATTCGTTTCCATCATCTCTGAGGTCCCCAAGGCCAAATAAAATTCTTGCAACGACAGGGGAATAAGACGGTCTGCTGTGGGCTCGTTCCCCAGTTCCTGTAATTGTTGTGCAGCAATTGACTGTTGCACTTGGTGTTGCAGCTCGGCCGGCGGCATGCCGTCTGATGCTTGCCACGGGCGATCCAAGAGTTTTGAAACTAACCCTTGAAATCCTGGATAAAATACTGGTGTATCGCGTCGAGCCATAGCTACTAGTGTAGTCACGAATTTTGTCCCAGCCACTGTTGCTGATCGCTGAATTCATGGCTGACAGCCAGCATTAGGGGATACGGTAGTTACGTAATTAGCATTGCTAGTACTTGTGTCTCTATGAACAAAGGGAAATTAGTGTCCGAAACTATGCATCGTCCATTGCGGATCGCCATCATCGGTGCCGGTCCGGCCGGTGTGTACACCGCTGATTCACTCCAGAAAGCCGATATCGATTTTGAGGTGTCCATCGACCTCTTTGATCGATATCCAGCGCCTTTCGGGTTGATTCGGTATGGTGTGGCACCCGATCACCCACGGATCAAGGGCATCATCAAAGCCCTCCATCGGGTCATGGATCGTGGCGACCTTCGGTTTATCGGCAACGTCGACTATGGCACCGACATTCATTTAGACGAACTGCGCACATACTACGACGTGATTGTCTTTGCTACCGGAGCCATCAAGGATGCCCGGCTAGATATTCCGGGGGTAGACGCCCAAAACTCCTTCGGAGCCGCCGACTTCGTCAACTGGTATGACGGTCATCCCGATGTAGATCGGCACTGGGACTTGTCAGCAAAAGAAGTTGCCGTCATTGGCAATGGCAACGTCGCGTTAGACGTGGCCCGCGTGCTGGCCAAACCTGCCCGTCAAATGCTCGAGACCGAGATCCCCGATAACGTCTACCAGGGCCTCGCCGCATCACAGGTCACCGACGTCCACGTATTCGGGCGTCGTGGTCCCGCACAAGTGAAATTCACTCCGCTCGAGCTGCGGGAACTCAACAGCATTGAAGACTGCGAAATCGTCTTGTACGAAGACGATTTCGAGTTTGACGAAGCTTCCGAAAAAGCCGCCGAAGAGTCCAACCAGGTGCGCAACATGGTCAACACCTTGACCAACTGGTTACTCGAACAAGAAGACAGACCAGAAGGCAGTGGCGCGTCCCGTCGACTCCACCTGCACTTCTTGGAAGCGCCAGAAGAGATCCTGACCGAACACGGCAAGGTTGCTGGTCTGCGGATGCAGCGCATGGAGCTCGACGGCACCGGTAACGTCCGGCCCACCGGCGAAATGAAAATGTACCCCGTCCAGGCCGTCTATCGTGCCATTGGATACTTCGGTTCTGCCGTGCCGCAAATTCAATTCGATGAAGAACGCGGCATCATCAAAAACGAGGAAGGCCGAGTCTTGGGTGCTGATGGGCAGCCGGTCCCGGGGCTTTACACCGCAGGCTGGATCAAACGTGGGCCGGTTGGACTTATCGGACACACGAAGGGTGATGCTTTAGAGACGATTGGTCACATCATCGAAGATGTCGACCATCTCTACACGGCAGAAAACCCTGATGAGCAGGCCATTTTAGACCTGTTAGCGAGCCGTGGCATTGAATATAGTGACTGGCACGGCTGGAAAAAACTGGATAATTACGAGATCCAACTGGGTGATATGAAAACAGCCAACGGCCCGGTCGAACGTGAGCGAGTGAAGGTAGTCGATCGTGAAGAACAGCTTCGACTAGCTGCGGCTCGAGCTCGCGAAGCAGCACATAGTTAGAGGAACACGTCTGTATGCAACGCGCAACGCGAAATCGTACGAAAACCTGGTTTCTATTTGCCCTCATGTTGGGCATTCTGGTTGCGATCGGTGGTGTGATCTCTGGTTCCACCGGCAACGGTATGTGGATCATCCTGTTCACCGGGATCGGACTCGTGACCACTGCGGTCACCTACTGGAATTCCGATAAGATCGCGTTGCGCAGCATGCAGGCCTACCCGGCCGACCCGCAGCAGTTCAAGGGCCTCTACGATATGGTCTACGATCTTGCTCAAAAGGCTGGCGAACCGGCCCCGCGGATCTACATTGCTCCAACACATCAGCCCAACGCGTTTGCCACCGGCCGCAATCCAGAAAACGCGGCGATCTGCTTTACCGAGGGCATCATGCATTTGCTCACGCCGCGTGAACTGCGTGCGGTGACCGGACATGAGCTGATGCACGTCTACAACCGCGACATCCTGACCTCATCGGTTGCCGCAGCCCTGGGCACCATCATCCAAGGTGTGGCATACATGCTGATGTTCAACCGCGGAAATAACAGTAACGCCTTGCTGAATCTGCTCGGTGCGATTCTCGCACCGCTTGCCGCCGGTTTGATCCAGGCCGGGATTTCGCGGGACCGGGAGACCTCGGCCGACCATGATGGAGCGTTGTTAACTGGCGATCCGCTGGCACTGGCCTCAGCCCTGCAAAAGATCTCTGGGGGAGTGCAACGACATCCGATGCCGGCAGAGGATCATCGGGTAAAATCCGCTTCGCACATGATGATCGCCAACCCCTTCGCCGGCCGAGTCCGCAACTGGTTCTCTACGCATCCTGCGATGGAGGACCGGGTGGAACGGTTGACCCAGCAGGCCCGGGACATGGGTCAGAGCCGTTAGTGCGAGTGTGCGCTGCTACCGGTAGGACGTTGTTCCCAGTGCCGTTGCAGCTCGTCATCAACCGGCCGCTCTAAGAGTTCATTGCGCGTATTCTGTGCCCATCGCAGGGCTTCTTCATGATCGAGGCGCGCTTTGCGGGAGAGCTGATCAACCTGATGCGCATGCGTGGCATCTGTAACCGGGATCGGGTCGGTGTGCAGTTCTTCCAGCTGCGATTCCAGAGCTGACTGTGCTTGTGCGGCCATTTCTAGACGCTGGGGTGCGGTCATAATATCGACGAGGCTCTCATCCACCAAAAGGCCCTCAGGGTGCCGGAACCCATTGCGTAGCGCGGGCTGGAGCACATCGTCAATATCGATATGGACTTCGGGTTCGGTCAGGGTCATTTGTTCAAACGCATCACCATCTTCTCGGGACACGAGGAACTGTCCGACGGACATCGGCGTGGTGTAGATGATCTTGTTGAAGGTGATGAGGTACATCATCGCAAAGACTCCTAAGCGGTTATTTGAAGTTAATGAACTGTAGCGGGGCGTCCTCGAAGTCACGCAGGAGGTTGATGGTGGCCTGCAGGTCATCTCGAGACTTCGATGACACGCGCAACTGATCGCCCTGAATGTTGGCTTTAACAGACTTCGGTGCCTCATCGCGGATTAATTTCGAGATCTTCTTGGCGGTGGGCTGGTCGATGCCTTCTTTAATCGTGGCGGTGATTTTGTGCTGTTTGCCCGTGGCCACAGGTTCTGAAGCGTCGAGGGCTTTTAAAGAAATGCCACGGCGAATCATCTTCGACTGCAAAACGTCCAGCGCCGCATTGACGCGTTCTTCGGCGTTTGCCGTGAGCGTGATGGTGTTTTCGGTGTGCTCAATCTCGGCACCGGTGTCTTTAAAGTCGTAGCGCTGTTGAAGTTCCTTGGCGGCTTGGTTTACAGCATTGGCAACTTCTTGTTTGTCCACTTCGGACACGACGTCAAAAGTCGATTCCTTGGCCATCTGGCCTCCTTGCACACGTGATAACTGGTTCTGGTCAAAGTTTAGCTTGAATCCCTGACTCACCATATGACTCGGACTCTAGCCTGCCCGCCGAGCACAGGTAGGGCACCGATTCGCAAAAACAAAAAAGTGCTGGTAAGGTAAACACTCGTGCACGCAAGACGTGGACATGGCAGATTACCCAAGCGGCCAACGGGGGCTGACTGTAAATCAGCTGGCATTGCCTTCACTGGTTCGAATCCAGTATCTGCCACCAATGCTTCATAGCAGCAAAACCTCGGTGTAAACCGAGGTTTTTTCGTTTCCTGCAAGGTCTCAGTCCAGCAGCCGCCCGTGTTGGGCGACCACGGTCTGGAGTTCCTGCGCGCGGGCCGCAAAAGTCTCCGGTGGGAGATCGTGGGTAAACCCAGTAACTGTAACGGCCGCAACAATCCGGTCTTGACTGCCGAGCAGGGGCACGCCGATTGCTGTCATATCTTCATCCCACTCATTATTCGACACCGCCCAGCCTCGCTGCCGCGCCAGCTCAAGATCAGCCATCAGAGCCGAAGTATCCGTGATGGTGTGAGGGGTAAACCGGTGCAGGGACTCGGAGGCTATCCGGTCACGGATCTGCTGGTCGGCAAATGCTAGTAAGACTTTGCCGCTACTTGTGGCGTGGCCAGGGGTACGACGCCCCACATATTGCCGCGGAGTAAAGAATTTATCCGGTGGATCTGACTGTGCGATGTTCACCGCATAGGTGTCGTCCAAAATCGCCACGTTTGCTGTGAGATTGAAGTGCTCAGCCACTGCCTCCACGAGCAGTTGAGCGGATCTGGTCAGGTCGTATTGCGAATTCACGGAGCTAGCGAGCTGCAAGATGCCATGCCCAAGTTCATAGGCTAAGCTGTCGGGCTGTCGAGTTACCAGCCGGTGTCGTTCAAGTGCTGTCAGCAGCCGCGAGGCAGTCGACTTATGGACGTGGAGCTCTTGGGCAATCTGGGTAACCGTGGCGTGCTGTAGTCCGTTGAGGGTCCACAAGATCTGTAGTGCTCGGTCGACTGATTGGTTCGAGCTCATTCGTCTCGCCCCTTCCGGTTGTTCATCGCGACCCCCTTGTCTGCGCAGCGGGCCACTGACTACACTGAGTGACACACATCACAGTTGCACTTTATGCATAAGTTGCAACATGCGCAACCCCGGCTTGGAAGGTAGTTCGATGGCGGTAACAGAACTCAAGATACTGATAATCGGCTCGGGTGTGGTTGGCGCTGCACTGGCTGATGAACTCACACAACGCGGTGTACGAGACGTCACGGTCGTGGATCAAGGTCCCTTATACACCACCGGTGGCTCCTCATCCCATGCTCCGGGGTTTGTTTTTCAGGTCAATCCGTCCAAAGCGATGTCGGAGCTGGCCCAGCGCACACTGAACAAGCTTGATGAACTTGATCCTGGCGGCGACGACGAATGGCTGCTCAAACGCGTTGGCGGTCTTGAGCTTGCGTATACCGATGAGCAGATGCGGGAGTTGAAACGCCGACACGGTTTCGCTCAGTCCTGGGGTGTGGAATCAGCACTCATCGATGCCGACCGCGTGCACCACCTCTGGCCAGCGATCAACACCACCGATTTGGTCGGTGCGTTACACACCCCCACCGACGCCGTGGTGCACTCGGCGCGAGCCGTGGCTGCTCAAGCCAAGCGCGCGATAGCTCATGGGGCCACGTTTCACGAATACACCCAAGTGGTCGACCTGGTCACCGAAGACGGGGCCGTTACCGGCGTCAGGGTAGTCGATGCTCTAACCGGCGAGCGCCAACGTATCATCGCAGCGGATCTGGTGGTCGCGGCCGGCGGTATCTGGGGCCCTACGATCGGTCGATGGCTGGGTCGCAATTTACCGATGCAACCCATTGAACACGGTTTGGGCTTCAGCCACGAACTGGATGAATTTCAAGATGCGGTCAATGATGAAGCTTGCGATTTCCCGATGGTCCGTCACCAGGGTGCAGGAATCTATTTCCGACAACAGGGCAAGCGCCTGGTCATCGGTGCCTATGAGCACCGCCCTCTTGAGGTGCGGCAAGATGAAATCGCAACACCAGCTGAAGCGCTCCGTACCGGACGCCAACCGTCCATCCATGAATTCACCTATGACGAATACGAACCCACCTGGCAAGAAATGCAACGGGTCTACCCTTCCGTGCAAGAGGTTGGACTCGATACGCAGCGGTCCTTCAACGGCCTGTTTTCCTTTACCCCCGATGGCGGCCCATTGTTGGGGCCTTCACAAACTGTGAACGGTGTATGGCTAGCCCAAGCAGTCTGGGTGACTGCCTCCGCGGGGGTGGCTCAAGTCGTAGCTGACTGGATCACCACCGGACACCCGGGAATCGATACGGCTGATCTCGATGTGGCTCGGTTTGATCGCCAGTTGCTCTCCCCGGAATTCGCCCGCCAAAAAGGGCTGGAATCTTACGACGAAGTGTATGACATTCGCCATCCACGCGCGGCGTCGGTCAAGCTGCGTCGGCTACGCACCTCACCGTTTTATTTCCATCAGAAGCTCGCCGGGGCACACTTTGTTGAAGCCAACGGTTGGGAGCGACCCCTATGGTTGGACGATAATCGTCGCGTGCTCGACGAAGCAGACCTGACCTTCCCGAAAATCCCGCCCTGGGATGCTGCTGAGTTCTCGCCGGTCGCCGTTGCTGAAGCGTGGGCGACTCGTCATCGTGTGGCCATGTATGACATGACGTCGCTGATGCGATTCCGGGTCGCTGGCCCTGACGCTACGGCCCTGCTAGAGCGGGTGTGCACCAATACCATCGCTAAAGCGCCGGGCAGCGTCATCTATACGTTAATGCTCGATGAGCGCGGGGGCATCCTGTCGGATATCACGGTGACGCGACTTGACGACGAGGAATACTTCCTGGGCGTCAATAGTCACCGCGATCTGGTGCATCTGCGCAACCAAGTTCGTGACAGTGAACGTGTCGCAATCACTGATGTCTCGGCGGGCACATGCTGTATCGGCCTGTGGGGCCCTCATGCGCGCGATGTGCTCAGTCAGCTGACCGATGACGACATCAGTCACGAAGGGTTCGGGTACTTTACTGCAAAGCATCTCTACGTTGCAGCCGTGCCGGTCCTTGCCCTGCGGGTGTCCTATGTTGGGGAGCTCGGATGGGAACTGTATACCACCGCCGACCATGGGGCGCGTTTATGGGAGGAAATCCAGACGGCAGGGAATGCCTTTGGGCTTGTGATCGGTGGGCGGTTAGCCTTCAACGCCCTCCGGCTGGAAAAAGGCTATCGGGCGTATGGTGCCGATATTACGCGCGAACACCGACCCGAACAGGCCGGGCTAGGCTTTGCGGTGTCGAAAAATAAGACCGCGTTTCTCGGCAAGGAAGCGCTGTCTACATCCCCGATGACTCAACGCCGGATGGTGTCGCTCACCTCAGATTTTCCCTTCGGGGCGCCGAATCCTGGTTCGCCGGTGCGTGATGCCGGCGGGCAACTGGTCGGCTATACCGCCTCGTCAGATTTCGGCTACACAGTCGGCAAGACCATTACTTACGCCTGGGTGGATCCACAGTACGCACAACCTGACACGGAGCTGATCATCAAGCATTTTGATCGCTGTGTCCCAGCGGTGGTCGCAGCTGATCCCTTGTATGATCCAGCCGGAGAGAAGCTGCGCTGCTAACGCGGTCGCGAACCCTCAAATCACAGGGTCGGAACCGCACGGGTCCCCACCCTGGATGTGGTGTGGAGGGCTCGTTAACCGTAAGTCGGGTCTGCGGCTTTCGGAGCGCCCATGCCGGGATCAATTTGATGGGGACCGTTGGCTGATGGACGGACATCAAAATCGAAAATCGCCGTGGGAATGTAGACCGTCGAACACGAGTTTGGGATATCGACAACCGAGGAGAGCCGACCCTCGATCGGTGCGGCTCCTAGCAGGAGGTAGGCCTGCTCTTTGGAGTAACCAAACTTCGATAAGTACTCGATGGCATGCAGAATCGCGCGCTGATATGACAGGTGCGAGTCAAGATAGCGCTGCTCACCGTCAAGGGTCACCGAGGTGCCCGAGAATGAAATCCATTCGCTGAAATGCGGGTCCTGACGTCCCGGCATGAAAATCGCATTTTCGGCCACCCCGTAGGTTTCCATGCCACCTTTAATCAGGTCCACGTGCAGCTCGATGTATCCTCCCATCTCAATGCCACCGCAAAAGGTGATCTCACCGTCCCCCTGGGAAAAGTGGAGGTCGCCAATCGAGAAGTTCGCGCCGTCGACGAAGACGGGATAAAACACTCTACTGCCCTTGGTGAGGTTTTTAATGTCCTGGTTGCCGCCATTTTCTCGTGGCGGCGCGGTCCGGGCGGCTTCTGAGGCCACGCGGTCCCAATCATCTTGGGAGATACCGCCCAGCACTGCCTCATCGGGTTCGGGCGGTAGCGCCAATGGGGGCACACGGTTCGGATCGGTGGCAATCAGATCGCCTTCGCGTTTATTCCACCTTGCTAATAGTTCAGGGCTGGGGGCGGTGGCCATAATGCCCGGGTGGATGAGGCCCTCGAATTTTACTTCGGGGATGTGACGGGAGGTAGCCCACGGACCGTGGAAATCCCACACCGCCTTGTAGGCGTCAGGGAATTGCTCTACCAGGAAGCTGCCGCCGTTGGATTTTGCAAAGATTCCGGTGTAACCCCATCCTTGACCGGCTAATGGGCCTTCTTCTTGAGGTATTGGTCCGACATCGAGAATATCGACGATGAGCAGGTCACCGGGCTCGGCACCTTCGATACGAAACGGGCCTGTGAGTCCGTGAACTTTGTTCATCGGGGCGTTGAGAATATCATCTGCTGAATCATCATTTTTGATAGCCCCGTCAAACCATTCACGGGAGTCTACTCTGAAGCTATCACCGGGCTTGACGGTTGCTACCGGCGGGATCTCGGGATGGTATCGATTGTGGCCGACCTTTTCTTGGTCAGTAAAGGGTTTGTCAGAATTCAGGGGGAACAGATTGCCAAGCATGCTGGACCTTCCTCTGCGTGAATAAACAGCTACGAGTTGGACAGACTGCCAATTAGGGCCGAGGCAGTTTCTGGTGCAGTGGGTTGGTGGAGTATTGCGGTGAGTGGTGGCGCCCATTGGGAGTACCGGTAAGGGAATTGACCACCTGGGGCGTTTCCGCGGTGGCGTTGGTGGCATCGAGAATTCGCATTTGCGCGGAATTACGTTGTGAGGGTCCGATGGCTGGTAACTTACTGGTGGCCCGTTGACCACAGTGCGGGCAATCCAGGGTGTCCGGTTTGTCATGCATCGTAAAGAATGCTTCGAAAACATCTCCTTGCGGACACCTGTAATCGTAGAGGGGCATGGAAAAGTTCCTCTCGTTGACGACATGCGTCTGACAATTTGAGCCAAGCACAATGCGCCGGGGCGCACAATGGGGCTGACTTGGGCTGGTATCGTCGTTGGTCTTTCAACGGTGCTAAAGCATGCGGTCCGCTCGGCTAAGGGTAGTGACGTAACCGGTGAGATACGCCGGGTATTTCATTGAACAAACTGGGCTCACCATCGGATGCTGGCCGGTTGTAGCTGGTTAAACAGCGGCGTAGGGTACGCATATGAGCAGACCGAAAATCGTGCTGAAGCGGGTCTATGATGATGCTGCTGAAGAGGACGGCCAGCGCGTGCTGGTCGATCGATTATGGCTCCGCGGACTCAGCAAATCGCAGGCACAGATCGATTTGTGGCTAAAAGACATTGCCCCGAGCCCTGAACTGCGCACCTGGTGGGACCACGACCCAGACCAGTTTGATACTTTTGCGCAGCGATATGAACACGAGCTCGAAGATGAGGATCACACCGAAGCCGTCGCGCAGCTGCTCTCTCTGATACATGATCACGACCGGGTGACGCTGCTCTATGCAGCCACAGACGAGCAGGTCAACCATGCACGGATACTCCAGGACTACCTCAGGCGGAAAAGCTAATGGGCGACCCCGCATGTTGGCTTGACCAGCTGTGTCCCGAATGCTCTGCCATGCTGGAGCCGCCCGCCGAAGGTGCGACCACAGTGCAATGCTGGCGTTGCAAAGCCACCGTTCGATTTGGTGACGAGGGCCCCGAAGTCCTGCCCGATTCGTAGAGTGTCGCTCCCTGCGGTATCGTCGGTCGCTGCACGAGTTGTTGTGGCTACCTTACCTTCGTACTCCAGCAGGCTTGACTGTGAGATAGACCACTCGATATATTTGCTGCAACACTGTTGCGTTAAAGGCAACTCAGTGTTCGAAGTTCAGTCCAGCATTCTGCTGGCCGTCACCGCCCCAGCTAGTTGGGGAAGCCAAGGAGAGCACATGTCTTCAGTCTTTCTCGAAGATCTCGATGCAGATACGTATGCGGCCTATCTTCGTCAGTCCACGTCCACGGTCATCATCCCCACCGGTGCCACCGAACAGCATGGACCGCATATGCCGATCGGCGTCGATGCGATGTTGTCATCAGACATCGCAGCTGCCGTTGCCCAACAGACTGGTGCCCTGGTGGCCCCGGTTTTTGCCTATGGGTACAAGTCACAGCCGCGTTCGGGTGGAGGCGACCATCGGATTGGCACCACCAGTTTGAGCGCAGCCACGCTCATTGGTCTGGTGGAAGACGTGGCCTCGTCCTTCCTCGCGCAAGGCTTCAAGAATGTGGTCGTGCTCAATGGGCACTACGAGAATTATCAATTTGTCTACGAGGGCTTGGACAAAGCCGTCAAACAGGCCCACACGGCTGGCAATGCTGGACGGGCCATGCTGATGTCTTATTGGGATTTTGTCGACGACCAGACCCTCGAAGCTGTTTTCCCAGATGGATTCCTCGGCTGGGACATCGAACACGGCGGAGTGCTGGAGACCTCGCTGATGTTATTACTCCACCCTGAAAAGGTCGACATGGATCGGGTGGTCGATCATCCGCCGGCTCAGCTGACCTCTTACGATGTTTTTCCCGAAGATCCCACACGGACCCCGGCCAGCGGGTGCCTCTCCTCTGCCACAGGAGCCACGGCGGCAAAAGGCCAGCTCTTACTCGATGCGGTGACGCGTGCGGTCTCCGATGCCTTGATCTCCGAACTTCACCTCCCCCTTCCAGTAGCCTCACGAAAGGCAAACTAACATGTCTAAGGGACAAGTAACGATGAAACCTCCGGATGCCGACGAACCATACGCAGGCCAACAACCGGCAGATAATAGCGACAAATCACCGGTTGAAGTGCCACGTTTTATGGGTCGCCAGATCCCGCCGTTAGACCGCGTGTTGATCATGGTCATTCCGCCGGTGCTCATCGTGGCGGCGGTCATTTGGGTCATCGTGGACTCAGACGGAGCCGCGCAGGCCATCTCGACGATGCGTACCTTCGTGACCAGTGAATTCACCTGGCTATTTATTCTTTACTCCCTGGTCGCGCTCATCGTATGTATCTGGGCTGCTTTTAGTAAGTTTGGTAAAGTCCGCCTCGGCGGGCCCGCAGCTAAACCCTTGCACGGTCGTTTCGCCTGGTACTCCATGTTGTTCGCCTGCGGGCAGGGCATCGGCCTGATCTTCTGGTCCGTGGCCGAACCGATCATGCTCCGGGACGAAAACCCGGTCATTCCGGTCACGCCCACTAGCGGAGCAGAAGAAGGCGCCATTGTCTGGACCTACTTCCACTGGGGTCTGACCGCTTGGGCCATGTACTGTGTCGTGGCGCTCTGTCTAGCGTACTCACACCACAACCTCGGCAAGACCTTAACCTTCCGTGAGGCCACGGTCGATATCTTGCCCAAGAAAGCACAACGTCCAGCTGGTGTCGTGATCGAGTTGCTGGCCATTATCGCCACCGTGCTCGGATTGGCCACGTCCTTCGGGTTCGCTGCAATGCAATTCAGCTCGGGCGTGACCTCTTTTACCGGCCTGGACTCGGGGCCGGGCATGTGGATGATCGTGATCGGGGTATTCGCCACCATTACCGGCATCTCCGCCTATATCGGCATCAATAAAGGTATGGCCCGCCTGTCAGTGATCAACTCGATTCTGAGCATCGTGCTGGTGGGGGCGGTCTTTATTTTCGGACCGACGATCTACATGATCTCGACCATGACGCAAACCTTCGGTTCCTTTGGCCAGCATTTCTTATCGATGAGCTTCTTCACCGATTTCCAGCTCGCAGCAACCTCGCTGGATACCTGGCAGGACAGCTGGAACGGTTGGTGGACGGTCTTCATTTGGTGCTGGGTTATTGCCTTCTCCCCATTTGTTGCAGGCTTCGTCGCCCGGATCTCGCGTGGTCGTACCATTCGCGAATTCGTTATCGGTGTCACCGTGGTGCCATCGTTGATTGTGATGTTCTGGGTCGGCGTCATCGGCGTCGCCTCGATCTACTATGATGACCAAACCGGACGAGCCATCAGCGAGGGTGTCGCCAGTGATACGTCCAGCGGGTTGTTTCTGATGTTGGACCAACTGCCTTTGGTGGGCACGGTCATGTTGGTTGTGGCAACGATCTTGGTGGGGACCTACTACGTCACGTCGCTCGATGCCGGGTCCTATGCCCTGGGTGAGTTCGTCACTGCCCCGCGCAAATCCAGCCCGTTTTTCCGCGTCATCCTCGTCATTAGCATTGGCACAGTAGCCACCGTGTTGCTCTCCATCGGCGGAGAAGCCGTCGTGGATACGGTTCAAACCGGCACGATTATCGGTGCCTTCCCGTTCTCCTTTGTGATCTTGCTGATGATCGCCAACTTCATCCGACGACTGCACAAGCGCAATCAACAAACGCGCAAAATGGAGCGCGCCATTAACGATCCCGATCCCGACCGAGTACTTATTCCAGATCCGGAAGGGGAAGGTTTTGTGGAGCCTGCGGAGCAGGACACCACGGTGGCTTCTCGACCGCCTCGTGACGAGACACCTCCCTCCTAAACCATAGATCGACCGCACTGTAAGCGGTCAGTCCAAGCGGGCGTAACCCAGCAATCGGGTTGCGCCCGCTTTGCTGTGTGGCGCGATTCGAGCTGGTCATGCGGCACTCTCAAAGCCGGCCCGAAAATACTGTGGCCGCGTGCTTGACAGTGAGTGATCTCACACCTATCCTGAATGCAACGGTGTTGCGCTGAATACAACTTCTGCGTGTTGCACTGCTTTCTATCCGAGCGGCGGGGCTGTTCCTGCGTGGCTCACCCTTTTCTTATCAGTACGTTTCAGACCGAGCACGCGGGCTGAGAAAATCAAAGGAGAATCGTATGGCTAATGTCACCAGCGTCGGCGAACTTGAGCGCTTGAAGACCCTCCATAACGGCGAAAAACAACCACTGACCTTCTCGGACGCCGAATTCGAACGCCGCCTGAGCGGGCTGCGCTCAATTATGGCCGAAAAAGACCTTGACGCTGTCATTCTGACCAGCTACCAGAACATCAAGTACTACTCCGATTTTTTGTTCACCTACTTCGGCCGCTCCTACGCGTTGGTAGTCACCCAGCAGGAATCCATCACGATCACCGCCAACATTGATGCGGGCATGCCATGGCGCACCAGCTACGGTGACAACATCGTTTACACCGACTGGAAGCGCGACAACTTCTACTACGCGTTACAGGAAGCACTGAACCGTCAGGGCATCAGCGCCAAGCGCATCGGCGTCGAAGACGACACCGTGCCGACCATGCAGCGCAAAGCCCTGCAGGATACCTTCCCGGACGCCGAACTGCTGGACGTTTCCCAGGCCGCCATGCGCCAGCGCATGATCAAATCCGCCGAAGAAATCGAAGTCATCAAACACGGCGCTCGGATTGGTGACATCGGCGGTGAAGCCATCAAGGCTGCCATCCGTGAAGGCATCACCGAATACGAAGTCGCCCTCATCGGCGTCGAAGCGATGACCCACGAGATCGCCAAGACCTTCCCGGATCGCGAAGTCCGTGACACCTGGGTCTGGTTCCAGTCGGGTATTAACACTGACGGCGCACACAACTGGGCGACCACTCGCAAACTGCAGCGCGGGGATCTGCTGTCGCTCAACTGCTTCCCGATGACCTCGGGTTATTACACCGCTTTGGAACGCACCCTGACCCTGGGCCAGCCAGATGCCCGGACGCTGGAATTGTGGAAGGCTAACGTCGAGGTCCACGAAGCCGGTCTTGAATTGATCAAACCGGGCGCGGTCTGCAAGGACATCGCCCACGAACTTAACGAAATCTTCATCGGTCACGGACTGCTATCAAACCGGACCTTTGGCTATGGCCACTCCTTCGGTGTGCTGTCCCACTACTACGGCCGTGAAGCCGGGTTGGAATTGCGCGAAGACATCGACACCGTCCTGGAGCCCGGCATGGTCGTATCGATGGAACCGATGATCACCGTGATGGAAGGTGAACCCGGTGCCGGTGGCTACCGTGAACACGACATCTTGGTCGTTGGCGAAGACGGTGCCGAGAACATCACCAAGTTCCCATACGGTCCAGAACACAACATCATCGATGCCTAATCTCACCGCTTGATCAGGTGGTGATACCGCCTGGTAAGGCCCCGAGCAGGATATCTTGCTCGGGGCCTTGGCGTAAGTACACGATTATCGCGGTATCTGTGTTTCGGGCCCGCCCAGGGGCTGGCGCATGCTAAAGGCCTTGGCCAACCGGTGACGCAACCCGGTGGCAAGCACGGAGCGCAAGACAACGTCGCGAACTGTGACGGTCAAGGGACGCATCGGTCGTCCCAGGGCCATGTTGAGCTCGGCCTGTCGAGCCACGGCTCGCGCTGCGGACAGTCGTTGGTGTGCGAAGCGCTGCACGGATTCCAGGTGCTGCAGCGGCGCGGGGTTGCGTTCGGCCAGCATGTGTACGATCAGCGGGGCCAGATGCCAGGCATCGAGCCAGCCCAACGTCATGCCCTGACCTCCGATGGGACTGACTTCATGGGCCGCATCTCCGATAATGACACATCGCCCGGCTGCCATCTGGTGCGCTAGGCGCCGACGGACAGCAAAAGCGCTCATCATCGTTGACGTGCTGGGATCGACCTGCTCACCGGTGCGTTCGGCAATGAGACGCGTTAAGGTTTCTGGTCTCTCTGGCAGGAATTGGGTGCCGGTGTGCGCGACCCAGCGCCGCATATTGCCCGGCAACGGAAACGACTCAACGACTCCGGTGGGGGCTAAAAAGATTGCGGCGGCCGCATCATCGTGGTGGGGCACGACCCGTGCGTGGTGTTGTGCGAAATCGCCCATGATGTAGGTGTCGTCTAAGGGCTGGGTGTGCAGGCCGATGCCGGCGGTGCGGCGCACCAGACTGCGTGGCCCATCGGCACCGATCACGAGATCGGCAGACCAGGTGCGTTCAACGGCCTGGCCAGGCTCGATCGTGCTGCGGGCATGCACCTGAACTTTGGCTCCGGGACGGTCGGTGCGTGCGGGATCCCTGACCTCGAGCACCTCCCACCCCGGGTGCAGTGCGCCTGGCGACAGGTCGGATAGCCGCTGGGACAACAGGGCTTCAGTGCGGTTCTGCGGCAACGTTAGAACAAAGGGCCGATCCGGCCAGGCCTGTTCGAAACTCAGACCGCCGAGCCGACGGCCACGACTATAGGCAGCACCGGTATGCACCCGCTGTCCTTCGGCCACGGCGGCCTCTTCGAGCTGCACAGCGTTGAGCACTGCGAGCGCCGGGGGGTGCAGTCCGATGGCTCGAGAATACTGTCGCGGGTGCGTACGACGTTCCAGTACGGCGACGTCCACCCCCTGTTGGGCCAGCAAACTGGCCATGACTAAGCCGACCGGGCCGCCACCGACGATCAGCACCTGGCAGGTGTGCTGTTGGGTCATGGTCGGTTGGGCTCCGTGGCCGCAGGTGAGACGGCGTCGTAGATGAGCAGGTTGCGCCAGGGATGCTGGGCATGGACGCGCCAGCCAGCAGGTGCCACAGCGTGAAGTTCCAGGGCGGTATAGCTGCGCCGGATGGAGGTCAGACCATCTTCACGAATAAACGACCCCCGGAAGAACGGCCGGGTGCCCACCGAGAACAGCGTATAGGCGATGCGACTGCGCCGAATATCGCTGTGCACAACACGGCTCTTTGCTAATTGTTCAGAGTCGTGGAGAAGGCTCTGAAAGTCGGTGGCTGTGAGGTGATGCAACAGGTGGTTGGAGATCACCACATCAAAGCTGCGGCCCTGGGACACGAGTTCTGAACTCAACGCCGGACAGAATTCCATATCGACTGACGGGTGGTGGCGCATGGCCCACGCGTAGGCTCGCTGATCCGGATCGGCGGCGGTGATCTTCAACCTGAACCCGTCACGGTGTGCCCAGCGGGCAATTGCCCGGGTGACGTCTGCACCCCCGGCGCCAATGTCCAACAGGGTGTTCAGCCGATCGTGACGCAACACCGGGCGCACGTGGTGGCGATAGGCCTGCTGCCAACCGGCCACCAGCCGATTGACGGTCTCAAACTGTGCATAGGTGCGGTGCAGCGCGGCTATATCGCACTGCGGGTCATCCATGCGTTCTGTCGCCTCATGATCCCGATGGGCGAGGTCTCGCAACAGCGGAAACCTCACGAATTTCTCCCCACGGTCGTGAACAGGCCGGTTTCCACGGTCAGGCCCGGCCCGAAGGCCATACTGCACACCCGTTCTCCCGCCTTAGAGTCTGGGTCATCCAAGATCGTTTTGAGGACGAACATGACGGTGGCACTGCTCATATTGCCGTAGTGCTGCAGGACATCGCGTGAGGGCTCCAGTTGGGCGGGGTCCAGCTCAAGCTTGGCTTCGACTTTATCGAGGATGCTGCGCCCGCCGGGGTGGATCGCCCAGTGCTCGATATCGCGATATTGACGATCCGTCAGCGACGCATCGTGTGCCAGTAGGGGTGCGAGTGCGTCGACAATGTGGGCGTCAATAATCTTTGGCACATAGGTTCCCAAGACCATTTCGAACCCGTTGTCACCGATGTTCCAGGCCATGGCTTCTTCCCCGACGGGAGTCAGTACGGTTTCAAAATGATCTAGCTGTAGCGCACGCCCACCATCGTGGTCACGGCCGGTAATGACGGCAGCTGCGGCACCGTCGCCAAATAGTGAGGAACCCAGGATCGTGTCGGGATCATCTGAGACGCGCACGTGAATACTGCACAGCTCGACGCTCACCACCAGCACGACGGCGTCTGGGTTCGCATCACAGATCGTCTTGGCCTGGCGCATGGCGGGAAATGCCGCATAGCAGCCCATGAATCCCAGATGGCAACGCTGCACAGCAGGATCCAGGTCCAGGCCGCGGACGATGAGGTAGTCCGGGCCGGGGGAGA
Organism: Enteractinococcus fodinae; assembly: GCF_031458395.1. Lineage (NCBI taxonomy): Bacteria > Bacillati > Actinomycetota > Actinomycetes > Micrococcales > Micrococcaceae > Enteractinococcus > Enteractinococcus fodinae. Next base: position 663,243 of record NZ_JAVDYJ010000001.1, read on the forward strand.
AGAACCCGGTGCACGACACGGTGATGACATGGGTGACGTCGGTTTTGTCGATACCGTCGGCTGATGCCAGGGCTGCCGCAGCGGCATCGACGTACAGGCGCGAAGCTTCTTGCACGTAAATCTCGTTCCGTGCCCCCGTGGTGGGGTTCAGAATCTGCCGGGTTGCGGCATCAAAAAATTGTGGGGTGTTTGAGCCGTCGGCATCGGCTGAGAGATCCATTTCGGTTACGGCACTGTGGCGGCGTTCGATGCCGGAAGAGTCGAACGCTGCTCCCACCAGGCGAGTCGCCAGTCGGCTCATCCCGGGCTGGGACGCGAAAACCTCACGAACTTGGTCTTGATGCAACACGGTGTCGGGGACGGCAACTTCTAAGGATCTCAGCGTAACGGGCATGGTTCATTGTCTCAGTGGCCCCAGACACGCTGCAAGACAACACCGGCGCCCGATCTCGGCTAGAACACGGAGTAGGCGGCACCCCAGGAAGCGGCGAGCTCTTCCAGGTCGCGGGACTCCGGGTGATCGAGGCTAGCGGCGTCGCCATCTTCTGCGACCTCAGTGATGTCCATGATCAGCCAATTGGTATTGTGCACCAGCGGGATGGACCCGCCCTGAACCGTAGCCATCATGTTCTGAATTTCGGTGATGACGGTGGGATCTTCGGAATGTGCCAAGATGATGCTGTCGCCGCAGGTGTGACCGTAGAAAAAATCCTGTTCATGGTTCGGAAGGGTAAACCCGTAATGGTCGCTTGAGGGTTCAGGGCAGGAGAGCTCATCGTCGACGGCCTCGTATAAGGCCTCAAGATCTTCAAAGGTTACCGGTTCAATTTTGCCGACCTCGTCGGACATCCCGGTACAACCGGTGAGCACGAGCGTCGCGAGAGCGATCAGGAGGCTTCCTTGGGACAAGAGCTTGGGTTGTGTCACTGGTATCCTCCTGCTCCTTCCGTGCTATCTGCCGACCCGGCGAAGTGCAATATCGGTGTCGTTTGCTACGGTTCCTTCGAGCTCGACCTGGGCTGCCGGATCCGTCAACACGACCACATAGTCGCTGGCGCGGTGCCAGCCGTCGGCATCTTGGAGCGCTGTGGCAGCGGGAACCAGGAACGCGTGCACTGCCCCGCCGGTGGATCCGACCCGCACGCTGACGGTCGGTTCGGTGGGATCGTAGGGATCAGTTGAACAGGACGCCCCTGCGACCTCGAGTTCGTGTGCTGCAATGATCAGACACACCACCTGTGCTGTCTCCTCGACTTCTGAGGGGCCCAAGGTGGCATAGAACTCGGTGTCGTTATGCGTCCCAACCCACCGAACCTCCTCGGCCGGTAGGTCCATGTCCTGGGCCAGATCCTCACTGTGGGCCATCTCCGGGACGTCTTGATCAGTCGCTGGCTCGGTGAACACCGGGTAATCGTCCACGGCTGTGCGATCCGGGGATGCAGCACAAGACGTCAACACCACTAGGCAAGCCCCCATGATGGCAGGGACGAAGCCTGGGGCTGAGTTGAGGGAATGACGGGCCATACTGTCGACCCTAGTCACTTGGGTGGAGGGCGTCACTACTCCACACTTGGCGCGCTGGCGAAATTATGCACGACCCTTCCAGGTGGGTGCTGCCGCGACGAGTTGTTGCGTATAAGGATGGGCTGGACGGTGGAGAATTTGATCGGCGGTGCCGGTCTCGACCAGCTGACCCTCGGTCATCACCGCAATGTGATCCGACATGTGCTCGACCACCGCCAGGTCATGAGTGATAAACAGGTAACTGGTGTCGGTTTCGAGTTGCAGTCGATCCAGTAAGTCCAGCACCGTCGCCTGCACTGAGACATCAAGGGCGGAGACCGGTTCATCCAAAATCAGCACATCGGGCGCTGGCGCCAGCGCACGGGCGATCGCTAGCCGCTGACGTTGGCCTCCGGACAGCTCCCGCGGGTTGCGAGACAATACAGTCGAGTCCAGTTCCACCATGTCCAGCAGCTCGATGGCACGCGGCCGATAGGTTCGTGAACGTGAGGTCTCGCCACCCGATAACGCATTGATCAGCACCTGGGAGACCGAGTAGCGCGGGTCAAACGAGGCCAACGGATCCTGGTAGATCGCACCCAGCCGGTTGCGCAGCTTCCGTCGCTCGGATTCTTTGGCCGGGGCGAACTGTTGGCCGAAAATTTTCACCGTGCCGGTATCGGGTGCGGTCAATCCCAGCATCATGCGAGCAGTCGTGGTTTTCCCAGACCCGGATTCTCCCACCAGGCCCAGGGTGGTGCCGCGCGGAATGGCCAGTGAAACGTCCACCACGGCAGCGTGCTCCGCAAAGGCTTTTGACAACCCGGTCACCTCGACCGCCAGCTCGTCTGATACCTGCCTAGAATGCTGGGCCGGTCGCGTTCGGGGCGCAGGGACATCGCTGGTGCCGCGGGTCAGCGGCGTGAAACGCGGGACACCGCTGGGTATCGCGGCAAGTAATTGTTTGGTGTAGTCATGCTCCGGAGCGTGCAGAATTTGGGCGGTGGGACCCGATTCGACAATTTCACCGGAGCGCATCACGATGACCTCATCGGCGACCTGAGCAATCTGGGCCAGATCATGCGAGATGACAGCCAAGGCAATGCCCTGTTGCGTCAGAGCTGCCAGTTCGTCCAAGACCAGCCGGGTCAATCTGGTGTCCAGGGCCGTCGTGGCTTCATCAGCGACCACCACCGTAGGATTCCGAATCATGGCTTGTGCGATGAGCGCTCGTTGACGCATCCCACCGGACAGCTGCGGGCTGCGTTGGTTGGCCCGCAGCTCGGGGTTGGGCATTTCGACTTCTCGAAGCGCTTCGATCGCGGCCTGTTTGCGCCGTGTGCTCGAGCCCGGCAGTACATCGGCAATCTCGCGGTGTATCGGACGCAGCGGATCCAAACTGTTGAGGGCATCCTGCATAATCATCGCGACCTGGCTGCCACGAAGAGCGCGCCACTGGTTTTCGGGCAGGTCTCGTGCATCGGTGCCCAAAATGTTCAGCGTATCAGCGGTGACGGTGCCACCGGTGAGCCCTAAGAGGGCGCGTGCGGTGACGGATTTACCAGACCCTGATTCGCCTACGATCCCCAACGCTTTGCCCGGCGTCAGCGTCAGCGACACGTTCTTGACGGCTTCAATAACCGTCCGCTGGGGGCCCGGGAAGGTCACCGAGAGGTTTTTGATATCGACAGCTGGTTGGGTCATGAGCTCCTCCGGGTTGCCGAGCGTCCCAGTAGCGTGGCCCCGGCGGCAACGCCCACGATGGCCAGCCCCGGGAACACGGTTAGCCACCACGCGAAGTGTAAATAGGTGCGGCCCGAGGCAAGCATCGCGCCCCATTCGGGTGCCGGTGGGGGAGTGCCCAACCCCAGAAACGACAGTGCAGAGGCCCAGATGACCGCCTGTCCGATCCCTAGGGTAATGAGTGCCAACAGGGTGGTTAGCGTATTGGGGATCAGATGGTTGCGCACTTTATGCCAGGTCGAATGGCCCAGCACGGTCGCGGCATCAAACATTTCGGAATTGACCAAGGTGCGCAGATGGGTCCGGATCAACCGCGAGTATCCCGGCGCGGTGGACAGCCCAACGGCGATAATGGCCGGAGTGGTTCCGGGGCCGGTGAAGGCAATAATAATCAGGGCCATCAGTAGGGTCGGGATCGCATAGAGGACCTCGAGCGCTCGCAGAATCACGGCATCGATCCAGCGCGGACCAAAGGCCGTGATGACCCCCAGGACCACGGCAATTCCCATGCCCAGCGCGGTTGCCGCAAGCCCGATCGTCAGCGAGTCAGACGTGCCGTGGATGACCCGCGTGTACACATCACGACCAGACTCATCGGTACCGAAGGGGTGTTGGAATGATGGTGCTTGGAAAGCTTCGGCTGGGCTGACCGCAAGCGGGCTGCCAGGCGCCAGAAGTGATGGAAACAGGGCTGCGACGAGAATCAACCCGACGAAGATCGACGCAACGATTTTTGCGATACGGCTCATTGGTCATCACCTCGAGCTGCCGCCGGGTTAATGAAGGCCTCAATCGCTTCGACGATCAACATCACGACCATGTAGATCAGTGCGGAAAACAACGCGATGCCGGTGACCATTGGCATGTCCCTGGCCAGGACCGCACCCAGCAGGGAGCGACCCAGCCCAGGACGGGCGAAGACCTCTTCGACCACCACGGCCCCCGAGATGGAAGCGGCCACCGCCCACCCGGTGAGGTTCAGTGCCGGTAGTGCTGCGTGGCGAAAACCGTGCCGGAAAAAGACCTGCCCCTCGGAAGCGCCCCGGGCTCGGGCTGCCAGCGCAAACGGTGAGCTCATGGCAGTCATTAGGCTGTCTCGCATGAGTTGGGCCAGAAACCCAGACAGCGGAACGGCCAGGGTAACGGCCGGCAAAATGATCCCGCGGACCGTTCCGGTATCAACCGCCGGAAGCCACCCCAACCAGGTCGAGAAAATAATAATGAGCATCGCCCCGAGCCAGAAGTGTGGGACGGCTGCTGCCACGACCTCGATGATCGTCCCCATAACCCGACCGAGCCGTGAGGCTCGGGCTGCGATGGCGGCCATCACAAAGGGGATGACCCACGCTAAGACCAAAGCGATCAGCGTCAGCTGCAGGGTAGCGGGCAAGACTTCGGCCATGATCTGAGCCACGGGCCGATGCTGAGCGTACGAGGTGCCCAAATCGCCGGTGGCAAGTTGCCCGAGATAGAGCCCATATTGGACCAGGATGGGCTCGTTGAGATGGTACTGCTCGCGGGCCGCCTCCAGGGCTTCAGCCGAAGCCTGGGAGCCGGGTCCTCCCATGATTGCTTCGGCTGGGTCACCCGGGATCAGCCGGATGGCAATGAAAATGACGGTGGCCACCAGCCACAGCAAAATGACTGCGGCACCGACCCGGCGGGCCAACCTGGTAATAATATGCATCCGTTATTGCTGGTTGAGCCAGACGTTGTCGTATTTCGGAGCGGCGATTGCAGATGTATCGCCCATGTTTTGCACGTCTTCGGCGTAGAGGAAGTGATTTTGCTGATCGTAGAGAGGTAGGACGTAGTAGTCCTCTAGGACGATCTGCTGCGCCTGTTCATAGAGTTCGGCGCGTTCAGCATCATCGGTGGTCTCTTCGGCTTCCATCAAGATCTCATCCAGTTCCGGGATGTTGACCTGGGCATTGTTTGCAAAATAGCCGGATGGGGCTGGTTCGATCGAATCCGAGTGATACAGGATTCGCAGCACGGAGGGCCCCACCTTGGTGTAGGGGGCTGATACGAGGTTGTAGTTGTGTTCGGCAAGGGCGGCATACCAGCTGGACAGATCCAGCAGGTTGATTTGCATGTCGAACCCGACCTCGGATGCTTGAGCTTGGAATTGTTCAAATAATGATTGTTCAGCGGGTACTGACTGGTTTGTGGAGACCGGCATGACAATTTCGAGGCGTTCGCCGTCTTTCATTCGGATGCCGTCATCGTCGCGTTCAGTCCAGCCGGCTTCATCCAGCAGCTCGTTGGCTTCGTCGATGTCTTGGGTGAACAACGACTCATCGGAGTATCCCAGGGGTTCGACCGAGGACAGCAACGAGTGCGAACGTTCTGCGGTGTCGAAGAATAACGCGTCGACACCGCCATCGACGTCAACGGCGCGGATGAACGCTTCTCGGACCAGCGCGTCATCGAAGGGGGCCTGCGAGGAGTTCAGTTCGATCCGGTTCGACGCACCGGGACGTGGCGAATCCAAGTGGCCAAGACTGGTATCCTCAGCCGACTGAATCGTGTCTGGCTGCGCATTGTCGATGACATGGACTTCGCCCGACTGCAATGCCGCATAGCGGGTGGCAGCTTCCGGGATCATCCGCCACGTGATGCCATCCAAATAGGCCACAGCGTCCTCGTCGTCAGTATCGACCGGCGAGACGTACTCCTCGTTGCGAACCAAGTTGATCTGTTGCTCACGATCCCACGATTCCACTTGAAACGGGCCGGTGCCAACTGGTGAGGCACAATTTTCTTGCACATCGCGGTCAAGTGCTTCAGGCGACTGGATCGCGGTCCAATGCATCGATAGCGACTCTTCCAACGCATTATCCGGGGCACTCAAATGTAGATCCGCGGTCAATTCATCGATGATTTCGACTTCTTCGACTTTTTCGACCGCTAGAAAACCAGTGGAAGAGGCGGTATCTGGATCTTGGAGGTGCTCGACGTTGGCTTTAATGGCTTCCGACGTCAGCGGTGTGCCGTCATGGAAGGTGATGCCCTCGGTCACGCTAATGGTGTGCGTCAAGCCGTCGTCAGACACTTCGGAAGTCTCGGCCAACCAGGGGACGGTTTCGCCATCCTCGTTTTTGGTGAACAGAGTTTCCAGATATTGGGTAGCAATAAGCCCCTGTGGGTAGTTACCCCCGTAGTGCGGGTCTAAACAATCTGGTTCGGCGTCACCGGAAGCATAAATCAGCGTGCCACCGGCCTGGGGTTCCCCGGTGGTTTCGTTCTGTTCCGCGTCGGGGCTGCCACAACCTGCGAGTACTAAGCCACCTATTGCGGCGGTAGCCAAGATCTTGAAATGTGAGGATGAGTATTTTGCCATAGCGATTACTCTACGGCCAGCGGCCCCGATGGGCCGCTGTAGAAGTCACATACTGTTCAAGGTTCGGCAGGAACGAAATTGATCCAGCAGCGTTACAACCAGCGAGCTTGCATCGGTTATGAGGGGGAGAACTGGCTGGTGAGCTCTTGTCACTCCACGTTGGCACGCGTAGCGTCGAAAAAACCTGAACCAATACATGTTTTAGGAGGATCGTATGCCATCCGAAAGCCATACCACCACCGACCACGATGAGATCCGCAAATGGGCAGAACAGCACGGCGGCCAACCCGCTGTGGTACGCGGGACTGATTCCTCAAACACCAGCGGCATCCTGCGGATTGATTTCCCAGGCGGAGCCGGTGAAGACGAACTCAAACCCATCGAGTGGGACGACTGGTTCGAACGGTTCGAAAAGGAAAACCTCGCCTTCCTCTATCAGTCCGAAAAGGCTGATGGCAGTCACAGCACATTCTTCAAACTCGTCTCGCGATAGTCGCTAAACATCGCACACTCACCCAGCCGCTTTCCACTCGTTAGCGGCTGGGTGAATCGTGATGTAGGAACTGGTTGTAGCGCGGCTCGTTTCGTTAGAGACGCGACGGCTGGTGAAAGGAAGCAGCCATGGCCCGATTCATTACCATCACGTTGGAACAGCGAGCGGTCAGCTGTCGAGCGCGACTGCTCGATGATCAGGCGCCGGGGACCTGCCAGGCCGTGTGGGATGCGCTGCCGGTGACCGGGGATGCGGTGCACGCGAAGTTTGCGCGCAATGAGGTCTACGCTCTGCTGCCTCGCATTACGGCAGCACCCCGACGAGAGAACCCCACCGTGACACCTATCCCCGGAGATGTGTGCCTGTTCGACTTCGAACCCTGGGAAATTAGCAATCCCGCCTTTGGGTACGAACCAGGGTCAGCGGCCTACGCCGAGCAGGGCGCCACCGACCTGGCGTTATTTTATGGCCGGAACAACCTGTTGATCAACGGGGATGTCGGCTGGGTGCCAGGCAATGTTTTTGGCGCCGTGGTCGAAGGCTTCGATGCGATGGCGGCGGCCTGTAATGATCTATGGCGTCATGGTTTCGCCGGCGAACGGCTCACCTTCGCCCGTGCATGAAGCTTCAATCCAATAGCCACTCCACAAAACGGGCGACAGCAAGTACCAGGTCGTCAGAGTGGCGCGGCCCGACGATCTGTAAGCCCACGGGCAACCCGGCCTGCGTGGTACCAACCGGGATACTGATTGCCGGTTGCTGGGTCAGATTGAACGGGTAGCTGAGGGTGGCCCACTGCGGCCAACGGTCCAAGCCACTACCCACCGGTACCTCGTGTCCTGCTTCGAAGGCTGGGATCGTCACCGTGGGCGTCAACAACACGTTATGACGCAGATGAAACGCCCCCATCGTAATTCCCAGCTGCGCCGCCACCTCGCGGGCTTGTAAATATTCCACCGCGGTGTGTTCTTCGCCCTTGTCCCAGAGCTGACTCAGCCCAGGCTCTACGGTCTGTCTGGCCCCGGGAAGCGTGTTCAACAGGGCGGCCGCACCGCTGGCCCAGAGTACCTCGAAAGCCTCCAGCGGATCGGTGAACCCGGGGTCTTCTTCAGTGACCTTCAGCCCGGCCTCATCGATCCGTGCGACCACCGCCTCAATGATGTGTGCTACTTCAGGATCAACGGAGGCAAAACCGAGATCGCGCGAATACGCGACGTGCAGGCCGGCCACCTCCCGGTTGAACTCCCCGCGGTACGTGCTCTGCGGGGGAGCCAAGGAGGTAGGATCCCGGTAATCCGGCAGCGATAAGATATCCATGAGCAGTGCGGCGTCTTCGACGCTGCGCGTCATCGGTCCGGCATGGGCCAGCGGACCAAACGGGCTGGCCGGAAACATCGGAACACGTCCGTGGGTGGGTTTAAACCCGACGATGCCACAAAACGCCGCCGGAATCCGGATACTTCCGCCCCCGTCCGTCCCAATAGCACACGGGCCCATCCCTGCGGCCACGGCGGCGGCAGCCCCACCGGAGGAACCCCCGGGAGTCAGCTGCGGATCCAGTGGATGACGGGTGACGCCGGTCAGTGGGCTATCCGTTACAGCCTTCCACGCGAGCTCGGGTGTGGTGGTTTTGCCCACCAACACCATCCCGTCGGAGCGCAACCGTGCCACTGCCGGCGAGTCCACCTCCCACGACTGCTCGCGGTCGACTGCCCGAGAACCGCGCAGCGTGGGCCAGCCAGCAGTCAGGAACACATCTTTGATAGAGATCGGCACGCCATCGAGGAGTCCTTGAGGATACCCCGAATGCCAGCGGGACTCAGCTGCCCGAGCCTGTTGCAGAGCGGCGTCATGATCCACCAGACAGTACGCGCCCAGTTGCCCGTCGACTTGATCAATGCGCTCCAGCACCGCTGTGATTGCCTCGACGGGGGACAGCTCGCGAATCGCGTAGGCGGCAACCAACTGGGTCGCGGTCATCTCAGTAGGATTCATTGTTGCTCCCGCTCATGGATGCTCAATGTGAAGCGTATGGAGTCGCTGCAGAACACAGCCACGATATGTTGTCAACGTATAATCGGCGCTACGTATTGTCAATCACTTTCTGGCTTGAGACCATAGTGTGAAAGCCCCTTAAAGGCGTCGCTGTCCTGTGAGTAAAGGGAGGCTCGAAGGTGGACCTGACTGACATCGAATTCGACGGTCCACTGGCCCAGCGCGGCATCGGGATCATTGCCCCCTTCGACCTTGCTCTGGAACGCGAGCTGTGGCGGTGGGCCCCGCTGGATGTCAGTCTTCACTTGGCACGCACCCCGTACGAGGATCTTGCCGTCAGCCTGGCCATGGCCGACCTCGTGTCGCGACCGCAGGTGGTACAAACAGCCACCCGCGATGTGCTCGCGGTCGACCCCGAAGTCGTGGCTTATTTATGCACTTCGGGGAGTTTCATCCACGGAGTCACAGGCGAAGCAGCGTTGCGTCAGGCGATGCTCGATGCAGGCGCTCCCGCTGCCGTGACGACCTCAGGGGCCCTGGCCGAAGCCGTCCGGGAGCTTGGGTTGACCCGGATATCGGTCATCACCCCGTATGACGCGGTCCTCACCGAACGACTGATCGCGTTCCTCAATGAACTGGGCGTGACAGTGACCAGCTCCGCGTATTTGGGTCTCGGGGGCGGGATCTGGCGAGTCAACTATCGCACCGTGGCCGACCTGATTTTGAAAGCCGAGGATCCCGAGGCAGAAGCAGTATTCGTGTCATGCACCAACCTGCCCACCTATGACATCATCGCCCCGCTAGAACGCAAGCTCCGCAAACCGGTCCTCACCGCCAACCAACTCACCGTGTGGGCCTGCTTGGGCCACATGGGACTGCCCATGGTGGGTCCAGGTCGCTGGCTCCGAGGAGTCTTCGAGGAGGAAAATAGCTATGACCACGACGCCCAATCCCACGACGTCTAATCCCACAATTGGCATTATCTACCCGGATCACGCCGCCGAAGACGACTACCAAATAGCAGGCGACTGGTTGACGGTGCACCTACCCGTTGAGCACATCTACGGCACCGACCTGCATGCCGTGCCCGAGCTGTTAGACCTCGGCCGGGCAGATCGACTGGCCGAGGCAGCCACTCGTCTGGCCGCCCAACATCCGAAAGCTGTGATGTGGGCCTGCACCTCGGCAAGCTTCGTCTACGGTCTCGACGGGGCTCGCCAACAGGCCGAACAGCTCGCCACAGCCGCCGGGGTGCCCGCGGCGAGTACATCACAAGCCTTTGTCGCAGCACTGGACACGCTCAACATCACGAACGTGGCCGTCGCCGCCAGCTATCCGCAAGAGGTGGCCACCTTATTTGTCGACTACCTGGCGGCCCACGGCATCGAAACCACCGCGATGGTCAGCGCCGGAATCGAGACCGCGGCCGCAGTCGCTAACCTCACGCCAGAGGATGTGTTTGAGCTCGCCGTGCGACATGACGATCCGAGCGCTGATGCGTTACTTATTCCCGACACGGCGATGCGGACCGTTGACGTGCTAGCCGAACTTGAAACTCGGGTGGGCAAACCCGTGCTGACCGCCAACCAAGTCACCATCTGGTACGGGTTGCAGCTGGCCGGCGTAGTGCGATCAGATGCCCGGCTCGGCACACTGTTTACCCGCTAAACAACAACCAGCTCGCTCCGGATACCACAGCCTGAACGTGCGCGACACAGCCGCGCTCGGGCACGGGAATTATTGGGGGGCGATTCCTTGACACGCAGAAACCAGAAGTGTGAGTCTGACCCCAGAATCAACCAGCCCTGTGAGCTACAAGTTGAGGTGATGTGGTGCGAGCGATGGTGTACCGCGGCCCGTATAAGATCCGGGTCGAAGACAAACAAATGCCCTCTATTGAACATTCCAACGATGCCATTATCCGGGTGACAAAAGCTGCGGTGTGCGGTTCCGATCTCCACCTCTACCACGGGATGATGCCCGACACCCGCGTCGGCATGACCTTTGGCCACGAGTTCGTCGGCGTGGTCCATGAAGTCGGCGCCTCGGTGCGGTCGCTCAAACCCGGCGACCGCGTTATGGTCCCGGCCAATATCTATTGCGGGTCATGTTTCTATTGCGCTCGCGGACTCTACTCGAACTGCCATAACGTCAACGCCAACGCGACCGCTGCGGGTGCGCTGTATGGCTATTCCCATACGGTCGGAGGCTACGATGGCGGTCAGGCAGAATACGTTCGGGTGCCCTTTGCTGATGTGGGCCCCAGTGTCATACCCGAATGGTTAGATGATGAAGATGCGCTGATGATGACGGACGCGCTGGCCACCGGGTACTTTGGAGCCCAGTTAGGTGAGATCACCGAAGGCGATACCGTGGTGGTCTTCGGCGCCGGACCGGTCGGGCTCTTTGCCGCCAAATCTGCCTGGTTTATGGGAGCCGGGCGGGTGATCGTGATTGATCATCTGAACTATCGGCTCGAAAAAGCCCGAACCTTCGCGCATGCAGAAACCTATAACTTCGTCGAGATCGACGATATCGTAGTGCATCTGAAGCGCGCTACGGACTATTTCGGAGCCGACGTCGCTATCGATGCCGTTGGCGCTGAAGCAGACGGCAATGTTATCCAACATGTCACCGCTGCCAAGCTCAAGCTGCAGGGCGGCTCACCGGTCGCGTTAAACTGGGCGATCGATTCGGTTCGCAAAGGTGGCGTCATTTCGGTGATGGGCGCTTACGGTCCGATATATAGCGCGATCAAATTTGGTGATGCGATGAATAAAGGTTTGACCCTGCGCATGAACCAGGCCCCGATGAAACGCCAATGGCCCCGGCTGTTAGAGCACATCAAAGCCGGATATCTCAAGCCCAATGAGATCGTCACGCACCGTTTCCCATTGGAGGACATCGCAGAGGCGTATCACGTGTTCTCCGCAAAACTCGATGGTTGTATTAAACCGGTCATTATCGTTGGCGATCAGTGACAGGAGGAGCAGAGCATGCCGTATACCCCGAACAAACCCCAACCCCCTGAGACCCCCGAGCAGTTACGCGCACGGATCCCAGGCTGGGGTGTCGACCTGGACCCGAAGGATCGACCATCAGTACCCCGAGAGCGGTTCGACCCGGGTGCCACGGGAGCGCACTGGGAATTCCCCGAACGACAGCCTGAGACTGTTCCGCGCGAACGCTCAGTTGAACACCAGTTCCTCACCCCGGTCTTTGGCACCTCGGCGCCGCTGAAATGGTGCTCGGGACGGATCCGCCGCATGGCCTATCGTCTCGGTGAGGATCGCGCTGCTCGCTGGCTCATCTTGCTTGGCGCAGACCGAGTCGATGCGTGGGAGAACCACCTTGCCTCATTCATCACGCTGCGCCCGGATAACCCCGTAACCCAGACCGGCGTGACCAGCGAATTCAATCATCACGGTGTCTCCTCGCGGGTGGGTCAGCAACGTGCCGATGTGCGCCACCACTGGATGGACCCCATCATCGTCGCGGGCCCCTGGGTGGTCGGTGCGGGAGCTGCCATAGCGCTGGGTCTCAAGGCTGCTGCGCGTTTCCGAAACCGATAAGACAGCGGGAACAGGTTGCTCGATCCCGTGAACAAGGAGCATCATGCCGGACACGATTTTTGCACTCAACGATGACCGATCCTTCGAGGACCAAGAGGTCGTAGGGCATAACCGGTGGCACCCGGAGATCCCACCGGTGGCGACGATCGAACCGGGACAAGCGGTACGCATCGAGTGTCGCGAATGGTTCGACGGGTTCATCAAAAATGACGACTCAGCAGCAGACGTGCTCAACGCCCCGTTTCATGCTGGACACCAGCTCAGCGGCCCGTTCAGAGTTCCCGGAGCGCGACCGGGAGATCTGCTCGTGGTCGACATCCTCGACGCCGGACCGATCTCTTATGATCACACCGGTTCGTTAGCTGGCATGGGGTGGGGCTACACCGGTATTTTCGCGCACAATAACGGCGGCGGTTTTCTCGGCGAGCATTTCCCCGATGCGTATAAAGCCATCTGGGATTTTGCCGACGGGAAAGCCACATCGCGTCATATCCCCGGTGTTTCCTTCCAAGGGGTGGTGCATCCGGGATTGATGGGCACAGCGCCCTCGCCGCAACTGCTCAAGACCTGGAATAAGCGTGAGGCTGGACTCATCGCCACCAATCCGTTGCGGGTGCCCCCGCTTGCGCTGCCACCCCTGCCCAAGGGAGCCCTGCTTGGCGCAGTCCCTGCCGATGACGCCGCACGCATCGCATTAGAGGCTGCACAAACCGCGCCACCACGAGAAAATGGCGGCAACCAGGACATCAAAAATCTCACAGCGGGAAGCCGCGTCTATTTCCCGGTCTTTGTCGACGGAGCGAACCTCTCCGTCGGGGATCTCCACTTCTCGCAGGGGGATGGCGAAATTACCTTCTGCGGCGCCATCGAGATGGGCGGCTATATTGACCTGCGAGTCGACATTCTTCGGGGCGGCATGGAAACGTACAAAGTGCGCCACAACCCGATGTTTATCCCGGGCCACCAAGCGCCGCAATACACTGACTGGATCTCCTTTTCGGGAACCTCAGTGACCACCAAGGGCAAACAAAAATATCTCGACGCGCGCTTGGCCTATCAACGAGCTTGTTTGCACGCTATCGAATACCTCACCACCTTTGGGTATTCGCCCGAACAGGCCTACCTGTTGCTCGGGGCGGCCCCTATTGAAGGTCACCTGTCCAGCGTGGTTGATATCCCAAATGCCTGTGCCACGGTGTATATCCCAACGGAGATCTTTGATTTTGATATCAAACCCAGCAGTGGCGGACCGCATCAAGTGCATAGCGGGATCGATGTGCCCCGCGCAGCTGCGGCACAACTACCGAAAGAAAACATTCTGCGAGCAGTCCCGAAAAAGAAACGCGCCCTGCTGCCATCCTCCTCGGCTGCGACCGTCGACGGTAGCACGAGCCCGATCCGCCAAGTTGCCCACCTCGTGGGGGATCGGCTCCAAAATATCGCCCGTCGGGTCCGAGGCCGTTAAACTGTGCCGACAGAGATGCCTCTCTGTCGGCATAGGATGCGGTGCGTGAGGTTGTGCCTTAGCGGCGCGTTACCGCAAAGCGCGAGGAGAACGGGCTGAGCGTTCCCGGGAGGTTTTCCAAATCGAGCGGCTCGGAAACGTTTTTCGTCGAGCTGGCCGGCTCAAAGTCGTGGTGCTGCAGCAGTTCGCCGAGCACCGCAGAAGCAGTCAGCAGCACGACGTTACGTCCCGGACAGAAACCGGGCCCGCCACTAAAGGGCACCAATGGCCAGTCTGAATCATCTCGGTTTTCCAGCCACAACTGTGGGCTAAACCGATGCGCTTCGGGGAGGGTTTCGTCGTCTCGGTGGAAGAACGGCGCAAAAATCACGATCGAGGTGCCTTCTTGTAATGTGCCGTTACGCCAGGTTGTAGGTTCTTCAGCCTCTCGAAGGATCAGTGGGGTAGTAGGCCACAGGCGTAACGATTCCAACATGACGGCACGTAACTGCGGCATGTCGGGGAAACTCTCCTGAGTTTCAGCCCGTGCAGCTGCACTGGTTTCTGGGTCCACGGACAGCAGACTCAAGGCGCGGAATGCGCCCCACGATGCAGCGTCAAAGGCGAACATCCACTGTGGGATTTGTTGTTCGGGGACGGTCTTGTCGGTACTGGCTGTGTGCGCCGCCATTGCGGCCAGGCTGCCGGGTTCGGCACGCTCGAGGTAGTGCTGCAAGGTGGTCAAGAACCGTTTTCGTTGCTTCCGGTTTTTCGGGACAAGGTACGAAACGTTGCCTCGCGCCCGCAGTTCGTTGAGGTAAGTGGTGACTTGTTCATCATCACGGGCCGAATCGCCTAACGTAATACGTCGGACGAGGCGCCACCACATCTGGCTGAAGGCTTTCCACTCCAAGGCTTGGGTGAAGTCAAGATGTCCGCGCAGCGCATCAACCTCTTCACGAATTGCGCGAGTCATGGTCTCGGCGTGCGAATGCACCGTCTTGCCGGCCTCGAGTGCTTCTTCATTGAACGGACGGCGGATCTTTCGTTGTTCAGGATTGGAGACCAGCACGCCGGATGGCTGGAAATGATTCAGGGCGCCGCGTTTCTCCATACTTGCCGGGCTAAAAGGTTCTGGAGTGTTATTTAGGACCCGATGTACATCCTCAGGATCTAGTAACAGTGCGATGCGCCGGCCCGGGAACAACTGGAGTTGGACGGGGCCCGGACCGTATTTAGCGCGCAGTTTTTTGAGCTCATCAACCCCGGCGCTGTCGAGGTCCATCCGTTCAGCCATGTCAACGGCCTTGGGCCGACGAATAATAGGCCCTTTAATAACCGGGGAAGCCAGCACACGGGTGAGGACGCGGGCATGTTCTGTTGGGGTGAGTTGGGGGACAGGATCATTTGGATGCTGGTATGACGTGTCTCTCATAGTTCCACGCTACTGGCCGGCTGAACTGTGACGAAAGGGCCCACATCCGCCCGGTAGTTCGCGCTCGACTGATGGACCTCGACTAGGCACCGGGCGGTGGTACAAGTAGGCTGGCGGCATGGCAACAGTAGATTTAACCCAAGAAACATTCCAAGAGACCATCGAAGGTAACGACATCGTGCTCGTTGACTGGTGGGCCGACTGGTGTGGACCGTGCAAAATGTTTGCACCCGTCTACGACGAAGTCTCCCAAAAGCACGACGACATCGTCTTCGGCAAGATTGATACCGAAGATCAGCAGCAGCTGGCGGCCGCTGCCGGAATCTCCTCGATTCCAACCCTCATGGCCTTCCGTGAGAACGTGTTGGTGTTCTCCCAGCCCGGCGCGATCAACGCCCAACAGCTGGACCATCTCATCGAACAGGTCCGCGATCTCGATATGGCAGAGGTCCACAAGCAAGTGGAGGAAGCCCGGTCGAAAGCCGAGCAGAACAACAACTAACGATCCCGAAAATCGGTTGCCGCCATGCGGGGACCGAAACGCGAAAAGCGGATCCCCGAGACATAGATCAGCCTGACAATCCGTTGCCGATGACCGACCCAGGGCTCTAGCAGCTCCAGCATCCCGTCATCATCGGTGCGGCGCCCCGTCAGTGCTTCGCCGACGTGATGTGCGACGTGGAAATCACCCACGGCCACATAATCGGCCGCCCCGTGGGTCCGCTGTAGTGTTTCTGCGACCGTCCACGGTCCGATCCCGGGCAATGAATTCAATCCCGTACTGATCTGGTCCACCGGCTGGTGCGCTAATCGGTGCAATGCCGAAGCCCGCGAGGCGACAGTCTTGAGGGTCCGGGCCATAAAAGGTTGGACCCACCCGGCATGCCACTGCCACGATGCGATGCCTAGTACCGTTTGCGGTTTTGGTGCCGTTTTCGAAACAGGCTCACCACCGGGGGAAGGGTCACCGTAGGTATTTGCCAACCAACCCCACGTGGCGCGTGCTTGCTGCTGGGTGACTTTCTGTTCCAGCACCACGGTCAGTAACTCGTCGACGAGTTGGCCGGTGGCCATAAAACGCATCCCGGGATTTCTTCGGCGGGCCTCTACGACGCGTTCCGGCAGCAGATGCGCGGTTTGATCCAACAGCTCATCAAACTGAGCCCAACCGTCCAGCGATTGTTCATCAACGCCCAACAGCACCGGCATGCGCTGGACAACGTACTCAATGGCGGAACGATCACCGTGCGCCCACACGTGATAGCGGATCTCGGCTGGTTGCACCGAAGAGCGCGGATGCACGATCGCGATGGTGACCGGGCCGGTAGTCACCGGATGAAATGATAACCAACTGACACCGTTGATCGTTGCCGCGGTCGGATCGGCTCTGCCGCGAATCAGGGGCGCCATGTTCGCCGCCACGTCAACGGCTACGCCGGGGTGCAGCACATCCGAGTAGTCCGGCTGCTGTGTAAAGTTCATGGCGATTTATAACCTCCCTCATCGCCGTGGTGACCCTGAACCAGGTAGCGTGGTCCATATGAGCCAAAATCAGCCTACGTCAGTCACGCCCAAGTACGCCGAAACCATCCTCGACCTCATTGGTAACACGCCGTTGGTAAAACTCAACTCCATCGGAGCTGATCTCAAACCAACGATCCTGGTCAAATGCGAGTTTTTGAACCCTGGTGGTTCCATTAAAGACCGCATTGCGCTGAAGATGATCGAGCGGGCAGAAGCTGAAGGCAAACTCTCCGAGGGCGGAACCGTGGTGGAACCCACCTCCGGTAACACCGGGGTCGGCCTGGCCATGGTGGCTCAGCAGAAAGGGTACCGCTCGGTCTTTATTACCCCGAGCAAAGTGGCTCAGGAAAAGCGCGACGTGCTCAAAGCCTACGGCGCTGATGTAGTGGTCTCCGAAACCGCAGTGCCGCCAGAATCAGAAAACTCCTATTACGGGATTACCAACCGGTTAGAGGAAGCAATTGAGGGCGCCTACCAGCCAAACCAGTTCTTCAACTCGGCCGCTCCAGAGTCGCACTACGAAACCACCGGGCCCGAGATCTGGGAAGATACCGCCGGCCAAGTCACGCACGTGGTGATCGGCGCGGGGACGGGCGGCACGATGACTGGTACCGGCCGCTACCTTCACGAAGTCTCGGCCGACCGCGAGTCCGGGCCAGTAAAAGTCGTGGTCGCTGACCCCTCCGGGTCGGTCTACTCCGGTGGCAGCGGACGGCCATATTTCGTCGAAGGCGTGGGCGAGGACATGTGGCCCGGCAACTACGACCCGGAAGTCCCAGACTCCATCCACGAAATCACCGATGCCGAGGCTTTCCACTACACCCGGCGTCTGGCTGCCGAGGAGGGGATACTGGCCGGTGGCTCATCCGGGATGGCGCTGGCAGCCGCACTCAAAGAAGCCGAAAACCTCACCGAAGACGATGTGATGGTCGTGATCCTGCCTGATTCCGGACGCGGTTACCTAGGCAAAATCTTTTCCGAAACCTGGATGGAAGAACACGGTTTCGACACCAACGCACCCGAACCGGTCGCGCCTCAGCGCATTGGCACCGCCTACCTGGACGGCACCGATCCCGCCGCACCCGAAGCTGACACCGACACCGTCGAAGTACCGGGGCTAGCGGCCCAGATCGGTGACCTGCTGGATACCAAAGCCCAATGGTTGCCCGGTTCGCTGCCAGAAGTGGTGGTCGCCGTGCTTGATGCGCCCGTTTCGGATGCAATTTCGACCATGAACCGCTACGGCATCGACGCGCTGCCCGTCGTGGGTGGCATCCAAGAGGCATACCGGATCGGCGAGGTTCGGGGTGCTGTTACCGTGCGTGCACTCATGGACCAGTTGGCGTCCGGTGCGATCACCGCAGACAGCAGCCTTGCCGAGACCAAGCTGACGGAACTGCCAAAGGTTGGGTACATGACCTCGGTAGCCGACACCAAAACCGTACTGGAAACCGCACCCGCAGCGCTGGTCACCCGCGATGGCAATATCGCCGGGATCATTTCAGCCCACGATATCTTGATGCACCTGATTGCCAAGTAACTTCTCCAGGAGACACCTTCATGACGTTCATCGATAAGCACAGCTCCGGTTTTAACACCCGGGCCATCCACGCCGGTCAAGAGCTCGACCCCGTCTACGGTGCGGTCGTGCCACCAATCCATCTATCGTCCACCTACGCGCCAGAAGCCATCGGCAAACTGCGCAAAGGCTACGACTATGGCCGCGGCACCAACCCCACCCGTGATGCCCTCCAAACCCAAATCGCCCAACTCGAAACCGGAAACGCCGACACCGGTTTCGCCTACACCTTCTCCTCAGGACTGGCGGCTGAGACCGCTTTGCTCATGGCTGCTTGTGTACCCGGTGACCGGGTTATCGTGGGCAACGACGTCTACGGCGGGACGTATCGGTTGCTGGATAAAGTGCTGGGCCCGTGGCAACTAAAACACCAGGTTGTCGACATGTCGGACTTGGATCAGGTGCGTGAAGCACTTGCCGGTGGTAAGACTCGAGTGTTGTGGGTGGAAACCCCGACCAACCCGATGATGAAAATCGCCGACATCGCCGCCCTGGCCGAACTCGCCCACGAATTCGACACTTTATTGGTCGTCGACAACACCTTCGCCACCCCGTATCTGCAGTTGCCCTTGACCCTGGGCGCTGATGTCGTCGTGCACTCGACCACCAAATACATGGGTGGTCACTCCGATACCATCGGTGGGGCAGTGGTGACCGAAGACGAAGAACTGGCTAATGCGATTAATTTCCAACAGTTTGCGGCCGGCGCCTCGAATTCGCCGCTGGATTCCTATCTGGTCACTCGCGGCCTGAAGACCCTGGGGGTCCGAATGGACCGCCACGTCGCCAATGCCGAAGCGATCGTTGCCTGGTTGGTCGAGCAGCCAGGTGTCGAAAAGGTTCACTATCCGGGCCTTGAAGACCACCCCGGGCATGAAATCGCCAAAAAACAGATGTCCGGTTTCGGTGGGATGGTATCCGTCCAATTCAAAGCTGGCGTTGAAGCCACCCGGAAGGTAGCCGAATCAACACACGTCTTCCGGCTGGCCGAATCCCTCGGCGGCGTCGAGTCGTTGTTGAATTACCCAACCGCTATGACGCACGCCTCAGTTGAAGGCACAGAGCTGGCGGTTCCAGGGAATTTGATCCGGTTATCTGTCGGTATTGAAGACATTGATGATCTCATTGGTGACCTCGACCAGGCTTTGAAGGGCCTGTAAGACGCACCTCGATTATCGAAAATGCCGGATTTGGCCTAGACTAGAAGAGTTCAGCCAGATCCGGCTTCTTCCTTTAACTTAGACTCCAGTCATTGGGACTGTTGAGTGGTACGTAGCGTGCATTGCAAGGAATACATCCGGATCCTTACATCACCTTACGAAATCTAGGAAGTCTTTTTGACCGAACAATCTTCGCTGCCCGAAACCGAAACAACTTTTGCCTCGCTCAACCTTGCCGATCCGATAACCAAGGCACTCGAAGGGTTGGGCTATGAGAAACCCTCCCCGATCCAGGCACGGACTATCCCGCTGCTGCTAGAAGGCCGCGACGTCGTAGGTCTTGCACAAACTGGTACCGGTAAAACCGCTGCGTTCGCGCTGCCTGTCCTCTCCAATCTGGCCGATGCAAACCAAAACCATAAGAGCCCTCAGGTGCTGGTGCTGGCTCCAACCCGCGAGCTGGCTTTACAGGTCGCCGAAGCCTTCAACTCGTATGCCGAACACGTCCCATCTGTGAGCGTGCTTCCGGTCTACGGCGGTTCGTCATACGGACCACAGCTGGCCGGTTTGCGTCGCGGTGCCACCATCGTGGTTGGTACTCCCGGTCGTGTCATTGACCACCTGGAACGGGGATCCCTGGATCTTTCCGACCTGAAATATCTGGTGTTGGATGAAGCCGACGAGATGCTGCGCATGGGCTTTGCTGAGGACGTGGACCGCATTTTGTCCTCAGCGCCAAAAGAAAAACAGACCGCGTTATTCTCAGCAACGATGCCACGTGCGATCCAACGCATCACCGGTGATTACCTCAACGATCCCGTACAGGTTCAGGTCGAAGGGCAATCCAAACCCGCCCAGAACATTCGTCAGCGGTACTTGCAAGTCGCTCAGCCTTGGAAGCTCGAAGCGATGACCCGTTTACTGGAAACCGAAGATACCGATGGCATCATCGCGTTTGTGCGTACCCGCAACATGACCGAAGAGCTCACCACGAAATTGGTAGCTCGTGGTTTCGCAGCCGCTGCGATTTCCGGTGATATCCCGCAGAACATCCGTGAAAAGACCGTGGAAGATCTGCGCGCAGGACGAATCGATATCTTGGTTGCCACAGATGTTGCTGCCCGTGGGCTCGATGTGGAACGTATTAGCCACGTTGTGAATTACGATATTCCGCACGATACTTCTTCATACGTGCACCGTATTGGTCGTACCGGCCGCGCCGGGCGCCAAGGTGACGCAATCTTGCTGATGACCCCGCGCGAACGGTACTTGTTGCGCTCCATTGAGAAAGCCACCAAGCAGTCCGTAGAAGAAATGCAACTTCCGTCGCTAGACGAAGTTAACGCTTCTCGTCGTGCCGCGTTCGCTGAAAACATCACTCAGACAATCGCCGCCCACGATGACAACGAGGAACTCTCGACTTACCGGGATCTCGTCACCGATTACATTGCTGAACACGACATCGCAGCCGTCGACGTTGCAGCAGCATTGGCGCTGATGGTTCAAGATGGTCGACCACTTGAAGCATCCGAACCAGATCTTCCGCCCATGAACCAGCGCGGCCAACGGAAAGACCAGCACGGTGGCGAACGCTCGAGCCGTCCGAAGCGCGCAACCAAAGAAGGCCACGCAACCTACTGGGTCGCAGTGGGCCACAAAGATCGAGTTGGACCCGGCAACATTGTGGGCGCGATTGCCAACGAAGCCAATTTGGATATCTCCGAGATTGGTGAGATTACCATTCGGCCGACTTTCTCCCTGGTGGAGCTGCCCGAGCAGCTGTCGCATAAGCAACAAGAAGCGCTCAAAAACGCAGTTGTTGGGGGCCGGAAGCTAAATCTCCGGCTAGACAAAGGCGCGCCGAAAAGCTTCGGTTCCCGTGGCACGCACGGCGGCGGTTACGACCCTGCCCAACGAGGCCAAAAGAAAAAACAGCGGTGGTCGAAAGCTAAAAAGCGGACGTCCTACGAGGGCTAAAAACTCTCACAGTGACGTTGCCCATAAACGAGGTTCTTGATTTTGCCTTTTGATCATTTGTTGGTAAAGTCTTATCTCGTTGCCCCGATAGCTCAGTGGTAGAGCGCCATCTTGGTAAGATGGAGGTCCCGGGATCGATTCCCGGTCGGGGCTCTGATGAAATAGCCTGCGAGCTCGCAGGCTATTTTTATCCAGAGTCAGGTAACTGACGTGGCTGTGTAGCTCAGTTGGTGAGAGCGCACGACTCATAATCGTGAGGTCGGCGGTTCGAATCCGCCCACAGCTACCAACAAAAACTCCCTCGCAAATTCTTTGCGAGGGAGTTTTTTCGTGCCATCAGGCTGCCGAGGAACTAGTCAATAATGTTATGTTCCGGACCGACCTCAAATTCGGTGAGGTTTTCGTGGCCGTCTTCAGTGATGACGAGCATATCGTGCTCGCGATACCCCCCAGCGCCGGGCATATCGTTTGGAATAACCAGCATCGGCTCCATCGAGACCACCATCCCTGGCTTCAACTCAGTCTCGATGTGCTCCTGGAATTCCATGCCAGCTTCGCGACCGTAGTAGGGGCTCATGACACCAAATGAGTGACCATAGCCGATTGGTGCGTACTGCAGCAGGTCGTGTTTTTCGAAGAAGCGGTTGAGTTCTGCGGCGACGTCGCCAGCGACGACTCCTGGTTTCACCATTTCCAGGCCCAGTTTGTAGGCTTCAACGTTGAGCTTCCAGATTTCTAAAGTACGATCGTCTGGCTGACCTAGGTGCATGCTGCGTTCCATGGCCGTGTAGTGCCCTGACATCATCGGGAAACAGTTGATGGACAGCAGGTCACCCTTCTGCAGCTTGCGAGTCGTTGGCCAGTTATGGGCGCCGTCGGTATTAATACCGGACTGGATCAGTGCGAACGTTTCGCGTACTTCTTGATTCGGATAGGCCTTAGCGATTTCTGGGACCATCGCGTCCACGGCGATCTGGGCCAATTCGTATTCGGTGATGCCCTCACGAATTGCGTTCTTCACGGCGCGACCACCAATATCAGCGATCCGCGCACCCTCACGCATGAGTACGATTTCTTCTTCGGATTTGATCAGTCGACGCCACATGAGTGGTTCAGCCACATCGACCAGTTCGACGCCTTCGAACCAGTTTTGGAAAGAGTGGTATTCATCGACCACCAGCCCGTCGAATTCCACACCGAGACGGCGTGGTTTGATGTTGCGCTCATCAAGCGTGTGCTGGACGGCGCGCAACATGTTCTCGGAGTCCCAGTCCGAATACACAATGTTCTTGCCGTGGGTGGTCCGCCATGGCATACCACCATCGACCCATGGAGTCACCGTGATCGAGTCTTCTGGCGTGATGACCAGCCCAAAGGTACGACCGAATGGGGAGGGGACGAAGTCTGAGTAGTATTTGATGTTGTGCATGGTGGTAAGAACCAGTGCATCAACATCTTTTTCCGCCATGACCTCACGAGCGTTTCTCAGGCGGCGTTCGAATTCTTGCGGTGAAAAGGTGGTGGCGATCTGTTCGCCGTTGTGTTGGGTAAAAACGTGGGGGACGTTGTCAAGATTGGTCTTCTGTGGTTTTGCCATAAATAAAGTTCTCCGTCTAAGCATCGGGGACAAATGGACTGTACGTGTCGTTCCAACCTCATCCTATGCTCGCTGAAAAAGCGACTTCAAGACAGGAGCGGCGATCTCGCGACTAGCCATGAGCTGATTCAAACCCAGGTGCTGTAGTTCACATGACGTTCTGACCAATCCCACGAGGACGGGCACATATAATGAGCGTGGGGAAGGACCCCGCGAACTCTGGAGAACCTGATACAGCTTGGTACATAATGTCGTGACGTTTTCACCCCTAGGGTGTGGGCTACGGGCCGTCGGTTGTGACGATTGATGCTTCGCCAACTGAAACGTCTGACTATCTTTCTTCTGGGAGTCTTTCTCATCGCCATTGGCGTGGCCCTGTCGGTACGCGCCGACCTAGGGACAGCACCGATTGCATCGCTACCGGCAGTCCTGTCATTTATCACGCCTGTCAGCGTTGGCACATATGTCATGACGCTCAACGTGATCTTCGTGGTGCTCCAGGTGCTGATACTGCGTCGCAAATTTCCTACATTTCAGCTCATTCAGCTGCCACTGGCCGTGGCCTTTGGGCTGTTCGTGGACTTGGCGATGTATTTGACGGCATGGTTAGAACCGGCCAGTTACCTTGAGCAGTGGGCATGGCTGCTGGCCAGTGTCGTTCTGCTCGCAGTGGGGGTCTACGTGGAGATGCAGCCGCGGCTGACGTATCTCCCCGGGAATGCCATTGTCTTTACTATTTACACAGTGCTGCAAAATATCCGATATGGCACTATTAAGACGCTGGTCGATTCGACGCTGGTTATTGTGGCCGCGATTGTTTCTTTAATGTCCATGGGCGGACTCTACGGGGTGCGGGAAGGTACCATCTTTTCTGCACTCACTGTCGGTTTGTTGTTGCGGTGGATTCATGCCCTTCACCAGCGGTTTAGAGGTCCGGAGCCGGAGACTTCTTCCGGCTCATGAACGATATGGTGTTTGCGCGTCACGGGATAACGTATGTAGTGAACACGTCGATACCTGAAGCGAAGGCCTGGAGCACGGGGTTGCGCCATGAGGAAGCAAACGTTTTATGACCGGGTGGACGCCGGAGAGCAACTGGCGCACGAACTCAGCACACGCAAGGGCCTAAATCTGCCACCTGCTCCCGTGGTCCTCGGGTTGCCACGCGGGGGAGTGCCCGTTGCGGCAGTCGTTGCTCGCGTGCTGGAAGCTGAACTTGATGTGTTGGTGGTTCGCAAACTGGGCGTCCCGTTTCGGCCCGAGCTGGCCATGGGCGCGGTGGGTGAGGACGGCATCACGGTGCTCAACACGAAGATCATCGAACACGCGGATATTTCGACCGCTGACCAAGAAGAGGCCCTGCGCCAACAACGTCAAGAGGTCAGGGAACGCGCCATCAGGTTCAGACCACCGGGTCGCGGGCCCGTACCGTTAGCAGGACGCACGGCCATCATCGTCGACGACGGGGTTGCCACGGGGGCCACCGCGCAAGCAGCAGGACAGCTCGCACGCGCCCGCGGGGCGGAGCGGATCATCCTTGCCACCCCGGTTGTGCCCTATCAAGTCTTCCAGCACCTTAGTGATGACCCGGTCTTTGATGAGGTGGTGTGCTTACGTTCTCCGGTCCGGTTTCGTTCGGTCGGTGCGTTCTACACTGATTTCGCTCAAGTCACCGATGCCCAGGTGCGGGAAATTCTCGGCACCTAGTACCGGTTTAGAGCACCATTGCTGCGACCCAACCGGCTGCGGTCAGCGGGATATTGTAGTGCAAAAAGGTGGGAATAACGGTGTCACGCATGTGGTCGTGTTGCCCGTCGGCGGCAAGACCCGCGGTGGATCCCAGGGTCGAGTCTGAGGCTGGGGAGCCAGCATCACCCAGCGCACCGGCGGTCCCAATGAGCGCGACCGTGGCCAAGACAGAGAAATCTAACGACATAGCTAACGGCGCGTAGATGGCCGCAATGATCGGTAGGGTGGAAAACGACGAGCCGATGCCCATCGTGACAATGAGCCCGACCACCAGCATGGCCAGCGCCGCCAAGGCCCGATTGTCACCAAAGAATTCCTGTACCACGGCAACTAAGGGTTCAACCTGGCCGGATTCGTTAATTACGGCTGCGAAACCTTGTGCTGAGATCATCACGAAACCAATCAGCGCCATCATTCGCATACCAGAGGTAAAGACGTCATCGGCTTTATTCCACTGGACAACCCCCGAAATCAGGAAGATCCCCAGTCCCACGAGTGAACCCAGCAACAGACCATCGGCTTCAGAACCGGTGAATTGTACGATCAGTTGAATCGCGAAGGTCGCCACGATAGCGATCAGCGACATGACGAGGTTGTACCGCGTGGGAGTCGGTTCCACGATCCTGCCACCAGCAATCGGACGGTCCTCGTAGTGCCGTGGTTTGCGATAACTAATAAACACTGCGATCAGCAGACCCGCGACCATTCCTAAGGCGGGCAGTGCCATGGCCTGGACGATATTCACGCCGGAGGTGTCAACGCCGGCACGTTCTATATTGGCCAACAAAATGTCTTCAAGGAAGATCTTGCCGAACCCCACCGGCAGGGTCATGTAGGTAGTGACGAGACCAAAGGTCAACACACAGGCGATGAGCCTGCGATCTAAATGCAGGCGGTTCATGACCGTCAACAGCGGCGGAATCAGGAGCGGAATAAAGGCGATATGTACCGGGATGAGGTTCTGGGACATGATGGACATCGCCAGGGTCCCCGCGATTAAGACGTAGCTCGTTGCCGTCACCACCTTCTGGGACGCGCCGTCGGCTTCGGCATCGAGCTTCCGAATCAAGGTGTCGGCTAGCGCTTTCGGAAGACCTGAGGCAGCCACAGCCATGGCAAAAGCCCCAAGCAAGGCGTATGATAAGGCAATTCTGGCGCCATCGCCCAAGCCGGATTGGAAAGCCACCATGGTGGCTTCTAGCCCCATGCCAGCCATCAGTCCGCCCACCAGGGCACCGATAAATAACGCAATGACCACGTGGACTCGAAGCAACGCTAATAACAGCATCACGGCCACGGCAATAACTACAGCATTCACGAACGACAAGCATAGACCACTTAATGCCAGACGCTGACTTTGATGCTGAGGCCACCTTCGTCGGGAATTCCGAATAAGCCGTGTCAGCCGGTGAAATCTTGTACTGCAGGTTGCTGTTATGTTTTTGAGCACCTTGATATGGTTGTGATATGGAACACTCTACAGAATATTCAGGTTCGGCCTTCATTGTGGTGGGTGTCGACGGGTCAGATAACAGCGAGCGGGCATTCGAGGTGGCGCTTGGTATCGCACAGCAGCGAGAGCTTGCGCTACGTGTGGTGACGGCGTACACCGAGCCGGGGTATGAATACCTGCCGGAAAACACTCAGGGCCTCGCCCAGGAAAATGCACAGGAGGTCATGGATGACATAATCGCCACCGCCAAGGATGTTGATGTCGCCATCTCCTCCGCTGCCGTTGAAGGGGACGCGGCCGGAGTGATTATCAGGGAGTCCAAGAACGCGGCCCTGGTGGTCGTGGGGAAACGGGGTCGCAGTCGCTTCGCGGGCCGGTTCCTGGGAAGTGTCTCGGCCTCGGTGGCTTCGCATGCCCACTGCCCGAGCCTGGTGGTACCGGGTCGTGGCAAGAGAAAAGAACTTCCAGAGTCAGATTTCGCTGGCCCGGCAGATCAGGCTGACACGGCTATCGGTGTGATCACTTCTGAAGGAGTGGCCACCACCGCCGACTTCCGTGACAGCGTGGTTGTCGCAGTGGACCTCGACATTCAGCCGGTTGACCTTGTGCTAACGGCTGCGCAATATGCTGAAGAACGCGACCTGAATCTTGTCCTGATCAACGCTCAGCCTTTTAGTGGCAGCTTGTGGATGCCAGTGTCACCGGTATATCAGGCTGAGGTCCCGGATCTGCGAAAAAATGTGGCGGATCGACTAGCTAGGTTCGCTGAACAGATCGAAGATCAAACCACCGCGCCCGTCCAATGGCGATTCTATGACGCCTCACCATCGGATATTCTCACCGAAGCTTCCAATACGGCTTCGATGATTGCCATGGGTACCCGTGGCCGTGGGGGCTTTTCAGGGTTGTTGCTCGGCTCCGTCAGTCAAGCGGTCCTGAACCGTTCCGTTTGTCCGGTCCTGGTGATACCTACTCATCCGCAAGACTAAGTTAGCGTTTCAGCGCGGTGGCGGCAGAAGCGTTTTCTGCAGACTCTGGGTTGCCCATACGTGTGGAAATTTTGGCTGCGGTCTCCACGCACTGGCGTATCAGTTGCGTCGTGCTTGGTTCATCGATGCGGTAGGCGGGTGCGGCGATTAACACCGCGGCAACGACTTGGTTGCGATGGTCGTACACCGGGGCTGCGATCCCGACTTCGTCGGCAAAGGTTTCGCGAAGGTTTGTCGCATACCCCTGCTGACGAACTTTGTCGAGACGCTGGGTGAGTTGGGCGCGGGTCCAACCTGGCTGTAAGCGTGTGACCTCTTGATCCAACAGCTTTTGTATGCTGGACGGTTCCATATCGGCCAAGAAGACCTGTACAGTTGCCGAACCGGTCGAGTCGTACCTGGACCCCAGTGGTGAGGTGTGCTTGATGGTCCGCTCTGATGCGATTTGTTCGACCGTGACCGCGGCGGATTTTTCCCAGATAGCCAGAACGGTGGTTTCTTGCGTGGTCTCGGCGAGTTCTCGCAGATAGGGGTATGCCACTTTTCGCACGTTGAGGTTTGCTAGCAGCGGGCCGGCAACCGCAATGAGTCCGAGACCCAGCTGATATTTTCGGGTCGTCACATCTTGTTCGACCCACCCTTCGGTCTCCAGCGTGCTCAACAGCCGTGAGACGGAGGACTTATGTAGGCCCACTTGGTCAGCAATCTCTGTCACCCCAACCAGCGGATGCTCCGAGGAGAAGCACCGAAGGACATCGATGACGTTGTGAACTACCGAATTACGCGGTGCACCCATGAGACTCCTTCGCTTTGGAAACTTCTAAGGATCATACGCCACCGACCGCATGGGCAGCATGCCTGAGCGCCGCACACCGATGATCCGAGGACTCTTTGATAGGGTACCTACGGATGAAGCCCAGCTAGCCGAGCCAGCCCCCCGGCGCTCCAAGCTGGCCGTAGAAAGCGAGACGTATGACAGCATCTGCTGACCCCGAGGTAGTCGCGGTAGCCCAGGCTGCTAGCCGCAGTGGGGCACGGCCCTTCAAGGACGCCACCGGCAATTGGGCTGCCTCGGTAGAGGTCGCACTCATGGATACCATCCTGAGTATCGGCGCCCAAGTGGACGGCGCATATGGTGCTGGAGTGCTACCAAGGCTGCGGGCGTTCAAAGCGTTTCGGGGCCCAGCCAACATGATGCGCGTTGTCGCCACGCTGGGGCCCTTTGGTCTGGCTGACTTTGTGCCGGAAACAGCTCAGATCGATCAGCTGATGGCTGCTGCAGGTAACCTCCTCGATGCTGGAGTGCAAACTGCCGCCGATGTTGATCCGAACTCGGCAGACCAGCGGGAAGCTCTCGTCAAAACCAGCGGAGTGCCCGATGTCGCATGGCCATACTTTTTGCTGGCGCTAGATCTTCGAACACCGGAGCTCACCGCGGTGCAGCAGTCTTGGTTAGATCGGTTCGTCAAAGAAGCCACAGGCACGTCACAGCTGACCACCCAGCACCGAGATGCGCTCCTGCAAGCGGCGACGCAACAACTGGATGCCGAACACCAGCAGAAGTCCTACGGCACTATGCCTACGTTTACCCTGCCGCAGTTGCATCAGGCGATTATTCGAGCTGAATATGCTCGCGCTACAGCCCAATCGTAACGCCTAGAGCTTAGAGGGCTTCTCGGACCATCGAGTAAAAATTCTTGACGTGATCTGATGCTGTTTGCTCGGCAGCATCAGCCTCTCCGGCGAGGATCTGTTTGATCAGATGCGTATGTTCCACGATGTGCTCATACAGCGAAGGCAACCGGTCAGACAGCGCAGCCCAAATACGTGTGGCGATATTGTCTAATCGAATGAGCGTTTCCGACAAATGCTCATTTTGCGTCACGCTGTAGATGAGCCGGTGAACTGACAGGTCATAGGACAACAGATCGCGCTGGGACTGGTCAGGATTAAGATCTTGAATATCGTCCAGTACTTCGAGCAGGTCTTCGCGCCAGGCGCCGCCCCGTGCCTCAGCTGCACGGCGAGCGGCGAGCGGTTCGAGCGCTTGACGAACCTCCGAGACGTGGGCCAGCTCCGTGACATCGACCTGGCTGGCAAAGGTTCCCCGACGTGGATACGTCACCACCAAGTGATCGGATTCAAGCCGTTTGAGAGCTTCGCGCAACGGGGTTCTGCCGACCCCCATCTCCTCGGCGAGCTGCTTTTCCATAATGGGTTCACCCGGCTGGATATCCAACATGATGAGCCGGTCAAGCAAGATCCGGTAGGCGCGAGCGGATAAGGACTCGCTATTCGTATCGACGGTGTTCAGCGTGGTCATCCGTGTCCTTTCGTTGCTCCTCATTGTGCACTAAATACGGGCCAACCGCAGCGTTTGAAAATAACTCCCGCAAGCCCCTTGACAGTCCTGTGATAGACATCATAGTCTGTGATCGGTATCTGATATATCAAGTGTCGTTCAGGATTTCAAAGGAAGTTTCATGACAAGTACCACCTCTATGCAGTTTGAGTCTCAGGTTGCGCCGTCACTGACTCAGGATCTTGCTGAGCTCGATCCAGAAATTGCCGGTTTTCTCGATCAAGAACTCCAGCGCCAGCAAAGCGGCCTGGAAATGATCGCATCGGAAAACCACACACCGATGGCGGTTATGCAGGCTCAAGGTTCGGTGCTGACGAATAAATACGCCGAAGGTTACCCCGGACGACGCTACTACGGTGGCTGTGAACATGCGGACTCAGTGGAGCGGCTAGCTATTGAACGCGTCAAAGCGCTCTTTGGCGCAGAGTACGCCAATGTGCAGCCACACTCCGGAGCGCAGGCCAACGCCGCGGTCATGCACGCGTTGATCCGTCCTGGCGACACAGTCATGGGCCTGAACCTGGCCCACGGTGGTCACCTGACCCACGGCATGAAGCTGAACTTCTCCGGTCGGCTCTACAACATCGTGCCCTACTCGGTCGATGAAACCACCTATGAAGTCGATATGGACGAGGTTGCCCGACTTGCGCGCGAGCACCAGCCGAAGATGATTGTCGCCGGTTGGTCTGCGTACCCACGTCAGCTGGATTTCGCCCGCTTCCGCGAAATCGCCGACGAAGTTGGCGCCTACCTGTTTGTCGATATGGCCCACTTCGCCGGTCTGGTCGCTGCCGGCCTACACCCCTCACCGGTGCCACATGCTCACGTGGCGACCTCCACGACACACAAAACACTGGCCGGTCCTCGCGGTGGCATCATCCTGACCAACGACGCGGATATCGCCAAGAAGATCAACTCGGCAGTCTTCCCGGGCCAACAGGGTGGGCCGCTCATGCACGTCATCGCCGGCAAGGCCGTGGCTTTCAAGGTTGCAGCAGAAGAAGAATTCGCCGAACGTCAGCGCCGCACCTTAGAAGGCGCAAAAATCTTGGCTGACCGGCTATCGCAACCAGATGTCGCCGACGTTGGCATCTCGGTCTTGACCGGTGGCACGGATGTGCACCTGGTACTGGTCGATCTGCGGGACTCCGAGCTGGACGGCAAACAAGGCGAAGATCTGCTCCAGGAAGTCGATATCACCGTCAACCGCAATGCCGTCCCGTGGGATCCACGCCCACCCATGACGACCTCCGGTCTGCGCATTGGTACGCCGGCACTGACCACTCGCGGCTTTGGCACCGAAGCCTTCAAAGAGGTCGCCGACATCATTGCCTTGACCTTGATCGCCGGTGCCACCGGTGATCGCCAGACCCTCCCTGAGCTCGCAGAACGCGTCACAACGCTGGCCGAAGCTCATCCGCTATACCCAAACCTGGAACCGTTCGGAGCATAACCATGGCAGAACTTCTCCCACAACACCCCGAATACCTGTGGCGCAATCCGGAGCCGAAGTCGTCCTACGATGTCATCATCGTCGGGGCTGGCGGGCACGGGCTGGCCACGGCCCACTACCTGGCCGCCCGGCACGGCATCACCAATGTGGCCGTGATCGATAAGGGCTGGTTGGGTGGCGGCAATATGGCCCGCAACACGACCATTATTCGTTCAAACTACCTCTGGGACGAATCCGCCAACATCTACGAAACTTCGCTGAAGCTCTGGGAAGAGCTCCCCGAAGAACTCGACTACGACTTCCTGTTCTCCCAGCGCGGGGTATTGAACCTGGCCCACCACGTCTCAGAAGTGCGCGACTCCAAGCGACGGGTCAACGCCAACAGGCTCAACGGCGTCGACTCCGAATGGCTCGAACCAGAAGAAGTCAAAGAGATCTGTCCGATCATTAACATTTCGGACAACATCCGGTACCCGATTATGGGTTCGACCTACCAGCCGCGCGCGGGGATCGCCAAGCACGACCACGTCGCTTGGGCCTTGGCCCGTTCGGCTGACATGGCCGGTATCGACCTCATCCAGAACACCGAGGTCACCGACGTGCTGGTCGAAAACGGTAAAGTCACCGGAGTCGACACGACTCGCGGCAAGATCCACGCCGGCCAAGTCGCCCTATGCGGTGCCGGGCACTCCTCCCAGCTGGCCGAAATGGCCGGTATCAAACTGCCGATCCAGTCCCATCCGCTGCAGGCTCTGGTATCGGAACTGTTTGAACCCGTACACCCCACCGTGGTCATGTCCAACCACATCCACGTCTACGTTTCCCAGGCGCACAAGGGCGAACTCGTCATGGGTGCCGGCATCGATACCTACAACGGGTACGGCCAGCGCGGTGCCTTCCACGTAATTCAGGAACAAATGGCCGCAGCTGTAGAACTGTTCCCGATCTTTGCTCGCGCACACGTACTACGGACCTGGGGCGGCATCGTCGATACCACCCCGGATGCCTCGCCGATTGTGTCTAAGACCGAAGTCGACGGCCTGTATGTCAACTGTGGCTGGGGAACCGGCGGCTTCAAGGGCACCCCGGGTGCTGGCTACGCTATGGCCCACACCATCGCCCACGATGAACCACACGAAATCAACGCGCCCTTTAGCCTGGAGCGTTTCGAAACCGGTCATCTGATTGACGAACACGGCGCAGCAGCCGTGGCCCACTAACGAAAGGCAACAGCCATGATGCTCATTGATTGCCCGTACTGCGGGCCACGCAACGAAACCGAATTCGGCTACGGCGGTGAAGCCCACGTCGCCTACCCCGAAGACCCCTACGCCTTGTCTGACCGCGAATGGGGCGAGTTCCTGTTCTATCGCGATAACCCCAAGGGTGACTTCGCTGAACGCTGGGTCCACAGCGGCGGTTGCCGTAAGTGGTTCAACGCCATCCGCGACACTGTGTCCTATAAATTCAAGACCACCTACCCGGCCGGCTCGCCTCGCCCGGAAGTTACCGGAGGTTCCAAGTGACTCACACCCCCACAGATCAAGCAACACAGACCACTGATGGTCGCCAGGGGAATCACTCCTACCGCTTGAGCCCCGACCAGGCACCACACGCCGTGGTCGACCACAACGACACCGTCGATGTGACCATTGACGGGCATCCGACTACCGCACTGCGCGGCGACATGGTCGCCTCAGCACTGTTGGCCACCGGCACCCGCTCGGCCGCCAACTCAATGTACTGGAACCGACCTCGTGGCGTGTTCGCAGCGGGTGTCGAAGAACCGAACTCACTGGTGCATCTATCGCCGCGTCACGCAGGTGACATCGAAGAGTCGATGATGACATCCACCACAGTTCCGGTGACAAACGGGATAAAAGCGACGCAACTGCGTGGACTCGGTAAGCTAGACCCTGCCGCGGATCAGGCTTACTACGATCACGTTCACGTCCATACCGATGTATTGGTGGTCGGAGCCGGCCCGGCAGGGTTGACTGCCGCAGCGAATGCCGCCGCATCGGGGGCTCGCGTCATGCTCATGGATGAAAAGCCATGGGCCGGCGGGAGCCTGTTGGATGCGCCTTATGAAATCATCGACGGGGTGCCTGCCTCGCAATGGATCGACAACACGCTGGCCCAGCTCAACGCAGCCGACGACGTCGAAGTGCTTGCAGATACGACCGTGACCGGTATCTACGACGAAAACTACGCGATCGCCGTCCAGCGCCGCACCTATCACCTGGATGAAGCGCCGGGTGAAGGCATCTCTCGTGAACGCGTCTGGCACGTGCGAGCCGATCAGGTAGTGCTGGCCACCGGAGCGCATGAACGCCCCATCATCTTCAAGAACAACGACCGCCCCGGCATCATGCTGGCCTCGGCAGTCCGCGCCTATCTCAACCGGTACGCTGTGCGCGCCGGCAAACAGATCGCCGTGTTCACCACCAACGACTCGGTCTACCCGTTGGTCTCCGAGTTGGCAGCCACCGGGGGAGTCGTCGCGGTCATTGATGCGCGTTCCTCAGCATCGGCGGCGGCACAACAAGCCGTCTCGGAAGGTGTCAATGTCATCATCGGCTCGGCGGTTGTCGATACCCACGCCGGTGAGGATAATGAACTCAACGCCATCACCGTGGCGCCACTCAATGGTGCGTTGGATCTCGCCAGGGCTCAACGCCTCGAGGTCGACACGTTAGCTGTCTCGGGTGGTTGGTCGCCGGTTGTGCACCTACACTCGGGCCGCAAAGGTCGCATTGACTGGGATGAGCAGCTCCAGGGCTTTGTCGCCGTGGAATCGGTGGAAAACATGCGCCTGGCAGGAGCGCTCAACGGCAAGTACTCCACCGCATCGGCACTGACTTCCGGCGCCAAAGCCGGCGCCGCAGCAGCCACCGCGGCAGGATATGCCGCCGAAGCCAAAGCCGCCCGGGCTATCGACCGCCCCTACGGTCCGGTCCAGCCGCTGTGGTTGGTTCCATCCCCAGACGGTGACACACCCGAAGACTACGATAACCACTTCGTTGACCTGCAGCGCGACCAGACGGTAGCCGATATCCTGCGCGCCACCGGAGCCGGCATGAGCTCGGTTGAACACGTCAAGCGCTACACCTCAATTTCCACCGGTGCCGATCAGGGTAAAACCTCGGGTGTTCCCACCATTGGCGTCATGGCCAACATTTTGGGGGTCGAAGACCTCGGCGAGATCGGGACCACCACGTTCCGCCCGCCGTATACGCCGGTCGGTTTCGCCGCGCTGGCGGGGCGTCGTCGTGGCAAACTCTTTGAGGTCGCTCGCGGCACGCCCATGCACTCAGCCCACGTTGCTGCTGGCGCGGTGTTTGAAGACGTTGGCCAGTGGAAACGCGCCCGCTATTACCCGCAGGGCAACGAGACCATGGACGAGGCCGTCTACCGCGAGTGCGCTGCGGTGCGTGACTCGGTGGGCATGTTCGATGGCTCTACACTGGGCAAGATCGAACTGCGCGGCAAAGATGTCCCCGAGTTCCTCAACCGGATCTACACCAACGGCTACGTCAAACTCAAAGAGGGCATGGGCCGCTACGGTGTGATGCTCAAACCGGACGGCATGATCTTCGATGACGGCGTGACCTTGCGGTTGGCCGAAGATCGATACTTCATGCACACCACGACCGGCGGGGCCGCCGATGTCCTGGACTGGATCGAGGAGTGGCTGCAAACCGAATGGCCAGAACTTGATGTTTTCGCGACCTCGGTGACAGAGCAGTACGCCACCATCGCCGTGGTCGGACCGAAGTCACGCGACGTGATGAACAAGATCGCCCCGGGCGAGGACTTCTCGGCTGAAGGCTTCAAGTTCATGGAATTCCGGGACATCACCTTGGCCTCGGGCATTCCGGCTCGCGCCAGCCGGATCTCGTTCTCGGGTGAACTCGCGTGGGAAATCGCGGTGGCATCCTGGTACGGCATGGCCGTCTGGGAAGCCGTGGCCGAAGCCGGCGCAGAGTTCAACATCACCCCGTACGGGACTGAGACCATGCACGTCTTACGCGCTGAAAAAGGCTTCATCGTGGTCGGGCAAGAAACCGATGGCACCGTCACCCCACAGGATGCTGGGATGGAATGGATCCTTGCCAAGCACAAGGACTTCATTGGCAAGCGCTCGTTCCTGCGTGCCGACAACGTCCGCGAGGATCGCAAACAACTCGTCTCGGTACTGCCAGATGACCCAACCTTCCGTCTGGAAGAAGGCGAAGCGCTCGTGGCCATCGATACCCCGGTCGGTGCCGAAGCCGGTCCAATCTCGCAAGAAGGCTGGGTTACGGCCTCCTACAACTCGCCGGCACTAGGACGTACGTTCGGGCTGGCCCTGATCAAGAATGGTTTTGACCGCATCGGTGAAAGCCTCAAAGCCCTGGTCGATGGTGAGGAAGTCACCATGAAGATTGGGCCCACCGTCCTCTTTGACCCAGAAGGAGCTCGTCGAGATGGCTAATGTACAACAACTCCGACGGTCACCACTGACCGACCGCACCGAAGAACTCCAAGCCGCCTCCAGCAGTGCAGTAAGCATCCGCGAGGTGCCCTTCACCACTCAGGTCGGGTTGCGTGCCACACCCGGCACTAATGGGTACACCGCACTGGCCCAGGCTTTGGGCGGGTTGCCCGCCAAGGTCGGGGAAGTCATCGGGGACTCTTCATCTACCGCTGTGCTGTGGCTTTCTCCCGATGAGTTCCTAGCGATCGACCAGCCCGACTCCGGCCTGGCTGAAACCCTCACGGAGGTCCTGGGTGATCGTTCCGGACAGGTCTTGGATTTGTCCGCGAACCGGACGATCATAGAGCTATCAGGCCAAGCATCCGATCTCGTATTACGTAAATCCTGTCCGCTGGATTTGCACCCACGGGCTTGGGCAGTCAACCAGGCTTACGTTACAGAAGTCGCCCACACACCAGTCATCCTTTGGCGAGTAGCCGAGAACACCTGGTGGATCGCGCCGCGGATTTCTTTTGCGAACCACGTGGTCAACTGGTTACTCGACGGGATGATCGAGTTTTCACCCTCGAAAGGATAAGTCATGGCATTAAGTGTGCTGGACATGTTCTCTATTGGTTTGGGGCCATCATCGTCCCACACCGTTGGTCCCATGCGGGCGGCAGCCCAGTTCATCAATGGTCTGGACGCCGACACGCTGGCGGCAACTGAGCGAGCTCAAGTGGAACTGTTTGGCTCGCTGGGTGCCACCGGCATCGGGCATCACTCGGACACCGCGGTGATCCTGGGGCTGGCTGGACATGATCCCGCCACGATTGTGCCTGACCAAGTCGATGACATCATCGCCCAAGTCGAGACCTCAGCAATCCTGGAACTGGCTGGGCGCAAGAGGGTGGCTTTTGATCGGGCCAATGATGTGATCTTGCACTTATCCAAGTCACTACCGGGCCATCCCAACGGTATGAAGTCCTCGGTCTACGATGCCAACGGCACCGAATTAGCCTCCCAGATCACGTACTCGATCGGTGGTGGATTTGTCGTGACGGAAGACGAGCTCGACAAACCGCTGACCACCGAACGCAAGGTGCGCCACGATTACCGGACCGGAACGCAGCTCTTAGAGTTGTGCCACCAGGAGGGTAAATCCATCGCGGACCTGACCTGGGAGAACGAACTCGAATGGCGTGATGCCGAAGAGATTCGTTCCGAGCTGTTGCATATTTGGCAGGTCATGCAGGACTGTGTGCAAGCCGGGATCGACCGCACCGAGACCACCTTGCCCGGTGGGCTCAAGGTCACCCGGCGTGCGCCGAGGCTCTACAAACAATTGAGCCAAGGTGGCGCCACCGAGCGCACTGGGGACACCACCGATGCTCTGCGCGGCATTGAGTGGGTCAACTTGTACGCTCTGGCGGTCAATGAGGAAAACGCTTCGGGTGGGCGTGTGGTCACGGCGCCAACCAACGGAGCGGCCGGGATTATTCCGGCGGTGCTGCACTACTACACCAGATTCCTCGACGACGTCACCGACGATAAGATCGTGGAGTTCATGCTCACCGCCGGCGCTATTGGCATCATCATCAAAACCCAGGCTTCCATCTCAGGTGCTGAAGTCGGATGCCAGGGTGAGGTCGGGTCCGCATGTTCGATGGCAGCAGCCGGTTTGGCCGCGGTCATGGGTGGTACTCCATCCCAGGTGGAAGATGCCGCTGAGATGGCATTGGAACACAACTTGGGCATGACATGTGACCCAGTCGGTGGGCTGGTGCAGATCCCGTGCATCGAACGCAACGCGATCGCATCGGTCAAAGCGATCAATGCCGCGCGACTGGCGCTGCACGGCGATGGAACCCACAAGGTCAGTCTGGACCAAGCCATCGAAACGATGCGCGCAACCGGCGCCGACATGATGGATAAGTATAAAGAGACCTCACGAGGCGGATTAGCCGTCGCGGTTACTATGCCCGAATGCTAACTCGCTGGCGTGCAAGGCCGGCTCCGGTGTGTTCCGGGGTCGGCCTTGAGTGTGTTAATGCACGTTTGGCACCTCTGCCAGGAGTTGTAGCAAGGCCTCCGAGACGGTCTCGGGAGCGTCCCACGTGACAAGGTGACGTGCACCGGTGATTGGATGCACGCGCAAGCCTTCGGCCTGGACCCACCCAGGCAGGGCTGCGGCCAGGGTAAGCACCGGGTCCGCTGTGCCACGAACGAGGCCGGTGGGGACGTGGCGATACGGTGAATCTTGCAGGACTGCTATCGCGCCGCGCCAAATTTCCACGAGCCGATGTTTTGGGATGTGTGAGAGTAGTCGGTGCGTTGCGGGGCGTAGCTCACGGCGTGAGACGAGACTCCGTACCCTAAAGTGTCGGATGACCGGTGCTGGGGCAAGCCGCAATACCGGGATGGTTAGATTCAACGCCAGTCGCTCTAGTGTGTTGAGCGGTTTGGTTTTCCACGTGGTTGCTAAGACAAATTGCGCAGCGACTCTGTCGGGATAAGCGTCTGCGAAGGCCTGCGCGAGATTTCCACCGTACGAATGCCCTACCAAAACAACTTGGTCAAGCCCACACTCATTGACGAGAGCGGCAAGGTCAGCCAAAGCATCTTCTGTGCGAAAACTAACCTCTGGATCTAACGTGGATAGACCGTGACCGCGCAAATCCCAAGTGATGACTCGGTAGCCCTGTCACTGTAGTGTCCGCGCCTGGGTCTCGAAGACCGTATGGTCCAAACTCGCTCCGTGAGTGAGTACCACTGCTGGACTGCCGCTTTCGGTGTCACCGTAGGCGATCGTAGCGCCGGGTCGAGACAGTCTTTTATCGAGAGCTACCATATGTTCAATCTAGGTCTTGATCGAAGACAAAGAAAGTCGCACAAGACCATGTCGCAAGCGAGAACCAGCAGGCCTGCAGCTGTCTTCCTCAGGGCGCGCACCTTCGGGTGGGCATGGTGGCATGGTGGGGTTAGGCTGCGGCGGGCCAGGCGATGTCGATGGGGCCGATGGGTGGGTCGGTGGTGGTATGCCGGATTTGGCTGATTGGGGGCCGGGTGGGCACGGTGTATTGATGCCCGGTGGGGGTGGTCACCGTGAGCCGATCTGGGGTGCCGGTATAGGACCAGCCTCGGTTTTCTTTGCGTTGGTTGCAGCGTTTACATAGCCCGGTGGCGTTGGCCCAGCTGGTGGTCCCGCCCTTGGCCCAGGGTTTGCGGTGGTCAGCATCCTCGACTGGGCTGTTGCACCAGGGGGTGGCGCACGTATCGTCCCGGATGGCCAACATTTTGGAGAGCCCTTCGGGGAAGTGACGGCGTTTGGACTCTAGGGCCACGAGTTGGCCATCGGTGGCTCGGGTGTACATGCGTCGGAAAAACTTCGCGGCTTGCGGGTCGGCTAACCAGTGTTTGACCATCCCGGCGGGTAGCGGTCCGTGGCCGGGAATCCAGGCCGGCACATCATCATCACCAAACAAGCTGCTATCGTGCATCACGACCACGACTTCAGCGGTGACCCCGTCGGCGGTGGTCTGCCCGGTGAGCAGCTCGACGAAGAGATCAGCCATGACCTGGTCGCGAGTTAACGGTTGCTCAGCATCGGAATTGTCGAGGTCGTCGGGTGTGTTTGCGGCGTCACGCCGTTGGGCGGCCAGGCGTTTGTTGGTTTGTTGCTGCAGCGCGTCCATGACTGCTACCGCTTGATGGGTGGGCAGTTCGGCGGTTAGATATGAGATGCCGTCGCTGCCTGGATCCAAGCACACCCGACGATCTCGCTGATTCTGCGCGGCCCGTTGCTCAGCCGCTTTGCGGTCTAGCCGGTAGGCGTGTCCTTGGATGAGTTTGCGTAGCTGGGAGCTGGAGGCTTTACCCACCCGGTGGGCAATTAGCCCATCAATCTCCCGGCGGTGGGCATCCGAGAGATGGCTGGTTTGTTCGGCCACGATCCGGGCATGATATTCACTCATGCGCCCATCCGCTAGCGCCGCATACGTGTTCGGGAGCACGTTGCACAGGGCGGTGGCCGTATAGGTCAGTGCGGCCCCCACAAACGGGGACTCCCCGCGGGCTAGGCCGACTTCTGCCTCAATGCCTTTGAGTTGCTCAGAAGTCGTGATTCGCATCCCGGCTTCATGGGCCTTGCGCTGCTCAACGAACGCATTCGTCGCACTCGCCTGGGCGGCAGCCAACGCCCGTTTGGCGCGTTCCAGGTGTTGGAGCCGGTCAATGTTGTCTTCCTCGGACGCAGCAGGCGGCAGCGAGGCCAGGGAGTCAACGAACTCCTGGACCAGATCTGCCATCTCAACTGCTGTTTCCATACCACAATGCTAGCTATTCACACGGACATGATAAGGGAAAACCCACGCGTTGTGGACAACCCCACGAAGACCTCCGAGCCTGTGGGAAACTACCTCGGCGCGCAGGTACTCAGAGACAGTTGCGGATCAGAGATAGGCTTACAAACCGCCGTGTTCCGAAAGAACGTGTCGGAGCGATGTGAAGCAGCTCATTCATAATCACTGATAAGTATTCTGTAAACTACGGATAGCTCAGGGCGTAAGATGAAGCGCTGCTTCGCTGCAAGCGAGCCGAAGTCGAGGAGCATTCCGATACCTACTCTCCTGATCGTTAACCGATCAGAAATGATCACTACTTTTTCATCGTATAAAAGCGAAATGTTGCCAATTCTCTAGATCCCCGACTAGAACACTTCTAGTGTGGTGGATGGCAGGGGCACAGTGCGTGTCCCAAACAGACCTCTAGCAAGATTGGGATTGGCATGGCAGATTTGCTACCCGAACATCCAGATTTCCTGTGGCGGAACCCGCGTCTCAAGTCCTCGTATGACGTAGTCATTGTCGGCGCCGGTGGCCACGGACTCGCCACCGCTTACTATCTGGCCAAAGAACACGGCATCACCAACGTGGCTGTGATCGATAAAGGTTGGTTGGGTGGGGGCAACATGGCTCGCAACACCACCATTATTCGCTCAAACTACATGCTTGACCGGTCCACGCGATTCTTCGATCGGTCTCTGCAAATGTGGGAAGGCCTCGATGAGGAGTTGGAGTACGACTTCTTGTTCTCCCAACGCGGCCTCATCACCCTGGCCCACACCGATGCCGAAGTACGGGAATCCATCCGACGAGTGGAATCCAACCGACTCAACGGCACCGACGCCGAATGGCTAGAGCCCGAAGACGTCAAAGAACTGTTACCGATCGTCAACATCTCGCAAGACATTCGTCACCCGGTCATGGGTGCCACACACCAGCCACGGGCAGCCATCGCCAAACACGACCACGTGGCCTGGGCCTATGCCCGTAAAGCCTCCGCCATGGGCGTGGACATCATCCAGAACACCGAAGTCACTGGATTCATCAAAGATGGTGACAGGGTTATTGGCGTCGAAACCACCCGCGGCAATATCGCGACCGAAAAAGTCGGGATCGCCGTTGCAGGGCACTCGTCCCTGCTGGCCGAAAAAGCTGGCTTCCAAGTTCCTATTCAGTCTCGCACGCTCCAAGCGCTGGTATCAGAGCTCTTCGAACCCGTGCACCCGACCATTTTGACCTCCCACCACATTCACGTCTACGTATCGCAAGCGCATAAGGGCGAACTGGTTATGGGAGCCAACACCGATCCCTACACCGCCTACGGGGCACGCGGGGGTTTCCACACCATCGAACGTCAACTGGCCGCCGCGGTAGAACTCGTGCCAATTTTTGCCCGAGCACACCTCATCCGGGTTTGGGGTGGCGTCGTGGATATCTCGCCTGACTCCACCCCGATCATCGGCAAGACGCCGGTTGATGGCATCTATATCAACTGCGGCTGGGGCTCCGGCGGGTTTAAAGGCACCCCGATCGGTGGCTACACCCTGGCGCATACCATCGCCCACGATGAACCACACGAATACAACAAACACTTTGGCCTAGAGCGCTACTACACCGGACACCTGGTGGATGAGCACTCGGCCTCCGGTGTCCTGCACTAGGAGAACCGCAACCATGATGATGATTGACTGCCCCTACTGTGGGCTGCGCGACGAAACCGAATTTGAATACGGCTCCCAAGCCCACGTGCCCTACCCCCAAGACCCTCAGGCACTGAGCAATGACGAATGGGCCGAATGGTTGTACTTCCGGGACAACCCGATGGGTGAACGTGCCGAACGGTGGGTCCATCTTTTGGGCTGTCGCAAATGGTTCAACGCCGTACGTGACACCGTGACCTATGAGTTCAAAGCCACCTACCAGGTGGGCACGCCACGACCTGATACCTCCGTCCTCCAAGAAGGTGCCCGATGACGAACACCGCAGCACTGACCACCGGTACCTCATTCCGGGTGCCAACAGAGACCGCCCCGGGAGCCGCTATTGACCGCGGCGAAACCGTTGAAGTGACCATTGACGGCCATGCGATCACCGCCTACCGCGGCGACACGGTCACATCGGCCCTATTAGCCAACGGCTACCGGACCGTGGGCGACTCGATCTATCTGGGCCGGCCGCGCGGTGTGCTGACAGCCGGTGTCGAAGAGCCCAACTCCCTGGTGACCGTCACCCGCGATAAGCCGGGCGCGATCCCTGAAACCATGCTGATCGGTCCGACCGTGGAAGTCACCAACGGTATGGTCGCCGACCATTTGCAGGGTATCGGCAGACTGGCTGACCAAGCCGACCCGGAGTACTACGACTATGTCTACGCACACCCCGATGTGCTCGTCGTTGGTGCCGGTCCTGCCGGCCTAGCCGCTGCACGGCAAGCGGCCCGCGCCGGTGCCCGGGTGCTGATCCTGGATGAGCGGGCAACGTTTGGCGGTAATCTCGCAGGTACCCCGGGAGCTGAGATCGACGGCCAACCCGCAGATACTTGGATCGCCGACACCGTCGAGGAGTTGCAAAACCATGACGACGTGACCCTGCTGGGCCGCACCACGGTCTTTGGTGCCTACGAGAACAACATGTTCATGGCCACCCAGCGCCGCACCGACCACCTGGATGACCAAGTACCGTTTGGGGTCTCCCGCGAGCGGATCTTCCACATTCGCGCCAAACAGGTCGTGCTGGCCACCGGTGCGCACGAGCGCCCGATCGTGTTCAAAAACAACGACCGTCCCGGCATCATGCTGGCCTCGGGGATCGCGGGTTACCTCAACCGTTACGGGGTCCAAGCCGGCAGCACGCTCGCGCTGTTCACCACCAATGACTCGGTCTATCCGCTGGCTCACCAGTTGGCCGCCAATGGCGGTCTGGTCGCGGTCATTGACGCCCGACCTGAACTCAGCGAAGCTGCCCAGGCCGCACTGTCAGCGGGCATTGAGGTGATCGCTGGCTCCGTCGTAGCTGACACCACCGGCAACGATCACGGCGAACTGACCGGCATCACCGTGGCCGCCTATCATGACGACGGTAGCCTCGGCGCGACCCAACAACTCGAGGTGGACACCCTGGGGGTTTCCGGCGGCTGGTCACCGGTCATTCACCTGCACTCCCAGCGTCAAGGCAAAGTGGTCTGGGACAACGACGCCCAGGCCTTCGTCGTCGGTCAGCCGCGCAAATCGTTCCACTACGTTGGCTCCATCACCGGGTCATTATCGCTGCATGAGGCGCTCGCTAAGGGTACCCAAGCCGGAGCTGCCGCAGCAGATGCCACGGGTCACCATGCAGAGCTGAAATCACCTTTGACAGAGCGCGGCGCCAGTGGCCCGATTGCGCCGTTGCGCATGGTCGCCAGTCCAGACGGAGACGACCTCGACGCCTACGCCGACCACTTTGTGGATCTACACCGCGACCAGACGGTCAAAGACGTGCTGCGCGCCATCGGTGCGGGCATGTCCTCGGTCGAGCACATCAAACGCTACACCTCCATTTCGACCGGCAATGATCAGGGAAAGACCAGTGCGGTGCCCGCCATTGGCGTGATGGCGGAAGTGCTCGAGGGCCACACGATGGATGACATTGGCACCACCACATTCCGTGCGCCGTATTCACCGATCTCCTATGTCGGTCTCGCTGGGCGTCAGCGTGGTCACCTGTTTGATCCGCTGCGTAAAACCCCGATGGACCGCGCCCACGAGGAACTCGGGGCAGTGTTTGAGATGGCCGGCGAATGGCGCCGTGCCTCCTACTATCCGCGTCAGGGAGAGACCAAAGCTCAAGCCGTGCGCCGCGAAACCATCGCGGCCCGCAATGGTGTTGGTATGATCGACTCCTCGACCCTGGGCAAGATCGAAATTCGCGGCAAAGATGCCGCAGAGTTCATCAACCGGATCTACACCAATGGTTTCTTGAAGCTCGCCGTCGGGAAAGGCCGATACGGCGTCAT
Organism: Enteractinococcus fodinae; assembly: GCF_031458395.1. NCBI lineage: Bacteria > Bacillati > Actinomycetota > Actinomycetes > Micrococcales > Micrococcaceae > Enteractinococcus > Enteractinococcus fodinae. Next base: position 707,410 of record NZ_JAVDYJ010000001.1, read on the forward strand.
GACGGGCGTCGACGGGAAGGTCATGGATGACGGGGTCACCCTGCGCCTGGCTGAGGACCGGTTCTTCATGCACACCACCTCCGGCGGTGCTCAACGCGTGCTGAACTGGCTGGAGAACTGGCATCAAACTGAATGGTCCCACCTGGATGCGACCTTCACCTCGGTCTCCGAACAGTTCGCGACCGTTGCGGTTTCGGGTCCGAAAGCCCGCCGGGTCGTTGAGCAGCTCGCCTCCGACGTCGATTTCGCACCGGATGCCTTCGGTTTCATGGAATTTCGCGAAACCACTTTGGACAATGGCATCCCGGCCAGGATTTCGCGTATCTCCTTCACCGGTGAACTGTCCTATGAAATCGCGGTGCCTTCCCAGTACGGTCGCGCTCTGTGGGATACCGTGGCGCAAGCTGGCGCCGCCTTCGGTATCACACCCTACGGGTTGGAAGCCCAGCGCATCCTGCGCGCTGAAAAAGGCTTCGTGATCGTGGGACAAGACACCGACGGCACCAACTCACCGCAGGACGTGGGCATGTCATGGGTGATCTCTAAACTCAAGAAGGACTTCTTGGGCATGCGTTCCTATCAGTTGGATGATTTCCAGCGCGATGACCGCGAAGAGCTCGTCGCGATTATGGCCACAGACAAAACTTCCTGGGTCCGAGACGGCGCCGCCTTGGTTTCCGAAGCAGACCTGAACGCGCCTCGCCCGGTCGCGACCACGGGTCATGTCACCGGATACTACGACTCTGCTGCCCTGGGTCGGACCTTCGGGCTGGCGCTGGTGCGTGGCGGTTCGCAACGCATCGGTGAGAAACTCTACGCCCCGGCCTACGATCCGCCCGTGGAATTCGAAATTACCCCGCTTGTCTCGTTCGATCCGGAAGGAACCCGCCGCGATGGTGAACACTAAACCCGACCCCCGCGCACTGCGCGAATCGCCCCTGCAACACCTGGCCGGCGAACTAGCACAAGCCGAAATCACCGGGCCCCAAGCCGTGGCCATCCGTGAAATCCCGTTTGCCACCATGATCGGGATCCGCGCCATCCCCGGCAGCGCCGCCCACGAGGCCATCACAGACGTCCTACCCGACGGCCTCCCGGCAGGCGTCGGACAAGTTGCTGGGGATCCCGATGGCATTGCTGTGCTGTGGATTTCGCCCGACGAATTTCTGGCGATTTCACTTACCGAACGACCCGAACTCTTCCCCACGCTCGAAACTGCGCTGGGGGATGAGCGCGGCCATGTCGTGGACCTCACCTCCAACCGTACGATTGTTGAACTCAGCGGGCCAGCCGCGCACAAAGCGCTGCGCAAGGGTACCCCAACGGATATCCATCCCAGGGTGTTCACGGTCAACCGTGCCATCACGACCACGTTGGCACGCACCCCGGTGCTGTTGTGGAAGACCGGTGAAACCACCTGGCGCATCTTGCCCAGGGCATCGTTTGCAGAACACATCGCATACTTCTTGATGGATGCGATGCACGAATTCGACTACCAACTCATCGACTAGTCACCAGCAAACTTCGCGGCACCCACCCGACAACACGGGTGGGTGCCGCGTTGTCCTGTGCTGGGTCAGAGAGCTTTGGTTACTTTCCGGAACCCGGCAGACTACACTGCAACGATATGGAACGTATCAACGATCGGTTAGTGTCCTGGGCCTCACTGCTCGAAGAAGAAACCCGCAAACAAGCGATAACCTCGGCTGAACTGGACTTCATCTACCCACACATCGCACTGATGCCAGATGCCCATCTCGGCTACGGGGCCACGGTCGGTTCAGTCATTCCGACGTTGGGCGCCGTCATCCCGGCTGCGGTGGGGGTCGACATTGGGTGTGGCATGATCGCCGTCCAGACCCAGTTCACATTCGAGGACCTGCCCCAAGACCTCAAAACCGTGCGAGAGCACATCGAACGTGCCATCCCGGTCTCGGCCGGTAAGTACAACCGAAAAGTCCAACCGAGCGCAGCTGAGCGGATCGATCAGCTCGAAACCATGGCCCTTGAGATCGACTTCGACCCAGATGCCTTCGACCACAACTGGCGAGTGCAACTGGGCACCCTGGGCGGCGGTAATCACTTCATCGAAATCTGCCTGGACGAAGACGACAACGTCTGGACGTTTTTGCACTCCGGATCCCGCGGGATCGGTAATAGAATCGCCACCCACCACATCGGTATCGCTAAAAGTCTGCGCCACAAAGCCGGAGACAAACCACCCCACCCCGACCTGGCATGGTTTGAAGAGGGCACACCACAATTCGACACCTACATCGCGCATCTGCGGTGGGCTCAACACTTTGCCTTACTGAACCGCGAAGAAATGATGGATCGGGTCAACAACCAGCTGGGTCGATGGGTCGGTCAACCGGTACAAGACATCCAACGGATCAACTCCCACCACAACTTCACCGAACAAGAAGAACACTTCGGCAAAACCGTGTGGGTTACACGCAAAGGCGCTATCCGCGCTCGCAACGGGGATATGGCCTCCATTCCGGGGTCGATGGGTGCTGCTTCCTACATCGTGGAAGGCAAGGGCAATGCCGACGCCTTGGATTCCGCACCCCATGGCGCCGGACGCCAGTATTCACGGCGCGCGGCCCGTAAAGCCTTCACCCAAGACGACTTACGCAAAGCCATGACCGGTATCGAATACCGAGACACCGACAAGTTCATCGACGAGATCCCGCAGGCCTATAAGCCCATCGATCAGGTCATGGCAGATTCCACGGAGCTGGTCACGATCCGCCACACCCTGCGGCAAATCGTAAACGTCAAAGGGGACTAGCTCGGCTAGGTGATAATAGAACACATGTCGTGGATGGATGATAACCCCTTTAGCACCGGCTCCCGCACCTACCAGCGGGTGCTGATCGCTGGCATGATCATCCTCGGCATCGGTTTCATCACCGCGATCGTCGGCGGCCTAACCTCCACCCGTGCACTGTCTTTGGCCGCTGTGTGGATCATGGGCGCTGGACTCATCACCCATATAATCGCCCAAACCATCCGCTATTACGGGCGCCGTCAAGAGCTCAAAGCCAACCTTGAAGCCGACCGAAAACGTCGCCAGCAGCGTGGAAAGGACACGACATGACTGTTGATATTACCGGCCGACAATACCCGGCCGTGGGCCCGTACCAGGTGGGCAGCGAAGAAATCCGCCGGTTCGCTGCCGCAGTGAAGAACACTCACCCACTGCATTACGACGCAGATGCCGCCCGCGCCGCAGGCCACAAAGACTTAGTGGCCCCGCCAACCTTCTTGGTGTCGATCGCCCAACGCGCCGAAGCTTTGATGGTGAATGACCCCGAGGCTGCCGTCGATTTTTCCCGTGTGGTGCACTCCGATCAGCGATTCACGCACCATCGCGCTGTCGTTGCAGGCGATGAACTCTTCGCCCAAGCAACCCTGACCTCCGTCAAAGAACTCGCTGGCAACCGCATGCTCACCACGCAAACCGAAGTGACCAACGCCGACCAGGCACCGGTTGCCACCATTACATCCACCTTGCTGATTCGGGGTTAAGGAGACGCTATGCCTGTTATTGAAGAACTCACGAAAGGCGATGTGGTTGCCACGCGCACCATCGACATCACCCGGGCGGATCTGATCCGATATGCCGGAGCCTCCGGCGATTTCAACCCCATTCACTGGTCCGAAGCCACCGCCCAAGCCGCCGAACTCCCCGGAGTCATCGCCCACGGCATGCTCACCATGGGGCTGGTCATTGACCTGGTGACCGAATGGACCAATGACCCCACCGCTATCATCGATTACCAAACCCGGTTTTCGGGCATGGTCCCGGTGACCGAAACGACCCATACTTCTAACCCTGCCACCCCCTTCGACAACCCCAACGCTGGGGCCAAACTCGATGTGGTGGCCAAGGTCGGCGCGATTGACGAGGAAAACAAGATAGTCCGTGTGGACCTCACGGTGACCAACCCTCGCGAAGACGGGGCTCGAGTGCTCACCCGTGCACAAGCGAAGGTACAGCTCTAACCCGATGACGCAAAAACTCCTGGCCCATCACACCACCGCCCGAGTGGGCGGACCAGCCAATGCCTGGATTGTCGCCGCAACCGAAGCCCAACTCACCCGAGCCATCGCCGCAACCGATGCGGGTGGCACGCCGCTGTTGGTGTTATCAGGCGGCTCGAACCTGTTGGTATCCGATGCGGGATTCCCGGGCACGGTAGTTCAGATTGCCACTGAGGGCATCGAGGTTCTGGAGTCCACCGATACCCACGTGCGCGTTCGGATCGCGGCAGGTCATGACTGGGACAGTGTCGTTGCCTGGTCAGTCGCGCAGGGACTCACCGGGATCGAAGCGCTGTCAGGCATTCCGGGCTCAACCGGGGCTACCCCGGTCCAGAACGTCGGCGCATATGGCGCAGACATCTCCCAGACGCTGGAAAGTATTCGCGTCTGGGATAGAGAAGTTCACAAAGTTGTGGAGCTGGCCGCGGCTGACCTTGAGTTCGGATACCGCGATTCCATCATCAAGCGATCCATCGTCTCAGCGAATACGGATGTTACGCACGCATCGCCCCGATGGATCGTGCTCTCCGTGGATCTCAAGCTGGCAAAATCTGGTCAAAGCGCACCGGTGCGCTATACCCAACTCGCCAGAGCGCTCAATGTGGAGTTGGGCGATACCGCACCCCTTGAACATATCCGACAGACCGTGCTGGACCTACGGGCCAGCAAAGGCATGGTACTCAATGCCGCAGATTATGACACCTGGTCTACCGGATCATTTTTCACAAACCCGATCGTGCCCGCCTCAGTCGCCGCGACACTGCCAGATCATGCCCCGCGGTTTGCCCACCACGAAGCCGGGGATACCGCAGAAACGGTGAAGCTCTCCGCAGCATGGCTGATTGATCACGCTGGGTTTCGCAAAGGTTTTGGATTGCATAACGAACCGGGAACCGTCGATGGTCGAGCCTCGCTATCAACCAAACACACATTGGCACTCACCAACCGAGGCAATGCAAAAACTCAAGATCTGTTACGGATCGCGACTACCGTGCGCGATGGGGTAGCTGACACCTGGGGAATCACGCTCGTACCTGAACCGGTGCTCGTGGGAGTTCAACTGGGTCGCTAAGAACTACCCTTGCCGTGGGCAATAGTCGCGGAGTTTCTTGATAAGCGAGCGTAAATTATCGGGTGGCGTTGGCCTGTGATGGGTCTGGTTGGACGAACTGTGGTTTCTTCCGGAAGTACACTTGGCGACGCATTCTGGCGACTACCTCGTCCTGCTCGTCGGTGATGTCCACATCGAACCAATGGAGATACTTCTGACCATCGGCGGTTTCGGTGCGAATCAGATCCCAGGTTTCATCAGAGACGCGCATATCCGCGGTGAGTTTACCGCGTCCGGGTTTAAGGAACTTTGCTTCGACCCCAACGTCCCACACGAGGTATTCTTTGCCGAGACCGTACACGCCCGCGAACATGAAAAACGGGTCCGTCATGGACAGCATGGTGCCACCAAAAGCGGTACCCACCAGATTACGGGTGAGCACGTTGGGTTTATGGGTGACAATGGACCGTGAGCCATCTTCGGCGATGTAGACCGGTTTGATTCCCGCGCCAAGATAGGGCGGCCAGATACGCATGAAACGCTGTAAAAATTTTGGTCCAATGCGCATCGAGGCATAGGTCGGGATGTTGATTTTAGGCAGTCGCACAGGCGCGCTCCTTGACGTCGTGAGTTAGCTTACGTGCTCGCCATTGTAGGGCACGCTCTGTGCCGCGATGACGCATCCGGTTGCGCGAGGACATGGCGCTTCGGGGCTCGGGCCTCGAGGATTCACGTTAAAACGCAACGCGCCACCGGTCCGAAGACTTGGTAGCGCGTTGCGTGATACCCGCGGTCATCGCGGGCAAGAGTTTTTTAGAGGTTGCCGGTGGCAATCATCAGCATGCGGCGTACTGGCTCAGCAGCACCCCAGAGGAGCTGGTCGCCTACGGTGAATGCCGAGATGTATTCCGGGCCCATAGCCAGCTTACGGATGCGACCGACTGGGATATCCATGGTGCCGGTAGCAGCGACCGGGGTCAGCTGCTGCATCGAGGCTTCTTTGGTGTTCGGGATGACTTTCACCCAGTCGTTGTCCCGAGCCAGGATATCTTCGATCTCGTCCAGCGGCATGTCCTTGGTCAGTTTCAAGGTTAACGCCTGGGAGTGTGACCGAAGCGCACCGATGCGCACGGTAACGGATTCCAGTGGCATGATGTTGTCGCCGGTGCGGCCGAGAATCTTGTTGGTTTCCGCGCCGCCCTTCCAGTCTTCACGGGACATGCCGTTGCCAAGATCCGAATCAATCCAGGGAATGAGCGAGCCGGCCAGTGGCGCACCGAATTCGGTGGTGTCCATGCTGCCATTACGCTGAGCTTCGATCACTTTACGGTCGATGTCCAAAATGGCTGAGCCTGGATTTTGTAGGTCCTCGGCGACCACGTTGTGCAGGGTTCCGAAGCCTTTGAGTAGCTCACGCATGTGGCGAGCGCCGCCACCGGAAGCCGCCTGGTAGGTCATGGCGGTTCCCCATTCGACCAGGCCATTGCGCATTAGCCCACCCAGACCCAGCAGCATCAGCGAAACGGTGCAGTTCCCACCAACGAATTGGTTGATGCCGTTTTTCAGACCGGCATCGATTTGGTCTCGGTTCACCGGATCCAACACGATGATGGATTCATCGTCCATGCGCAGGGCAGAGGCGGCATCAATCCAGATCCCGTCCCAACCGGCGTCGCGCAGTTTCGGATAGACCTCGTTGGTGTAGTCGCCACCCTGGGTGGTCAAAATGATGGGCAGTTTGGCCAGGGTCTCAAGATCATGAGCGTCGTGGAGAGTTTCTGACGTGTCCACGCCCGGCAGTTCGGGTACCGGACCACCAGCGTTGGATGTTGAGAAGAATACCGGGTTGATTTTGGTGAAGTCGTTTTCTTCGACCATGCGTTGCATGAGAACGGATCCGACCATGCCACGCCAACCAATGAGCCCAACGGAGGGGCGGGAAGCGGCATCAGCGTACACAGGAGCCTCTGAAGTTTGTTGAGTCATAACGTTTTAGTCTACCTTCTGGGCTAGAGCGTGTTTTTTCCGTGCGTTATAGGCCCACAGCCCCACGCCAATAAATGCTTGGGTTAGCACGAGGATAAAGAGGATACCGGCGACCGTGTGACCGGTGAGCACCAGGTACAGGCCCATCCCGGCCGACACCAAAGCCAGCAGGGGACCGGCCACCAGACCGATGAACGCTAGCACCATCTGGCGCTGCGACACCGGGGCGGTGTTAGTGGTTTTCGTCAAGGGTGCGCTCCCATCGTTCGAACCGGTATTGCACCGAGGATTTGGACATATGCCAACCGTTTGCCGGATCCTGGGTGGTCAGCGACCACGAGTCGTTCAGTTCGGGGGCATATGTGTCGCCGTCAATGTCGAGGTTGAATACGCTGCGTTCTACCACGGTGGCGAGGTCTAGTGCCTGATCATATAGGCTGCCCCCACCGATGACCCAAATTACGGGCCCGGTCTTAAGCTCACCGGCAAGTTCTAGGCCGGCTTGTAAATCAGCCGCGACGTGAACGCTGTCCTCTTGAAGTTTCGGGTCTGAAGGGTCTTGGCTAAAGCTTTCGGAGACCACCACTGAGGTGCGACCTGGCAGCGGTCGCACGGAATCAGGGAACGATGCCCAGGTTTTGCGGCCCATGACCAGGACCTGATCCATGGTCACACGCTTGAAGTGTTGCAGATCCTCGGGCACGTGCCAGGGCATGTCACCGTCAAGCCCGATGACACCGTTGAGACTTTGGGCCCAGACCATGCCGAGCTGGGTATTAGACGGCAACTGGAGCTTTGATGGTGGGGTGGTGTTGGTATTCGACAAGTTCGAAATCTTCCCATTCGTAGCTGAACAGATCTTTTGGTTTCCGACGGAATCGCAATTGCGGATACGGATACGGTTCGCGCGTGAGTTGTTCACGGACTTGCTCGACGTGATTGGTGTAGATGTGTACGTCCCCGCCGGTCCAGATGAATTCCCCGGGGTTGTAACCCAATTGGTGGGCCATCATCATGGTGAGCAGCGAGTACTCAGCGATGTTGAACGGCACTCCGAGGAACATGTCGGCTGAGCGCTGGTAGAGCTGACACGACAGTTTGCCGGGGCCGTTTTCTTCCGGCTGGACGTGAAATTGAAACATAGCGTGACATGCGGGCAGGGCCATCTCATCGAGTTGTCCCGGATTCCAGGCTGAGACCAGGTGACGACGCGACCCGGGGTTCTGGGCTAAAGACTCCATGACCTGGCTGATCTGGTCGATGGACTCACCGTTGGGGGCGGGCCATGAACGCCACTGCACACCGTAGACGGGGCCCAGTTCGCCATCTTCATCGGCCCATTCATTCCAGATGCGCACGCCACGTTCTTGGAGCCATTTCACATTGGAATCACCATTGAGGAACCAAATGAGCTCAAGTGCCGCCGATTTGAAGTGGACTCGCTTGGTGGTGATCAGCGGGAAATACTCGGCTAAGTTGTAGCGAATCTGGCGCCCGAAGACCGAATAGGTTCCGGTTCCGGTGCGATCGGTTGTCAGTGTGCCATGTTCAAGCACATCTGCCAGCAGCTCTTCGTACGGGGTCTCAATGGAGGTAGCGGTCATATTCCTTATTTCCGTGATGATCGATTGGCGCCGGGGTTGGTCACCAGTCGCAAATATTCGGGATACCTGCGCAAATAGTCCACGATATAAGAACACTGGGTCGTGAACTTTTGTTCCCGTTTCGCCAGGTCCTCTAACACCAGTGTGGTCAATGCACGGGCATAACCCTGGCGGCCGTATTGTTCCGCCACGATCGTATGTTGCAGCACGTAAACCGCGGGATCTTCTTCCGCCATGCGGTAACCAATGAACCCGATGAAAACACTGTCCCCGGATTCGGGACGATCTTGGTAGAGCTCGAACCGGTCTTTGGCGGGAGCATGGACGAGCCGGAGGTTCTCGTGCACGATCTTGGCTGGGTGCGTGCCTGGCGAGGGAGTCATATTCCCAGCCTACCAAGGCGTCGTGGCGGGCGGTACGGTCGGTGGTGGTCGTTTGCTATTTCACCAACGGGTCATAACGCTCAATCGAGACGATACGTCCGCCCTGGTGTTTGGCACGGTGCACCACCAGGATCGAACCGGAAGCCAGGTTGGACTTTTTGCCCGAGGAAATGATCTTCGCGTTGATGAGGGTCTCATCATCTTTGACGAGTGCTTTAATCTCCTTCAGCACGCGTTTGATGACCGACGGTTGCGAACAAATCATGCTCGGTTCCAGCCGTTTGAGCTCCTGATGCAGACGGCGTGCCAAGTGTTTGGGGTGGCTGGAGGCCGTTTTGATGTTCAACCAGCGTTTGGTGCGCACGCTGCCTCCATGTTTTTTGACATAGGGTGCGATCGTCTCTAGCGACCGCGTGTACTTCGAGGTCACGATACGGGTCGGTTTCCACGCGCGCAGCAGGCGAGCCACCGCCTTGGCCTGGGTGTACCCGGACTCGGCCAGTGGGCGATCCACTTCGTCCTTGGTCCACGATTCGGCCGGAATTGGTTTTGCCTGCCGCAACACAATGAACGGGATGGTGGCTAACTGCTTGGCATCGTAGGCTTCCGCAAGTATGTCGAGCGGTTTGTGATCCACGCTTTTAGACAACAGCTGGCGAGCTTCTTCGACTGTCGCCCAACGCGTGTCATCGACTTCTGTGCCGTCGACTATTGGTTTTTTGTCGTCGACTCGTGCCGCCCAGTACCAGACCTCTTTGCGATTCTTGCCAGTGGGATTCTTGTATCGGATGACACCCAACGGGATACCAAGCGAGAGGTTCAGGCCTACTTCTTCTTTGGTTTCGCGCCAGGCTGTTTCGGGCAGGGTCTCGTTGGCGCCCAGGCGGCCCTTGGGCCACGACCAATCGTCGTATTCGGGGCGGTGAATCAAAAGGACTTGCAGTTGTCCACTTTTAATACGCCAGGGCAGGGTACCGGCTGCCAAGACTTTCGCGTTGGTGCCTTCGTCAGTCGTGGTTGCTGTCGCGCGGGTGGTGGTGAGTTTGCCGATGCGTTTTGCCGGGCGCATGAATGGACCTTAGCTCGTGGAGGAGAACATGACGTCAGTGTTTTCCACACCGAAGCCCAATGAATTGTACAAGTTCACCGCCGGGCGGTTCTCATCATCAACATACAGCACAATCTTCTCTAGCCCAGACGATGCCAGATGGTTCATCCCATGGATCGTCAAGGCTTTGCCTAACCCAGTGCCCTGCGTTTTTGGATGCACTCCCACCGCGTAAACTTCTCCGGCGTGTGAGCCCACGGGTGTCTTGGTCCAATGGAATCCCACCGGGGTGCCAGTGGAGTCTTCAGCGATGAAGAAGCCAGCCGGATCAAACCAGTCCTCTGCTTTTCTGGCGTCCAGATCTTTCTGGGTCAGCTGCCCTTGTTCTGGGTGGTCGGCAAAAGCCGTGGCATTGAGTTCCAGCCACGCGGCATCATCGGAGCCGGGCTCGAAAGTGCGAATCGTGTAACCAGCCGGCACGTTGACGTCACCAAAGGATTCGCGATCAATGTCCACAGCCATGCGATACAAGATACGTACCGGCTCCAGCCCGACGCGAGCCGCTAGGCCGCGAGCGGCAGGATGATCACCGTGGGACCACGCAGTCACGACCTGATCCTTGCTGGCTTCCTGGGTGATGAGGGTCTTGGTCGCATCGACCAGTGCGCGGCCGAGGCCAGCACCGCGAGCATCCGGCTCAACCACAAGTTCGACTAATACCGGCTGAGTCTCGTCAGTCGGGATGACCACGGCTGAAGCACCCGTAAATTCCGACGCACCGGTGGTAATCAACCACGCGCTGCCGGAAGTGAGTTCAACCCAAGTCTGATCCCCAAACGGTTCGTTGTGATCGGCGGCAACTCCGCGAGCAGTAAGAGTGCGAAGACTAGACAATTCATCGGGGGTTTCGGAAGGACGCAACACGCGCAAATCAGTCATGTCACCAGAATAACTGTTCAGTTAGTTCTTCAGCGCACACTTGTCTTTCGGCCCAAGATTCTTTGCGCTACGTGCCATGATAGGTAGGTGCGCAGAACAATTTCAGCTTTCACCACGGTTGCCGCAGCCGCAATCCTCGCGGTCGTCACGATCTTTTTGCCGAACCTGCCAACCTTCACCGGGCCGTTGGTCGTGTCCCTCCTGGTTGTCGTTTTCTCCCTGGCGTGGCCTGTGACGGTCAACGCCAAGCCGCGCTGGAGCGTCAGTGCCGGGCTAGCGGTGCCCGGGTTACTGGCCGTGTGGCTGGTGAGTTTACTGCCGCTTGGGACGCGATTTTCGGAGCGAGCACTGGAATTATGGTTGGCTCCGGTTGGGGGCGCCATAGCCTTGGGCGTGCTCCTGATGTTTGTCATACAAACCTTTACTTTGCCCGGTGGCGTCAAGCGCTCGCTGGCGACTGCCATGTTTGCAGTCGGCGCGGTGATTTCAGGGGTCGCGGCCGGGTGGGCCCTGCTATTGCGAAACAAATACGAGGTTGCAGCCGGTGCTTATGGTGTCGAGCGAATTACCGGAGTGACCTGGTTGATGTTGACCGTGCTAGCCGCCTTAGCCGTGGCAGCTCTAGTTACCTTGGTACCTACGCGGCGCCGGAATCGAATGATCCTCACCATTGTGGGTGCAACAGCAGTCGCCGTGGCCCTGCAATTCTTCCGACCCGGGCCACTGTCGGTTCCTGCGGTCATCGCCAGTGCCATCACAGCGCTGATGGTGGCTCTGGTCGATAGCTTTTCGGACAGCCCCGAAGCACCACAAGCCGCGCTAGGTCACCCATTGACTGCAGTCGCGGTGGGCTCCGCAAGAGCGATCGTCCCCGGGATGGTCAGCTACTTTGTTATCCACGCGCTACCCTGGTAATAATTGACCACACCGAATCGTCCCGAGCCAAGTTTGTGAGTAAACTAAGCCCTATGTCTGTTGTAGCTTTAGAAATCTTCTTCACCGTCCTCGTGGGCCTGGCTGGCGTCGGTATGGCGCTGTTCGCCATCCTGGTCATCCGTAACCTCTACAAGGGTCAACGCTAAATACCAACGTGGCTATCGAACTTCCGTATGACCTGTTACCAGAACTGGCGCCGCTAGCCTGGGTGATCGGCTCCTGGGAAGGTCAAGGCCGCCTCGGCGCTGGTGAAGAAGACTCGGAAATCTTCTACCAGCGCGTTGACTTCGCCGAAACCGGGCTACCCTTTTTGCAGTACCGGGCTGAAACCTGGCTGTCTGAAGAGGACGGCACACTGATTCGTCCCCTGACATTTGAATCCGGCTACTGGGCGATCGACCGGCAGCGCCATAGCGCCGACGTGGGACCGGGCATGAAGCCCGCCGACATTGTTCCGGCGTATCGCTCGGCAGCAGACGTCGAACAACTACGGAAAAACGAAACAGACTTCCCGATCACCGCGACGATCACCCACCCCGGCTCGATGTCGGAACTGTACTACGGGATCGTGCGCGGACCGCAGATCCAACTCAACGCCGACGCAGTCCTGCTGGGCACCCTGAGCGGGAACTATCATTCCGCCAACCGCATCTACGGGCTGGTCAATGGCCAAATGTTCTGGCGCTGGGACGTGGTCGAAGCTGAAGGCGAACAGCCACAGCCGCACGCCTCCGGTATCCTGGACAAAATGCCATCTGAAAATGATGGCCGCCTCCCGCCTGGCAAACCTCACCTGCCAGGCAAACACGAAACCTGAGTTTTATGCTTGACGTCACACATATCGAATACACGCCCGCCACCTCACCGCTACTTAGCGGTCCCGACGCAATACACGGAGCGGTGGCAGCAGATTCGGTTGACCACTACGTTGCCGGCCACTACGGTCAACCCGCTCAAGAACAACGCGCACTGGCCCACGGCCAGGCCGTCGTCGACCTGTCGCACTACGGTGTTGTCACCATCACCGGTGCCGATCGGCTCTCGCTCCTTCAAACCCTGACGACTCAACAACTGCTGGGTATGGCTGCGCCCATTAATACCGAAGCCCTCTTTCTGGATTTGAAGGGCCGTATTGAGATCGCGGTGAAAATCCACGATGACGGAGAAACTGCATACCTCATCACCGAGCCAACCATGAATGCCACACTGTTGGATTGGTTGACGCGGATGCAGTTTGCTGCCCGGGTAGACATCACCGACCGCACCGGCGAGTTGGCGCTGTTAGGCGCCACCGACGAAGTCCCTGGGCTTGAAGGGCCAATGTGGATTGATCCGTGGCCGGGTGTTTCTCCTGGTGGGTACGCCTATACCGACACCCCTGAAAATCATCCCGCCGTGGACGAAGATTACAGCTGGCGACTCTACATTCTGGCCGCCGACACCTTGGTAGACACCGTCCAAAACTTGCCGGCCGGCTTCCGTCTGGCGGGCACCATGGCCTCCGAAGCATTACGTATCGCGGCCGGTCGACCACGGCAGCTGTTTGATACGGATGAGCGATCGATTCCGCACGAATTGGATTGGCTGCGCACCGCCGTGCACCTTGAAAAAGGGTGCTACAAAGGCCAAGAAACCGTCGCACGCGTGCACAACCTCGGTCATCCGCCACGTCGGCTAGTAGGGCTGCTCATTGACGGGTCGGTCCATGGTGTGCCAGAAGTCGGAGCCGACATTATAGTGCGCCCGGAAGGTGACGATCAGGCGGCCATGGCTTCGGCCAGGTCCATCGGCACCTTGAAGTCAGTGGGGATGCACCACGAGATGGGTGCGGTCGGCACGGCAATCATTCGTCGGAATACCGACCCCGAAGCTGAGTTGATCATTCGGGAAATGCCACCTGAGGGCGCTGACACGGACGAGGAACCAAACTTCACTGCCGCAGCACAACAGATTTTGACCCCTCCTACGGCAGGAAAAGTGGTCGGACGCGTTCAAGGACTCTCGAACCTGCGACGTCGCTAGTCGAAGGTAATACTGGTGCGATATCCGCAGAGCAGGAAGCCGACATCGTTGGCCATCTTCTCGCCGATCTCGGACCCGACCTGAGCGACAAACTGCGGCAGTAGGCCGTCGAACATGCATTCTTCGGCTGCCCGGGCCAACATAAACGTCCCATAACCCTTGCCGCGTTGTGCTGCCGACACTAAGACCATCAGTTGGCCGACCGTGTCAGAAAATACGTCATAGCCTGCCCCTGCGATGGGCTCGGCACCTTGCCCGAAGGCTGCGATCGTAAAGAAGTGATCGAGCGCATCCAAGGGCATGGAAATCGTGTCATCCGGGGGAGACGCGGCTTCAAGGCGTCGCACATCCCGGCTTTGTGAGGTGACATTGAGGCGAGCATCGTCGTAGAACGGGATGTCCTCGGCATAGTAGAGCACTTCTTCACCGAGTGAGCGGGCCCCGGCCCCATAGCCCAGGCGCAGCATCGTGGATTCTAGCCCCAGGACCTCGTCATCGATGTCGCGCGCGGCATCGAGAAACCATTGCGGCCCATACAGGATCGAAATATTGAACAGCTGAATAAATGTCGCGGTGTGCGGATCCCAATCCTCCAGCGTTGGATCTGCCGGAATTTCAAAACGTCTTCGGTTCGTAGGCTCTTCATTGGCTACATGGAAGCTCGCTGCGTCTTCCTGCAGCGATCGCGCCCAGGCTGATAAGACGATGCGCTGATTCGCGCTCGATAAACCAGGTGAATTCAAGTCGTGCTTAGACACATGCGCCTCCGCTACAAACTGGAAATTGTTACCGCACCTGCCACGGTAAACATCGGGTCTAGCCTAACGCGACACGATTGCCGATGACACCCCTGCCGCGCGCCTAATACCTGGCCGCAGATGATTCGGTGGGGCACAAGATTCACCCACGCTGCACTAGAATCGTGTTGACGCTCACAGCCATTGCTTTTATGCTTATCAGGCAGTGATATACCTCATGTTCTCGGTGAGATATATCAGACATCAATCACAACTTTGAAAGCAGACACCGTGGCAGAAACACGACGACAAAAGAAAACGCACTTGTTTTCGACTGAACGCTCCAGCGTTCTCAGAATACTCACGTACGCCGGAGCTATCATGGCCTTTCTGATTGGCTCTGGTTTCGCGACCGGGCAGGAAATCCTGCAGTACTACGCCTCCTATGGTTTTTGGGGCGTATTCGGCACCGGGGCTATCGTGTTAGTCCTGATAAGTTTTGTCTCGATCCAGTTCCTGGCGGTAGGCCAGCGGGAACAGTTCGATAAGCCATCGCGTATTTTTGAGTACTACGCGGGAAGATTCGGCGGCAAATTCTTTGACTACTTCTCGATCCTTTTCGTCTTTTTATCCTTTACCGTCATGGTCGCTGGAGCGGGTGCGGTCTTCGAGGAACACTACAATCTGCCCACCTGGGTCGGTGGGTTTGGGCTGGCAACACTTGTCGTGATCACCGTAATGTTCGGGCTCAACTCGCTAGTCGACGTCATCGGAAAGATCGGTCCGATCATCGTGGTGATCGCCATCGGACTCGGTATCGTCGGGATCGTCAACGCTGACACCGGACTATTAGCCGGCCACAACATTGTGGGTGAACTCGAAGTCCAGCAGGCATCGAATCATTGGATCATCGCAGGACTTAGCTATGTCGGATTCTGCATGTTGTGGCTTGCAGCATTTCTCACGGCCTTGGGCAAGACGGTGCCTACCCAGCGCGAAGCGCGGGCCGGTGGTCTATGGGGCGGAATTATCTTCTCCTTGGCCTGTGTGCTGGTCGGGATGGGCTTATTAGCCAATATTGAACGTGTGGCTGGAATGCAGATCCCAATGCTGGTGCTGGCCAACGACATTGCGCCGTTTGTGGCATCGCTGATTTCCTTGATGATCCTTGCCGGGATTTACACGACCGCCATCCCGCTGCTGTGGACCGTCTCATCACGTGTCTACCCCGACGGCACGAGCCGGTATAAATACCTCACCATTGCGCTGGCATTGGTTGGCACCGTCATCGGCCTGTGGTTGCCATTCGACCAAATGGTCAACATTGTCTACGTGCTCAACGGGTATGTGGGTGCGGTGCTATTGGGCATTATGATCGTGGTGACGATCTGGCGGGCTGTCACCCGGCGGCGTGCAGGGCAGAGGCCGGACGAGGCTGGCGTGGCATCTGGCGCGACGCGCATGGGGTCATGACCTTCTCACGGGCGGTGCTGCGGACACGACAGCTCAGCTGTCCCGCAGTACCGCCGACAAGAATTTCTTGGTACGTTCCTGCGCCGGGTTGGTGAAAATGGTTTCGGGGTCAGCAGACTCGACCACTTTGCCGCCATCAAACATCATCACTCGGTGCGAAACATCGCGGGCGAAACTCATCTCATGGGTAACAATCAACATCGTCACGTCCGTGGTGGCTGCGACGTTGCGCAGCACCTCGAGCACATCGACCACCACTTCCGGGTCCAATGCAGAGGTCACCTCATCGAGCAGCAGAATCTGTGGATCCATGGCTAAGGCTCGGGCGATGGCCACGCGTTGTTGTTGACCGCCCGAAAGTTCAGTGGGGTGAGCGTCAGCCTTCTCCGGGAGTCCGACGTCTTCCAATAGTTTATGGGCGCGATTCCGCGCTTCCTCTTTCTTGAGGCCCAGAACGTGGATAGGGGCTTCGACGATGTTCTCCATCACCGTCATGTTCGGGAAGAGGTTGAATTGCTGAAACACCATGCCGATGCGGGTGCGCAACCGCTTTTGTTCGCGATTCGACACCGGTACCCGTTTGCCATTGCGTTGCTCATACACCAGTGGTTCGCCATTGATGAAAATGTACCCGTCGGTGAGGTGCTCCAGCGTCATGGCCAGCCGCAGAATTGTAGTTTTGCCAGAACCGGATGGCCCAATCAGCGTGACCCGTTCTCCTCGTTCCACTGAGAAGTTCAGGTCTTTGAGCACGGTCTTGTCACCAAAGCGCTTCTCAACATCTTTGAACTCAATAACCGGTTGAGGACTGGTGCCGGAATCAGTGGGCGTAGGCAAGACGTTTCTCCAATCGATTGACGAGCACGGCCGTGAAGTAACTGGCGACGAGGAAGATCACGCCGGCGATGGTAATGGTTTCGATGTAGCGGTACGTAAAGCCACCGATTTCCAAGGCCGTGGTGACCATTTCCATGACCGAGATAGCGATCAAGAACGGGGTGTCTTTGAACATCGAGATCGCGTAGTTGCCTAATGAAGGCACAGTGGACCGCAGTGCTTGGGGAATGATCACCCGCCGCCAGGTGCGGCCCGGTGACATCGACAGTGCAGTCGATGCCTCCCATTGGCCACGGGGGACCGAATCGATACCGGCGCGATAGACCTCGGACATGTAGGTCGAATAATGCACGCCGTACACAATCAGGGCGATGGTCATCGGTTCCATCCACACGAAACCGTAGAACACGATAAGCAACTGGACGACGATTGGCGTCATCCGGATGAAGTTCGCGATCCACTCCACAAGCCACGCCAGCGGGCGCGGCAAGAGGCGGATCATGATGGCAATGACGAGCCCGAGGGCGGAAGCGATAATGGTACCGACCACGGTGACCAACAAGGTGACCTGGAGGAATGAGCTGAGCATCGTGGGCAGAACTTCCCAGGCGAAGTCCCAGCGCCAAAAACTCGTGGTGTCATCAATGTCTGGGGTGTCTACGGTTGCGGACAGGCCTGCGGCCAACAGAAGCGAGCTAGTCATCGGCCACCTCCAGCTGTGGGAGTTGGCTCAGCTGGGGTTTGTTGTGCTTTCGGGACCGGCGACAGCACCTCTTTGAGACTGGGGCCTAACCCAAGCTTGTGTTTGGCTCGGGCCTCTAAGAGGCGCATCAGCTGTGTCAGGATCAAGGCGATCAAGAAGTAGACGATGAGCCCTACGACGGCCAAGGCGAAGAACCAATCGGTAGTCCGGCGCAGTTGCAATAATTCGAAGGTGAACTCGCTCATGCCAATGATATAAACGATGGAACTGCCCTTGAGCAGGTGGACCCATAAGTTGGTCAGTGAGGGGAGCATGAGGGCCCACGCTTGGGGGAAAATGACCCGGCGTATTTTGTGGGGCCACGACATGGATAACGCCACGGTCGCTTCCCACTGCCCTTGAGGCACGGAGGTCAAGGAGGCCCGCACCGCCTCGGCGCCGTAGGCACCGTAGTTGAGCGTGAGAGCAAAGATCGCGACACTCATCGCTCCCAGGCTCGGTCCAAACAGCGGCAGCACGTAGAACAGCCACATCAGTTGCACCAGCAACGAGGTGCCACGAAAGAATTCGATAATAATTCGAGCGGGGATCCGGGCGATTTTCTTGGTGCTGCCGGCCATCAGACCAAGTACGACAGCCACGACGAACGCCAACAGTCCGCTAACCAGGGTCAGCTGGAGGGTAAGGAGAAAACCGTCCCAAAGCCGGGGCCCATGCATCGATAACGCATCGAGATAACTCACAAGAACTCGCTTTCCAATCTTGTGAACAGCTCATGCCGGCCCGGAGGCCAGCATGAGCTGTGAGGAACCGGTGATCGGTGAAGTTACTCCTCGATATCCTGGAGTGCTTCCAGATCGTTTGCGCACAGTGCTTCGGTTGTCATCTCTTCGGGCGGGACCTCGGCGTCGGTAAAGCCGAATTCGCCCAGGATCTCACCGAGCTCACCACTGGATTTGAGTTCTGCCAAATGCTCGTTGTATTCGTCGAGCCGTTCGGTGTCATCCTGGCGGAAGACCGTCGATCCTGCACCGTATTGCAGTACCCCGTCGATCTCTTGGACAAACGGTTCAGTGACTTCCAGGCCCTCGGTTTCGGATGCCATTTGGTTCAGTGAAATCGCGGTCATTGCGAACACATCAGCGCGACCACCTTCGACCATTTCAATACCTTCGTCGGCGCTGCCAACACCGTCGTAATCCAGTCCGAGATCTGTGGCGTAACCAGCTTCAATACCCGCGGTCAGGGTCGTTAAGGTGATATCTTCACCGGCTTCTTGGGCCTCTAGAACATCATCGAGATCATGCACGTCGAAGGGATTCCCCTCTTCGACCACCAGGGCGGTGGTGTACATGATTTCCGGCTCGGCAAATGCGGCTTCTTCGCACCGCTCGGGTGTAATGGACATGCCGGCTGAAATAGCATCGAAACGTTCTGCATTCAGCCCCGGAATCAAGTTGTCCCAGTCGACCAGCTCTGCTTCGACGTCATAGCCCATGTCGCCAAAGATTCGTTCAGCCAGGGCAACGGTCGCACCGGTGGGATTGCCTTCGTCATCCAGATAGGAGTATGGGACTTCGCCGGCAATACCGACGGTGATGACTTCACCGTTTCCAGTATCTGCGGCTTCGCCGCCCTCGTCGGCACCGCCGCCATCCCCACAGGCAGTGAGTGCCAGGAGTGCCGCTGCCGAAAGTGCCGTGATTTTCTTGGTGTGTGAGAGTTTGCCAAACATAAACTATCCATCCTTTAGCGCACCGGTCGCAAACCAACACCTATGAAGCAAACGCGGTGGTCAACCGTGGTGCATTTCCTCTTCGAGTGACGGGCCCCACATGTGGGGCAGGATGTGGACCACCATACGCGCAGGTCACAGCACGCTCAACAGCTCACACACGATTTCGCCGAGATTTCGGGATTTTTAATCGATTTGTGACGTGGCTTCTGTCGGCGCGATAGCGAAATGGCACGGCGAAATTGCCTGGCAGACACTGGCCGTTCTAACGCATGCAAAAGGCTGGATAGATGAACAATCCCGCGCAAACACGCGGGAGAAGCAGTCTAAGAGAACTAATTGTGGCGCGCTGCAGAAAGGGTGCGAGCCCGCGGGGGCCGCTGCGTACCCTCTTGGAGGGCTTCTGCAGGCTCGTTGCCGAGGCTGATAATCCGGTTGTGTTCGTCGACGTGGACGATATTCGGCTCGTAAGTGCGTGCTTCAGCATCTTCCATCTGTGCATAGGCAATGAGGATGACCAGATCGCCCGGATTGATCAGGTGGGCGGCAGCACCGTTAATGCCAAGGACACCAGAGTTGCGTTCACCGGCGATGGTGTAGGTTTCGAGTCGCGCACCATTGGTGATGTCCACGATCGATACGAGCTCACCGGGAAGAATATCGGCGGCATCGAGCAAGTCCTGGTCCACGGTGACCGAACCAACGTAGTGCAGGTTTGCTTCGGTAACGGTGGCGCGGTGGATCTTGGCGTGGAACATGGTACGCAACATAGGTTCAGCCTCTCAGCGTGATCGAAATGCGGTTGCTGGCACAGTAGCCAAAGTCTAAGCTTACCCGCCTCAGGGTTCTTGTCGGATTCCGCACGATTATTCCCACGGCGAGACGCCAGGGTCAAGGTGATGCACCTCATCGGCGAGCGCTTCGACATCGGACTGATGGTGGGTCACCAGCACGACGGTCTGGTCGCGCAGGACCTCCGCGAGTAATTCGCGAAGGGCCGGGGCAGCATCTCGATCCATGGCGGCCAACGGCTCATCGAGCAGGACAACACGTGGGCCCGAGGCAAGCACACGAGCAATGGCCACACGTTGGGCCTGTCCTCCAGACAATTGGGCGGGCCTTCGATTGCCATACCCTGCCAATCCGACTCGTTGAAGCCATGCTTCGGCCGCTTCGAGTCGTGCCCGCCGGCGTGTGATGCCTGCTCGGTCCATACCGTAAGCGATGTTCTCGCGTGCCGTCAGATGCGGAAACAGTCCTGGATCTTGCGACAAGTACCCGATGTTGCGCTGGGCGGCTGGCAGCCACACAGTTGGGGGTTGGTGGGGGACAGGGCAATGGAACAACACGGTCTGGTCCACGTGGGCGTAACCGCTGTCGGGCATAAGCCAGCCGGCTAATGCTTGGAGCGTGGTCGTTTTCCCCGCTCCGTTGGGGCCGACGAGCGCCAGGGTCTCTCCGCTGCCAACAGTAAACCGTACCTCGACATCACGGGTGGCTACCGTCAGGGCAACGTCAAGTCGAGGTTGCTGAGTGGGTGTGCTTGCAGTGGGCGTCGGCATAGTGGTCAGCTCCGCTGTGTGCTGGGACGGAAGTAGGCCACCGCAATGACGAGCACGGCCACCAAGATCAAGACCAGCGATAAGGCGACAGCCGAGTCTGGATCAGTCTCACGCGCCAGATAGATTTCAAGCGGCATGGTCCGTGTTGTGCCCTGCAGTGATCCCGCAAAGGTGATCGTCGCGCCGAACTCTCCCAGCGCTCGGGCAAAGGTCAGCACCGTACCGGATAACAGACCGGGCCGCAGTAACGGCAGCGTAATCGTGGAAAAGGTCCGCCACGTTGATGCGCCCAGCGATTGAGCGATCCGTTCATAATGTTGGCCTGCCGATGCCAGGTGCGATTCTAAGGTCGTGACCATAAACGGCAGCGCCACAAAGGTTTGGGCTAACACCACGGCGGTAGTACTAAATGCGATCTCGATTCCCCACACAGAAAGGTGCTCACCAATCAGCCCGCGCCGGCCGAATGCTTCAGTCAGGGCAATGCCAGCCACTACCGGGGGGATCACCAGCGGCACTAAGACGATCACTCGAGTCAAGTTACGGCCCGGAAAGTCTGTGCGCGCTAGCACCAAAGCTAATGGCACACCTAAGACGATACATATCAGCGTGGCCACGGTCGCGGTGCGCAGCGACAACCACAATGCATCGACAGCGGATTGGCTGGTCAAAAGTGCGGGCAGCTCCGTCCAGGTGATACCGGTCAGCAACGCGATGAACGGCACCAACAGAAACACCCCCGCCACCAGGGCGATTGCCATCGTAACGGCGGGGATCCGCGGGGTAACCACGTGCTGTTGCCGCTGCCGCCTTGATGAATTCACCCCCGTCACCACATCACCTCGCTACGGTTTCAGGAAGCCGTGCGAGGCAAGGATCGCCTGGCCGCGCTCGCTGTGTACAAATTCGATGAAGGCATCAGCTTCTTCCGGGTGGCCGGTGTCGGTGGTGCGGGCGATCGGGTAGAGATTCCGCTGTTGTTCGGCCTGTGTGATGGGAAAGACCGTAACCTCTTCGCTGGCAAGCCGTGCATCAGTGGCGTAGACCAACCCAGCGTCAGCTTCACCGGTGCGCACTTTACCTAACACGTCCACGACCTGATGTTCTTCGGACACCGGGCGCAAGGCAACCCCGGCGGCCTGCGCCACAGACTCCGATAACGCACCGCAGGGCACTTGAGGTGCACACGTCACCAGCTTCACCCCGGGTTCGGTGGCCTCCTCCAAGGAGTTCACCTGCGCTGGATTATCTGCTGGCACAACGCCCACCAGCGTATTGGCGGCAAAGACCTCATGACTGTTGGGATCAGTGAGCTCAGCGTCGTGAGCGTCTTGCATGCTGGCTTCATCGGCTGTGGCGAGCACGTCAGCTGGCGCTCCGGCGTGTAGGTTGTGAACTAATGTCGATGATCCCGCAGCGCTTATATCAACCTCGAGATGAGGGTTCTCTGCGGTGAACTCTGCTGCGATTTCTTCAAAAGATGGTTGCAGGGATGCTGCAGCGAATACCCGGATCGGTTCAGTCTCTGATGCATGCGATGGGTCGTGACCGTCTGCGCTACACCCGGTAAGGGCGAAGGCAACCAGCCAAGTCCCTGTCACAGTGGAACGCTTCATGGAGCTAACCCAGTGGTCTCGATGACAACGTTGGTGGCTTTGACCGTGGCAATCGCGGGGGAGCCGACTTCCAGACCGAGCTCCTCGACCGCTTCGGTTGAAATCAACGACACTACCCGAAACGGGCCGCACTGGAGCTCTACCTGAGACATCACCTTATCTGCCACAATCCGCGTGACTAGGCCGGTGAATTTATTGCGGGCAGACGATGCGAGTTCATCAGGCACATTGGGACGCCCTTCGGCTGCTGCTCGCGCCAAGGCAGCGATATCTTGGCCAGCAACCACTTGCCGACCGGTGGCATCCTGGGTCGCCTCGAGCTTGCCATTACTGATCCACCGTCGGACAGAATCGTCAGAGACTCCCAGGTATGCAGCCGCCTCCGTGATACGCAAATACGCCATAAACTCAGAGTCTATGGCGTATTTGCGGGCGAAGTAAAGCGTGTGGCGCGCGCTTGCGGCTAGCCGTTCATCAGGTTCTGGATGCGGGAGACACCTTCGACCAGATCATCCATGCCCAGAGCATATGACAGGCGAATGTACCCCGATTTACCAAAGGCCTCACCCGGTACGACGGCAACTTGGGCTTTTTCTAAGATGACGGCGGCAAGTTCGGTCGAGGTATCCACTCGCTGCCCGGCGATCTCTTTGCCTAATGCTTGAGTGACATCAACGTAGGCATAGAATGCCCCTTTTGGCGTCGGGCAGACGAAACTAACAATATCGTTGAGCATATTGACCATCGTGGTGCGTCGCTCGTCGAAGGCCTCCAGCATTTCATGGACGGCGTCTAGGGGGCCGGACACGGCAGCAATGGCAGCCTTTTGCGCGATGTTGTTCACGTTCGATGTTGCATGCGACTGCAGGGTGGATGCTGCTTTGATGACATCGGTGGGGCCAATCATCCAGCCTACGCGCCAGCCGGTCATCGCATAGGTTTTGGCCACACCGTTGAGGATGACGGTCTGATTTGCCAGTTCAGGTACGGCTTTGAGGATGGGCGTGAAGACGGCCTCATCGTAAACGAGGTGCTCATAGATCTCATCGGTGATGACCCAGATGCCGTTGTCGAGTGCCCACTGGCCGATGGCCTGGGTTTCCTCTGGGGTGTAGACCGAACCGGTCGGGTTGGAAGGCGAGACGAAAACGACGGCCTTGGTCCGGTCGGTCCGAGCTGCTTCGAGTTGATCGACGGTGACCTTGTATTCGGCCTCAGCGCCAGCGAACACATCGACCGGGGTGCCACCGGCAAGTTTGATGGACTCTGGGTAAGTGGTCCAGTACGGGGCAGGCAGCAGAATTTCATCACCGGGGTCGGTGAGCGCGGCAAAGGTGTTATACACAGCTTGCTTGCCACCGTTCGTGACCAACACTTGTGCTGCATCAACTTCAACGCCAGAATCGCGCAGTGTCTTATCGGCGATTGCCTGCCGAAGCTCCGGTAGGCCGGCTGCGGGGGTATAGCGGTGGTTGGCCGGATCAACGACGGCCGCCTGGGCTGCTTCCACAATATAGTCCGGGGTGGGGAAGTCTGGTTCTCCAGCACCGAAACCGATCACGGGTTCACCGGCTGCTCTGAGCTGCTTGGCTTTGGCGGTAATTGCCAGCGTTGCTGACTCAGGTATTGCTTGCAGACGGGCAGATACACGACGTGCTGGTTCAACCATAAATGGCCTCGGCCTTTCGTTCAGGGTGCTCGCTCAGGCAATGAGCTGCGAAAATCAGGGGTTAACAGTACTGTAGTCGCCCCAGGTACAAGCTCGGTGTTGACGTCGTCACGTTGCACCAGCGGTGCTGTAAGGACCCTCCGATTTGTCGAGGGCGTGCACATTGGCTATGATTGGACTCTGGTGTAGGTCGCACACCAGTTTTTGTGTGCGGTTGACCCTAGGGCAGTGGCGCAATTGGTAGCGCAACGGTCTCCAAAACCGTAGGTTGCAGGTTCGAGTCCTGTCTGCCCTGCGCATGAGGTTCGAAGGAATCGAAGAACCTATCAGCACAAACAATATGAGCGAGGATTAGTGAGCAAGTCTACGTCATCCCAAACCGCTGAAAAGCGTGGGGTCTTTGCTCGCATCATGATGTTCCTGCGCCAGGTCGTCGATGAGATGCGCAAGGTCGTCACCCCGACCCGACAAGAACTCATCAAAATGACCGGTGTGGTACTGGTCTTCGTTGTTATTGTGATCGCGCTGGTGAGCCTGCTCGACTGGCTGTTCGGTATGGGTGCGTCCTGGGTATTCGGTGGTTCTGACGGCCTCTAATTAACTTCACTTGTATCGCGGGTGAACTTCCCGTAGTGAAGATATTGGTACATACCCGTGATTGACCGTTGAGAAAGCAGGATACCTAGTGTCGGAGAACGAACTCGAACCACAAATCGACCCCGAGGTTGAGGACATCAACGCCGTGGTCGAAGATGTCACCGACGACGTTGCAAACGAACGACAGGAACCAGCCGAGGCAGCTGCCAATGTCGAAAACAGCGACGAGGTCCCGGCTGTCGAAGCAGATAACGGTGAGGTCGCAGTCCGCGAACCCTCCGACGTTGCCGAAGATATTGAGCGCGAAGAACTTCTCGACGAAGTCACCGCCGATGTTGAAGTTCCCGAGGTACCTGAAGACGCCGTAGAGCCTGTCGAAGACGAGGTCGAAGAACCCGCTGAAGCTGACGAGCCTGCAGTCAAAGCGCCAGAACAGGTCGAAGAAGAACTCCGTTCACGGCTCCGTCGCGCACCGGGTGAATGGTATGTCATTCACACGTACTCCGGTTACGAGCGTCGCGTGAAAGCAAATCTGGAAACTCGTATTCAAACGCTAGAAGTCGAAGACGACATCTACGAAATCGAAGTTCCGATGGAAGAAGTCGTCGAAATTAAAAACACCGTACGCAAGGTGATTAACCGCGTACGTGTGCCCGGCTATGTGCTCGTTCGCATGGAGATGACCGAAGACGCTTGGGCTGCTGTTCGTCACACCCCGGGTGTCACCGGATTTGTGGGCAACGCCTACGATCCTGTCCCGCTCAGCCAGCAAGAAGTCTTTGACATGCTGGCACCCTCCTTGCTGCAAGAAGCCGCAAAAGAAGCCGAAAAAGCTGGCGCTCCACTCAAGGGCGAAGCCGCCCAAGAGGCAGCACCCCAGGTTACTGTCGATTTCGCAGTTGGCGACTCGGTCACCGTCAAAGAGGGTCCATTCGAATCGCTGCCAGCGACGATTTCGGAAGTCAAAGTCGAATCCCAGCAGCTGGTGGTCTTGGTTACCATCTTCGAACGTGAAACCCCCGTGACCCTCGGCTTCCACGAAGTCAGCAAGGTCGAATAAATCCATAACAGACTTCACGACAAGCCCGAAAGCTTTGTTCGGGCTTGTTGTGTTCAGATCACCGCGCCACGGTGATCGCCCCGTCACCCACGCTCCTGTGGCTGGCGTTATCCGAAAAAGAAAAGGACCCCAAAATGGCCCCAAAGAAAAAGGTCGCAGGTCTGATTAAACTCCAGATCGAAGCGGGTGCAGCTTCACCTGCTCCACCGGTTGGCCCAGCACTTGGTCAGCACGGTGTGAACATGATGGAGTTCGTCAAGGCCTACAACGCTGAGACCGAATCCATGCGCGGGAACATCGTGCCGGTTGAAATCACCGTCTACGAAGACCGCTCGTTCACCTTCATCACCAAAACCCCGCCTGCCTCACAGCTGATCAAAAAAGCTGCCGGCATCGACAAGGGTTCTGGTACTCCGCACACCGTCAAGGTTGGCAAGATCACCACGGCCCAGGCGCAAG
Organism: Enteractinococcus fodinae; assembly: GCF_031458395.1. Lineage (NCBI taxonomy): Bacteria > Bacillati > Actinomycetota > Actinomycetes > Micrococcales > Micrococcaceae > Enteractinococcus > Enteractinococcus fodinae. The sequence continues at coordinate 733,877 of NZ_JAVDYJ010000001.1, forward strand.
AAATCGCCGAAACCAAAATGCGTGACCTCAACGCCAATGACCTCGACGCCGCAACCAAAATCGTTGCCGGAACTGCCCGCTCCATGGGCATCACCGTTGAGGACTAACCTCAACACCTCTCACATTTTCGTGGTAGGGCCGAGCGCGGTCCGTTGACACCACAACTGCATAAGGAGAAAAAGCAGATGGCAAAGCGCAGCAAAGCATACAGAGCAGCCGCGGCAAAGATCGAAGATCGCCTGTACGCCCCAGCTGAAGCAATCGCTTTAGCAAAAGAAATCAACCCATCATCCATCGACACCACCGTTGAAGTCGCCATGCGACTATCCGTCGATCCCCGTAAGGCAGACCAGATGGTACGTGGTACCGCAAACCTGCCACACGGAACCGGTAAAACCGCCCGTGTTGTTGTCTTCGCGACAGGGGACAACGCTGCAGCAGCTGAAGAAGCTGGCGCAGATTTCGTTGGCTCGGATGACCTGGTTGAGCGCATTCAGGGCGGTTGGACCGATTTCGACGCCGCCGTTGCATCACCTGACATGATGGGCCTCGTTGGTCGCCTTGGTAAAATCCTGGGCCCACGAAACCTCATGCCAAACCCGCGTACCGGAACCGTCACTCCCAACGTTGCTCAGGCAGTCAAAGACATCAAAGGCGGAAAGATCGACTTCCGCGTTGACCGTCACGCCAACTTGCACTTCATCATTGGCAACACCAGCTTTACCGCTGAACAGCTGACGGAAAACTACGCCACCGCACTGGATGAAATCATTCGTTTGAAACCATCCGCTGCTAAGGGCCGTTACATCACCAAGTCCACTGTCGCCACGACCTTTGGGCCTGGCGTTCCAGTTGATCCAAACGTGACTCGCGTCCTGCCAGAAGACGACGAATAAACCGTACCCAACGAGTTTGGGTACTGAAGCCACTGCGGGCCGGGGAGCATTTCCCCGGCCCGCAGTGCTATCTGTGCACCTGAAACATTATGTGCATTTCTTACTGGACCGCATAGAACACTGCATCACCGAAAAGACCCGGCGAAACCCGTAGTGTCCCGGCTTCGAGGTCCTCCTGGGGGACTTCCATCGCAATGTTGCCTGAAGTGGAAGCACCTTCGTAGAGAGTTTCGAATGAGTCGAAGTCATTCGGCGTCACGACCATCGCGTCATGGCTGGCAAACGAATTACCGCCCGACGAGACATACTCGATGCTGATATAAGGGGTCTCGCCTTCCGGATCACTGCCGATATAGGTGGTCGTTACATCAGCCATGACATAGACGTTGCCGTCGGCTGGTTGCTCGTTGAACGAGTTCTCGGACATAATCGCATCAGTGGCATCCAGATCGACACCGTTGACGGTCACTTCCCAGTCACCACTTTCGACAGTGGTTCCAAGAGCTAACGGGTTGTCTCTGGTGCCCTCTTCTCCGCTTGGGGCATCGTGCTCCTCAGAGTCCGTGGAGGCGTCTTCATCAGATTCGGTGTCGGCCTCGGTTGCGCCGTCTGCGGGTGATTGAATCTCAACATCCTCGCTGAAGGCTTCATCTACCGAGGTAGCAACCACTGCGAAAAATACGATGAACCCAATGACGGTCCCCACAATGGATATGATCAGGGCCGCGATGCCCTGACCGCGTTTTTGATCTTTCATAAACAACGAGATGATCGATAATACGAACGCAATGGGCAACAGAATCCACCCAATAATGACTGCTCCAGGGATAACGGCGAACACGGCGCCCACAATCGCGGTGATCAACGCGATGAGTCCCACCGTGTTGCGCGATTTGTGCTCCTGAACCGGTGGGTGCAGTTGTGTACTCGTAGACATAGCGACCTTTCGAATAGGTGTGAGAAAACTGAACACCTACAACGCTAGGAACTCAGCGAGATGGGATACACCACGAACCGGGTAAACCTTCATACCCGATCGGGTATCTCAACACCACCGAAGGGGTGCTCACGGCAAACGATACGCTGACTAGACTGTGAGACCATGACGACACCGACGAAGAACTCTCGCTTCTGGCACGCAATACTGGCCATCGTGGTCCGTGCTGCCATGATGTTCGTCGGTTCCCTTGTGACCGTTCTTGCCACACTGACCGCACCCGAAAACTTCAGCGGAGCTGGTTATGATGAGATTTCCGATCTCGGGGCGGTCCGGTTCGTCATTGGCTACCTCTTACTGCTCCTGATTCCGTGGTACCGCAAAATCCCGCTGGCCTTGATCATCACCGGAGCGTTTTACGCGGTGATCTTGCAAGGCGATCCGTATGTGCTGGCCATTGGGTTGACCGTGTGGATTGTACGAGCACACTACCGTTGGCATTGGATAATCAGCGGCGTAGGACTGGCCGCCATCGTGGTGAATATTGTCTGGCATCTTCTTGCGCTGTGGCGCTGGGAAGCCGACTTCGATACCACTGTCGCAGCTCTGGTGGTACTGACTTTCGGATTTGCAACGCTGGGGCTCGTACTGTCCATTGGCTTTACCACCCGCCACCGCCGCCGAATGCGCCAAGCACACGATACCGTTGAAGCAGCAGAACACGATCGCGAAGTGCTCTCATCGGAAATGACCCGCCAGACGGAACGCGAATATTTGGCGCGGGAGGTGCACGATACGCTCGCCCAACGCCTCACCGCACTGTCCTTGCAGGCTGGCCAAATGCAAAAATCTTTAGCTACCAGCCACGATGCGGAACTCACCAGCGCCCTGCAGGATACGAAACGCTATTCGGATCAAGCGCTCAAAGATCTCCGAACCCTCGTCACCTCACTGAGAGCCCAAGGCGAGAAAGAACCAACAGTTCCTTCGGTCGCTCCCAGTGGGTTCCAGGACCTCAAAGCCCTCTTAGATGACGCTGTGCACCAAGGTCTGACCATTCAACCGCAGATCATGCTCAATAACTACGAGGCCGCCCCAGACGCGCTGCAACGAGCCGTATTACGGATTACCCAGGAAGCCCTAACGAACGCTTTACGTCACAGCACCGATAAACGTGTGAACCTTCGGCTGGAAGGGCAGCCCGGGGAAGGCCTATTGCTGGAGTTCACCAACACACGCGACGCGCAGCATCATTTTGCGGGCGGGACCGGCACCGGGTTGCTGGGCATCAAAGAGCGGGCCGAGCTCCTCGGCGGAAGGATCCAAGAAGAGTATCTTCCTCAGCACTTTCGGCTCACAGTCCATCTGCCCTGGACATTGGAGTCGGTCGAAGCACTCTAAACGTGTCCCACCCGCGGTGCTAGGCTTTCCGTGTGGCAATCAGGGTAGTGATAGTAGACGACGAGACCATGACGCTGCGGAACCTCGTGGCCATTGTCGAAGCTGACCCGACGATGGAAGTGGTCGGTTCCGCGACAAACGGGCTGGATGCTTTGCAGCAGATACGCGATACTCGACCTGATTTGGTCGTCATGGACCTCTACCTGCCAGGTGAGATCGACGGCGTGGAATCTATTCGACGTGTCCAAAACTTGCTTAACCCACCCAAAGTTCTGGCCGCCACAAGTTTCGATCTCGAGTCGTATACTCGCGGGGCACTCGAGGCTGGGGCAGTCGGCTTTATTCTCAAAAACGATGCCGAAACACTACTACTCCCAGCGCTTCGTGCGGCAGCAGACGGGGAGCCTATGGTTTCACCGCAAACCACTATCCGCCTCATTGAAAGCTTTCTCCGTCCCTCCACCGCGCCCGAAATCGCTCAAGCCAGGGAACGTATCGCCGCATTAGCACCGCGCGAACTGGAAGTTGCGCATCTTATCGGACACGGCAAGTCCTATAAGCAGATTGGTGCGGAACTGAACATCGCACCGGATACCGTCAAATCCACGGTGACGCGTGCTATGCAAAAAGCTGACGCTGATAACGGAGCTCAATTGGCCTTTCTTGTCGGCCAAGCACGGCTTGATATCAAGGACGCTGAATAACACCCAACGGTCAGGAGTACCTCTACCGGTATGAGCGCATCAGCACGGCAGATAGCAGCAGAAGATTTCTAGTATCAGCCGGGTGCGTCGTGTTACTGTCACTCCATGACCCTGCTGGGGATAGAAGAAGAATTCTTACTCGTTGATCAAGACGCGTTATTCCCGGTTGCCCCCACGAAGCATCAGACGGCCGCCTTACAACACATTGCCGTAGCCGGTGGCCAGGCCACACTTGAGTGGCTTCGATGTCAGATCGAGCACGCCTCAGCGGTCTTGGGAGATACGCAAACTGCCACTGAGGCCCTGTTAGCTTTTCGGCAAGAACTGGCCGCCGTGACGCGTCAGTTCAACATCGCCGCAGTGCCGGTGGGCGCTGCACCTCGGATCGATGGGCGCGGCGCAACGATCAGCGATGCGGACCGGTACCTCCAATTAGCAGAGCTCGCCCCCGGCATCGCAGCGGACCAATACATTAACGGGATGCACGTCCACGTCACCATCCCTAACCCGGAAGCAGGCGTACAAGCGCTCAACGGTCTTCGCCCGTGGCTGCCCTTGCTGACGGCGCTCAGTGCGAATTCACCTTTCTGGCAGGGCAGAGATTCCGGTTTCGCTAGCTGGCGGACCATTCACTACCGCCGGTGGATGGTCAGTGGCATGCCCCCATATTTCCAGGATTTTGAGGACTACACCAGGCGCGTCGAAGCACTGTTGGCCAGCGATGTGGTCACTGACCACGGTGGTATTTGCTGGTTGGCACGCTTGTCGCACCGTCACCCCACCATTGAGGTCAGGGCCTGTGATGTGCAACTGCAGGTCTCAGACGCCGTTGTCTTGGCGGCCCTCATCCGTGGTCTGGTCAGTGCCGCTGTCGATCAACCTCCACGGTCCCAACCCCAGGTCGAGCTACTTGATGTGAGCCTTTGGCAAGCAGCAAAGTTTGGTCTGACAGGACGTTTGCTCGATCCGTTTAGCGGCACTCCGTACCCTGCCAAAAAGCTAGTATGGCAAGCCTTCCAGCACGCACTCCCATATATCGAAGCTTTCGGTGATGATGAACTAGTTCGAGCTGGACTAGAGCTGTTGCTGGCCGAAGGTACCGGAGCAACCCGACAACGGGCGGTCTATCAGTGTGAGGGCATCCCAGGCGTCCTGCGCTACGCGGCTGAGGCTTCAACAGCACGGCATCGACGCTTACCCGACACCCATGAAACCAGAACTTCGACATCGTCGTCAGATGATGCTGGTCATCCGTCCGGTTTGGCTTCCTGACCAGTTCATCGAGAGCTAGACAGGAGGCAGTGTTTTCGTTTCTGGTGCTCGATTTGCAAATGCGAGCGGAAACTCTGTAAGGTAATGCGTACCGAAGACCGCCGGTTGTATTACACCTGTGCCAAATAGGTGTGACTATAAAAGCTCGTATATGAGCGGCCCGCGTAGGTGGACATGATGGCATAGAACTCCTGCGATTTTTGCAGCTCCAGACTCTTTGCGCCCTGTGCACCTGCACGGGGCGTTTTTGTGTTTGGGTGACCGGCATATCCACGAAGGAAGGAGTGCCATGGCGAATGCTGAAAAAACTGCAGCCGTGGAAGAGCTTGCGGAACTGTTCCGCAACTCATCCTCAGCTGTATTCACAGAATACCGTGGTCTCACCGTAGAAGAGATCACGAACCTGCGTCGTGCTCTGGGTGAGAACGCTACTTACGCCGTGGCGAAGAACACGCTGACTGCTATTGCGGCAGAACAGGCCGGAGTTACAGCTCTAGAAGGCAAACTCACCGGTCCTACCGCAATCGCATTCGTCTCAGGTGAGACTGTAGACGTTGCTAAAGTCATTCGTGATTTCGCCAAGGACCACGACAAACTGGTCATCAAGGGCGGCTACATGGATGGCCAACCACTTGATGAAGCCCAAGTTATCCAGTTGGCAAACCTCGAATCTCGCGAGACTTTGCTATCGATGATGGCTGGCGCAATGAAGGGCTCCCTGTCCAAGGCAGCCGCTACATTCCAAGCCCCACTCGAGAAAGCTGTTCGCCTCGCAGAAGCGCTGCGCGAAAAGCAAGACGAAGCTGCATAACCGCTGGCACATTACGTGCCACACAACCAGACCCAAGACTTTTATCGCAAAGGAGCCAATATCATGGCAAAACTGTCCACTGAAGAACTGTTGGATGCTTTCAAAGAGCTATCCCTGCTAGAACTGTCCGAATTCATCAAAGCATTTGAAGAAGAATTCGACGTAACCGCTGCTGCACCAGTCGCAATGGCTGCTGCTCCAGCCGGTGGTGGCGACGACGCCGCTGCTGAAGAACAGACCGAATTCGACGTTGTTCTCGAATCTCCTGGTGACGCCAAGATCGGTGTTATTAAAGAAGTTCGCGCTCTGACCTCCCTGGGTCTGAAAGACGCCAAAGACCTCGTTGATGCCGCTCCAAAGGCTGTCCTCGAGGGTGTTGACAAGGCTGCTGCAGACGCTGCCAAGGAAGCACTCGAAGGCGCTGGCGCGACCGTCACCGTAAAATAAGCTTCAGTTACGCATCAGTTCTTAACTGACGTCGACTTCACCCCGCTGCAATTGCAGCGGGGTGAAGCGTTTTAATACCGAAAATGCAGTTCAAGTCGGATCACGCAGTTGTCACCTACTGTTTACCAAGAACATTTTTCGTATTCACAGACCGGTCGCTTCGTACCCGTAAGCCTAAATACATCAATAACCTGAGTAAGGACAACGACAATGAAGTGGGCTTTTGTACGTCACGGACGCACGGAGTGGAGTCGAAAGCGATTACTCCAGGGTCGTACCGACAATCCCTTGAGCGCCGAGGGATACTTTGAGGCCACGAAAGCTGCCCAGACCCTGCAGCGCAGGGGGCAATGGCATGCAATCTACTCCTCACCGTTGATACGGTCTGTCCAAACCGCACAACGAGTCGCTGAGATCCTAGGCATGGCACGCGTACAGACACTCGACAATCTCATTGAACGCGATTTCGGTCCGGCTGAAGGCATCCACTTGGCGGATTTTGATGAAGAAACTCGCATGGAGCTCATGTGCGCTGAAGAATCTGATGAAGAAGTCCAGCATCGTGCGCTGGGGGCTTTTCGCCATATCGCGCGTCACCACCCGTCGCAGAACGTGATCTTGGTAGGCCACGGCACATTATTTCGCTTGGGACTCTCTGCGGTTCTAGCTTACGAGCATCCTCCCATCCTCAATGGGGACGTCTTAGAGTTTCCTGCAGATTCCTTCCAGAACCTCGAGATGGAACAACCATCGCAGTCCTGATACCTCTAGTCGTTGAACGTTACCCCGTACTCGAGGGCATCTTGGTAGGTATCTACATCCGCACCGGCATGAGCAGGCAGTTCAATGCCACGGTAGGGCGTCTTGCGCAGGGCGTGCCAAATACCCGCGTTGAGCAGCGGTTCAGCAAATAACTCCTCGCCTAAAGGACGGGGTAGGTACGACAAAAGCGGTTGAATTCGTCCAGCGGACTCGACCACAGCGACCTTCGAATCTGGCCCGTGCTTTTGATGATGCTCAGCTAACGCGCTGATTCCTAGTCCGATCCACGGCATATCAGCCGCAAGGAGCAAGACTCCTTGACCAGTGGTAGCCGGCCCGAGTTCTTCGGTGAAATATTGCAGTCCTGCCCTGACGGCCAGGTACGGCCCGGCACGAGGAGGATCTTCCGACACCGTGGCGATATCACCGGTGGGCAGTGATGACGGCCCGACCACCACTGTGTGTTGCGCCAGAACCGCTCGGGCCGTCTCGGCAAGCACTCGAGTAATGAGAGGTTCACCCTCAAACTCCAACAGGGGTTTATCCGTGACCGGGTGGGGGCTCGTGGCGTGCAGCCTAGAGGAGGCACCCCCGGCCAGGATAATCGCAAACAGCCCTGCAACGGGGGGAGTGACGGTCATACCTACCCGCCGATAGCGCTCATGCTGCGCTCGGGCTGGACGAAACCAGGCATACCCAAGCCGGTCTTGGTCTGACCGTGAGCCTTGGGTTTGTGCCACATCGCGGTGCGCCACGCATCGGCGATGACCTCATCGGATGCGCCACTGCGTAGCAGTGCCATCAGGTCGGTCTCCTCGTGTGAGAACAAGCACGACCGGACCTTAGCGTCGGCGGTCAAACGGGTGCGTGAACATTCGGCACAGAATGGTTCGGTCACCGACGCAATAATGCCCACTGTCCCGAGGATCTCGTGTGTGGTTTTGTCGCGCACATCAAACAGTTCTGCCGGGGCTGAACCGCGTGGTTCCTCATGGGGTGTCAGCGTGTAAACCTGGGAGATCTGGGCGCGGATTTCCTTGGCGGTGACCATGTTGTCGCGTTTCCATTTATGGTCCGCGTCAAGCGGCATCTGTTCAATAAACCGCAGCGCGTAGCCGTGTTCCAGCGTCCAGGTCAAAAGTTCAGCGGCTTGCTGGTCATTGATACCACGAAGCAGTACGGCGTTAATCTTGATCGGTTCCAAGCCGGCAGCTTTTGCGGAATGTAAGCCAGACAGGACTTTGGTCAGCCGGTCGCGACGAGTGATCTTGGCAAAGGTCTCAGGGCAAACGGTGTCCAGCGAGACATTGATGCGGCTGAGGCCTGCTGCCACCAGATCATCGATTTTACGTTCCAGGTTAATCCCATTGGTCGTCATCGACAGCTCAACATCTGGGTGGGCTGCATGCACACCGGCAAGGATGTCCACTAAGTCAGCACGTACTAAGGGCTCCCCGCCGGTGAAGCGAATTTTGTCGATGCCCAAGTGACTGATCCCGATATCGGCCAACCGAATGACCTCGTGCGCGGCGAGCAGCTGATCTTTTTGAAGCCAATCGAGACCTTCGGCCGGCATGCAATAGCGACAGCGCAGATTGCATTTATCGATGAGTGACATCCGAAGATCGGTCGCGGTACGGCCGAATTGATCGATTAAACCTGACAAAGAGTGCTCCTTGCCGTCGCAACCTTGGTTGCGCGGAATGTTGGGGCGAAATTTTAGGGTTCCGTTCTATAGTTAGTCTAGACCTTGGCAATAGTGGATGAAAGGGAACTATGGACGACCAACTCAGCCACGTGCGTGCCGACGGTTCGGCCCACATGGTGGATGTCACTGAAAAAGCCACCACCTCGAGAACTTCACGAGCCCAGGCTGTCGTCGTAACACGCTCCGAGGTCATCGAAATGATCATGGCCGGGGGACTGCCTAAAGGCGATGCGCTGCCGGTGGCTCGGGTCGCTGGCATCATGGCGGCGAAAAAGACCTGGGAAACGATTCCGCTATGTCATCCCATCCCGTTAGGCAAGATCACCGTGGACTTCAAATCCGATACTGGAGCCGGCACGGTTCGCGTGGAGGCCTTAGTCAAAACTACCGGGGTCACGGGCGTCGAAATGGAAGCCTTATCGGCCGCGTCCACCGCAGCCTTGACGCTGTATGACATGATCAAAGCGGTCGACCCTCGGGCAGCGATCACCGACATTAAAGTCTTAGAAAAAACGGGTGGAAAATCGGGTGATTGGTCCCTTGAAGACCCCGGAGCCCAATCGTGAGCCTATCGACTGCACGCTATTTCCAAACCTTAGCTCGATTGCTGGCTGAGACGGTCGGACCATTGCCGGCGGTCAGTTTGCCGGTTCATCAAAGTGTCGGGTGGCGGCTAGCCACCGATCTGATTGCCACCACCCCGTCACCCCGATTCGATAATTCGCAGATGGATGGGTACGGCATCGGGTATGCCAATGTAGCAGGCGGTCGTTTCCGAGTCGGGCCAGATATCCCCGCCGGCACCGATCCGGCAGAGGTTTATCAATACGGGGTCAATGGCTACGGCCATGACACCGCTGTGCCTATTATGACCGGCGCCCAGATTCCCGATGACGTGGTGGCCATCGTGCCGATAGAACACGCTCACCCGCCGCAGTTTGTTCAGACCGGTGAGTACGTCACGCTTCCGGCGGTTGAAGTCGGGGCGTTCATCCGCAAGACCGGTAGTGATATGAAAGCCGGCACCCTCTTGGCTCGGGAAGGTGACGTGATTGATGCCGCGTTGGTCGCGGCTGCAGCATCCCAGGGGCTGACCGAGTTGCCGGTTCGGGCCCGTCCACGAATCGCCGTGATTGCCGGTGGCGATGAGGTCGTGGCCGGGAGTTCTCCGGTGCCCGCCAAGATCTTTGATGCCAACACGCCGTTAATCCAATCACTAGCAGCAACCCACGGCATGAACGTCGTCGCCACGGCGGCGACGTCGGATGACCTGCGTGACTTTCGGAAAGTTCTGGATGCGCTCATCCGCGAGCACGCACCGGACCTGATCCTGACATCCGGCGGCATTTCAGAAGGCAAATATGAGGTCGTGCGGCAGCTGTTCGAACGGCTCCCAGATTCTTGGGTTGGGAAAGTCGACCAACAACCGGGTGGCCCCCAAGGATATGCGCTGTATGGCACGACTCCGATCATCGCGGTGCCGGGCAATCCTATTTCTACGTTGGTTTCGATGCGCGTGCTGGTGCTCCCCGCGCTCTGGGAGGCTTTTGCATCCGGTTATGAGCCCCTTAAGGTGACCGCCCGGCTCAATCACTCGGCGACGGGCATCCGAGGGAAGACCCAATATCGGCGAGCCGTCGTCGGAATGCATGGTTCCGAACTGGTAGCGCAACTTCAGGGGGATGCTGGTTCACATCTGGTGGCACAAGCGGTTGGAGCAAACGCGCTGGTAGAAATCCCAGCAATGGCTCGAGTGAAACCGGGGCAATCCGTCACCGTCCATCTTTTTGCCGACGCCAGGCTGGACGCCCCTGTGGGGCCGCTACCCAGAAGCGTCACCCTCCCGACCGACCATCACGCGTCCACAAGTGAGCACCCCGGTGCGACCGGGATAGTGTTGATCGCTTCGACCCGTGCGGCGGCAGGCGTGTATGACGACGATGCGGGGCCAAAATTGGTGCAGTGGTTACGCGACAAGGGCTATGACACCCCCGAAGCGTGGGTCGTGGCTGATCATGACCTGGCTGATACGCTCCAACACCTCACCGCCGGAGAGTACGGTCCGATGCCCGACGTGCTCATCACCAGTGGGGGGACCGGTATCTCGCCAACGGATCAGACCGTAGAGGCCATCAGCCCGTATATCGACCAGTACCTACCCCATGTCATGACGGCTATTTTGCTCCGCGGCTTGCGTACGACCCCCCATGCCGCACTGTCTCGCGGGGTCGCGGGCATGATCGATACGACGTTTGTGGTGACGCTCCCCGGTTCTCTGGGCGGGGTAACCGATGGCATCGCGGTTTTGGATGAACTTATCGACCATATTGTAGAACAAGTCCGTGGGGAAGATCATAAGCGATAATCGACTGATCTTTGCGAAAGCATGACAACCTACTGGACAAATAGGGTTGCGTCAAGCTATGCTGATTCTTTGCGTAACCCTGTCTCCAGGTCGTTTTGGTGTCCCCAGCGTTTAGCGCTGTGCGGCACCATCTCCACAGGATCATACACAAGAGCGGTTAGACCTTCATATAGCGGTGGGTCCCGTGTCTTCGTCCCGTGGCGTATCTGGCTGGATAGTTGGGCACTACGTGTACCTAAAATTTTGGAAGGTCTGTGAAAGGATCGCTGTTGGTCGCTTCTAGCACCTCTGATAACACAACCGCTACAAACTATCGACATGGCTCTTCAGCCGGTCGGGTTTCTTTTGCAAAGATTGCTGAGCCTCTCGCTGTGCCCAATCTCCTTGCGCTACAGACGGAGTCCTTTGACCGTCTGATGGGCAATGAGCGCTGGGTAGCGCAGGTCAAACGCGCACAAGAAATCGGCGACGATTCGGTAGTTACCACTTCTGGTCTGGCAGAAATTTTTGACGAAATCTCACCGATTGAAGATTACCAGGGCACCATGTCCCTGTCGTTTTCCGAGCCGGAATTCTCTGACCCGAAAATGGTGGCCGAAGAAGCAAAGGAACGTGACGCTTCTTACGCCGCACCGCTGTATGTCAAAGCCGAGTTCATGAACTACAACACCGGCGAAATCAAGCAGCAGACCGTCTTCATGGGTGACTTCCCACTGATGACTGATGAGGGAACCTTCATCATTAACGGCACGGAACGTGTCGTGGTCTCCCAGCTGGTTCGTTCCCCCGGCGCTTACTTTGAGCGCAGCCCGGATAAAACAACCGACAAAGACATCTATACCGCTCGCATCATTCCATCGCGTGGTGCGTGGTTCGAACTCGAAATCGACCGTCGTGACCAGGTGTCGGTCCGACTCGATCGACGTCGTAAACAGCCCGTCACCGTCCTACTCAAAGCTCTGGGCTGGACCGAATCACGCATTCGTGAAGAGTTCGGACAGTATGACTCCATGATGCTCACCCTGGAAAAAGACGGCATTGCCGACCAGGAAGAAGCACTCAAAGATATTTACCGCAAACTGCGTCCGGGTGAGCCTGTTTCTGTCGACTCCGCACAGAACCTGTTGGCAAACTTGTACTTCACCGAGCGCCGTTACGATCTGGCCAAAGTTGGGCGTTACAAGCTCAACCGCAAGCTGGGCGTCGACGCCCCACTTGGTGACCCTTCTTCGCTGGTCCTCACCGAAGAAGATGTCACCCAAATGGTGCATTTCATTGCAGCGCTGCACAACGGTGACTCCAAGATCAAAGGCACCCGCAAGGGCGAAGAGATCGACGTTCCGGTCGAGGTCGACGATATTGACCACTTCGGAAACCGTCGTATCCGCGCGGTTGGTGAACTGATCGAAAACCAGATCCGTACCGGTCTGTCGCGTATGGAGCGTGTGGTCCGTGAACGCATGACCACTCAGGACGTCGAGGCCATTACGCCGCAAACGCTGATCAACATCCGCCCGGTCGTTGCCGCTATCCGCGAATTCTTCGGAACCTCGCAGCTGTCCCAGTTCATGGACCAGGGCAACCCGCTGGCCGGTCTGACACACAAGCGTCGTCTCTCGGCGCTTGGCCCAGGTGGTTTGTCACGTGACCGTGCCGGCATGGAAGTCCGTGACGTGCACCCATCGCACTACGGCCGAATGTGCCCCATTGAAACCCCGGAAGGTCCAAACATTGGGCTGATCGGTTCGATGGCAACCTATGGTCGCATCAACGCCTTTGGTTTCATCGAAACCCCATATCGGAAAGTCGTAGACGGCCAGGTCACCGACCAGGTTGAATACCTCACTGCTGATGACGAACTGCATGTGCAGATCGCCCAGGCCAACGCGGTGCTCAACGACGATGGCACCTTCGCCGAAGAGCTGGTTATGTCTCGCCAGCGCGGTGGTGACGGTGAACCAATCCTCGCCGAGCCTGACGATATTGACTACATGGACGTATCGCCACGTCAGATGGTGTCGGCTGCAACCGCACTGATCCCATTCCTTGAGCACGACGATGCCAACCGCGCCCTGATGGGTGCCAACATGCAGCGTCAGGCCGTACCACTGATTGAATCCGAAGCACCACTGGTTGGTACCGGCATGGAGAAACCCATTGCCATCGACGCAGGGGATTCGATCATCGCGCAGAAACCCGGTGTGGTGACCGAAGTTGCTGCTGATCTCGTCACCGTAATGGAAGACGAAGGCACAACCCGCCACTACCCGGTCATGAAATTCTCTCGCTCCAACCAGGGCAACGCCTACAACCAGGTAGTCCGCGTTTCCGAAGGTGACCGCGTGGAATACGGCTCGGTGCTGGCTGACGGCCCATCGACCGATAACGGTGAACTGGCGCTTGGTAAGAACCTGCTGGTCGCGTTCATGCCATGGGAAGGTCTGAACTTCGAAGACGCCATCATCGTCTCGCAGCGCATGGTCTCCGATGACGTATTGACCTCGATTCACATCGAAGAATACGAAGTCGACGCCCGCGATACGAAACTGGGTGCCGAGGAAATCACTCGTGACATTCCAAACGTCTCGGACGAAGTTCTGGCACAGCTGGACGAACGCGGCATCATTCATATCGGTGCAGAGGTGGAATCCGGCGACATTCTGGTAGGTCGTGTCACCCCGAAGGGTGAAACCGAACTGACACCAGAAGAACGCCTGCTTCGTGCGATCTTCGGTGAGAAATCCAAGGAAGTCCGTGACACCTCATTGAAGGTACCCCACGGTGAATCCGGAACCGTTATTGGTGTGCGCATCTTTGACCGTGACGAAGACGACGATCTACCCGCAGGTGTCAACCAGCTGGTCCGCGTCTACGTTGCGCAGAAGCGTAAAATCCAAGACGGCGACAAGATGGCAGGCCGCCACGGGAACAAGGGCGTTATCGCCAAGATCCTTCCCGTCGAAGACATGCCATTCTTGGCCGACGGTACGCCAGTCGATATGATCCTGAATCCACTGGGTGTACCAGGGCGTATGAACCTGGGCCAGGTCATGGAACTGCACCTGGGTTGGGCTGCCGCTAACGGCTGGAAAGTCGAAGGCGAACCAGACTTCCTGAAGAAACTACCAAATCTGCCGCGTGACACCGGACCGGTCAACGTCGCCACCCCGGTCTTCGACGGTGCTGAAGCCGAAGAAGTCACCGGCCTGTTGGATCACGTCAACCCAACCCGCGACGGCGAACGCCTGATGGACAGCAGCGGTAAAGCAACGCTGTTTGACGGCCGCTCTGGGGAACCATTCCCAGAACAGATCTCGGTTGGTTACATGTACATGCTGAAACTGCACCACTTGGTCGACGACAAGATCCACGCTCGTTCGACCGGACCGTACTCGATGATCACCCAGCAGCCACTGGGTGGTAAAGCACAGTTCGGTGGTCAGCGCTTTGGTGAAATGGAAGTGTGGGCACTGGAAGCATACGGTGCCGCTTACACCCTGCAGGAACTGCTGACGCACAAATCGGACGACGTCCACGGCCGTGTGAAGGTCTACGAGGCGATCGTCAAAGGTGAAAACATTCCTGAACCTGGGGTTCCAGAATCCTTCAAGGTACTGATCAAAGAAATGCAGTCATTGTGCCTGAACGTGGAAGTACTCTCCGCTGACGGTCGCAACATCGAAATGCGTGACTCGGATGAAGATTCATTCCGTGCTGCTGAAGAACTTGGCATCGATCTCTCCCGCGCTGAACCCAGCTCGGTAGAAGAAGTCTAAGTTCTCCTCACCAATCAGTCTTTCATCCATTTTTAGAACCAGGAGTTCATAAGGACTATGTCCACAGAAAACTCATTCGGCCTCATGCGCATCGGACTGGCCACCGCAGACCAAATCCGCGAATGGTCCTATGGCGAGGTCAAAAAACCTGAAACCATTAACTACCGAACACTCAAGCCAGAAAAAGACGGCCTGTTTTGTGAACGCATCTTCGGCCCAACCCGTGACTGGGAATGCTACTGCGGTAAGTACAAGCGCGTCCGCTACAAAGGCATCATCTGTGAACGCTGTGGCGTAGAAGTCACTCGTTCCAAGGTTCGTCGTGACCGTATGGGCCACATCGAACTGGCTGCTCCAGTTACCCACATCTGGTACTTCAAAGGCGTGCCATCACGTCTTGGCTACCTGCTGGACCTGGCACCGAAGGATCTGGAAAAGATCATCTACTTCGCTGCCTACATGATCACCGACGTGGACGAAGAAGCCCGTCATGCTGATCTGCCAAACCTGCAGGCCGAGTACGACCAGGAAGTCAACTTCCTGAAAAAACAACTCGACTCCGATATCGCAGCCATCCAGCGCGAACTCGAAGAAGAACTCGCCGAACTGGAAAAATCCGGTGCCAAAGCCGCCGAGCGTGAAAAAGCCAAGTCCCTGGCCGAAAAGACCATGGGTCAGGTTCGCAAGCGCTCTGAAGCTGAAATCTCACAGATGGAAGACGTCTGGGAGCGTTTCAAAAACCTCAAGGTCGGTGACCTCGAGGGCGACGAGCAAATCTTCCGCGCCATGCGAGACAAGTACGGCGAGTACTTCGAAGGCTCGATGGGTGCTGAATCCATTCAGCGTCGTCTGCAGAACTTCGACCTCCAGGGCGAAGCAGAGCACCTGCGCGAAATCATCCAGACCGGTAAAGGTCAGCGCAAGACACGCGCGCTGAAACGGTTGAAAGTCGTCAACGCTTTCCTGACGACCGACAACTCGCCAGAAGGCATGGTCCTGGACGCTGTTCCGATCATTCCACCAGAACTGCGCCCCATGGTGCAGCTGGACGGTGGCCGGTTTGCGACCTCTGACCTCAACGACCTCTACCGTCGTGTGATCAACCGCAACTCGCGTCTGAAGCGTCTGCTGGAACTCGGTGCACCCGAGATCATCGTGAATAACGAAAAGCGCATGCTGCAGGAATCCGTTGACTCACTGTTTGATAACGGTCGTCGTGGCCGTGCGGTCACCGGACCGGGTAACCGTCCGCTGAAATCGCTGTCAGACATGCTCAAGGGTAAACAGGGCCGTTTCCGTCAGAACCTGCTGGGTAAACGTGTCGACTACTCGGGCCGTTCGGTCATCGTAGTCGGTCCACAGCTGGAACTGCACCAGGCCGGTCTGCCTAAACAAATGGCGCTGGAACTGTTCAAGCCGTTTGTGATGAAGCGTCTGGTTGACCTCAACCACGCCCAAAACATCAAGTCGGCCAAGCGCATGGTTGAACGTACCCGCCCACAGGTCTGGGACGTGCTCGAAGAAGTCATTACCGAACATCCGGTACTGCTCAACCGCGCACCAACCCTGCACCGTCTGGGTATCCAGGCGTTCGAACCACAGCTGGTTGAAGGTAAAGCGATTCAGCTGCACCCACTGGTCTGTGCTGCGTTCAACGCGGACTTCGATGGTGACCAGATGGCAGTCCACCTGCCGCTGAGCCCCGAAGCCCAAGCTGAAGCACGCCTGCTGATGCTGTCGTCCAACAACATCCTGAAACCATCCGATGGTCGCGCCGTTGCGGTGCCATCGCAGGATATGGTCATCGGACTCAACCACCTGACCGACGTCCAAGACGACGTCGTCGGGGTAGGCAATGCCTACTCGTCACTGGGTGAAGCCATCATGGCCATGGACGCCGGACAGGTACACCTCAATGCCACCGTGACCATTGGTGTTGACAACTTTGTCCCCTCTGCGGTGCAGCCTGCACCAGAAGGTTGGGAAGAAGGCCAACGTGTCAACCTGAAAACCACGATCGGACGGGTCCTGTTCAACCAGTTGCTCCCAGCCAACTACCCATGGGTGGAAATGGTTGCAACCAAAGGTACCCTCGGCGAATTGGTCAACGACCTAGCCGAACGCTACCCAATGGTTGAAACAGCACGCGCACTGGACAACCTCAAAGATGCTGGTTTCTACTGGGGCACCTGGTCGGGTGTCACCGTGGCGATCTCCGACATCACCTCGAACTTCGATAAAGCCACCATCATGGAGTTCTACGAAGATCAGGCAGCCAAAGTACAGACCCAGTACGACACCGGTCTCATCTCCGATGATGAGCGCCGTGCCGAACTGATCGATACCTGGAACAGCGCCACCGACGAAGTCGCTGCCGCAATGCAGAAGGGTATGGGCAAACAGAACGCCATCAACCGGATGGTTACTTCCGGTGCTCGTGGTAACTGGTTGCAGGTCCGTCAGATTGCCGGTATCCGTGGTCTGGTTGCTAACCCGAAGGGTGAGATTATCCCACGCCCGATCAAGTCCTCATACCGTGAGGGCCTGTCGGTTCTGGAATACTTCTCCGCTACCCACGGCGCCCGTAAGGGTCTCGCCGATACCGCGTTGAAGACCGCAAACTCCGGGTACCTGACCCGTCGTCTGGTGGACGTCTCCCAGGACGTCATCGTGCGCGAAGAAGACTGTGGCACTCGTCGTGGTCTGAACACCGTTATCGCTGAGCCAAACGAAAACGGCGAGCTGGTCTTGGTCGATGATATCGAAACCTCGGCCTACTCCCGTGTGCTTGCAACCGACGCCAAAGATGCTGACGGCAACGTTATCGTCGAGGGCGGCGAGGACATTGGCAGCACCAAGCTGAACATCCTGCGCGACGCTGGCGTCTCCGAGATCCGGATTCGTTCGGTGCTGACCTGTGACTCAGCTGTGGGAACCTGTGCCAAGTGCTACGGCCGTTCCATGGCGACCGGCAAGGTCGTTGACATCGGTGAGGCCGTCGGCATTATCGCCGCACAGTCGATTGGTGAACCAGGTACCCAGCTGACCATGCGTACCTTCCACACCGGTGGTGTTGCATCAGCTGACGATATTACCCAGGGTCTGCCACGTATTCAGGAACTCTTTGAAGCTCGTACCCCGAAGGGTGTCGCGCCAATCTCCGAGTTCGCCGGTCGTGTGACCATCGAAGAAGACGATAAGCAGATCCGTCTGGTTCTGACACCAGATGACGGCTCAGAAGAAATGGCCTACCCGGTCCTGCGCCGTTCCCGCTTGTTGGTCGAAGACGGTCAGCACGTCGAGGTCGGCACCCAGCTGGTCTCCGGTGCGATCGATCCGAAGCAGGTCCTTCGCGTTCTTGGCCCGCGTGCCGCCCAGAAGTTCCTGGTCGACGAGGTCCAAGAGGTCTACCAATCACAGGGTGTTGGCATTCACGACAAGCACGTGGAAGTCATTGTCCGCCAGATGCTACGTCGCGTGACGATCATCGACTCCGGTGAGACCACCCTGCTGCCTGGTGAACTCACAGACCGTGCGCAGTTCATTGCAGCCAACCGCGCCGCTGTGGCCGAAGGCAAACGTCCAGCCGTTGGTCGTGACGAGCTCATGGGTATCACCAAGGCATCGTTGGCCACCGACTCGTGGTTGTCGGCCGCATCCTTCCAGGAGACGACTCGCGTCCTGACGCAAGCCGCCATGGAAGCCAAGGCTGATCCGCTGTTGGGTCTGAAGGAAAACGTCATCATCGGTAAGCTCATCCCAGCCGGTACCGGCCTGGATCGCTACACCAATGTTGCCGTGGAGCCAACCGACGACGCCAAGGCAAACATGTTTACCGGTGCAGCCGCATTCCCGGACTTCGATTACCCGGGCATGGACACCGAAATCGGTGGTGACTTCCAGGCCATTCCGCTGGAAGACTACGGTATGGGCGGAGAGTTCCGCTAACCGTTAGCCACCTAAGCTAGACAAAAAATCGGAGCCAGTGCGAGATCTCGCACTGGCTCCGATGGTTTAACACGAACTATTACTTCTTCGGTTCAAGGCGACGGTTGCGCACCAAGCGCGCCAGCACCATGCTGTACACCCCCGCGAACCACGCCAGGCCAACCCCGAACCAGTTCACCGGGTCTGTGGCGATCAGGGCGATGACCCCGACGACGACCAACAGCGCACCCATACCCGTCAACACAAGGACCAGTGAGGTGCGCGGCGTCGTTGCTGATAGGGAATCATTAGGGGAACTCATGGAACCACAACCTTAGATATCGAAAGAGCGGCATTTTCTCTCCACAGTAATTGCGCCCAACTTGATTCGCTAATGAAATCACTGTGCAAGAAACTTCGGAGGGTGAAGTGCAAAGGCTAGCCGCGGCGTTGCATATATGCCTGGAATGCGCGAGCCATCACCTTATTGATGGGGTAGTCCCATTCACCCATGGTTTGGACTACATCAGCCCCCATGGTGGTTTTGAACCGTGTTAACCCGGCCAGCTCATGGTCCTTATCCAATGTGGCTGACACACCGCCCAGGTCATACCAGGACGCTCCGGCCTCAAGGCTGAGCTGGATCTGCTCTAGCTGTAAGCCACGGGGTGCATACCGTTTAGACTCTTCACGAGTTGAGGCGCCATATACGTACCATCCAGTGCCTTGTTGCTGCACATAGATCGCCGAGGCGAGCAGCTTGTCTTCGTAATGCGCAAAGAGCACTTTGCACTGGGCGATCTCCGATGCATTGAGGGCCTCGAACATCGCTTCAAAATAGCTTTGCGGCCGACCGATAAAGTCATCGCGCTCCGCGGTCTCTTCATACAAGGCTTGCCATTGGCCAATGGCCTCGCGCCCACCGGAGGAAATGGTCAGCTCAGACCGGGTGGACTTTCGAGTCTGTCGGCGGGAGGTACTGTCCATGCGCATGAGGACTTCTTCAACGGCGGCTTGGAACTCCGGAGACTCCCGGTCAGCTCGTTGCTCGTCTGTCAGTACCGGAAGCGGGATACGCGCCTGGAATTGTGCCTGCCCTGCCTCGAAATCTTCCGACAACGCAGGCTCTTGCCACCCGAGACGGGACAGATCGTCTGCCATCGTCAATGCGGTCTCGTGTGACTCCGCAGGTGACAACTCTGGGATCATTTTGTGCTCACCGGCCGACAACGCCTTGCGAACGTCATCGGCGTCCCAGCGTCGCAGCACAAAAGGCAGACCCATCCGGATGAGAAACGCACCCTCGGCACGCGCGAAAGGGATCAACGGCTGAAGAATTGATTCAAGTGCAATGGTGTCTGGATCAAAGACCGGGCCGTCGGCAAGATATGCCAGGCTTCGACCACGTAACCCCGGGATCGGGATCGGCCGGTAGAGCACCAGAGAGGCTGCGACGAGCTTATCTTGGTCCCACCATCCCACCGATTGGCTACGCCACGCCTGTTTGGTTTGAGGCCACAGTGGGTTCTGCAAAAATGACGCTTGGTCATGTTCGGCAAGAAAGCTGTGGTGCTGCTCGGGGGAGATCTCTTGAATATTCAGGGTCTTTTGAAGTGTCACAATTTCAAGGGTACCCCAACCGGCTCAGCGATCAGGGGGCACAACAGACCACCAAAGGCCCGGTGTGCTGTTGCTACACTGATGACCTATGAGCGCTCAGATCCCGGCCACCCAACCATTCGTCCCCGTCATCACCGGGGGAGACCTCGGCGCCTATAGCCTCGCCCGAGAGTTTCATGAAGCCTATGGGGCCAAGTCGGTTGTCGTCCCGACTGCGGAAAACCTGGTCGTTGGAGGGAGCAAGCTCACACAGTTATGCCCCGCTGGCCAAATGTTCGAGGCCGACCACGTGCTAGCTCACCTTGAAAAAGTCGCTGATGAACTCCAGCGAGACGCTCAACGCCCCCTGATCCTGTTGCCCGGATACGACCATCTAGTGCGCATCGTGGTGGAGCACAGCGCCAAACTGCGCGATATGGGGTACGTATTCCCGGAGCTGTCAGCAGCGCAATTGGATCAGGCAGCGCTGAAAGAACAGTTCTATGCCCGCTGTGCAAACCTGGGCATCAAGTATCCGCGCACTGCGACAATCGATTGCTCAGAAGGTGTGGACTCCGTCGGCGCATTTGTTGATTCGTTGGCGGAACCTGAATGGAGCTACCCGCTCATCCTCAAAGCCGGCGATGGCAGCGCGTGGGCCAACACCCGATTCCCTGGCCGACGCAAAGTGCACTACCTGACGGATCCGCAACAACTTCACGACGTTTTGAGCAAAGCAATTCAAGCTGGGTATCAGGGCACGATGATCATCCAGCAGTTCATCCCCGGCCCCGACTCGAACTTGCGTATCTTGACTCATTTTCGAGACCGGACCGGCACCACAGTGTTGACCGGCTTAGCCCAAGTGGTCGTCGAGGATCACGCCCCGGGCCTTGAAGGGAATGCTCGGGCACTGATTGCGGCTAGCGACCAGTCGGTTGAGGCGCAAGGCGTGCAACTGATGGACGCACTGAACTGGCACGGCTTCGGGATGTTTGACATTAAAGTACATGAAGACACCGGTGAAGCGTATTTTCTCGAGATGAACCCGCGCTTGGGTCGACACCATTACTATCTCACCGTGGCTGGGGCGAATCCGGCCGAGTACTTGCATCGCGAATTCGTTGAAAAATCAGCGCATCCCGCACCGTTCACCACCCAAGGCCCGGCGGTCTCGACGACTATCCCGCTCAAGCTCGCCCACCAGTACGCTTCGGCCGAACAACAGCAGCTGTTGGATGAAGCAAAACGTGCCCGGCGTATTGGATGGCCACTGCAGTATTCCAAGGATCGCAACCTGAAACGAGACCTCTATCAGCGCTATCGTTTGACCAAAGCTGCAGGCGAAGTCCAACACACGCCCGGCACCATGAACGCATGATGGGAGCACAATCCCACATCGCGCGCTGAATTGTTGCAATAGTGTCGAACCTGGTACACTAGGAACGATTGATTCAAAGTGGCAGTAGGACTCTGTCCGGGTTGCGGGGAACTTGCGCAACAAATGCCACCTTTTTGCACGTCTAAAGTGAAAATCTACTGGACGTCGAAAAAAGACCAAGCTTTCTTTCGATTCGAAGCACTTTCGAGAGCTCTCGGACCGTTCGAAAGAAGATGAGATTATACGGAGAGTATTTTGCCAACAATTCAGCAGTTGGTCCGTAAGGGCCGCACACCAAAGCCAAAACGTGTTGGCGCGCCAGCTCTAGACTCGCGCCCAATGCGTCGTGGCGTGTGCACACGTGTGTACACGACCACCCCAAAGAAACCGAACTCCGCGCTGCGTAAAGTCGCACGTGTCCGCCTGGCCGGTGGTATCGAAGTTACCGCTTACATTCCAGGTGAAGGCCACAACCTCCAGGAGCACTCCATCGTGCTCGTTCGTGGCGGTGGCGTGAAAGACCTTCCAGGTGTCCGCTACAAGATTGTCCGCGGTGCTCTGGATACCCAGGGCGTCAAAGACCGTCGTCAGGCTCGTAGCCGTTATGGTGCCAAGAAGGAGAAGAACTAACACATGCCACGTAAAGGACCTGCGCCTAAGCGCCCACTGGTAGTTGACCCTGTTTACGGTTCATCCTTGGTCACCCAGTTGATTAACAAAGTTTTGGTCGATGGTAAAAAATCGACTGCTGAACGTATCGTCTACGGTGCCCTGAACGGTACCCGCGAAAAAGGCGGCGACGACCCAGTAGCCACGCTGAAAAAGGCACTGGATAACGTTCGTCCCGCACTCGAAGTCCGCTCACGCCGTGTTGGTGGCGCAACATACCAGGTGCCCGTAGAGGTCAAGCCTGGTCGCGCAACCGCTCTGGCGCTGCGTTGGCTAGTGACTTTCTCAAAAGCACGCCGCGAAAAGTCGATGACTGAGCGTCTGACAAACGAGATTCTGGATGCTTCCAACGGACTGGGTGCAGCTGTGAAACGTCGTGAGGACGTCCACAAGATGGCTGAAGCTAACAAGGCGTTTGCCCACTACCGCTGGTAAACCACACACCTACTCAGTACTCAATCCGAGCCGTTGCCTCAACCAGGAGTCTGTGGCTCACGGAAACAGGCAACAACCAAGGGAGAACCTGTGGCACAACAAGAAGTGCTTACCGACCTCACAAAAGTTCGTAACATCGGCATCATGGCTCACATTGACGCCGGTAAAACTACTACAACCGAGCGCATCCTGTTTTACACCGGTGTGAACCACAAACTGGGCGAAACCCACGACGGTGCTTCCACCACCGACTGGATGGACCAGGAAAAAGAACGCGGTATTACCATTACCTCCGCAGCTGTCACCAGCTTCTGGGAAGGTAACCAGATCAACGTGATCGATACCCCAGGGCACGTTGACTTCACTGTTGAAGTTGAGCGCTCCCTGCGCGTTCTCGACGGTGCGGTTGCGGTCTTCGACGCCAAAGAAGGCGTAGAGCCACAGTCCGAGACTGTCTGGCGTCAGGCCGATAAATACGGCGTACCGCGTATCTGCTTCATCAACAAGATGGATAAGCTTGGTGCAGACTTCTACTACACCGTAGAGACCATCAAGTCACGTCTCGGTGCTAAGCCACTGGTCATGCAGCTTCCAATCGGTGCTGAAAATGAGTTCATCGGCGTTGTTGACCTGGTCACGATGAAAGCCTTCGTCTGGCCAGAAGATGCCAAAGGTGACACCGCCCTTGGTGCAAGCTACGACATTCAGGACATCCCAGCAGAACTGCAGGAACGTGCTGAAGAGTACCGCAACGAACTCATCGAATCCGTAGCCGAATCATCGGAAGAACTGATGATGAAGTACCTGGACGACGGTGAGCTCACCAACGAAGAGATCATGGCCGGTGTACGCGCCCTGACCGTAGCCGACGAAGCCTACCCAGTCTTCTGTGGCTCGGCCTTCAAGAACCGCGGTGTTCAGCCGATCATCGACGCTGTCGTTGACTACTTGCCATCCCCACTGGATGTCGAATCGGTGAGCGGTGTGTCCGTGAAGGATCCAGAGGAAGTGCTGACTCGCAAGCCAAGCTTGAACGAGCCATTCTCCGCGCTGGCCTTCAAGATCGCTGCGCACCCATTCTTCGGTACGCTGACCTACATTCGCGTGTACTCCGGCAAGATCAAATCCGGCGACCAGATCCTGAATGCGACCAAGCAGAAACAGGAACGCATCTCCCGGTTGTTCCAGATGCACGCCAACAAGGAAAACCCTGTTGACGAAGCACAGGCAGGCCACATTTACGCCGTCGTGGGCCTCAAAGACACCACCACCGGTGACAGCCTGTCAGCTAAAGATGCGCCGATCATTCTGGAATCCATGGAATTCCCAGAACCAGTGATCTCGGTAGCCATCGAGCCGAACTCCAAGGGTGACCAGGAAAAACTGTCGACCGCTATTCAGCGCCTGTCGGCAGAAGATCCAACCTTCACTGTTTCCCAGAACGAAGAAACCGGTCAGACCGAAATCGGCGGTATGGGCGAACTGCACCTCGACGTACTCGTCGACCGCATGAAGCGCGAATTCAAGGTGGAAGCCACCGTGGGTAAACCACAGGTTTCCTACCGCGAAACCATTCGCCGCAAGGTCGAATCCGTCGACTACACCCACAAGAAACAGACCGGTGGTTCCGGCCAGTTCGCGAAGGTCGTCGTGACCTTCGAGCCACTGGATACCGAAGATGGCGAAACCTACGAATTCAAGAATGCCGTAACCGGTGGCCGTATTCCACGTGAATACATCCCATCAGTTGACCAAGGTATGCAAGAAGCCATGCAGTTCGGTGTGCTTGCCGGATACCCAATGGTTGGCGTCAAAGCCACGCTCGAAGACGGCGCCTACCACGATGTAGACTCATCGGAAATGGCGTTCAAACTGGCTGGCTCCCAGGTATTCAAGGAAGGCATCAAGCGCGCCAAGCCGGTTCTGCTAGAACCAATCATGGCCGTTGAAGTGCGTACCCCTGAAGAATACATGGGTGACGTCATTGGTGACCTGAACTCGCGCCGCGGTACCATCGAATCGATGGAAGACGCAGCCGGTGTCAAGGTCGTCAAGGCGCACGTCCCACTGTCGGAAATGTTTGGTTACATCGGTGACCTTCGCTCCCGCACCCAGGGTCGTGCCGTCTACACCATGACCTTCCACTCGTACGGCGAGGTACCAGCTGCAGTTTCTGAAGAAATTATTCAGAAACACTCCGGCCAATAATTTAGACTTATTAGCTGGCTAGATTTATGGGGTGGGCTTGGTTCGCCAGGCCCACCACCAGCCAAATAGCGTGTCACCCCGAACACGGTATTTGGTTCAGGACTAGGGTCCGGTCCGCATTGGCGGCCGAGGTTGTTTAGCAATCCACGGACCGGTCCTAACCACCGGGGAAACTAGTAAAAACAACATCTGACGTAGACTGGACCAAAGTCAGACCGCCACAAGCGGCTGCATGTCCTTCTCCAGTCGAACAGTTCTAGGAGGAATCTGTGTCGAAGGCAAAGTTCGAGCGGACAAAGCCGCACATCAACATCGGTACCATCGGTCACGTTGACCATGGTAAAACCACCCTCACCGCTGCGATCTCAAAGGTACTTGCCGATAAGTACCCTGAGTACAACGAACAGCGCGACTACGCCGACATCGACGGTGCACCTGAAGAGCGCCAGCGCGGTATTACCATTAACGTCTCGCACGTTGAATACGAAACCGAAAAGCGTCACTACGCCCACGTTGACGCCCCAGGTCACGCTGACTACATCAAGAACATGATCACCGGTGCCGCCCAGATGGACGGCGCGATCCTCGTTGTAGCTGCTACTGACGGCCCAATGGCTCAGACCCGCGAACACGTTCTGCTGGCCAAGCAGGTTGGCGTACCTTCGCTGCTGGTTGCACTGAACAAATCCGACATGGTCGACGATGAAGACCTGCTGGAACTGGTCGAAATGGAAGTTCGCGAACTTCTCTCCTCCCAGGACTTCGACGGTGACGACGCACCAGTCATCCGCGTATCCGCTCTCAAAGCTATCGAAGGCGACGAGAAGTGGGTCAAGGCTGTTGAAGACCTCATGGACGCAGTCGACGAGTACATCCCAGAACCAACTCGTGACCGTGACAAGCCATTCCTGATGCCGATCGAAGACGTGTTCACCATTACCGGTCGCGGTACTGTTGTCACCGGTCGTGCAGAACGCGGTACCCTCGCTATCAACTCTGAAGTTGAAATCGTTGGTATCAAGGAATCCCAGAAGACCACCGTTACCGGTATCGAGATGTTCCACAAGCAGCTCGACGAAGCCTGGGCAGGCGAAAACTGTGGTCTGCTGCTTCGTGGTCTGCGTCGTGAAGATGTTGAACGCGGTCAGGTTGTCGTAGCCCCAGGCTCGATCACCCCACACACCAAGTTCGAAGCGAACGTCTACATTCTGTCCAAGGACGAGGGTGGCCGTCACAACCCGTTCTACTCGAACTACCGTCCACAGTTCTACTTCCGTACCACTGACGTAACCGGTGTTATCACCCTGCCAGAAGGTACCGAAATGGTCATGCCAGGTGACACCACCGAGATGAGCGTTGAACTGATCCAGCCAATCGCGATGGAAGACGGCCTCGGCTTCGCCATCCGTGAAGGTGGACGTACCGTTGGTTCCGGTCGTGTAACCAAGATCGTCGAGTAAGACGTTTTGAATTGAGCGCTTAGCACTGCGCTAAGTGACAAGAAACCCCCGTCCGTTAGGGCGGGGGTTTTCTCATGCCCAGACAACATACCGAGCTGCAGACTCACCGCAAACTTGCTAGGCTATACGGGCGGTGCAAACCCCAGACGTGTCCCGACGAATACTCGGGCCACCGATTCGCGTTGCGCCCACATTTCTGTCATAATAGACAGGTTGCTCAAAACAACTGTGCCTGAAGCCGCCTCGGTGGCCTCGAGCACGCGACACGAGAGCACAAACACAAACATCAACTTCCCACTCGACGCAAGTTTCGCGGCGCGTGGCGAGCTATAAATCTTGATGGTCTCATATCGTCGAGGAACCCGTTTTTTACGGATTCGGCTTTATGAGCGAAAACAATACATGAACAGCCAATGCTGTCGTCATGTTCACAGGGACAGGTACTCAACTAGTACGGAAATGAGGCAGACGCCATGGCGGGACAAAAAATCCGCATCCGGCTGAAGTCGTATGATCACGAAGTGATCGACACTTCAGCGCGGAAGATCGTCGATACGGTCACACGCGCAGGCGCACAGGTAGTAGGCCCGGTTCCACTACCGACAGAGAAGAATGTGTTCGCCGTGATCCGTTCTCCGCACAAATACAAAGACAGCCGTGAGCACTTCGAAATGCGTACTCACAAACGTCTTATCGATATCGTAGACCCGACTCCAAAGGCTGTTGATTCGCTGATGCGCCTCGACCTGCCAGCGGACGTCAACATTGAAATCAAACTCTAAGCTAGGGAGGTGCTGAGAGAACTATGACCACATCCCAAAAAAACGTCAAGGGATTGATGGGCACGAAGCTCGGCATGACCCAGGTATGGGACGAGAACAACAACCTCATTCCCGTTACTGTGGTTCAGGCTGAGCCTAACGTAGTGACCCAGCTTCGTAATGAAGAAACTGACGGTTACACTGCCGTCCAGATTGCCTACGGTGCAATCGACCCTCGTAAAGTCACCAAGCCATTGGTCGGACACTTCGATAAGGCCGGAGTTACACCGCGCCGTCATCTCGTCGAAATCCGTACCGGAGACGTAGCTAACTACGAACTCGGCCAGGACCTAACCGTTGAACAGTTCGAAGCAGGACAGAAAATTGATGTCACTGCGAACTCCAAGGGTAAAGGCTTCGCCGGTGCCATGAAGCGCCACAACTTTAGCGGCTCGTTTGCATCTCACGGTGCGAAAAAGAACCACCGCAAACCCGGTTCCGTGGGTGGCGCTGCCACCCCAGGTCGTGTGTTCAAGGGCAAGAAGCTTCCAGGCCGTATGGGCAACGTCAAAACAACCACCCAGAACCTGACTCTGCATGCTATCGATGCAGAAAACAACCTGCTGCTCATCAAAGGTGCAGTACCTGGCCCACGCGGTCGCGTTGTTCTGGTTCGCGATGCAGTGAAGGGAGCCTAGCACATGGCTGTCAAGAAAGTATCGGTGGATCTACCAGCTGACCTGTTCGACGTCGAAGCAAATGTTGCTCTCATGCACCAGGTTGTCAACGCACAGCTTGCTGCAGCACGTCAAGGAACTCACGCGACCAAGACTCGCGCTGAAGTATCCGGCGGTGGACGCAAACCGTTCCGTCAAAAAGGTACCGGCCGCGCTCGTCAGGGTTCGATTCGCGAACCTCAGATGACCGGTGGTGGGGTTGCCCACGGTCCACAGTCGCGCGATTACTCGCAGCGTACCCCCAAGAAAATGAAAGCAGCAGCGCTTCGCGGAGCACTCTCTGACCGTGCTCGCAACGGCCGCATTCATGTTGTTGAGGCTCTGATCACTCAGGACACCCCATCAACGAAGGCCGCCAAAGCCGCTCTTGCTGAAGTTCAAAACGAACGTCGCAATTTCCTGGTCGTCATCGACCGCTCGGACGACGTCGCTGCACTGTCAACTCGTAACCTGCAGCATGTGCACACGCTGTATGCTGATCAGCTCAACACGTACGACGTGCTCAAAGCTGATGACGTGGTCTTTACCAAGCCTGCATACGACGCCTTCGTGGCCGCTGCAAGCGCCAAATAGGAGGAGACCACATGGCTACCAACATTGACAAGAACCCCCGCGACGTGATCCTAGCTCCCGTCGTGAGCGAAAAGAGCTACGCGGACATGGACGAAGGTCGTTACACCTTCCTCGTGGACCCGCGCTCCAACAAGTCTGAAATCAAACAGGCAATCGAAACGATTTTCGATGTCAAAGTGGCTTCAGTCAACACCATGAACCGTGAAGGTAAGCGTCAGCGTACCCGCTTCGGATATGGCAACCGCAAAGCTACCAAGCGTGCGGTCGTCACTCTGAAAGACGGTTCCATCGACATCTTCGGAGGTCCGGCCCTCTAGGCCGGAGACCACTTAATCGAGGAATATATTTATGGCAATTCGTAATTACAAACCGGTTACCCCGGGCCAGCGTGGCTCGTCGGTATCCGAGTTCACTGAAATCACCCGAACAACGCCCGAAAAGTCGTTGCTTCGCCCCCTGTCTAAGAGCGGTGGCCGCAACAACCTCGGACGTATCACATCACGTCACCGTGGTGGCGGACATAAGCGCCAGTACCGTCTGGTCGACTTCCGCCGGCACGACAAAGACGGCATCCCGGCCAAGGTCGCTCACATCGAATACGACCCGAACCGTACCGCCAACATCGCACTGTTGCACTACGTCGATGGAGCCAAGCGCTACATTCTCGCCCCAGCTCGTCTCAAGCAGCACGACATGGTGGAGTCTGGCCCAAATGCCGACATCAAACCGGGCAACAACCTACCGCTGCGCAACATCCCACTGGGTACCGTAATCCACGCTGTGGAACTGCGCCCAGGTGGCGGCGCCAAACTGGCCCGCTCCGCTGGAGCATCCATCCAGCTGGTCGCTCGTGAAGGCAAATACGCCCAGCTGCGCTTGCCCTCCGGTGAAATCCGCAACGTTGATATCCGCTGCCGCGCCACCGTTGGTGAAGTCGGCAACGCTGAACAAATCAACATCTCCTGGGGTAAAGCAGGACGTATGCGCTGGAAAGGCGTACGCCCGCAGACTCGTGGTGCAGCCATGAACCCGGTGGATCACCCACACGGTGGTGGTGAAGGTCGTACCTCTGGTGGACGTCACCCGTCCAACCCGAACGGTAAGAAGGAAGGCCGCACCCGCCGTCCAAACAAGGCAAGCGACCAGTACATCGTGCGTCGTCGTCCGAAAAGCAAGAAGAATCGATAGGAGCTGATCTCTTTATGCCACGCAGCCTGAAGAAGGGCCCCTACGTAGATCAGCACTTGTACCTCAAGGTTCTTGCTGAGAACGATAAGGGCACCAAAAACGTTATTCGCACCTGGTCACGTCGATCGATGATCATCCCGGACATGCTGGGTCACACCATTGCAGTCCACGATGGTCGCAAGCACGTGCCGGTGTTCATTACCGAATCCATGGTCGGACACAAACTGGGAGAATTCGCGCCAACGCGTACCTTCCGCGGCCACTCCAAGGACGACCAGAAAGGCCGCCGCTAGTCGCGGTCGGCTGATCTTAGAGAGGATTAAGCAATGGAAGCCAAGGCAATTGCACGCTATTTGCGTGTTACGCCAATGAAGGCCCGGCGCGTCGTCGACCTTGTTCGTGGTAAGCAAGCGAATGAAGCCCTGGCCATCTTGAAATTCGCCCATCAGGGCGCATCCGATCCAGTGTATAAAGTACTCGCTTCGGCAGTATCGAATGCACGGGACAAAGCAGACCGTGAAGGCCTGGCCTTCAACGAAGAAGAACTGTTTGTCAGTGAAGCTTACGTTGATGAGGGCCCGACCATGAAGCGCTACCGTCCACGCGCTCAGGGACGTGCCTTCGAAATCAAAAAACGCACCAGCCACGTCACCATGGTTGTTGCGATCGATGAAGATCAGAAAGGTGGGACCAACTAAATGGGTCAGAAAATTCACCCACACGGCTTCCGCCTCGGCATTACCAAAGATCACGTTTCGCGTTGGTTCGCCGACTCCAACGTCAAAGGTCAGCGCTACAAGGATTTTGTCAAAGAAGACGTCCAAATCCGTAGCCTGCTCGAAGACGGCATGGAACGTGCTGGTATTTCCAAAGTTGAGATCGAACGTACCCGCGACCGTGTCCGCGTAGACGTGCACACTGCTCGCCCAGGTATTGTCATCGGTCGCCGTGGTGCGGAAGCTGATCGCATTCGCCGGGAACTTGAAAAGCTCACCGGCAAGCAGATTCAGCTCAACATTCTAGAAGTCAAAAAACCAGAACTCGATGCGCAGCTCGTCGCACAAGGTGTTGCAGAACAGCTCACCGCACGCGTGGCTTTCCGCCGCGCAATGCGTCGCTCCATCCAGTCAGCAATGCGCGCCGGCGCCGAGGGTATCCGTATCCAGGTCTCCGGTCGTCTGGGCGGTGCCGACATGGGCCGTACCGAGTTCTACCGTGAAGGTCGTGTGCCACTGCACACCCTGCGCGCCAACATCGACTTCGGTAAGTTCGAAGCCAAGACCACCTACGGACGTATTGGCGTCAAAGTATGGGTCTACAAGGGCGACTTCACCGATAAAGAACTGGCCGCACAGGAAGCCGCAGCCCCATCGGGCCGTGGCGGACGTGGTGGTGGACGCGGCGGAGCACGTCGTCGTCGCGGTGGCGCCCCACAGGGTGCACGCACAGGCGCACAAGGAGGCAACGCCTAATGCTTATCCCACGTCGCGTAAAATTCCGCAAACAGCACCGTCCCGGCCGTAAAGGTATGGCCAAAGGTGGCACCGAAGTAGCATTCGGTGACTGGGGACTGCAAGCAACCGGTCGCGCATACGTAACGAACCGTCAGATCGAGGCAGCTCGTATCGCCATGACGCGTTACATCAAGCGCGGTGGTCACGTCTGGATCAACATTTTCCCAGACCGCCCACTGACCAAAAAACCAGCCGAAGTTCGCATGGGTTCGGGTAAAGGCTCCCCAGAGTTCTGGGTTGCCAACGTCAAACCCGGCCGTGTGATGTTCGAACTGTCTGGTGTCAGTGAAGAGGTCGCCCGCGAAGCTCTACGTCTGGCCGCACACAAGCTGCCACTCAAAGCTCGCATCGTACGCCGAGAGGGTGGTGAATAACCATGGCACTAGGTTCACCAGAACTATCCACAGATGCTTTGGATGGCTTCGACAACGCACGCCTGCGTGAAGAACTCGACAAAGCCAAAGCCGAGTTATTCAACCTGCGCTTCCAAGCCGCAACCGGACAGCTCGACAACTCCGGTCGCATCAAGGTCGTCAAACGCGATGTCGCACGCATTATGACTGTGCTTCGCGAACGCGACCTTGGTATCCGCCAAGAAGTGGAAGCCAGCGAAGAAGACATCAAAGACAAAAAGAAAAGCCGCAAGTAGGCTGAGGAGGAATCACAGTGACTGAGTCTGTTGACACCGCAGCCGCTCCAGAACGTAACTACCGCAAAACTTTGCGTGGAGTAGTTGTTTCCGACAAGATGCAAAAAACCATCGTTGTCGAAATCGAATACTTCAAACAGCACGCTCTGTACGGCAAAATCATGCGCCGGACCAAACGCGTCAAGGCCCACGACGAAGAAAACACCGCCGGCATCGGCGACATCGTTCGGATAGCCGAGACCCGTCCGCTTGCCAAAGGCAAGCACTGGCGTCTTACCGACATCGTAGAACGCGCCAAGTAACCCGCGCTTCCACATCACCGCATCCGCATCAGAGATCTGGTGCGGATGCGGTGTTTAACAAACAAACGTGCGCAAAGCAATCATGGCGGGGGAGTGGCGGACAATGATTTTCCAAAACACCCTGGTATGAGGTAGCATGTTGTAGCTGTGCCCTTTTCATAGCCCGGCCATCCACCGAGCATCTGACGAAAAGTCAGCACAGCATCTTGCACAAACGTGCCTCGGCCCCGGCTCAAAAGCACTGTGTGACCAAACAGCCTCTGTGCGCGTGTTCGGCTACATACGTCTCACCTAGTCGGGGGTAAGCACAGCAAGAATATTTCCATGACCGTTCCGCAAGGCTCGACCCAACCGAGGGTTGAGAACCAGCGAGACAAGCAGGAGTAAGCAAGTGATTCAACAGGAATCGCGGCTCAAAGTTGCCGACAACACCGGTGCGAAAGAAATTCACACCATTCGTGTTCTTGGTGGCTCAGGACGCCGCTATGCATCCATTGGCGACGTTATCGTCGCCACCGTTAAAGATGCCATCCCGGGCGGTGCCGTCAAAAAAGGCGAAGTCGTCAAGGCAGTAGTGGTTCGTACCAAGAAATCGGTACGACGCTCCGATGGCTCCTACATCAAGTTCGACGAAAACGCAGCCGTCATCCTCCGTCAGGATAACGAACCACGCGGTACTCGTATCTTCGGCCCAGTGGCCCGTGAGCTACGTGATAACCAGTTCATGCGTATCGTTTCGCTGGCACCGGAGGTGATTTAACCAATGGCAAAGATCAAAAAAGACGATCTCGTACAGGTTCTGTCAGGTAAAGACCGCGGCAAACAGGGCAAAGTCCTGCGCGTCCTACCAAAAGAAGATCGCGTACTGGTTGAAGGCATTAACCGTGTGACCAAGCACGTACGTGCCGGCCAGGGACCGGACGGTGCAACCGAAGGTGGACGTGTCGAAGAGGAAGCTCTGCTACACATCTCCAAGGTTGCCGTAGTCGACCCTGAAACCGAAAAACCAACTCGCGTTGGGTACCGCTTTGAAGAAGTCGAAGAAGAAGGCGTCACCAAGACCGTCAAGGTCCGTTATGCCAAGGCCTCTGGAAAGGAGCTGTAATGACACAGGTATCTGAAAACGCAGCCTCCAAGGTTACCCCGCGCCTCAAGACCAAATACCGTGACGAGATCAAGCCTGAACTGCAACAAGAGTTCGAGTACGTCAACGTCATGCAGGTCCCAGGCCTGGAAAAAGTCGTCGTCAACATGGGTGTCGGTGAAGCCGCGCGTGACTCCAAAGTCATCAACGGTGCTATCGAAGACCTCACATTGATTACCGGCCAGAAGCCACAGGTATCGCGCGCCAAGAAATCCATCGCACAGTTCAAGCTGCGTGAAGGTATGCCGATTGGTGCACACGTCACCATGCGCGGCGACCGCATGTGGGAATTCCTGGACCGTCTGGTGACCTTCGCACTGCCACGTATTCGTGACTTCCGCGGCCTGAGCCCTCGCCAGTTCGATGGCAACGGCAACTACACTTTCGGTCTGTCCGAACAATCCGTGTTCCACGAAATCGATCAAGACAAGATCGACCGGGTACGCGGCATGGATATCACCGTCGTCACCACCGCTAAAAACGACGAAGAAGGCCGTGCACTGTTGCGTGCACTGGGCTTCCCGTTCAAGGCAGACCAGTAATCTAACTACGTTATAGGTCCTGCTCCGGTGTACCGGCTCAGGAAACCACAACGAGAAAAGGCTAAAGCCACATATGAGTATGACCGACCCCGTCGCAGACATGTTGACACGTCTGCGCAACGCTAACTCGGCGCATCACGATTCCGTGACCATGCCGTCTTCAAAACTGAAGATTGGTGTCGCCGAAATTCTCAAAAACGAAGGCTATATCAGCGACTATAAAGAAGTTGACGCACGCGTAGGGAAAGACCTCGTGTTGGAACTGAAATTTGGTCCACAGCGTCAACGCTCCATCGCTGGATTGCGCCGCATCTCCAAACCAGGCCTGCGCGTTTACGCCAAGTCCAACAACCTGCCACACGTGCTAGGTGGACTGGGCATCGCCATCCTGTCAACGTCCTCAGGTCTGCTGACCGACCGTCAAGCAGCGTCGAAAGGTGTGGGTGGGGAAGTCCTCGCCTACGTCTGGTAACAGAAAGGAAGGGAAACAATGTCACGTATTGGAAAGCTTCCGATCACCGTACCTTCCGGCGTTGAAGTTGCCATCGACGGCTCCGATGTGTCCGTCAAAGGACCTAAAGGCGAGCTGGGGATGACCATCCGCGGCCCAATTGAAGCCAAGATGGAAGAAAACGTCATCACCGTCACCCGCCCGGATGACGAACGCGATTCACGTTCGCTCCACGGCCTGACCCGTACCCTGATCGACAACATGATCGTCGGGGTTACCGAAGGCTACTCCAAGAAACTGGAACTGCACGGTACTGGTTACCGCGTGCTGGCCAAGGGCAACGACCTCGAACTGCAGCTGGGCTTCTCCCATAGCATCGATGTCGCAGCCCCAGAAGGCATCAACTTTGCCATCGAAGGCAACACGATCACCGTGTCCGGTATCGATAAACAACTTGTCGGCGAAACTGCCGCCAACATCCGTAAGCTGCGCGTTACCGAACCTTATAAGGCCAAGGGTATCCGCTACGAGGGTGAGAAAATCCGCCGCAAGGCCGGAAAGGCAGGTAAGTAATGTCAACTGTCAGTATCAAAGGCAAAGGCAAAAACGCTGCCCGCCGTCGCCGTCACGCACGTGTACGCAAACGGATCCAGGGTACCGCTGCACGCCCACGGTTAGTAGTGAACCGTTCAGCACGCCACATCTTTGCCCAAGTCATCGACGACGAAGCCGGTGTCACGCTCGCTTCGGCCTCCACTATGGAAGCCGATCTGCGTGCACTGGAAGCCGAGAAAACTGAAAAAGCTCGCAAAGTGGGCGAAATGATTGCACAGCGCGCCGAAGACGCCGGTGTGACTCAGGTGGTCTTTGACCGTGCCGGTCACAAATACCACGGTCGTATCGCCGCTGTCGCCGACGGTGCACGGGAAGGTGGACTGAAGCTGTGACCGAAGCAAATAACGAAAAAGACACACAGGCAACCGAAACCAACGAGACGGTCTCCGAAACCTCGCAGGGTTCCGAAAGCCAGGACACCGAACGTCAAGAACGTGGTGGCCGTGGCGCACGACGTGGCCAGGGCCAGGGTTCCGACCGTGGTCAGCGCGGCCAGCGGAGTGAACGTGGTGGCCGTAAAGGCGCCCGTGAAGAGAACCGTGACCAGTTCTTAGAACGTGTCGTAACCATCAACCGTGTGGCCAAAGTGGTCAAGGGTGGACGTCGTTTCGCCTTTACCGCTCTGGTCGTTGTCGGCGATGGCGAAGGTATGGTTGGTGTCGGCTACGGGAAAGCTAAAGAAGTACCGGCCGCAATTGCCAAGGGTGTAGAAGAAGCCAAGAAGAACTTCTTCCGCGTCCCACTGGTAGGTACCACCATTCCACACCTGTCCCAGGGTGAAGATGCCGCAGGCGTTGTCCTGTTGCGTCCAGCATCCCCCGGTACCGGTGTGATCGCCGGTGGTCCAGTCCGTGCGGTCCTCGAAGCCGCAGGCATCAACGACGTGCTGTCCAAATCCATGGGCTCGGCCAACGCGATCAACATTGTTCGCGCCACCGTCGATGCCCTGCGTAAGCTTGAAGGCCCAGAAGAGGTCGCAGCTCGCCGCGGACTGCCAATCGACGAAGTTGCCCCAGCGCCTATGCTGCGGACGATTGCTGAAGCCCGTGCAAAACGTGCTGAAGAAAAGGCAGGTGCGTAAGCATGTCGAACTTCGAAACAACACGCAAAAACCTTGCCCCATCCGACGCGACACTGCAGATTACGCAGGTTCGCTCGGTTATTGGCAGCAAGCCACAGCATGTTGAAACTCTGCGGTCGCTCGGTCTGCGGGGTATCGGCAAAGTCGTTACCCGCACCGCCGACCCCGTCACCGTGGGCATGGTCAACGCCGTGTCCCACTTGGTTAAGGTCGAGGAGGTCGACTAATGGCTGAAGAACAACAAGAAGCGCTGAAACTTCACGACCTACGTCCCGCTAAGGGTTCGAACAAGCGCAAACTGCGCTACGGTCGTGGTGAAGGCGGTAAGGGTGGCAAAACAGCAACCCGCGGTACCAAAGGAACCAAGGCACGCAACAAGGTGCCAGCAGGTTTCGAAGGTGGCCAGCTACCGCTGTACATGCGCCTTCCGAAACTGCGTGGCTTCAAAAACCCCGCGAAAATCAACTACCAGGTTGTCAACCTCGACAAACTGACCGAATCCTTCCCAGAAGGCGGCGACGTCACCGTTGCTGACCTCGTGGCAAAAGGTCTGGTTCGTAAGAACCAGCCGGTCAAAGTCTTGGGTTCAGGTGAAATCTCGGTGGCCGTCAACGTTACCGCAGATGCGTTCTCCAAATCAGCTGTCGACAAGATCGCCGCTGCCGGAGGCACCACCACAACTGCATAACACCGTTCTGCACTAGAACAGTGATATACCCAAGGGGCCCTCGACCTGACGCGTCTCGTCACAGGTCGAGGGCCCCAGGTTTTAACGTTAGAATTCTGAGCGTGCCTAGAATAGGTACAGCTGTGTACGTAAGATCCCCATTCTGTTGGATCTCAAAAAGAGTGCGCTCTCGCACTACTGTCAGGAGGACACTTGTTCAGCACGATAGCCAGGGTTTTCAAAACCCCAGATCTGCGGACCAAGATCCTATTTACCTTGGGCATCATCGCCATCTATCGGGTAGGGGTTTTCATCCCCGCGCCGAGCGTGGACTATGGCAACGTGCAAATGTGCCTGGCTCAAGGTGACACCACCGGTGGGCTCTATTCGTTTGTCAATATGTTCTCCGGTGGAGCGCTGCTCCAAGTGTCCATCTTTGCCCTAGGGATCATGCCCTACATTACGGCCGCCATCATCACCCAGCTTTTGCGCGTGGTGATCCCAGCCTTCGAACGACTGCAAAAAGAAGGCCCAGAGGGTCAAGCCCGCCTGACGCAATACACTCGATACCTCACCGTTGGCCTGGCCTTGCTCAACGCGACCACCATCGCCACCCTGGCCCGCTCCGGGGCGCTGCTCAACTGTAACGTCTCGCTGCTATCGGACGACGGCATCTGGTCCACCCTGCTGCTGGTGTTAACCCTGGCAATCGGGGCGATCGTCATCATGTGGATGGGTGAACAGATCACCGAACGTGGCGTCGGCAACGGTATGTCGCTGATGATTTTCGTGGCTATTTCCGCGGGCTTCCCCGCAGGGTTGGGCGCCATCTGGCAGACCCAAGGCTGGCGCATCTTCGGGCTGGTCATGGTCATCGGCATCGCCGTGATGATGCTCATTGTGTTCGTGGAAGATTCCCAGCGTCGTATCCCGGTCCAGTACGCACGCCGCCAGATCGGCCGACGCACCGTGGGTTCAACCACGACCTACATTCCGATCAAGGTCAACATGGCCGGCGTGATTCCGGTGATCTTCGCGTCCTCCATTCTGATGCTGCCGCAGATCTTGATTCAGTTCAATATGCCCACCGACGGTACTGAACCGGCCGGCTGGGTCGTGTGGTTGCAGCAGTACTTCGGCACCGGCGCCCACCCGCTGTATATGGCCGTGTTCTTCTTTATGACGATCTTCTTCACGTACTTCTACGTGACCATCACGTTCAACCCGCAAGACGTCTCGGACAATATGAAGCGCCAAGGTGGCTTCATCCCGGGCGTGCGGGCAGGTCGTCCCACCGTCCAATACCTCGAATACGTCATCTCGCGGGTGACCTTCGTCGGGGCCCTCTACCTGGGCATGATCGCCATGTTGCCACTGATCGCATTCGTGCTCATCGGGGCAGACCAGAACTTCCCATTCGGCGGCACTTCCATCCTCATTATGGTGGGTGTTGCCCTGACAACAATCAAACAGATCGACGCACAAATGGAACAACGCCACTACGAAGGCTTGCTCCGCTAAGCTGAGACCCAGATCCGAGACCCCGAACAAGGACAGGACAACACATGACACGTTTGCTCATCATGGGCCCTCCAGGGTCAGGCAAAGGCACCCAAGCTGTGCGCATTGCCGATAAGATGGCCATCCCGGCGATCTCGACCGGAGATATCTTCCGGTACAACGTCAAAGAAATGACCGAGCTGGGCCAAGAAGCCAAGCGCTACATCGACGCTGGCGACTTTGTGCCCGACGACGTCACCAACCGGATGGTCGCGGACCGTCTCAACCAGGCTGATGTGTCAAACGGGTTCCTGCTTGACGGCTATCCCAGGACCGCTGGCCAAGTTGAGGCCCTGGAAAAAATCATGGAAGAAAAAAACGATACCCTAACTGCGGTTTTGGTCTTGGAAGTGCCTGACGAGGAAATCGTCGAGCGTCTCCTGGCGCGTGCCGCGACCGAGGGTCGTTCTGATGACACCGAAGAGGTCATCAAACATCGCTTGGACCTCTACCACCAAGAGACCGAAGACCTGATCGAAGGGTATGTAGAACGCGGCATCGTTGGTCGAGTCGACGGTACCGGTGCAATTGATGACGTCACCGAACGCCTGCTGCAGACGATCTACAACATTCGTGCACGGACTGGTACGCTGCCGGTCATCAAACCACGCACGAACGATTAAGTTCTCCTGCGTTCGACAAAACCGACCCGGTCACCGGGTCGGTTTTTCGTTGGTCGACAACTTCCGCAGTGAAATTGGCACCCTCCGCCACATCACATTACGCTTGACAATTGTCCACATAATGGTCGCGGCCCGACACATCGGCCTGACCACCGGGTCGCAAAGGTTAAACACACTTCATGGCACGACATATCGAACTGAAAACCCCCGCCCAAATGGCCACCATGCACCAAGCCGGGCTCATCCTGCACAAGGGCCTGGACGCCGTCGTAGCAGCAGCGCAACCCGGTGTCACCACCAACGAGCTAGACCAAGTCTTCCGCAGCGTCTTAGCTGAACATGGCGCCACCTCCAACTTCTTGGGCTATCACGGCTTCCCCGCCACGATTTGTGCCTCCGTCAATGATGAAGTCGTTCATGGCATACCCGGTGACCGAGTGCTCAACGACGGCGACATCATCTCGGTGGACGCCGGAGCGGTCATCGATGGTTGGCATTCCGATTCCGCTCGCACCGTGTTGGTCGGCGATGTGGATCCGGCAGACCAACGACTCTCAGAAATCACCGAAGCCGCGATGTGGGCCGGGATTGCTGCCTATGCCAAGGCCAAGCACGTCGGCGAGATCGGCAACGCAATCGAAGACTACGTTCGAGCACAACAAGGCGAACCCCTGGGGATCCTCGAAGACTATGTTGGTCACGGCATCGGCTCGGCAATGCACCAGGCACCGGATGTCTTCAACTACCGCTCCGGCATGCGCGGGCCACGGGTCAAAGCCGGGATGGTCTTGGCGATTGAACCAATGCTAGTCCGCGGAAGTATCGAAACACGGACACTGGCTGACGACTGGACCGTGGTCACCGTAGACGGATCGAATGCCTCCCAATGGGAACACTCAGTCGCCCGGCACAAAGAGGGTATCTGGGTCATCACCGCACCCGACGGGGGAGCGGCAGGACTTGCTCCGTTTGGTGTCGTCCCGGTGCCAATCCCACAAAAGTAGTCTTGTGTCAATGCTGCTTGGCATTATTTGACCAAATGCGCTAACATAGATCCTTGGCTGTTTCTGCCTTTAAGTTTCGGTGTGTCCGGATATTTACCGGCACGAAAGCAGCTCAAGAACATGCTTTTGGAATTGCCATGATCGGTATCGATCCAGTGCGGTGACAGAAGACAACAGATTGTGGAGGACATGGCTAAAAAAGAAGGCGTCATTGAAGTTGAAG
This sequence comes from Enteractinococcus fodinae, assembly GCF_031458395.1. Lineage (NCBI taxonomy): Bacteria > Bacillati > Actinomycetota > Actinomycetes > Micrococcales > Micrococcaceae > Enteractinococcus > Enteractinococcus fodinae. Next base: position 774,269 of record NZ_JAVDYJ010000001.1, read on the forward strand.
GAACCGTTTCAGAAGCGTTACCAAACGCAATGTTCCGGGTCCGGCTAGATAACGACCACATCGTGCTTGCCACCATTTCCGGCAAAATGCGTCAACACTATATTCGCATCCTGCCAGAAGACCGTGTGGTGGTCGAGCTTAGCCCATACGACCTTGAACGAGGCCGTATCGTCTACCGCTACAAATAAACCCATCCACCTCTGGAACGCTCAAGGAGGAACCCTGTGAAGGTTCAGCCAAGCGTGAAGCGGATCTGCGATGACTGCAAAGTCATTCGCCGCCACGGCAATGTCATGGTGATCTGCTCTAACCCACGCCACAAACAGCGCCAGGGCTAAGGCCCAGCGCAAGTGTAATTAGGCCCACCAACGGGCCGCGGCAACACAGAGTATTAACTCAACCTTCGGACAAGACAAAGGCCGAAGACTTATCCGCCAGGTAAGGACAGTGTCGCAGATGTGTCGAGTTCTTCACATCTCGCATTGCACCGCCTGGCCGGAAATTATTCCCGGGTAAGGACGTGTTGTCGAAGACCTTTGTCATAAAGAACAGGAGAACGGCCATATGGCACGTCTAGCAGGCGTTGATATTCCACGTGAAAAGCGTGTCGTCATCGCTCTCACCTACATTTATGGTGTTGGCAACAGCCGCGCAACCCAAATTCTGGAAGCGACCGGCATTGACGCGAGCACTCGCGTCAAAGATCTATCTGATGACGAAATGGTGAAACTGCGCGACTACATCGAAGGCAACCTTCAGGTTGAAGGTGACCTCCGCCGTGAAGTTGCAGCAGACATTCGTCGCAAAGTCGAAATTGGTTCTTACCAAGGTCTGCGCCACCGTCGTGGTCTACCAGTCCGCGGTCAGCGCACCAAGAACAACGCACGTACCCGTAAGGGCCCGAAGAAGACTGTTGCAGGACGCAAGAAGTAACTTCTCGTCCCACCAAGTATTACTAATCCAAGCTTTTTGTAGGAGAGCATTCTATGGCAAAGCCACGCGGTGCGGCCCCACGTAAGGGACGTCGCTCCAAGAAGAATATTACTCAGGGCCAAGCCCACATTAAATCAACCTTCAACAACACCATCGTGTCCATCACCGATACCACCGGTGCTGTGATCTCTTGGGCTTCTGCCGGAGAGATGGGTTTCAAAGGTTCCCGTAAATCGACCCCGTTTGCTGCTCAAACCGCGGCTGAGCATGCTGCCAAGCGCGCCCAAGAACACGGGATGCGTAAAGTCGACGTCTTCGTCAAAGGCCCAGGCTCCGGTCGCGAAACCGCGATTCGTTCGCTGCAGGCCGCCGGCCTGGAAGTTGGCTCCATTTCGGACGTCACTCCAGTTGCGCACAACGGTGCACGCCCGGCTAAACGTCGTCGCGTCTAAGGCTTTTGAGCACACCGCGACCAGGTCGACAGCCATGTTGGCCACCGGTTGCGGATAACACCAGAAATTTTTCCCTCGTTTCCCCCAACTGCGCGCATCAAATGGCGGATCGCGCCGAAAGGAAATGTCAGTGCTCATTGCACAGCGCCCCACGTTGACTGAAGAACCCGTATCAGAAACCCGTTCCCGGTTCGTTATCGAACCACTGGAGCCAGGTTTCGGTTACACCCTCGGCAACTCGCTGCGTCGTACCCTGCTGTCCTCGATCCCAGGTGCTGCTGTCACCTCGGTTCGGATTGACCAGGTACTGCACGAGTTCACCACCATCCAGGGTGTAAAAGAAGACGTCACTGAAGTCATCTTGAACGTCAAGCAACTATCGGTCTCATCCCACCACGACGAGCCAGTCGTTGCTTACCTGCGCAAGCAGGGCCCCGGTGTCGTGACCGCAGCAGACATCACACCACCGGCCGGTGTCGAGGTCCACAACCCGGACCTGCACATCGCCACCCTGAACGAAAAGGGCAAATTCGACATGGAACTGACCATTGAACGTGGTCGTGGCTATGTCACAGCAGCCCAGAACAAATCCCCAGATGCTGAAATCGGCCGGATCCCAGTCGACTCCATCTACTCACCAGTCATGGTGGTCACCTTCAAAGTTGATGCGACTCGTGTTGAACAGCGCACCGACTTCGACAAGCTGACCATCGATGTGGAAACCAAACCATCCATGGCACCCCGCGATGCTCTGGCCTCTGCGGGTTCCACCCTGGTTGAACTATTTGGTCTGGCACGCGAACTCAATGTCGAAGCAGAAGGTATCGAAGTTGGCCCCTCGCCGGTCGATACCAGTGTTGCAGCAGATCTTGCACTACCGGTAGAAGACCTGGAACTGACGGTACGGTCTTATAACTGCCTCAAGCGCGAAGGCATCAACACCGTTGGTGAACTTGTTGCACGCTCCGAGACCGATCTGATGGACATCCGCAACTTCGGTGCCAAATCCATCGACGAAGTCAAAGAGAAACTTGATGAACTCGGACTGTCGTTGAAAGACGGCGGGCCGGGGAACTTCGACTCGCCCTTTGACTCCCAGGAGTCAAACGAGTACGGACTCTAAGACCTATCTGAACCACTGACTCTCGGCCCAAACGCCGGGAGATCATACAAGGAGAATTCATGCCTACCCCAACAAAAGGACCGCGCCTGGGCGGCGGACCGGCACACCAGCGTCGTATGCTGGCTAACCTGTCGGTGAGCCTGTTCGAGCACAAGTCCATCAAGACCACGCTCACCAAGGCCAAGCGCCTCCAGCCATATGCAGAACGTCTGGTCACCTACGCTAAGCAAGGCGATCTTGCTTCACGCCGCAAAGTACAGGGCCTAATCGCCGGCAACTCGCGCACCAACAAATCCGTTGTGCACGAGCTGTTCACCGTTATCGGCCCAGCCATGGCACAGCGTGAAGGCGGCTACACCCGCATCACCAAGATCGGCAACCGCTCCGGCGACAACGCCCCCATGGCAGTCATTGAATTGGTCATGGAACCAGTTTCGCCAAAACAGGCTGTTATTGCTGAAGCAGAAGGTGTCGCCGAAGCTGCATCCGAAGACACTGTAGTTGAATCGACCGAAGCTGACGAAGCCCAGGTTGAAGATACTGCTGCAACTGAAGAAGAGACCCAAGCAACTTCCGACGACGCCGAAAAGGCCGAAGAGGAAAACAAATAAGTCGCTGAGACTCTTCTAAACATCAAGCCCCGCCACTGTGCGGGGCTTGATGTTTTAATATCTCGGTCACCGACTACACTGACAGCTATGCACGACACCGCCACACACCGTATCAGGATCGATCTGGCCTACGACGGGACTGACTATCACGGTTGGGCCACCCAACCCGGTTTACCGACCGTCCAAGATGCGATCGAAACCGGACTGGCAACAATTTTTCGTGAGCCGATCTCAGTTACTGTGGCTGGACGGACCGATGCCGGCGTCCATGCCGCCAGACAGGTCATCCACTGTGACGTGCCCGTAAGTCTTTGGGAGAAGCTACCCGGCAACAGCCCTGAACGCCCGGCCGAAGCTGCGATGGTCTCCAAGCTCAATGGTGTCCTTGCCCGTGAGGATGGGGCGATTCGAATCCTGCAGGCCCGCATCGCCCCGCCCGGCTTTGACGCCAGGTTCTCAGCGCTCTCGCGCAGCTACCGGTACCGGATCGCAGCCAACGATCCCGACCCGCTCACCCGGCATTTCACATATCATCACCGCAAGCCACTCAACATTGACCTCATGGCCGCAGAAATCGCCGGGCTTCACGGTCTGTATGACTTTGGTTCGTTTTGCAAACCTCGACCCGGGGCAACCACGCTGCGTACCCTGCAGCACTTCGAGCTGGAGACCACCGCAGATACCTTGAGCGTGCGGTTACGTGCCGACGCGTTTTGTCATCACATGGTGCGGGCCCTGGTCGGTGCGCTGCTCCAAGTCGGCGACGGCACACGTGCACCAGGCTGGTTGCGCGACAGACTGGCTGAGCCCGTTCGGGATTCCTATATGAGTCTGGCCCCAGCCCACGGGCTGGTGCTGGAGGGGGTGGAGTATCCACCCGATGACCAGGTCGCGGCCCGCGCTGCCCAAACCCGAGCCAGGCGGACTACTTCGCAGCAGACTTCCGGCTAATCCGCGCTGCGGCATCAGAAATAACGGCCACAACCGCGGCTGTATTGGCGGTGACCTCTTGCTGGTCCGTCACCAGCTCGAGCCGGGTCGTGGGCCGGGAAGTGATGGGGGTGGTGACCACCCCGGGGAACGAGAACGACGAAAATGATGCCGGTAAAATCGAAGCGCCGACGCCGGCGGCAACCAGACCCATCACGTTTTCCTGGTTCACTGCGCGTTGCACGACTCGCGGCGGGTGACCCAGATGGTGGAAGATTTCCATAATATTGGTGACATAGCCCGGCATCGACTGATACGGGAAGAGCACCAGCGGAAGTTTGATGAGATCTTCCGGGGACACGGCCTCTTGGCTGGCGAGTCCATGGTTCGATGGCAACACGGCGACCATTTGTTCAGTCAACAGCGTGGTGAACTGGAGCCCAGACTGTAATGGTGCATCGCGCATGATGCCGATATCCAGGCGGTTTTCCAGTAACGCTTCGACTTGCTCACCGGTGGCCATTGGCTGCAGGTCCAGTTGGATACCGGGATGCTGCAGGCGTACATCACGGACCCCAGCTGGGATGAGCTCATAACTTGCGGAGGAGACGAACCCGACTCGGACTCGGCCGCGACGTCCTGCCTTGATTTCTCGGATGTCTTCGACTGCCTCGTCAAGGTCCTGCAAAATGGGCCGGATCAGATCCTGAAACCGAGCTCCCTCGGCCGTCAGCGACACTCGACGGGACGTGCGGTCAAATAACGTCACCCCCAGCTCTTCTTCCAACCGTTTGATGTGCACGGTTAGGGGAGGTTGGGAAATGTGTAACCGAGCGGCGGCGCGACCAAAGTGCAATTCTTCGGCCACAGCCATGAAGTATTCAAGTTGACGTAATTCCACGGTGCTTCCTTCTAGTCGGCACGCAGCAGGCCGACCGATACAACTCTATCGCACCACTTGACAGTCCAGAGCGCTCACCGACTCGTTACCCGTGTGAACAATCGGCAGCACCACCTTCGCGTGACGACTAGCGATGGAAGAATCTTTGTACCGGACACATAGGAGAGAGCCCCCAGCAGCTGAAAAAATGTTGTCATGGTGACGACACCCAGGATTACTCCCAATATTTGGTTTCAGGGCACCGCCGGGGAAGCTGTGGAACATTATCTTGAGACTTTCGGCAGAGGTTCTAAAATACTCAAAACGGTGTCCTATCCGGAAACCGGACTTCCGGAGTTCCAGCGCGATTTCGCCGGCCAGTTGTTGGTATCGGACTTCTCGCTGCGCGGGTTCCGGCTGACAGCAATCAATGCCGGCGAACAATTTACCCCGACCCCGGCGATCTCTTTCACGCTCAACTTTGATCCCTTGCAATACGTGGATACTGACGCAGCACGCGCTGACCTCGATGCGCTCTGGCATCGGCTCTTGGCTGGTGGGCAGACGCTGATGCCACTGCAGGAGTATGCATTCAGTCGCCGCTACGGGTGGGTCCAAGACCGTTATGGTGTGTCGTGGCAGCTGATCCTCACGGATCCAGAAGGTGACCCGCGGCCATTTATCATGCCGGCCTTCCTCTTTGGTGGGGTCCACCAGAACCTCGCGGCTGAAGCGATCGAATATTGGACCCAGGTGTTTCCGAACTCATCCATAGGTGCGCAGTTCCGCTATCGCGAACCGACAGGCCCCGCCACCACAACGTCGTTGATGTTCAGTGATTTCACGCTCGATGGGCAATGGTTTATGGCCATGGACTCAGCCGTGGACCAAGATGCCACGTTCACCGAAGCGATCTCGCTGCTGGTGGCGTGTGAAGACTAGGCAGAAATCGACTACTACTGGGAGGCGCTGTCGGCGGTACCCGAGGCCGAACAGTGTGGCTGGTGCAAAGATCGGTTCGGGGTGTCCTGGCAGATCGTGCCACGGCAGATGGATCAGCTCATGCAGCATCCGGGTGCCTATGCGAACATGCTGCGTATGAAAAAACTCGTGATCGCCGATATCTGACCTCGTCGAAGCCTGTTCACGGACTCGTCGAAGATACTGTAGTGACCAAGAACTCGACGCGATTTGGTCACTGAGGCCGATCCGTAGTATTATGGGTAGCTGTTGTGCGTGTCCTCCCGGATCGCAAGCGCAGCAGGGCCTGACGTCGTTGCATCGTCGATGGGTCGTTGCGGCACCGGGAAGATCGGACCCGGCTTCACGCCAGCCCTCACCTGGTGTACCGGAGATGCACTGTCAACTTAACAGCAATGTCGCGCAACTGAATCTCACGGCCGTGCGATATATTGCTGACCGAACCCGACATACGAAGGCTAAACATAGTGCGTACGTTTACACCAACGCCAGACGACGTAGATCGTCAATGGCACGTCATTGACGCCACCGATGTGGTGCTAGGGCGTCTTGCCAGCCAGGTGGCAACGCTGCTGCGCGGCAAGCACAAGCCCACTTTTGCCCCACACATGGACATGGGCGATTTCGTGATCATCACTAACGCCGACAAAGTTGCTTTGACCGGCGCGAAGCTTGAGCAGAAAAAAGCATACCGTCACTCTGGTTACCCGGGTGGCTTGACCTCGACGACTTACGCCGAACTGCTGGAGAAAAACCCAGTTCGCGCCGTAGAAAAAGCTGTCAAGGGTATGCTGCCGAAGAACCGCATCGCTGACCAGATGTTCAAGAAACTGAAGGTTTACGAAGGTTCTGATCACCCGCACGCTGCCCAGCAGCCAAAAGAATTTATCATCGACCAGGTCGCCCAGTAAGCCCTGAGTTCAAGGAGAACCCATGACTGAAAACGTCAATGAGATCACTGAGGACCAGGAGCTGACCAGCTACACCTCGGAATCTGATACCACCGTTACAACTGAAGAAGTTGCTGAACGCCCAGCGCTGACCCAATCCGGTCAGGCCGTTGGCCGTCGCAAACGCGCCATCGCTCGTGTCCGTCTCATTCCAGGTACCGGTACCTGGAAGATCAACGGTCGCGAACTCGACGCGTACTTCCCGAACAAACTGCACCAGCAGGAAGTCAATGACCCATTCCGTGTACTTGAACTCGAAGGCGCCTACGACGTCATCGCGCTCGTGCACGGTGGCGGCCCTTCCGGTCAAGCCGGTGCGGTCCGTCTGGGCATTGCTCGTGCACTGAACGAAATCGATCGCGAGAACAACCGCGGCCCGCTGAAGAAAGCTGGCTTCCTGACTCGTGACGCTCGTGCAGTTGAGCGCAAGAAGGCCGGTCTCAAGAAGGCCCGTAAAGCGCCACAATACTCGAAGCGTTAACTCGCCAACAGTTTTACAAAAGACATCCGTCAGCATTGCGCTGGCGGATGTTTTTTGCGTTAAGTCAGAGTGGACCGGGCCACCAAGGTACGAAGACAGTGATGGAACCCTCTCATTGCGGCACATGTCACGCTACGATCTAAGATGTACCAGCCGACAGCGTCAACGTAGAAGGGCGTGACCGAGTGATCATGAGTCAACCAGACGAGCAGCTGCACATGGCCATCGATACGGGAGGAACGTTCACGGATGTGGCCGTTCGAACCACCGATGGCACGATGCATGTCTGGAAGCTCCCCTCCACGCCGCAGGCACCGAACCAAGCGGTCATTGATGGGGTTCACGGTGCGCTTGAACGAATCGATCGCACCCCGCAGGAACTCACTCGATTTGTACACGGCAGCACGGTTGCCACCAACACCGTCATCACCCGGGATGGCGCCCGTGTCGGTATGGTCACGACCAGTGGGTTCCGGGACGTCCTGGCGATAGCTCATCAAGCCAGACCATCAATCTATGACCAACATCAACGTCGTCCCGAACCGTTGATCCCGCGCGCTGCGATCGTCGAAGCGATCCAACGCATGGATGCCGAGGGAAACATCCTGGTTGAGCTCGACGAGGCAGCCCTGCGCGACGCTGTGGAACCCTTGCGAGACCAACAACTTGATGTGGTCGTCGTGTCGTTTCTCAACGCTTACGTCAACCCTGCCCACGAACAACGCGCCGCAGACCTGATCGCCGACCTCGGCGTGGCCGATCACGTGGTAGCCGCAACTGACGTCACCGCTGAGATGCGGGAGTACGAGCGGACCTCCACCGCAGCGATCAATGCTTATGTCGCCCCGCGAATATCCAGCTATATCCAGCGTCTCGAACAAGGCCTCGAACAAGCCGGCGTCAACACCAAATGGCGCATTATGCAATCCTCCGGTGGGTTGCTCAGCCCTGATGACGCTGCGCAGCATCCGGCACGAACCGTATTATCCGGGCTGGCCGGGGGAGTGGTCGGTGCCGCCAACTGGGCCAAACACCTGGGACTGCCGCGCGTGGTGTCGTTTGATATCGGTGGGACCTCAACCGACATCGCGCTTATCCGTGACGGGATCCCCGACGAGACACTCTCCTCAGAAATAGCCGGCCTTCCCCTCAAGCTGCCTTCGGTGGACGTCCATACGATCGGAGCCGGTGGCGGTTCCATTGCATGGTTAGATTCTGGCGGGGGACTCCGTGTTGGACCCCATTCCGCCGGCGCCGAGCCCGGTCCGATCAGCTACCAGCGCGGTGGCACTGAACTGACGGTCACGGATGCTCACGCCGTACTGGGCCGCCTGGGTGATGAGCTGCTTGGCGGTGAGTTCAGTCTCGATGTGCAAGCAGCCCACGAGGCAATGTCAGACTGGGGACAGCAGCTGGGCTTATCGGCAGAAGACACCGCCGAAGGCATCCTTCGAGTTATCACCGCAACCATGGCCCGTGGCATCCGCAAAGTTTCGGTCGAACGTGGAGTGGACCTTCGCACCTGCGACCTCATGGCCTTCGGCGGTGCCGGTCCGCTGCACGGAGCTGATCTTGCCCATGAGCTCAACATGCAATCGGCGGTCATTCCGCCGCGACCTGGGATCGCTTCGGCGGTCGGGATGCTTGATGCCCCGATTCGACATGACTACGCCACCAGTGTCGACGCCCGCGCCGCTGCAGCGCTGGCCGACCTTTCCGGGACATTCGAAGCCATGCAGGCAACGGCTCGTGAGGATCTGGACCACCCGGAAGCTGAAACGCACTTCGAACAGCTCGTTGATGCCCGGTACATTGGCCAGTCTTACGAGTTGACGGTTCCCTGGGATGAGGACTGGGAGCGCCAGCGCGAGATCTTTGAACACGCCCACGAAGCCAACTATGGTTTCGCCGACCCGGATGCGCTCATGGAGATCGTAGTCGCCCGACTGGTAGTCACTCAGCCGTTAGAACACGGGGAACTCGAATCTGTGGCCAGCATTGACGCCGAGGTCACTCCGCAGCGCCACCGCGAGGTGTATATCGACGGCGCCTGGCGTCAAGTGCCCATTTATGACCGGGCTACCTTCGGTGACGGCACCGTCATCACCGGACCAGCCGTGATCGAACAGTTCGACTCGACCATTTACGTGCGCCCAGACCAAGTCGCGCACAACGATACCTACGACTTCTTACACCTTCGCCCGGCCCAGGAACAGGAGTGAGTATGGAGACCGCAGCGCTAAACCCGGTCGAACTGGAAATCGCCCGGAACCGGCTAGAGTCCATTTCCGAAGAGGTCGGCACCGCACTGATCCAGACCAGTTATTCACCTAATATCAAAGACCGGCGCGACTGCTCAGCCGGTATCTACGGCCCTGATGGCATGTTGATCTCACAAGCCGAACACATTCCGCTCCACCTGGGGCTCATGCCGACGATGATCAAAAACGCCCTGGCGACCTACGGCGCTGATCGCCTCGTTGAAGGTGACGTGCTGATCACCAACAATCCGTATTTGGGTGGGTCACATTTGCCGGACATGTGTGTCATCACGCCGGTCTTCTGGCAGGACGAATTGATCGCTGTCGTGGCCAATATGGCCCACCACGTCGATGTTGGTGGTATCACCCCGGGTTCTATGGCGACTCATGCCACCGAAATTTTCCAGGAGGGGGTTCGTGTTCCCCCGGTCAAGCTCTTCTCCCAAGGCACATTGCGCCAGGAGCTCCTGTCCGTCATGCTGGCCAATATTCGGACCCAAGATAAAACCCGCGGTGACATTATGGCCCAGGTGGCCGCGAACCGGTTAGGCGAGCGCCGCATCCATGAACTCCTCGAAGAATGGGGCGCTGAGCGATTCGCGCAATCGACCCATGCTCTGGTCGGGTATGCGGCCCGCCGGACCCGGGCGGCGATCGAACAACTGCCCGATGGTACTGGGACATTTACCGATTCTTTGGAACACGACGGAAATCAACAACGCGATGTGGCGATCACGGTGACGGTCGAAGTCTCCGGCGACGAGTTGTTCGTCGACTTTATCGCCACCGACGATCAGGTGGACGGAGCCGTGAACTGTTCTTGGGCAGTCACCGAGGGCTGTGTGGCCTATGTGATCAAACTGCTCACGGACCCGACCCTGCCCTCAAATGCCGGGCTGATGGAACCCATCAGCGTCACCACCCGAGAAGGATCATTGGTCGCAGCGAAATTTCCCGCCCCGGTGGCCAACGGCAATATTCAAACCTCCCAGCGCATTGTCGATGCGCTGCTGGGGGCATTTCACGAGTTCGCTCCCGAACAGGTTCCGGCGGCCTCCTCGGGGTCTATGTCGATTATGACCATCGGTGGATTCGACGAAACCACGGGCCAATACTTCTCCTATGTGGAAACCTACGGCGGTGGGCAGGGTGCGATGCCCGACCAGGATGGTGCATCAGCGATCCACACCCATATGACCAACACGCGCAACACCCCGTGTGAAGTAATCGAACGCGAATACCCGCTGCGGGTCGAGGCATACCAAATCGCTGAAAACACCGGCGGCGATGGGCGCTACCGTGGCGGCGACGGACTGATCCGCCATCTCACCTTGACGCGCGGCAAAGCACAAGTAGTAGCCGGCACTTCTCGAGTGACCACCGCGCCGTGGGGACTAGCCGGTGGCGCCGACGGTAAACCCGGCAGCGTGATCCGACACGGCCCCGACGGTGACGAGCATCGGGAATCGATGACGAGGTTTGAGGTGCAAGCCGGCGAAGGCATTACGATCCAGACCGCCGGGGGCGGCGGTTACGGCTCAAGCCCGGCAGCGGAGTAGCAATCGATACCGTGAAATAACGGTGCCCTAGAAGATGGCGCGTTGCGAAGCACATCGCGATCTTGGTCGCGTCACGTTGCGTGTTACTCAGGAGTAACAGTACGCTGAGGTAAACCCTAGAAAGGTGGTTCATGACCGCAGCCACGACCATTCAGGACCTTAATCATATCTTCGCCACCGGACGCACCCGCAGTGTGAGTTGGCGGTTGAGTCAGCTCGCTGCTCTGCAGCGTATGCTCGAGGAACATGCTGACACCCTCGAAGCAGCCTTACGAAAAGACCTCGGCAAAAACGGTTTTGAAGCCTGGGTTTCTGAAATCGGGCAGGTGCTGGAAGAGATCAAGTGGCTGCGCAAACACGCCGCCGACTGGGCTACACCCCAACGAGTTCGCACCCCGATGGCATTGTGGCCAGCTACGTCGCGGATCGAACACGAACCGCGTGGCACGGTATTGGTCATCTCCCCGTGGAATTACCCGGTCATGCTGTCGCTGTCGCCCTTAGCCGGTGCAGTCGCCACCGGCAATACCGTCGTACTCAAGCCTTCCGAAATTAGCACAGCGGTAGAAGCCGCCCTGGCCGAACTGATTCCTCGGTACCTGGATCCGCATGCCGTGCGAGTTATCACCGGTGGACCCGAGGTCGTCCACGAGATGATCGAAGCCGGTCCCAATTATGTGTTCTTTACCGGTTCCTCCCGTGTCGGTTCGATCATCGCCCAGGCGTGCGCCGAACGGCATATTGACTACACCCTGGAACTTGGCGGTCAATCACCGGTCTACGTTCATCACGATGCCAACCTCAAAACCACAGCGACACGACTGGTGTGGGGCAAGTTCTTCAACGCGGGCCAAACCTGTGTGGCCCCGAACCACATTTATGTCCACCAAGACGTCGCAGAGCAACTACGAGAAGCGATTCTTGCTGAACTGCTACGGCAGTTTGGGACTGATCCGGCAACGAATCCCGACTATCCGCGTATGATCACCCCCGAGCACACCCAATCAGTAGCCGACCTGTTGGCCAAGACCAGCGGAACGATCATCCACGGCGGCACCAGTGATGCCTCCCGGCGGTATATCGAGCCGACCGTCGTGACCAACGTGGCCGAGCACGACGCGGTCATGTCGCGGGAGCTGTTCGGCCCAGTACTCCCGATCATCTCTGTCACCGGTCCCGATGACGCCCTGGACCGGATCCGTCAGCGGGAGGAGCCGTTGGCCTGCTACCTGTTTACCGAATCGGCCAGCCTTAAAGAGTACTTCTTGCCACGCGTGGTCGCCGGCGGGATCGGGATCAACGTCCCGGTCATGCACGTTGCCACGCCACACCTGCCGTTCGGGGGCGTTGGCGCCTCCGGCACCGGCCACTACCACGGCAAATGGTCGCTGGAAACCTTCACCCAACAACGTGCGGTGTTGGATAAATCCACGCGTTTCGACACAATCAAACTCATCACCCAGCCGGTTCCTGCCTGGGCACACTGGGCCGTTCGGCGGCTGCTGTCGGCCGGGAAAATTCCGGCCAACGACCTGCAAGCCGCCCGCCGCTTCCAGACTGACAGACCACGGTAGCAGGCCAGCATGGCACCTGCCTTTGACCTCTTGGGCCCCAACACGCCCAATCCTGGAGACCAACATCGCCGATTAGCTACCGCCTGTCAGCATCTTGCTGCACCGGTGGCTGTCTTAGACCTGCACGCCCTGTCTGCTAATGCTCATGCGTTGGTGCAGCGCGCTGGTGGTAAACCGGTGCGCATCGCCTCAAAATCTCTCCGCTCGACCGGCGTGCTCACAGCCCTGCTCGCGACCCCCGGATACGCCGGAGTGTTAGCCTTCAGCCTCCGTGAAGCTATCATGTTGGTCCAAACCGGCGTGGCCCAAGACGTGGTGGTCGCCTATCCCACCACAGACCGCCACGCACTGACCCAGTTGTTGGACTCCGAACACCTGCTGCAAGCCATCACGGTGATGATCGATCACCCAGAGCAGCTGCAGTTCATTCGACGCCTTGGTACCGGGGTAGCTGCGGTGCGCGTGTGCCTAGATCTCGATATGTCGTTGCGAGCAGGTCCGCTGCACATTGGGACCCGCAGATCACCCATCCACACCGTTGACCACGTAACCGCCGCGGCCGAATACATCACCGCCACCCACATGTTCCGGCTGGTCGGGCTGATGGGTTACGAAGCCCAGATCGCCGGCGTGACCGATAACAACCCACTCATCTCAGCCATCAAACGCATTTCCAACACTGAATTGCGCGCTCGCCGCCGCCACCTCGTGCGTGCCGCTCAACGCGTGCTGACCAGCCGTGGTCTCCCGGACCTGGAATTCGTCAACGGCGGGGGCACCGGCTCGCTGGAATCCACTGCCACAGATGACGCGGTCACCGAAGTCGCCGCTGGGTCTGGCATTTATGGCCCGCACCTGTTCGATCACTATGACACCTTCACCCCCGAGCCGGCGGCCTTTTTCGGCCTAGACGTCACCCGCCATCCCGCACCCGGGTTCGTCACCGTCCAGGGTGGCGGGTGGATCGCCTCTGGAACCCCCGGCGCCGACCGTCTGCCGCTGCCCGTCTACCCGTCCGGACTGCACTACACCAGAACCGAAGGCGCCGGTGAAGTGCAGACCCCGTTGCACGCTGCCGGGTCAGCTGTGCCGGACATTGGTCAGCGCATCTGGTTTCGTCATGCCAAAGCTGGGGAACTGGCCGAACACGTCAACCACTTCCATCTCGTCACTCAACATCGCATCACAGCCACCGTCACCACGTATCGCGGCGACGGTTTTGTGCTGTGACCAGACAGGCCCCCATGAAATACACCTGGACAAACTGGTCCAAACTCCAACGCGCAACCCCCGCCAAGGTAGAAACACCTTGGACGAGCACGCAGCTGCAACGGGCGGTGCGCGAAGCCATCGCACAGGGATCCCGCATGAAGGCCATCGGTGCCGGTCACTCCTTCACCGGGATCGCCGTAGCAGACGATATTCAGCTGGACTTATCGCGCTACACCGGCATGGTCGCCCTGGATCCCGTGCGCCGGCAGGTCACACTGCGTGCCGGCACCCGCCTCTGGCAGATACCCCAGCTGCTGGCCGATACCGGACTGGCATTACAAAATCTGGGGGATATCAACAGACAATCCATCGCCGGGGCAATTTCGACCTCAACGCATGGCACCGGTCTGACCTTTGGCGGGTTAGCTTCCCAAGTCGTGGGTTGTGAACTCATCACCGGGACCGGTGAGGTACTCACTGTTTCACAAGATCATCACCCTGAGCTTCTGGATGCGCTGCGCGTGACCCTGGGCGCTTTTGGCATCCTCACCACGGTGACCCTCCAGTTAGTTCCTGCCTATGACATGCACACGGTGGAACGGCACGCCGAACTCGACTGGGTGCTGGAGCACTGGGATGATCTCAACACCGACCATGACCACTTTGAGTTCTTCTGGTTCGGACATGATCGCGAAGTCATCACGAAAGCATCTACGCGGTTACCCGTGAGCCACACCAGACCAACACGGATGGCGCGACTGCGCGAGCGCGCAGTCGATGAAGTCGTCATGAACATGACCCTGGCTGGGATCTGTCAGCTGGGACGGGTGAAGCCGGGGTGGGTTCCCCACCTGAACCGTCTCGCGACGCTGGGGTGGGGGAGTAGTACTCGTCGGGCGCACTGGTCCACCGCGTTCACCTCAGATCGCAGAGTTCGGTTTAATGAGATGGAATACGCCCTCCCCTTTGCGGCCATCCCGGAAGTCTTGGCTGAGTTACGCCAGCTCTACCGCCGCGGCGAAATCTCCAGCACTTATCCGATGGAAGTCCGCTCGGCAGCCGCTGATACGGCCTGGCTGGCCACGAACCATGGACGCAGGACCGGCTACATCGCCGTACACCAGCATTTCAGCCAAGACCATCGGCAATACTTTGCCCGAATCGAGCCCATCTTCCGGGCCGCAGGCGGTCGACCGCACTGGGGAAAACTTCACAGCCTTACGGCCCAGGAACTGGCCACGCTGTACCCGTGTTGGGATCACGCTCTTGCATTGCGCGACGAGTTGGACCCCAACAGGGTCTTCGCCAACGCTTATCTAACCCGTGTCTTCGGAACATAACAATGCCGCGGCCACCAACCTCCTGGGTGGGGACCGCGGCGTTGTCGTGGTAGGTGGTGGTCAGAGTACCTTGGAGAGGAAGTCTTTGAGTCGTGGCGATTTCGGGGCGCCAAAGATATCCTCTGGTGAGCCGTGTTCCTGAATGACACCCGCATCGATGAACGCCACACGGTCGGCCACTTCACGAGCAAAGCCCATCTCGTGGGTGACTAGCACCATGGTCATGCCTTCATCGGCCAGGCTGCGAATGACGCCCAGCACTTCGCCAACCATCTCCGGGTCCAGCGCTGAGGTCGCTTCGTCAAAGAGCATGATTTCGGGATTCATCGCCAATGCCCGAGCAATCGCCACGCGCTGTTTCTGGCCGCCCGACAGCGAGGCTGGGCGAGCGTCCGCTTTATCCTCGAGTCCAACCCTGCGCAAGAGTTCCAAGGCTTCTTTGCGTGCCCGGTCATCGCTGTATTTTTTGACTTGGATCGGTGCCAACGTGATGTTTTCTACCACGGTCATGTTTGGGAACAAGTTGAAGTGCTGGAACACCATGCCCACGTGCTTGCGGACCTCATTGAGATCCACTTTTTCGTCCGAAAGGTTGTAGCCACCGAGCCAAATATTGCCCGAGGTGATGGTTTCGAGGCCATTAATGCACCGCAGCAGCGTTGACTTCCCGGACCCCGAAGGACCGATCACACAGACAACTTCACCGGATTTGACCTCAGCATTGACCCCGCGCAGGACTTCGTGCTCGCCGAAGCTCTTATGCAGATTTTCGATGC
Organism: Enteractinococcus fodinae; assembly: GCF_031458395.1. NCBI lineage: Bacteria > Bacillati > Actinomycetota > Actinomycetes > Micrococcales > Micrococcaceae > Enteractinococcus > Enteractinococcus fodinae. Next base: position 790,332 of record NZ_JAVDYJ010000001.1, read on the forward strand.
GGATGACGTTGGTCTCATCATCGGTCACCAACGGAATAGTCGAGGTTTCTGGATTTGTCATTTATTTATTTACCCTTCTATCCACAATGTTTGCGACCCAGGTGAGCAGCCAAATGGCCACGAAATAGATGGCGGCCACGATCAGTAGGACTTCAGTGGTGCGGAAGTTCGCCGCATAAATCTGCTGTGCCTGGTACAACAGCTCACCAAAACCGATGGCTAAGAGCAAGGAGGAATCTTTAAGCATGATGATCAACTGGTTAATCAGCGACGGGGTCATCATTTTGAATGCCTGCGGCAGGACGACCTTGCGCATGGTCTGACCGCGAGTCATCGCCAGTGAGCGCGCAGCTTCTGCCTGTCCTGGATCCACGGATTGGACCGAACCGCGCACGATCTCGGCAATATATGCCGCCCCGTTGAGCGACAAGGTGAGCGCACCCGCCACCCAGATATTGATGGGCGTATTGATCAGCTGCGGCAACCCGAAGTAGAAGAAGAACGCCCACACAAGCACCGGCGTACCGCGGAAGATCGCGATGAAGGCGGTCGAGATACCGCGCAGGAGGATGTTGGTGGAGATCTTCATGAAACCGAACATCAGGCCCAGGGCCATCGCAATGGCAAAGGAAATACCGGTGATCAGCAGGGTGTTCTGTAGCCCCACGAGCAACGCCGGCATCGAGGTTGAGAGCAATCCCAAGAATGTGGACGCATCCGGCCCGGCCTCTTCATCGCCCAGATACGCGGCTAAGATCTCATCGTATTCCCCAGATTCCTGCAGGTTGGCCAGGCCCTGGTTGAACATTTCCAGCAGCTCTTGGTTTTCACCCTTATTGACTAAGAATCCGTAGTCGCCCGTCGGTTCGGGTTCTGAGACCAGCTCTAAACCTGAGCCCTGCTGGATCCCATAGGCAATGATTGGCAGATCATCGACGAGTGCGGTGTCATGACCGGACTTGACCGACTCCACCATTGTGGTGGTCTGATCTAACGCGTTAATTTCGAAGTCGTAATCTTCTTGCATCTCCCGGGCCCACTCTTCGGACAACGAACCGGTTTTTACGGCCACAGATTCGCCTTCGAGATCGTCCCATCCGGAAATGTCGGCACCTTCGAGTGCTGCCACGGTGAGTTCACCGGTAAAATACGGGTCCGAGAAATCATAGATCTCTTGGCGTTCCTCAGTAATCCCAGCCCCAGCAATGACCCCGTCCACCTGGTTGGCGCTGAGCGCCTGTAGGGCCGCGTTGAACCCCATCGAACGGAATTCGACTCGGAAACCTTGGTCTTCTGCGACGGCCTTCATCAAATCAATATCAATGCCGACCAATTCGCCATTAGGGTCTCGGAACTCAAACGGTGCAAACGTGGTGTCTGTACCGATGACGTAGAGTTCACCGTCGGGGGCGCCGCCTTCAGCATCAGGTTCCGCATCGGCTAGAGCCGCCGGTGCCATGAAAAAGCTAAAGAACGCAACGATCCCGGCAAAGACCACTGACAATAGTGTCTTGCCTTGTCTCATCTCATCACTCCATGTTGTAAGGGTTAAACCTTCTATAAGATAGCCGGGGGACCAGACGGGGGCTACACTGTGACGCGGCTCAAACATGTTTCCTGACAAACACGGTCGATGACAGGCCACAACGGGTAAAATGAAGCGCATTAGATGCCCGTACGGGAAGGAAAGTAGGCGCAAAGTGAGCTGTGACGACCAGGTTCTCTGCCACACATTCAAGATCCCCGCGGCGCTGCTATACGCATCAGATCCGTGACGTAGGAGGTTGGCCACGCTTCGAGCACACCTCGGGCGGGCTGCTTAAGGGGCTACTCAGCCAGTCCGATCATTAGCAGAGCAGAACACGCACGATCCGGTGCGGTTCGTCAATCACACAGAATTGGGAACGATGTCAAAACTATTTGGTACAGACGGGGTCCGTGGCGTAGCCAACGAGACAATTACCGTGGAGCTGGCAACACAATTGGCTCAGGCTGCAGCAGTAGTCCTAGGCCACGAAGCCGCCGAGGGCGCACGTCCCAAGGCAGTCATCGCTCGAGATCCCCGGATCTCCTCGGACTTCATTAACGCCGCGATCTCCGCCGGGCTGGCCTCCTCCGGCATCGATGTTTATGACGCCGGTGTGCTGCCCACGCCTGCAGCCGCATACTTGGTCGAGGATATCAACGCGGACTTCGGTGTGATGATCTCGGCGTCGCATAACCCCGCACCCGACAACGGCATCAAATTCCTGGCCCGCGGCGGCGAAAAACTGACCGACGCTCAAGAGGACCGGATCACGGCGCAAATGGAAGAACAACCACTGCGACCCACCGGCGAACGGGTCGGTCGCGTTCGGCGCTTTGCTGATGCTGAAGACCGGTACGTATTGCACCTGCTCAAATCGTTGCCCAACCGCCTCGACGGGATGAAAATCGTCATTGACGCCGCCCACGGCGCTGGCGCGGCAGTAGCTCCCCAGGTTTTTGCTGATGCGGGAGCCGAGGTTTTCGTCATCGGCGCGAACCCCGATGGCTTGAACATTAACCACAACTATGGTTCCACGCACATGGAAAACCTCCAGGCAGCGGTCCTGGAACACGGAGCAGACCTGGGCGTGGCCCTAGACGGCGACGCCGACCGGTTCTTAGCCGTGGACCATACCGGCTCCATAGTCGACGGCGACCAGATCATGGCGATCATGGCTGTGGCGCTGAAAGACCAAGGCGAACTCAACGATGACACGCTGGTAGTCACAGTCATGAGTAACCTCGGGCTGAAACTGGCCATGCAAGAACACGAGATCAACGTCGTGGAGACCAAAGTTGGGGACCGTTACGTCCTCGAAGCTATGCATGAAAACGGCTACTCCATCGGCGGTGAACAGTCTGGCCACATTATCTTTTCGAAATGGGCCACCACCGGCGATGGCATTTTGACCGGATTGCAGTTAGCGGCTCGCATGAATGACACCAAACAGCGGCTGGCTGATCTGGCGAAGGTCATGACCCGGTTGCCGCAGGTGCTCATCAATGTCAAAAATGTTGATAAGTCTGGTGTGAATGCCAACGGGGTCGTCTCGGAGGCTGTCACCAGCGTCGAAAAACAGCTTGGCAAAACCGGGCGCGTTCTCTTGCGTCCGTCCGGAACCGAACCCGTGGTCCGCGTCATGGTGGAAGCTGCCGATAAGGACACCGCAGACCAGCAGGCCCGCCACTTGGCCAATGTGGTCTCGGAAAACCTCGCCCTGTGAGTTCTTCCGAAACCCCGAGGCCGTCACAAGAGCCGGAGCGTCGCGCCGAAGGCTATTTTCGGCGCGACGCCGATGAGTTCCACCGTGAAGCCAACGTGTTAGCCGGGCATGACCCCGCAGAGGTCTCGTCTGATCCGCCAGAAAACCTTCGAGCCCGCCGCTGGGTCGTGTTTGCCATCATCGTGCTTGCCGGGTTGATAGCCGCGGGGATCGCAGTCGGACTCATGGCTGTCCCACAGTGTGAAAATCCACCATATAATTGGCTGCCCTGTATCCCTGACATGTCCGGTTAGGGTCGTGGCTGGTTGGCTAACGCATCGCGAATCTCACGCAGTAAGGCGATATCTTCTGGGGTTTCCTCTTCGTCTTCCACCTCGTGGCGGCGCATCGCCAGAAGTTTATTCATCGGGACGATAATCGCGAAATACACTGCTGCTGCGACCAATAAGAAGTTCACGATCGCGGTGAGTAAAACACCAAAAGCAATCTCATTGCCGTTGAGCGTGACTTTGGCGAATTCATCAAAATTCGGGGACCCAACCAGCGCGGAAATCAACGGCATCAGCACAGCATCGGTTAACGCGGTCACGACCTGTGTGAAGGCGGCCCCGATAATGACCGCCACCGCCAAGTCCATCGCATTGCCTTGGGCAAGAAAATCTTTGAAACCTTTGAGCATGGTGACAGTATAAGGTCACGGCGCACTCAGCCTCCGTGCTGCCGCTGATGTGACGCTATGGGGCGTAGTCCGGGGCCGGATCGAGATCAAACTCGGTTTCAGCGACTCCCGAGCCTTCCATAATCTGCTGGGCATAGTCTTCGCCGAAATATCGCAGGTGCCACGGCTCATACTGGAAGCCGGTAACCTCGTGTGCGCCTTGGGGATACCGGATGACGAATCCGTAGGTGTCAGCGTGTTCAGCAAGCCACTGGCCTGCTTGGGTTTCGCCAAAACTCTGCTGCAGGGTGTGCGCTCCGTCGGGGGTGTCCACGTCGATCGCCAGCCCGGTTTGATGCTCCGAATGGCCGGGTCGCGCCGACATTTCATTGGTTCGATCGGTGCCGTGTTGGGCCGTATACCCTTCGTATAGCTCTTGTTGATACTCAAAAGACCGGTAGGCGGAGATAACCGTTAGATCAATACCATCTTCATGAGCCGCGGCAAATAATTTTTCGGTGGCTTCGGCTGCTTCTTCACGCAGTTCAACTGTGTCCTGGCTGAACTCGGCGGGCAGCTCAACGAGGTCTTCCGGGACAAAGTCTTCCGGAAGGGGACGCAGCTTATTGACGATGACCGTTACCGACTCTGGTGTATCGACATCTGGGACAACAGGGTCGTCTTCTTCAGCTGGCTGACCGGTTTCCGTGTCGTCTTGGTCGGTAGGGTCCAGCCCGGCATCCTCGTCGACATTTTCGGGTGCGGAGGCCACATCAGAGGTTTGGGGAGCAGCTGGCTCGTGGCTGTCGGCTTGCGTGCTGGGTGTCTGAGGAGGCTGTGCTGAGGCTTCGGCACCGGCGATCCCAAAGACTGGGGGTTGCGCGCCAGGCGCTGTCGCATCGGCATCTTCAGTGGGTTGCTTGGGCATCCAGGTGCCATCAGGCGACATCGTGGACTGTTGGCGTGGCGCCGTCGAGGCGTCCAAAGCACGGGGCGGTTCTTGTTCGGCCCGGCCCGGGTAGGTGCTGGGATCCAGCGGGGAGAAGGTATGCACTTCGCGGCCAAGCGTTTCGGCGATCACCTGGGGTGAGGCAGATAAGCTCGCACCAAGACAAAGCAGTGTGACCGCCGAGGCAGTAATGGTCACCCTGGTGGTGCGAGACATTGTTATATCTTCCTCATCAGAACGCGCTTGACGTGATGATCTTCGTTCTTGGTCAAGACCAGTTTAGCCCGGCCCCTGGTCGGCAGGACGTTTTGCACAAGGTTGGGACCGTTAATACGATCCCAAATACCCGTAGCGGTCTTGATGGCCTCATCGTCGCTGAGTGCAGAGTACCGGTGGAAATACGAATCCGGGTTGGCAAAGGCGCCCGAGCGTAATTCCATAAAGCGGTTGACGTACCACTTCCGGACCGCGTCATACGAAGCATCCACATAGACCGAGTAATCGAAGAAATCTGACACGGACAGCCCCGAGGTGCCATCCGAGCGTGGCCGTGGTGGAGCCAGGACGTTGAGGCCTTCGACGATGAGTACATCGGGGCGACGCACCACAATCTGCTGATTCGGCACGATGTCGTACGTCAGGTGGGAATACATCGGGGCGCGCACCTCGGGCACCCCGGATTTCACATCCGATACGAAACGTAGCAGCCGACGACGGTCAAAGGACTCCGGAAAGCCCTTGCGTTCCATCAGACCACGGCGACGCAGCTCAGCATTGGGATACAAGAAACCATCGGTGGTCACAAGCTCTACTCGCGGGGTATTCGGCCAGCGCCGCAACATTTCCTGCAACACACGCGCGCTGGTGGATTTACCGACGGCCACGGATCCAGCAACCCCGATCACAAATGGTGTCCGGCGCGTGCTTTCACCTAAGAACTTATTGGAGGCTTCGCGCAGTTTCGCCGTGGCATCAACATAAATACTGAGCAGCCGGGAGAGCGGTAAGTACACTTCGGCCACTTCGGTCAGCGACAGCTTGTCACCCAGACCGCGAAGCCGTTCGACATCCGACTGATCGAAGGGTTGTTCCAACTCGTGGGCTAATCTGGACCAGGTAGAGCGGTCGAGTTCAATGAACGGCGAGTATGTGTACTGCGGCTCGACCGGGGGTGAACCCACAAAACTGATGGGCTCGGTAACCGGGCTCACCGGCGTATGCGGTGCATTCGGAGTGCTCGGTTGAGGGCGCGGCGCATCGTTAATGTGGAAAGTCACCTATTCATTATGGCTCATGAGACCGGTTAGTTAACAAATCGTAGACACCAGCTTAGCCGCCGGCCGGCCAAAAGATAAGCAAATACCAGGGGGATCGGTGACGAGTGCTCAGCAACCAGCTGCACAACCAGCACGCAACAGCGGCTATATCCAAGCGTTTTTAGCCTACTTTTTGTGGGGCATCCTGCCCCTGCTGTTTGCCTATTACATGACACCCAACCCGCTGGACTTATTAGCCTGGCGGATCGTGCTGGCACTGGGGGTCACCCTGATCGTGGTTGCTGTGCTCCGAGGCGCGTGGCGACGCCTGGCAACCGTCCTGAAATCGCGCCGGGACCACCTGTTACTGATCCTGGCGGGCCACCTGATCGTGCTCAACTGGGGACTCTACATCTACGGGGTCGCCACCCACCGCGTCTTGGAAGTTTCCCTGGGATACTTTATAAACCCGGTGGTGACCATCGTGTTGGGTGTGGTCATCTTGAAAGAACGGTTGCGCCCACTGCAGTGGGCAGCCCTAGCCGTCTCCTTCGCGGCCGTCGTAGTGCTGACCGTAGATTACGGAAACCTGCCCTGGTTATCCCTGGCGCTCGCGTTCTCCTTTGCCTTCTACGGCCTGGTGAAAAACAAAACCGGCCCGTCGGTTGATTCGCTGACGGGCCTGACCGTGGAAACCATGTGGCTGAGCATTCCCTCCGGGATCTGGTTGGTGGTCGCCTCCATGGGGCTGGTCGGGACAGCCGGTGGGATAGGTGTGTTTGAGACCTTCGATACCGTCCAATCGGCGACCCTGCCGGTCGTGGGGATCGTCACGGTCGTGCCCTTATTATTATTTGCCGGTGCGGCAGCACGGTTACCGTTATCGACGGTGGGCATGTTTCAGTACATCGCACCCATTGCACAGTTCATTTTAGGGTATTTCGTCTTTAACGAGGCGATGTCAACGGGCCGCTGGATCGGCTTTATTCTGGTGTGGATTGCGGTGATCATCTTGACCTTTGATGCGCTGCGGTGGATGCGACAGAACCCGAAGTTACGAATCCACACATCACAAACCCCTCATCAAGAAAAGGTAGACTACGAATTATGATCATCGGCATTGGTGTGGACATGGTTGACATAGCGCGCTTCGAGCGGCAGTTGGAGCGCACCCCAAAACTGCGTGAACGCTTATTTACCCCCGCAGAACGGCACCTGAGTCTCCAGTCCCTGGCCGCACGATTCGCAGCAAAAGAAGCCGTCGCCAAAGCACTTTCGGCACCCGCTGGGATGAACTGGCAGCACTGCCAGATCGGCCGGGAAGCCTCCGGTGTCCCATATGTCGTCGTGACCGGTACCGTGGCCGATATTGCCGCGGCCAAAGGGGTCCGTCGGTGGCACTTGTCCCTCTCGCACGACGGGGGATGGGCAACCGCTATGGTCGTTGCTGAGGGCTAATGTACCGCTGCTATACCGGGACCCACATCCGTGAGGCTGAACAGCCACGGCTGGCAGCCGGTGAAGGACCCACCCTGATGCGCACCGCGGCCTGGGGACTGGCGCAGCACACCCTGGATTTTCTACGACACCGGGGGCGGATTTATGGCAGCCGCGTCATAGGTCTGGTGGGTAAAGGCAATAACGGGGGCGACACCCTGTGGGCCTTAAGTTTTCTCGCGTCCCGAGGCGTGCACATCGAAGCCGTGCCGATCACCGCTGACCCAGACCAGCTCCACCCCGCCGCCCGGACAGCGTTTCGCACAGCGGGCGGCCGCTTCACGACCCGCATTGACCACGCAGCCGATGTAGTTCTTGACGGGGTGTTTGGTACCGGCTTCAGTGGTAGCTTCGATATGCCGACCTATTTGGCAGACCGCAACCTGCACATTCCTGCTACCGCAGGCATCATCGCGTGTGACATCCCCTCGGGGGTGCATGCTGACACCGGGGACATCCCGGGTGCGAGTCTGCAAGCCGATGTGACCGTGACCTTTGGCGGGCCCAAAGTCGGGCTCCTTGTCGGAGCTGGCGCACACCATGCCGGCCGGATTCACGTCATTGATATTGGCATCGGACCAGAATTAGCATCGATTGAAGCCCCGTGGTGGGTTGCCGAGCACACCGATGTGGCCCGCTACTACGGTGGCCCACGGTGGGATGCGCACAAATATTCCCGAGGGGTGCTCAGTGTCGTGGCAGGCTCACCGGAATACCCCGGGGCCGCAGTCCTGGTGACTCAGGCTGCCACCGCTACCGGCGTGGGCTATCTGAGTTTGGTCGCTGAACCACCGCGGGGCAAAATCGTCGCCGACCACGTCATAGCCGCCACCCCACAAGTAGTGGTCGAAGACAATATCACGCCCAAAGCCACCGCACTCGTGATCGGCCCTGGTCTTGGCACTACGGTGCGCGGCCAACACTCCGCTACCGCAGCGTTGGAAACCGGCGCCCAACACGACTTACCGGTGCTCGTCGACGCTTCGGGTCTGGATGTCTTAGCGGCCCAGCATTTCGAGGCTCACTATGCCGCATTGGTCTTGACACCACACGTGGGGGAAATGCGGCGCCTGACCCAGCGGCTCGCCCCCGATCTGACCGACCAAGACGTGGCAGCTCAAGCCGAAACCTTCGCCCAACGGTTTGGGGTGTGGGTGGTGCTGAAATCCGCAACCACCTACATCTTTGGTCCCACCGGCCAGCGCAGCCTGCACCCGCCCTACACCGCTGAACTTGCCACCGCCGGCACCGGCGACACGCTCGCCGGGATCCTGGGCGCCGGATTGTCCACCGTAGACCCCGACGACCCCGCGATCTCGGATCGAGTGTTTGGCCTCATGGTCGCCGGAGTCCGGTTGCATTCGATGGCCGGCCAGCTAGCAGCAGCCGACGGCGGGGTTGTCGTCTCGAGCTTGGCTGACTACATTCGCCAAGCAAAGCAGTTCGGTCTGGAATAATAGACCATTATGGCTACCTCCTGGACCGCAGAACCAGAGCGTTGGGTGACAATTGATCACGCAGCGCTCGCACACAACGTCGAAACCATCGCCCGCTGGGTCAAACCCGCCCAGGTGATGGCTGTGGTCAAAGCCGACGGTTACGGCCACGGCGCGGTCGAAGTCGCCAAAACCGCTGTGGCTGCCGGGGCCACCTGGATCGGGACCGCCCACATTCGCGAAGCGCTCGAGTTACGCGAAGCCGGCATCACCGCCCCTCTACTGGCCTGGTTGCACACCATCCGGACGCCCTTTCGAGCGGCCATTGAACACAACATCGATATCGGGGTCTCCGGCCCAGAAATCGAAATGGTCGCCGAAGCCGCACGCGCTGCTGACCTGCCAGCCCGCATTCATCTGAAAATCGACACCGGCCTGTCACGCAACGGTGCGGCCCCCGAACAGTGGGATGAGTTGTGCAAACGCGCCTCCGAACTCCAACAGACCGGCATCGTGCGCGTCGTGGGGGTCTTTACCCATTTCGCCACCGCCGATGACCCCGACGGGGAAGCCGCCGTGGATGAACAGCTCGCCGCCTACCACCAAGCCGTGGATACCGCCCGCAAACACGGACTGACCGTCGACGTCCGCCACGTTGCGAATTCACCGGCGCTGCTGTCGCGGCCTGATACGCACTTGGATATGGTGCGGGCCGGGGTCGCGATCTATGGGTTGAGCCCCTTTGCCGAACGCACCCCCGAGGATCTCGGGCTGCGCCAGGTGATGAGTTTTGGCACCACCGTGGCCAATAATAAGCCTGCTGATGAAGGCACCGGAGTGTCCTACGGCTACGCCTACCGCTGTCAGACTCCCACGCGGCTAGCACTGGTGCCGTGTGGCTATGCCGACGGGGTGCCGCGCATCGCCGAAGGAGCCCCCGTGTGGATTGACGGCAACTATTACCGCGTGGCCGGCCGTATTGCCATGGATCAGTTCGTCGTTGACCTCAATACCGACCGCGACGATGAACTTACCGCCCCCGTCGGGGCGCCCGTGGAACTGTTCGGCCCAAAGTCCGGGCTCACCTCCGATGCATGGGCCCTGGCTGCCGGCACGATCAACTACGAACTCGTCACGCGGATCGGTGCGCGCGTGCCACGCATCCACAAGCCTTGGATCTAACCATGCAACAACGTTATGAACTCGCCGACCTCGCCGATACCCAAGCACTTGCCACCCGGGTCGCCGCTCAGCTGCGCGCCGGCGATGTCATTATCCTCACCGGCGATCTGGGGGCCGGCAAAACCACCTTCACCCAGGCCATGGCGAAAGCCCTGGGGATCACCGCACCGATTACTTCGCCCACCTTTGTGTTAGCCCGTCACCACAACCATCCGGCGGATGGGCTCAATCTGGTCCACGTCGACGCGTACCGCATCACCGGCGCCGACGAGTTGGCCAGTCTCGATTTGGAAACGTGGCTGACCGACTCGGTGGTGGTCATCGAATGGGGACGCGGCACCGCCGAAGACCTGACCGACTCCTACCTTGATATCGAGCTGATCCGCCCCGGAGCTTCCACCGACGAATTGGTCACCGACTTTTCCGACGACGAGGTCGATGAATCCCGCAGCGCGATTCTGACCGGCTACGGACCGCGCTGGGAAGGACAACTATGAGTACCACGTATTTAGCCATGGACACCTCGGCGACTGCCTCGGCGGCAGTCTACCGCGACGGCCAAACCATTGCCCACCGGGCAACCGACTCGCACCGCAACCACTCGGAGGTCCTGGCCGGATTCATCACCGAGGTCCTGGCAGAAGCGGGCCTGGACCCCCACAACCCGCAAGCTCTCGATGGGATCTTCGTGGGTGTCGGACCGGGGCCGTTCACCGGACTACGAGCAGGCATTATTACCGCCCAAACCCTGGCGCACACCTGGCAGGTCCCGGTCTACGGGGTGCTCAGCCATGATGGGTTGGCCCACCGTGTGGCACCTGCAGCCTTCCGCATCGGGGCCGAAGAATTCATCGTGGCCACTGACGCCCGACGCAAAGAGGTCTACTGGGCCCACTACGACAACATTGGCGGTCAACCCCAGCGACTGCACGGACCTTTCGTGACCGACCCGCAAGACGTGACCAAACTGCCGGTCTACGGTGCCGGAGCTGGACTGTACCCCGAGGTCCTGCATGGCATGACCGGGTATACCGATGCGGTCCCAGACGCCGCCGATATCGCCGCGTTCGGCAGCCTTGCGCTGCGCCGCGGGAGCGAACTCTTACCCGTCGAACCACAATATTTACGTGGTCACGATGCCCAGATCCCCAAAAACCTGCGCCCATGACCATCCCCGAACCCCTCGTGCTGCCCACCGGCTACACGCAACGAGCCTGGACCGCCGCAGATGTGGCACCCGTGGCCGAGCTGGACGCGACAGTGTTTGGTCCCGACGCCTGGTCCCTGGACATCTTCACCGCCGAATACCAAGCCTCAGTACATAAGAACCCCGACCGGTTCTACCAGGTGATCACCCACCGAGGCGTTATCGTTGGTTTTGCGGGGCTGCTCTATGGGCCACCGTTTGCCGACATCACCACCATTGGCGTCCACCCGGACCACACCGGCAAAAAGCTCGGAGCCACATTACTGCTCTGGCTCATCCGCACCGCCCACGAGCTGGGAGCCGAGGACCTCTTATTAGAAGTTCGAGCAGATAACACCGTGGCCCAACAGCTTTATGCCGACAACGGATTCACCCACATCCACACGCGCCCCCGGTATTATCCTGGCGGTATCGACGCCTGGGTGATGCGCAAACGGCTGCGCGAACCCGGCCCATCCACAGCCACCGCGCTGTCCAGTAAGGAGTAACATGACAGGCCCCATCGTGGTAGGCATTGAAACCTCGTGCGACGAAACCGGTGTCGGCATTGTGTCCGGGACGAAACTCTTGGCCCATCAGGTCGCTTCCTCTATGGACGACCACGTGGCCTTCGGGGGTGTGATCCCAGAAATCGCAGCGCGTGCCCACGTCACGGAATTCCTGCCCGTCCTCAACGCTGCTCTCGACGAAGCGCAGCTCGACTTGGCTGATATTGATGCCATCGCTGTGACCGCCGGACCGGGTCTGGCCGGGGCACTGATGGTCGGTGTCGCCGGGGCCAAAGCGCTCGCGGTCGCCACCGGCAAACCCCTCTACGGCATCAATCACCTCATCGCGCATATCGGGGTGGGTTACCTCGATGATGTTGCCGCTGATCTGGGCAACAGCAGCCAACTTGGGGCGTTACTGGTATCCGGCGGGCACACCGAAATGCTCAAGATCAACTCCCTGACCTCCGACGTGGAATTACTTGGCAGTACCATTGATGATGCCGCCGGTGAAGCCTACGACAAGGTCGCGCGGCTCATCGGGGCAGGCTATCCGGGTGGTCCCGCCATCGACAAGATGGCCAAGGAAGGCGACCCGCAGGCCTTCCGTTTTCCGCGCGGGTTGAGCGCACCCAAAAACATGGGTACCCCAGAAACCCCTGGCAAAGACCGCTATAACTGGTCGTTTTCTGGTTTGAAAACCGCCGTCTCCCGGGCCGTGGAACAGTACCACCTGCGTGACCTGCCCGTCCCAGCCAATGACATTGCCGCTTCCTTCCAGGAAGCGGTGGCAGATGTGATTACCAAAAAGACTGTGCTGGCGGCCTCCGAGCACGGTATCGACCACATTCTGCTGGGCGGGGGAGTGGCTGCGAACTCTCGACTCCGGCAACTGCTGACCGAAAGAACCCACGCTGCAGGTATCGGCTTGACCATCCCGCCCTTGAACCTGTGCACCGATAACGGCGCGATGGTCGCAGCGCTTGGCGCTCAATTGGTGGCTGACGGAGTCTCCCCATCGGATTTGCAATTTTCTGCGGACCCAACGCAACACGTCGGCATTGTGAGTGTCTGACCTCAATCCGTGTCTGACGAGCTCTAAAGATTGCGGTAGGCGGTAGTGAACTGGTAGATCTCATACCGTACCCGTCAGCGGTGTGTCGAACACGCCCGGATGAAAGGTCCCTCGTATGTCGCCTACAACTGTTGCGCTGGCCATTTTATTACTGGGTGTCTTGGCACTGGTGGGCATCGCGGTGCGTGCCTACAGCAAAACCGCACAAAAACTCTTCCTCCCGGTCTCACTGATCGCAGGATTTATTGCCCTGATTGTCGGCCCGCAAGTTCTGGGTCGTTTGGGTGGTTGGCTCGGCTGGGACGGTCTCACCGAAGGCGGGCTTTTCGGGGCTGAGGTGATGTCCGTCTGGTCGGAAATCCCCGGCCTGCTGATCAGTGTGGTCTTCGCTGCCCTATTTCTTGGCAGCGCCATCCCTTCGCCCAAACGGGCAGTGACCTTGCTCGGGCCCCAATTATCTTTGGGCTTCACGTTTGCCTCCGGCCAATATGTCATCGGCATGCTGCTGGCCGTATTAATCCTCGTGCCGCTGTTTAATGTCAGCCCGATGTTCGGTGCTCTGATCGAGATCGGCTTCGAAGGCGGTCACGGTACGGCGGCCGGGATGGCACCGGTCATGACCGAGTTGGGCTTCGAAGAAGGCGGCGACCTCGCATTAGTGATGGCGACCGTTGGCATCCTATCCGGCGTGATTGTTGGCGTGATTGCGGTCAACTGGGCGGCCCGGCGAGGCCATTCAGAGACCCTGGATGTGAAATCGAATCAAGATCCTGAAATTGCCCAAGGCTTCTATCACCGGGACCAGCCTTCCGGCGGGGCGCAGACCGTTCGCTCAGAGTCGCTGGACACGTTGACGTTGCACATCGGTATCATTGCCGTGGCGATCATCATTGGTCAAGGAATCTTGTCTGGCTTGCAGGCTGTCGAGCAGTGGCTGTGGGCCGATAGCATCGAGATCTTCGCCTACGTCCCACTGTTTCCACTTGCCATGCTGGGCGGCGTAATCATTCAGTTAGTTGCGGATAAAACCGGCCTGGCCAACTTGATCGACCGCGGCACCATGGAGCGTATCCAAGGCCTGGCACTGGATACCCTGATCATCGCCGCTTTGGCCACGTTGTCCTTGGACGCTATCGCCAACAACATCGGCCCATTTGCCATCCTGGCGATTGCCGGTATTGCCTGGAACGTGTTTGTGTTGTTCTTCCTGGCTCCCCGCTTTATCCAAAGTTACTGGTTCGAACGCGGTATCGCCGACTTCGGTCAGTCCATGGGTGTCACCGCCACCGGGCTATTGTTGCTGCGCATGGCCGATCCCAAACAAGAAAGTCCCGCGTATGAAGCCTTTGGCTATAAACAGCTAGCGTTTGAGCCCTTCTTTGGTGGCGGGCTCGTGACGGCGGCATCGATACCCTTAATCGTGCAGCTTGGGCCCTACCCGCTGCTGATCGTGATGGCCGTGGTGCTGGTCGGGTCGATTCTCACCGGCTTGTTCTACTTCGGGAAACGCGACACCTTCGTCGTCAAGAGCATGCGGTAACGCTAGCGCCAGGTCCGTAATGACTGGCCGGTCTCGGCTGCTGAATCCAGCACCAGAGCGGCCAGTTTTTCCTGGCTTACCCGATGTCCAAACGTCGATTGCGTCTGTGCACGCTGACGGGCCGCAGACGTGTCCGACCGGATCATGTCTTCAACCCAACTCAGTTCGCGAGCGCACTTGAGTTCGGCTGCAATGGGCTCCAACCGGTTCAGGGTCTGGTCGAGATGTTGAGTTACCGGCAACTGGGTGCCCGCCGTATCGATAATGATGTCGGCTTCAAGTCCGTACCGGGCCGCGCGCCACTTATTTTCTTGCACGAACCACGGCGGCAAGATATCAATCTCTCTGACCGCGTCCGCGTCGCCTCCGACGGCCTCATGGACTAAGCACTGCGTGAGGGCTGTGATAGCTCCAACCTGTTGTAAGGTGGCCACTCCGTCACAGACCCGTTGTTCGACGGTGCCAAAGCGCGGAACCGGCCGAATATCCCATCGCACCTCTGTGACATCATCGACCACGCCCACGTTGAAGAGGTCTCCCACGACGTGTTCGTACTCCGACCACTGATGAAATTGGAAGGGCAGACCGGTGGTGGGCAGCTGTTGGAATATTAGGGTGCGCTGTGATGCGTAACCGGTGTCGTAGCCACCCCAGTAGGGGCTTGAGGCACTTAGGGCCAGCATATGTGGGTAATACTGAATGAGGTAGTTCACCGCGGGCATCGCTTTGGCGACATGATCCAACCCGATATGGGCATGCACACCGTAGATCAGCATCTGATAGGCCCAGTACTGCGTTTTATCGAGTAACTTTTGGTAGCGCTGACCCGACGAAATGCGTTCGTCTAACCCGAACGCAAAGGGGTGGGTCCCCTGGGAGAACAATGCCATATCGTCGGTATCGATCAGCTCCAAGATGTGGCGTCCGGCGGAGGCGAGTTGATCGAGGCCCTCGTCAACGGTGTTGCACACGCCGGTGACGAGTTCCAAGGTGTTGAGCATAAATTCGCCCACAATTTGATATGGCTCATCCGAGGGCAGTTTCAGTTGTGCCAAGATATCGTCACTGACGTTGCGTAACTCTCCGGTGTCGGCGTCGACAAGCCCCAGCTCCCATTCAATACCAATGCTGGACTGAGCTGATTTTGCAAAATCTAAACGCACCGTGAAGCCTCCTGTATATCTCCACTTCATCGTACCGGGCGGCAGTGTGGGAACGTAGCGTCTGCTGATCTGAGACTCCGGGACGTTTCCCCAGAAATTCCTGGGAGTCTGTTGGTACTTCTTCGACGCGCACAAAACTTAGCCGATAATGAACTTACCAACAGGCGCAACCGGACTTTGGCATGAAATCGGTACGAATTGCACAGGCCGACGGATAGATGGGTCCAGTTTCTGAGCTTTATTTAAAGTTTTTCTGGCCGCAAATGGCGGCTTTCTGCGGTTTACATCAGTAGTGTGATCTGGATAACGTCATTCCGCCTTGCGCTAATTCAGGAAGGCTCACTAAACTGATGCGAAGTTAGCTTAGGCTGACCTAACTGCCTAAGGGTGCTAACGTATTATCTTACTCTGTCATTTTTGGAGACTGTAACGTGAAAACAATTGGATTGACGCGCACTCGTGTAGCCGCTCTCTTTGCCATCGGAGCGCTGGGACTTAGTGCTTGCGGTTCCCCGGACGCTGATAGCGCCGAAGACACCAACGGCGGTGGCGATGATGCCGCGACCGTTGAAGTGACGGACATGGCTGGAACCGAGCACACTGTGCCTGCGGAGCCGTCCTCGGTCGTTGCCACCGACAACCGGCTCTTTCGCACGCTAGCCGAGTGGGACGTTGAACTCTCCGCCGCACCGGTAGATCTCATGCCCGCAAACATGGAGGTCCTGGAGAAATACACCCAGGACGAAGAGCTGCTCAACATCGGTAACCACCGTGAACCAGACATGGAGATGGTGACCGCCGCGCAACCAGACCTGGTCATCAATGGCCAGCGTTTCACACAACACAGCGAAGCCATCGCCAGCGCTGTCGAAGACGGAGTGCCAATCGTCAACACCGACCTCGACACAGAGTCGGGCACCATTGACCAAGAATTCCGCGACCAAATGACGCTACTAGGGGAGGTCTTCGGGGAACAAGACCAAGCTTCGGAATTAATCGCAGACTTCGATGAAGCATTAGAACGCGCCCAAGAAGCCTACGATCCCGACGTCTCAGTCTCCGGGCTGATCACCTCAGGTGGCGACATTAACTACTCAGCGCCAACTACCGGGCGTGCCATTGGCCCGCTGTATGACATTCTTGAGTTGACCCCCGCACTCGAGGACGATGGCTCAAACGTCGACACCGGTGATGACATCTCCGTTGAGGCCATTGCCTCGGCGAATCCAGAATTTCTCATCGTGATGGACCGTGACGCAGCCGTGGGTGACGGTACTTCGGCAGGCGCGAAAGAGCTCATCGAAGAATCAGAAGCCTTGCAGAACGTGCCGGCGGTTGAAAACGATAACATCTACTACATGCCAGCAGACTTCTACGTCGCTGAGGATATCCAGAACTACACTCTCGTCCTCAACGAGCTGGCTGATATGTGGTCGGAATAATCTAAAGGCTTTGCGTGACTAAACTTTCTCAATCCCGCCCCGGTGGGCTCGCGACTGTAGCGGGTGTATCGCAAAAACCCGGAGTCTGGTCACGCACTTGGCCGTTGCTGATCGGGCTGATGGTCACCATCAGCCTGGTCGTAGCATCACTATTTATCGGGGTCTATGACCTCAACTCCGAGGGCGGACGCGAGATGTTTTTCATCACTCGCGTCCCCCGCACCCTGGCCCTGATTCTTGCCGGGGCCTCAATGGCAGTGGTCGGTCTGATTATGCAGCTGATGACCCAAAACCGCTTCGTGGAACCCTCCACCACCGGGACCATTGAATGGGCCGGGCTAGGGCTCATCCTCACCTATATCTTCTTTCCGCAACCGTCACTGTTTTTGCGGATGGTCGTTGCCATTATCTTCGCGATGATCGGCACCATCATTTTCTTCGCCTTCCTACAGCGTGTGGCCCTGAAGTCTTCACTGGTCGTACCCATCGTTGGGCTCATGCTTGGTGCCGTGGTCGGTGCCGTCTCAACCTTTGTGGCGCTGCAAACCGATATGCTGCAAAACCTTGGCATCTGGTTTGCGGGCTCCTTCACCGGCGTGACCCGGGGACGATACGAGCTGCTGTGGATCGTTGCAGCCACCACCATCCTGGTGTATTTCATCGCCGACCGATTCACTGTCGCCGGCCTTGGCCAAGAAATTGCCACCTCGGTGGGCCTGAATTACCGGGCCGTCATGATTGTCGGTATTTCGATCGTGGCCGTGACCACCGGTGTGGTCTCCGTGGTGGTGGGGGCCTTGCCCTTCCTGGGGCTGGTCGTCCCCAACCTGGTGTCCATGTTCCGCGGCGATAACCTCCGATCAAACCTGCCCTGGGTGGTGATGGTCGGCATTGTGGTGATCACCCTGACCGATATCATCGGCAGAACTCTCATCATGCCTTTCGAAATTCCGGTCTCGATGATCCTGGGCGTGCTCGGTGCCACCGTCTTTGTGTACCTCATCGTACGGAAGGGGCGCCGTGGCTAATTCACCTGCCATCGACACCGTGACCACATCGAACTTCGTCGATACAAAACATCGGCGCCGCTGGTGGGTCTCGATGATCGTGCTCATCGTCGCCGCAATCGCGTTGACCATCGGCACCATTGTCTACGGCAATCCGATGCCCTTTGGCTCTGACGGATTCTGGAAAATTGCCGAATCACGCGTGACCTCGGTCCTGGTGATTGCCGTGGTGGCCCTGGCTCACTCCTTTGCCACCGTTGCCTTCCACACGGTGACAGCCAACCGGATTGTCACCCCGTCGATCTTAGGTTTCGAAGCGCTCTACGGGCTGATCAATACCGCCGCGGTCTTCATCTTTGGGGCCGCAGGAGCCGCACTGACGCGCGGGATTGTGTCGTATTTCTTCCAGGTCATCGTCATGGTGGCGTTTGCGACCCTGCTGTACTCCTGGTTGTTGGGGTCAAAGTTCGCCAACGTGCACACCATGCTGCTGGTGGGGGTCGTGATCGGCGCCGGGCTGGCCTCACTGACCACCTTTATGCAACGCATGCTGGACCCCAATGAATTCGATATCCTCACCGCGCGGTTGATGGGCAACATTTCCAATGCCAGCACCGAGTATTTGCCCTATGCGATCCCCATCGTGGTGATTGTCGGGATCTGGTTGTGGGCCAATGCCCGCCGACTCGATACGCTATCCCTGGGGTCCGCGGTTTCTACCAACCTGGGACTCAACCACCGCCACGAGCTGATCAAGGTGCTCGTTGCGGTCTCCATCTTGATGGCCATGACCACCTCGTTAGTCGGCCCCATGACCTTCTTGGGCTTCCTGGTCGCCACGATGGCATATTCGATCGCGGATACCTACAGCCACCGGGCGATCTTCCCGATAGCGTTTCTGCTCGGTTATGTCTTACTAACCGGCGCATATTTTGTCTTGCGGCATATTTTTTACGCCCAGGGTGCGGTTACCATCATTGTCGAGCTGATCGGTGGGCTAGTATTTCTAATCGTCATCATGCGGAAGGGACGGCTATGATAACCCTCGAAAATGTTACAAAAACGTACTCGGGAGAAACCACCATCGGTCCCATCAACGTGGAGATCCCCTCGGGCGGTATCACCTCACTGGTGGGCCCCAACGGTGCTGGTAAATCCACCGTACTGACCATGATGGGGCGTCTGATGACCCCCGATTCCGGCTCCATTACCGTCGGCGGGCTCGACGTGGCTCAAGCCAAGTCCAATGATGTCGCCAAGAAGCTGGCCATCCTGCGACAGGAAAACCACTTTGTGACTCGCCTGACCGTCCGCCAGCTGATCGGTTTCGGCCGTTACCCGCACTCCAAGGGCCGCCTGACGGTCGACGATGAACGCCACATCAACGAAGCCCTTGAATTTCTCAACCTGACGGCACTGCAAGACCGCTATCTCGATGAGCTCTCTGGCGGACAACGCCAACGCGCCTACGTCGCCATGGTGCTGGCTCAAGATACCGAATACGTCTTCCTCGACGAGCCCCTGAACAACCTAGACATGAGCCACTCAGTGCAGATGATGCGTCAGCTGCGAGCGGCCGCCGATGAGTTAGGCCGCACCGTTATCGTGGTCATGCACGACATCAACTTCGCCTCACGCTACTCAGATAACATCTTGGCGATGAACGACGGCCAGGTCACCCACTTCGACACCTGCGCCGACACCATGAAATCCTCGGTGCTCACCGAAATCTTTGGCACCTCGGTTCGTATCATCGACGACGTTGACGGTCCGCTAGCCGTGTACTTCTAGCTCGCGCCACCTGGCCGGCCCGGCAACGTCCCGGGCTGAAAAACCTCCCTTGATAGGCGCGGTTACAGCCCGGCACGGGTGTCGTTTCTGCTACGCTGTGTAGAAGAAAATGTCAGCGTTTTAAGGAGCGGTATGCCCCGTCTGACCATTGGCCTTGGTGGCGTCCTGATCATCCTTGGTGTCATCGCGTACATCGCCACCGCATTCGCTAGCTGGACCGCACTGATCCCGGCCGTGCTCGGAGCCGTCATTTTAATCTGCGGGCTCGTGGGGCTCAAGAATGCGCGAGTCGGCACGATCATCGCCTTGATCGTAGCCGTGCTCGGTATCCTCGGCACCAGCATGAATGTCATGGAACTCGGCGCGCTCGTTGCAGGAGAAGCAGAGCGTCCTGCCGCGGTGATTACCAGCGCGATCACGTTCGTCCTGCTGATTATCTATGTGATCTTCGGTGTTCGGGCGCTCGTGACCACTCGCAAGAACGCAGTCGAGGCGTGAGCCCCAAAGACGCCGCACGCCGAACCACGCGTGCCGCGGAGAGATCCATCGAGGTGTGCTAGTGCAGGAACAGCAACTGACGTTTCACGGACTCACCATCAGGTACAACAGCGACGTGCTGGAACCACGCCCCTGGACTGCCGCACAGTCTGCCTGGGCAGCGGACCTGTTGAGCGATACACCCCCGGGACCGGTGCTGGAGTTATGTGCCGGGGTCGGCCACATTGGGTTGGGCGCGATCCGGGACTCCTCGCGCCACCTTGTGATGGTTGACTTCAGCCCGGTTGCTCAACGCTTCGCCGAGGAAAACGCCGCGGCCAATGGGCTGGCCTCGCAAGTGGAGTTTCGGTTGGCCCGGATCGAAGAGGCGCTTGGTGCCGATGAACGTTTCGGCCTGATCATTGCGGACCCGCCCTGGGTGCCGTCGACCGATACCTTGAAATTCCCGGCCGACCCGTTGACGTCAATTGACGGTGGTGATGACGGACTGGACCTCGCCCGTACGTGCGTGGACCTGATCGATCAGCACCTGACCGAGACCGGTTCAGCATTGCTGCAGTTAGGCAACAGCACCCAAGTAAAACGCATTGCTGCGCATGCCGCAGAGTTGGGTTCGGTCACCGTGGGAGAGACCCGCTCATTCGATACTGGCGTGATCGTTCACCTGACTCGCTAATCAGTCGATGGGCGTATGCGTAAGAACTTATGGGTGCCGTCGCACCACGGTTTGATCTGTGATTTCCCACAGCGGCACACCGCACTGACAGGACGTGTGGTCTGGTGCTCAGTGCCGTCTTCATCTTGGACCACGTGATCGCCGCGCAAGAGCATCGGACCACCCGGGCACAGAATAATGTCCGGGTGATCTGAGTTGGATGCCTGACTCATGCTGACCACGCCGCTAACATCCGCTTGGCGTAGCGATCCTCGAGATCCATGCTGGTCCACGCGCCGAAGAACACATCTTCGCGCAGCTCAGGCTCTTCGTCGAGCAGCGCCCCGCAGATCGTCCGAACCGCGAGCTGCTCGTGGACGGCATCTGCTTCCACATGCTCGGTGTAGTACTCGATCATCTCGGCAGGGAAGCCGAGCCTATCCAGACCCTGTGCAATCCGTCGGGACGGGACCGAGCTGGTCGCTTCGAACGCAGCGAGGAAGCCCAAGGAGGCTGCACGAAGCCGACGGTTGAGCCCAAACAGTGACATCGTATTGTTCTGTTCTAATACTTCTACGGGCGCTTCATCAATATAAGCGCCATATGCCGCATCTAATCCGCTGGCTTCTAACCCTTCCGCAAACAACGTAGCGTGCAAGCGGTTCGGATCGCCTGCCCCGTATTCGTCGTATTGCAGTTCTACTACCGCCGCCTTCACCGGGTCAGACAACCGCGGGATCACCCAGGTGGTGTGGTCGGATTCTTTGAGATGGTAGATCGATTTGTGACGTAAGAACTCGTGAACTTGGTCTTTGGATGCTGACCGGTGTACGTGGCTCGCCAACGATGGGCCATCGTGATCGGCGATAAAGTCGAAAAATGTCGCTGAAAATGCTTCCGGAGTTTCCGGTACAGGTAGCTGCGGCGTGCGAGAGCGCAGCGTGCGTTCAAGATCGGCTTCGAGTCGCCGGCGCACCCCGATCAGGTTCGGGTCCCATTCCAGCTCGTCGCAAACATCCTCGAAGCCCCGGTGGTGGAGTTCATATAACACCCAGAGCGCTAGCTGGGCGTCCTCGGTGTCACTGGGATCCGGGGCGTCTGCGAGGTGAGTGGTAGTTGCTGAGCGCAGCGCGTCGAAGAGGGCTTCGGTCAACGGGCCGCGAGGGTTAGGAAGCAACATGTATGCACCCCGCGCCGGCCATCGGTTGGCGCTTCACAATGCACATACAGGTCCTCATTTCATGATTGCGGCTCGTGTCCAAATCACTAGTTAATCTAGCATTGGAGAGCGCTGTCAAGGCTTGACAGAATTGTCTTATCGCACAGTGGCTCGGTCCGGGATGATCCGTGGAATGAGGCGCACGTAGATGACCATCCCGATCAGCTCGACCAGTGTTTGGGTGACTACTACCACGGCGACGAGGGCCAGCGAGTCTGGTAGTGCCAGGGCTAAGGGTAAAACCACCAGTGAGTTGCGCGTTGCTCCAGAAAACACGGTGGCTCGAGTCGTGGCGGTGTCTTGTGTGAAGACTCGGCCGGTGAGCACCCCGAGTGGGATCATGACCATTAGGAACAGGACGTACAGCGGGATGACTCGCAGCAGTTGGTCCAGTTCGATTCTGACCGCGTCGATTTGGGAGGCGACCACGACTGCCAGGGTCAGCATGACTAGGGGCACCATCAGCGTCTCAAAGCTGCGCATGACGCGTTGCGCCAGCCGGGCACGAGCCGCCAAGAATTGCGTGGCGGCGGCGAGCACCAGCGGGACCACGATCAGCAAACCAAACGCCTCAACGAATGGGCCGATGTCGATGACATCAACTAGTTCGGGCCCGACAAACAGCCCCAGGTATACGGGTAGCAGTAGCATTTGGCCCAGCATTAGGAGAGGTGCTGCTGCCAGGAGTCGTTCATGGGCTGCCCCGGCCAGCCCAGAGAAGACTATGACGTAGTCAATACACGGGGTGAGGAGTACGAACAACACTCCCAGCGATAACGCAGGATGATCGGCAACGAAACGCGACAGGGCAAATACCACCACTGGCACGATGACAAAGTTCAGCACCACCAGCCCAGCCAGAAAGCGGCCCTCGTAAACCACCTGCCCCAACCGGGTCAGCGGAATACTCAAAAATGTTGCATAAAGCAGCAACCTCAACACCGGAGTGATGGCTATCTCTAACCCGGCAGCAGGCGTTGGGGCGAGCAACCCGAATCCTGCCCCGGCCAGCAGAGCGATCAGGTAGAGCGGAATCTGCCGGTCTTCGAGCCAAGTACTTAGCAACGGTCAGGGTCATCCTTTAGGGTGAGGAACAGCAGCCGGTGGCACTTAGCGGCAATGCTACGGGTGCTTCCTGCAGGGTAGCAGGTTGTCCGAAATTCGCGCTGCACACTCCGGTTTCAGGCAGGTCCAAGTGCACGTCGTCGGCTGCGGCGCGGTCACCTGCCAGGGCTGCCGCGATCGAGCGGACCTGTTCGTAGCCGGTAGCCAACAAAAAGGTTGGAGCACGCCCGTAACTTTTCATCCCGACAAGATAGAACCCGGGTTCGGGATGCGCCAGGACCCGTTCACCGTGCGGTTTGACGGACCCGCAGGAGTGAAACTCCGGATCGATCAATGGTCCCAATTGCCGTGGCGCTTCGACTGCTGGGTCCAGTTCAAGACGTAATTCGGACAGCATGTTGAGGTCTGGACGGAACCCAGTAGCAGGCACAAGTACGTCGACGGCAAGTTGCGTTGGGCCACCAACGGTATCCGCAAACACCGTCAGTCCGGTGGGCGTGCTGTCGAAACTCTGGATCATGAATTGGGTGTGCAGGTTGATCACCCCGGACTCGACCAGTCGTCGGAGACGGGTGCCCAAAGCTCCGCGAGCGGCAAGTTCATCATGTGCTTCGCCGCCGTAGACTTTCGTGACCTCGTTGCCACGTATCGCCCAGCTGATCCGGGTGCCCGGTGCCTGGTCAGCCACATCGGCTAGGTCAAGCAGGGTGTTCGCTGCGGAGTGGCCAGCCCCGACCACCAGGACGTGGCGATGAGCAAAGCGGTCCCGTTCAGGCCCATGGACGTCAGGCAAGGGATGGGAAATCAGCCCGTGAGCTCTGGCCAGGTCCTCGCCCGGTGTCGGCAGACCAGACTGGCCCAGCGGATTGGGCTGATGCCATGTCCCGGACGCATCCAGCACGCTACGTGCCAGCAGATCTTCAATGTGTCCATCGGAAGAACGGACCCGGACGACCAGGGGAGTATCGGCTCTGCTGGTGCTGCGTGTCTTATCAATCCCTGACCTGGAAACGGCAAGTACTTGGGTGCGAGTCCGTACCACCTCGCCTAGGGCTTCGGCCAATGGGAACAAGTATTCCTGCACGAGCTCGTGACCGGTGGGAAGCTGGTCCGGGTCCGGGGCCTGCCATGTGCTGGATTCCAACAGGCGTCGGGCGGCGTCGTCGATGTTGTAGCGCCAGGGGGAAAATAATCGGGTGTGACCCCACTGGCGGACGGCTGCCCCAACCGTCGGACCGGCCTCCAGTACCAGCGGTTGCTGTCCGCGCTCGTGTAAGTGCGCGGCGGCGGCTAAGCCGACCGGACCAGCACCGATAATGATAACTGGCAGTTCTGTGTCGTGCGGCATGCGGGCATTCCTTCGTCAGGGCGTGCGAGGGCTTAGCGGGGGTTTTCCGGTGTGGTGTGTAGCAGGTCGGTGATGAGTCGTTGAATACGAGCCTTGATATCGTCTCGGATGGCTCGCACTGCCTCGATGTCTTGACCGGCAGGGTCATCCAGGTCCCAGTCCTCGTACCGTTTGCCGGGATAGATTGGGCACGTGTCCCCACAGCCCATCGTGATGACCACATCCGCGGCTTGCACAGCGGTGTTCGTCAGTACCTGCGGGGTAGCTGCGGTGATATCGATGCCTTCTTCAGCCATCGCCTCAATGGCCACCGGGTTGAGCTGATCGGCGGGCTCCGACCCGGCAGAACCTACGGTGATCTGATCCCCGGCCAGGTGGCGAAGGTATCCGGCGGCCATCTGGGAGCGTCCGGCGTTATGGACGCAGACAAATAAGACAGTGGGCTGGTTAATATGTTCGGTGGTCACGACGAGACTCCTGTGGTAGTACGGTTTGGTTGGTCGGATGCGGCGGAAGCGTGGTGCTGGGGGACCGGGACGGTGGGGTCACCGGGGAACCAGCGACGGCCCAACCACAACGCCACATACACCAGGCCGACCAGTACCGGTACTTCGATCAGTGGACCCACAACACCGGCCAGTGCCTGACCCGAGGTGATGCCAAAGGTGCCGATAGCCACTGCGATCGCCAGCTCAAAATTGTTACCCGAGGCGGTAAACGCCACGGAGGTGGACTTGGCATAGTTCAACCCGACCAACTTCGAGGCGAAGAAGCTGACCACGAACATCAGCACGAAATACAACAGCAGTGGTACGGCCATGCGGGCCACGTCCAACGGTTGGGCAATAATAGCTTCACCTTGGAAGGAAAAGAGCAGGACCACCGTGAACAGCAGACCGTAGAGCGCCCAGGGACCGATCTTCGGTAGGAAAGTGGTCTCGTACCAGTCGCGGCCCTTAGCTTTTTCACCCAGGGTTCGGGTGAGGAATCCTGCCAGCAGGGGGATGCCCAAAAACACCAGTACTGAAGTCACGATGGCGCCAAGGGAGAATTCCGCCGAGGTGGTTTCGAGTCCCAGCCACGAGGGCAGCGCTTGTAAATAGAACCAGCCCAGCGCGCCGTAGGCCACCACTTGGAAGACCGAGTTAATCGCAACCAGCACTGCAGCAGCCTCACGATCTCCGCAGGCCATATCGTTCCAAATAAAGACCATAGCGATGCAGCGGGCCAGGCCCACAATGATCAGCCCGGTCCGGTATTCGGGCAGGTCGGGTAAGAACACCCAGGCCAGTACGAACATGAACAGTGGCCCCAAGACCCAGTTCAAGATCAGTGACAACACGATAAGTTTTCGGTCGCCGGTGATGCGTTGGGTTTCGTTGTACCGCACTTTTGCCAACACCGGGTACATCATCACGAGTAACCCCACGGCGATCGGGATGGAAATCCCACCGATGGTCATAGCGTCCAAGACGTGGTTGAGGCCCGGCAGGAAATGTCCCAACGCCAAGCCCAGCCCCATGGCTGCCAATATCCAGACTGCTAACCAGCGGTCCAGAAAGGACATCTTCTGCATCACTGGTGCCTGAGCAGTCTGAACTGCTTTGTTTCTACCGTGGGGCATGCTCGCCTCAACCTCATATCGACGGGTATCAATCCGTCAGCTGACACTACCCTGACGTATAGATGTCCGTCAATGTAAGATGGCGGTATGACTGCCACTGGAAACCAGATCGATTTGAGCCGCGTCGAGTGCTGCTCTCTAACCGAGGGGCCCATCGAAGCAGACCAAGCGCAACGCCTGGCTGCCATGTTCAAAGCGCTCGCAGACCCCACCCGGTTACGTCTGCTGTCGCATGTGACCGCGCAAGGCTGCCAGGATGTGTGTGCATGCGATCTCACCGAGGAGCTGCAGATTACGCAGCCGACGGTCAGTCATCACATGAAAAAGCTCGTCGACGCTGGTCTGGTGACTCGTGAGCAGCGAGGCAAATGGGCCCACTATAGTGTGGTGCCCGGAGCGTTGGAGGAGCTGCGCGAGCTGCTCAATCTGAGCTAGAGTTTCCCAATCTAGCCGCACCTGCCATGACGTTGGGCGAATGAAGGTCAAGGAAGTGGTGGTTAGATGGGTTCGACCACAATCGCGTACCGCGCGTCTCCCACACGGGTCAGGACGATGGTGAGGTGCTTACCGGATGCGGGTTTTTTCGTGTTGAGCCCCTGCATTAACGTGCGCCGCAACTCCTCGGGCGATGCATCTAGGCCGCGCTTCTTAATATCCAGTCGGGTGACGCCTTGTTCTTTAATGTAACGCCGCAACGCTTTGATCTTGTACGGCAACACTTCGATGATCCGATATCCGGTGGCGAAGGGCGTCTGCTTGGCCACGTCCGAACAAAAGTAAGCAATGTGTTCATCTAATTGCCGGCCGGCAGCAGCATCGGTGGGATCACCATCCATGAAATGTTCGACCATCAAATCTGTGACCAGGCCCGCCCGGATAACCGCGCCGTCGGGTTCATACAGATACCCAGTAGCACCCTCAATACCACTGACCGGAACTTGCGGGGAGTGTCCGAAGTCTGTTGGCGAGGTGAGTTCGGCAGCGCCGAGGCCATGAATGACCAGCGCAGCTCGACGCACATCCGAGCGCTGGGCCATATTGAACCACAACACCGCCTCGACCACATTGCCGTGTAGTGATACCCATTGCGCTTCAGCGGTGTCAGGCACAACATCATGGGCTAATGCCGGGCCGAGCTTGACGCCTAAGGCATACCCCACATCGGCCAGGTCTTCGACAAACGACAGGGGAGGGGAGAATGCTTCGGGATCAAAAATCCGCACGGTTCCCTGCGATGAAGTCTTTCGCCGTGCCGGATCCAGCCAGTAGCCACGCGTGGTGTCGGTAGCGACGGGGTTGTCCTGAACCCACTGGGTGGCATCGGCCACTTCGACTTTGGCGTGTGGAAAAGCCATCAGGTTGATGGTCGTAGCGGCTGCTGTGGTCTCGTCAATCTCGACAGCGGTGACCGGAATATCAAGGCCAGCAATCGCTAAGGCATCAGCTCCCAGGCCAGAACCCAGATCGATCACTTCATCCACGCCGGCGCGAGCGAAACGCCGGGCATGGTGGGCGGCCACTTTCAGCGGGGTGGCCTGCTGGAGTCCGGCGTCGGTAAAGAGCATCTGATCGACAAAAGGCCCAAACTTTGCTTCCGCGGCTGTTCGTAATTTCAGCTGGGTCAACACCGAGCTCACCACGGTCGGCTGGTGGCCCTCGGCGCGCAATCGTTCAGACAGTTTGAGCGGCTCCATCGTGGAGTAATCGCCGCTGCGCCATAATTCATTGAGAAGCCGATAACCCTCCGGTGTGAGGACGCCGGCGAGTTCGGAAGCAGTTGTATCAGACACGCTACCCAGCGTACCCGGTTCATGCTCCCGGTGAGCGAGTATGGGTCGGCACCGAACCGGCTGCCCGGCTGAAGATCCTGCCGCGTTGGCGCTGTGCGGCAGAGAAGACCCGATAGCCGCCCACGATGATGCAGGCTGCGAGCACTAGGACAAGGAGACTGCCCCAAAACGGGCCCGGTGCTCCCCACAGGGCGATCAGGGGCGCTGAGACAAGAGGAAAGATGGCGCCGCCTAAAAAGCGGAGCGCTGAGAACGACGAAGACGCAATGTTATGTGGCAGTGATGTCGCATTGAGCGCAGCTTCAGTAAAGAGCGTATTCGTGACACCCTGTAAGCCGCCCATCAGTATGATCCCAACAATCACGATCGTCAGGTTATGGATGTTGAGGGCCAATACCAGCATCCCACTTGCCATGAGGGCCAGACCGGTCAGGATGGCGGGGATGAGTCCGAGATAGCGGCTCATGAGCCTGGGGAGCACGAGCGAAAAAATAGCTAAGGCGCTACCCCAGCCAAAAAAGACGAGTCCAAGGGTGAGCGATGAGTGCTCTGCACCGGAGGCCTTTGCTGCCCCGGCCAGTGCGTGTGGGGCATAGGCCAAGACACAGATGACCGTGAAATTCGCACAGAGGGAGGCTGCTGACCAGACGAGCAGGGGGCGACGTCGAAGGACGCTGAACCCGACAGAGATGGGCATGTCGTCGGGTTTGGGGAGGGGTTTGACAAAGATTGCGATTGTGGTCGCGGCAAGTGCCGTCAGCAAGGCGGTTCCGAGGAAGGGTGCTCGCCAGGAGATCGTGCCCAAGGTGCCTCCCACGAGCGGGCCCAGAGCCATTCCCATACCAAGCGCGGCCTCGTACAAGATAATGGCAGCGGCGGAGCCACCGTTGGCTGCGCCAACAATACCCGCCAGTGCCATGGTGAAAAACAGTGCGTTGCCGAAACCCCAGCCAGCGCGAAGTCCAATGATCTGACCGATCGTATCTGACAGCCCGGAAATGCCAGCAAAAATAATGATGAGTACCAGCCCGGAGACGAGTGTGGCTTTGATGCCGATCCTCGTCGAAATGAAGCCCGCAAAAAACATGGTGCCGGCCGTGACCAGCAAGGATGAGGTAAAAAGCAGCATCGATTCAAAGGCGGACGCCTGGAGTTCGTTTGCGATGGTGGGCAAGATGGGGGAGACCAGACCGATGCCGACAAAGGACACTGCAGTGGCAAACGTAATGGCCCACACGCTGGCGGGTTGTGCTAAAAACTTTCCGGCTGTCCTGCTGGACATGAGTGATCAGCTGCTTTCGTGGGTTAGGCGTTTCCTGTCAGATCGTCGGTGAGGGAATTGAGTAAATCGACTGCGCGCTCAATAGCGGAGTATTCCTCGACTGACAGGGCTTCAAGTTTGGGCTGTAAGACGGTGGCAACTTGCTGGCGATACTCGTCAAGGAGCTGCCGGCCGGTCTCAGTCAGTACGACCAGTTGAGCCCGTGCATCGGCGGGGTCCTCGTGGCGCACTACGAGTCCGTCTTCTTCGAGGCGGTTCACCGCAGAAGTCATTGCCGGCTGCGAGATGGATTCGTAGGCCGCCATGCGTGAGATGCGCTGCGGACCGTGGCGTTCGATGTACCCTAGCGCGCGCATTGAGACGGCCGAAATTGGAATGTCAGAAGCCTGGGTGACCACGCGGGCGAAGCGCGAAGCCGATGCCAGGATTTGATTAGCTAGTGGCTGCTGCGGCGTACTTGCCTGGGCCTTGGCGGTCGCTGAGTGTTCTGGGGGATCTGCCAGGGGATCAGGCGTGGAATACATAAAGAGATTATATAAACGCCCTATGTGAATGTGCAATGGATCACGGGATTAGCACTCTATTTGACCAAGTGCTAATCCGGTAATACAGTTGGGAATTGGCACCCGCATGCTGCGAGTGCTAAAAGCCTTTAGGTTCCAGCCATCCGGCACCCGCGACGACGGGTGGCTTGCCCGGCATAATCAGAATATTTACCTTTTACATTAGTAGGAGAGATTCATGGCTGTCTCCATCAAGCCTCTTGAGGACCGCATCGTAGTTGAACCACTGGCCGCCGAGCAGACCACTGCTTCCGGTTTGGTTATCCCAGATACCGCACAGGAAAAACCACAAGAAGGAAAAGTCGTAGCAGTCGGCCCAGGCCGCGTTGCTGATAACGGCGAACGCATCTCCGTTGATGTTTCCGAAGGCGACGTTGTGTTGTTCTCCAAATACGGCGGCACCGAAGTGAAATACAGCGGCCAGGAGTACCTGGTCCTGTCTGCTCGTGACGTGCTGGCTGTCATCGAAAAATAAGTCTGCCCCGTCAGTAACCATTTTTCGAACCGAACCATAAAGGAGCACAGTTGGCTAAACAGCTGCTATTCAGAGACGATGCTCGTCGCGCACTGCAGGCCGGTGTGGACAAGCTGGCTGACACCGTAAAAGTCACCCTTGGTCCAAAAGGCCGCAACGTTGTCCTCGATAAATCATGGGGCGCCCCAAACATCACCAACGACGGCGTGACCATTGCACGCGAAGTCGAACTGGAAGACCCCTATGAAAACATGGGTGCCCAGCTGGCAAAAGAAGTTGCCACCAAAACTCAAGACATCGCCGGTGACGGCACCACGACCGCAACCGTTCTTGCCCAGGCTCTGGTCAATGAGGGTCTGCGTCTGGTAGCTGCCGGTGCAGCACCCGGAGA
Organism: Enteractinococcus fodinae; assembly: GCF_031458395.1. Lineage (NCBI taxonomy): Bacteria > Bacillati > Actinomycetota > Actinomycetes > Micrococcales > Micrococcaceae > Enteractinococcus > Enteractinococcus fodinae. The sequence goes on from NZ_JAVDYJ010000001.1 coordinate 821,184, forward strand.
AGTCAAAAAAGGTGTCGAAGCTGCCGTAGAAGTACTGCAGGAACGCTTGTTGGAAAACGCCGTAGAAGTATCCGGTGACATGGTTGCCCACGTGGCCGCCATTTCCTCGGGTGAAACCGAAATCGGCGAACTGCTGGCCAAGGCATTCGACACCGTCGGTGTCAACGGTGTTATCACCGTTGAAGAATCCTCGACCACTGACACCGAACTGGAAATCACCGAAGGTATGGAATTCGACAAGGGTTACCTGTCGCCATACATGGTCACTGACGCGGAGCGTCAGGAAGCCGTGCTGGAAGATCCATACATTCTGCTGACCCAGTCCAAGATCTCCAACGTCCAGGATTTCTTGCCACTGCTGGAAAAAGTCCTGCAGGAAAAGAAACCACTGTTCATCATTGCCGAAGATGTCGACGGCGAAGCCCTGTCGACCCTGGTTGTGAACAAACTGCGCGGTACCCTCAACGCAGTTGCCGTCAAAGCCCCTGGCTTCGGTGACCGCCGCAAAGCCATGCTCCAGGATATTGCCACCCTGACCGGTGCACAGGTCGTCTCAGAAGACCTGGGCATGAAACTGGATCAGGTTGGTCTGGAAGTGCTGGGTAGCGCACGTCGCGTAACCGTCACCAAGGAAGCCACCACCATTGTGGATGGCGCCGGTGAAGCCCAGGACGTTGCTGACCGTGTTTCGCAGATCCGTTCCGAGATCGAAGCCACCGACTCCGACTGGGATCGTGAAAAACTCCAGGAACGTCTGGCCAAACTGGCCGGTGGCGTTTCGGTCATCAAAGTTGGCGCTGCCACCGAGGTTGAGCTCAAAGAGCGCAAGGGTCGCATCGAAGATGCGGTCTCTTCAACCCGTGCAGCACTGGAAGAAGGCATCGTTGCCGGTGGCGGTACCGCCCTGATCAACGCTGCTGCCGCCCTTGATGAAGCCGATTCTTTGAAGAATCTGCCATCAGACCAAGCTTCCGGCGTCAACGTTGTGCGCCGCGCCATCGTTCAGCCAACCCGCTGGATCGCCCTGAACGCTGGCGAAGACGGCTCCGTCGTTGTTTCCCGCGTAGCCGATCTGAAGCCAAACGAAGGCTACAACGCCGCAACCGGTGAATACGGCAACCTCGTGGATGCCGGCATCATCGACCCGGTCAAGGTGACCCGTTCGGCCCTGGCCAACGCCGCCTCGATCGCCGGTATGGTGCTCACCACCGAAACCCTGGTCGCAGACCAGGTCGAAGACGAAGAAGACTAAGCTCTTCCACGCTTCACCCAAGACCTCCATCCCAGCTTCGGGATGGAGGTCTTGTGCATTAAGAACCAGATAAGCACCTGTGAAATGTCTGTCACGCGTGCTCATTCCTAGACACTGAGGACCCAAATGACGATGCTGGGAGATGGGTCGCCAGTCATTCGGCACCTGAACTGAAGCAACGCAGCTTCGATGAGAGGAGCACATGTATGAAGACACCTGAAAAGATCGCATACACCGCAAAAGCTGAGATCACCGGTGGCCGTGACGGCCGTGGAACGACCGATGACGGTATGGTTGATGTCGACCTACGCGCGCCGAAGGAACAAGGCGGACCTGGCGGCGGCGCCAACCCCGAGCAACTCTTTGCCGTCGGTTACGGCGCCTGCTTCCGCAGCGCATTAGGTCTGGCCGGTAAAGAATTCGACGTCGATACGAGTGACGCTGTCGTCTACTCGGAAGTCGGCATTGGTAAAGAAGGCGAAAGCTTCGGCCTATCCGTCGAGTTGAAGGTTGAAATTCCGGGCGTTGAACAGCAAACCGCACAGCAGGTCGCGGAACGCACGCACGAATTGTGCCCCTATTCGAAGGCAGTTCGGGGCAACATCCCCGTAAAAATCACCGCGATCTAAGCATCGCACGTGACGCGCATGCCCCGGCACACCATCGTCGGGACATGCGCGGCGCTCAGCGGGGAAGTTCTCAATCGGCGGCGGGCGGGCTATACTGTGACCCGAAGCATTTTGAATATTGGCCGTACATGGCAGGCGGGAGAGCCCACGTGATGTGGGCACCGACGGTGCAACTTCCTCCCCAGGAATCTCTCAGGTATCCCAACCGCTTGCTCCAGGCAGATCTGGAAAGTAGCCACTATGGCTCACCGACGGGGCAACCAGGACATCCTGGAAAACTCTCAGGTTGTATAACAGATGGGGAGGGGTAGAACGGATACAACGCCATCCTCACCCAGGAGACCCCATGACAGTGTATGATCTTTCAAACTTCGCCCACCGCCACCTCGGCCCGCGCGAATCTGGCCTGAGCGAAATGCTCGATGCGCTCGGCTATGACAGCCTCGATGCGCTCACCACGGCAGCAATGCCGGAAAATATCGTGCAGCCAGAGCCACTGAAACTGCCCGAACCACTAACCGAGACGCAAGCCCTGGCCCGCCTGCGCGAGCTGGCCGCAAAAAACACCACCAAGACCTCGATGATCGGCCAAGGGTTCTACGACACCATCACCCCGGCCGTGATTCGTCGCAATGTGTATGAAAACCCCGGGTGGTACACGGCCTATACGCCCTATCAGCCCGAAATCTCCCAGGGCCGTTTGGAAGCATTGTTGAACTTCCAAACTATGGTCTCTGACCTGACCGGCATGGAAATTGCCAACGCCTCCCTCCTGGATGAATCTTCTGCTGCGGCAGAAGCTGTCATCATGATGCGTCGTGCCAACCGCAAGCACGCCAACGATCCGGTGGTCATCGACAAAAACATCTTCCCGCAAACCCTGGCCGTCGTGCTGGGGCGCACCCGGTCGCTGGGCATCGAAACCATTCTGGTCGACCTTGCCACCGAAGGCCTGCCCGAAGGTGAGCTGTGCGGGGTGCTTGTCCAGCAGCCCGGAGACGACGGTGCGATCGCCAACCACCAGGAAGTCTTTGACGAAGCTAAAGAACGCGGCGCGATGATCAGCGTCATTGCCGACCTGCTGTCGCTGACCATGATCACCCCGCCGGGGGAGCAGGGCGCCGACATCGCAGTGGGTACCACCCAGCGCTTCGGGGTGCCCCTGTTCTACGGTGGCCCCCATGCTGCCTACATGGCCACCCAAGAACGCTACGTGCGCCAAATGCCGGGCCGCCTGGTTGGCGTGTCACAAGACACCAACGGCACCCCCGCTTACCGGTTGGCGCTGCAAACCCGTGAACAACACATCCGCCGTGAACGCGCGACCTCCAATATCTGTACAGCCCAGGCCCTGTTGGCCGTGATGGCAGGAATGTACGGGGTTTATCACGGGCCCGAAGGCGTCACCAAAATTGCCCAGCGCACCCACAGCATGGCCACCCGTCTGGCGGCCGGACTGCGTTCGGCAGGTTTCGAACTGGCCGCCGAGCACTTCTTCGACACCATCGTGGTCACCGTGGACAACGCCGATGAGACCCTGTCCAAGGCTGAGTCGGCAGGCTACAACCTGCGCCGCTACTCGGACACGCAAATCGGGATCTCGGCCGATGAAACCACCACCGACGAAGATATCGCCGCCGTGGCGAACATCTTCGGCGCTGAAGTTTCCGAATCTGCTGACGAGGCGATTCCGACAGATATCGTGCGTGAGTCCGAATTCATGACCCACGAGATCTTCAATACCATTCGCTCCGAGATGACCATGATGCGGTACTGCACGCGACTGGCAAACCGTGACCTGGCACTGGACCGGACCATGATCCCTCTGGGGTCGTGCACGATGAAACTCAACGCTGCTGCCGAAATGGAAGCCACCACCTGGCCCGAATTTGCCGGCATCCACCCGTATGTCCCGGCCGAACAGGCTGCCGGCTGGCGGGAACTCATCGAAGACCTGGAATCCAAGCTTGAAGCCATCACCGGGTATGCGGCCGTCTCGTTGCAACCCAACGCTGGTTCGCAAGGCGAATACGCCGGGTTGTTGGCCATCCGCCACTACCTGCAAGACCAGGGCGAAACCGACCGCGATATCTGCATCATCCCGGCTTCAGCACACGGCACCAACGCGGCCTCCGCGGTGCTGGCCGGACTACAAGTCATCGTGGTCAAAACCGCAGACGACGGATCGATCGACTCCGCACACCTGGACGAGGTACTCGAACAACACGGCGACCGCATCGCCGCGATCATGGTCACCTACCCCTCCACCGCGGGCATTTACGATGCCGATGTGGTCGAGATCTGCGAAAAGATCCACAACGTTGGCGGGCAGGTCTACATTGACGGGGCCAACCTCAACGCCCTGGTCGGGCTCGCTCAGCCAGGAAAATTCGGTGGCGACGTTTCGCACCTGAACCTCCATAAAACCTTCGCCATCCCACACGGGGGCGGAGGTCCCGGTGTCGGGCCGGTCTGCGTGGCCGAACACTTGATTCCGTACCTGCCAGCCGATCCCAACGGCGAACTGCCAGAAGATGCCACGCCGGTGGCCTCCACCCTGCACGGTTCGGCCGGTGTCCTGCCCATCACCTGGGCATACATTTCGATGATGGGTGCCGAAGCACTGACCGAAGCCACCCAGGTGGCCGTGCTGTCGGCCAATTATGTGGCACACCGACTCAAAGATCATTACCCGGTGTTGTATGTCGGACTCAATGATCTGGTGGCCCACGAATGCATCCTGGACCTGCGTGAGATCACCAAAAACACCGGTGTGACCGCCGAAGATGTCGCCAAGCGGCTGATGGACTTCGGATTCCACGCGCCCACCATGGCCTTCCCCGTGCCTGGCACCCTGATGGTGGAGCCGACCGAGTCCGAAGACATGGCAGAGCTGGAACGATTCATCACCGCGATGATCACCATCCGTGAAGAGATCGCTGAAATCGAAGACGGCAAACTCAACGTTGAAGACTCCGCGCTGCGCCACGCCCCGCACACGGTGGCCGAAGTGATCAGCTCCGACTGGGATCGCGCGTATTCGGTCGAACAGGCCGCTTTCCCGGTTCCCGAGCTGCGCGTGGATAAATACTTCACCCCGGTCTCGCGCATCGACCAAGCAGGGGGCGACCGCAATCTGGTCTGCTCCTGCCCACCACCCGAAGCCTTCGAACTGGACGCCTAGGAGCGATCGAACATGACACTGAAAACCACTCCATTGTTTGACGCTCACGAAAAACTGGGCGCAAGCTTCACCGATTTCAACGGCTGGAACATGCCGCTGAAATACACCTCCGAAATGACCGAGCATAAAGCAGTGCGAGAGTCGGTGGGCATCTTCGACCTGTCGCACATGGGAGAAATCTTTGTGACCGGCCCGGATGCGGTCACCGGACTGAACACCGCGCTGGCCGGGGACTTTTCCAAGATGACCGTTGGTCGAGCCAAATACACGGTCATGCTCACGGAGGACGGCACCATCTTGGACGATTTGATCGTCTATCGGCTAGGTGAAGACCGGTACCTGATGGTTCCCAATGCGGGGAATGCACAGGCCGTCTCCGAAGCGGTAGCGACTCGGACCGCAGGGATGAATGTGGAAATCACGGATGCCACGGCTGATTTAGCACTCGTAGGGATCCAGGGTCCAAAAGCCGCCGACGTAGTCGCGGCCCTGGGAGACGACTTTGCCGAAGCCGCCGGCTCGTTAAAGAACTATCGTGTCACTGAGGTCACCGTCAACGGCAGCGACTGGATCGTCGCCCGCACCGGGTACACCGGCGAAGACGGTTTTGAGATCATTACCCCCAATGAGCGGATCAGCCAACTCTGGGACCAGATCTTTGGCCTCGACATCGATGTGGACATCACCCCGTGTGGACTGGCCAGCCGGGACTCGCTGCGCTTAGAAGCCGGGATGCCGCTATACGGCAATGAACTGTCTACGCAGCGCACCCCCTTTGACGCCGGCATGGGACGCATTGTCTCCTTTGATAAGCCCGAGAACTTTGTGGGCCGTTCCGCACTGGAACCACTGCGGGACCAGACTCCCGACCAGGTGCTGGTGGGTTTGACTAGCGGCCAACGTCGCGCCGCTCGCAGCGGGGCCGACATCACGCTGGATGGCCAAACAATCGGAACCGTTACCTCCGGGATTCCCTCGCCCACGCTGGGCAAACCAGTCGCGCTGGGGTATATCGATGCTGCACACGCAGACCCCGACACCGAAGTCGAGGTCGATGTGCGCGGCAAAGCCCTACCGTTTACTATTACCAAACCGCCGTTCTACACTCGCTAATACACCGATCGAAGGAAGACTCATGTCAGTAGTTAAACCCGACCTCCGTTACTCCGCCGAACACGAATGGCTCAATGACGAAGACCCCGTCCGCATCGGGATCACCGACTATGCAGCCGACCAATTGGGTGATGTGGTGTTCGCTGAGCTACCAGAAGTCGGCGACACTGTCACCGCCGGCGAAGTCTGCGGCGAACTGGAATCCACCAAATCCGTCTCGGAGCTCTACTCACCGGTCACCGGTACCGTGGTCGAAACCAACGAAGATGTCATCCAAAACCCAGAACGCATCAACGAAGACCCCTATGGTGCCGGGTGGTTATTCACCGTGGACGTTTCTGAAGAAGGCGAAATTCTCACTCCCGAGCAATACGCCGAACAAACCGGTGGCACCGTAGAGTAAAAATTCAGGCCGTTTTGGCCCGGGAGTGTTCACGGTCTGCGATGAAACCTCGCCCACAGCGACGTTCGGAATAATCCTCCGAACAAAGCCCTTAGTATAGAAACCAACGGCTTTCTTGAAAGGGTATGAACCTGTGACCGACCACACTTCCGGGCCATCATCCGAACCTGTCAACACCGCCCACGACCCATTTGGGTTCGTAGGGCTGACCTATGATGACGTCCTGTTGCTACCCAACATGACCGACGTCATTCCCGCCGATGCGAACGTCTCCACGCAGCTGACCAAACGCATCCGCATCAACGTTCCCATCATCTCCGCGGCCATGGATACCGTGACCGAAGCGCCGCTGGCGATCGCTATGGCCCGCTACGGTGGGATGGGTGTCATCCACCGCAACCTGTCGGTCCAAGACCAGGCCTCGGAAGTCGACAAGGTCAAACGCAACGAATCCGGCATGATCACCGACCCGGTCACCATTTCCCCGGAAGCCACCCTTGCCGAATGGGACCAGTTGTGCGGCCGCTACCGCATTTCTGGGCTGCCCGTCGTGGATTCAGATGGCGTGTTGCTGGGCATCATCACCAACCGTGACACCCGGTTTGTGCCGCGTGCCGAATACGAAACCACACCGGTCCACGAGATTATGACGAAGATGCCGCTGATCACCGCTCCGTTCAATGTGGAGCGCGACGAGGTCAAGCGCCTTTTGCAGCAGCACCGCATCGAAAAACTGCCACTGGTTGATCGGGACAACAAACTCGAAGGCCTCATCACGGTCAAAGACTTCGACAAGGCCGAAGAATTCCCCAACGCAGCAAAAGACGATGAAGGCCGCCTGCTGGTCGGTGGCGCCGTAGGTTTCTTCGGCGACGGCTATGAACGCGCCATGACCATGGTCGATGCCGGCGTCGACGTGCTCGTCGTAGATACCGCCAACGGTCACACCCAGGGTGTGCTCGATATGGTCGCCAAACTCAAATCCGATCCAGCGGCCGACCACGTCGATGTCATCGGCGGTCAGGCCGCAACCTACCAGGGTGCCAAAGCCCTCGTGGATGCTGGCGTCGATGCCGTGAAAGTCGGCGTCGGCCCAGGTTCGATCTGCACCACCCGCGTCGTCGCAGGCGTCGGCGTTCCCCAGGTCACCGCGATCTATGAAGCAGCCAAAGCCGCTATCCCGGCCGGGGTGCCAGTGATCGCGGATGGCGGTTTGCAACACTCCGGTGACATCGGCAAAGCCCTGGTGGCCGGTGCGAACTCCGTTATGCTGGGCTCGCTGCTGGCCGGCACCGCAGAATCACCCGGTGACCTCGTGTTTTACAATGGGAAACAATTCAAGACCTATCGCGGTATGGGGTCCCTGGGTGCGATGCAAACTCGCGACGGCTCCCGGTCGTATTCCAAAGACCGTTACTTCCAGGCCGATGTGCCAGAAGACGAAAAACTCATCCCCGAAGGCATTGAAGGTCAAGTGCCATATCGCGGCCCACTGGGTGCTGTGCTGCACCAGTTGGAAGGCGGTCTGCGTCAGACCATGTTCTACACGGGTGCCCCAGATATCGAAACCCTGCAGCGCGAGGGCCGGTTTGTTCGCATCACCGCCGCGGGGCTGAAAGAGTCGCATCCGCATGACATCATGATGACGGTCGAAGCACCAAACTACCGCGCCTAAGTATGATGTCGGTGACCCCACAAAGCGATTAACCCATCCGATACCGGATAGAAATTGGATACACGTGAGCAATCAAGTTGAAATTGGCCGAGGCAAACGCGGCAGACAAGCCATGCCCCTGGACGCAGTATCAATTGTGCCAACCCGTCGAACCCGCGACCCAGAAGACGTCTCGCTTGACTGGCAGATTGATGCGTTCAACTTCTCCATGCCCGTCATCGGTGCACCCATGGATTCGGTCATGTCACCGGCCACCGCGATCCAACTGGGCAAACTCGGCGGCATGGGTGTCCTCAACCTCGAGGGCCTCTGGACCCGGTATGAAGACCCACAACCGGTCCTGGATGAAATCGCTGCGCTGCAAGCCCAGTCATTCTCTCCGGAAAACACCGCCCGGTTGCAGCAGCTGTACTCCGCACCCATCAAGCCAGAACTCATTTCAGCCCGCCTGGAAGAAATCCGTGAATCCGGGGTCGTGGTTGCCGGTGCGCTGACACCGCAACGCACCCAAGAGTTCTACAAGACCGTTCTCGATGCCGGTGTCGATATGTTCGTCATTCGTGGCACCACCGTTTCGGCACAACACGTCTCCGAAACCAAAGAACCGCTGGATCTCAAAAAGTTCATTTACGAACTCGATGTGCCCGTTATCGTCGGGGGAGCGGCCGGTTACACCCCGGCCCTGCACCTGATGCGCACCGGGGCCGCCGGTGTGCTGGTTGGGTTTGGTGGCGGCGCGTCATCAACCACTCGCCGTGCCCTCGGTATCCGAGTGCCAATGGCCACCGCGATCTCCGATATTGCCGAAGCACGCCGCGACTACATGGACGAATCTGGCGGCCGCTACGTGCACGTCATCGCCGACGGTGGCATGGGCAACTCGGGCGATATCGTCAAAGCCATTGGCATGGGGGCCGACGCCGTCATGCTGGGCACCACCCTGGCACGCGCCGAAGAAGCCCCCGGCAAAGGCTGGCACTGGGGTCTGGAAGCAGCCCACCCAGAATTCCCCCGCGGTGACCGCACCGAAGTCGGCACCGTCGCCCCGTTGGAACAGGTGCTCAAAGGCCCGTCCAGCCACACCAACGGCACCGCCAACCTGATGGGCGCGCTGCGCCGGGCAATGGCCTCGTGCGGCTACACGGATCTCAAAGACTTCCAAAAAGTTGAGGTCCACCTGTCCGAAACCTACACAAGGTGATTCCCGCTTGCTCCGTACAGCTCTCAAACCCCGGTGGATTGGTTTCCTCCTTCTGACCCTGGCGGTCGCCACGATCTTCGTGCTGCTCACCCAGTGGCAGTTTGAACAATCCACCTCAGACCAGCCGCGCTCCCACGCCGAAACCGAAACCCCGGTCCCGCTGACCGAACACTTCGAACCCGGTGTGCCCATGATGGGGGATGAAGCCGACCAGGTCGTGACCTTCACCGGACAGCTGGACCCCACCACCAGTGTGCAAGTTGAATCCCGCGTCCACGAGGGCGACGTGGGACTGTGGCTGGTCTCCAGCGCGACCGTTGACGGCGCACCCGAGGGCTACGGCATCCCGGTGGCCTGGGGTTGGATTCCACAAGAAATCGATGTTAGCGCAGAAGAGCTCACCGACCTATTTGAATCATCGGTGGGTATCTCGAGCAATGACATGATCGAATTCGAAGGTCGACTGATCCCCGGGGAGGGACCAACTCCCAATACCAACCACTTCATCAATCCCAAGCGCACCCAAATGCTGGCCTCCGCCGAACTGGTCAACCTGTGGGATCGGGACCTCTATGCCGGGTATGTGGTGGCCGAGTCCTTTACCGTTGGCGGTACTGAATACGTGGTCACCGGGGATGCTGGGGTCGAAGGGGTCGCGACCGAACCGCAACCTGAAGAAGCCGAAGTTGCCTGGCTGAACATCTTCTATGCCGTCGAATGGTTCATTTTTGCGATCTTCTCGCTGTACCTGTGGTGGCGTTTCGTGCGCGATGACTACCTCAAAGACCAGCGCGAAGCCGAACTCGATGAGCTGTGGGAACAACACTGGCGCGCCCAAGAACTTGAACGTCTCCGCGAAGAAGCCCGAAAAGAAAAAGCTGCCGCCGAACAGGCCTACCGTGCCTATCACGGACACGGCCCGAACGAGCAGAAAGACACCTAATACGCTATGACTGAAAAAAACCAAACCCCACCGGTCGATCCCTCGACCCTGCCTGATCCAGAAGACATCACCGAAGCCGACGTCGGGCACGCTCCACCGCGGCCCGAAGGCAAAAAGAAACGCCGCTTCGGCGGGACCCACCGACAAATCCGTAGCGCCCAGAGCTTGTATAAGTTCACCGCCTGGCTCACCGGTATCTTCCTGCTGCTACTCGTCTTCCAGATGATCGTGAAATACGGTTTTGGTCGCGAGCTGTTTGCCGGGGGCACCACCGAAGACGGCACCGAGTTCGTCCTGGGACTCTACCACGAACAAGCCGTCGTGGAGGGCGTCAACATCTCGCTGCTGATCTTGATTGTGCACGGCTGGTTGTATGTGCTCTACCTGTTGGGTTGCTTCCGCTTGTGGTCGATGATGCGCTGGGGCGGGGTGCGCCTGCTGGCCATGGCCGGTGGTGGTGTGGTCCCATTCCTGTCGTTCATCGTTGAAAAACAGGTCAACCGCAACGTCGAAGAAGAACTGGCCGCCCACCCCGAAGGCGTCCTGCGATATTAGCGTGCCGCACGCGGGTGCCCACCCGTAGGATCCAGTAGACTGGATTGCTGTGATGATTACACCCCAAACTCCAGCGCAAGACACCGTCATTGTCGTGGATTACGGCTCAGATGACGCCCAACTGCTCGCGCGCCGCATCCGCGAAGCCAAAGTCTATTCCGAAGTTCACCCGTACACGGCAGGGGCTGAAGCCCTTCTGGCAGCTCAGCCGGCTGCGCTGGTGATCGCGGCTCGCTCGTCTGCGACTGAAGCACTCCCGCAGATCGATGATCGCTTGCTCACCGCAGGCATCCCGGTCCTGGCTGTCTCGGGTGGCTTTTTGGCCGTTGTCAACGCGTTGGGTGGCACCCTAGCTCCCACGACCGAGCTGTCCCATCAAGTGGTGAACATCAACAACCTCGATGACAACGCCGCGCTCTTCTCCGGACAGGATTCCGCCCAGGATGTGGCCGTCAATGTTGCGCACACGGTCACCGAGGCCCCAGAGGGGTTTGTTGTCACCGCCTGGGACACCGTCATGCCGGTTGCCGCAGCCGAAAACGTTGAAGCCCAGATCTACGGGACGCTGTGGGACCCTGCCGTCGAGGCTTCCAGCCACGGCCAGGCCGCGATCAGAAACTTTCTGTTCATCGCAGCAGATCTGACCCCAGACTGGTCGGTGGACCAGGTCATTGAGCACCAGGTCGCTGCGATTCGCGAACAAATCGGTGATAAACGGGCCATCGTCGGATTATCCGGCGGGGTCGATTCCGCGGTGGCAGCCGCACTCGTCCAACGTGCCGTCGGGGACCAGCTCACCGCGGTGTATGTCAATCATGGCCTGATGCGCAAAGATGAATCCACCGAGATCGAACGAGCCTTTGGGGCGTCCACCGGTGGGGCAAAGCTTGTCATGATTGACGCTGAAGCAGATTTCTTGAGCGCCCTCGAGGGGGTTTCCGACCCGGAGCAAAAACGCAAGATCATCGGTGAACGGTTCATCCGCACCTTTGAACAGGCCCAAGCAGATATTGTCGCTGAATCAGCCCACGACCCCAACGCGACAGATGTGAGATTCCTGGTCCAAGGGACCGTCTATCCCGATGTGATTGAATCCGGGGATGCCGACGGGTCAAAAGTCATTAAGTCTCATCACAACGTTGGCGGCCTGCCCGAAGATCTCGAATTCGAACTCGTCGAACCGCTGCGGCAACTGTTCAAAGACGAAGTCCGTGCGGTTGGCACCAAGTTGGGTCTGCCCGATGAGATCGTCTGGCGGCAACCCTTCCCCGGACCGGGACTGGGCATCCGTATCGTCGGTGCGATCAGTAAAGAGCGTCTTGACCTGTTGCGTGAAGCAGACGCGATCGTGCGCGAGGAACTCACGGCCTCTGGGCTGGATCGGGAGATCTGGCAGTCACCGGTCGTGCTGCTGGCCGACGTGCGCTCGGTCGGCGTCAACGATGGCGGGCGGACCTACGGGCATCCGGTCGTCTTGCGCCCGGTGCACTCCGAAGACGCCATGACCGCCTCCTTCGCGCGAATCCCATACGATATCCTGGATAGAATTTCCCAGCGGATCACCTCAGAAGTAGCGGGCATTAACCGCGTGGTGCTCGATATTACGGGGAAGCCACCTGGCACGATCGAATGGGAATAATCCCCGGAGTAGAGGAATCCTCACAGCCCGGTGATTTCGGCGCATCATCAGTGTTGCGTGTGGTGTGGCAACGCCAAACTCAGTGCCTAACGTACTAGAGTCGTGTAGGTGCAACCTGTATCAACCACAGGAAGGATGAGCGTGAGCCGCGAACAAGAGGACGTCGACCAAGACGTTACAGCGCTGTCTACTGACGAACTCGACACCTCGATGGAAGTAGCGGCGACTGAGTCGGAACCAATCGAAGCCGAGGTTGATCCCGCTGAGATTGCTTCTGCTGAGGCTGATCCTGTTGAGGTTGCAGAACGCGACTTTTCCCGCTGGTTAGCGGAAATCGCCACGGGCACCGAGACCGACACGATGCTGCGGTACGCCCCGACCAACTCCAACTCGATTGATATCACGCACTCGCAGCCCAGCGGGCTGACGCAATTCCTCTCAGCACGCCGCACGCGGCTGACCACCCTGATGCGTGACCAGCCCGAGATGCAGCGCAACATCAAAACCGCAGAAGCCATCGATACCAAGGTCCAAGAACTCCTCGATGATCGCGGCATCAATGTTGGGTATTTGGCCGCAGGGCTGGCCACCTGGCGGGTCAGCGAAAATGGGGTCAATCAGCAACTTTCCGCCCCGGTCCTGTTGGCTCCAGTCCGGTTAGCTGCCCGAGCAAACCGTGACGATTACGATGTGCAAATCGTCGGTGCGGCACGCCTCAACCCGGCCTTGGTGCGCTTTTTTGCCGATAATTATGGACTGACCTTAGACCCGCAGATCCTTGAAGAATCCGCATACACTACCGCGAAACTCGAACCGTTACCCGCGTTAGAACTCTTGCGCTCACAAGCCGCTAAGTTGCGTGGTTTAGTGGTCGAGCATCGCCTGTTGATTTCCACGTTCGCTGATTTATCGGACACCGCCTCCCGGGATGTCGTGGATCCAGACCACGACATTATCAACGCCCTGTACGAGGTGGGCGCGGGCACCGAAGAGGCCGGGTTCGCTGATGAAGCTCCCGAGCTGACCCACGAAACGACCCCGCTGGATGAACGCGATCCGGCCGATGAAACGCTGGTGGTAGACCTCGACCGGTCACAACAAACCGCCGTTGATCACATCGTTGCTGGCGAATCACTTGTGGTTTCGACGCCTCCGGGAACCGGACAAACCCAGACCGCCGTTGCCGCGGCCGTCGGTTTGGCGACCCAGGGCAAACGCGTGCTTGTCCTGGCAGAGAAAACCTCCACGCTGAACGAGTTTTGTCACCGCTTAGCCGGCATTCAGCTGGATCCACTGGTGCTCAGCGTCCAGGCAGATACCGGTCCCAAAGACGTGACCGAACAACTCATCCGGTCACTGCTCAGTGCCGAACGCGCCAAAGAACCCGCGGTACGCCGGATCCATGAAACCTTGCGCGAGGTGCGCCAACAACTCGTCGATCATACGCATTCACTGCATGAGGTGCGGGAACGCTGGCAGTGTTCACCCATCCAAGCGATGAACGAACTGGTCAAACTCATGAACGCCGACCCGGCACCTGCGACTTCGGTACGGCTGAAACGCTCCGTCTTGGATGCCACCGTCGACCGACAAGAAGTCGCCGAACAGCTCCGGTACGCCGCACAACTGGGGGCTTTCGACCAATCCGCGACCGAATCACCGTGGTACGGCGCAAGACTGCGCAACGTGCACGAAGCCGAAGCAGCGCTTGAACTTGCCGAACAAGTTCACCAAGATCTTTCCGATGTCGCGCCGCGGTTGGAAAGCGCGATGGCTCATGCACAACTAACCATCGGCAATAATGTTACCGAGTGGACCAGACAGGTCGAATTGCTGCGCGAAGTCCGCGACACGCTCGACAAATTCACCCCGGATATTTTCGACCGGCCCGTGACTGATCTGATTGCCGCGACCGCCTCGGGTTCCTGGCGGAAACAACACGGTATCGACATGTCGGCCATGACCCGCACCCGGCTGCGCTGGCTGGCACGCGAATACATCCGTCCCGGCGTGGACGTGCCGAACCTGCACGAAGCGCTCATGAAGGTCCAAGATCAGCTCACCGGTTGGAACCAGTGGACAACATCGAAACGCAACCCGGTCATCCCGCCCGGTGTCGAATCACTCGCCGACGACACACACAAGCTCTATGAGGATCTCAACCGCCTGCAGGATATGTTGGCCCCGGCCTCGACCGAAGCCCATCACCTGACCAAGATTGATCCGGGTGAACTCCACGATGTGTTGAGCCAACTCGTCAACGACGCCCAAACCCTGCACACCCTGCCCGAGCGCACCATTGTCATTGATCAGCTCACCGAACAAGGGCTGGATGAACTGCTGGTTGACTTCCAAGCGCGCGGCGTTACCGCCGACCAGGTCACCCTCGAACTTGAGGTCGCATGGTGGCAATCAGCGCTTGAAGCGATGATTTCAGCCGACGAACACCTGGCCGCAACCACCGGCAAGCAGTTGACCCGGTTGGAAGAAGAATTCCGCATCGCCGACACCGCCCATTTGGAATCCGGTCCGTCGCGGGTGCGTCATCAGCTGGCCACCCGGTGGGAACAAGCCACCAACAACTATCCCGATGCTGCCGGATCGTTGCGCAAATTACTGCGCACCGGTGGCGCAAACGTTGATACCATCCTGCGGATCAATCCGAAACTGCTCCAACCGCTGGTCCCGATCCTGACCACTTCGCCGCTGGCATTGGCCGAATTACCAGCCGACATCACCTTCGATACCGTGCTCGTACTAGATGCCGAAACCATCGGGCTGGCAACCGGGCTCGGAGCGATTTCGCGGGCCGAGCAGGTCGTGGCCTTCGGGGATACGGTCTCCGGCAGACCGGTAAGCTTCCAAGTCTCCATTGACCCCACGGCACGCTCCGCGCAGCCACGCCAGGCCGAGTCAGTCCACCAGGCGCTCAGCCGGGTCCTGCCCGCCACCCCGCTGAAGATCATGCACCGGGGTGTCAACCAGTATCTGGCACGCACCCTGGGTGATCAGCTCTACGACGGGGGACTCGACCGCGCTCCCACGCCGCAAGAAATTTCCACCAGTACCCAAACCGGCATTCACGCCGAATACCTCACCGAACCGGGCAGCCCGGGGATGGGCGACGACGGGGTTGAATCCACGACCGCAGAAGTCACCCGCACCGTGGATGCGGTCTTTGAACACTTCCGTGATCACCCGGAAGAATCCCTGGCCGTGATCGCCTCAAATACGGCACACGCGCGCCGGATTGCCGAATCCATTCGCTACAACCTGCCCAATCACCGGTGGGCTACCAAATTCTTTAGCGCCGAGACCTCACCCAACGGGCAAGGCTTCGTGGTGGCACCAATGGAACGCGCCCACGGCCTGGTAGCCGACCACGTGATTTTCACGCTGGGTTATGGTCGAACCGCCACCGGCAAAGTGGTTCACCATTTCGGACCGCTCTCCGAACACCACGGCATCGAATACTACGCCACCGCGTTCACGCGGGCACGGCAACGCCTGACCATTTTCACCGCCATCCACCCGCAAGAAATCAACTTCGACAGCCTGATGTCCGGAGCGTATTTCTTCTGGGAACTGTTGGTGAACCTGCCAGCGACCGTTGGCCAACCCGTCAACGAACCACAATCCACCTCCCTGGATTGTCTAACCGACGACTTCGTCCAGCATCTAGCCACCAGGGGAGCGGCGCACAAATTTGACCAGCGCGGCTTCACTGACCTGCTGCTGTATAACCCCGATGGGCACCGCCCTGACTTCCATATCGATGAAAACTACCTGCCGGTGGCCGTCGGATATGATGGCTCCACCCGATACCACCACACGCCCGTGCGGACCCGCACCAGAACGATTCCGGCGCAGCTGTCCCGCCTGGGTTGGCAAAACGCTGGGCTCTGGGCCATCGATGTCTTCACCGACCCCCTCGGTGTCGCCGATGCATTCACCGACAAATTACACCTGACAGCACTGCCCACACCGGACAATGGCAGTGATCTTTTCTATGACGACCTCTAAACAACCCAATGAAGCAGACCGGGCCAAAGCCCGCCGCAGGCCCAGACGTGCCACCGTGGCAGGCACCGGCCCTGCGAGTGCTGACGGGCCAGAACCCCGCTTAGACCAACTGCAGCCCGAAGCAAAGAAGCCCGATCCGAAGCTTTCTGCCCGCGATCGGGCGATCATGGACGAGAAACCGCCGCACTACTAAACCCACATCAACCCGGTCTCAGCAGTCACGACCGCTTGAACCGGCAGATCATGTTGCTCCACCGGAAACGCTTCTGCCCGGGCATCTACGAACTCATAGTCAAATACCGGTGTCACCAAAAACGGTAGTCGCGTAGTCAGATCGGGCAGCGCGGCAAGAAAACGGTCATAGTATCCGCCACCTTTGCCTAATCGAAAACCGGCTGAATCCACGGCAAGGGCCGGCACGAGGATCACATCGGCATCGGCGACAGCTTCGGGACCGAAACGTTCACCCACCGGCTCCTGAATGGGCCCCAACGCCGATTGTTCCATCGGCACATCAGGCGCCCACTGGACCCACGACATGGAGCGATCCGCATGTGAGATGGGTACCCAAATCTGGACCCCATCAGCGTGCAAGGCCTCCATGACAGGATCCGTATCCGGCTCGGTCCCAAATTTGATGGTCATCGCCACCTTGCCGGTGGGACGCTCTGCACTATCCAAACCGCGATACCAATCCAGTAAAACGGTACAGATCGCTTCAGATTGACGCGCTCGCTCGCGCTGGCCAAGCTGCTTGCGTTGACTAAAGAAGCGTTTGCGTAACTGGTCTTTGAGTTCAGCAGTCATAGTCTTATTGTGACACCGTGCCGGACACAACCAAACACATCATCTGCCCTGCAGACCTACAATGGTGGATCATGACTCGTTTTGCTGCTTTGCCCACGATCTGGCCGGTGATCCTCCAACATAGGGATTTGCAACTGGCCCCACTGCGTCACGCCCACCGCAAGCAGTGGCATGATGTCCGAAGGCGCAACGCAGCATGGTTGACCCCCTGGGAAACCACCGACCCGACCGGCAACCCGCCGATCATGAGCTATGGGTCCATGATTCGAGCTCATAACCGCGATGGCAGGGCCGGCCAATCGTATCCGTGGGCGATCTTTCGAACCACCAACGCCACGACCACCCTGGTGGGACAGCTCATCGCAGGCCCGGTGTTATGGGGGTCCATGCGCTCCACGAGCTTGGGCTACTGGGTGGACCAGGCCCACGCCGGACAAAATATTGTGCCCACCGCTGTGGCGTTAGCCAGTGATTATCTGTTCACCCGGGTTGGACTGCATCGCATCGAAATCAACATTGTGCCCAGCAACACCGCATCACTGCGTGTCGTGGAAAAATTAGGTTTCCGTTCCGAGGGACTACGCAAGGACTATATTCACATCAACGGCCAATGGCGAGACCATCAATCCTTTGCCTTGACAAAAGATGAAATCCCTGCTGAGGGCCTACTTTCCCGACTGAAGTAACCGTCTTCACTCTCAAACCAGCAACACACGAAGAAAACCCGGGGGCTTCTGGAAAGCTCGGTATATCGTATGGAGAGTGGACACCCGTCTCCGAGAGCTTGAAGAGTCGTTAGCCGCTACACTCGGATTCTTGCCCGAAATAGACATCGCCACTTCCATCGTGGTGGTTGTCGTAGTCGTAGCCGGCTTACTTTTGCTTGCTCGTCGTCCGGTTGTCACCCAACGTAGTCGGAAACGACGTGAATCCCGCCAACGAAGGAAAGCTATGAAATCTTCCCCCTCTTCGACGCACTCCGGCGGCACTGGATTCTCAATTCGCTGGGGCCGTTTATCGGTTTTTGCGGTCGGAGCACTTGCTCTGCTGGTCGCGGTCATCACCGCGATAGCCGGGCTGTTCGGTGCTTCGACTTGGCTGATCACCCTCATCAGCGCACTCATCGCGACGGCCTGCTACGGCACTCTGCGCGGACTCGTCATCTTGGATTCCAAGAAACGTGCTCGAGAACGCGAACAACTCAGCATCTCTGAAGGCCTTGAGACCACCATTGCCACATACCCCGAAACCGGTGCAGACCTGACACCGAGACCAACAAACGATGAGGTCTTCGACTTCGCTGATGAGCCAGCCAAGCAGCAACAGCACATCGAACAAGAAGTTGAAGAACCCGTTGCGGACGCGCCTCAGCCCATCCCGGCTCGCATCCCGCTGCCACGCCCCATCTATTTAGACGCCCCCGAAGTTGAGCGAGCAGCACCGGAACCGCTGGAGACACCCCAAGATCCGACACCATCGGCCGATGTGCTGTTATCCGATGGTGTTTCAAGCCAGTACCAAGACAAAATTAGCGAGAAAGCAAACACCCGGCTGGATTTGGATAAAGTACTCAACCGCCGGCGCGCAATCTAACATCTATGGTTGTTCTCACCGGTGGGTTCGGCCCGTTTAGTGCCACCCAACTCACCGGAGTGCTTGAAGCCGTTGTCGCCCAACGCCGACAGCGGCTCCAGCATGCCGTCTTGCACGATGTCCAACACCGCGCAGGTCACTACTATGCCATCGTCGAGGTGCACAGCCAACCTCCACACGGGCCCGTCACCCAGGCGTATTACGGCATCACCACCGCGACTGTTGCACCGCAGGCCACCGGGTATCACACCTCAATCGGGACCAGCACTCTGTTTGTCTGGCAACATCCTGCCGATCCGGTACTGCGCGGATTAGGGTTAGCCGCCACCCCGGCTCAAGTACAACGGCATTTCGCCCCGCACCTCGAACTCAATGCCCTGCACACGGTGATCTACCGGCCCATGAACCGAGCCGTCTTTCGAGCTCGGTTTGCACCACAGCGGCCCGGCGAGCTCGGCCAGACCCTTTTTCTCAAAGTCTTACGTGCCGGGGAAGCCAGCTCGCTATATGCCTTACACGAGCTGTTAGCTTCCGCCGGAGTGCCGGTCGTTGAGCCGGTCGCCATACCGGTCCAAGACGTGTTACCGCTGGCGGGCGGCCACGGTATGCCCCTGGGAGAATACATTCGCACCGAAGGTGTGCACAACCGATTCGACCCAGAAGAACTGGTCGAGATATTGGACCGCCTGCCGCCCGAAGTACTGCAATTGCCACACCGACCTTCCTGGGCAGACCGCCACCAGGAATTCATCCACGCAGCCCTGGCAGCGATGCCAGCACATCACGACCGGCTGTACCGACTCGGGGCACGACTGGAACACGCCCATAACCGGTTAGAGCTGGGGCCGATCGTGCCCACGCACGGGGACCTGTACGAGGCTCACCTGCTGGTAGATCCGGTGAGCGGCCGGGTGCAGCACATCTTAGATGTCGATGGGGCAGGGCCGGGTTACCGAGTGGATGATTTCGCGTGCCTGGTGGGCCATCTGGCGGTGCTGGGCCCCGAGGACCATACCGCGTGGGGTTGGCAAGCAGCGTTGCGCACCTTCCGACAATTATCAGCCCACACCAATCCCGCCACACTGGCGGTGCGAGCGGCTGCAGTCGTGATCAGCTTGCTGCCCACGTACCAGCCCGACGAGGCCACGCGCCACCGGGCGCTCACCTACGTGAGCATTGCTGAAGCCCTACTCGAGTTGGCTTAGTCTTCGAAAAAGTCATCGTCGAGAAAGTCGTGTTCAGTCTTCGAAGATTTTTCGACTTTGATGCGCTCAGCGGCTAACTTCACCCGATCTGACTCGTCGAAGTCGCCCTGACCGCGCAGTGCCGTCGCCAACCCAAGCAATGCTGCTTTGCGAAGCTGCGGTTCGATCCCGTCCGACTCAGCAATCGTCGTGAACAAGGTGGTGGCTTCTACCCAGCTCTGGTTTTCAATCAGAATTTTGCCGGCCAACAATTCGCAACCGTGACCCATGGCAAGCTCGGCTTCATCTTCGAACATGTCCGCGGCGGTCAGTGCCGTCGCAACCGCTTTTTTCGTTTTGCCGAGCATGGCATATGCCCGAGCTTTTTGCCGGGTCAGATCCGCGGCAACGTAGCGTACATCGTCGTTGCCTGCCAACTGGATCGCCTCATCGTATAGATCCAAACCTTCGGGCTTGTTCTGGGCACACAGCAGCCTGGCTAATTCGCGCAAGCCTTGGGTTTCAATGGCCGGGTCCTCCGAGGCGCGAGCCATCTCAATCGCCTGACGTAGGAGCTCTTCGGCTTCCGGATAGACCGAGGAATCTTCGGTCTCAGCCAATTTCATGGCTGCCGCAAGACTGGTCCTGGCGGCTTCCATCACGCGGTCTACCTTCAAAAACGCATCGATGGCGTCACGCCAATGCTTGGTCGCATCGGTATAGCGCTCTTGACGACACACCGCGTTGCCCAGATCGATCAACGCATGAGCTAAGACGTGGTGATTTCCAGCCAGTCGTTCGCGGGTCACCAATCCGCTGAGCACATCTTCGGCTTCGGAGACTTCTCCGGCATCAAGGAGTTGATGCCCCAGAGCAGCGACCAAACCGGAGGTCTCGTCAACCTCACCCTGTTCAGCTTGATGGACGGCCACTTTCCAAGCCAACACGGACAACTGGTGGCGTTCGACGCGACGAGCGACCGAGGCAACCAGGGAGGCAGCAGAGGCGGCACCGGGGCGTATCTGCAGCCGGGCATATAATTCCAACGCGCGCATCCCGAAGGTGGCTGATTGGGCCATCTCATTGCGGTGGTGGGCGATGACCGCTTGCATCATCCACATGGCAGCGCGCACGGCTCGGTTGCAGCCAGCATCTAAAATTGTTTTGGACAGTTCATCGGCTTCGTCGACTTCGTCGTTCATGAACTTCAGGTGCGTCAGGAACATCTCGGTATTGGCTAATGATCCGGCGGAGAGTCGATAACCTGCCGCTGCCCGGCGGCGCTGTAACGCGACAGCCTCTTCAATGAGCTCAAGCGCTTCATCGGCTCGCATTTGGCTCATCTGATGTACCGCCAGCCCGATGAGCACATCGGCTAACACGGTGTCGATGCTGTCGTTAGCGCGCTCTTGATCGGCCACCCCGGAGAGCACAGTCGAGGCGAAGCCATCGGCCTCGGCAAAAAGCAGTGAACCCAATTGTTCTTCCATCTCCGCCTGGTGCGTCTGGCCCAAGGAACGCAGGAGCTCGGTGCGCTTGTGGATCGCGTGTTGGGTGGCCTCTTCATCTTCGAGTTTGTGATGCACCGATGCGAGGAGACGGTACAGCCCGAGTTTGACCTCGGGTCCGGTGCCGGCACTTGCCAGCCCATGTGTAGCACACGCTAAGGCTCTTTCCAGGTCATCAGCGTATGCTGCTTCGTGGGCCAAATCTAGCCAGCCGCGTGCAGTGTGCGCGGTTTCCTGGTGCAGATCAACGCTAGAAGGTCCATCGGTCAGTAATGCCCGAAGTTTCGGTTCGACCATGGACGGTAGATCGGATTGGCTGTCAGATCCCTCAAATTCAGCCGAAGACGTCGAGAACTCCATGTGTGCCAGTCTAGTGATCCCTTCGAGCCGGTTGCGACCGCTAGACTGAGAAAATATGGATTTTCAGTGGCGACCGGCGTCTTATGCGCTAATTACGAAAAAGGATGAAGTTTTGCTGAGTCTGTGGGAAAGCTCAGTTGGCTCATTCTGGACCCTTCCCGGCGGGGGCATCGAATACGAGGAACAACCCGAGGCTGCCTGCGTGCGAGAAGTCTGGGAAGAAACCGGCTATAACGTTGAATTAACCCGCTTTTTATCAGTGTCCACGCATGTGGTGCCGCTGGAAAAACGGGTCCCCGGGAAGGTGCTTCCGCTGCAAATTCTGCGCCTGTTATACACCGCCGAAATTGTCTCCGGAACCTTGCGTCCAGAGGTCGGTGGGTCCTCCACTGACGCCGGTTGGTTCCCAATCAGCCAGCTGCATAATCGCACCATAACCAAGGGGCACCGGGTTTCGGAATGGGTCCTCGAGGCGCTGGAAACCGCAGCCTCGCTCGACGCCCCTGCCCAGGACCAGTGACCCAGCCATGGTGAAAATCCCACGAGTACTTATCGCAGGCTGCGCTACTGCCGCGCTGGTCTTGACCAGTTGTGCGGGGGAGCAGGACGTAGACGCCACGAGCCTGACGATTGTCACTACCGAATCTAGCTTGGATCATGCCATGGCACTTGCCGTGGCCGACTACGTGGCAGAGCAGTCTATTGAAGTCGATCTCGAACAGCATCACGAACCCGATGACGTCTTTGCTGCACTAGAAGCAGATGCCCAGACTGCAGATGATCATGCGCGGATCGGGGTCGTCACTGCCCACCAAGACCCCACGATGGAAGAAAACCCACTGCGCGTGCCTGAGAGTCTTGAAATCGTCACCCAAGCGCCCGCAGAACTGGGCTTGGTCCCAGCCACCTCGACGGTTACAGCAGCACGATTCCAGCTGCACCAAGATGAGGCGGCCGACCAGCCGTTGGCACCAGCGTGCGACCAACAAACTTGGCTTCATGTTCATACCCCCGAACATGAGGTTGCCGCCACCGCGAGTGCACTGGCTGATCTGGGGTGTGAACCGGAGTTTGCGGCAGCACCACCGGAAGATACCGAATCCTATGCGGCGTTGGCAGAAAAGCTCATCGTCGAAGACGACACGGTCGCGCTGCTGTATAGCATCGATCCGATGATTCCCGATCAGGGGCTCGCCACACTCGATGTGGTGACCGATCAGTGGCCACACAGCAATGTGATCGCTGTAGCGGATCCTGAGGTGGAAGACCCGCTCACCGATCACATCGCGACAGTCCTGGATGCGTTAGATAGCGATGCGGCGACCGATTTGTTGCGCGGTTACCACAATGCCCACACGTCATCATCGGACCTCGTCTACGATGTGGAACACGCGATCCGCTACTGGTTAGCCGCCCGCGGCTTAGCTGAACAAAACACTGTGAGCGATATCTCTACTGACAATGATTAGTTGTCATCTACAATCGAGCTACACTCGAAGGCTTTCAGGAGGACCCAGGTGCCGACCACTTCTACTTACCGCGATATTCGCCAGTCATCAAAGTTACTCAACGTTCGTTACGACGTCCGCGGTCCCATCCTGGAAGAAGCACAACGCTTAGAAGCCGCCGGGCAACGTATTATGCGGTTGAATATCGGCAACCCGGCACCCTTTGGGTTCGAAGCACCAAGCGAGATCCTCAAAGATATGATCGCCAATCTGCCAGAGGCCCAAGGTTATTCGGATTCGAAGGGGATCACCCCGGCGCGTCGGGCGGTATCGCAGTACTACGAAACCGCAGGCATCATGGACATCCGCAGCGATGATGTGTTCATCGGCAACGGTGTGTCCGAAATGATCTCCATGGTGCTCCAGGCTCTGCTGGATGATGGCGATGAGGTGCTCATCCCGGCACCGGATTACCCACTGTGGACGGGCGCTACGACGCTATCCGGTGGTAATGCGGTGCACTACCGGTGTGTGGAAGAAGAAGGCTGGACCCCAGACCTCGAACACATTGAATCCCGAGTCTCCGAACGTACCAAAGCCATTGTCATTATCAATCCGAATAACCCCACGGGTGCGGTGTATTCGCGTGAGACCCTCGAAGGCATTTTCGAGATAGCGCGACGTTACGGGCTGGTCGTACTGTCGGATGAGATTTATGAAAAAATCCTGTACGAAGATGCCGAGCACATTCACGCGGCATCGATTGCTGACGATGTCCTGGTGTTAACGTTTTCCGGGCTGTCCAAGGCCTACCGGGTGGCCGGTTACCGTGCTGGCTGGGTGGCCGTGTCGGGTGCCAAGCACCGCGCGACCGACTTTTTAGAAGGCTTGACTCTGCTGGCCAATATGCGGATGTGTTCCAATGTGCCAGCCCAGCACGTAATCCAAACAGCCCTGGGTGGGTACCAGTCGATCAACGACTTGATTTTGCCCGGTGGACGCCTATTGGAGCAGCGCAACCTGGCAACCCAGATGCTTCGGGAGATCCCGGGTGTTTCGGTGCAAGAGGCTCAGGGCGCGTTGTATCTCTTCCCGAAACTTGACCCTGAGGTTTACCCGATTAACGATGACGAAAGTTTTGTCATCGAATTGCTGCGTCAACAACGCATTCTGGTCTCCCATGGGCGCGCCTTCAATTATCCCGACACCGATCACTTCCGGTTGGTCACACTACCGTCGGTCCATGAACTGACCGAAGGTATTGAACGCATCGGCGCATTCTTAGCCGACTATCGCAACCGCTACGCCTAACAGCGCATTAGCTTTCGGCTGGTTCAGCCGGTTCGGTCTGGGCGCGTACTTCTTCCAGACGCGTCCGGGCGCCATCGAGCCAGGCTTCACACCGGCGTGCTAGGGCTTCCCCGCGCTCCCACAGGGCCAAGGATTCTTCTAAGCCTGCGCCACCGGCTTCCAACCGTTCCACGGTTTGGATGAGTTCGGTACGAGCTTGCTCATAGGTCATGGTGTCGACGTCGGAGACATCAGCCGAGGAGAATCCTTCAACGGCGGGTTGGTTTTGTGGTTGTTCAGTCACGAGTCTTACTCCTGGGTCGTTTCGGTTACGGAGGTGGCAGTTGCGGTCAGTCGGCCGGCTGCTACCAAAATATCAAGTTTGTCGCCCACCGTGACCTGCCCGGCGTTGCGCAGGATCGCATCATCGTGTTGGACGACGGCATATCCACGGTTGAGCGTCTGCTGGGGCGACAGCGATCGGACGCGAGCTTGGAGCTGACCGACATGATCGGTGGCACGATGCAATTGATGGGCAAACGTTGAGCGGATTCGAGCCAGAAGTTGTCTGACTTCATCTCGCCGAGCGGTGATCATGGTTTCGGGCTGCGCCAGCACCGGCCGGGAGCGTAGCTGTTGGATCTGGTGGGCTTGCACATCGACTAGGCGTTGCACTGCCTGGGCCATGCGCAGTCGAACATCTGAGATCCCGGCGCGTTCCATCGCGGCATCGGGCACGATGGTTTTCGCCGCATCGGTGGGAGTTGATGCCCGGAAGTCTGCCACGTCGTCCAAGACCGGCCGGTCAGCTTCGTGACCGATCGCAGACACCACCGGAGTTCGCACCCCAGAAACAGCACGGATCAGCGCCTCATCGGAAAACGGCAAAATGACCTCTTCTAAGGCGCCGCCACCACGGGCTATGACAATCACATCGACGGCTGGGTTCTGATCCAAGGCGTACAACGCGGCAGTGACTTCGGAGCTGACCTGTGGGCCCTGCATAGCGGCGTGGAAGACTTCAAATTCTGCCGCAGGCCAGCGTAACCACACGTTGCGCTGCACGTCGTGCATCGCATCTGAGTCTCGTCCGGTGATCAGTCCGATCCGATTGGGCAGCATCGGCAAGGGTTTTTTGCGTTCGGGTGCGAACAGGCCCTCTTCCGCCAGGGCTCGTCGCAGTCGTTCAACCCGGGCTAACAGCTCGCCGATCCCCACCGGGCGCATGTCATTGACGATCATGGTCAATCGACCGGTTTTGGTATAGAAGTTCGGTTTGACTAAGGCGACCACACGGGCGCCTTCTTTAATCGATGGGTCGAGCGTTTGGGCGGTGCGGGACCATGCGACCACCGGCAGGGACATTTCAACATCCAGGTCGCGTAGGGTCATCCAGGCGTGACCGCGGCTGACGCGATGTTCGATCAGTTGGCCTTCGACCCAGGTGGGGGAGACGCGTTCGATGTACTGTTTGAGGTTGTCAGACAGCCGCGACAAGGGCCACGGGTTCTCGGGCGTGGTGTCTGCGGCTTGTTGTGGTTGCGCAGTACCGGACGTGTGTTCAGACATCTGTTCCACCTACACTAGTTTTTGACCACCATGATGATGTCACACATCGGACAATGTGAAGAAAGCGGGATTCACGGATGCGTAACTTCTTGGCCGTTGTGCTTGCCATTCTTGCTGGCTTGACGACGGTTGTTGGGTTAGTTTCTTGGCGGCTCAGCGACCTTGTCCATGAACCGGAGCCTGTCCAAGAGATTCTAGGCTCCGGCGAGGCCGCAGAAGATTTCAAATCAGCGGTTCCCGACGCGCTGGGCAATATGACGGTGGGCGCAACCGGCGTGGCTGCGGTGGATGAGACCATTAATCGTGCGGTCAGCGAAGCCAGTGGCCAAGTCGTTGCTGCTGACGGCTTTGACCAGGCTTGGCAGGAGTCCCTCGAAGCCACCCGGCTCGGTTGGGCCGATGATATCAATACGTTGCGTTCCCAGCTCAACGCCGGCGAATCGATTCCGGAAAATTCCACCGCAGCCCAACTGGACCTGCGCCTGGAGCCGATCGTGGGGCTGGTGGTGTCGATGATCGAGGATGCGCTGTCTACTATTCCAGGGGTCGATGCATCCTTGGACATGGAGTCCGATATTGATGCCACGGTGCCCACCTCAATCCCTCCGGTGTCCGTTTTGACGGCTGAACAGGTGGTGGTAGCCGAAGAGGTGATGACGTTGTGGCCGGCCATGCTAGCCCTGGCAGTGTTACTGTTCGTCATGGCACTGGTCGTGGCCTCACCGGGAAGCCGCTGGATCGTGTGGTTACTGACCGGATTACTGGTGGCACTAGGTGGGGTGCTGGTCAAAGTCGGGTACACCCTGATGCAGAACCAGCTGTTGGATAGCACCGATGACGCTTCGCAGTTGGCCCTGTTGCGCCCCTTGTTGCGAGCCGTGCAGGATTGGGCGGATCCGCAACTCATCGTGCTCATCGCGGTTGGGGTGGGCCTGACCTTATTGGGCATTTTGGGCGGGTTCATTTCCTCACACCGACGGCGCTAAGCGCGGTAGCGAACTGCAGACTGCCCCTCGGGCGCGTTGACGTGTGTCTCGGGCCCACCGGGTACGACATCCGTGTTCTGAGCCGAGACGGCTCGCCAATATGGGCCTTGATCGTCCCTCAGGCGAGTGACAACGAATGTGAAGATCGTACGCCGGTCTCCGGCGGTCTGACCATCGGGGGTGTTCTGGCCGGTTACCGTCACCCGGGCGTGGACCACCGCGTGATCCTCACCGAGCATGCGGATCTCGGTTCTTCCCACACTCATGTGCGACTGGCCGAAGATATGGTCAAAACCAAATTGATGCGCTTGGCGGATTTGTGTTCTATTGGACCACCACAGTCCGGTGACGTTAACAAAATGGGCATCTTCGACAAATAACTCAGCCAGAGCATCAGCATCGTGGGCGTTCCAGACCTGCTGGAAGCCTGTGATGATCGACTTGGGCGACTGCCGATGCATCGTACTACTCCGTTTCTTTGAAGTTGGTCACCGTATCGATGTCAGCCTGGAGTTCAGGGGCGGTGACATCGCGGGTGCTTTGTTGAATCGGTTCGCCCACCTGGATGGTTTCTAGTGAGGCGTCGAGTTCCTCGAGGCGGCGGGCCGAGGGCAACACGCGACCCTCCAGGGTGGCCATCATGGAGTTGAACCGAGTCACTGTTGTATTAATAGATTTGCCCAATGAGTCGAGTCTGCGGCCCATCAGACCTAACCGTTCGTACAGCTCCCGGGCCGAGGCGAAGACAGTGCGCGCGTTATCGACCAAATTTTCCTGCTGCCAGGCGTAGGCGACCGATTTCAAGGTGGCCAGCAGCGAGACCGGTGACACCAGTGCGACACCCTGACTAAAGGAGTAGTCCAGTAACTGGGCATCGGCTTCGAGCGCCGCAGCAAGATGGGATTCAGCCGGCAGAAACAGCAGCACCAGATCGGGTGTGTTATCCAGGGCGTTCCAGTACTTCTTTGTCCCAAGTTCCTTGATGTGAGCACGCAGCGCGCGGGCGTGGGCAGCTTCATATTCAGTCCGCCGACGGTGGGACTCTTCTGTGCCATCATCGACAATTTCGGCGGCTTGCAGGATGGCCGATAGCGGAGCCTTCGCATCGACGATCAGCGATTTGCCGCCGGGTAAGTGCACGAGCATATCTGGTCGGAATACTTCACCGTCCCGAGCAGCGGTATTGACCGAGAAACTCACCTGTTCATCAAAATCGGTGTGTTCTAGCATCCCGGCAGCTTCGACAATGCGACGCAACTGTACCTCACCCCAATGCCCACGAGCCGAGGACGAACGCAGGCTAGTGACCAATTTGTGGGTATTTTCTAACAGTGCGGCATCGGTGGCGTGGGCCGTGCGCAGCTGCTGAGATAACTGACCGTATTGCTGACCCCGGTCCCGTTCTAACTGTGCGACCTGACCGCCAAGATGTTCTAACTGCTGAGACAGTGGCCCCAGCATTTGCACGATCTGCTGCTGCGATTGAAACTGCTGGCGGTCCTCAGAGCGCTGCTGTTCCAATAAGTCGGCTCGTGTTCGTTCCGTGGCTAGCTGCTCACGCAATGCGGCTTCGGTGCCATTGGACCCGCCCGGTGCTGTTCGACGGCCCACCACAAAACCCACGGCAAAACATAACACCGCAACCAAAATCGTCAACATGACGGCTGTTGAAATCTCCATGTACTTACCTTGGCATATGACAGGGACACGGTAAGCCGAACGCGCGGAGTATGTGACGAAGCTGTTAGGCAGGTACTCGATACTTGCGGTACCGAGATAACGTGGCAGAATGTAACCTGGACAACAGCCCTACCTTATGGAGTCTCGGTGTCAACTTCTACAGTGCGCAACAATACGGTCTTGATCTCAGGCGGGAGTCGAGGAATCGGCCTCGCCATCGCAAAACGTTTAGCCGAAGACGGTGCCAACATCGTCTTGTTAGCCAAAACCGCAGAACCTCATCCCAAACTGCCCGGTACCGTCTACACCGCCGCCGAAGAAATTCGGGCCGCCGGGGGACAAGCGCTGCCGATCGTCGGGGATGTTCGTGAAGAGGCCGACGTGCACGTTGCCGTGGATGCTGCCGTCGAGGCCTATGGCGGCATCGATATCGTCATTAACAACGCGTCGGCGATCAGCCTGGACTCGGCAGAAGATATCGAGATGAAACGCTATGACCTGATGCAAGACATCAACGCTCGCGGCACCTTCTTGTTGACTCGCACGGCGCTGCCGTACTTGCAGGAATCAGCCGACCCGCGCATTTTGAGTCTGTCGCCACCGGTGAATATGTCGCCAAAGTGGTTGGGTGCAGCCCCGGCCTACATGATGGCCAAATACGGCATGAGCTTAGCGACCCTGGGCATCGGCGCTCAAAACGATATCCCAGCCACCTGCCTATGGCCCAAGACCACCATCCAAACGGCAGCCGTGCAATACGCCTTGGGTGGCACAACGATGTACCAGCGCTCGCGTACCCCTGAGGTTTATTCTGATGCCGCCTATGCGGTGCTGACCGCCAAACCCAGCAGGTACGCGGGCCAAACGGTGTTGTGCGAAGACGTGCTCGAAGACGCCGGGGTAACAGACTTTGCGAAATACTCTCCCGGAGTGGATCCAGCCGATCTCGAAAAAGATATCTTCGTCGACTAGTAGGGTGGGCTCCGGTGAAGTTGAAGAACGCCGGATTGGAGACAGCGATGCAGCAGCTCACGCTGGAAACCCTCGCAGAAACGGTCCAAGAACATGCCACAGTGATCGTCGATTTCTGGGCACCCTGGTGCACCACGTGTGCACGATTTAGTCCGATCTATTCTGACGTGGCGACCCAGTTCGACGACGTGCTGTTTGCGACGGTGAACACCGATGAGCAACAGGACCTGGCGGCCATTATGGGTATCCGGTCCCTGCCCACCCTGGTGGCCTTTCGCCACGGTAAACATGTCTTCGCCAAATCCGGGGTCACCACGCGGCGCCAGTTGGCCCAGATCGTCGATCAGATCCGCAGTCTTGAACCGCAGCAGGACGCATCGGGACCCGACACCCAGTAGTTATCCACATTTTGGTTCCTGTGTAGCACACGATTGCGCGGCAGCTGCCAGGCTTCTATGTATCGGAACAGCACACGAGGCGATAGGAGCACATCCGATGCATAGGAACTTTTCTTTTCTGCTGACCCCGCGAGCTTTCACCCGACGAGAGAAAACCTGTATCCGCCAGGACGTCAAGCGCTTTCAAAAAATCAGCCGGGACCACGGATGCGCAACCTTCGAGGACTACGCCGAATTCGTGTACGAACGGACACGACGCGATGATGAAGGCCACCTGACCCAAAAATCCTTCGAACTGTTTCGCGGGCTGGGTGCGTTCTTTGGAGACCAGTTGCTCGACGAGACCACGATGTCCCGAGGTACTGCGAATGTGGAGAAAGACGAGTCTCCAGAAGCGCTGGCACATCTTATCGTCGCGAACTATCCCGGATGGCTGTTGGTCGATCACCTCACCGGCCAATCTGTGGTCATTCCTTTCATCATGAGCCAACGAATCTTCACCTCGAATTACTGGTCGGCGTCGCTGGACGATATTTTCGATGAAATCGTGGACTGGAACCATGGATATCTCACCGTCGATGAGGTCCAAACTCCGTGGATCGCCGGGCCCGATCTCGAGGCAGTAAACCTTTGGGCCGCCTAAGATGACCCTGGCACCAAGGTCTCGATGCGTGAGAAGCACTTGACTGTTATGTGAGAGGCACTTGCCTGTTAAGGGCCTGGTGAGGTCTGTGCGAGGATGGGTTTGTAGGATTGAAGACGATCTGCCGCTCCTCACTGGGCTGCAAGAGAGGCGCCATGACTCACCATCACCACGAGCACCACGGCACACATGACACGCACGATCACCATGCGCCGGACCACGATGACAGCCATGCCGGCCATGCTCATCACGGCCACGGGGATCATGGCGATCACGTCGCCCAGTTCCGGTCGCTATTCTGGATTAATCTGCTCCTGGGGATCCCCGTGGTGGCATTTTCTCCCATGTTTGGGCATCTTCTGGGATACACGGTGCCTGAATGGGGAATCTGGGTTGCCGCGGCGTTAGGCACGGTGATGTATGTCTGGGGTGGGCGCCCTTTCCTGACCGGGGCAGTCGAGGAAATTCGTGCCCGCGCCCCCGGCATGATGTTGCTCATCTCATTGGGTATCAGCGTGGCCTTCTTCGCTTCGTGGGCCGCCACCCTGGGGCTGGTCGGGCAGGATCTCGAGTTCTGGTGGGAGCTGGCACTACTTGTTGTCATTATGTTGTTGGGCCACTGGATTGAGATGCGCTCGATCGAACAAACGACCTCTGCTCTCGACTCTTTGGCAGCTTTATTGCCCGATGAAGCAGAACGCGTTGA
The DNA here is from genome assembly GCF_031458395.1 of Enteractinococcus fodinae. Taxonomy (NCBI): domain Bacteria; kingdom Bacillati; phylum Actinomycetota; class Actinomycetes; order Micrococcales; family Micrococcaceae; genus Enteractinococcus; species Enteractinococcus fodinae. The sequence goes on from NZ_JAVDYJ010000001.1 coordinate 852,945, forward strand.
AGACGGCGAGATCGTCACGGTCAGTCCCGAGGATTTGAAAGTCGATGACATCGTCCTGGTCCGCCCCGGGGCAAGCGTGCCTGCCGATGGTCAGATAGTTGAAGGTCAGGCGGCTATTGATGAATCGATGATTACTGGCGAATCGCGCCCGGTGACCCGTCACGTAGGAGACGGTGTCACGGCCGGAACAGTCGCCACGGATTCCGGACTTCGGATCCGGGTCACAGCGACCGGAGATGATACCGCACTTGCCGGCATTAACCAGCTGGTTGCAGAAGCTCAAGCATCATCATCGCGTGCCCAACGACTGGCAGATCGGGCCGCAGCATTGCTGTTCTGGTACGCACTGGGTGCCGCTGTCATCACAGCGATCGTGTGGATGATAGTGGGTGGACCCGACGAAGCAATCGTCAGGGTTGTAACGGTCTTGGTGATCGCATGTCCCCACGCTTTGGGCTTGGCTATCCCGTTGGTGGTTTCCATCGCCACTGAGCGTGCAGCCCGTGGGGGAGTGCTCATCAAAGATCGCTTGGCATTGGAGTCCATGCGCCAGGTCGACACTGTGCTGTTCGATAAAACCGGTACCTTGACCAAAGGCGACCCTGTGGTCACCGCCATTGAGGCCACCGAGGATTTGACCGCCAATGGGGTGCTCGCGCTGGCCGCCTCTGCCGAATCTGCCAGTGAACACCCGCTTGCCAAAGCCATCGTCGGGGCAGCTGAGCAACGCGGACTCGAGCCTTTCCCACTGACTGATTTCTCCTCCTCCCCGGCAGTCGGAGTGACCGCTACCGTGCAGGGCCAAACCATCCGCGTGGGCGGCCCGTACATGTTGCAAGAGCTCGGCCAGGACGAGCTGCCGATTGCCCAGGAGTGGCGACACGAAGGCGCCATCATCTTGCACGTCGCGCGTGACGGGGTCGTCATTGGTGCGCTCAAACTGGCAGATGAAATTCGATCAGAGTCCTATGAGGCGGTTGCAGCCCTGCACCGACTGGGTGTCGAAGTTGTGATGATCACCGGTGATGCCGAAGCAGTCGCGCATCAAGTAGCAGACGAATTGAAGATTGATCGAGTCTTTGCCGGGGTTCGTCCCGAAGATAAAGCAGCCAAAGTCGTACAACTACAAGACGAGGGCAAGACCGTGGCGATGGTCGGTGATGGAGTCAACGACGCCCCAGCACTAGCTCAAGCAAATGTCGGCATCGCCATCGGCGCCGGCACAGATGTCGCCATCGCCTCCGCCGGCGTGATCCTGGCTAGTTCCGATCCTCGGTCGGTCTTATCAGTGATTGAGTTGTCCCGCGCGACGTACCGGAAGATGAAACAAAACCTCTGGTGGGCTGCCGGCTACAACCTCTTGGCGGTTCCGCTGGCGGCTGGCATCTTGGCCCCGATAGGGTTCGTGCTCCCGATGTCGGTGGGGGCCATCTTGATGTCACTGTCGACCGTGGTGGTGGCGCTGAACGCACAGCTGCTTCGTCGCATTGATCTGAGACCGGAAGCCAGCACCCGCGCAATCTTAGAGAGCACGTCGGCCTGACACAGCCGTCCAGTGGATCTGTCAGTCGACGAGTGAGCGAATCGCTGGGCTCTGCTCAGCAAGCTCATGGACGGTCGAAGCAATCAAATCATGCATTACCTCAGCTGCTCTACCCAACTGGGCGTCTTTGCGATGGGCCAGCGAAATAGTGCGCTTCAGCGATGGTTCAGTAAGGCGTCGGGAAGAGAACCCGGGGCGATCGACCAACACCGTGGCTGGCACGACGGCAACACCAAGACCGCGCTCGACGAACCGTAAGACCGCATCCATCTCAGCACCCTCTAATACCACGTTGGGGGTGAGGCCCTGTTGCCGATAAGCGTCCATGGTGGTCGCACGCAAGTCATAACTTTGGGAAAACACAATTTGAGGGATCCCCGCCAACTGGCTCAAGGTCAGCTCTTGGTCGTAGCCTTCCAAGTACTGCTGGTCGGAGGAGATCACCACCAACTCTTCGACCAGCAATGGAATGTGCTCTAAAGCCCCGGTTGCACCAGGATCATGGTCCGAGGCAACAACCAGCGCCAAATCTATCGTGCCGCCGACCAACTCGTTGAGCAGCTGACGAGACCCTGACTCGCGTAGTTGGAGCTCCACTCCCGGGTACTGACGGTGATAAGGGCCAATGACTTCAGCAACCACTGAGACGCACATACTTGGGGGAGCCCCAAGCCGCACGCGCCCCTGATGCAAACCTGCCAGTTCTTGCATTTGCACGCGGATATAGTCGGCATCTGCCAACATGCGGGACGCCACCGGCAACAAAGCTTCCCCAGCTGCCGTGAGCGAAATATTGCCCCGGGCGCGGTTGAATAACGTGGTCCCCAACTCAGCCTCCAACGTCGAGATTTGTCGACTCAATGTCGGTTGGGCGAGGTGAAGATCGGCTGCTGCCTTGGTGAAATGCCCGGTTTCAGCGACCGCGAGAAAACTCTGCAACTGTTCGAGATTCATGTCGATAGCATATCTGTATCGTGACCACTGAGATAATTCATTGGACTCATGGTGGATCGGTTTATAGCGTGAGAGCATGATGAAACGAAACCACCAAGAACAACAGATTTCTACCAGTGTGCTGGTCATCGGCACCGGCGGTTCAGGACTGCGATCCGCAATCGAACTCGCCGAACGAGGCGTCGCGGTCACTGCAGTTGGTAAGCGTCCACGCCATGATGCCCACACCGCGCTCGCAGCCGGTGGCATCAATGCGCCCTTGGGGACCATGGATGCTGACGATAGCTGGCAGCAACACGCCGCAGACACCATTAAAGAAAGCTACTACCTGGCCGACCCACGGACCGTCGAAATCGTCACCAAAGGCGCAGCCGAAGGTATCGCTGATCTAGAACGCTATGGCATGGGCTTTGCTCGCGAAAAAGACGGCCGCATTTCACAGCGCTTCTTCGGAGCCCATACGTTCCGTCGGACGGCCTTCGCTGGAGACTACACCGGTCTGGAAATTCAGCGCAGCCTGGTCGAACACAGTGAACGTCTAGAGATTCCTATTCTCGATACCGTCTACATCACCGATATCTTGACTACCGATAACCAAGTGTTCGGTGCCTACGGTTTCGACCTCCACAACGGAACCCGGTATCTCATCCATGCGGACGCCATCATCCTGGCTGCCGGTGGCCATAACCGGATCTGGCGACGCACCTCATCCAGACGAGATGAAAACACCGGCGACTCGTTTCGGCTGGCAGTCGAAGCCGGAGCAAGACTTCGCGACCCAGAGCTCGTGCAATTCCATCCCTCCGGCATCATCGAACCCGAACACGCTGCCGGGACGTTGATCTCTGAGGCCGCTCGAGGTGAAGGCGGCATTCTGCGCAATGCCCTCGGTGAGCGTTTCATGGAACGCTACGACCCAGAACGCATGGAACTGTCCACCCGCGACCGGGTTGCCCTGGCCGCTTATACGGAAATCCAAGAAGGGCGTGGCACTGAAAACGGGGGAGTATGGCTCGATATTTCCCACCTACCGCGCCAGACCATCATGGAACGACTCCCACGCGTGTACCAGACCATGATCGAAGTACAAATGCTCGATATCACCCGCGAACCCATCGAGATCGCACCGACCGCGCACTATTCCATGGGCGGAGTCTGGGTGCATCCCGAAGACCACTCAACCGATGTTGAAGGACTGTATGCAATTGGTGAAGCATCCAGTGGCTTGCACGGTGCAAACCGGCTGGGCGGCAACTCACTGATTGAACTGCTCGTGTTCGGGCGAATCGTGGGACAAGCCGCCGCCGAGTATTCGGTGAACCTGGAAGCCCAGACGCGATCCGCCGATGCGGTCGACGCCGCACGGGGTGAGCTTGACCGGCTCCTTGCCGCAGATGGACCAGAAAACGTCCGAGCACTCCAACGCGCCATCCGAAATATGATGACCGACCACGCGGGTGTTGTGCGGTCTGAAGATGGACTCAAGGAAGGCCTAGGCCAGCTCGATGATATTGAGACTCGCATGGAAGATCTCGGCATTCATCCGGATATCGCCGGGTTCCAAGATTTGGCCCACGCCTATGACCTGAAATCTTCTGCGCTGTCTGCACGGGCCACGCTCGAAGCAGCCCTTGAACGACGCGAAACTCGTGGCGCACATAACCGCAGCGACTACCCCGACTTAGATCCAGAGCTGCAGGTCAATCTGGTCTGGTCACCTGCAACCGGTGTTAGCCGCGAAGCAATCGCTCCAGTCCCGGATGAGATCAGCGAGCTCATCCGTGAAGTCAGCACCGAAGGCAAACTCGTCGAATAACACGTAACCTCCGTTGACCTGAGGCCGGACTTCGGGCCAACGGAGCTGCGTATTTCCGCTGAACGTTCAAAATCGACCACGGCGAAGCCTGGACCTATCCCAACGGGTAGAGTAGGGGCCGTGTCTTTATCAATAGGTTTTGTCGGACTGCCCAACGTCGGTAAGTCAACGTTATTTAATGCCATCACTCGTCAGACGGTTCTCGCAGCGAACTACCCGTTCGCGACAATCGAACCCAACGTCGGGATCGTTAATCTCCCGGATGAGCGCTTAGACAAGCTCGCAGAAATTTTTGGTTCCCAGAAAATCCTGCCGGCCACCGTCTCGTTCGTGGATATCGCGGGCATTGTGAAAGGCGCATCCGAAGGGGAAGGCCTCGGCAACCAGTTCTTAGCTAACATTCGCGAATCTTCCGCTATCGCCCAGGTCGTTCGCGTCTTCGAAGACTCCGACGTGATGCACGTTGACGGGAAGATTGATCCGGCCTCCGATATGGAGACCATCAATACCGAACTGATCCTGGCAGATATGCAGACCTTAGAGCGCGCGATCCCGCGCGTTGAAAAAGAGGTCAAAGGTAAGAAGACCGATAAAGAGGTCTTGGACGCAATGCAGGCAGCGCAAACCGTCCTGGAGCGTGGCGACACCATCTTCTCGTCTATCGACTCGGACAAGCTAGACATGGACAATCTGCAGGAGCTCAACCTCCTGACCGCCAAGCCATTCATCTACGTCTTTAACTCAGACGACGCCGTACTTTCGGATGAAGCCAAGCAACAAGAACTCCGCGACATGGTGGCGCCGGCCCGCGCGGTATTCCTCGACGCGCAGTTCGAATCTGAACTTGTAGAGCTGTCTGAAGAAGAAGCCCAAGAGATGCTTGAGATGGCCGGCCGCGAGGAGTCCGGGATGGATCAGCTTGCACGCGTTGGCTTTGAAACGCTAGGTCTACAGACCTACCTGACCGCAGGACCGAAAGAAGCCCGCGCGTGGACCATCCGCGTCGGCGACACCGCACCGGAAGCCGCAGGAGTCATCCACACTGACTTCCAGCGCGGCTTTATCCGTGCTGAAGTCGTTTCCTTCGAGGATCTCGTGGCTGCCGGTTCAATGGCTGAAGCCAAAGCACAGGGCAAAGTACGCCTGGAAGGCAAGGACTACCTGATGCAAGATGGCGACGTTGTTGAGTTTCGGTTTAATGTTTAACGGTATCCGTCCTGGCCTTGTAGTGAACGTGAAGGTAACGGGCAACCTCTCTTAGTGCGTGGCTGTATGCGACAGGTATAACAGAGCTAAGGTTTCGCGCTCATGACCTGTGGTGTGAGCCGATTGCTCAATATGAACATGGTGCGTCGAGGGGTAGGAGAAAGACTCTTTCGATCAGACGTCTTACCACTGGAGAAACGAGCAAGGAACACTGAGCGTCGCTAGGGGTGCTGGTTGTTTCTCAAGATTGGACGCTGGTCCTGGGCGACCCAGGTGCTCTGCTCGCCTTGCCGGATGTCGAAGCGATTATGCAGTTGGTACTAACGGTAAAGCAACTACTCAGGCCCGAAACGACCTCGCCCAAGCTGGTCAGACTCCCATACAGTCCATTGATTAGCTTATCGCTACTGTAAAAGCGAGGAGCGCTGTTGTGGTGCTGAAATTCCTCCGAATGCTCGGAGCGCCGGGAACGGCAACAGGAAATTGCGAAGCCATCCGGCACTTCGTCAGACGGCGAACCAGGCGTGTTTGCATAGTTACGGACAGTATCTGAATGACCGGTTTAGTACTGACTTGGCTGCGGGTAGCTTGGTTCAGGCAGAGCTCCAGGTCAGGTGCTACTCGGTTCAGGTGACCATCTGAGTTCGCGTAGATGTGGGTGCCTTGGAGCGCTTGAGTGTTGTTTAGAACAGCGGCCAAGGAATCGCAGGCATATGGCCGCTGGGTGCAGGGAACTGCCCGGTTCGGCGTAAGTCGGTGCAGCGGCTCGCTAGGGCGGAAAGTTCGTTGGAACTTAGAAGTGTGGCTAGCTCTTGGCCAAGCTCACCGGATAACGCTTGGTTTAGCTGATGGATCCCGTCCAATTCTGCATCGGTCAGTGGCTCGCCTACCCACCCCCAGAGCACGGTGCGGAGTTTAGGTTCATGATGAAAGCTCAACCCATGGTCCACGCCGTACTGGTGTCCATCGAGCATGGCGAGAACATGGTCGCCTTTTCGATCGGCGTTGTTGATTAGAGCGTCGAATATCGCCATGCGTCGTAGCTCCGGGCTGTCTTCGTGCAGCAGTGTGACCTGTTCCCCGTCCCCATCCTGTCCGTGCAGAACGGTCTTCCAGCCCGTGGTCGGCAGTTGGTGGGTAGGCACCAGGTTTACTGCATGCTGTGTGGGATCTGTCTCCTGCCACAGTTGCACCATGCCTTCTCCGAAACGACCATCGCGCAGCCACGTGCGCGGCACCAAGTTCCAGCCGAGGGCCTCGGATACGAGAAAGGCGGCTACTTCCCGGTGGGCTAAGGTGGCGTGCGGAAAATCCCATAGTGGTTTTTCGCCAGCTATCGGCTTGTAGACGACGCTTACTTCACCGATATTCCCCAAGAAAGTCGCATTTGACGCTGTGGTGATGCGGCCGGTGAGTTCCAGCTCGGCGGTGAGCAGATTTTGGTCGGGCATTACAGTTCGGGTTCGGCGCAGGTGTGGCCGTCGGGGTCAATGGGGTGACCGCAGTTGGCGCAAATTGGTCGCCCTGCTGCCACTATTTCATCGCTCCGTTTGGCAAAAGTGCGGGCCATACCGACCGGCATCCGCACCCGCAGCATTTCATTCGAAGTTGGATTTTGCTGTGCGAGTTCATTGTCGATATCGGAATCATTTAGGGCAAAGGCTTCGAGCACAACCTGTGCTGTGCTGGGATCCCAGCCTAGGTTCATGTTGCCCACCCGGAAGAGTTCGACAACATCTTCTAAGGGTTCATTATCGACCAGTTCCACGGGGGTATGCGTTGGAACGCTGTGTGGGTTCCCTTCAATGGAGCTCAGTTCATCAAGAATCTTGTCGATCATTTCTGCGAGTAGCGCCGCCTGCTGTTTCTCGAGGGCAATACTAGCCAGCTGGGCTCCGGCGCGTGCCTGCAAATAGAACGTGCGTTCACCCGGCTTGCCGATGGTTCCAATGACGACGCGATCGGGCCAATTAAACTCGTGGACTGTTGTGGGCATGTTAAAATCCTAGACCTGTTGTGTTCATGATGCTTGGTGGCCTGCTCCGCCGCCTACCGGGGCTTCGGAAGTGTCCAGGCCCGGAGCGAGCCAGGAGAGATCTCCGGCTTCAGTGTTTATGCCGTACACCCGCGGGCTGCCTGTACCGTAATGCACAATCGATGCGGAGGCTGGTCCTACACTCAGACGCTGAAAGAGATCCAGGTGCATTCCTAACGCATCAGCCAGGATGGACTTGATGATGTCCCCGTGGCTGACCGCAACCCACACCGCGCGTTTTCCATGTTCTGTTTCGAAGGCTGCGTCGTAACGCCGAATGGCTGACACTGCTCGGACCTGCATTCCCGCCATGGTTTCCCCACCTGGAAAAGTCACTCCCGAAGGGTGTGACTGCACCTGCGACCAAAGTTCTTCCTTGGCCAGCTCGGTGAGGGTACCGCCTTGCCAGGACCCATAATCGCATTCGTTCAAACCCGAATCCGTGAGCAGCTCGGATGTTTGTGCCTGGCGTTGCAGCACGGCCTCGGCAGTTTGTAGGCAGCGCTCCAACGGGCTGGAAACCACGCCAACTAGGGGTACTGCCGCCAAGCGTTCCGCGGTGTGCGCTGCCTGCTTGTGTCCGGTTTCATCGAGTCTGACCCCAGGGGACCGGCCTGCTAACACTCCGGTGGCGTTCGCTGTCGTGCGGCCGTGCCGCACGAGAATAACTGTGGCCATAGACCCAGCCTAGTCATCAGTCTCATGACATGGCGATTCCTCAGCCGTGTGTGGTCACTTTCGTCAGACTTTGCTGGAGGCCAGCTGTATGCCTCCGATGATGAATATCTGACGGAAGTTACTGACGCATTGGTTATTGAGTGGCTGCGGGCAACGAAGTGCAGCTTCCCGAACTTAGGAGGTTATTCGGTCACGGAATGCGGTCGAATCCCGCTTTAGCATCTAGCGTTAATAACGCATCCCGTTAGACGCTATCAGTGTGATTAGGTCGTTTGGCAACAAGGACACCGAGCGACTGTGGCGTCGTGAGCGCGTCCCATCCATCGATCCTCGGATCCAGCGGGTGGCATTGAGTAAGCTTCATCAGGTGGGATCCGCAGTGGCACTGAATGACCTGCGGAGTCCACCGGGAAACCGGCTCGAAGCTCTGCAGGACGACCGGACCGGACCGTACAGCATCAGTGGCGAATTTGTTTCGTTTGGACAGAGGAGGAGATCGTTGACTACCACTGAGAAGATCCCTCCGATTCACCCGGGTGAGGTACTCATGGAGGACTTCATAACGGGATTCGGGATTACTCAGAATAAGCTCGCTGTGTCGATCGGTGTACCGTCACGGCGCATCAACGAAATCGTTCATGGCAAACGCGGCATCACAGCGGATACCGCTTTGCGGCTTGGGAAGTACTTCGGCACCTCAGCCGAGTTTTGGCTTAACCTTCAAAGCCATTATGAGCTGAGTCGCGCAGAGGACCGTGCAAGGGAGCAGATTGCTGCCATTATCCCCTTGGAACCGCAAAAGGATGGGCGCGCTCCCGGTGAGTGAATTCTCTTACCAAAACCTCCTATATTCGTACAGCTACTAGGGTGGTGGAGGAGAACTATTCCGAAGAGGACCGATATAGGAGGCTTAACCAATGACTTTTAACGTATATCTGTCTGGTGAAATCCACACCGATTGGCGTGACGAAATCCAACGTGGCGCTGAGGCCGCAGGGCTGGACGTTGAATTCACCGCCCCGGTGACTGATCACCCCGCAAGCGACGCCGCCGGCGACCACCTGGGTGAGGCAGAGAGTCAATTCTGGCGTGACCACCAGTCCGCGAAAGTCAATGCGATTCGCACTCGAACCCTGATTGAGCAAAGCGACATGGTCGTAGTGCGCTTCGGGGACCAATATAAGCAGTGGAATGCCGCGTTTGACGCGGGTTACTGCGCCGCGTTGGGTAAGCCCTACGTCACTCTGCACGACGAAGACATCGTTCATCCGCTCAAGGAAGTCGACGCCGAGGCTCAGGCCTGGTGCACCACAACCGACCAAGTAGTTGAGACCCTGCGCTACGTCCTCAAAGCGTGAGCGTGTGACCTCGGTAGACTGCGCCGCCTTCGACGTCGCCTTGATTTGGCAGCACTGACGACATCTCAAACGCTCCGGGTACCACCGCTCTAACAAGAGGATCTTTTCGAGAGTCCGCTTGAACCTCAACTTCTTGGCAATCGCTCTAGCTTGAAGTCACGAGGGGAGCGTATCGTTACCTCTGTAATGTACGTCGGACATTCTCAGGAGGAGACATGCTCAACAGATTGATGCGAATGCTAGGAAGCAGCGGTGGTGGGCGTACCCGACGCCGCGGCCCGTCTCGCATGGGAGGCATGGGACGACGTGGAGGTCGTGGTCGTGGTGCTCGAGGTGGAGTTGAGGGCCTCATCCGTCGTTTTATGCGATAGAGGCAAGGGTCCATCAGCTCCATCAGTGGCGCTCTGATACATATCTCGACAACACGGTCTCGGGAATCGCCGAGTCGTTGAACGATGACGACAGTACAAGTCACCGCAGCCGCTCTATGAAGAGCTGAGATTGGGCGGCATACTCCCTGTTGATCTGCCCTGGGTCGGTGATACAGTGTGCACCAATCACGGCCGTACCTTGTGATCCAGGAAGCAACCTAGGAGTATGCATGCCACGTCCCATCACCAGCTCAGGCAAAGCCGTCTGGAACGGCGATCTACAATCCGGCAGCGGCACGACAAGTCTAGAAACGTCCCAGCTCGGCACGTTTCCAACGCACTGGAAAGCTCGCGCTGAGGAATCCGAGCAGGGCACGACCTCGCCCGAGGAGCTTATTGGTGCCGCCCTAGCGACCTGTTATTCTATGCAGTTTTCGAACATGCTCGCCGAAAATGGCACGCCCCCAACGACTATCGAGAGTACTGCGAACGTCACTTTCAACGCTGGGGAAGGCGGCATTACGGGCATCGAGTTGGTCAACAACTCGACTATCGAAGGTATCGAGGACGCCGACTTTCAGCGTCTAGCAGCCGAAGCGAAGGAGAGCTGCCCCGTCTCAAAAGCGCTCCAGGGTGTCGAGATCACTTTGAACGCGACGTTGTCCTAATTACGAATTTTTCGATCGCGTCCCTCGAAACCGTCCGGTTTTGGGGGACGCGTTTTGTTCTGAGGTTTGATGCAAGTGCCGATGAGCCAGCGTAGTAAACGGCTGCTTGAGCATGTGACGCGTTCAGTCGTGATTAGGACGATCATTACATTGCGCTGAGTGTTAATAGGAGTAAACGGCTAGGGTTGACTGTATGAAAGCTATCGCATTTAGTGCCCCGGGTGGCCCAGAAGTTCTTGAAGTAATGGACCTGCCAGACCCAGAACTAGGCGAAGGCCAAGTGCTGATACGTGTCCAAGCTACTGCGGTCAGTCCCGTCGACTTAGGAATCCGCGCTCGGAAACGTTCAGAACACCCGACTGTGGTGGGGATGGACGCTGCCGGAGTCATTGAGGCCATCGATGAAAATGCCGATACAGATCTGAAAGTCGGCGACAGAGTGATGGCTTTTATCTTGCCTTGCAGAGCTCATGGCGGATATGCACAGCGAGTTGCCGTCTCTGTCAATTCCGTTGCCCGTATGCCCGAGGGTGCTACCTTCGCTGAAGCCGCAACATTGCCGATGAACGGTCTCACCGCACGCCTTGCACTAGATACGTTGAACCTCCCGAAAGGCTCGACGCTCGCCGTCACCGGCGCCGCAGGAGTCATGGGTGGCTACGCCGTTCAGTTAGCTAAAGCTGATGGACTGACAGTAATTGCCGATGCGTCCGAAGAAGACGACGACCTTGTCGAATCGCTGGGCGCTGACATCGTTAAACTTCGTGGCGAGGGATTCGCTGACGCAGTCCGTGAAAAATTCCCCAATGGTGTCGACGGAATCATCGATGCCGCCGCGCAGACTGATGAAGTCGTTCCTGCGGCCAAAGATGGCGCGAAGATCATCACCATCCGTGGAGCCGAAGGGGAGCGTGACCGTGGCGTGACCCTGTATCCCATTTCCGTAGCCGATTATGACCAGCAGCGTCCAAAAATGGAGCAGCTACGCCAGCTAGTCGAAGATGGTGATCTGACCCTGCGGGTGGCTGATGTGCTTCCGATGGACCAAGCTCCAGAGGCACACCGCCGTATGGAAGCTGGGGGAGTCCGTGGCAGAATTGTGATCGAACTCGGTGACCTAGTAGACGCGCGTTCTTAATCTCACGCTAAGAATCTCGTGAGAAGGCAGGGTCCGAAGGTAGCTCAACGAAGTTTTAGCGAATTCACTGACCCCAAGGCGACCCTTTCTGGCCGCGACTTTGCTGCTGTAGTTGTGGAACAGACACTCCGGTTTCCTTTTCTGACTCGACCGCTGTGCTTCTGGGCCGCTCCGTAGTTCGGACATGTTTCCGCCCAAAAGCCTGAGCTCTTGCTGCAGTAAACGGTCGACACCCCTGATGCTTGGTGGGAATATAGAGAGACCGGGATTCGTCAGCAAACATCACCCCAAGAGTTTCCGGGTACAGATCGGGTGGCTGCGCAGTGAGGAGTTCAAATGCGCTACTTATTGTCATGGCACATCCGCGAAGCAGAGATGCGCACCCGTAGCCCAGCCTGGCGCGAAGAAGTGGTCGCATTTCTAGCCCAGTATGAGGATGAATTGTTCGTCAACTCCGAGCTCGATTGGGTCGAAGTGCTCGATCCGGAAACACAGGCGATCGTGGTCGGGCCAGGTGCGGAAGTTCGCAGTGGCTTTTATAATGCCGGTGGGAAGCCTTCAGCGAGAGTCTGGGCAATCCGCGTTGCAAGTCGCCAACGAGCGATAGACATAGCTTCCAAGTTCGCCGGTCAGCTCGACACATGGATCGAAGTCCGCGAATGCCTGCCCAGCGCGCAACGGCCATAGTATTTGGGCACCAACGACTAGTTTAAAAGCCATCGGCAGAACAGGTCTTGCCACTGAGACTGCATAGTGTTTGGGTGGAAATTGGAACCCGTCATCAATGATTTCAGGAGGATCCATGACTGAGAATCTGAACGGACATACCATCGCATTTGTTGCCACCAACGGCGTGGAACAGGACGAGCTGACTTCCCCATGGAATGCCGTGAAAGAAGCCGGAGCCACCCCGGTGCTGATATCGGATAAGGAAGACAGCATCACCGCCATGCAGGGCGACTGGGAGCACGGCGACTCGTTCCTTGTCGACCGGCACATCAGCGAGGCCAAAGCCGAAGACTTCGACTCCCTCGTACTACCGGGTGGCACCCTGAACGCAGATACTCTGCGCACCAATGAAGACGTCCTGAATTTCGTGCGTGATTTCTTCTCGGCTAAAAAACCGGTCGCATCCATCTGCCACGGTCCCTGGCTGCTCATCAACGCCGGCGTCGTCGATGGACGGACGATGACCAGCGTCGACAAAATCTCCATTGATCTCAAAAACGCTGGGGCGAAATGGGTGGACCAGGAAGTGGTCGTCGACAACGGGCTAACAACTTCCCGAAACCCCGGCGATCTTGAGGCATTCAATGCCAAGCTCATTGAGGAAGCAGCTGAAGGTAAGCACAGCAAGCAAACCACCTAATGTCACTGTGAGTTGATTCGCCAAACGCTTATGGCCCGCCACCGACCGATGTGTGGCGGGCCATTACTCTGGTAACTCAACGCCCAGATCTGTTGGGCGCCGGAGCCGACGAATAACCTCCACCACACGGTATTCTGTTTCAGAGCGGCGGCCTTCGCACAAATTGCGATGGCCGATGCTTATTCGTGGATTACCGAGTTTAGAAGTTCAAGGAAAGTACAAAAGATGGCGTCGCCGGAGAATATTTTGCTGCATCTTCCAGAAGAGGAAGAGCAACAGGTGCGAGAAGTGTTCGCGCTCCTGGAGGAGCGAGGCTTCCCGGCTCAGCAACAAACGCCACACATTACCATCACATTTTCCCCTTCAATGCAGGCCGACGTCGTGGAACGAGCCGCAGAACTACTCCCGCCGTTGATCCCTGCACGATTTCATCGAGTGGGTACCGTTGTTTTTGGCAGGAAACGGAAACAAACGGTGGCCTGGTTACTCGAGACTTCGGATGAGCTGGAGATTGCGGCCCGTGAGATTAGTGCGGCCAACCCCGATGGTCGTGGTCCTCGCTGGATTCCCCATTTGACAGTGGGATTGAGACTGCCACGTGAGATCGTGCCAGATTACATGCGCGCTCTCGACGAGCTGACGTCGTCTCAGCTCAACGAATTTACTGCAGTTCGGGCGGCACTCTGGCGGCCGCGAGCACAGGAACTCACCGTGCTCGCCGAGGCGACTACGCCAAACGGAACTCGAGCGAGACCACGGCAAACCTAGGACTGCAACGGTGGATATCTACGAAGCGCCCTCGAACGTTAGCATTCGCGCCTACCGAAGTGCAGACGCCGAGACGACCCTGCGCATCTTTCAAGAAGCAATCATGGTGACGGCCGCTGGTGACTATACCCGTGATCAGCTCAACGCTTGGGCTCGTCCCGATCAGCTTGACGTTACTGAGTGGGATCAATCAATGCTGCGCCGCAACAGCGTAGTGGCGAGCCTAGGAGGTCAGGTCGGGGGCTTCTCGGATGTCAGTAAGAACGGCTACATCGACATGCTGTATGTTTCGCCAGATTTCGCACGCAGAGGAGTACCCCGGGCGCTGATGGCTTTTTTGGAGAAGCAAGCGCGGAGCAATTCAGCGCAGCAACTCACCGCGAATGTGAGTATCACTGCCAGACCCTTCTTCGAAGCCGTAGGTTTTCACGTGCAGGCTGAACAACATCCTGTGGTCAATGGCGTGGTTATAACCAATTTCCACATGACAAAAGACCTCGTCTCGAGAGCCTGAGTCGAACCTTGGTTAGTGTCCCATGCCTGTTATGGGGCGAATTACCCATAGACCTACTTGCAGAAATGGGTATTGCTCCCGATGTCAGTCAGAGGTCGTGTCCGTAGCGTAGTGATTACGCAAACGACATCAGGAGCAGTCATGAAAACACAACACGTCGAAACAATTATCATTGGTGCCGGCCAGGCCGGCCTCTCGGCCGCCTATCATCTGCAGCGTAGGGGAGTGGAGTGCCTCGTCCTCGACGGGATCGCACGCATTGGTGACCAGTGGCGGGATCGCTACGACAGCCTCCGTCTTTTCACCCCGGCGTATGCTGACAGTCTCGATGGTCTACCGTTTCCAGGAGATAAGGAGGCTTTCCCGAGCAAGGATGACATGGCCGATTACCTAGAACTCTATGCATGACTCACGATCTATCCGTCCGGTTGCGCAGCCACGTACGGCGACTAGCCGAGGGCAGCGACGGTGGATATGTCGTTGAGCTGGAACGCGAACAGCAACGAGAACGCATCACGTGTGATTCTGTCATCATCGAGACCGGGACGTTTGGGCAAGAACCCAAGGTTCCAGGCTTTGCCGATGAGCTTGCGGATGACATTTTTCAGATGCATTCGATGCATTATCGTCATCCGGCGGATCTCCCGCACGGCCCGGTCTTGGTCGTTGGTGCCTCGTACAGTGGTCTAGACCTAGCGTTTGAGCTCGGTGCAGACCGGAAGACGACGCTGGTGGGCCCGGCTCGCGGCAACATTCCGTTTGAGTGGGGCTCGAGGGTTATGCGTAGGGCATTCCCGCTGATCGAGTTTATCTTCCAGCACGTTTTAACCAGGCGCACTCCAATGGGGCGGAAGGTCTTCAACAGTCTGCGTCACCACGGTTCCCCACAACTACGGGTTAAAGCCCACCACCTGGAAGAACGTGGGATCGAGTGGCTCCAAGAACATATTACTGGTGTCTCAGAAGACGACCTGCCCCAGCTGGTGAATGGACGGACGTTTGACGTGGCCTCGATCGTCTGGGCCACGGGCTTCAAACACGACTACTCATGGATAGCTCTGCCGCTTCCAGTTGAAGATGGCTGGCCGGTCGAGTATCGAGGTGTTGTAGAAGAACTACCAGGATTATTCTTTCTGGGTCTAGCCTTCCAATATGCCTTCAGCTCAGGTGAGATGAGCGGCGTCGGACGGGATGCGGCATATCTGGCCGACCGGATTGTCCAGCATAACCGAGCACACCTTCTGGCCGCTTGAGCCACCTCTGCCCGCAGAGCAGCCTTGGTCAACGACAACCTGGTGTCGTTGACCAAGGCATGTGCGTGTGGGCTGCCATCTGGGCAGCCGCCTGTGCGAATTAGAATAGTTTTATGAATGTGGTCAAAGCGCTGCACCGTGCACGTGAGGCTTACGAGCGTCGCGAATGGCTGACCGCCTATAAGACGCTCTCGGACCTCGACAACGCAGCGCTTGCGGCCACGGACTTCATTCGGTTGGCTGATACCGCTGAGTTGCTGGGCCATTCCAACGACGCTGTCCAGGCCTTACAACGTGCCCACCTTGCTGCACTTGGTGCCGGTGAGCCGATCATTGCGGCACGTGCCACCGCGCGTCTAGCGATGTTACTTGCTCTGCGGGGTGAAACGGCGGTAGCCGGCGGATGGCTTGCTACCGGCGAGCGCCTGCTCGAAGAAATCGGTGATGACGTCGTTGAACAAGGGTACCTGCTGGTTGCGCGCATGCTCGAGCGGGTCGGGGTGGGTGACCTGGAGACAGCCGCGAAAGTACCACCTCAGATCATTGCCTGCGCCCGACGCCACGGTGACGCCAACCTTTTAGCCATCGGGCTGAATCAGCAGGGCCGAATATTAACCGTGCTCGGACAGCTCACAGAAGGCGTCCGATTTCTCGACGAAGCGATGACCGGGATCGTCTCGGGCGAGGTCGATGATCCATTATTCGCCGGCGAAGTCTACTGCTCAATGATCGAGGCGTGCCAATGGATCGGCGATTGGGGTCGCGCTGCTCAATGGACCCGCGCGTTAACCACCTGGTGCAGCCAGGAGACCGGTCTGGTGGCCTTCACCGGCCAATGCGCGGTCCACCGGGCCCAGCTGATGCGCTTCAATGGCGCATTTGATGATGCCGTCATTGAACTGGAACGAGCTGTCGAACGTTATGAAGCGGTAGGTAACCGGGCTGCTATGGCACTGGTATACACCGAACGTGGCGATGTGTTGCGGCTGATGGGCGACCTCGAAGGAGCCGACGAAGCCTACGCTGCTGCCGTACTGCACGGCAGCGATGCCCAGCTTGGGCGGGCACTGGTGAGTCTGAGTCGCGGGAATATTGATCGCGCGGTGTCGGCGGTCCGTCGAGTCCTAGTAGCCGTTCAGGGTGATATTTTTCGACATCGAATCATCCCCGCGTGCGTCGAAGTCTTGCTGGCAGCAGGCCGCATCGAAGAAGCAGCGGCGCTCGCAGATGAGCTGGCTGTCATCGCTCAAGACTATGGCAGTACGGCGGTGGGGGCCGCGGCAAGTGTCGTTGCTGCCCAAGTTGGCCTTGCACGGGGTGACGCTGAAGCAGCACTGCCTGCGGCGAAAGCTGCCTTGCACTCCTGGTTAGACCTTGAGGCCGCTTATCAGGTGGCGCGTTCCCGCGTCCTGATTGGCCGCGCGCTCCAGCTCATGGGTGACGACGAAGGCGCTGCACTTGAGCTGCGCACGGCCCTGGCAGCCTTCGAATCACAGGGAGCGCTTGCAGATGCTCACGATGTAACCCAGCGGCTTGGCGGGGTCAATCGTCCCGGTGGGCTAACTGAGCGTGAGGTCGAAGTCTTGCGGCTCGTTGCCGCTGGGCGAAGTAATGCACAAATAGCTGATGACCTGCATTTATCAATCAAGACGGTCGCTCGGCACTTGTCGAATATCTTCACCAAACTCGACGTAAGCTCCCGAACCCAAGCCGCAGCGGTTGCCCGCCGATATGGCGTGGTATAAGTAGGGTCCTGATTACGTGACAGTGCTAAGTTGCTTTGCGCGGTAGCGATAGACCCTGGAGGAGTTGCATTGACTGACGAGTTGATTACCGAGCTACTACCCATACTCGGCAGGTCGCTTGATGTGGGCTTCAACGTATTCGACGTTATGCACCACGGAACCCATGAGAAACAGCTCTCCAATGTCTTCGGGTGGCTGCTAGATGTTGGTGGCACCCACAACCTAGGAGATCAGTTCCTCAGGATCTTCGTGGACGAGACAAACCGCACGAGGCCAGGGCACACTCCTTTGCCGTTCGAGGGCCTCCGAGTGCAACAGGAAGTCAATACGGCATCTGACACGGGAGAAGTCGATATCGCTGATCTGGTGCTTGAGAACAACACTGCGCGGCTCGTTATCGAAAACTATTTCACCTCCGATGGCCACGGTCATAGTTATGCCACCTACCTGCAATACAGCCGTCAGGGCGGGCGTCGAGGAGCAGTCGTCTTGCTGTGTCGCGATGAAGACCGAAATCGGTTGTCACAGGGGTGGGAAGACTCCCATATCTTGACCTATCGAGCTTTGATCGCCCGTCTCTATGCTGTCGTCTGTGACGATGTCCTCTATCAACAGCAGAACCCGGATGCCTATTCTTTCATACATCAAATGCATCGAAAGTTCGTTCGTGAAAGGAGCCTTGTGGAAGATCGTGATGTGTTGAAATTCGTGACCGCGCTGAGCCATACCGGAGAGGCAGCACGATACGGATTCTTACGGCAGGAGAAAGTTGCCGAGCAGTTCGCCAGTGATATTGCTGTGCAGGCCAGGCAACGTTTCGTCGAAGGGCGGGAACTACTGCAACGCCTCAAAGCGTTACTTCGAGCGTTCAGCGAGGGGCCTCTGAAGGAGCAGCTCAATGCCACGCTCGATCTTGCTCAGGTTCACAAAGTGAGTATGACCTATGCCGGGATTTATCAATGGACTATTAACTTGGAGATGGATGGTTTGCCCAGTGCTGCTGACCAGCCCCTGATTCAACTGAAGTTTGGTCCCACCGCATGGTTCGCTAATGTGCAGGACGAGTACTGGAAATACCGAGTTGAACCGGAGTACGTAGATTACTCGAAAGTCTTTATCGCAAGAACAGATACTCGGACGCTTCGACAATCGAGTGTAAGGTTGCAAGAAATTCTTGACGGTCTGGAGTCCTCTGATAGTAGGTTGCACGACGAAATCATAGAATCACTTGCTGCCGAGCCGGGGTTCTGAACCGGAACACCGACTCGTATTTGTTGCTGATGGCAACGGTTTGAGCTTTATCCAAGCTCACTACCGCTACAATATTGGCGGTTCGGATGCGTCATTCTCGCGATCGCGACTTTGTATCCTCACGAATGTAATCTATCGCGGGGTTAACCTCGCGCGGCGAAGGTCTGAGACGTATTGTGGCTGCTGTAAGAACGTCGTTACTCAAAGGAGTTGCCGTGAACTGGCTATTTAGAATTTTACGATTCCGTGGTGATTTTCGTGCCGCGCGTCGGGGACCAAGGGCAATGGCAGGACGTGCCGGCCGACGCGGTATTAGTAGGCTTCTACGACGTTTCTTACGATAGAGCCGGGATTCATGAGCGAAAAGCTGTCCGTGGGCCTCACGAAATAGACTCCTACCGATGGGAGTGTTGACCCATTGCTTTCTGAACCCGACTCTCAGGACCTCACAATCGAGCAGTACCAACCCCAGGAGCGCGAGCACCTGCTTGAGATAGCGATCCAGGCCTGGAGACCGGTCTTCGAGCGCATGCGAGACGCGGTTCCGGGATTTGTGTTCGACAACTTCTACCCCGACGGCCGGGAAGCGCGTCAACTGTCCGACCTTGCAGCTGTCCTCGACAAGCAAGACGAGAGAGTTGCCGTTGCCAAGAGGAACGACCGAGTCGTTGGGTGGGCTTGTATTCGCTTGCATCCCGAAGATCGGATGGGTGGGCATGGTGGAGACAGGCGACGATCCCGGACACGCCCCAGCGCGAATGACGTATGAAGCGGCGGGTTACAAACGGTGGCCCGACGCGCGCTACTTCAAAGAACTCTGAAAGCGACGAGTCGTCAGCGACTTTCGTACGCCGTCTCGCCCTCTATTGCGCGGTGTGTCATTCTGGAGATATGACACATTTGTTGGTGATTCATCACAGTCCGACTCATAGCGTTCAGCAGTTGCTTGATGCGGCGCTGCGCGGAGCTAACCATCCTGACATCGAAGGGGTTCAGGTCACCTCCAGGCCTGCCTTGGCTTGGGCGCGTGACGAAGAGGACGAAACATTGATTCAACAGGCAGATGGCTACCTATTCGTGACGCCGGCGAACTTCGGGTACATGAGCGGGGCGCTCAAACACGTTTTCGACAGCACGTTCCTCAAGATTGGTGGGTCACTCAGCGCCGATGGGAGCGCAAGCGGCGGCGAGACAGCGACGCAACGACGGCTCTACGGGCTCATTGTGCACGGCCGCTACGATACGACCGGGGCGGTTCGCTCGGTGGAAGGTATTGTCGGTGGGCTGGGATGGCGTCGGGGCGGTGAGATCGTTGAAGCAATGGGTGATGTCACCGAAGAAGACCTTGAGGCAGCTGAAGATCTAGGTGCCACCATCGCTGTGCAACTGATGGACTAACTGCTGCACTGACGTGGTAGTTCTGGAACAGAGGGGAAGGTCATGGGGAGAAAGAATGACCAATCTAATGCAGGCGGAGCCTTGCCCAAGGGCCACGTTCCTCCGCCAGTGCTGGCAGCTGTCGCATTCGGTGCTCAGCGGCTCGTGAGTCGGCGGAAATCGAGCACAAAAACCTCGCGCCTCTCCGGGGCACTCCTAGTGGTTGGCTCAGGAGTGTTAATGGGGAGCGCGGTGATACAGTTTCGCCGCAGCCACACGACCGTTAATCCGAAGACGCTCGACACCACTGCACTTGTCGTGACGGGCCCGTATAAGCTGACCCGCAATCCGATGTATGTGGGAATGACTGGGCTGCTCGTGGCTCATGCACTGACTCGACGATCATGGCTCGCATTAGTGCCGGCCGGGTTGTTTGCAGTCACTATGAACCAGATACAAATTCCTGCCGAAGAAGCCGTACTGCAACAGCGATTTGGCGCTTCTTTTGAACGGTATCGGGGGAACGTGCCCCGATGGCTGGGGAAACTGCAGAACGTGCGCTATTAGAGCTTCGCTAGCAGCTCCTTCCAAACTGGACGCCAGTACTGAATAGCTTCTGCAGAGTCGAGTTTCGAATGCTGCAGCCCCACGGTTGATTTGCCGCCTGGTTTATCACTGATATTGACCACGACTCGAGTCCCGTCGGCCAGCGCCACACGCCAGTAGCGCCAACGATCGGTGCTTGAGGTCGATGGTTCATCCTCAATCGGCACGCCGCCAAATTCAGTGTACGATTCGACTAGCTCTAGCCATGCCTGCAGCGTTTCGTCCATATTGCCGGGCACAGTTCGTGTGGTCGAAAGCTGGAAGTCGCCAGCACTCGTCTGCCCGGGGACTCGCAGCCCGGCATGCTGTCCAAACGCCACAGCAGTGTGTTGGGCCCACCACTCTTTTTGCTCAACGGTTTCCGGCATGAGTTTAAGAGCAAGGGCAGCGATCTGGGTGTGGTCCATCCGACGAGCATCTGACTTGTCGAGCAGTGCTATCCAGTCATCCCAAGAACGGCCGGTAGCAGCCGCGACCGCAGAGGTATTCGATGATTTGACCATGTCACCATTGATACCAGAGATTTAGGTGTCACGACTGGCGCAAAGCGCTCGCCACTTAGATAAATCCTGCCGTGCGTGAGCGTACGCTGTTTGAGCACTGGTTAGCTCACATCGACAACGGTCCCATTTCGAGGAATCGACCGATTGAATTGAATAGGCACAGCACGAGCTCGCGTGATGTCACGCCCGTCGACCGCATGGAGATGCAGGTGCGGTTCGGTGCTATTCCCAGAGTTGCCACAACGTCCAATTGGCTGGCCCGAAACAACATGTTGGCCAAGAGTGACTTCCACACTGCCATGCTGGAGATGGCACAACACAACAACGGCGAAGCCTGTCAGGCGTGTGGCCTCAATCAGAACGTGGTTGCCAAGCAGGGCATGCCGACCAACGGTTGCTCGGCGGCGCTGACTCGCAGCGTAACCAACCGACGGGAAGCCTCGATACGCGGCATGGTCAATCTCAGCATTGTGAACTCCGATGACAAGACCTGCAATGGGGGAGAGGACCGGTCGTCCGAAACCGACGAATGCTTCAGGCGGTTCAGATCGGAACAGTGACCCTAGCTTAAACGGCGCTGAACGCCCAGCATCGTCAACGGGCACAAAATCAATGGCATAGCTGAGACCAAATCGGGGTGTGCCATGGCTTGGCACTCGATTCGCGGGGCTGTTGCGAACCTGCCATCTCCCGCGAAACGGGTAATCGAGCTCCAACGGTCCTGACATGTGCTCACCTGCTATCTGCCAGCAGTGGTCTAACCATCTTAGGCATTGTCTTGTCGTGGGTGCGAGGTGGGATTAGTCTTTGAACATGGCGCTGTCCGTTGAGAGTGCTCACGGCGAGACAGCGAGACTAAGTTAACTTCCACCGTTTGCTCTCGCCCGATGACACCCGCTGGGTTCACCCCAGCCCCGAGAGATCTTCCGACCAATCCGCATTAACGGAGGTCTTCTATGAAATTGCCCCAGCATCATGCCATCAGTTACATCGAGTTCGGGGTGACCGATCTCGCTGCGACCAAAGCCTTCTATGAGGCGGCCTTCGGGTGGGAGTTCAACGACTACGGTCCGGCATACAGCGGAATCAAGTCACCGGACGGGGAAGGTGAAGTAGGCGGTCTCAATCCTAGGCTCGAGCCTAGTGGCGCAGGTCCTCTTGTGTTGCTCTTTTCCACGGACCTGGATGCAACAGTCACGGCCGTACAGCACGCCGGAGGAACGATTGCGGCCCCGCCCTATGAGTTTCCAGGTGGGAGACGATTCGAGTTCCTCGATCCAAGTGGTAACCGCCTGGGGGTCTACGCAGATCAATAAAGCTGTCGCCGATCGAGTTGTCTGGGTTCGCGCGACCATCGACAGGAGGAGGTTGGCCCGACATGAAGATCGTCGTTCTCGGAGCTACCGGCACTATCGGAGCAAAGATCACCGAGCATCTACAAACCACCGGTCACGAGGTTGTCCAAGCCAGCCGCAGTCGTGGGGTCGATGCCGCCACGGGGGAGGGACTTCACGACGCATTCACCGGGGCTAACGCCGTAATCGATTGTCTCAACATCGAAACCCTCAGCGAGAAGAAGGCCGTCCGCTTTTTCTCGAAAACCTCTCACAACGTGGTGAGAGTAGCGCGGCGGACGGGTCTTACTCACGTGCTGTGCGTCGGGATTGCTGGTGCTGCGGATCCGAAAGTCAACGCGGCAAACGGCTATTACAAGGGGAAAGCAGTTCAAGAGAAGATCTACCAGGCTTCAGGCCTGCCTGTGACGGTCATTCATTCGACCCAATGGTTTGAGCTCATTGATAACTTGGTACGGCGCGCCTCCGTGGGGCCGGTTACGCTGTTGCCAACGATGCGCATGGCCCCGGTCGCGGCAGATTCCGTGGCTCGTCTTGTCGCAGACTGCGCGGTGGCTGATCCTCCGAGCGGTGTACAGCGGGTCGCAATACGAGGCCCCGAGATCACCACCGGGGTCGATATGGCTCAGGCGATCCTCGCTGCTCATGGTCGCGTCGGAGGTCGACGTCCACGCATACTCAAACAGGTGCCATTTCTCGGCAAAGCGACGGCGACCGGCGGCCTTATACCCCAAGACACCATCGTGGATGACATCACACTGGAAGCCTGGCTTGGGATGGCGTCGAGCCCCACCTGACGATCTGCCCTGGAACGGTCGGGTTGCCACTGCTCTTCCGAACATGCCGTGTTGTCACAGGAAGCATGTTCCGGGCAAGATCTTGTTCGGTGATTGAGCGAGGCGTAAAATTTCTTGCAGCGGTCAACCCCGAACGTCTATGACGCATGACAGAAGCAGCGAGGGTAACCATATGGACCCGGTGCGGACATGACACCCCACGATGCAGCTGGCCCTACGTTAGCTGTCGAAACGCAAAATCTGACTCAACGGTTTGGTCGTAGCGTCGCCGTTGATAATCTCAGCTTGCAGATCGCCCAAGGTGGGGTCCATGCCTTGCTGGGGCCAAACGGTGCCGGAAAAACTACGGTCATCCGCGTTCTAACCACCCTACTTCGCTCCACGAGCGGACACGCCACAGTGCTTGGTTACGATGTCGTCACCCAAGCTGCCCAGGTTCGGCAACGGATCGCACTGACCGGTCAATTCGCCTCGCTCGATGAAGACCTCACCGGTCTGGAAAACCTGGCAATCTTGGCACGGCTACGGGGTCTGCGCGGACGTGCTGCCAAGAACCGGGCGGGAGTCATGCTTGATGCGTTTGGCCTGTCTGAAGCCGCTAGCCGCCAGGTGAGAAACTACTCCGGCGGTATGCGGCGTCGCCTCGACATTGCCGCCTCGCTCTTGGTCCGCCCCGAACTACTCTTCCTCGATGAACCCACGACCGGCTTAGATCCGCGGAGTCGAAATGATGTTTGGCAGGCCATCCGTACGCTGGTCAGTGCTGGCACGACCGTCATTTTGACCACCCAGTATCTAGAAGAGGCTGACCAACTGGCCGATCGTGTCACCGTCCTGGCCAAGGGTCGCATTGCAGCCGAGGGTACCCCTTCCGAACTCAAAAAGATAGTGGGATCGGGCATCCTCCAGATCCGTTTCGACCAAGCCGACCACGCTCGGCTCGCCATGGACCAGCTCGACCAGCGGCACACGAACCTCGCCGAACTCAACAGCGAAGGGCTGACCGTGCGGGTACGGATGACTGATACCTCCGAGGCCGCCATCCTGGTCTCGCAGCTGCAACAAGACGGTCTGCACATCACTGAATTCTCCTTGGGACAGCCCAGTCTCGATGAAGTATTCCTAGCACTGACCGCTCCGCAAGCTTCCAAGGAGTAACACAACGATGAACGCTAAACCCAGCGCGGAAGCACGTGTCGTACGACTCGACGATACGCTTGATACTCATCAACAAGTCGAGCTTCTCGGACCCGGGCGCGCGGTACTGACCTTCACGTGGCGCTCTCTGCTCAAGATCCGGCACGTCCCCGAACAACTGCTAGACGCCGTGTTGTATCCGGTGTTATTTGTGCTGATGTTCGTCTACGTCTTAGGCGGTGCGATCAGCGGCACGCCCGAAGACTACCTGCAGTACGCACTTCCCGGGATACTGGCCCAAACGATCATCTTCCTGACGATCTACACCGCGATGACCATCAACGCCGATATCCAAAAGGGCGTCTTCGAAAGATATCGTACTCAGCCCGTGTGGCGCCCCGCCCACTTGGTCGGAGCGCTGCTGGCCGATATGCTGCGGTACGGTATCGCCACCGTACTGACCCTCATTGTGGGATTCGTTCTCGGGTACCGCGCTTCGGGTGGACTCCTCGGTGTCCTCGCCGGGGTGGGACTGCTGTTCCTGTTTTGTTTTGCGCTGAGTTGGATGTGGCTTGTGGTCGGCTTGAAAGTCCGCACACCAAGCGCAGTCCAGGGCGTCTCGGTGCTGATCTTGTTTCCGCTCACGTTTGTGAGTTCCGCCTATGCGCCACCCGAAACGATGCCGACGTGGTTACAAGCCTTCGTTAACGTCAATCCGGTAACCCACGTTGTTGACACGCTGCGCGATTTCATGAATAACGAGGCGACGCTGTCGGGCGTGCTGATACTACTAGGAATGACCGCTGTGATCATTGCGATCTTCGCTCCCATTGCTCTGCGAATTTACAACCGCATTTCCTGATTTAGCCTTGCGAATCAGAGCCAGAACGTGCCGAAACCTACACTGGCCTAGCGCTGGAAACGTGCCCTCGTAGGTTAGTATCATGGAGTTGTGGCCGCGTTATGCGCCACCGACAGCGCTTCCAGATCTGAGAATCTGAATCACTGTGGAGAGGACTGAACTTCTCAGGACATGTCCACGTGGGGTGCTGCGCTAACCAGCGCGTTAACCTCGCAGCCGATCTGATCGATCGGCATTTTGAAAGGATATGTCATGGCAACCAAAGACGAGAAGAATCTGCAGAAAGTCCTCAACAAGATTGCAAAAATGCAGGAACCTGAGCGGTCCGTCATGCAGCGTATGCACGAGGTCATCACCACGGCGGCGCCTCACCTTAAAGCACGCATTTGGTACGGCATGCCAGGTTATGCCCTCAGTGCCAGCAGTGCGGTGTTGGTGTTTTTCCGCAAGGACGACCTGATGACTCTCGGGATCAGTGAAAAAGCTGAGCTGAAACCAGCCGGTGGCAAAGATGGCCTGCTGATTCCAGCGGCCTGGTATTTCGAAGCACTCGATGAGGTCACTGAAAAGCGAGTGGCCGAGATCGTTCGAGCTGTAGTCCCTGTATCAGAGTCCATCTAGTATCGATTCCGCAAACCGCTGCGGCGGCCTCTGCTGGCATCCAGCAGAGGCCGCCAAAGCGTCACCACGATGCGGGTGCCATCCGCAAACGCTACACGCCCGTAGCGCAGCGATACCAGCAGTATCCGAAGGCTGAATCAGGTGTTCTTTGGATCAGCCAACAAATGTGTGCGGATAGTCTGCCGAACGACCTTGAAAACTCAAGATGCTCGGGTTTTTAATCATGCCATCTTGGATCTCTATTGCACGAGCTACCGTAGAACTTTCTGCCCAAGCTGCAGGACCTTCCATGACGGTGCGAAGGTACGGCAACAGTGCCTCACTGATTTCCCACGTGGCGGAGTTCCACAGGTAGGACGGGCTGTGATCCACGGCGTAGTAGTTCACTTCATGCCCCACGGTAAACGTCGGGTCCTCAAATTCGGTGGGTTTGGCCCATTCAAAGCCCATGCCTTCATCACACGACACGTCAATGATCAGGCTGCCAGCGTCGAAATGTTTGAGATCTTCCGTGCGCAGGTAGGTCATCGGTGCCGCAACATTTTGGAGCGTACAGTTGACGACTATGTCGTGGCTGGCCAAGAACTCCGGTAACAGCACGTCGCCATCTTCTGTGGGCACCGTGCTGAGATAGGCTGCGCCATCGTCGGTGTTGAGCTGGGTGATGTGTGCTGCGTGTATTGGTGAGCCGACGGCGGCGACACCCCGCTGGGTTAGCACCTGAACGTCGTGGATCCCGTGGGCTTTGAGCGCGGTGACGGCGCCTCGTGCCGTGGCTCCGAAGCCTATGACGACCGCGCTGCGTCGGGGACCGTAATCGCCGGTGTATCCGACCAGACTCAGTGCGTGCAGGACCGAAGCGTAGCCAGCAAGCTCATTATTTTTATGGAACACATGCAGGTTGAAATCACCCCGACTGGTCCAGTGATTCATCGCCTCAAAAGCGATCAACGTGAGCCGATTATCGATGGCGGTTTGGGTGATCTCTGTGTCCTGAACACAATGCGGCCATCCCCATAGAACGCGACCCGCCGGTATGGCGCCCATATCCTCAGCCTGCGGTTTCGGCAGCACCAACACGTCAGCGGCTTCGAGGACTTCCGAACGTTCAGCGACGCGCCCGACGCGCGCCTCAACGTAACCAGGTTCAAGTTGGAAATCCGCGCCGTAACCCCGTTCGACGATCATCCGAGCACGCACGTCTGCGTCGATGCGATCCAAATGATGAGGATGAATCGGAAGGCGCTTTTCGTTCTCCATCGACGAGCTGCCAAGAAGCCCGAGCATCAACAGCGACTTTTGTGGCGGGCTACTGTGTGCTGCAGCGACTGGGGTTGGAGAAAAGTGATCAGTGGTACCGGGCATGCGCCCTCCTTATTGTGGAACCCAGGTCGGCTCCGACCTTGAGTCTACGCCGCTTACGGCTAATGCCAATTCGGGCAGCGGCATAGTGGACGCAGCTTGGGCCACGTCAAGAAGCAAACATTTCAGGTACCGAGTGAACCAGTGACACGACCCGCCCGTTACCGCCTAGTCTGGAACGAGAACTATCTGAGATACGAGAGGTGGCAAGGGCACATGCAGACACTAGAGGACCGCTGGGAAGCTTCATATGACCCTAGGGTTCGGCGGCACCTGGACTACCCAACCGGCTCGCTTGTCGATGAATTTCTCAAGGCGTGCCATACCTACGCGGACAAACCGGCATTGGATTTCTTTGGTGCCAGAACACGGTATGCCGAGCTTTCCGAACAGGTCGAAGGCCTAGCATTTGCCCTCCACACGATGGGTATCGGCAAGGGCTCTCGCGTCGCCCTGCTCATGCCAACCTGTCCACAACATGTCGTGGCGTTTTACGCAGTGCTGCGCGCCGGAGCCACCGTTGTGGAACACAACCCGTTGAGCTCGCCCGAGGAACTTGAACAGCTCTTTGCAGACCACAGCGCTGAGGTTGCGATCGTGTGGGACGCTGCCGCAGAAAAACTGCTGCAACTCCCGGAACCCGTTCGCCCTCGTGTGGTGGTGTCAGTCAACTTGATCGAAGAGATGCCCCGACTCAAACGAGCGCTGCTGCGCCTGCCATTGTCCAAGGCGCGGGCATCACGCGAGCAACTGAGCCAGCCGGCGCCACCACAAGCCGTGCCGTACTCCCAACTGTTGCGCAGCAAGGGCCGGGCACCGGAAGTATTGCGCCCCAGCGCCGAAGACGTGGCGTTGTTGCTGTACACTTCGGGCACTACCGGCACGCCTAAGGGTGTGCCCCTGACCCACGCCAACTTGCTCGCCACCACAACTCAAGCCAAGGAGTGGGTCACGACGATCGTTCCTGGTGAAGAAGTCTTCATGGCATGCTTGCCGCTGTTTCATGTCTTCGGGTGCTCCTTGTCGATGAATGCTGGGATCAGCGTGGGTGCGATGATTCACCTGATTCCCAAGCCCGAAACAGGTCTGATCTTAGATGCCATCAAGCGTCGGCCACCGACCACCATGATCGCCGTCCCGCCACTATTTCAGCGTATCGTCGACGGTGCCAAAGAACGGGGTGTCTCACTGGCTGAGATTCGCACTGGCGTCGCGGGTGCGATGCCCCTGCGACCCGAACTGATTACTGCCTGGGAAGACGCAGCCGGTGGGTATCTCATCGAAGGGTACGGTCTGTCAGAATGTTCGCCGATCGTTGCCGGAAATCCGGTCAATGCAACACGAACGGCGGGCTCGATTGGCGTGCCCTTCCCGGATACCGATGTCCGCCTTGCTGATCCAGAAGACCTAGACCGAGATGTCGAGCTTGGTGAACCCGGCGAGATTTTGGTCAAAGGACCGCAAGTATTTTCGGGGTATCACGAACGCCCGGAAGAAACTGCAGCTGCGTTCTACGACGGCTGGTTCCGCACCGGTGATATCGCAACAGCCGACGACAACGGTTTCCTGCGCATTGTGGACCGGTTGAAAGAAGTCGTCATCACCGGCGGGTTTAATGTCTACCCCTCTGAGGTAGAAAACGTCATTCGTACCCAAGATGGCATTGAAGATAGCGCAGTCATCGGTCTGGTCAATGAGCAAGGCGACGAAGAAGTCATCGCCGCGCTCGTCACCGCTGACGGTCTCCTGCCTGACGTGGACCGCTTGCGGCACCTGCTCAAAGACAAACTCACGAGTTATAAAGTGCCCCGGCGCTTCCACGTGTTGGCCGAACTGCCGCGCAATGAGATGGGCAAGGTGCTGCGCCGCGAGGTCAAAAACCAATTACAGAAAGTGGACCGGCTCCGCAACGAAAAGCGTGACATCACACGCTGACGTTCGAGGCGGGTGGAACGGGACGACGCGCCCAGCGCGGAATCTTTTCCGACCGGGGACCTACTCCCACGATAAATGCAGGAACAGCGCTCAGCCACGGCGCCCGTTGTAGAACTTGCGACACGAGTGCTGGTACCTGCAGACTTCGGCGGTCTTGCAACACCGGCATAATGACCACAGCATGCGCGAGGCGTTGCAATCCCTGCAGCAAAATCGTGGGAACGAGTCGTCTGCGTTGCACTTGTGCGAGCAGTCGCTGACCCCCGTGGGTTCCGAAAATTCCGCGGCGTAGTGGGGTGGCCAATAACCGGGCCGCAGCTACGGCATCTTGAATAGCCAGGTTGATACCGATGCCACCTACAGGCGACATGGCATGAGCGGCGTCGCCAATGCACAACACTCCGGGGCCGTACCAGCGGCGTAAGCGATCAACCCGCACAGCCAGATGCTTGACGTCGTCCATCGATTCGATGCTTGTGACCTCTTCGGCCACTTCGGGGAGCAGCTCAGCTGCTTGAGCTCGAAAAGCTTCGATTCCCTGAGCGCGGATCTCAGCGTTAGCACCTTTAAGACCAAGCTGCGCCACCTGGAGATATCCTTCGCGAGGGATAACGATCGCAATGCGGTTTTGATAAGCCCGGGGGAGGAGCGCATTGCCAATATCGCGGCCGGTGTCGATGCGATACCACCACACATCGAAGCCGACAGGTGTTTCCTTGACCGGCAGCGAGGCGGCTCGTCGGACGGTGGACCAGCGACCGTCACATGCCACGGTCAGATCAGCCAGCAACCGACCCTCACCATCCGGCGAGCGGTAATCGACGCCTATAACGCGCCCCTTATCCCGAACCACATCGGTCACTTCATGTTGGGTCAGCAGCGTGAAATTTGGTTCAGTTGCTGCAGCCTCGGCAAGCAGATTCAGAAGATCCCACTGCGGAACCATGGCGATATAACGATGCTGTACAGGTAACCGCCGAAAATCTACCAGGACCACCCCGTTGCCTTCGGCATCGGGTAACTGCAAATGCGACAGCCGTGATTGCGGCAGGTCGTCAAACCGGTCAAACAGACCTAAGTCATCCAGTAGGGCCATGGTGCTGGGATGCACGGTGTCGCCACGAAAATCTCGCAGAAAGTCGGCGTGTTTCTCTAACACCGTGACCGATATACCAGCGCGAGCCAGCAACAGTCCAAGCACCAACCCGGCAGGTCCAGCTCCGGCAATAGCGCACGTTGTTGTTCTGGTAGCAGGGCCTGAGCCGGATGAATCGTGTGAGGTAGCCATGATGCGACACCCTTCGACAGGTGCGTTACATTTTACCTGCTTTGCTGAGTGCTGTTACGGCGCAGTCTGCGATCAAGCCGACGGAGTGCACTGCGCACGGTTGTTACCAGCACTCCGGTGCTTACCGCAGGGGCAGTTATAACACCGGCCAGCGGAAGTAAGCGGGCAGCGTCTGGGTTATCGGCTTGGCGGGCCGCTGCGGTGATCAGCACCAGTGACATGGCTTGCAGTCCCAACGCTTGGGCTGATGCTGTCACATCCACGGTCGACCGTGTATTTGAGGTGGTCGCACGTCGGGTAGCGATCTCGGCCCATAACCCTGCCCCAACAGAAAGCAGCACCGGAGTTGCCATCGCAGCGACACCGTTGCCCCAGCGGGTCGGGCGGAACGATAGGCCCCAGTTTGTCGGAAGTCGCTCGTAGCGCTGGGCAGTATAAGCCCCTGCGATGACCACAGCAGCGGCCCCTGCAAGCGGGCTGATGCGTAAGGCTTTGAGCGTGGCGGGTGGGATATGGTCAACCAGATCTGGAACGGAATCGTCGGGCCGCAACAGCCCGAGTCGAACCGCTACGGCACCGATATTCAGGTCCCACCCGATGCCAACGGTCCGGGGTACAAAAAGGTTTGGGTTCTCTGGTTCGAATGCACGAAGTCGAGCTTCAGGGTTGGTCAATCCAGCAAGAGAAACCGGGACGCCGAGCACGCGTCGTACGGCTTCTTCGGGTTGCGTTGTCGTCATAGCAGTCCTTTCAGCGCAGTGGATACGGCACCCACGAGAGCGCTCCATTCGCTCTGAAGATCCTTGAATCTTGCAGAGCCGCGGTCAGTTACCCGGTACACCTTGCGTGGCGGACCCACGGGAGATTCCTCCCAATGAGTTTCCAACATCCCGGTTTTGCGGAGCCGGGCAAGTAAGGGATAGAGCGTGCCTGAAGATAGGTCAGAGCCCAGTGTCTCCGTCAAGGTTTCCAACAGGGCCCCACCGTAGGTCGGCTGATCCTTCAGCGTCGCTAAGACGACGAGCTCAAGGACACCTTTTCGCATTTGCGATTCGGCCACCGAACACCTTCTCTCCTACGCCTAGTACCTTGTAATACATAATAGTCGGAGTCGAGCCTCGTGACTAGAGCATGAGCTAATCCATCGGCGGGCGTTTTCGGTTCTGCTTGATCTCGGCACGCTGACGTTTTGCTGCTAGACGGCGGCGCTGTGACCCGCGGGTCGGTTTGGTTTTGCGGCGAACCGGTTGGGGTGCCAGGGCATCGCGCAACATGGAAGCCAGGCGCTGCCGAGCGGCTTTTCGATTCCGCAGCTGGGATCGGTGTTCCGAGGCCGTGACGGTAAGAGTGGTCTCGGACAGTCGCTGTTCGAGATTTCGAAGTACGCGATGGCGTTGAGTTTCGGTCAGTGCGGCCGTGGCGCCGAGGTCCAGGCTGAGTTGGACGCGCGAGTCGGTCGTGTTCACTCCCTGGCCGCCGGGCCCGGAGGCGTGCGTGAATTGTTCGACGAGGTCTTTGGCCGGCACGACGAGACCTTTGGGAATACCCGGTCCAGCGGGTACAACGAGATCGTCCATAATGCCAGTGTGGCATATCCCGGGCGTGGGTTGAGATGGCACATATTGTCTGTGAAAGCTTATCTTCGATACTGACGTATCCCAGCCTGAATGCCTCAGAGACGGGCTGCGTCCGTCACATCTGCTGGTGAGCTGAGAATCGGTGCTAGGTTACCCAACGTCATAACGCCACCAGCTCGTTGGCGTGCAGCAGAAGGGTGAAGTGGGACTTATGGACAATACCAGCACGGATCGGCAGCCAGGGGATCGGCGCCCAACTCAGGAGGACCGTTCAGCGCGCATTGCGGTGACGGTCTTCCCGGTTATTATTATTGCCGCATTTCTTATCGGGTTTATGTTCCCCGAACAAACCGCACCGTTAGCCCAATACACCAGCGTTGCCCTGGGCATCATCATGTTTGCGATGGGAATTACCCTGACCATCCCCGACTTTGCGCTGGTCCTGAAACGACCGCTGCCAATCCTCCTGGGTGTCGTGGCGCAATATGTACTGATGCCTGCAGCTGCCGTTGCACTAGTTTTTATCTTCCAATTGCCGCCGGAGCTGGCCGTTGGCGTGATCCTCGTCGGCTGTGCGCCAGGTGGAACCTCATCGAATGTCATTACCTATCTTGCCAAGGGCGACGTGGCGTTGTCGGTCACGATGACATCGGTCTCTACTTTACTCGCCCCGATCTTTACTCCACTGCTGACGTTGTGGTTAGCCGGAACGCTGTTACCGGTTGATGCCGGTTCGATGGCCATGTCTATCGTCCAGATGGTCCTGATCCCTGTTGTGGCCGGTCTGCTTGTCCGGTGGCTCCTGCGCCGCTGGGTCGAGAAAGTTCTGCCCCTTCTTCCCTGGGTCAGCGTGCTGGGTATTTCATATGTTGTGATCGCAGTGGTCTCTGGCTCAGCTGACAGCATTGTTGAAGCTGGCTTACTCGTACTCGCGGTCGTGGTCTTGCATAACGCCTTGGGTTACTTGTTGGGATATTTCTCAGCCAGAATGTTCAAATATCCGGAGCGGGTTGCACGCACCACCTCCGTTGAGGTTGGGATGCAGAACTCCGGTTTGGCAGCCACTTTGGCCGCAGCACACTTCAATCCGGTTGCGGCACTACCCGCGGCGGTATTTAGTGTGTGGCACAACATTTCCGGCGGGCTGCTCGCGGTGTTCTATCGTTATCGTTCCGCACGTCAAGAAAAACTGGAACAGACCGAAAGCCTTCATAGCGATGCTGCCCGGTAGGACATTCGGATCGTGACATCGTCGTACGCTCGAACCAGTAGGTTCGTTCATCGTGTTGGTGGGATAGAGAGGACCAGAATGACTAAAGCTTGGGTCATCCGGGCGGGTAGCGCAGGCGAGCACGAAGAGGCTAATTTAGCAGGAGGGTTTGCGACGATTAGTTGGAATGTGCCCGACTTGACGCCCGCAACTACACGCGAAGAAATTCGTACCCATGTAGACGAGGCCTATCCTGATGACTCGCCTGGTCGAAAGGCAAATCTCACCGGCCAGATTTGGGCCTTTCGAAACCTCATTCGGCCCGAGGACATTGTTATCATGCCCTCGAAGTTTAAACCGGGCTATCTTTATTTAGGCAAATGCACGGGCAGTTATGTCTACAGTGCAGAGGAATCCGATCTAGGACGTCGCCATAAACTTCCGGTCGAGTGGTTACCGGAACCCATCTCGAAGTCGGTCATCAAAGATGACTTGCTATATTCTTTGAACGCGATCATGACGGTATTCAACCCGTCAAGAAATAATGCCGCTCAACGTGTACTTGCCCTTTATCACCGAGGGGAAGACCCAGGGGATGTGGAACTTAGTGAAGCTGCGCGCGAGGCTGATCCGACAACCGCTGCAGAATTGCAGGATGAGGTCATGGATCCGGACCCTACACCCACGCTTGAGGCCATCAGAGATAGAATCCGGCGTCATTTGGTGGAAAACTTTGGCGACCACAAGCTCACCCATCTCGTTGCAGATATTCTCGAAGCGCGTGGTTTCCATTGTGAAGTATCGCCTCCAGGCCCTGATGGCGGAGTTGATATCTTGGCCGGTCGAGGGCCACTTGGTCTCGACTCCCCAACGCTAATCGTCGAGGTCAAGAGCGAAAGCATCCCCGTGGATGTCAAGGTAGTGCGTGGGTTGCACTCTGCAATGACTCAGGATCGAGCCGATCAGGGTCTTCTGGTGGCTTGGGGTGGAGCCACTAAACCGGCGATGCGGGAGTTTCAACGGGACCGCACCTCCTTTCGGGTATGGGACGCAGAGCAGGTCCTCGATCAGCTGTTTGACACGTACGAGCAATTGCCTGCCACGACGAGGGCGCGCATTCCATTGACCCAGGCATGGGTGTTAGAAGAGGAAGCCTAGAACTGGGTCCGTGGTGTGCGCAGTGCTATAGAGCGTTCAGGGGTCAGGCGAAATAGTGCTCGCGCGCTATCTCGCCTGCACTTCTGCGCTCGGCAGAGCCCGGACCGATCCGTGAGAAGACTATGTCCGCATAACAAGAGTTATGCGGACATATCCACTGATTAGACGGTCACAGTCTCTATCGGTTGCTGCGTGTCTACTCGGCTGCGCAGGTAGTTGGCTATTGCCAGCCGGTTAATCGCAGATCGACTAACAATTCCGACGAGGTCGCCGGTTGCACCGTCGAGGACCGGCACCTTCTTCAGGTGCGCATCTGAAAGCGTTGCCACTGCGTCGGCGATCGATGCGTCGGCGTTGATCGTGACGACTTCCTGGGTAGCAAGGCGCAGTACGTTGAGCTCTGCCAGATCAGTCATGGCTTGTTCAAGGTCGTCTTCGGCTCCGATCGCATAAGAATAGATCGAGGTCGAGGATGGGTGCGTTGCTGATAGATAACGCATCACGTCCCCATCCGAGAGGAAACCGGCCAACGAAGCGTCCTCGTTGAGGACCGGTGCCCCCGAGATACCGCGCTCACTGAATATCTGGAGAGCATCCAGCACCGTGTGATCGGCGCGTAATGCGTAGACATTAGATTTCATGATCGACGCGACAGTATTCGATGCGTCATGTTCAGCCGCAGTACTATCTGTTGCACGCTGGGCGCGGACCGAACGGTAAGCCAGGATCGCCAGAACAACACCGATCAGCGAAGCGACCACGACGAAACCGACGGCACCGTGGAAACCGGTCAGCATTGCATCGAACTCATCGCGCCCGGCCTTGATATTTGCGGTGGTCAATGCACCATAAATACCGGCGGCTAACGAGGTGCCAACGCTGCCGGCGATCTGGAAGCTGGTCGACACGACCGTGACACCGTGAGGTGCTGCTTCACGGTCGAGACTGCCGAGCGCGAAGGTCTGGGATGGGCCGATAACAAATGCGGTGGCCAATACGGCCGGTACATAGAGCGTGGCGAACAGCAGGATGGACGTGTATCCGGCAGCTATACCAACCAAGGTGACAAAGACTGCCATGACGAGGAAGCCCAGTGGGATGGACCAGCGTCCACCATGACGGTCGAATAGCTTGCCGGCGATCGGTCCCATCACGACGGTCAACAAAATTCCTGGCGCCAGGGTCAACGAAGCACCAAGTGGCGAGATGCCATGGGCGCCCTGGAGGAACAGCGGGATGACCACGTTCATCGCGAAGACGAACGCGAGTCCGAGCATGGTCATCAACACGCCGAAAACGAATGGCGCGCTCGAGAAGGGCTTGAGGTTGATCAGGGGGTGTGCAGTACGAGATTGACGCATGACGAAGAGCCACAGGGCAATTAGACCAACGACACCAGCGATGGCAGCATACAGCGGTGAGCCACCGAAGGCAGCACTGACGCCGTAAAGCACTCCGACAAGCCCGACGGCCACGAGCAGGAATGACGGGATGTCGAGTTTTGGACGGCCAAGGTCAGTCACGGTGCGCAGGATGACTGCACCGGCAAGTAGAACGAGGAAGGCGAGACCGCCGAAGACCCACATCAAGGTGGTCCATGGAGCAAAGGTCAACAAGATGCCTGATAGGACGATTGCCAAAGACGGACCTAAGGTCGTCATCGCAGCCATGATGCCCATGTTGAGGCCGAGTTTCTCACGCGGGGAGACCGCAAGGGTGATGTTCATACCGATCGGTGTCAGCAGTCCTGTTCCGATGGCCTGTAATAACCGGGCAATCAACAGCACGCTAAACGTTGGGGCAAGCGCTCCCACTACCGAACCAACGACCATGAGCGCGAGCACGCCGGCAAACAGCGGCCGCGTCGGGAAGCGATGATACAAGACGTTGGAGACCGGGACGAACACTGCGGCTACCAACAAGTAGCCGGTGGTGAGCCACTGGACCGTGTTCACATCGACATTGAAATCCTGCATGATCGGCGTGAAGGCCACATTGAGGAAGGTCTCGTTGAAGGTGGCGAGAAACGCGGCCGCTGCTGCAACCGCGATCATCCACCCGGCACGCCCAGTTTGGGCCGTTCGGGCAGTGGGGGATGAGGACATATATGCTCCTGACGTTCGGCGGGGATTACTCATCGACCGTGCCGTGTCAGAAGGTGCTTATATGGACCTCGCGTGTCGTGTCATCGATGCAGTGGAAGGGCCTAAATGGCCAGAAAATGACTATAACAGTTCCTAGTGGCTGCGTTGGGCACGTAGTTGCAGTCAGCTGAACGATTAGAATATCGGGCACATTTATGAACAACGCGGACCCAAATCCCATCCAACCTCGCTGCAGCCCCTGCACTGAGCTGAGTTAGCTGCCACGCGTTCGTGCAGTTACCTCGGTGTTCATCTGGAGGACATCCCGAAGGCATGTCGCGTGTATAAGGTGCTTGGGTTGTATCACGGAAGCAAAGGGGAGCAGCAAGGACATGAGATCACAACTTCGAACACTGCCAGCGCTGACCGGGGACGCGCCACCGATAGACTTCGCCGCACTACCTGCTGATCCGCTCGACCTATTCACCACATGGCTTCAGCACGCAGTAGCAGCAGGTGTCGAAGAGCCGCACGCGATGACGCTATCTACCGTGGGCGACAAGGGGATGGTGGATGCTCGGGTGCTTGTGCTGAAAGATGTCGATACTCGAGGTTGGGCGTTTGCCAGCACGAAATCCAGCATCAAGGGCCAGCAGCTAGCGCAACACCCGTATGCCGCCCTAACGTTTTGGTGGCAACCGCTGGTCCGCTCGGTCCGATTGCGCGGGCCGGTTATTGAATCCTCTCGCGAAGAGAATCTTGCAGATCTGCGGGCTCGCAGCGCCGCAGCTCAACGGGATGTCAATCCTGATGATTGGGCAGTTTGGAGGCTACAACCAACACGCGTTGAATTCTGGCAGGGAGCGCAGGATCGTCGTCATACGCGTATCGTCTACGCTGCGAACGGCGATCAGTGGCATATGGCTACTGAGAATATCGGGGAACGAGTCTAGAGGTTCCACGAGCGTAGCTCACGCAGCATATCGCGCTTTTTGTCGGCGTGACTGCCCATGCGGTGCAAGATATCCGACAGCTCCGTAATTGCTTCCGTGATGAAGGGGCCCTTATTGAGCATTACACCTTCGGCGCGCTGGGCGCTGGCGGCGTCGGTGATCTCGGCGCGGGACGGCAGACCGGATTTGGCGAGACTCTCGAGCACCTGAGTGGCCCAAATCGACGGTACATGCGCGGCCTCGCAGAGCCAGAGAATCTCTTCTTGGAGCTCTGCCATACGAGCGAAACCTGCCTCGACGGCGAGATCCCCGCGTGCAATCATCACACCAATGTTGTCCCAGCGCATCGCTTCCAACAGCATCCGCGGAAGTTGTTCGAAAGCTTCAACCGTTTCGATTTTCAGCGTGATGTCGACATGTTGCGCATCTTCGGCAGCCAGAGCGTCCATCAGCTCAGCAACGTCACTGGCTTTGTGCACGAACGACATGTTGACCATGTCTGCGTGCTGAGCCACGAACGGGATATGAGAGAGGTCCTCAGCGGTCAGAGCGGCGAGGCCAAGATCGGTATCGGGAAAGTTAATGCCCTTTTCAGCTTTGAGTTTTGTGCCGTTGGGTGCTGCTTCCTCGACTTGAACACGAATTTCATCATCCGAGTGGGCGGTGACCATGGCAGTTATTTTTCCGTCGTCGAAGAGCACTCTGTCGCCCGTGGAAATGGTCTTAAAGGGCTCGGTAAGCGAACAGCCAATCACAAAGGGCGACTCGGCGACCGCAGGCCGAGGTTCCATCGAACGTGTCAACACGATCTCATCGCCGATATGCACCCGCATGCTTTGTTCCACTTCGGGTAGGTCACCGATGACCAGGGTCCCATGGTCGGTGTGGACCTCTGTGCCAGTCGACCAGTAAATGGTGCGTTTGGCGGAGACCACCACCCCGGTCTCTCCAGCTTCCTCGACTCGAAGCTTGCGGCTTGAGCCGCGCGCATCGGTCAGACGCAACTCTTCACCAGCCTGCAAATGCTCAAGGATCGAGCGGTTGGCTTGGGCATCGCCGGCTAAAGGCAAGGCGGTAGCCTCATCGTGCTCTATATCGCCGAAGGAAACCAGCGCCGGCTTCAGCACCTGACCATCGACATCGCGACGCGGCCTGATCTTCAGGACCTCTGGGCCGGGTTCGAGGGGCCCGGTGCGTAGTTTCGGTCCGGCAAGATCCATTGCAACCAGCGGCATGTAACCATCGGGCCGACTATACGACCGGACCGCCTTGGTCATGGCCGCCCAGGCAGCTTCGTCATCGTGGGCACAGTTAATCCGAGCCAGATCCATGCCAGCTTCGACCATGCCGCGAACGAGCTCCTCATCGTCGGCTGCTTCACTGGGCATGGTGACCATAATGCGCTGGCTGCGTTCCGGACGTTCGGGCCCTAATAACTGGGTCGCATTGGCCTCTAAAATCTGTCGGCCCTGAGCCGGGGTGACCGGAGTGGTCTGGTCATCATATTCGGCCGGTTCCGGCGGGGGAGTGTGGCCTAACTGAGCGCGCAGCGCACGTAATACAGTTTCTAGATGGCCTAGGACACCAGCTTCCATTCGTCCTAACGAAGAGATCCCCACATCGCTCAGACGAGCTTGCAGCTCGCGCAAATCATGCGAGCGCACTTCGACGTAGTGGATGAGGTTGCGAGCTGACACCAGGTGACGATCAAGCACCCTGCCTAGCGCCTCAGTCTGTCGTGCTTCGGCCTCGAGCACGGCATCACGTAAGGCAGTAACGTCGTCGATGAGCGACGATATGGTTGTCATCTTGCCCTGCTTTCTCCAGTTATACCGCCTCTAACTATAGAGACCGCCGATGCTGCCACAAAGATACTGCCCACGGGCAGAATTCGTGTTCTACCTCACCAAACCGGGATGAAACGACGTGAAGTTTGTCCTCGAGATAACCTGCTGTTTAGCTTCCGGTGGGTTTGGCGACAGATTAGCCAGTGATACTGAAAATCCCGCCACTAAGAGGTCGGGCAATGTCAAGAGGGGAGCGTCTCCCCATGCACACTCAATCGAGGAGCTATTGTCGTGTCACTCACGCCATTCCGTCGCCGCATTATGGGCACCGTAGCCGCACTGTCCGCCGCTACGTTGGGCTTGACCGCCTGTGGTCAATCCGCAGCCGAAGCCGAAACAGAAAACAACGCCGGCAACGGCGGATCCGAAGTTATCACCATTACCGGTGTACCAGCTGAAGAAGCCAGCGCACTGGTCTCCAAATTCGAACTGCTGATGGATGTCCTCGCTGAAGAGACCGGCAAGGAAGTTGAGTTCAGCAACTCCACCGACTACGCCGCCGTCATCGAAGCGCTGGTCGCTGGCCAGGCTGACATGTCTATTGGTTCACCGTTCTCCTACGTCCGTGCTGCTGAAGCCGGCGCCGAAGTAGAACCACTGGGCGGCCGTATCGAAGAGGAAGGCGAAGAAGCCGGCTACGTTTCTTACGCTCTGACTCGCCCGGGTTCCGATATTGAGGAACTTGCTGACGCTGAAGGTCGCACCGTTTGCTATGTTGACCAAGGTTCGACCTCAGGTTACCTGTACCCATCGGCAGGGATGATGGATGCCGGTCTGGATCCGGAAGAGGACGTTGACGCTATCTTCGCTGGAAGCCACGACGCCTCCGTCCTGGCACTGCTCGACGAGACCTGTGACATGGCTTTTGCTTATGACTCCATGGTTGAAGTGCTCATGCCAGACCGCGGCGAAGTGTCCGAAGAAGACTACGAGATCATCTGGGAATCCCCACTGATCCCGGCTTCCCCGATCTACATGAACACCGGCACTCTGGATGAAGAAACCCAAGACGCACTGCGCCGGGTATTCCATGATGACCGTTTGATTAACGTCGACAACTTGGTTGAGGCCGGGTATTGCGAGGATGCAGAAGACTGCACCCTGCCAGAAGACTCCTACGAATACGCGCCAGTCGATGACTCGACCTACGACGGTATTCGCGAAGTCTGTGACATCACCCAAGCAGCAGCTTGTAACGAGTGATCCACCATGTCATTGATCTCCACACCTCGAAACACGATCCAGGCCGCAGCACCCCAAACAGATGCGAGACTCACTGAAGTGCAACAGCCAGCTGCAGAGTCACCGTTGGTGATGCAGGATGTCATCAAACAGTTCGCACCATCGACCACAGCATTGGATTCCGTGAGCTTCTCTGTCGAAGAGTCCAGCTTCACGGTCCTGCTGGGACTCTCCGGCTCAGGCAAATCCACGCTGCTGCGGTTAGTGAACGGTCTCCACATGCCAACCAGTGGCACGGTGAAGGTACTGGGCCAGGATATTTCTGCAACCCGCGGCCGGAAACTGCGAGCGTTGCGCCGCGATATCGGCATGGTGTTTCAGCAATTCCACCTCGTGGGATCAATGACAGCATTAGAGAATGTGTGCAGCGGCGCGCTCGGGGCCCTCAATGGGCCCCG
This sequence comes from Enteractinococcus fodinae, assembly GCF_031458395.1. NCBI lineage: Bacteria > Bacillati > Actinomycetota > Actinomycetes > Micrococcales > Micrococcaceae > Enteractinococcus > Enteractinococcus fodinae. Next base: position 893,924 of record NZ_JAVDYJ010000001.1, read on the forward strand.
AGTCGGGCTGTTCACCTACCCCAAGAAGCTTCGCGAAGCAGCTCTTGAACAGCTGGAGCGCGTCGGGCTAGCAGATCAGCGATTTCAGCGCGCTGACACACTGTCTGGTGGTCAGCAGCAACGCGTAGCTGTTGCTCGTGCACTGGTACAACGTCCGAAAATCTTGTTGGCCGATGAACCGGTGGCCTCTTTGGACCCGGAATCCTCGCATCAGATCATGACGCTGATCAACCAGATTGCCAAAGAGGACCGGCTGACCGTGCTGTGCACACTGCACCAGGTCAACCTGGCAATGGAATGGGGCGACCGGATTCTTGGGCTCCGTCAAGGTGAGCTCGTGCTCGATGAATCAACCGACACGCTGAGCACCGAAGAAGCCATGGGCATTTATCAATCGGTTTCTGGACGGCCAGTTGTATGAGTACCGCACCGGTTTTAGATAAACCCGCACAGCAGGAACCCACATCGACCCCGCCGACCCCCGGGAGTCCAAGGACCCTCAACATCCCGTCCTGGCGTGGCCTGCTGGCCACCGGCATTATGGCGGTTTTTATTATCGCCGCGATCTGGTCTGTGATTGATCTGCGGATCAACCTTGCCACCCTGATCGACTCCTGGGATAACGCGACCAGGTTCTTCAGTAACGTTTTTCCGCTGGACTTCCCGAGCTGGGCTGAACTGTGGGAGATGACTGCACTGACTTTAGCGATCGTCATCTCCGCGACGGTCCTGGGAGTCATTGTCTCGTTAATCGCGGCGCTCCTTGCCGCACGCCCCACCTCAGATCATCCGGCGGTCCGTGCTGCAGCACGCTTTTTCATTGTGCTCATGCGGGCAGCCCCAGAACTGATTCTGGCAATCTTCTTCTTACGCGTCTTCGGATTCGGTTCGATCGCCGGGATTTTGGCGCTGGGGTTCACCTCGGTCGGGATGGTCGGCAAACTCTACGCCGATGCAATCGAAGACGCCGATGACGGACCTCGACGAGCACTGCAAGCAAACGGCGCGACCCGGCTCCAACAAGTACTGGGCGCCACGATCCCCGGTGTCATGCCCGCGATCGTGGCCACGGGCCTCCATCGGTTTGATATCAATCTGCGAAACTCGGTGATCCTGGGTTGGGTCGGTGTCGGTGGCATTGGCCTGGAGCTCTCCACAGCATTGTCTATCCGGGACTATGACAGGGGACTGGCCCTGGCAGTAGTCGTGCTGGCCTTATGTATTGTCACAGAAATCATCTCCGGGCTGTGGCGTTCTCGTCTCTTGGGTCGCAAAGCCGAACCCTCCCGCTTTGGCATCCTCTGGGGCGTGAACAAAATCCGAGGCCGTTACGCCAAGACAACTGCACAAGCACCGGACCGGCACGTCGCCGAAGCCCCACGGCCGGGAGTGGCAGACACCCGCACCCTGCGACCGTGGAACTTCGATCGTCTCACCCAGACATTCTTCACGACGCTGCTCATCGCTGTGATCGTGCTGTCCCTGTGGTACTCGGAAGTCAATTGGCAGCGCTTTTTCTCAGGCTTCCAAAACCTCCCCGAAGTCTTGGGCCGCTTCCTGCCCCCGGATCACGCTGGCAATCTTCAATTACTGCTTGAGCAATTGCTTGTGACACTACAAATTGCACTCGCCGGTACGCTGATCGGAGCCGTGCTGGCGTTACCGGTTGGGGTGCTGGCTGCCCGCAACGTGTCACCCAACCCGTCGGTGTCGAAGTTCTTCCGCGGCGTCATTGTAGTTACCCGCGGTATTCCCGAACTGATCTTGGCGATTATCTTTGTCATTATCTCGGGCATGGGTCCGGTGGCAGGCGCGCTGGCACTGGCCGTTGGCGCCATGGGGCTGCTGAGTAAACTTATTGCAGACTCACTGGAAGAAACTGATACCCGGGTCCAGCAGGCGCTTCGAGCCAATGGGGCCACGGAAACCCAGATCTTCTTCGGTTCGACCTTGCGGCAGGTGGCGCCGGCCGGCATTGCTCACGTGATCTACCAGCTCGACGTCAACTTCCGTTCGGCGACCTTGCTGGGTGTCGTCGGCGCCGGTGGTATCGGCTTCTACTTGCTCAACGCCAACCGGGTGTTGCAGTTTGAGGTTGTCACCTTCATCTTGGTGCTGATTATCATCGTGGTGCTCGCACTCGAAGCGATCGCAATTCTGTTGCGCAATATCGTCCGCTAGGTAGACCTGGGGCAGTTGTTCCAGGGCATGCTGCAGCTGCGTTGAGGGGGCAGTTATGAAAATGCGGGAGTCAGCGGACCTGAGCCTGGAAATATTCCTTTTGTGCGGGATAGTACTCCGAAAAATTCGGTAACGGTGCGTCACTCAGCGAGAGGACCAGCTGATCCAGGTAATACTCCCAGCCCGGGCCAATCTCTCCGACACTGGCTGGGTCTATGCCATACATCGTGAACAGCAGTTCGGTCTGAACAGGGCCACCGCGCAGTTCAATCGAAAGATCCCATGCGGTGTGCCCGTCTGCATCAAGGGTCTCGACGCGTAGCCAAGTGGGCGCCTGGCATGCAGTGATCCGGAAGTTCGTCCAAGGCTGGCCCTCCTCGAATCCAAGTTGGAGTTGCGCTGTTTCACCGATGGTACCGTTACCCTGCCACGTGCCGATCCACCGAGCTGTCGATTGAGCTTCGGTGATATGTGTCCAGGCGTCATTGAGGGCCACCGGCAGCGACCGGGGCAACACCAGGTTACAACCCTTCCCAGCCGAAACGACCCGACCGGTAGGGACAGGGGAAGTCATATAACTCAGCGTAGTGGATCACAGATCTGCTGACTATAGGCAACCGGATTTTCACCCGGGTCCTATCCCGGGATGTCGTAGACTGGCGGTTTGAGGCCACACCGGAACTTCTGGAAGTGAGCCTCATATCCCGGGGAAGGAACGGTACTATGCGGAGACCTGCGGAGCCAGGTGGGGAAGAGGACCCAGCTCGCCAGCGCTCGCCGGTCAGCCGGTTTGCGCGTTCGGTGCTGAGCCTGTTTGCAGCGCCTCGAGTCAATATGCGCGAAGACTATGAGAAGGTCCGACGGCTCCAGCGGCGTCTGACGGCCCCCACACGTTCGGTCACCAGAGCGACCGACCATTGGGTTCCATCCGATGATGGTACCCACGAGATCCCCGTGCGAGTATTCCACCCCAAAGCACGACTCCGCGACGATGTGCTGCTGTTCTTTCATGGCGGCGGGTGGGTCACTGGAGACATTGACAGCTATACCCCCACCTGTAGCCGGATGGCGGATCTGACCGGTTGCGTGGTCGTGGCGGTGGACTACCGGCTCGCCCCGGAATATCCTTTCCCGGCCGGACTACAGGACTGCTACCAAGTGGCCCGCGATCTGCTCGCCGACCCAACTCCTGCTGGAGTTGAAGACCCAGCCAACATTGTGCTCATCGGGGATTCGGCGGGCGGCAACCTTGCCGCGGTCGTCTCACTAATGCTGCGCGAACAGGGTCGCACACCACCCAGTCGCCAAATCTTGTTGTATCCCGTCACGCACTGGGACCACAAACTGGAAACGTCTCCGTATGAATCGGTGCGATCCCACGGCACGGAGTACCGGTTGACCGCTGCAGAAATCCAGGCGTACTTTGAACTGTATGTTCCGGATGAACAGCAGCGACGCGACTGGAAGGTGGCACCACTGATGGCTCAGAACCTCAGCGACCAACCTGACACGCTGATTATCACCGCAGAACTGGACTTGTTGTGCGACGAAGGCGAAGACTACGGTCGAAAACTACAACAAGCTGGCAATGAGGTGGCGATCCATCGAGTAGATGAAGCCCTGCACGGGTTCATCGCGCTGCCCCGGATCTCTCGGTCAGTCCGGGAGGCCTATGAGGTGATTAACACCTTCTTGGATAAGCATCCCGCACACCCTGAGTCCACCTCGGAGGTCACTCCATGACCCGACGCACGTGGGTACGACTCGATAACGCCTCGAATATTTTCCTAGCCGCACGCAGCGAAACTGACCCAAAAGTGTTTCGGATCAGCGCAGACATGGACCACCAAGTCGACCCCGTGTTGTTACAGTCGGCTTTAGATACCACCTACGACCGCTATCACCTCTACCACGCTGTGCTGCGTCGAGCGATCTTCTGGTACTACCTGCAAGACAGCGATCTACGACCAACCGTCACCGAAGACACCAAATACACATGCGCACCAATCTATGATGCCAACCGCACGGGCCTGCTCTTCCGGGTGGTCTACTATCGCGAGCGCATCAGCCTCGAAGTCTTCCACGCTCTGTCCGACGGCACCGGGGCCCTATGGTTTCTAACCGATCTGATCAGCGCCTACCTGCGGTTGCGTCACCCAGAACATCAGGCACTCGAAGACACCTCGACGGCTGAACTCACCGCCCAACCCGGAGCCCACGAGGCAGCTCTGGCCCGCGGACTCACGGGAGACAGTTTCGCGCAGTACTTCCACCCCGCGACACCTCCCACACAACCTCACGACAAAGACAGCCTGCCGAAACCGCAGAAAGCTTTTCGGGTCAGTGGCACACGGACACCGGATTACCGGACTCGTGCCGTTGAGGTCACCATGCCGGCCAAAGACGTCCTGGCGCTGGCACGCGCCGAAGGTATCTCGCTGACGATGTATCTGACCGCGTTGTTTTTTGAAGCGATTCGCAGCTCGTCTGGAGGACTCGGAAAATCCCAGACGCTCGCCGCAACGGTGCCGGTGAATCTTCGTCAATTTTTCCCATCGGTTTCGCCGCGAAACTTCTTTGCCACCGTTCGGGTGGAGCACACCTACGGGAAGGGCGATGACGACATCGGTTCGGTCGGTCGCAATCTCGACAACCAATTCCGTCCGCAGGCCACCCCCGAAGCGCTCGATAAAAAACTGCGCCGGTTCGCGAAATTCGAGCGTTCGCCGTTACTGAGGGTCGTGCCCAGACCGCTGAAAGACACCATTCTGCGGGGTGTCAATTGGGTGAATAACCGCGGGTTGAGTGTCTCGGTGTCGAACTTGGGGCGCGTCACGCTACCAAAGCCAGCAGAAGACCACGTGGGTCGAATGGGATTCCACGTCTCAGCGGTCCGGCCCCAAATCTGCGTGATGTCCCACGCGGGGCATTTGAACGTCAGCTTCACCTCGCCATTTGTCGAAATGGACCACATCCGGCATTTTGTGCGCACACTGACAGCACACGACATTCACGTCACGGTAGATGCCACCCGCGTCACCGAAGAAGAACTGACCCCGACCTCCGAATCCCAGCCATGAAACACTGCGTTGACTGTCAGGCCGATATTGCCGGCACCTGGTCTCGCTGCCCGTTGTGTGCAACACCCACCACCGGGCAACCAACACCCAGTGGCTTTCCGGATGTACCGCTAGCCTTTTCCCGCCGACGTATCCTGAAGATCCTCTTCCTCAGCTCTATCGTGGTGATACTTGGATCGTTTGCCGCCCAACTGGTCTTCGACGCAAACGAAGCCGATATCGGCATCCTCCGATCGCTCTGGTTGGGAATCACAGCGATGTGGTTAGTCGTCCTACTGGCCGTGCGCAAGCGCCGGAATGTAGCGAAAAACATTGTGTACCTGAACCTTGCGGTGGGGCTCATCTGTGTCTACTGGGACTATCTGACCGATTGGCACGGCTGGTCACTGGACTATGCCGTCCCCATCGTCTTGGCCGCTTCTATTGTGGCGCTCGTGATTACCGTCAGAGTGATGCGCATGGAAGTAGGGGAGTACATCGTTTACAGCGGTTTAACCGTCCTGTTGGGTTTGACTCCCATTGTGTTTCTCGTCTTCGGGTGGGTTTCCCAACCAATACCCTCGGCCATTTGTGCAGCCATCAGCATCATCGCCTTGGTGATGATGCAGGTGTATCGCGGAGCTGAAGTGCGCCATGAGTTAGCCAAACGACTCCATCTCTAAAAATCACCCTCCCCAAACCTGGAAATCAGCTGTACACTTTGCACAAAGATGCTGCACAGTCGGAAAGGACGGCAGCTATGGGGATGTTGAATTACGCCGCAACAATCTCGCTCGATGGGTATATCGCTGACAGTGCCGGTGATTTTCAGTGGGCTGCCCCGAACGAAGACATCTTTGCCCTGCATTTAGCGCGGCTCTCAGGCGTGACTACCGAAATTTTAGGGCGCCGAACCTACCATCTGATGCAGTATTGGGAGGACCCGGCCCAGCGTGCCGAAATGACCGAAGCCGAACAGGACTTCGCGCAATACTGGCAGGACGTTCACAAGATCATCGTCTCCTCCACCCTCGCGGCAAGTCAAATGCGATCTGATCGGGATCGCTTACAACGCGATCTCTGCCTCGCAGACATCCGTCGTATAGTCGCTGCAACTGACGGCGTCGTCGAAATCTTTGGACCCACCACCGCAGCGGAAGCTATCCGGGCGTGTCTGGTAGATCAATTCGAATTTTTCGTCATCCCGATCGTGCTTGGTGGAGGACGCAAGGCGCTGCCCGAGGGAGCGTATCGTAAACTCAGGCTCGAAGACACCAGGACTTTTGCCAACGGTACCGTATACCTGCGATACGGGAGATAGGACCCCGCCCCTTACGTCCTGCGCCATAACATCACACCGTGGGATTCCTTGCCTTCAACCTCGACAAAACCTTCACTGCGATACAGTTCTTTCGCTGGGTTGCCTGCATCTACCGACAGGCTCAAACCGGGCAAGTCTCTGAACCGGGCGCCGTGTTGGATAGCGTGTATTAAGGCTCGACCTATACCTTCGCGGCGATACGACGGCGCTACCCATAGGCTGACTTCGGGGATCTCAGCATCAACAAAACCCCACCCTGGAGCACTAGGTGGCAAATACAGCGCCCAGGCGACACCCACGGGTGTGTCACCCTCCAGTGCAACGAATCCGAAGTCGCCCCGCTCAGGAAACAGTTCGGTGTAGTAGACCATCTCCGGAGACGCGAGAACATCGGAGGCAGTAAAACGCTCGTCTTGCCAGTTGAAATTATCTACCGTGGCCCGCAAGAGTAACTCGCCCTCATCAGGGCGCAACGCACGAATAGTCACAGAAACCATACTTCGATGATAGACGCGCAGGCTGAACACCGGATCACAGGTGTGTGCTTTCGACGGATCGTAGCGATCCTTACCGGGCATAGGGCTCTTCAGAGGCTTACAGGTTTACGCAAGAGGTTTAAGCTGAATTCTAGTTGCGTCTCTGTCTTTCACTGTGGCTTCGTCATTACACGATCCACCTCTGGTGGGAGATATGAACGCATGATGCGCACCCCGCAGGTCTGGAGGACTACTGTGAAGCAACCGTTCCACGAAGCCCTACGAAAATTCGCCTTTCAGGATGGAGCGTTGAGCGATCTCACCACGCTCGACTGCCGCCAAACCCCTGGCTTCTTCACCAAGAAAGGCGAAACCAAAGGGAAGGCCGCTGGGCAGAAACGTCTCCAACGCGATGTTGAACGCCTTGCCAAGCTCCAGGAACTGCTTTTCGCCAACGCCCAGGCGGCTGAGCTGCGCCGTTCCGTCCTGCTGGTCATGCAGGGCATGGACACCAGCGGTAAAGGAAGCACCATCACCCACGTGGTCGGATCGATGAACCCGCAAGGCGTGCATCAGGTTGGGTTCAAGAAACCCACCGAAGAAGAACTCCGGCACGACTTTCTGTGGCGCATCCGCCGCGAGACGCCAAAGCACGGCGAAATCGGAGTCTTTGATCGCTCACACTACGAAGACGTCCTCATCCACCGAGTCGAAGAACTCACCCCACCGTCACGCCTGGAGCGTCGCTACGGTTCGATCCGACAATTTGAAAAAGAACTCGTCAGTAACGGCACGATCGTCGTCAAAGTCCTGCTGCATATAAGCCGGGAGGAACAATACGAACGGCTTTCCAAACGCTTGGATAATCCAGAGAAGCACTGGAAATTCACACCCAGCGATGTGGATGCCCGCGAGAAATGGGACGAGTATATGGAGGCCCACCAGCTAGCGCTCGAAGAAACCGATAAACCTGAAGCGCCCTGGTTTGTCATCCCAGCAGACCGGAAGTGGTACGCCCGGCTCGCCGTGCAGCAGCTGCTCATCGAGACGCTCGAATCTCTTGAACTGAGCTGGCCCGAGGCGACCTTCGACATTGAGGAACAGCGTAAACGGCTCGAAGCCAGCCGATAAACTGGTCAGTTCTGGCATGAGCTCTCGAATCGCAAAGCAGCCACAGGGCGGCATTCGTTGGTTACTGCTCGTCCTTGCCATACTCAACGTGCTCAGCTGCGTTGCCGGGGTAGTGGGCCTGGTTGCCGCAGGGCCCGATCTGTTTGGTGAAGATATTCTGGCTGGCACCACGTTTGAGGATAACTATGGGCTGGCCGCGCTTGCTCTCGGTTTCGTCGGCCTCGTGCAGTTGACAGCACTCATTGTTCACCTCAGGAGGAGCCCGTGGCTGGGTGTCGCACATGCTTTCGCCGGCATGACCATGATGGTGTTTATCTTCGTCGAAGTCCTCATCATTGATACGTACTTCTTTTTACAACCGCTCTACTTTGCGCTCGGGGCTCTACAGCTGAGCTTGAGTCCATTGATGCGTGGCCTGCTGCCATCCAACTCACCGGACCATGAGAGCTAAGTCCCAAACGTGAGCCGTAGAAGAGCCAAACTGCGAGGCGTAGGGTGGAGAGGAACCCACACTCCAAAGTGAAAGGTGAAGTTCATGAAAGCTTGGCAATTCGTAGGAACAGATAAACCTCTAGAACTCAACGAGGTCCCAGAACCCACAGCGGGTCCTGGACAGGTCGTAGTCGAGGTCAAAGCCGCTGGCGTGTGCCACTCGGACGTGTCAGCACTTGATGATCCAGGCTGGATGGAGCTGTTTCAGCACGGCCTCCCACGCACGATGGGCCATGAAAACGCCGGAATCATCAGCGAAGTCGGCGAGGGCATGGAACAGTGGAAGGTCGGCGATCGGGTTGGTCTATCACCCATGATGTCCGATGGGGACGCACTGGGTTACGGCAAATGGGATGGCGGCTTCGCCCCGAAACTTCTTGCCACTGAAGACAACCTCGTCGCCCTGCCGGATGAAGTGCCTTTCGATCTGGGTGCAATGGCAACGGACGCCGGGTTGACCGCATACCATGCCATGGTCACCAAGGGTGGTGCTAAGGAAGGTCTCAAAGTTGGCGTCATCGGACTCGGTGGGCTCGGTTATATCGGTGCCCGCGTGGCAGCACTGCTGGGTGCCGAAGTCTATGGGGCGGAAATCAATCCGGAGACCCAAAAACTGGCTGACGAAATTGGCCTCAAAGACGTTGCGGATTCTATCGACGCCTTCAAGGACAAAGAACTTGACCTCATCGTCGACTACGCCGGTTTCGGCACCACGACAGCCCAAGGCATCGAGACCCTGGGCAAATTCGGTACTTTTGTCCAGGTCGGCATGGGACGGCTTGAAGCGACCATCAGCACCTATACGATCATCATCAATCAGCTGACGATCAAAGGTTCCCAGTCTGGAACCAAAGAGGACCTGGCTGAAATTTATGAACTGATGCGCTCTGGCAAGCTGAACCCTCCGATGAATCACATCAAACACGAGGACATCCCAGAAGCAATTAACAAACTTCGCGAAGGTGGCGTGGTCGGCCGCTACATCGCCGAATACGACAACTAACTTCCGCTAGACCAAGAACCTCGGATGAGATGCACAAGGCGTCCCATCCGGGGTTCTTTTCGGTCACAGCTGAGTGCTACGGTTTGGTAGCTATGATGGGGCGCTATGGAGATAGCGCAGACTTTACCCTCCCAGACCGTCGCCTCGGCGCTCTTAGAAATCGAATCCCTCACCGGAACGACACTCGATGCATCACAGCGACGCCTAGCGACCGCGGTCATTGAGTTGCTGCACCGTTCGCCTCAAGGAAGTCATGCGCCCGCTGACGTGCCGACGGGATACTTTGTTTACGGTCCTCCTGGTCGTGGCAAAACATGGTTAATGAGCCAGCTCTTTGAGAGGGCATCATATCCGGCCGAAACTAAACGCCACGTTCACTTTCACGATTTCTTCCGCAACTTACAGCAGCAACTTGGCCCCGGCACCAGCATGCGTAAAGCCATCGAAGCAACCCTGACCGAGCTATTGGCCGGCACCGAATTATTCTTCTTTGATGAGCTCCATGTGCATGACCCCGGAAGCGCCGCACTGCTGAACAACCTGCTCGCTGAGATCGCGGAGCGTGGGATTCCCACGCTGATCACGTCGAACTATGAGCCTGAGGGGCTCCTCCCGGATGTTATGTTCCATCATGTGATCGAACCCAGTATTACCATTCTGCGGGAGCAGTTCGTCGTTGAAGAACTCGACGGTGGCACCGACTACCGAAGCTTGGCCGCACCCCGAAGCGGCGGCTTCGCATCGGGTCACTGGCTTACCCTCGGCCCAGGCCAAGCCACCCAAGACGCGCTGCTCTCCGTTGGTGAAATCGCGCCCGGAAGCGACGAGGTCGTCACAGTGCTTGAGGGCCATCGTGCGTTGCAGGCCAGCGCTGTTCGAGGCTCTCAGATTTGGTTCGATTTCGCCAACCTGTTGGGCACACGCTCCGTGACACATGATTATCTGGAACTGGCGGAACAGTTCGATGCTTGGAGACTGACGGATGTTCCGCGCTTATCGCGGATGGATCCTGCCTCACGACAGCGTCTGGTGACCCTGATCGACGTCTTGGTTGAGCGAGATAGGCCACTCATCGTCTGTGCTGAGGTCTCTCGTGAAGAACTCGTAGACATCGCTGACCCACCTCCTGATCTGTTCCGCACGCAAAGCCGCCTGCAGCTCTTGCAGTAGTCGAAGTTCGAAGAATTCAACACCCCGGGACCGAGGGTTCGTGATTGGGCAACCTTCCGTTTAGATAAGGCGCGAAAACTACGCATGGCACCTCAACAGGAGTGCCACCAAATTCGCACCTTGTGGAAGGACCCTTTTTCATGTCACGAAAGTTTCTTGCCCTCTCGGCGGCAGCAGCCACCGCACTTGCTTTGACAGCCTGTGGTGACGCAGATGCTGACGAGTCTGCTGATGGCGCCTCTGCTGACTCCGCAGGTGGAGTCTGCGCTGAGTTCGAACCGTTGCGCTTCTCCGACACGGGTGTTGAAGGACTTGAAACCCTCGTGCTGGAATTCGAAGACTTCCGCGTCGCATTAGAGGAAGCCACCGGTCTGGATGTTGAATTCGAACCAATGGCCTCCCGCACCGCAGCAGCCACAGCCCTGGAATATGACGACCTGGACGTACTGCTCACCGGACCGGCTGAATATGTGGTCCTAAAAGAAGAAGCCGACGCGATCCCACTGGTCGGGGTCACCCGCGACAACTACAAAGCGGCAATCTTCAAACGCGCCGACTCTGATCTCGAATCCGTCGAAGATCTTGAAGGCAAACAAATGATCACTAAAGAAGTCGGCTCAACTTCCGGCCACCTTGGCCCACTAGAAATGCTCGACTCCGCCGGGTTGGACCCAAACGCCGGTGACGTCGAAGTCGTCCCGCTGTCAGATACTCACATTGAAGCCTTCGCCACCGGCGATGGCGATGCACTGGGGACCGGCATCTCCGACTTCGAAGCCGTGCAAGAAGCGATGGGCGACGACGCAGTCGAGATCCTTGCTGAAGGCCCAGATTTGCCAAACGATCTGTTCATTGCACGCACTGGCCTTGGTGAAGACTGCGCGAACTACCTGACAGACACCCTGGAAGAAAACCAGGACGTGCTCCTTGAGGCGATCGTCCAGACCGGTGAAAACGACAAATACCTCGGTTCCGAGTTCGTCGACGCGACCGATAGCGACTATGACCCAACTCGACGCGCCTTCGAAGCAGCAGGCTTCGACCAGTACGCCGACCTCCCGGATGAGGACGAACAGTAATGTCACAGTGGTCTTCGGCGCAAGACGAGGTTATTCGCGTCCGGAATTTGACGAAGGTCTATCGCAACGGCACGCAGGCACTGCATGACATCGATTTTTCGGCAGCCGCCGGAGAAACGGTCGTGCTTTTGGGTGCGAACGGCTCGGGCAAATCTACTTTACAGAAATGCCTCAACGGACTGGTGGCTGCAACGAGCGGTTCGGTTAATGTGCTGGGCACGGAAGTCACCAGCGCGAATAAACGACAGCTCACCCAGGTTCGACAGCAGGTGGGCATGGTACATCAGCGCATTCATCTCGTGCGCGAGCTATCCGTACTCACCAATGTTATCCACGGCGGGTTGGGTAGGGCACCGAGTCCAAGGAACTGGCTGAGTGCGACCGCCAAAAAGGCCCAGCGCGAAGAAGCGTTGGAAGCTCTGAACCGAGTAGGTATGGCTCATGTGGCCGGCAAGCGTGCTGAACAGTTATCGGGTGGTCAGCAGCAACGAGTTGCGATTGCCCGGATGCTGATGCAACGCCCGAAGATCGTCCTCGCGGATGAACCCGTGGCCGCACTGGATCCACGCGCTGGTCGGGCAGTTATGGACATGCTGTGGGATATCACAGAAGAACACAACCTGACGTTGGTGTGTACATTGCACCAACTGGAGCTCGCCCGGGACTACGGCAGCCGAATTGTCGCACTGCGCGCAGGCTCCCTAGATATTGACGCGCATATCTCAGAATTGGCAGACCATCAGCTCCAAGGGCTCTACACCAGTGAACATGACTATGATCAGCGGTCAGATATGCGAGGTGCTGCCTAATGTCTAGCCTGAAACCCGCTGGAAATCAGCCAGATACTGGCGCACACGGGACCGCGAAGCTACCAGCACGGTTCGAACTCCCGAAGTGGACCTCTATTGCTATCGGGGTCTTGCTGCTGGCGCTTGCAGTCAATGGTCTGGTGCGCATGGATATTTCCTGGGCACGTATCGGCGAGGGACCAGCAAACATCTGGGGCTTCATCACCGGGGCGTTCCCGCCGAACCTCGAGCGCGCACCCAATCTGGCTGAGGCCATGCTTGAGACCCTAGAAATGGCGATCATCGGCACCGGGCTGGGTGTTGTCCTGAGCATCCCGGCAGCGATCCTCGCTGCTCAAAACACCACGCCGTATGCGCCCATCGGGGTTGCTATGCGATTTATTTTGACGGTCCTGCGTTCGATCCCAGAACTCGTATGGGCGTTGATCTTCGTGATGGCGGTCGGACTTGGACCGCTGGCAGGAATCTTGGCCCTTACCGTGGACGTGTTGGGTTTTGCTGGCAGGTTCTTTGCCGAGCGCATCGAAGAAGTCGAACGCGGCCCGATCGATGCGCTGCGTTCCACTGGAGCCAGCGGTGTCGCGGTCGTGGCCACCGCGGTGCTACCAGCCTCGTTTGCTTCGTTTACCGCAACCGGCCTCTACACACTGGAGAAATCGATACGTGGAGCAACCATTTTGGGCATGGTCGGCGCCGGTGGGATCGGGATGGAACTCACCCCGGCCTTCACGATGCGTCAATTCGATACGGCGTTAACGATCATCATCATGATCCTGGTGGTGGTCTTCTTAGCAGAACAATTGAGTTCCCTGGTGCGCCGCAAAATGCTAGGCGTGGACCAGCTCCAGCGAGCTGTCTAACACTCGCAGGTGGAAGATACCCTGGTCAGGCCCGACGAGTGTGTACACCACCCGCAAGGCATCGTAAGGTTGAAAATGCAATCCTAAGGAGGTTCTATGTCGAACGTTAAAGCACACGCTCAAGACCTAGCAGAACAACATGAGTCGGGCGAGTTACTCGTTCTCCCCACAGTTTGGGACACGTGGAGTGCAACGGTGGCTGCCGAAGCCGGATTCAGCGGCTTGACCATCGGAAGTCACCCGGTAGCAGACGCCATCGGCAGCGCCGACGGCGAGAATATGAACTTCTCCGAATACCTTGAGGTCATCAAACGCATCGTCAGTGCGGTCGACCTGCCGGTTAGTGCCGACGTGGAATCCGGGTACGGCCTCAAAGCAGAAGAACTGATCACCCGGCTGCTTGAAGCCGGTGCCGTGGGCGCTAACATCGAAGACGTCGTGCACACTGAAGGCAAACGTGTGCGTGAGCGTCAGGAACACGCCGACTACATTGCAGCAGCCCGTCAAGCTGCCGATGATGCCGGGGTGGACTTTGTGATCAATGGACGTACCGATGCGGTCAAGCTTGGCTCCGAGGTCTACCAGGATCCGCTGGGCGAAGCCGTCGAGCGAGTTAGGTTAATGGAACAGGCCGGAGCGCGTGCCGTTTACCCGGTCGGGTTGTCCACTGCCGCCGAGGTGAGCGCAGTGGTTGAAGCAACCTCGGTCCCGGTCAATGCAACAGCCCACCCGGTCGATGGTCACGGGGTCGGGCACATTCAGGAACTCAAAAAACTGGGCGTTCGTCGTGTAACGTTCGGTCCACTGTGGCAGAAATGGCTCGGTGACGTTTCGGCGAAACAGCTTGCGAAATGGACTGACTGAGCTACTCCTCAGCCAGCCTGATACGATACGGGTTGCTGTCATCAGCCCGTATCCCAGCTGTATTACCCGGAGAGAGTCGCGTCGATGTCTGATCAATTGCCCGCCTGCCCCGCATGCCACGAAACGTATACCTACGAATCGGGTACTTTACTTGTGTGCCCGATGTGCGGTCATGAATGGTCTGCTGTGGCAGACCTGAATGCGGAAGTTGCGGTACCGGTGATCCGTGATGCGGTGGGGAATGAACTCACCGATGGCGACACCGTCACGATCGTGAAAGACTTGAAGGTCAAAGGAGCAGGCGGCGTGATTAAGGTTGGCACAAAGGTCACCGGTATTCGGCTCCTCGAAGATGCTATCGATGGGCATGATATCGACGCGCGGGTGCCCGGGTTTGGCAACATGCAGCTGAAATCCAGTGTGGTGAAGAAGGCGGGCTGAGGCTGGTTAGGAGGGGTGGTGGACCTGATACTGCAGGCTCACCATTCCGTTGGCAAACCGTCGGCTGGCGAGTAGCTCGAGGTCCAGGCGGACTTTGGGTAGGAAGGCTAGGCCTGCACCCACCACCACGGGGCAGACAATCGCGTGAATCTGATCTACCAGGTCGTGGCGGAACGCCTCGGCAGCTAAGGTAGGCCCATCGACGGTCAAGTTGGTCGAAGACGTTTCCTTGAGCTGTCGTACTTCTGCAGGGTCAAAGCTTCGGCGTAATGTGGTGCGCTGCGTAGCTACCTCATTGAGACGCTGTGAATACACGATTTTGGTCGCTTGTTGCCAGAGGGCGGCATATTCTTGTGATCCCAGGGAATCGCCAGCGATGTCGGGATCGGTTTCCCAGACCTGCATGAGCTCATACATCCGCCGACCGTACAGGTACGTACCCACCGTTGCGGTCTGTTCGTTCACCATGGCGAGGACTTCTTCATCCGGCACAGCCCACATGAAATCCCCGTGTTGGTCGGCCACGTAGCCGTCTAACGAGACCATCATGGAGTAAATCAGTTGACCCATCACAGACCTCACTGTCGTCGATGTGTGAAGGGCAAATGTGTCAGATGTGGATGAGGTACTGGTATCTGTCTATCTTAGACCACCCGAGCGCCGAGCTTAGTGAAACCAATGCTCGTCTTGTTAGGCACCGGTCCATTTCTCGATGATCTCATCGACGGTCGCCATAGCGGCTTGACCGTCATCTTCGAGGTGGGAGAGCTGTTCGCGGTGATAGTCGTCGCGAGAATCTCCCACAGCATCGGTCACGATCGTGGTGCGAATGTTGTAGGCATACGCATCGCGGGCGGTCTGTCCCACACAACCGTGGGTCGAAACGCCGGCCAATACAATTCGATCGACGCCCAGATTGGACAGCCGCAGATGCAGGTCAGTGGCGAACCATGCACTGTCGCGAGTTTTTTCGATTCGCGTGGTGTTTGACGTGTCCAGTCCTGGCACCACTTCGGTGCCTTCATCGCCGTTGAAGAGGAAACCTTCACCGGCAGCGAGCATGCCCAACGTCCAAGTGGACTCGTCTCGACTGTGGACCGTTGTGACCACGAAGATCGGGACTTCTGCCTGTCGTGCAGCATCTGAAAGCCGATTGGCTGCCTCGACAAGTTCTTCCTGCTGCTCAGCTAAACCGTCCTCATTGAAGAAGGCATTTTGCATGTCGACCAGTAGTAATGCATCACGGGATTCAGTCATGCCGTCAGTCTAAAAGACGGCTTACGCTGAGGTACAGCAATGGGTGTCGGAAAGTACTGTGAGATGAGCATTCCGCCAACCGCTACAAATTTGAAGTAGATATGTGGGCGGGATAGAGTGCTCGATTGTGACAAACCCAAATCGGCTATGCCTGACTGAAGGTAAGCTACGGGTTGGCATTATAGGACTTACAAGGAGTACATCTTTATGAAGATCGGTATCATCAACGGCTCGATCCGCGCCGAACGCAACACCGAACCAGTCGCGAAATACGCATACGATATCGCTTCCCAGCGCGATGGTGACGTGACCTACGAGTACGTCGATCTTGGTGAATACAATGTGCCACTGTTGACTACCTCGGTGCACCCGATGATGGCCAATAAGGACTACGAAGACGCCAACGTACAGGCCTGGTCCGACACCATTGACGCCCTCGATGGTTTCGTCTTTGTGACTCCAGAATACAACCACGGTGTGCCCGGTGGTTTCAAGAACGCTGTTGACGTACTGGCTGCCGAGTGGATCGGCAAACCAGTTTCCTTCATCGGCCACGGTGCCGTGGGGGGAGTCCGCGCGATTGAACAATGGCGCCAGATCCTGGCAAACTTCTCCATGCCAATGACCCGTGCAGAACTGAACTTCAACCTCTTCTTCGACTGGGCCGACGGTGAATTCACCCCGGCAGAGCGTCACCCGGGTGAGATCCAAGCCATGCTAGATGAGCTCGAAGCCTTGGTCGCAAAGAACCGCGAAACCGTAGCCGCAGACCGCAGCTAGTCTGATCTTTTCCTAAACGGGTGCTCTCCGATATTCGGAGGGCACCCGTTTTTCTATCCCGAATCTACGGTGTTAGAGCCCGAGGATCTCCCACTAGTCGTGGTCCCGGTCTTCAGAAGTCACCTCGATAACCCCTGACAGCTCGCTCAGCTGCTGAAGCAGGGATTCAGTCGGGGGTTGTTTACCTCGGGAGAATTCCATCGTGGCGTTGACGATATAGCCGTCCTCGCTGTGCTGACGCCGAGTTTCAGAAAGCGTCATTTCATAGCCGGCATTCGTGGCGGTTTGCAGGATGGTTCGTAGCACCCCGTGGCCGTCTTGATATCGGATGCGATAGATCTCTGCTTGATGTTGGGTTGGCAGCCGACGAATCACAGCGGTCACGGCGGTGACCGCAAAAACATACAGGACTACGGTCAGGGCGGCAATGACGGGCATGCCAGCCCCGCAGGCCATCCCGACGGCGGCGGTGACCCACACCGAAGCGGCAGTCGTGAGCCCCGAGATGATGTTGCGCCGAACGAAGATGACACCGGCGCCTAAGAAGCCGATACCGGTGACAATTTGTGCGGCAATACGCGAGGGGTCTAACACCACATCATCGCCCAACACGTGCTGAAACCCATAAGCAGACACCAGGGTGAATAAAGCAGACCCCATACCGACCAGAATATGAGTGCGAGCTCCGGCAGATTTCTGCCGGAGCTCGCGTTCTAAGCCGATAATTCCCGAAAGCACGAAGGAACACACCAATAAGAAAGCTTCGGTGGCCAGTGTCTCGGGGAACAACTCAATGTCCATGAGACCACAGTACGTGGATTTATCTCAGGTGCCGAGTGTTCAGTCGGATTCTATTTTGTTGTTCGTGTGCCCGCAGGCTGTCTTATGCTGCAGTTTTATGCACGCGGAGCTCGCGTGACGAACGCAGCGCAATGATGACCAGCAGGACCCCGGCCACCAGTGCTCCGACGGCGAAGGCGATGAAGTTGGAGTTTGTTCCCAAGCCCATAGCTAACAGCAGGCCACCAACCTGAGGCGCTGCAACGGCGCCAATCCGGCCAACGCCCAACGCCCAACCCAGCGCTGTACCGCGCATATGGTTCGGATAGTGGTTCGCTACCGCCGCGATGATCAGACACTGTGTGCCGTGCGTACCGACACCGGCAAGCACCAGAACAACATAGACCACCCACACCGGTGGGGAAGCCAGCAGGACCAACAGCGCCACCCCGGCGAGGGCTGCAGCTGCGGCACCGGCGGATACCGGCCCGAAACGATCCCCGGCCCAGGCGGTCACGATCGAGCCGATCACAGCACCAAGGTTCAGGGACAGCGCGAAGGTCAAAGCAGAACCCAGGTCGTAGCCGGCCCGTTCCATCAGGTTTGGCAACCAGGTACCCAGACCATACCAGGCAAAGAGCGTAGCCAGCGTGGCGGCTGCGAACATGAGCGAAATACCCAAGTACGGAGCCCGCAACAACGAGGCGAACCCGGTGACTGTTGGGCCCGAGGTGGAGCCGCTCTTTTCAGCTTCCTTGCGTTGCTCTTCTTCGGATGGCAGGGTTTCGGGCAGATATTTGAAACCCAGCGGTACGACGACAAACAGTGCCACAGCCGCAACCAAGAACATGGCGGGCCAGCCGAAGGCCGGAATGATTGGAATACCGAGCAAGGCGGCCAGCGAACCACCGATGGGCACACCCGACATCATCAACGTGGCGATCGAAGAACGCCACTTGGGTGGGACCAGTTCGGCAACCATCGCGTTGGCTGATGGGACCAGGCCGCCTAGGCCGATACCGGCGAGCAGGCGCAGTGCGCCAAACACCCACGCGTTGGGTGCGAAAGCACAAGCGATCGTCAGGATAGAAAAAGTAATCGAGCAAGCCAGAATCGTCTTGCGACGTCCCAGAGCATCCGAGATGCGACCTGCCAGCAAGGCACCGATCATCATGCCAATAAAGGCCATGGAGCCCACGGTTCCGAGCGAAGCTGCGTCCAATCCCCAGCCAGGTTCAGCCAAGAGGGACGATTGCACAGTGCCGTAGACAATGAGGTCATAACCGTCGAAGACCACCAGGAGCCAGCAGACGATGATGGCCATGATGGCTTGGCGGCGGGGGACCGGTGGGGTGAACGCGGCATCGTTTGCGCGCGGAGCGGTGGGCTCAGTTGGGATCTGGGACATAGTCATATTGTGAGGGTCACTACAGGTGTGTGCAAAACTATTCTGCTATGCAGAAACTACAGCTTTTGCGGCAACCTCCGCAGTATCCCATTGCCTCGGTGGACCGTGCTTTCGCGCTCATGGAAATGGTTCGGGATTTTGGCCGCATCCGGATCAGCGTTGCCGCGCAACTCTTGGACATATCTCCTTCCACGGCGCACCGATTGATGGCGATGCTGGTGTATCGCGGTTATGTCGAGCAAGACGCATCACGCCGATATGTGCCCGGTCCGGCAATGGGCCTAACACCCACCGGATTATCGTGGACGGCTGAATTACGCCATCGCGCTCGAACACACATGGAGGCTCTAACGGACCGGGTAGGTGAAACCTCCAACCTTGTGGTGTTGTCTGGGGATGCGGTGCGCTTTTTGTCGTCGGTCGAGCCTGAAGGGGAGGCTCAAGCGGAGCTGGAAGAAGCCCTCGAACAAGGGCAGCTACCAAAAATTAGTGAACGCGAAGGTGTCGCGCTGCCGGCCCATAAGGCTTCCGGGGGCAAAGCCATCTTGGCTGAGCTGGACCCGCAGCATGTTGAGGCGATCTTCGAGCGGACACGAACCGACCACCCTGACGACTCATGGATGACCTCGTTACGCAATGAGCTGGCCGTCGTCCGTGCCCGGGGTTTTGCTACCAACGTTGAAGGAACCGAAGCCGGGGTGAGCGCGGTTGGGGTCTCGATCCGCGATGGCCATGGTAAAGCGATTGCAGGACTAAGCGTGTCAGTCCCGCACACCCGATTCTCAGGGGAGGTTCGTCGAAAGCTTGTCGACACGTTATGGCGGACCAAATCCTCACTCGAATCCGACCTCACGGATTTTGTGGTCCGCAGGTAGGGCCCCACGTAGTTTTTCTGAGCTCACACCGCGGCTACCTACCCGTATACTGTGACCTAGCGAACACCTACTGAGACCGGGGTAGACATGAAAACGGTGACAGCAGAGCAGATCTGGGATCTGGTATATCGCTCTACTCAGCGTGCTGGGTTCCTCGAAGCTGTCTCGGAGGTCCTCGCCGACTCAACCACCGAAGCAGAGCTGCACGGCAAGCCCTCCGTGGGCCTGAGCCACCTCTTCTATTACTTTCAAGCAGCCAAGAACGGTCTCATCAACCCCACCCCCGTGCTTGAGCATCAGTCATTGACCGGCGCGATGCTCCGCACGAACGCTGACCACGGACCCATGCAATTTGCCTACCGTCAAAGTGAAACAGCGCTGATCGAGGCCGCGCAAAGTCACGGGGTTGCCCTGCTGATGATTCACGGAGCTTTTGCCGGTGGGGAGCTTGGGTATTTTGCTCGCCGGTTAGCCAGACACAAGTTGGTATCCATCGCGTTTGCCAATAGCCCTGCGGTCATGAGTGTGGGCGGCAGTTTTGATCGCCTGCTGGGCACCAACCCGCTCAGCTATGGGATCCCGTTGGATGAACACCGGGCCATCGTCATTGATCAGGCATCCTCGTCGACTGCGCGGGTCAATTTTCAAAAATATGCGGAACGTCAGGTGGCCATCCCAGAAGGTTGGGCCCTGAACCGTCATGGCCAGCCCACCACGAACGCCTACGACGCGCTCGCAGGCACGCTTCTGCCCTTTGGAGGATACAAAGGTGGCAACATCGCGCTGATGGTCGAGTTCCTAGCCATGCTCGGCGGGGGAGACTCCTCGTATGAAGCCGCACCGTATTATGCTGGCGAGCGCAAGCAAGGCATCGGGGCGAGCATCATTGCGATAGATGCGGAGAAGCTGCCCGGATACACCGACCGAATTGACGAGCTAGTCCAGCACTTCACCCACGATCGTGGCAGCAAGATTCGGCTGACGGACCTCCAGTTAGCAAAGCGCGCAGTGGAGGTTTCTCAGAGCTTGTGGTCGCAACTGACGAACTATGCTGCAGACGGCTCGCTGCGGAATCATTAGTGTCCGTCGTACCGCCCCGGCAGGTTTCCCGACTCTGACATGCGGAATTATTATCCCACGGCGTTATGCGGTGCGGTAACACACCCAGAGGGATTTGACCTTGGGCAATTTCGACGAGGGTGGAAACAGCTGGTCGTGCTTGAAAAGTCGTCAGCCATCCTTAACAGTTAAATCGTTGAATGATCCCGTATATGCGGCGGTCAGTGCTAGACGACGCGCGGCGGATGCCGTGAAGATGTAACTGACCACCCAGACTGAAAAGCGTGTCAGGAGGCAGTACTGTGCTTGAGATCGTCATGATGGTGATCTGCATCGTACTGCTGTTCAACCTCGTGACCGCCATGGTTGTGCTGGGTCGCCGGAGTAAAGATAACAGTTGGTTACTGGCCCTGTTATTGACGGGTACTACGGGTGCGGCAGTCGCGGCGCTGGTTGCGATTTCGGTTTCAGACCAACCGGCCCGGTTCGTGGATCTCAGCCTGATTCTGATGGGACTGGCTTCCCTGCCGGTTGTGATGCGCATGATGCTCAGCCGAAACACCGCAGGCCAGGACGGTGACCATGCTCCTTGACATCCTGGTCGCCGCACTGCTGATCGCAGGCGGGATATTTTTTACCGCAGGCACCATCGGCCTGCTGCGTTTCCCAGATATTCGCAGCCAATTACACGCACTCACCAAAGCCGATAATCTCGGGCTGGGCATGCTCTTTGCCGGTATCGCCATCCATCTAGCCAGTTGGTCAGTAGCTCTGATCCTGCTGCTGACGTGGTTACTAGCGTTGATATCTGCATCCTTGGCGGCCCGGGTGCTGGCATCAAGTGAGCGCCACATCGATCCTGCGGTCGGTGATAGTCAATGACCCAGACCGTCACACTTATCGACCTTGCCTTAGCCCTAGCGGTGTTGCTCATCGTCGGGATGACGCTGTTCCAACGCGCCCGCAAAGCCCAGGTGTTAGCTTTTCTTGGTCTCGGCGTGGTGGTGAGCCTGGTGTGGTTACGGTTGGGCAGTGTCGATGTCGGGCTGGCCGAAGCAGCTTTGGGCAGTGGAATCCTCAGCGCAGTCTTGGTCATCCTGGCGGCCGCGCCCAGTGCACATTCCGCCCACCAACTTCAAGCTCAACAGCAGCGCGACAACGTGCCACTGTGGGTCAGTGTGGTCGTGGCTTTGCTCAGCGGGGCAGTGCTGGTCGTAGTGATTGCCAGTGTGTGGTTACGCGCCGAACAACGACTACCCCAATGGGAAGCCCTGCTGACACCGGCAATGAACGCGCTGCCGGTTGACCATGGCATCACCGGGGTGCTGTTGGCATTTCGAGCCTATGACACGCTGCTAGAAACCGCCGTGTTGATGTTTGGCGCCATTATCGCCCGGGCATTGATGCCCCATGACAACTTCGACCAGCTGGCCGCCACCCACCAAACCTTCCTCCAACCCGCCAGGGCCCTAGATTTCAGTTGGGCCTACCGGTTGATCGTGCCCCTGCTATTGCTTGTCGGAATCTGGCTGCTCTTTGCCGGTACCACTCAACCCGGTGGAGCGTTCCAATCCGGTGCGGTCTTAGCCGGGATGCTCATTATGATTCAGCTCACCGGGGCACGCCTCGATCATCTCGTGCGCCACTGGTTAACACCGCTGGCCATCATCGGGGTGGTCGTCTTTACATTGGCAGCAGGTCTGGGACTGGGCTGGGGCGCCACCTGGTTTAGCTGGCCAACCGTGGGCGGTTACGCCATCATCCTGACCATCGAGACCACCCTGACCATCGGCATCGCCATCGGTCTGTTCATGCTGTATTTAGCCGCCTCGTACCGGTCCGTCGCCTCCGCCCCGGTCCCCGAAACCCACCGGGAGGCCGACACATGAGCATAGCCACCTGGTATTTATGTCTCGGCATTGTTGTGGTGACCACCGGAGCGTTACGGCTGCTGATGGTCCAGGACCTCATCGCCCGCCTCATTGCCCTCAACGTCACCGGGACTGGTTCACTGATGGTGCTGATGGCACTAGCCGCCCGGTCGACTCCCATCGACCCGGTGATCTCAGCGCTGGTGATTACCGGACTGGTCATCACCGCTGCTTTTACCAGCGTTGCCGCTGTGTTGATCCGTCGCCTGGAAGACCACCCGGACATTGACGATGGGCAGGCCTCGTCATGAGCCTTGTCGATATCAGTCTCGGAGCCCTGGTCCTGCTGCCCCTGTTGGTCGCGGCCATCCTGGCTGTGCTGCCCACCCTGGCCCGCCGGATCGCCGGGGTGGTTGCAGCGTTGGCGGTGACCGCCCTGACGGTACCGGTCATCGCAGAGGTCGCCACCGGAGAGGTCCTGGAGCTGGCCTTGGGCGGTTACGAAGCCCCGTTAGGAATCAGGCTACGAGCCGACGGCATGTCAGCGATATTCATTGCCCTGACGGCAGCAGTCGGGCTGTGCGTGATCTTTTTTGCCGCACGCATCGACTCATCCACCGGCACCCGAACCGATGCCGAACACAACGAAATCACCGGCCACCCCGGATTCTGGCCGCTAGCCTTCGGTGCTTGGGCGGGACTGAATGCCGTATTCGTCTCCGGGGATCTATTCAATAGCTATGTGGGACTTGAACTGGTGGGACTGACCGCCGTGGGACTGGTCGCCCTGGGAGGCTCAGGATCTTGGGCCGCGGCACTACGCTACTTATTTATCGCCGTGCTCGGCTCCCTGTTTTTCCTGGTGGCCGTGGGACTGATCGTCTCCGTCACCGGGACCCTGGACATGAACCAGGCCGCCGGTGCGCTGATCGAAAACCCACACAACCACGGCGTGGCATTCATCGCCCTCATCCTGCTCAGCCTGGGCCTGGCAATGAAAGTCGCACTGTTTCCGATGCACCACTGGCTGGTCCCGGCACACTCTGGTGCACCCTCGGCAGTCTCCCCGCTGCTCAGCGCCTTGGTGATCAAAGCCGCGCTGTTTGTCTTCCTGCGCTGCTGGGGCTGGATCGCTATCCCCATCGTGATGGCCGGCAACCCCGCGGAATCCTTCGACTTCGACACCGCCGTCACCATCTTGGCCTGGGTGTTTGCGATCTTGGGAGTCCTTGCCTTGGTGATCGGTGCGATCATGGCGCTGCGCCAGACCCATTTGAAACCGCTGATCGCCTATTCCACCGTCGCCCAAGTTGGCTACTGGTTTTTATTGCTGCCCATCCTGGTCATCCCCGAAGGGGACTCCTTGGCCGATCCGGCCATCACCTTCCTGGACGATGCCGGCGTCAAATCCGGTGCGCTCGCGGGCACCATCGGGCTGATCGTAGGTCACGGGCTGGCCAAAGCTGGCCTCTTTCTGACCGCCGGCTACTTCAAGGAACGCTACGGCACCGATGAAATCTACGCGTTGCACGGGGTGGCCCGGTCTCATCCGCTGTTGGTCATGACAATGGGGCTATCTGCCGTCGGGTTAGCTGGCCTGCCCTTCTCCCTGTCGTTTACCGGCAAATGGCAACTGACCAGCGCAGCGGTCGCGGCCGGACACTATTGGATCCTGCCCGTTATCGTCATCGCCACCCTTCTCTCGGCCGCCTACCTGCTGAAAGCCATAGCCCCGTTGCTGATGCAACAAGGCCCCGATGGCGAAGAGATCGAACGTCCCGCACCCGTCCGCGAGGACATCTCGCAACTCGCCCAAGCCGCCCCGTTTGTGCTCGGCATCCTCACGGTGGTCACCGGGTTCATGGGCGCGCCGATCTTTAACCTGTTGGATGTGGGGGTGAGCTGGTGAACAACACGTTGTTGACCTACATCCCGGTGATCATGCTGCTGCTCTCCCTGGGGGCAGCTATGGCAATTTTCCCGATGCCCGAGCGCGCCAATCGACTGCGAGCCACAGTCAATATCAGTTTGGCAGTCGTCAAGGTGGGGCTGGTCGCATCACTGTTCCCGCTGGTCCTGGTGGAACAGGTCCACCCCCAAATAGCCCTGCCATTTGTGCCCGGACTCGACATCGTGTTGCGGGTCGAACCGTTAGCGTTATTGTTTGCCGCGCTGTCCTCGGTCTTGTGGCTCATCACGACCGTATATGCGATCGGGTATTTACGCGGCAAACCCAACCAGAGTCGCTTCTTTGGATTCTTCAGCCTGTGTGTGACGGCCACGGTGGGGATCTCGTTCTCCGGTAACCTAGTGACCTTTTTGCTCTTCTACGAGATGCTGAGCCTGGTCACCTACCCCCTGGTGGCCCACTGGGGCACCCCCGAAGCCATCCGCGTGGCACGAATCTACCTGCGCTACACACTATCTGGCGGATTGGCCTTACTGGTGGGTGTGGTCTGGTTGACCGTCTACACAGGTCAAGCTGACTTCCAAGCCGGCGGAGCTGAAGCGGTCGATGTATTGGCCGCCGAGTCACCGATCGTGGCCATTCTCATTTTCATCCTGCTCATCG
This sequence comes from Enteractinococcus fodinae, assembly GCF_031458395.1. Lineage (NCBI taxonomy): Bacteria > Bacillati > Actinomycetota > Actinomycetes > Micrococcales > Micrococcaceae > Enteractinococcus > Enteractinococcus fodinae. The sequence continues at coordinate 919,412 of NZ_JAVDYJ010000001.1, forward strand.
GTGGGCTCGGCGTCAAAGCAGCCCTGGTGCCCTTACACGGCTGGCTCCCCATGGCCATGGTTGCACCCGCGCCGGTGTCAGCGCTGCTCCATGCCGTGGCCGTGGTCAAGGCCGGTGTGTTCGGTATCGTCCGCATCGTCGATGATGTCTACGGCATCCAAACCGCACGTGAGCTGGGCCTCTTACAACCCCTGTTGATTATTGCCAGCGTGACCATCGTCTACGGGTCCTACCAGGCCCTGCGGCACACCGATATCAAAGAACGACTTGCCTATTCGACCGTCTCGCAAGTCTCCTACGTTGTCCTAGGCTTGAGCCTAACCACGGTGACCGGCACCACCGGGGGAGTGGTCCATTTGGTGCACCAGGGCATGATGAAAATTACACTATTCTTCTGCGCGGGACTGTTTAAAGAAACCGTCGACGTTGACAACGTCAAAGATACCCGGGGTCTGGGGTATCGCATGCCGTGGGCATCCACCGCGTTCACCGTGGGGGCGCTAGGCATGATCGGCATCCCACCCACGGCAGGGTTTATTTCCAAATGGTATTTGGGCATCGGCGCATTGGATTCAGAGAATCCCTGGGTGCTGGGCATCTTGTTGATTTCTTCACTGCTGAACTCCATGTACTTTTTGCCGATCATCTACCGCATGTGGTTTTTCCAGCCCGATCACGCCGAACCCAAGGCCGTCACCGAACCCAAGACCATGCTGCTCCCGGCCCTGGCGACCACCGGTTTTGTCTTGGCTATGGGGCTTGGCGCTAGCATCCCATTCGCGCCGTTAGAAATCGCCGAACAAATCAGCGAAGGGGTGTTTGCCAATGTGGATTAGTCTCGCGCTTCTTGTCCCAGCTCTGACGGCGGCGCTGATCCCGTTGGCCGGTCTGGCACCCCGCCCGATGCAAGGCCGCATTCGCCGCGCGGTCTCGGTAGCCGCCCCAATCGCAACACTGCCGGCCGTGGCGATGACCCTGTGGGGATCCGGTAGCCAGGTGACGCTGGACTGGGTGCTCACCGGGGTGACACTTGCCGTTGATGATGTCGCCCGGTCCCTGGTGTTGATCGGTGCATTACTCTATGGCGCGGCCCTGATGGCCGTGTCCTGGCGGAAGATCCGCGACAGCGAATCCGTCTCTGGGGCCCTCACAGCATTCCTGTTGGCCAGCTATATCGGCAACATCGGCGTGTATCTCGCCGCTGACTCGGTCAGCTTCTACCTGTTTTTTGCGATCATGAGTTTTTCAGCGGCCGGACTGGTCGTCCACTATCGGACTGGGGCGGCGTACCGGGCCACCAGAATCTATCTGGTCATGACCGTGATCTCAGAAACCGCGCTGCTGGCCGGGCTGATCTTCACCGTGCAGGCCGGTGGCAAACTCCTCACCGATGCACCGGACGCGGTGTTGGATTCGCCCCGCACCGGACTGATCCTGACGTTATTGCTGATCGGTTTTGGCATTAAAGCCGGAACCGTACCCCTGCACGTCTGGTTGCCACTGGCCCATCCGGCCGCACCCCCGGCCGCCTCAGCTGTACTGTCCGGTGCGATGGTCAAAGCCGGCATGGTCGGATTTCTGCGGTTTTTCCCATTACAAGAGGCCGGCGCCGAGCTCGACCCCACCATCGAGTTATTCGGCACCGTCCTGATGGTGCTGTCCTTACTCGGGGCATTTGCGGTCGTGGCCATCGGCGTGCTGCAACGCGACGCCAAAACGATCCTGGCCTACTCGACCATCTCGCAGATGGGTTTCATCGGCGCACTGATTGCCGCAGGCCTGCTCGATGGTGATCTGGCCCAAGACACGATCGTCGCAGCCGTGCTCTACGCGGTCCATCACGGTCTGGCCAAAGGGGCATTGTTCTTAGGCGTGCCCGTCATTAAACACTACGGGCGAGGCGCAGCGGGTGTTGTGGTAACCATCGGCATGGTGGGAGCCGGCTTGGCCGTTGCCGGGGCGCCCATTACCTCGGGCGGGATTGGGAAGTACGTGTCGAAAGAAGCCGTTGAAGGTCTGACCCTCGCCGGCGTTGATCTCTATTACTTGCTACCCTTCGTCGCGACCGGATCCACCCTGTTACTGCTGCGATTCTTGTGGGTCGTGCTGGGCGACGAACGCGAACAACACTCCAGAATTGATGGCGAATTGCTGGCCTGGCTAGTGGTGTGTTTGACGGGCATCGTCGTGCCCTGGCTGATCGCCGCCTTCTGGTCGCCTTTGCATCTGCCCGAATGGACTGATCTGACCACCGTGTGGGACTCCACCTGGCCCATCCTGCTGGGACTGGTTGTCGGGGCCGGGTGCTGGCTGGCTTACCGGGCCGGCTGGATTCCCGCCAGCACACGGCAATACCCGCTGATCCCGGCGGGCGATCTCGTCGTGGTCGAAGAGGTCGCAGTGCGCCGCATCGCCTCGGATGGTGGACACGCCCTGGATCGCATCCACCACGGGACCACACGCTTTGGTCAGGGCACGGCCCGGGCCGGTACTGTTCTGGCCGAACGTCTCCGCAACGGCACCGACCGGGTCGAAACGAGCCAACGGCCCTGGCCGAGATTTGGCACCGTGGCCGTGGTGGTGCTCACTGTGGTGGTCGTGGTCAGTCTGATGGTTGCAGGAGGCACACGATGAAATGGGTTATCGGTGCAGCGCTCCGCTTTGTCGCGTTGGGGCTGGTGTGGCTAGCGCTCTCGGGAGCTGATCCCGCAAACTTTGCCTACGGCGTCGTCGCGGCGGCGGCAGCCACCGCCCTGAGTCTGGCGCTGCTGCCCCCGGCCGATCCAAGTGTGCGCCGCTGGCCCGCCCGCATCTGGGGCACCATCGTCCTGGTCGGCTGGTTTCTCCAGCAGTCAGTCATCGGTGGGGTAGATGTCGCCAGACGCGCTGTGTGGCCCACAGTGGACATCGCCCCGGCGATCGTGGATGTGGATGTGACGCTACCCGACGGTCCGGCGCAACAACTGTCGTTGCTCCTGATGAATTTATTACCCGGCTCGATGGTCCAACACGTCAAAGAAGTCGACGGCAAACCGGTGGCGGAGATTCACACGCTGTCGATGGATCTGAACCCCAAAGTGCAGTGGGAAACTCTGCAGCGTCGCGTCCAACAGGCCTTTCAAACCACAAACGCCGCGGATTCCTGAACCCTTCGGTTCACGAATCCGCGGCGTGCAGCTTGCGTAGCGCAGGTTACTGGTCGGCTGCGATGAGTTCGGCTGCCCGTTCACCCATGAGCATCACAGTGATGTTGGGGTTCACGGCGGTCAGCTGCGGCATCGCTGAAGCGTCAACAACGCGAAGTCCCTTGGTTCCTTTGACCCGCAGTTGAGGATCCAACGGGGACATGTCGTCATCGACTGCGCCCATCCGGCAGCTGCCAGCCGGGTGGTAGACAGTGTTGTGCGTCTTGGAGATGTACTCGGCCAGCTCTTCGTCCGACTGAGCCTCTTTGCCTGGGAATAACTCCCGGTCGGCGAATTCTGCCATCGGTTCTTGGGCAACAATCTCGCGAGCCAATCTAATACCGGCAATCGCCACCCGCATGTCATGGCCCTCGGGGTCCGTGAAGTACCGTGGATCGACCTTCGGTTTATCTGCGTAGTCCCGGGAGCGTAACCGCACAGTGCCACGCGACTTTGCGTGCGTGACATTCGGGGTCAGGGCAAAGGACTCATCTTCGTGCGGGTACCCGTGGCGACGGGTGTGCATCGAAAACGGTACTGAACCGTAGTGCATCATCAGATCCGGCAGGTCCAAACCGTCTTCGGTCGGGGAGAAGATCCCAATTTCCCACCACTGAGTCGCTTCGCGGGTCATTTCAACCTTCGACGCCCAGGAAATGACGGCCTCTGGGTGGTCCTGCAGGTTGGAACCGACACCGGGGGAGTCAACCCGGACTTCGACGCCGACTTCGTTGAGGTGGTCTGCCGGACCAATACCGGATAGCATCAGCAGTTTTGGCGTATCGATGGCTCCGGCCGATACGATGACCTCCCGGTTGGCGTGCAGCGTGGCCGTGCGACTAAACGCATTGGCGAGATATTCCACACCGGTGGCACGGTTGTCCTCGTCAAACAGGATGCGGGTCACCCAGTGATCGGTCAGGATATCGAGATTCTCGCGATCCATAATGGGGTGCAGATACGACACCGATGATGAGGCGCGCGTGCCATCTTTTTTCGAGTTGATCTGAAAGAATCCAGCACCGTTGACCACCGTGGTGCCCTGGTTGAACTGCACTTTCGGAATGCCCTGTTGTTCGCAGGCTTCCAAGAGCGCACCACCCAGGGGGTCGGTTGGTGGCACATTCATGATTTCTACCGGACCGTCGGTGCCGTTGTGTTCACCGGTGTTGTCATTGGTTTCGAGCCGCTTGAGTAACGGCAGCATGGTTTCGGCGTTCCATCCTTCGGCGCCCATTTCTTCCCACAGATCCATGTCCTCTGCTGGCGGGTGGAAAGCGATACACGAGTTATGTGAGGAGCAACCGCCCAGCACTTTCGCCCGAGCATGACGCATGAAAGAGTTGCCTTTTTCTTGCTCTTCGATCGTATAGTCCCAGTCCATGCCGGATTCTAGTAGCTCAGGCCACCGGTTGAGCTGTAGCACCTCGGGCTTATCGACATCGGTGGGGCCAGCTTCAAGCAAGGCAACCGTTACGTTGGGGTCTTCACTGAGCCGAGCTGCCACGACTGCTCCGGCGGAACCGCCACCGACCACCACATAATCGTAATTCGTTGTTGTCACGTTGTACTCCATTCCTGCGGGTGCTAGAACGCGTCTTTGCGTGGGAACCAACCGGAAACGGCCGGCTCGGTGTTTTCATAAATATGTTTGGAGATGGTGTATTCTTCGAGCCCAGCGATCCCCAACTCCCGGCCGATACCGGACTGTTTGAAGCCACCCCATTCGGCCTGTGGCAGGTACGGGTGGTAGTCGTTGATCCAGATGGTACCGTGGCGCAGTTTGCGGGAGACCCGGTTGGTGACGCCCGAATCTGAGGACCACACGGCACCGGCCAGACCGTAGTCGGTGTCATTGGCGATCGCGATGGCTTCAGCCTCGGTTGAGAACGTTTCCACCGTGATGACCGGGCCGAAGCCCTCTTCAATGACCGCTGGGTTATCTGCGGTGCACTGGTCTAACACCGTGGGTGCGTAGAAGTAGCCATCTTGGTGCTCTTCGCCGCCCCAGTGTCCACCGACCCGTAGGCGGGCGCCGGCTTCGACACCGCGATTGACATAGTCGGTGACTTTGTCACGGTGCTCGGCCGAGATCAGGGGCCCGGTTTCGGCCTGTTCATCGAATGGGCCGCCCATCACGATGTTGCCCGCGTGGCGCACGAGCTCGTCCACAAATTTTTCGGCGATTGTGTCTTGCACGATGAGCCGGACTCCGGCGGAACAGACCAGGCCAGAATCAAGGAAGCCTGCGGTCAGTGCGTTATCTAATGCTGCGTCAAAATCAGCATCGGCAAAGACAATGTTGGGGTTTTTTCCGCCGAGTTCCAAGGCCACATTTTTGACCGTGTAGGCCGCCGACTCGGCAATCTTGCGACCGGTCACCAGGCCGCCGGTGAATGACACCAGGTCGATTTCTTTATGAGTAGACAAGGGCGCGCCCACAGTGCCGCCATCGCCCAGGACCACATTTGCTACACCTGCGGGCAGTCCGAGCTTATCGAGCACATCGGCCATCAGCAGTGTGGTGTGTGGGGTCAATTCGGCGGGCTTGATGACAAATGAGTTACCGGCAGCCAATGCGGGTGCTATTTTCCAGGCTGCTTGGAGCAGCGGGAAGTTCCACGGTGTGATCATCCCAACGACACCCACAGGTTCGTGGACCACACGCGAAACCACACTCGAATCGCCGGCGTCGACGAGACGGCCAGGGTAGTGGTCGGCGATTTTACCGAAGTGCCGGAAGCTGGCGATGATATCTTCCATATCGCCTTGGGCTTCGACAAAGCGTTTGCCGGTATCCAGTGATTCTGCCCGAGCGAATTCGTCTTTGCGCTCGCGCAGTGCTTCGGCGACGTCCAATAGGAAGTCGCCGCGCTCAATCGCTGGACGGTCAGACCATGCACCGGATTCAAACGCCTTGCGCGCTGCCATAATGGCTCGTTCGGTATCTTCAGTGGTTGCTTCTGAGACCACGCCGACTTCAGAGCCGTCGGCGGGGCAGTACACGGTTCGAGTGCCATGGTCAGACGAGGCTACCCAGGCGCCATCGATAAATAACGTTTCGACAGAGTTAGCGGTCATGCTGGGACTCTCCTTGTTCTGTGGCGGACGGTGTGTCCGGGTTCGTTGATGTTTTCGGAATGATCTTCAGGGAACTGGTGGAGGGGTCGATTTGGTCGCTATCGCTCCACTCTTCGGGAATTTCGACCTTGACGATGCTGGAGGGTGAGCCTTTGTCACCGATCATCGACATGTACATCATGTGCGCATCGTAGGCATCCAGGATGTCGGAGATGACCTGCTCTTTGGTATATCCCATAATGTCGCGGCCCTGGGAACCTGTGAGGTTGAAGATTTCGACTTTAAAGAAGACTTCTTCGACAGCCGCAAGGTTGGCCGCGTAGTTGGGCACGTTGTACGCCACCGGATAGGGCTGGTACTTGAATTCATCTTGCTCCGGGAATTCCACCACGAGATCCACGTATGGGATGGGGTAGTCCGGGTGTTCGCCCCGATGGCAGGTGACATCGGCGCCGAGTTGCCGCAGTTCCTCAGCGACTTCTTCAACCGCTGGGATCGCTACGGTGTTCATGAACTCACGCGCCTGCTCGGCGGAGGCCCATGACATGCGGCGTGCTAAGCGCTGTCGCCACGTTGAGGAGGGGCGCCCCGAGGTAGCCCGAATGCTGGTCAGCACCCCGGGCATGGTGGCCCTCTTCGAGTCGACACTTTGTCGCTCGGTGCGCAACACCTTGAACAGGCTGATCATCATCAGATAGATCACTATCGAAAACGGTAGCCCAATGATCACCGTGGCAGCCTGGAGGGTATAGACCCCGTCAATGAACAACATGGCTAGAGTCAGTGCACCGGTAACCACAGCCCAGAAAATCCGCAGCCAGGGTGCCCCGTCGGAATCTTTGACGGATGGCTTGGACGTCAGGTTGGCCATGACCAGTGACCCGGAGTCTGCCGAGGTGACGTAGAACAACAGCCCGGTCAGAACCGCCAGACCGATACTAAAGGTCGCCGCGGGGTATTGCGTTAGCAGGGTATAGAACCCAGATTCGGGGTTGGTGACGGCGGTATTGAGGAACTCTTCGTCCCCTGCGCGGAAGAAGGCCAGTGAACCGTTTCCAAAAATGGAGACCCAGAGCAAGATAAAGCTGAACGGAATCAGCAGCACACCTAGCACAAACTCGCGCAGCGTACGGCCGCGCGAGATGCGGGCAAGAAATAGCCCCACGAATGCTGCCCAGGCGATCCACCAGGCCCAGAAGAATAAGGTCCAGTCCTGCAGCCAGTCGGACGCCGGGTACTCTGGCGTGCCCTCGGTATAGCCGAAGGTGTTCATCAGCATGGAGGGGAACCGGGAGAAGAAATCGCCAATGTTTTGGACCAACTGATTCAACAGCTGGGCGGTGTTACCGGACACCACGACCCAAATCATCAACGCGACCGCCAGAATGACGTTGAGCTCTGAGAGGCGACGAATGCCTTTATCCACACCGGTTACCGTGGAGATGATCGTGATACCCACGGCTATACCCATCAACGCGATTTGGACCGCGGTGCTCTGCGGGACCCCGAAGATATACGCCAGACCATAGTTCAGGAAGACCACCCCAATGCCCAGGGACACTGCGATACCAAAAATGGTGCCCAACACGGCCGCGACATCTACTGCGTGGCCCGGGACGCCTTTGATCCGTTTGCCGAAAATTGGTGCCAGTGCAGATCGAATGCTCAAGGGCAGGTGGTACCGGTAGGCAAACAGCCCAATACCCATCCCCATCAGGGCATAGAGTGCCCACCCAGGGATCCCGTAGTGGAACATCGTCCACAATGGTGCCATCCGGGCGGCTTCATCTGACCCGGGGGTACCTTCCGGAGGTGTCAGATAGTTGGTGGCTGGACCGGAAATGCCAAAGAACATCAGGTCGACGCCGATCCCCGCGGCAAAAAGCATCGAGGCCCACGTAAAGATATTGAACCGGGGTTTTGAATGGTCGGGGCCCATCCTGACCCGCCCGACTTTGGTCAGGGCCACCACGAGGACGAACACCACGACGATGGTCACCGTCAACACGTAGTACCACCCAAGATTGGTGGCTACCCAGTCCATCGTGCCGAAAATGACAGTCTCAGCCTGGCCAGGCCATAACCACGCCCAGATGACAAAAGCCACAATCAGTACCGCCGAGGTAATGAAAACTGGCTTGTTCACCGGCGAGTATTTCGATTTTTCCCGCGAGTAGTCGAGTTTGTTCGATTCTTGGGATGGTTCAGTAGGGGTAGTACTAGACCCCACGGCATCAGCCATGATGTTCCTCTCGTCGAAGTGCAAGGGATCGGTGAGCGACAACGAGCAGAGTCGTGCAAGGAAAACACCGAGGGTGACGGCATCTGCTCTCTCGCAACCATAGAGTCGCTAATAGATGGGAATCAAACTTTCGGAGTTGGTTGTTATGGTTAGCATATGGTGCTGTGAGATCGACAATACTCACTGATAAGTGCGGGGTTAAGCCTACGGAAGGTCGATGACAGCATCATTCTTGGTCTGCATTGATTGGCTTGACAAGACGTTGAATTCCGGGCAGTTTCACATTGTTCACGTAAACCACTGCGTCCCGGTCGCGGTGTTTATGAGCGCGTTGAGCCACGCAGTTTTCAAGTAGGAAGAAGTCGAGACGGGGCCACCTGTGCCGAGACTGATTCGCGCTACAGCCCTTGGATAGGCGGCTGACGGCTAGAAACCCTCCAACTACTGGCCAGCCGGATACGCTAGCCAATATGCGATTTTATGGGATAGACCTGGCGGCTGAAGCGAAATTCACCGGCTTGGCTACCGTAGCGACCAACGATTCATCAATCAGGGTAGAAGCGCTCGCCGTGGGTGTTACCGATGAGCAGATTATCCATGCGGTTACCACCGCAGAAGGCACCGGGGTGGATGTTCCGGTTGGGTGGCCCAAAGCGTTCATCGACTTTATTCACCACCACGGCAACCAGGCTCTGGTCACACCAGATGATACCGGCGGTGCATGGCGGCGCACCCTGGCGCTGCGAACCACGGACATCGATCTGCACCGTCGTACCGGGCTGACCCCGCTCAGTGTCTCCGCCAACCTGATTGCCTATCCGGCCTTCCGCTGGGCTGGTATCGAGGCTCGGCTACGGGACCAGGGAGTGGATGTCAGCCGAGACGGCAGCGGAGCTATCGCCGAAGTATATCCAGCGGCGGCATTGTATCGCTGGGGCATTCCCCACAGAGGCTACAAAGGGCGCAAACACCAAGCAGTCCGAGCAGAGGTTATCAAGGCCCTTTCGGCGCGTTTTGACCAGTTGGATTGGAATGGTTTTGACGCGCTGGCACTAGCCGAAGACGACGCACTTGATGCGGTCATCTCTGCGTTAGTTCGCTATCAGATCTTTCGAGGTCAATGCGAAGGTCCACCAGCGCACCTGCAAGATATCGCCCGTACGGAGGGCTGGATATGGGTGCCAAAACCTGCCGAGTCATGAATTTGGTGCCAACGCTCCAGACTGGTTCGCTGCCCGCTGATGCTCTGCGATTCCTAGGGAATGGTGAACCCTCGCTTCGGCGATTGCTGGGCTACCGGAGTGCCATCGTCGTGCACATCCCAGCCCATCTCTAGCTCGAGCTCGCGCCGGGTATCCGAGCGTTTCACACTGTGTTCAACCTGTAACTTCAACTTCAGAGCATCAGGAAGCTGCACGTCAACTTGCTGAGTCACGAGGGTGACGCTGCCAGAACGGATGCGTTGCGCCAGTGTCTCGAACAGTTCGGCCAGCTCGTCACGTGAGACAGTGTCTTGAGATTCAAATACGTACTTGGACGACTCAGTCATGAGCTCTCCTCCGTGTGTCGCGTTCGTTTGTGCACAGTGTAATGACCCACACCACTGCCTCCCATACCGCAATTGACATGACACAAGATCAACGCGAGCGCTTTGGTGGCTGATTTGCCAGCTCCCGGAGATCTGGCACAATGACAATATTGACCAACGCAAGGAGTGCCGTGTCGTATCACCACGCCCCGCCGGGACAGTATCGGCCAAATTCATGACGCCAACGACTCACGTCCCGTCGCTTCGTTCTGCTCGGCGCCCTGTCGCGGGCTATCTGCTGGCCAGCATTGCCGTCGGCGCCGTGGGTTTGGTGACCGCAATTTGGCTGACGGTCTCGGGGATCATGAATCCTTTTGACGAAGTCTCCGAAGCATATGTTGATATTTTTGACACCGGGGAGGAAGTCGGTCCGCAAACCACCGCGGTTGAGTTGGAGGACGCCAAATACGCCATCGTGTCTTTTTCGCAAGACACCCAGGCCCCATCGGTGGCAGAACTCAACCAGCAGTGCGCCATCATCGACCCCCATGGTGATCCGGTTGCGACCAACACCTCCACTCAAGAACTCGGAGCAAGCCAGCGTGACCGTTTCGATGGTGAACTCTCCGATGTCGATCACGTGATATACACCCACTTTGAAGCCCGCAGCGGGACCTATCTGGTGACCTGTCAGGACTACGGGCTCCTCAGTGACGGCACGGCTAACCCCATGGGTGATACGGCCATCAAAGGGGTACTCATCGGATTGGGCAGCATGCTGCTAGCAGCCGGATTATTTATTATGGGCGTAGTTAACAGTTCGCGCAATAAAAAAGCCCAAGCCCAGCGGTTACCCCCGAACCCGGTGGCCCCGCCAACCACAGACTAGGTTTCGGCTCATCACGGTTAGCTCTTGCTGGTTCGTAGCGGGACCGCCGATTACTGCTAAGCGAAAAGCCAGTCACTAAGGTAGAGGGCATGCAAAATTGTTCGGAGTCAGATGCCCGTATCCATACTGAAGTCATCGAAGGTGGCCCGCGACGCGTCGTGTTTCTCCACGGTCTGATGGGCCGAGGCAAAAACTTCACCACGATCGCTCGCGGCCTGACGGACACGACCACCTCGCTGCTGGTAGATCTGCCCAACCACGGAGCGTCTTGCTGGACTGAGACCTTTGATTACTTCGAAATCGCCGATCTGGTGGCAGACGAGCTCCGACGCGACTTCTGTAAGGACGAACCCGCCGTGGTCCTGGGACATTCGCTGGGTGGCAAAGTCGCAATGCTGCTGGCGCTACGACATCCCGAGCTCTTAGCCGGCCTCATCATCGAAGATATCGCCCCGCTGGACTCGTCAACGAGCGAGTTCGAACACCTGCTGGGTACCTTACTCGAGCTTGACCTGACCGACATCAGCTCCCGACGCGAGGCCCACGCCAAACTCAAAACTGACATCGACAACGCCGGGGTGCGTGGATTTCTGCTTCAAAACTTGGTTCGGAATGACGACGGCGGATTTACCTGGCAACCAAACCTGCAGATGCTCTATAACGCGTTACCCACCATTGTGGGGTTCCCTGACGTGGACGAGATGTTCGAAGATCACCCGGTGTTGTGGATTAAGGGCGAAAACTCAGATTACATCAACGATGAAGCAACCGTTGAGATGCGCAAACTGTTCCCTATGACCCGTAAGATACAAATCCGCGACGCCAGCCACTGGGTGCATTCCGAACAGCCCAAAATTTTCACCGAGACGATCGACTACTATATTGCTGGCCGCTACGACGAGTAACACGACTAATATTGCGCCCACGACGAGCGGACCAGCCAACCGAAGCGGGCTTTGATAGCCTAACGTCGTGACCACGCAACAAGAAGATTCCTCGAGCATCCCTGTCGTTCCGAAAGGACCAGGCGGCCGCGATGCTCTTATCGGGCGACGCATTTTTCCTTCTCCGCTGGCACGACGGATCACCTACGCGGTGATTTTCGAAATCCTCGCCATCGGATTCACCACCGTTATCCTTGCCGTGCTGGGGAACGACTCTGGTCCAGCGTTTGTTGTGGGTGTCATCTCCTCGACCGTGGCCCTGACCTGGAATCTGATCTTCAACTGGCTCTTCGAAGCCTTCGAACGACGCATCGGGGTGACCGATCGCCCGTGGTACATGCGCGTCGCGCACGCAGTGTGTTTCGAAGGCGGACTCATCCTGATGCTCATCCCTGCGATCGCCTGGGTTTTGGGCATCAGCCTGTGGGAGGCGTTCCTTTTGGAAGCGCTCCTGTTGGTGTTTTTCCTGATCTACACCGCTATCTATGCCTGGTGTTTCGACCGGACGTTCGGGCTGCCCGAACCCGCAGAGCATTATGTGCAGAAATCGCGCAATTTGCACACCGCGTCAGACAGTCGTCGATAAAAGCCGCTTCAGCCACCTACAGTAGAGACATGGTTACAACACAATTTAAAGGCAAGACAGCAAACACCGTCGGCGAGACCCCAGCGGTTGGCTCCCAAGCTCCAGACTTCACTCTGGTCGGCACTGACCTCTCAGACATCTCCCTATCGGATTACCGAGGTCAATGGGTTCTGCTGAACATCTTCCCCTCCCTGGATACCGGCGTATGTGCCGCAAGCGTTCGTGAATTCAACGAACGCGCCGCAAATCTAGACAACACTGTGGTCCTGAATGTCTCAATGGATCTGCCCTTCGCGCAAGCGCGGTTCTGCGGGGCAGAGGGCATCGAACGCGCCCATACAGCCTCCGCTTTCCGCTCCAGCTTCGGCGATGACTACGGTGTGCAACTCAAAGATTCACCAATGGCAGGGCTGTTGGCTCGAAAAGTTATCGTGATCAACCCCCAGGGCGAAGTTACTTACACGCAACTCGTCGATGAAATCACCTCCGAACCAGACTACGACGCGGTCGTAGAGCACCTAGGTGCCTAACCTAGTAGCAAACACCCGTGAACCAGCAGCCCCCGTCTTCAGATCAGCCGTCGTCATCGGACGACCGTCGGCCTGATCAGCCGTACCCTCGGCATTACGGCGCTGCTGGACCACCTCCGCCACCGCCCGGACCGTCACCATACGGTCCGGGCGAGCAGGAACCATACCGCCCCTATAACACCCAGGGATTCGGCGAGGGCCCGTACCGGAACCAAGCTCACGGTCCGGTGTACCACCCCACCGATCCCAGACACGACCCGCGCTGGGTCTACACCGGCCACGACCCGCGCGATGAGACCCGGCCCATCCCGTATTTCAGCGGTGACTACACCGGCCCGGACCATTATTTCGAGCCGCCGCGCAAACGTCGCGGACCGCTCCAAGTACTCATCACCGGCGCCGGACTGGTGGGTTTTGCGATCTTGCTGCTGGGATTTCTCTCCCTGGTCTTCGACTGGGATGACGACAGCGCAAGTTTTGAAGAATTCTTCTCGTCCGCCCCAAATGATCCACCTCCTGAAGTCGTGCCGGAAACCGACAATGCGGCCCAGGACCTGATCGAACAGCTCGACCACGTTCATGAGGGCATTACCGTGGACTGGGAAGCCGGCGGCCAACACACCGGACCAGGGTTAGACCCCGGTCAAGAAGTCCCCGACGCCCCGGGCATTTTCATGGTCGACACCCAGGTGTATCAATACTTAGGATTCGGCACCGGCATGGTGGTCAGTTCCGACGGGTTGGCCATCACTAACTATCACGTCGTGGAGTCCTCGATGTCAGTGTCCATCACCATGGCCGACACCAATGAGACCTACTCCGCGACCGTGCTGGGTCGCGACGCCAGTCGAGATATTGCGGTCCTCCAAATTGACACGGATGAACCACTCCAGGTCACCTCGATTAATCCCGACGAGGTCAGCGTCGGTGACACCGTCGCCGGCGTGGGCAATGCCGGTGGCCAAGGCTACCTCACCTCCGTGGTGGGGGAGATCTATGCCACCGATGAAACGATTCACATCGAACCCCCAGAACCCGGTTCGCCACCACAATGGCTCGACGGCCTTTTGATGATCACCTCGGACATTGTGCCCGGTTATTCCGGCGGTCCCACCGTGGATGCAAACGGTCAGGTGATCGGGGTGTCGACCGCGGCTAGTCAGAACACCACCAACAGCGATGAAGCATTCGGGTATGCCGTACCGATCGTGTCCGCCTTAGAAGTCGTTGAACAGGTCTTGGCCGGTGATGATTCTGGAGATGTGGTCATCGGTGCCGGGGGAGCGCTGGGCATCGTCGTGTCTTCCGAAGAAGGCGCCGGGGCCCGCGTCATTGAGGTCAGCACGGACTCCGCTGCGGCAGATATCGGGATTCAACCCGACGATGTCATCGTCGAAATTGATGGCCAGGAGGTCGTCAATTCGTCCTTTATTTCACGGTATGTGCGCGACATGAATCCCGGCGAAGAAGTCGAGGTCGTGTGGCAGAGCCCCGATGGACAAGTCCACCAAGACACAGCCGTCTTGGATGAGGCCGAGATCAACTAAAGCTGGTCATCGACTTTCACATCGCGTGCTGCCAGCGCCCCCGCAGTGGCCATCAACAATGCAAGCACGAGCAGCACTACCAGACTGGTAGTCCAACTCTGCGCTGCGGCATACAACATGCCCACCAGCATGGGCCCGAGGCCGGCAAGAATATAGCCCACCGGTTGCACAAACCCGGACAGGCGAGCGGTGATTTCGTGATCCACACTGCGAGCGGGTATCAGCGCGATTGCCGTAGCAAATGCCATCCCACCGATACCCAACGCAACCGCCCACAGCCACCGTCCCTGGGCGGGCCAGACCAATAGTCCCACATAGCCCACCGCACTGAGCGCTCCGAAGACGACCGGCCACACCCACAGGTGTTTGGCACGGTCCACCACCGTGGGCATAATAATGCTGCCCACCAAGCCGATGATCGCCGTGGTAGCCAAGAGCAGGCCAGCTTCGTTCGCACTGACTCCGGCGTCACGGTACATCTGGGGGAGCCAACCGAACTGCACATACACCTGGGTGGATTGCAGCGCGAAAAATGCCGTCATGGCCCAGGCGGCAGGGGAGCGGAACATTTTCTTGGGCACCCTAGCCGGGGTGGCCGAGGCCGGGTAATCGTAACCGACTCGCTTGGTGACCACCCACCACAGGACAACCGGAACAATCGCTAACAGACCCCAGAACGACAGGGCGGCCCGCCACCCGATATCGGGGTCGATGACCTGCGAGACGTATTGGGCAAGGGGAGCGGTAAATGCTGCTCCAAGTGCCCCGGCTGCTACCACGCACACCGAATACACTGTCAACAGCGCTACGGTGTGGCTTCTGCCGTGGATCTTGATCCATGCCGGCATCAGGACGTTGGCGACAGCGATTCCCGTCAGCCCAATGATAGATAACGCTAAGAACAGCCAGGAGTTATCTACCCAGGCGCGCAGCCCGATGCCGAAGACCAACGCCCCTGCAGCTAACAATAGAGTCGCTGAGATGCCGAACTGTTTTCCGATGCGCACCGCAAACAGCCCCAGGATGCCGAAGATGAATCCCGGCAGGGAGGTCAGCAGCCCAAGGGCTGGGCCACCGATGTCCATGCCCTGATCGATTTCGGCCAGCAAAGGACCCACAGAGCTCGCGGCGGCTCGCAGATTGAGTGCCAGCGCCAGCACTGCAACAAACATCAAGCCCAAGCTGAGGGCTTTCGGCGGAGCGGAAACGGAAGGGTGGGCCATAGTCTCGGTTCTATCGGGGTTGGTCAGGTGCTCGAAGGCTTGCAAGCTCAGTCCGCAATTGGGCTTCGGTGGGTGCCTGCAGTGGAATGAAAGTAGCTTCGCGAGACCGCCGATTCACAGCTGAGGTGGTGACAAAGCCTCGACTGCCGGCCGTGATGGTCTCGAGTCGGGTGAGTTCAGTCGCCACCACTCCGGCTTCCAGCCGTGCTGCAATGAGCCGTTGGATCGCTGGCGGCTGACCGGTGTCGAGCATGGAGAGCAACTCGACCAGCTGGTGCTTGACCTGTGCCAACCGGTTCGCCACGTGTTCGAACTCAGCGGTGAACGTCTGTTTAACCCCGGTGAGCTGCGTGCGGAGATGGCGGTAGCTTTCGCTGGCTAAGCCGACACAAAAGCTGGCCTGCAGTACGCTCAGCACCGGGCGGGCACGGCCAAGAAACGCGGTCAGGTCGGTGGTGAGAATCTGTTCTTCGGGTAACACCACGTCCGTTACCGCAACCGATGTGGAGGCCGTCCCTCGCAGTGCTAACAGATCGAGTTCTGGTCCGACCTCAACTCCGTCGGCGCAGACCGGGAAGGCCACCACCACCGGATCCAAGGACTCAGACGGCCCATAGGCAGGGGCGAAAAAGGCCCAACCCAGGTGGCCGGTCAACCGCAGTGTGCCTGAGGTGTCGCGATGCACGCGCAGGCTGAGGTCACCCAGTCCGGCAGCGTACTGAAACCCCGAGGCCATCGCCGAGGAACCTATCAGTTTTCCGGAGCGCAGCTTAGTCTGCAACTTGTGAGCATATCCCTCCTTGGCGTCCCTGAGGTAGGCGATACACATTCGATGACACCACAGCGAAAACGCGGTGCTCAAGGATTTCTCGGCCAGCCTCTCGATAACCGCAGCTTGTTCTAACAGCGAGCCGTGGTCGGGGTCCGCGCCCAGATCGGCCAGACCGGCTGCAGCAAGATCAGACAAATATTGCCGAGTCGTCTGTTGACCAAGATCGATAGCGGCAGCGTTGGATGCAACCGCGGACAGGAGGGTGTCGGATATGGTCACATTGGTCAGCCGCTGCTGGGCCTGCGGTGATGTCATCTAATGGGTCGCCTCATCTGATCGCGTCGTGTGCCATGAACTGTGCCCGGCGGTTTGCCAAGCGTCGACGCGTCTAGCCTAAGCCGGGCCCCAGGGGATGTGACCTATGCGTCATAGCCGGTCATTTATGAGACGACAGCACCGATCTACCAGGGTGATTGTTTCGTCACGAACTACGCTCCAAGGCGCCACTTCGTGCCAAAGTCACTGTGTGCTTTACACTAGTAGCGGGGCCACCGCGGGTAACCCGTGTTGCTTCGGCCTTGCACATCTTTACATTTCTACCTTCAAACGAGGTATGCCCATGACCAATCAGACCAACACACGTGATGATCTCCGCAACGTCGCTATCGTCGCTCACGTCGACCACGGCAAAACCACCCTGGTCAATGCCATGTTGACCGAGACCGGCGCGTTCGGTGACCACCAACAGGTCGGTGACCGTGTGATGGATTCTGGTGAACTCGAAAAGGAAAAGGGCATCACCATCCTGGCCAAGAACACCACCGTGTTCTACTCGGGCCCGTCAGCAAAAGGCCAGAACGTCACCATTAACGTGATCGACACTCCCGGTCACGCGGACTTCGGTGGCGAAGTTGAACGCGGCCTGTCGATGGTCGACGGGGTTGTCCTGCTGGTTGACTCCTCCGAAGGGCCACTCCCGCAGACTCGCTTCGTACTACGAAAAGCACTCGCAGCTGCCAAACCCGTGATCCTAGTGGTCAACAAGGTTGATCGCCCCGATGCTCGCATTGAAGGCGTCGTATCTGACTCGATGGACTTGCTGTTGGGGCTTGCCGAAGATGTCTCGGAAGAGGTCCCAGATCTCGACCTTGATGCGGTGCTTGATGTGCCGGTCGTTTACGCTTCCGGGAAAGCCGGTCGAGCATCCACCGAACAGCCGGCCGATGGTCAGCTTCCAGACAACGAGGATCTGGAACCGCTGTTCGCCACGATTATGGAACACATCCCAGCCCCGACCTATAATGAAGACGAAGTTCTGCAGGCCCATGTGACCAACCTGGACTACTCGTCATTCTTGGGACGCCTGGCGTTGCTGCGGGTCTATAACGGGACACTGCATAAGAACCAGACGGTGGCATGGTCGTCGAAAGACGGCATCAAAAACGTCAAGATCACTGAGCTATTGCAGACCAAAGGCCTGGAACGTGTCCCGGCCGAATCTGCCAGTCCCGGAGAAATTGTCGCTGTTGCCGGTATCGAAGACATTATGATCGGCGACACCCTCACTGATCCCAACGATCCGAAACCGCTGCCACAGATCACCATTGATGAGCCCGCTATCTCGCTGACGCTGGGTATCAATACCTCCCCGTTGGCAGGGAAAGTCAAAGGGGCAAAGGTCACTGCACGTCAGGTCAAAGACCGCCTTGATCGCGAACTGATCGGTAACGTCTCACTACGCGTGCTACCAACTGATCGCCCCGACACTTGGGAAGTCCAAGGCCGTGGTGAACTGGCCTTAGCCATCCTGGTCGAACAGATGCGACGTGAAGGCTTTGAGCTGACCGTTGGTAAACCACAGGTGGTCACCCGGGAGATCGACGGCGTGATTCACGAGCCGATGGAAATCATGACCATCGACACCCCCGAAGAACACTTGGGGGCCATCACGCAGCTGATGGCAGCGCGTAAAGGCGTTATGGAAAACATGGTCAATAACAGCACCGGTTGGGTTCGCATGGAATTCAAAGTTCCGGCTCGTGGCCTGATCGGTTTCCGCACCCGCTTCCTCACCGAAACCCGTGGAGCTGGCATCGCGTCGTCCTACTCGGCCGGTTACGAGCCGTGGGCCGGTCACATCGTCTACCGTGCTACCGGGTCGATCGTGTCCGACCGTTCTGGTGTCGCTACCCCATATTCGATGATCAACCTGCAAGAACGTGCGTCATTCTTCATCCAGCCCGGCGATGAAGTCTATGAGGGCATGATCTTAGGGGAGAACTCTCGCAACGAAGACATGGACGTCAACATCGTTCGGGAAAAGAAACAAACCAACGTGCGTGCGGCATCATCCGATAACTTCGAGGGACTCACCCCACCGAGGATTCTGACCCTGGAGGAATCCCTGGAATGGGTACGCGATGATGAATGTGTCGAAGTAACACCGGAGGCCATCCGGCTGCGGAAGGTAGTGCTGGATAGTAATGACCGAGTTAAACTCGCCCGCGCCCGCGCCCGAGCACGCGCCGAAGCCCAGTAAATCTACCCGACGCCTGCCCATCGGCTGGGTGCTCGTGGCCCTGGTAACCGGTGTGATCACCGGTCTCGTGGGGACCGTGATGCACCTGAACTCTTATTGGACCGGCAGTTTTGGTATCCCGTGGGGTGTGGCAGTTGCCCTGCTCATCGCCGGGTTAGGCCAGTGGTGGCTCGGGTTACGAACGGCCAACGTGCTCGCTGTTGGGCTGACCGGGATCGGCCAGTATGTCACGCTGGCCGTGTTAACCCTGTTCAGCCGAGGCGATCTGTTTACCGTTCCCCTCAATGCTCAAACCTGGGAGTTCGTGCCGCACCTGGTCATCGCCACGGTGGTCTGGCACGTTGGCCTGCTGGCACTCACGATCGTGCTGATGTTTCGTATCAATCGCACCCTCCAGCGCACCAAAGCCCAGCTGGCAACCGCGCCATCGACTGCTCAACCCGCTGTGGGCACGTGGCAGAACCGTTAGACTGAGTGCACAACAACGTGTGAAGGAGCAACACCACCATGACCTACGTAATCGCCTTGCCGTGTGTTGACCTGAAGGATAAATCCTGCATTGATGAATGCCCGGTCGACTGTATTTATGAAGGCGAACGCATGCTCTACATCCACCCGGATGAATGCGTCGACTGCGGGGCATGCGAGCCGGTCTGCCCGGTCGAAGCCATCTACTACGAAGATGACACACCAGAAGAATGGGCCGACTACTACGACGCCAACGTCGAATTCTTTGATGACATCGGCTCCCCGGGCGGGGCAGCCAAACTCGGACTGATCCCCAAAGATCATCCGCTCATTGAAGCCCTGCCGCCCCAGGAGCACGACCTTTAATGCTCGACCTTCCAGAGTACCCCTGGCAGCTGCTTGCCCCTTATAAAGCCACCGCCGCACAGCACCCCGAGGGTGTCGTCGATCTATCGATCGGAGCGCCGGTGGACCCCACCCCGGACGTCATCCAAGACGCTTTGCGTTCAGCGGCCAACTGGCCCGGCTACCCGGGGTCTTCGGGTACCGATGCGCTACGCGAAGCGATCGCCAGCTGGTATCACCGCCGCCGCGATGTCAGCGGCTTAGGTGTCGAACATATTGCAGCCACCGTGGGGTCCAAAGAATTCATCGCCTGGTTGCCAGTGCTCTTAGGTTTGGGACCAGATGATGTCATCGTCTACCCGACGGTCGCTTACCCGACCTACGATATAGGCGCCAAGATTGTTGGTGCCACGTCGGTCACCGCTGATGCGCTCGACGAGCTCGATGAGCACACCCGTGCACGGGTCAAGCTCGTGTGGCTCAACTCTCCGGCCAACCCGACCGGCATCGTCCAGGACGCTGCCACCATGCGCGCCATCGTGGATGACGCGCGTCAACTGGGAGCCGTGGTGGCCTCAGATGAGTGCTACGCCGAATTGGGCTGGGACGCCTGGGAGGACACCCCGATCCCGTCGATCTTGCATGACAGCGTGTCTGGTGGGGACCTGACCGGCCTGCTGTCGGTGTATTCGCTGTCTAAACAGTCGAATATGGCCGGCTACCGGGCAGCCTTCGTTGCTGGAGATGCCCAGCTCATCGCCGCGCTCATCAACTTGCGCTCCCACACCGGGATGGTCGTACCGGGGCCAATTCAACACGCCATGATCGCAGCCCTGAGCGATGACCAACACGTGGTAGACCAAAAGGCACGCTATCGGTCTCGACGCCAGCAGCTACTGACAGCCCTTGTGGCGGCGGGCCTTAGTGTCGAACATTCCGAGGCCGGTTTATATTTGTGGGTGCGCGATCCTGCAGTGACGGAACCCACCGCCGACGACTCGTGGGCGCTGGTCGACCGATTCGCTCAAGCCGGCATGCTGGTGGGCCCTGGCGTCTTCTACTCAGCCGCGGGCAACGGGTACATTCGACTATCGCTGACGGCAACCGATGATGACATACACCAGGCGGTGGCTCGGCTCACGACGGTATGATTACGACGTTTGGCCATAATGATTTAAACGTCACCAAAATTGATAAATTTGTACAGCAGAGACATATCGAACAGCGCCACCGATCGTGGCCATAGTGCAAGCTGCGTGCTGCACGGACAAGAGGGAAAATCATGACTGAAACACATGACGGCAAGCTTACGGTAGGCGATACCAACGTAGACCTTCCACGTGTTGCATCCACGGTCGGTAACGACGGTCTCAGCATCGCCACGGTTCTGCGTGACACCGATACGGTCACCTACGATCCTGGCTTCATGAACACCGCTAATGCTCGCTCAGCGGTCACCTACATTGACGGCGATGCCGGCATCCTGCGCTACCGTGGCTACCCGATCGAGCAGCTAGCAGAGCACTCCTCATTCTTGGAAGTTGCCTACCTGCTGATTTACGGTGAGCTCCCAACCGCCGATCAGCTTGCTGACTGGGACAACAACATTCGTTCCCACACCATGTTGCACGAAGACATCAAAGCATTCTTCGACGGTTTCCCGCGCAACGCGCACCCCATGGCCGTACTGTCATCAGCGGTCTCTGCGCTGTCAACGTTCTACGAAGACTCCCTGGACCCCTTCGACGAGGAACAGGTCCACATCTCGACCATCCGGTTGATGTCCAAGGTGCCTGTATTGGCCGCCTACGCATATAAGAAGTCCATCGGCCAGCCCTTCCTGTACCCGGATAATTCGCTGAACTTCACCGAAAACTTCCTGCGGTTGACCTTCGGGGTGCCAACTGAACCATATGAGCTCGATCAGGACATGGTTGATGCGCTCGATATGCTGCTCATCCTGCACGCCGACCACGAACAAAACTGCTCGACCTCCACGGTTCGCCTGGTCGGTTCGTCGCAGGCCAACATCTTTGGCTCGATTTCAGCTGGCATTAACGCGCTGTTCGGCCCGCTCCACGGTGGGGCAAATGAAGCCGTATTGAACATGCTGGATGAAATCAAACAAGAAGGCCTGACCCCAGAACAGTTCATGGACAAGGTCAAAGACAAAGAATCCGGCATCCGTCTGATGGGCTTCGGTCACCGCGTCTATAAAAACTACGACCCCCGCGCCCGCATCGTGAAGTCCACCGCCGAGAAGATTCTCAACAAACTCGGTGGCAACGACGAGCGCCTCGAAATGGCCATGCAGATCGAAGAACGCGCACTCAACGATGACTACTTCATCGAGCGCAAGCTGTATCCAAACGTCGACTTCTACACCGGCCTGATCTACAGCGCAATGGGCTTCCCGAACCGGATGTTCACCCCGCTGTTCGCACTCGGACGTCTACCAGGCTGGATCGCCCAGTGGCGTGAAATGATCACCGACGACGAGACCCGTATCGGTCGCCCACGCCAGGTCTACGTCGGTGAAGACCTGCGCAATTACCCCGGCGCAAACTAACCGCTCATCACCGTACAAACGCCCCACCACGTGTGGGGCGTTTGGGGTTAATCTTCCGCGACGCAGTTTTCGATGGTTAGCTCTGCGGGGTCCACTGGCTCGACCTGGAATCCCTCAACTTGATCCCACGCCCCGAAGAGACCCTCAAGCACACCATCGGCAGCAACAGCCTCCAACGCCTGACCGGCATCCGCACAATAGTCAGCGCTTGCGCCAATCCAATACTGGCGACTCTCGAATAGCGCAGCACCGAATCCTTCCGCCGCTTCCTCGCCAGCTGCTTCGGACCCCAGCTCAGCCAGGGATAGTAGTTCATAGCGAGCCGCGTATACAGGATCCGTGAGCAGTCCGGCCAGCTGCACATCATCGGCCAGTATGGCATCGTAGCGTCCAGAGCGCATCCCGACCTCGCATTCAGTAACCGAAGGTTCCGTAACGGCTTTCTCGGCTTCAACTGTCGCAGCTAGCGAGCCAGCCACCACACATACCGAGGCATCGGCCAGCTCATCGAAGGAGTCCACAATAGTCGGCTGCAAAACCTCCAGGGGTGCCGCATCAGGTTCCTGGGCTTCCTGGTGAATCAGCACACCGGCTTCCACGGTGAGATATGGTCCCACCCGGGCGACGTCATCGGAGACAAGAGCCTCGCTGAACTGGCCAATAGCAAGATCTAGTTCTCCGGCGGCGAGCTCTTCGGCGACCGTATCGACACCGGTGGGCACCCACGTACGATCCGCTCCAGGCGGGAGGGTCTGCATGCGCTCGGTCACGGCAGCCGCAAGATCGACTTCAGCACCGCTGACCTCAGTGGGATTGACCCCAGAGACGAGACCGGGCGAGGACATCGCCACACCGATGTTGAAGACCTCTTGAGGCTCTGCTGGCGTCTCATCAAGGATGGTCTCGTCATCGCCACTGCACCCGGTGAGCGCCAGGACAGCCGACAGGGCGATCGTTGCGCGCCCGCGAGTTTGCAAATGATATGGGTGAGGAATGGCCACGTTCAGACATTATCTCACTTCTGACTTTGCAGCATCTCAGCATCGCCACACGGAAGGGGCAGTGGCCAACGTGGTGGCCTCTGACGTGGTCGAAGCCCGCACTGGCTCGCCGAGTGGTAACACGTTGTGGCTTCCGACAAGCACAGTTGGCTAATTCGTGAGATAATGGATACATGGGCGATGCGATATTGATGATAGAAATTCTGGTGTTGGGCGTGCTCGTCATCGGATTTTTAGCACTCATTATCATCCGTGGCGACCAGCGGTTGGTCAAGCCGCTGGCTGAGCCACTTCCCACATTGCCACCGGTGCTCTTACCGGATGCAGACGAGATATCCGCCCACGATATTCAAGACATTCGTTTTGCAGTTGGCTTGCGAGGATACCGCACCGATCAAGTCGATCAAGTGTTGGACCGACTCACGACAGCTTTGTCAGAACGCGATCAAGAAATTGCGGCACTACGCTCAGCTGTTGAGGATGCTCGACACCAGGCCAACGAATCAGCACCCAAGTAATGTCAACCGCACGCGTCGCGGTTACGGCGCGTATTGAAAGGAATAAGAATGGCTGCAATGAAGCCTCGTACTGGAGACGGCCCAATGGAGGTCGTTCGTGAACAACGCAAACTCGTAATGCGCATCCCCACCGATGGTGGCGGACGCCTGGTAGTCGAACTCAATGACGAAGAGGCCCAAGAACTCAAAGACGCCCTAGACGGCGTCATCAAAGTGGCCTAACCCCTTAGACACGCGTTGCCAGCAACAGACCCGTGCCGGTTGGTAACAACGTCGAGGTTTTCCAGACCGTCGTATCATCGCGCAGTTTATTGCCCACATCGCGCAACATGACGGTCGCTGCCTCGCGGACCGCCGGACGGGGGACCCGGTCCTGATCGAGGGCATCATGAATGATGACCATGCCACCGGAGCGGAGCACACGAGCCGCTTCGGTGACGTGGTATTCCAGCAGCAAGGGATCCGCATCAATAAAGACCAGATCGTAGGCGCTGGCTGAGAGCTTTGGCAACACGGTACGGCCTCGACCCGCGATCAACCGAGTCGTGGAACTGGGGTACCCAGCCGCTCCGAAAACTTCACGCGCTGCCCGCTGGGCTTCGGCATCGGGATCCAGGGACGTTAAGACCGCGCCGGTGGGAGCGCCACGCATCAGGGCCAGACCGGATACCCCGGCACCTGTGCCCAGTTCGACCATGGTTTGCGGCCGCGACGCGGCAGCCAAGAAGGTTAAGACAGAGGCGGTACCCTCGGACACCGGGGTGATCCCGAGTTCGGCCGATCGGTCACGAGCCATCAGTAAGACGTCATCTTCAATCGGACGTGCTTCAGCAAAAGCCCAGCTAGCGTATTTGCCGGTCTGTTGCGGGCTCAGCGCCTTCATAGTCTATGTACTCCCGTAAAAAGTTGCCATGCGCACGGTAGATGCTCACTTTATTGTAAAGGTAGCCGCACACGTTATCTCGTTCATGCCAAACGACCACGACAGTTTCAGAATATTCTCAGTTTCATTTGTCACAATGAGTGCAGTCTTGACTGGACATACGTTGCCCCGAGAAATGGAAGCGAGGATTCGTTGATGAGCAGAAGTTCTTCCGGCTTCGCTTTTCATCCACGCTCCAGGTTCGACGCGTTTCTCGAGGGGCAACTCTCGGCCTCCGCCGATCAGCGTATGCGTGCGCATCTGGCCGAATGCCCCCAGTGCGCTCGAGAAGTCGAACAACGGTCTTCGGCGTTATTCGTCACGCAGAAACTCGATAAAATTTCTCGCGGCGAACCAGTTAATTATCCAGCCCCAGCAACACATACCGTTATGGAATCTGATGGTGTAGCTGGATGGAAGGTTCTTGCCGGTGCCGGCGTGGTCGGGCTAGTCCTCGTCGGGTTGGTTGTTAGCCTATGGATTTTAGGCGGGGAAGATCGCTCCTATGAATCAGCGCATTCGTCGTCCCCTGCGCTCATTCCGCAGGAAGTCGAAGTGGTCCAAGCAGACCCACAAGATCTCATCCGTCCGACCCCCAGCGATGACTCGACCAAAATCCCCAACGATTTCGGTGCCTCGAGAGCACAACTGTCCTATAGCAGTGCTCCATTAGGTATTAATGGCACACCAGTGCGGCTCACCTCGGTCAGTGACCTCCGAGCAGCCGGGTGGACCATCCCGCAATTCCAAGCCCTGGGTATGGCGTTTGAGTCCGCGGTCGTCGATGAAGAAGACGGCCAAGTGTATGTCATGTCCGTGTTTAATAGTTCCTCCACGAATGCCGAAGACCAGACAGTAGTACGCGAGTGTCGGGTCGAACATGAAGACGGCTCCGTGACCGCATGCAACCAATTAGATTTCACGAAATCTGAAGCAACTGAAGTTTCCCTACCGGTCGCAGAAAATGTCTGGCTCTACACCTACCCCGACGGTTCGTGGACAGCGTACATGGCCACAAGCAAGTCCCAGTACCGAGTGGATTCGACTTCCGATGCCGATTACGCCGGAGGCATCATGTCCACGCTGTACGTCGAAGAGAAGTCCCGGCTGAGCTCGGGAAGCCAAGATTACAGTGAAGACGTCAGCCACCGCTTCGAACGCGGTTTAGAGCGTCTCATGGGCCGGTAAGTAGCGCAGAAATCTGCGGATTCCACGCTTTCGGGTAAGCTGTAGACCAGTATGAACATCTTCGGTATTAATGGTGGCGAGCTCATTGTCCTGGTCGTGCTCGCCTTGTTATTGCTGGGACCCGAAAAGATTCCAGAATACTTACGGACCCTGCGGGAATGGATTCACAAAGCCCGTAAGCTCGCCGAAGGCGCCAAAGAGCAGTTCAAGGAAGAAACCGGCACAGACTTTGATGAAGTCGACTGGCAAAAATACGATCCGCGGCAGTACGACCCCCGCCGGGTGATCCGCGAAGCCCTCGCTGAACCTATTGAAGATCTCGAAGCTTCACTCAAAGACGCCAAAAACACGGTCCAAGATGCGGCCGACACAGTCGTTGATAAGCCCAAGCGTCCCGAATTGACGCAGGCCGAAATCATCGCAGCCGCAGTGCCGATTGACCAGCTCGACCAGCAGGCCAATCTCGACCAACAAGTCCACTTCCCAGATCCCAGCCGGCCAGAACTCAGCAACGGCTCATCACCGGCGCCGCAGCAACCGATCAACGCACACGCTGTCACGCCGCCAGCCGAATCACACCCAGCTGCCACCGCCCCGCAGCCAGAGATCGCACCGACAGAAGGCCCCCTGCAACAGGATGCCATCGTCCCTGAGTCCGAACCATTGACCACGCCCTTTGACGCGGAAGCTACTTAGGGGACACCGGCAGCTTCCGGCCCGATAGGCCGCGCGGCGTCGTGGCCAACTGGGCGACAATAGACTGCAGGGCCTGACCCGCTGCAGCTTCGGGGGAGGAAAGCACCGATGGGGTGCCGACTTCGC
The DNA here is from genome assembly GCF_031458395.1 of Enteractinococcus fodinae. NCBI lineage: Bacteria > Bacillati > Actinomycetota > Actinomycetes > Micrococcales > Micrococcaceae > Enteractinococcus > Enteractinococcus fodinae. Next base: position 946,311 of record NZ_JAVDYJ010000001.1, read on the forward strand.
TATCGGCCCGTAACACCGGGTCCAGCGGAATTGAACCAAGTAACGGTACATGCTGGTCCAATACGGCGGTGAGTCGATCACTCACCGCTTGCCCACCGCCTGAGCCAAATACTTCCAAAAATGTTCCGTCGGGCAGCTGCAAGGGCCCCATATTTTCGATCACCCCGGCCACCGGCTGGCTTGTCTGTGTTGACAGTTGGCCTGCACGTGCCGCGACCTGGGCTGCCGTGTGCTCCGGTGTGGTGATTACTAATAGCTCCGCTGTGGGCAACAACTGGGCAGTCGAGATCGCGATATCACCGGTGCCCGGGGGCAGATCGATGAGTAGCACATCTAGATCCCCCCAGTAGACGTCTGTGATGAACTGTTCTAACGCCCGGTGCAACATTGGTCCTCGCCAGGCCACCGGCTGGTCGGTATCTAAAAACATCCCGATGGACATGACTTTCACACCAAAAGCGATCGGTGGCATGATCAGGTCTTCGACCTTGGTCGGTTTATCCGTCACGCCGAGCAGCCCTGGGATAGAGAACCCATGGATATCGGCATCGATAAGTCCAACGGCCAGACCACGTGCTGCCAGGCCCACGGCGAGATTCGCGGTAATCGTGGACTTGCCGACCCCACCTTTGCCGGAGGCCACCGCATAGACCTTGGTCAATGAGTCCGCCCCAAACGGGTTCTTTGGTCGAGCAGCGGTGAGGTTTTCTTGCAGTGCGACGCGTTGTTGAGGGGTCATCGTCGACAATCGCACCGATACTTTCCCCTCTGTGACGTTCTGCAGCGCTGCACCAACATCGGCCTGAATCGTATCGCGCATAGGGCACCCATCGATGGTCAACCGGATGGTCACGGTGATGTCGTCGCCGGAAAATTCCACGGCAGCGACCATGCCTAACGTGGTGACCGGTTGCCGAATTTCTGGATCGATCACGGTGTCCAGGGCACGCCATGCTTCAATCTCGCGGGGTGTGCTCGGTGCGACATCCGGGGCTAATACCCCACCGGGGTGCAGGTCTGTTGAGTCTGTCATGGGATGATGCTTCTCCTTGCTCACAGCGCAATGTGGGCGGGGTGGTGGAAAGTCTGCCCTACAGGGTAGAAAATGGACACTATGAGTATGTTTGGTCCTGGAGCACACATTGGGTCGCCACTGCCGCAGGGGCAGCTGGTCGGCAACTACCGTTCGTATGAAGCCGCCACCGCTGCGGTTGATCGGGCCGTAGAAGCCGGCGTGGATCCACGGTTTCTTTCTATCGTAGGGCGTGATCTACGTTCGGTCTATCGACTACGTCACCGGCCAAGCTACGCTGCGGTCGCGGGTCGTGGTGCACTCCAAGGCGCATTTTTTGGCCTGTTCATCGGGCTGTTAATGTCGATGATGACCGCTGGGCAAGACATGCTGTTGACCTTGGGGTCGACGATGTTGCTCGGTGCGATCATCTGGGTGATCTTCGGGGTGATCGGGGAAGTGATGCGTCGCCGCCAGATGAAATACGCCATGATCCCATCAATGACGGCTGTCAGTTTCGACCTAGTGGTCGACAACGCTGTGGCAGGACAAGTCACCGCGGCACTAGGGCCCCAGCCGGGAGCCCAGCAACCATCGAACACGCCGGCAGCACCGAGTCCAGAGCCCGAAGCCAGCGAACCGTCATCGACCCCGTCTGAGCCCACCGGCGGCATTCAGGATCTTCCCGATGGACGTCCGCAGTACGGGGTCCGGGTGGACCCGAAACCTGATGCCCCACAGCAAGACTCAGACGAGTCCGATACATCTCGCTAACTTTCGTTCTGCCACAGACGGTGCATCCACGCTTCGATATCCTCCACGGTGCGTGGCAGGTGAGCTGAGAGAGACTCAGCCCCGTCAGCGGTGACCAGGATGTCATCTTCGATGCGCACCCCAATACCCCGATATTCTTCGGGCACCGCGAGATCTTCTTGTTTGAAATACAGGCCAGGTTCAATGGTGAAGACCATGCCCTCGCGCAGCGGGGCATCAAGATACATTTCTCGGCGAGCCTGAGCGCAGTCATGGACATCTAGGCCTAAGTGGTGCGAGGTGCCATGGGGCATCCACCGGCGATGGTGCTGTCCCTCGGGGGAGAGGGCTTCGTCTATGGAGACCGGGAGAATTCCCCACGCGTCCAAGTGCTGAGCCAAAACTTCCATCGCCGTGTTGTGAATGTCGCGGAACAGCACGCCGGGTTTGGCTGCAGCCAAGGCAGCATCTGCTGCTGCCAGGACAGCGTTATAGATTTTGGCTTGCACCGGGTTAAATTTCCCGTTGACCGGCAGGGTTCGGGTGATATCTGCGGTGTAGAGGGAATCTGCCTCGACTCCGGCATCCACGAGCAACAGCTCTCCGTCGTTGACGGGTCCCGTATTGCGTATCCAATGCAACACCGTGGCATTATTGCCGGCGGCAGCAATCGTATCGTAGCCCAGGTCGTTGCCCTCGAGGCGTGCCCGGGCGAAGAAAGCACCTTCGATGACGCGTTCACCGCGAGTGTGCTGCGTTGCCTGGGGGATCGCACGCACGATGTCTTCAAATCCGCGAATCGTCGACTCCACCGAGTTTCGCAGTTCGGCGATTTCGTAGTCATCTTTAATTAAGCGCCGCTCGGACAGGAACTCGGCAAGCTCAGCATCGAGAGCATCAGAATGTTCTAAATCGACCCCCGTGTTGATTCGAGAGGTATCGACGAGTGCGTCCATGTTGGGGTCCGTTTCGCGCACTAATCGGATGCGAGTGCCGCCGACCTCGACCACGCCGGCGTCGACCGTGACCGCGTACTCTAATTCGGAGAGGTCCTTGGTCGTGATCTGCGTGCGCTGCTGGAGCTCTTTGAGGGTTGGGAGCGGCCCGACCCAGAATTCACCGGTTTTAGTGTTGGAATAGAACTCTTCAGAATCTCGGCCAGCTAAGGGACGGAAGAACAGGGTGGCTTCGTGATGACTGCCGTGGTCGCCGGTGCCTTCCGCGACCGGCTGCATAACTAATACCGCTTCCGGTTCGTGGTCTACGCCTAGACCGGTCAGGTGCGCAAACGCCGAATGGGGACGGAATCGATAATCGGTATCGTTGGAGCGTACCTTCGGGGCGCCCGCTGGGATCACGAGTCGATCGGTTGGGAACCTACGCGACAGGGCGACTCGGCGCTGCGCAGCGTAGGAAGCCGCTGCATCAGGCTGGAACTCCGTATCTTGGGTTTGGGCCCAGTTCGAAGCCATAAACGCTTTGAACGCATCCGAAGAGGGGCGATGCGAGCGGTTTTCGACACGTTCTTCGAGAGGCTGATCTTGGGTCGGTGCGTGATCTGATGGTTGAGTCATACCTGTAATCTTCCCACGATTGGCAAAACTGTCTATGACCTGTAACGAAATTCGCGGCCAGCTATGGCCAGATGACAGAGGTTTGTCACGGCGCGAGGGGAACCTGCCCCAAACCTGGCGCGGCTAGTAGAATGACCGTCTATGGCCTTCGACATGCACACTCATTCGGACCTCTCGGATGGTACAACCTCGCCCACGGAAGTAGTTGCCGCAGCGGCGCGCGCCGGTCTGGACGGTGTCGCGCTGACCGACCACGACACGACCGCCGGCTGGGACGTGGCAGAAGAAGCCGCAGCTCAACACCAAATAGCACTCGTTCGCGGCATGGAGCTGTCCACGGTCACGCACGACGGGATCGCCGTGCATGTGCTGTCGTATTTACATGACCCCACCAATATTGACCTGCTGGCCGAAATTGCCAGGTCGCGGAATGCACGCTATACGCGGGCCAAACGCATGACAGAATTACTTTCAGCGGATTTTCCCATCACCTGGGATCTGGTGAAAAAACAAACAACCGTGGAATCCACGATCGGGCGGCCCCATATCGCCGATGCGCTGGTCCAGGTCGGCGCCGTGCAAAACCGTTCTGCTGCTTTCGACTCGATCCTGCGCGGTGGGTCAAAGTACTATGTGCCGCACTATGCTCCTGATCCGGTGCTGGGCGTCGAGTTGATCCGGGCAGCCGGTGGGGTGCCCATCTTTGCCCACCCAAAGGCCAAAGTCCGGGGCCGGACCGTTAGCGATCAATTGTTTTATGACATGCTGGATGCTGGGCTTGCGGGGGTAGAGGTCTACCATCGCGATAATTCTGGCAGTGGAAAAGCTTGGCTTTTGGACTTCGCAAAACAACACGACCTGCTGGTGACCGGCTCATCGGATTACCACGGTGACGGAAAGCCGAATCGATTGGGCGAGCACGTCACCTCACGTGAGACCGTTGAAGCGATCGAAGCCGAAGCCACTTCGGGCTACACCGTGTTGTGGAATGGGCGTTAGTCCCTGACGAGTTCCGAGGAGACGACTTCGGCTTTCGGAAGCCGTTGGGCCATGACCTCAATAGCCTGCGGATTTTGATCCACGAGCACGTAGCGTCGGTTCAGCTGTTCAGCTGCGGCTCCAAGGGTGCCTGAACCGGCAAAGAAGTCTAGCACCCAGTCACCTGGGCGTGACGAGGCGGCCACCATTCTGCGGACTAAGCCGACGGGTTTCTGGGTGGGGTAGCCGGTCTTTTCTTTGCCTGTGGGGGAGACGATGGTGTGCCACCATACGTCGGTGGGCATTTTGCCGCGCTCGCGTTTTTCTGGCGTCACCAACCCCGGTGCCATGTAGGGCTCTCGGTCGACTTCGGTCGAGTCAAACCAATACTTTTTAGGATCTTTGACATACACCAAAATGGTGTCGTGTTTTGCTGGCCACCGGCTCCGGGATTTCCCACCGTAGTCGTAAGCCCAGATGATTTCGTTGAGAAAGTGATCACGCCCGAAGATCATGTCCAGCATGACTTTGGCATAGTGCACTTCTCGGTAATCGAGGTGCAAATATAACGTGCCATCTTCGGCCAGGATCCGCCAGGCTTGCTCCAGACGGGGTTCCAGGAAATCCCAGTAGTTGGTGAAGGCATCATCGTAGGAGGCTAAGGCACCGCGCAACGTTTCGTAGGAGTGACCGCCAAACCCCACCCGGTCGCCCTGCCCGTCAGCTACCCGCACCGTGGTGGTAGCAGCTCTGGACTGGGTTCGACCGGTATTGAAAGGGGGATCGATGTAAATCATCGTGACGGACTCATCCGGCACCGAAGCCAGAAAGTCCATGTTGTCGGCGTGGATGACCTTATTCGCACCAGCAAAAAACGCGCTCATAGGTCAGTTAGTTGTCACCGCGAGCATCACGTTGCACGACTTCACCGTTGCGGCGCCGTGTGCGACTGCGGGAACGTCGTGATTTCTGGCTGCGCTCTTGGTTCTCGCTGCGCTGCGTATCGGAGGCGCCACCACTGCGTTGCCGTTGGCGTCCACGGCCTTGGCCGCCTTTGCCGCCGCCACTACTCTTGCCGCCACGACCACCGCGACCGCCACCTTGGCCGCTGCGGCCGCGCTGTTGCTTATCGGGTCCACCCAGTTCTTCTTGGGTCTCAGCATCCAGCCCGGCGCGGGTGCGCTGTGCTTTCGGCAGTTTGCCTTTCACACCTTCTGGGATGTTGAGGTCTTCGTAGAGATGCGGGGAGGCCGAGTACGTTTCGACGGGTTCGACCTGTTCAATTTCTAAGGCCTGGGCAATGAGGCGCCAGCGGGGCACATCCTCCCAGTCCACCAGCGTCACCGCAATGCCTTTATGGCCGGCACGACCGGTACGGCCGATCCGGTGCAGGTAGGTCTTTTCGTCTTCGGGCGCCTGGAAGTTATACACGTGGGTGACTTCTTCGACGTCGATCCCACGGGCGGCCACATCGGTGGCGACCAGGACGTCAATCTTGCCGTTACGGAAAGCACGCAGTGCCTGTTCACGGGCACCCTGGCCCAGGTCACCGTGCAGGGCTCCGGCCGCAAAGCCGCGGCGTTCTAGTTCTTCAGCGACCCGTGCTGCACTGCGTTTGGTGCGAGTGAAGATAATGGTTAGCCCACGATCACGTGCCTGCAGCGAGCGCGCTAACAGCTCGTCTTTATCCATGTGGTGGGCGCGGTAGACCAACTGCCGGATATCCCCTTTGACGAGGGATTCATCTGCTGGATCGGAGGCCGAGATGTGGGTGGGCTGGACCATGTAGCGGCGTGCCATGGTGATCACGGCGCCGGGCATGGTCGCCGAGAACAGCATGGTCTGGCGTTTCTCAGGAATCTGCTGCAGCAGGGTTTCAACATCAGGGAGGAAACCGAGATCTAGCATCTCGTCAGCCTCATCCAGGACCACCGACCGGACCTGGGAAAGATCCAGGTGGTTTTGTTTCATGAGGTCAATCAGACGACCCGGGGTGCCAACAATGACGTCGACGCCTCGTTGGAGGTCGCTGATCTGCGGCTCATAAGCTCGCCCACCGTAGATCGAACCGATCCGCACGGAAAGTTTTTTGGCCGCACCTTCGAGGTCCTTGGAGACCTGAACTGCCAGCTCACGGGTGGGGGCCACGATCAGTGCCTGCGGTGCGCCGGGGATTTCGAGGTCGTTGTAGCCTTCGTCTTTGGGTCCCAGTACGTTATTGAGTACTGGTAGCCCAAAGCCGAGGGTCTTTCCGGTACCGGTCTTGGCTTGTCCGATGATGTCTTGGCCATCAAGTGCGATGGGCAGCGTCATGGATTGAATGGGAAACGGTTTGTCGATGCCTTGCTCTGCAAGTGCTTCAACGATTTCAGTGCGTAAGCCGAAATCAGCAAACGTTTCTTCAGCGGTATTTGTCACGATTGATATAGTCCTTTAGCTCAAATATTGCACGCTTGCGTGCTGGCGGAGCCGATCGTGGATAAGTCAAAAGTAACAGATACGCATACACGTACGACCGGTCATCCGGGGTGTAAAAAAGTAGATCCAAACATGTGGATCGGTACCTCAGTCTACCTGGTAGTGGGTAGTGGGCGGTTAGCCGGCGATGAAACCGACTCGGCGCGAGGTGGTGTCGGTGATTTCGACGTAGCCTAAGACACCGGCTGGCACGACGATGGTGCCGTCTTTGTTATCGGCGATTTCAAGGGGCGTGTTATCTTGGACGGCTGCGCGAACGCGTTCCAGCACTTCGTCTTTGGACAGATCTGTTTCAAACACGATCTCGCGGCTGACATTTTGGATGCCGATGTGAATTTCCACGGTTTGGGTCCTCCTAGGAAAGTTGATGGTGGAGAGTTTTATTCCACCTTTCAGCTTAGATCAGATTTGTCACCGGGGGTTGAGCCGGGTCATCACTACGCTGAAGGATTATTGGACAAATCGAACCCGATGGCTCCGTAAGCAACGAAACGCACGGTGTGCTCGACCGCTTTCTCTAACGGAATGGGTTCGGCGCCTCCTCTACCAGGCACATGTTCTTCGGCCCAGCGGGTGGCCAGAAACATCACCACCGAGGCGATGCCACGAGTAATGAACTTCGAGCTGGCCGGATCCAGAATCGAATTATCCAAGATGTACGGTGATACGGCCTCAACCATCTGACTGACAAACCGTTCTTTGCGAGCCTCAAGTTCTTCGGGCTCATCCATTGAGGAGTCAAGGATCAGGCGGTACAGTCCACGCGGCTCGGCGACAAAGTCAAAGACCCCGCACACCGCTTGATATGCGGTTTCTTCGTCTGCGGTGTTAGAGGCTGGATCGACGGCTTCCATCCGTTCAATCACCCGGTCACGGAGGGTGTCGAACTGAAAGTCGATCAGCGTGAAAAACAGGTCACGCTTATTTTTAAAATGCTGATACAGCACAGGTTTCGATACGGCAGCACGCTGGGCGATTTCGTCCATGGTGGTCTGTGCATAGCCGTGGTCTGCAAAGACATCCATGGCGACGTCGATCAGTTGTGCGCGGCGTTGATCGCGTGGCAGGCGGGCGGGTGACGTGGTGGTCTTCGACATGGTTCGGTTTTCCGTTTCGGATGAGTCGTACACAGAGGTCACCTCGGCGACAGCTACGAACAGATTAAGCGGTGCGTTGTTGTGCTGGAACCTCGTCAAGCGCTGGAGATTCGGGGTGCTGAACACCGTTGTTGTTACGCCGCTGCTTCATGGTTTCAGCGACATCGAGGCCAAAGACCGTTTCAAGCGCGGCTTCGTACTCATCAAGTGTGCCATTGGCGGCGGCTTGACGTGCTCGAATGGTTGGCTCGTGGAGCATCTGACGGACCATGCGACGCATCGCCAGTTGCACTTCTTCAGCTGCAGCAGTGCAACCGTGTCGATCCCGAACGCGGGCCATTTCTTCTTCTAGGACGGCCATGGTGTGGCCGCGCAGCGTAACGATGGCGTCAGATGCGGTCCGTTCGCGCTTTTCGTGGAGGTAGTCATCGACTGCGCGGTCAACCAGCTGTTGCGCCTGGGTTATCGAGGCTTGCTGTTCTGACGGGGCCGCCATCTTGACTGACTCCAGCGTAATCAAATCCACAGCCGGCAGGTCGCCGATCGCCGGATCGAAATCGTGGGTGAGGGCTAGATCCAAGACGGTCAGGCGGTGTGATGCGCCCTCACGTAACCGCTGAAGTTGTTGAGCACTCACGGTGCGTTCCCCACCGGAAACCCCGATGAGCACATCTGCTTCAGCAAATGCGCCTTCGACTTCCGCGCCGCCAAGTGCCATGGCCCAATCGCCACGATCGGCCACGAATTGTTGTGCACGTCCCGACGAAGAATGCACCGCGACATTCTTGGCTCCGCGAGCCTCAAGTTGAGCCAGCGTGGTGCCCGCATAAGCGCCGGTGCCGACTAGCAGGATATTTGCGTCTTCCCAGAACCGTCGTGCACCCACGACCGAGGTGCCGGCGCGCAGTTCGGTGGCTAAGTCCAAGGCGACCGACACGATCGATCGACCAGTGGAACCAAGAGCTGTCTGTGCGCCAATATCCTTGGCTGTCCGGCTAGCGGTTTCGAAAAGTTTTGTCAGTGAGCCCGTCGTGTGGCCGGCTTCACGAGCCTCGGCTAATGCGCGACGGACCTGGCCGGCGATTTCGCGTTCGCCAACCACAGCGGACTTCAATCCGGATCCCACCTCAAAAAGATGGCGCACTGCCGCATCGTTGCGATACAGCCGGAACGCCGAGGAGACCTCGTCATAGGACAACCCGGTGGAATCAGCGATGGTGTATAAAATCTCGTCGGCTGCTTGGTCTATGTCTTTCGAACCGGCATCGGCGTACACTTCGACCCGGTTACAGGTCGAGAGGGTCACCACACCGGAAATTGCATCAGGACAGACCGTCTCGGAGACCTCTGAAGCGCCGCTTGCTAACCGCGCCACCGTTTCGAGGTCCAACCAGGTATGCGCTGCGACTAAAGAAAACATCACCACAATGCCTCCCATCGTACGAAATTTGGTTGTCGTAGCAAAATGGGCGCTGACGTTTCGCTGTTGGGGTGATCGGGGGCTTTGAGAGGACACGTGCAGGAATCGCCCAGTGCTTCCTGGAATAATGAACTGCCATGACCCAAGCGTTTTCTCAGACCCCGGCGCTGCCGACCGACCACCCACTCCTAACCGAAGACTCTGCGCGCTCGACCGCCAACTCGGCGCTGATTCAAGGTTATCGAGGCCAGCAGGGTCACCGTCGACCAGTCTGGTTTATGCGCCAGGCCGGGCGTTCATTGCCCGAATATCGCAAGCTGCGCGAAGGTACGACGATGCTGGAATCCTGCTTGATTCCAGAAATGGCGTCCGAAATCACATTGCAGCCGGTCCGTCGCCACGACGTTGATGCTGCGATTTTCTTCTCGGATATTGTCATCCCACTCAAACTCGCCGGTATTGGTGTCGAGATTCAACCCGGTGTCGGTCCGGTGCTAGACCACCCGATTCGCACCGCCGAAGACATTGATAAACTGCCCGAGCTCACCGATGACATGTTTGAGCCCATCACCGAAGCGGTCAGACTCACCGTGGCCGAGTTGGGTACACGCCCACTGATCGGTTTCGCTGGAGCACCGTATACGGTGGCCGCATATATGGTCGAAGGTCGCCCGTCACGGGATCATTTAGGCCCCCGCACGATGATGCACAACGACCCAGCGGCTTGGGACCGTCTGATGGCTTGGACCGCTGAGGCCTCAGGTAGATTCCTGCGGGCCCAAGTCATGGCCGGCGCTTCGGCTGCGCAGTTGTTCGATTCCTGGGCCGGTTCATTGTCACGAACCAATTACGAGCAAAAAGTCATGCCGTACTCCGAGCAAGCCATCAAACAGGTCGCGGATCTCACCGGAGAGAACGGCGTCCCATTGGTGCACTTTGGGACCGGTACCGCCGAAATATTAGACCTCATGCGTGACGCGGGTGCTTCTGTTGTGGGTGTGGACTACCGACTGCGCCTTGATGAGGCCAACCGTCGGCTGGGCAATGCGCCCGGACCTGACGGGCGCACCACCGTCCCGCTGCAAGGCAATATTGACCCAGCGCTGCTCACTGCAGACTGGGAGGTCCTGGAAGCTCATGTGCGCGATGTCATCGCCCAGGGTGCCGAGGCCCCAGGCCACGTGCTGAACTTGGGTCACGGCGTCCCGCCCACAACGGATCCCACCGTATTGACCCGCGTGGTGGAACTGATCCACTCCATCGATTACTAAATGGCACACGTCGTCGTTGTCGGCGCAGGGTACGCCGGGCTCGTTGCAGCATATACCGCGGTTCAAGCCGGACATAGCGTAACCGTGCTTGAAGCCGCGCCAACCGCTGGCGGTGCCATCCAACCGCTGACCTTTGACCTACCAGAGGGCCCCTTAACCGTCGACGCCGGTGCCGAGGCGTATGCGGCACGCTCCCAACAGGTCGAGGAACTCATTGCGGAACTGGGCCTCGGGGAGGACCTGGTAACGCCTGATCCTGCCGGATCGTGGCTGTATTTGCCCGAAGTCGGGGCTGTGCCGGCGCCCAAGGTCGGCATGTGGGGCATCCCCGGCCATCCCAGTGCGCCAGAAGTGATCCAAGCGCTCGGGCCAGCCGGGGCAGCTCGTGCCGCCCAGGAACTGGCCATGCCCATGCATAACTGGGCTCTGCGCCGAGCCGCGGGGGAGCCCATCACCGTGGGGGAATTGGTCGTAGACCGGTTCGGGACCGCAGTATTGAACCGATTGGTTGCGCCCGTGGTTGCCGGAGTGCACTCTGCCGACCCCTACGATGTCGACATCGAAACGATCGCCCCGGGCTTGATCGATGCAGCAATCCAACACGACTCCGTGGCCCTGGCCATCGCCGAGCGCCGTGCGGCAGCCCCACCCGGGGCAGCCGTGAAAACGCTGGCCGGTGGGATGCACCGGCTCGTCGCAGCCCTCGTTGAGTACCTCCAAGATCGCGCCCAAGTGCGTTTCAATACCGAAGTCACCGCGCTGGCAGCTGACGGACCGGCGGTGCTTACCGCAGCCGGCGAGCGCATCACCGCAGACCGCATCGTGGTGGCGATCAACGGTCCCAGCGCCTTTGACCTCATGGCACCGGTTGCGCAGTTGACCGACCGGCCTGAGCTTGGGGCTGGCGTAGCTCTGGTAGCGCTGGTCGTCGATGATCCGAGACTTAATGATCATCCGCGTGGCACCGGCATGCTGGTGTCACCGGCCGCTACGACGGTCGCTGCAAAAGCCGCCACCCACGTCACAGCCAAATGGGACTGGGCCAGGCAAGCCGCCACAGCACAAGCTGATCACCGCCATGTGCTGCGTCTGAGCTACGGTCGCATCACCGACCCGGCCGACGGCTCAGCCCCCGGTCATGACACCGCTGACGCCCAGCTGTTCGACCTGGCGCTGAGCGATGCCGCTGCCATGTTTGGTCTCAAGCAGGCTCAGCTGGCAGAAGCAGTCGTCGCCCAGCAAGTCATACGTTGGCGTGAAGCAATGCCGTTGACCACCCCCGAGAACGCACAGCGGCTCAAAGCCATGACGCAAGCAGCCCGGGCCACCGACTGGTTGCACGTTACCGGCGCATGGTTTGCGGGCACCGGGCTTGCCGCCATCACCAAACACGCAACCGAGCTTTATCCACTACAGTAAGTTCTACAGACTGTAGAACAATCTCAAGCAGTACGAGGAGCATACGTGACTGAAACAACCAAAGTCGTTCAAGGTGAAGAATCAGCGACCAGCTGGTTCACGACCTACACCGTGTTTGCCCGCAAAGACGATGCCCCCCTGAAATCCGATGCAGAAGCGGCCACAGACAACGCCGAGTTCAACACGCTGATCGAACGCCTGGCCGATCAAGGTGTGACAGTCCGCGGACTCTACGATGTGTCCGGGATGCGAGCTGAAGCCGACATCATGGTCTGGATGTGGTCCAAATCCCCAGAAGCCCTGCAGGATGCGATCCGTCAGGTGCGCCGCTCGGGACTCCTATCAGGCACCAAGATGGTCTTCACCGCCATGGGCGCCGACCGGATGGCGGAGTTCAACCCAGAACACGTCCCCGCGTTCACCGAAGGTCGCAAACCACGCAAGTGGCTGTGCTTCTACCCATTTGTCCGCTCTTACGACTGGTACACCCTGGACCCGAAAGAACGTGCCCGCATGCTCCGGGACCACGGCCAGCTGGGCCAAGAATTCCCGGACGTCTGGGCCAACACCGTTTCAGCGTTCGGACTCAACGACTGGGAATGGCTACTGGGCCTGGAATCTCCACGCCTGGATCTGTTGGTCGACATGATGCGCTCGCTGCGCAATAATGAGACCCGCCACTATGTACGCGAAGAAGTGCCGTTTTATACCGGCCGTTATGTTGAAGTCGACGAAGTTGCTGAGGTGCTGGCCTAATGGCCTACCGTATTGGAACCCGCGGATCGGCATTGGCCACCACACAAACCCAGTGGGTGGCCGATGCGATGAGCGACGAGCACACCGCCTTTGAACAGGTCATCATTAAAACCAAAGGTGATGTGACGACCGGGTCGCTGGCAAATCTGGGTGGCACCGGCGTGTTCGCCACCGCCCTGCGTCAAGCGGTCATTGATGGTGAAGTCGACATGGCGGTCCACTCCCTGAAAGACCTGCCGGCCAAACAACCCGCCGAGCTGCATATCGCGGCCATCCCCGCACGGGCTGACGTACGAGATGCCCTGTGCGCGGCCAACGGCATGACGCTGGAAACCTTACCGAAGGGCGCCAAGATTGGCACCGGTTCGCCCCGTCGAGTCGCCCAACTGCTCGCGTATCGTCCCGACCTGGAAATGATCGATATCCGCGGCAACGTACAGACCCGTCTGGCACGCGTTGCGGGCTATGAACACCACCACGACAACGCCCCGGCAGCCGCTGGATCACCCAAGGGTGACCTGGATGCCGTTGTGCTTGCCTGTGCCGGAATCGACCGGCTCGGCATGGACTGGGCCATCACCGAGCGCATCGACCCGGATATCATGCTGCCGGCCCCCGGCCAAGGGTCACTAGCCATTGAAATCGCTGCCAACAAGACACTCGACGCTCCACTGGCGAACGCGCTCGCCGCGCACCAAGACACTGGCGCCCGCCTGGAAGCAACCGCCGAACGTGCCCTGTTGGCCACGCTCGAAGCGGGGTGTGCTTCACCAATCGGCGCGCTGGCCCGATTTGTCAACGGCACCCTGCACTTGGATGCCGTGGTGGCAGCCATGGACGGCTCCAAGACCATCCGGCGCCAAGCATCCACCACACTGGATGAGAGTGCAGTCACCGAGGCGACCTCGGACGCCGCCTACGCGTTGGGTGTCGAAGTCGCCCAAATGATGATCGACGACGGCGCTGATCTGCTCCCACCGGGACCCGCTCGCGGCACTCGATGAGAATTATTCTGACCCGTCAGCCCGCTCAAGCCGGCCAGATTGAGGCCGGTCTTGAGCGGTTGGGCTATCAGATCGGTTTTCTCCCGCTGACCGATTTTCAACTCCCTACCGATCTGCGCGCACTCGATGACCTGGTCACAGGGCTGCACGAAGGCCGGTGGCAGCGGCTGCTGATCACCAGCCCAAACACCATCAGAGCCCTCGCCGCTCGCGGCTGGCAACCCGCGCGCACCGAAGCACACACGACCATCGCGGTCACCGGGCCAGGCACCGCCAGAGTCCTTGCCGATCACGGTGCGACTAATACCCCCTGGATGCCCAACGCTGATGCGTCAGCCGCCGGCATCCTGGAACAATTTCCACCCGGTCCCGGCAGCCTTGCACTCCCACAGGGTGCAGCCGCCGGCGATGCCATGCGCACCGGACTGACGCACCGTGGCTGGGACGTCACGCATGTGATCGCTTACCACACCGTTGATTACCCCGCCGCACCCAACCGCGCCCTGTTGCCCGCCCACGATCAGGTACTTACCACCGACGATGTCACCGGCGATGACGTCATTGTGCTGACCGCCCCGACGGCAGCGCGCCGCTGGGCACAACGTGCCGTGCCGGTCACCGCGGTCATCGCCATCGGGCAACCAACCCGACGGGCCGCCCTTGAACATTCCCTGGACCTCGCAGCCACCGCGACCTCACCGGATGCAACAGGCATCGCCGAGGTTCTGACTCGTCTCTAACGTCGAAAGGACACCATGCTTACTCACCGTCCGCGCCGCCTGCGCCAATCGGGGCCCATGCGCAATCTGGTCGCTCAAAACCGATTGGCCCCGGCCGATCTCATCCTGCCGGTCTTCGTCAAAGAAGGCGCCGAACAACCCATCGATATTTCTTCGATGCCCGGGGTGCAACAGCACAGCATGGAGTCTCTCAAAGCTGCTGCTCGTGATGCGGCAGCCGCCGGCGTCGGCGGCATCATGCTGTTTGGGGTGCCCGAAACATTAGACGCCCGGGGCACCGCCGGGGTCGATCCCAACGGCATCCTCAATGTCGCGATTCGCGAAGTCATCGCTGAAGTGGGCGACGAGATGGTGGTCATGGCCGACACCTGCCTGGATGAATTCACCGATCACGGGCACTGTGGTGTGCTCGACGAAGCTGGCAATGTCGACAATGACGCCACCAACGAGATCTACGCTCGAATGGCTGTTGCACAGGCCGAAGCTGGGGTCCATGTGGTGTCGCCGTCGGGCATGATGGACGGCCAGGTCGGCGTCATCCGCGTGGCCCTTGATGAGGCCGGGTATCAGCACACCGCGATTCTGGCCTACTCGGCCAAATACGCTTCGGCATTCTACGGCCCCTTCCGCGAAGCCGTGGATTCGGCGTTGACCGGAGACCGGAAAACCTACCAGATGGACTCAGCCAACCGCACCGAAGCCATCTTAGAAACCGAGCTGGACATCCAAGAAGGCGCCGATATGGTCATGGTTAAACCCGCCATGTCATACCTAGACATCCTGCGCGATGTGGCCGACATGTCCACCGTCCCCGTCGCCGCGTACCAAATCTCGGGCGAATACGCGATGATCGAAGCTGCTGCCGCCAACGGCTGGATTGAACGTGAACCGGCCATGCTGGAATCCCTCACCGCGATTCGCCGCGCGGGAGCCCAAAATATTCTGACCTACTACGCCACCGAAGCTGCTCGTCTACTTGCCTAGGAGTTTTGCATGACAACAAACCAACAAGCCTTTGATACCGCCCGCGCCATTATCCCGGGTGGCGTCAACTCCCCGGTGCGTGGCTTCGGCTCCGTCGGCGGCACCCCGGCCGCGATGGTCAAAGCCACCGGCCCGTACCTAACCGACGTCGAAGACAACACCTACGTCGATCTGGTCGGATCGTGGGGGCCAATGCTGTTAGGTCATAACCACCCGGCGGTTGTCGAAGCTGTACACCAAGCCGTTGATGCCGGACTATCGTTTGGCACCTCGACGCCCAGCGAAGCCAGACTTGCTGAACTGATCGCCAAGATCATGCCCGTAGAACGCGTGCGGTTCGTGTCGACCGGAACCGAAGCGACGATGACCGCAATTCGGCTGGCACGCGGCGCCACCGGCCGAAACCTCATCATCAAATTCGCTGGCTGCTACCACGGTCACTCCGATGGTTTATTGGCCGCTGCCGGATCCGGCTTGGCAACTCACGCCCTACCAGATTCAGCCGGGGTACCCGAGGCCGTCACCAGTCAGACGCTTGTGCTGCCGTACAACGACGAAGAAGCCGTCAAGCAAGCATTCGAAGCCTACCCCGATCAGATCGCGGGCATTATCACCGAATCCGCACCAGCAAATATGGGTGTCGTCCCGCCGAAACCTGGGTTCAACAAGTTCCTGCGCGACATCACCACCCAACACGGGGCCGTCTTTATCATGGACGAAGTCCTAACCGGTTTCCGCGCCTCAGCTCAAGGTGGTTGGGGGCTGGAAAGCGCCGCCTGGACACCAGATCTGTTTACCTTCGGCAAAGTCATTGGCGGGGGACTGCCGGTTGCCTCAGTAGCTGGCTCCGCTGCCGTGATGGACTTGCTCGCACCCGTGGGGCCGGTCTATCAGGCCGGCACGCTGTCGGGAAATCCGATCGCAATGGCAGCAGGCTATGCAACCCTGACCAATGCCACCGATGAGGTCTATGAGACCATCACGCAGCGGTCCACCCAATTGCAAGCGATGGTCACCGAGGCACTACAAGCCGAAGGGGTCAATCACTCGATCCAAAACGCCGGTTCGCTGTTTTCCATCACCTTCGGTACCGCCGACACCCCTGTGGTGGATTACGCCACAGCGCAGGCCCAAGAAGCCTTCCGCTACGGTCCGTTCTTCCACGCCATGCTCGACGGTGGGGTGTATTTAGCTCCATCTGTCTTCGAAGCCTGGTTCGTCTCAGCCGCTCACGATGACAAGGCAATGAACAAGATTGCCGAGGCATTGCCTGCCGCGGCAAAGGCCGCAGCAGCAGCCACTGCCTGACATCATCGGACAACATCCGCTGGCCCTCCTCCTCCGGGAAGACCAGCGGATGTTGGCGTTTAAGGTGCATGACTTGGAGGGACGCTTTCCTTCAACCTGAGAGCCCTCTGTGCACCCCAACCGAGTCTGCTGGAATAAGTTGCGAACTGTTGTAAGCGCCACACCCCCCGGCGTATTCTGTGCTTACAACGGCCATTGATTAGCTATACATTGGAGACCGATGGGTAACAACGCAGGACAGTTAGCACTACTAGCGGCAGGCTATGCGCTAGGAAAATCCAAGACAATGCGGACAGCACTGCTGGTTGCAGGTGGCGTTGCATTCGGACGAATGACGGCCTCCCGGGATAGTGATGACGGGTCAGGTTCACTGCTGAGCGGCTTAGCGAACTCCAGCTTGGCAAACTCTGCTCGGGAGATGGTGGTCTCAACCGCCTCACAAAGCCTCGAAACGCTCAACAAAAATCTCCAGAGCCGCACAGAGTCGATGAGGAACCAAGGCGAGTCAGACGAAGACAGTCAGTCGGAGGAAGACACCGCTTCTGCCGAAGAAGACCAGACCGACGAAGAAGAATCGTCTGACCAAGAATCTGAAGACACTGAAGCTTCAGAAGAATCGTCCTCGAAGACCCAGAAGAGCGGAGGCAAATAACAATGGCTGAGAAATCTGATCAGAGCCAAGAGCAAACGCAAAGCGGTTGGGGCAACATCTTAGACTCGCTTCCTCTTGATGAACTCAAATCAAACGTCTCCGAATTTGCCAGCGCCTGGGGAGAAAATGCACTCAAAGGCGTAGGGGATAAAGTCCACGACTTCGTTGATCGCATGAGCTCCGGGCAAGGCCCAATGGGTCAGGCCGCCGCAAAAGGTGCCGAAAAACTGGCCGAAGGGGAATCACCACTCAAGGCCGGCCTCTCTGGAGCAGCTACCGGCGCCAAAGAGCAAGTCAAAGAAGCTTTCGGCGGCGGCTCCAAAGGCAGCGGTGGCGGAAAGAAACAGAAAGTCACGAACATTGTTGAAACTGTAGATGTTGGTGTCCCCGTTTCCGTGGCGTATAACCAGTGGACGCAGTTCCAAGACTGGACCGACTTTATGAAAAAAGTCGAAAACGTCGACCAAAAATCTGAAGAAAAACTTAGTTTCAAGGGCCAAGTATTCTGGTCCCACCGCACCTGGGAATCGACCATTATCCAGCAGGTGCCGGACGAGCAAATCGTTTGGCGCTCGACCGGTCAAAAAGGGTACTTTGACGGTGCGGTGACCTTCCATGAACTCACCCCGAATCTGACACGTATCGTCGCGGTGGTCGAGTACTACCCGCAAGGTTTCATGGAGAAAACCGGCAATATCTGGCGAGCCGTTGGACGTCGTGTCCAAGTCGAGTTCAAACGCTACGTCCGCCAGGTTATGACCAAAACCATTCTTGATCCCGACAGCGTCGAAGGCTGGCGCGGAGAAATCCGTGATTCTGAAGTCGTTCGGACACACGAAGAAGTGGTTGAAGAAGAGCAAGCTCAACAAGAAGAAGCCGAGAACGGTACCGACGAGGAAACCCAGGACGAGTCCGTAGGCACTGACCAGGAGTCCGCAGAGGAGGCAGCTGGCGAAGAAGAACCGGTTGACGAGACTTCTGCTGAGGAGGAACCCGCAGACGAAGAGCCTGCCGAGGAAGAACCCTTGGATGAGGACGAAGAACCTGCTGAGGAAGAGCCCGCTGAGGAAGACCAGCCTGTAGAAGAGGACTCAGAAGCCGCCGCAGCCGAAGATGAACCGGCCGAAGACGAGGAACCTGCAGAGGACGAGGAACCGGTAGAAGACGAGGAAGCCCTCGAGGAAGAACCGGGCGAAGAAGAGCCTGTTGAAGACGAGGAACCTGCGGCTGAGGAAGAACCCTTGGATGAGGACGAAGAGCCCGCTGAGGAAGACGAGCCTGTAGAAGAGGACTCCGAAGCCGCCGCAGCCGAAGATGAACCGGCCGAAGAAGAGGAACCTGCAGAGGACGAGGAACCGGTAGAAGACGAGGAAGCCCTCGAGGAGGAAACGGGCGAAGAAGAGCCTGTTGAAGACGAGGAACCTGCTGCTGAGGAAGAACCCTTGGTTGAGGATGAAGAACCTGCTGAAGAAGAGCCCGCTGAGGAAGACGAGCCTGTAGAAGAGGACTCCGAAGCAGCTGCCGCGGGGGAGGAACCCGCAGAGGACGAGGAAGCCCTCGAGGAAGAAGCGGGCGAAGAAGAGCCAGTTGAAGACGAGGAGCCAGTCGCTGAGGAAGAACCCGCCGAGGAAGAAGAGGCTGAAGGTTCTGCCGAAGACGACGGTGAGGAAACTTCCGATACGAGATCTTCGACGCGCTCGAGATCTACGCGGAGTTCATCCAAGAAATCGACTTCCGGTGGAACAAGAAACTCATCTGCCGGCGGTCGTTCGAAAAATACCGGCGGACGGTCCAGAAGCTCGAGATCGTCGAAGTCTAAGAGCTCGTCCGGTGGCTCCAAGAATACGAAGAGTTCAAATAGCAAACGATCCAGTACGACCCGGAAATCCCCCAAGAGTAGCTAAGCGGCTGCTTGAAGTCGGCCCATGCTACTGAGCGAAAGGCAGACACCATGACACAAACGCCGACACGACGTTCTCAGGGAAGTTATGTTGATCGTCCATCGTCGAGCTCGCTTGCGGATGTTGTCGAGATGATTCTTGATAAAGGATTAGTCATCGACATCTACGTGCGCGTCTCGTTGGTTGGGATCGAAATTCTGACAATTGACGCCAGAATTGTCATCGCGAGCGTTGACACTTACCTGCGGTTTGCGGAAGCCACAAACCGTCTGGACCTGACGCAACAGGGCGGTAAAGACCTTACCGAAATGTTGGAGGGTGTCACCGAGAGCGGTTCTAAAGGCAAAGTCGGAGGAGCGGTTGAAGGCATTAAAGATGCACTGACCTCTGACGACGATGACGATGACGAAGAACGGCAGAAGAAAGCCGCTCCCAAGCGTCAAAAACAATCCTCTGAATAACGAGAAGTATAGACAGGACATAAATGACCGTGAACGAGGAGTCAGACCAGCTGTACGTGTACGGCATCATTCCTGCTTCCGCAGAGCTTCCGGCGCAGCTTATTGGTATCGAAGGATCGCCTGTAGAAGTCAGCCGGTTCGATGATTTGGCAGTTGTGGTGACTCCGGTCGATCCGGATGCAGAGATAGGGACCCCGGATAACCTCTTGGCGCACAGTACGGTCTTAGATGGTATTGCAGCTGAGATCCCCGTCCTGCCAATGGCATTCGGAACGATCGTGCCGACTGCTGAGGAGCTTCACGAAACGGTCTTAGTCGAGAACGAAGCGAACTATTTGGAGGCTTTAGAGCGATTAGACGGGACCGCACAATATACTGTGCGGGCCCGTTATATCCGCGATGCGGTCTTAGGCGACTTGATCGAAGAGGATCCTGAGGTGGCACGATTGCGGGAACGAATTTCCGGAACGACCGAGGATGAGACCCGGCAAGAACGAATTGAGCTTGGCGAACTTATCGTAGGTGCTTTCGACCGTCTTCGGGTCGATCATGCACAGCAAATCATCGATGCAGTCTCACCCACGGTCGAAGATCTCGTAGAGCAAGAGGCTGGCCAAGTCGAAGACGTTGTTGAGCTAGCCGTATTGGTTCACCGAGATACTGTTACGGAATTTGAAAATGCTCTCGAGACTGTAGCCGGACAGCTGCATCGCAGAATACACTTTCAATTACTCGGTCCGCAGGCCCCCTACGACTTCGTAGGAGAGCAATAGCAGGAGGGACGAACATGGGGTTATTTTCTGGCATATTTTTTGGCCCCATCAAGGGCACTATTTGGGTGGCTGAACAACTTAAAGAAGAAGCCGAGCGCCAGTTCTATGACCCCGGAGCGATTCGTCGGCAACTCGAAGAGGTCGCCCGAGCACGTGAAGATGGCAGACTTTCTGATGAGGAAGCAACCGAGCAAGAAAAGGAACTCGTTCAGCGGCTGCTCACGGCACGCAGGCGCGAGGCGGAATAACCCTTACCCAGATGCTGACCCCTAACAGATCGGCAGAAACATGACGGAACAGCGGCAAGACAGCAGCGAGACGAAGAAGACGAGCCAAACGACTCGGACACGGCGCCCGAGCTCCTCCAGTGAGGAATCCGCGCCGAAACAACGCACTCAGACCAAGAGTTCAACGCGCTCCTCTGACACTTCGAAGAGCGGGCAGACAACGACAAAACGTCAATCGAAACCAAAAATTTCAGCAAGTAAGGCCACGGTGGCAGCACTAAAACAACTCCAGTTATTGACCACGCGTACGCCCGAATCAGTCGTGGGTCTGGAAGCTCATGAGGATGGCTGGCGGATTACGGTTGAAGTCGTGGAATCTGCCCGTATCCCGAATACCGCCGACATCATGGCCGAGTATGAGGTAGATGTCGATGGTAGCGGCGATCTTACCGGCTACTCCCGTAAGTCTCGTTACTTCCGAGGACGCACACAAGCTGATTAATCGACGGGTCTTCAAGGAGGCTGCATTACATGACGGTCGCACGTGGTGGATCCAATCGCGGAATGGAACCGCAACGAAGCCGTGAAGGCACCCTCATTCACGTGGTGGAGACGCTCCTGGACAAAGGCCTCGTGCTCAATGCAGACATCATGGTCTCCGTGGCAGGGGTTGAACTGCTGGGTATCCGTATTCGAGCTGCCTTGGCATCATTTGAAACTGCGGCCCGTTACGGCCTGGAATTTCCCGCCGGTACGAATACAGAAACCGTTGCCTGGCGACAAGCAATCGAAACCAAAGAAACATGTCCTGAATGTGGTAAATCCTCACCGGTCGATAAACTCCTCAACGAATTCTGCCCGTGGTGCGGCTGGCAGTCGGCACAGGCTCTCCAGAACAATTCGCAACCGGCTCACTCGAGCGCACAAGCCGTAGAAACGGATGAGGACCAGCAGGCAGCAGCAACGGCTGAGGACGAAGAAGAACCCGCACGGAAGCAATCATGAGTGACCTGGCATCTCGTCCCCCGGAGTCAAGGGCCCCCATGGAGCCGGTCCGGAACCCTGATGTAACGCTGGCTGATCTCATAACCGTCCTGCTCGATAAGGGTACCTACCTAAACGTTGATCTCATTATCTCCGTCGCCGACATTCCCCTCATCGGAGTCAATCTGCGCGCCACCATCGCCGGCATGGAAACCATGCTGGAATACGGCATGATGCGCGACTGGGACGAAAAAACGCGTGCTTGGGTCCGTAAATCGGTAGCACGCCACTTCCCCCTGGCCGAAGGCGAGGAAATAGTAGCCAAAATGGCGGGCGGCCACTATCAAGAGGACTTTGCCAAGACGTGGCGCCCAGGTGGGCTGTATCTGACCAACCAACGCTTGGTCGTGTTTCGACGCGACCCAAAAGAAGTGCTGTGGGAGATCGATTTGGCACATATTTATGCATTGCGACTTCACGACCAGCGCACCATCGGTTCAGAAACTCGCACCCGGCTACTCGTCGAGACAGCAGACGGGACGACAACGATGCTCTCTGCTGCTGCACCACAACGCATGCGCGAACTGATCGCACAATCCCGCCCGATGGTAAAACTGCCAGGGGCCCCAGCAACCCCAGATGCCGAGACGAAATCAAGTACTCATGCCTGGGCACTGGAAACCCGAGCCAGCGGAGAAACCTGGCGTGGCGGTTCACTAAAAGTAGACGATGATCGTCTCACATGGCAAGCACCGCTTGATGCGCGTCCCGCCGTGAACCTGGCGTGGGAAGAACTGACCGGTATCGAACTGGTCGAACGCAAAGCCCCCTCCGGTCACAACGCTGTCTTATACCTCACGGGTGAGAACACAGCCGCGTATCTTGCGATCGCACAGCCTGAACAATGGCTACAAACCTTCCGCTCCAAAATGCCCCAGCATGTCGACACGAAAGAGGGGTCCGATGCTTGAAATCGATGAAAACAGTCTCAAACACGGGGTGCTTACTCTCGTCGTGACCCTGGTCGAGGTGATCCAAGAGGCGCTAGAAACCCAAGCAGTGCGTCGTCTTGAGGGCGGAGACCTCACGGAAGAAGAACAAGAACGCCTCGGAGACGCACTCATGGAACTCGATGAAGCTATGGACGAGATCAAAGCCGAACACGGGATTACCGCTTCAGTGGAAGACTTACACCGTGGGCTCGATGATGTGGTGGATGAAGTCATAGATAAATTAATCAACCCCGCACGGTGGGCTGAAGAAGCACAAGGAGAAGGGCAGGCGATGCCATAATGACCACCGGGTTATACGTGTACGCCCTAGTGCCCGCGGACAGTGTCGCCACCTCAGAGCTGCCAGCTGGAATCGATGGCGCGCAGCTTCGGCTCGTCAATAGCGACGGGATCACCGCGATTGTGCACGAGTCTGAAACCGAGCCGTACCAGGGAGCTGACTCTGATGTGCAACGTTGGATCCTCGAACACAGTCAGGTCGTGGATGAGGCTTGGCACGCTGCCGGCACGGTGCTACCGATGACGTTCAACGTGATCGTCGCGCCGGACCCTGAGACCCAACAGGATGCTGCACAGCGACTCGAACAGTGGCTGGCTGCATCCGGTGCCACCATTCGCGACCACCTCGAACGCTTGCGCGAATACGTGGAGCTACGCGTCGACATCTCACTAGACGAAGAAGCCGCCACGGCCTCGCACGAAGATCTCGTGCAGATGCGCCAGGAGGCCGAGACGCGTCCGGCCGGCGTGCAACGGCTCTACCGAAAGCGGATAGAAGAGCGCACCAAACAGGTCGCAGATCGCATGGCGGACGAACTCTATCCCGAATACCGGCAACGACTAGTCGCCCTAGCAGAAGACATGGTCGAAAACGCACGCTTGGGTAAAACCCCGGGCAACGTCACCGTGCTGACCGCCTCGCTGTTGGTCCACAGAGACCAAATCGACGCGGTGGGCGTTGAGCTGGCCGACATTCGAGACACCCAACCGGGGATCAACATCCGATACCTCGGACCATGGCCGCCATACTCATTTTCTGACCTGCCAGAAATGAGCGAACAGGCGTAGCCCTTCAAACATGACCAGGCCGGGTGGTTGCTGTCAACACAGCAACCACCCGGCCTGGTCATGTTTTACCGCCTAGACGCGGAGATTAGGCGGCAATAGCCTTCTCTGCTCGAATCGGTTTGGCAACCAGCGCGTCGTCTTCCACGGTGACCTGTACGGTATCGCCAGCTCCAACGGCTTCGGCAACCAACAGATCCGCCACCTGATCGTCCAGCTTGCGCTGAATGACGCGACGCAGCGGGCGAGCACCATAAGCTGGCTCGTAACCTTCTTCGGCAATCCAGTCCCGAGCTGCTTGATCGACTTCCAGGCTGATGTCCTGGGCGGCCAAGCGCTGTTCGGATGCTTGCAATTGCATACCAACGATGTCGCGCAACTGCTCACGGGTCAGCGGGTTGAACAACAGCGTGTCGTCAATGCGGTTGAGGAACTCCGGACGCATGAATTCACGCAACCGGCCCATAACTTTCTGCTTGATGTCACGCTGAGTGCTTTCGGCATCACCGGAGACGAACCCTAATGGGGCATTCGAAGACATGTGCTCCGAGCCCAGGTTCGAAGTCATAATGACCACGGTGTTGCGGAAGTCCACGGTGCGACCCTGTCCATCGGTCAAGCGTCCATCATCTAATACCTGCAATAGCAGGTTGAAGATATCTGGATGTGCCTTTTCGATTTCGTCCAGTAGGATGACCGAGTACGGACGACGACGCACCCGTTCGGTCAGTTGACCGGCCTCATCGTAACCCACATAGCCCGGAGGGGCACCGACCAGACGAGACACCGTGTGGCGTTCGCCGAATTCCGACATATCGAAACGCACCATGGCGTCTTCGTCGTCGAACAGCGACTCAGCCAGGGCCTTGGCCAGTTCGGTTTTCCCCACACCGGTCGGGCCGAGGAACAAGAAACTGCCGACCGGACGGGATGGATCAGCCATCCCGGTGCGGGAACGACGCACGGCTCGGGCGATCGCAGTGACCGCATCGTCTTGGCCTATGACCCGTTCGTGGAGTTCGGCTTCCAACCGCGCCAGACGAGATTTCTCCGCCTCGGTCATGCGTGCCGCCGGGATACCGGTGGCACGAGAGACCATTTCAGCGATTGCGGCCTCATCGACTACCGATGAGGTCGAGGCCGGGCGAGCGGCGGCTTCGGCCAGCTGCTGGCTGACCTCTTGCACCCGATCGCGGAGTTCCCCGGCGCGTTCGTAGTTTTCTGCGTTGACGGCAGAGTTCTTCTCCGCTTCCAACTCAGCCAACTTCGAGCGCAGCGCTTCAATGTCAGTTGCCGAATCGCCAACCGGACCACGCTGCAATGACAAGCGGGCTCCGGCCTGGTCAATCAGATCAATGGCCTTATCGGGCAAGAACCGATCCGTAATGTACCGGTCTGATAATTCAACGGCGGCACGTAGCGCGTCATCGGTGTAGGTCACCTGGTGATGGTCTGCGTACCGATCGGCAAGCCCATGAAGAATCTGCACCGCGTCCTCAACCGAAGGTTCACCCACGGTGATCGGTTGGAAGCGACGTTCAAGCGCCGAGTCCTTTTCAATCGTGCGGTACTCTTTGAGCGTGGTCGCTCCGACCATGTGCAGGTCACCGCGTGCAAGCCGTGGTTTCAGGATATTTCCGGCATCCATACCACCGGATTCACCAGAGCCACCGGCGCCGACGACCGTGTGCAGCTCGTCGATAAAGACGATCGTGTTGCTGTCTTCCGCCAGCTCCTCGATCGCGCCGGTCAAGCGCTCTTCAAAGTCACCGCGGTACCGGGTCCCAGCAATCATGCCGGGAAGATCCAGGCTGATGACACGGCGCCCCTTCAACTGTGCGGGGACTTTTTCTTCGATGATCGCTTGAGCCAGACCTTCCACAATGGCGGTCTTGCCGACACCGGCCTCACCGATGAGTACCGGGTTGTTCTTGGTTCGACGAGCCAGGACCTCAATGGTTTGTTCAATTTCCTGGTCGCGCCCGATAACTGGATCCAGGCGACCGGCTTTGGCTTCTTCTGTCAGATCCAGGCCGTATTTTTCAAGCATGGACTCCTCAGAGTCGCCCCCAGCCTGTTGCTGGGCTGCTTGCTGGGCGTGGGCTTGCTGGGCCCCAGCCTGCAGCGACTGCGGGGTTACACCGGCTTGAGCCAGCAGACCACCGGCAGGGGAGTCCTGGTTCAACACGAATGCGAAGAACACGTGCTCAGGGTTGATATAGGTCGAACCCATGCCGCGAGCCACTTGGTATGCATCCAAGAGCACTTTTTGTGCAGAGCCATTCAAAGTTGCAGCAGAGGCACCTTGATCTTCCACCGGGGCGGGTAGCTGCTCATCCACAGCGTTGATAATGGCTTTTGGTTCGACGCCAGCCTGGCGGACGCCGGCTGCCGCAGGGTCATCTTCGAGCATGACGCGCAGAATGTGCAGTGCGTCGACTTCAGTTTGACCGCGTTCTACCGCAAATTTGGCAGCATTGGTTACGATCTCGTGGGTCCGCTTGCTCAGCAAGCGGTTGATGTCGACGGGGCTCGCCTGTCGTCCCGGGCGCTGGCCCTGTAGGAAGCGAGCAATAAAATCGTCGAAGGATCCGCCATCTGAACCGGCGGGGCCGAAAAATGCAGGCATTCTTGTCCTCCTAGTACAGGTGAGCATCCTGCCCACCTCGAAAGTTGAGTGCATCTAACTCAAGTAACGCATCGTTGATTTGGATTATTCCGAAAAGGTTCGAATTTTGCAAGAAAGTTGAGTCATAGTGACTCAGGTATCCGGCCAGCGTCCCTGCTGCGCGCTCATAGATTGTATTGACACAATCAAGCTGGGAGGAGTACGGTGATTGTATTGATACATTGAAAGGTTCGTCATGAGTATCGCTATCTGGATCGTTATAGCTTTGGTGTGCTTCGTTATCCCGGCTACCGCCCTGACCCAAGGAGGGAGTCGAAATCCGCAACGTAAGCAGCTTGCGGCGCACGCCCAGCAGGTGGGACTGCCGTTGCCGGCTGCTATGGTGCCGGCGGTGGTTCAGCGTATCAAGCGACGTCAGCGCGGCATGGGAATTGGCGGCGCCACCGGCATCGTGATCGCCACGCTGATCTTCATCGTGTTTTTCGACAATGAGGACGGGGTGGCCCCCGCTTTACTGATTTTCCTCGCCGGCGCAGGTACGGCGCTTGGTGGTGCCTGGGCGATTGCAGCATTTCGGCCAGACCCCGAAGCCGATCGTCCGACAGTGGCGCGCACCCGTTCGATTGGGTTATCGGACTACCTCACCAGGGGTGAACGATTCGGCTTCTGGCTGGTTCCTCTGGTCATGGTGATTGGTTCGCTCGGCGGGGCCGTCCTGCTGCAGCAGCTCCCCGAGATGCCCGGGGTAAACGGTGTGCTAATGGGCAGTAGCATCGCGTTTGCGGCGCTGGTGACATGGGGTATCGCTTTCGTTGCGATCCGGAAAGTGCTGGACGCACCGGCTCGCAGTGCATCCGAGCTCGAACTCGCCTGGGACGATGCCGAACGTGCTGACGGGTTGCGCCAAGTCACGAACCTCACGATCGCCGTCGGCGGGCTTTCGTTAGTATTCTGGCTTATCTGCATCAGCGAAGCGCTCATCTTCGATGGCTTCTACCGTGAGAACGAACCACTGGCCTGGATGATGGGTGGCATCTCGCTGGCCTTTTATGGGCTATTGATCGCGGTCATGGCCTGGGGTCCGATGTCAGCATGGCTGACCGGTCAACGGAAGGGCTATGAACAACGCCAGCTCTGGCCGACAGGGGTGTCGTCGTGACGGTTTTGCGCCTTGATCCGGCAGCTGAGGTGCCACCATATGAGCAACTGCGACGCCAACTTATCCAGCAGATCCAGTCTGGTCAGCTACCTGAAGAAACACGACTCCCTGCGGTGCGGCGGTTGGCGGCAGACCTAGGGGTTGCTCCCGGCACGGTGGCTCGAGCATATAAGGAATTAGAAACCGAAGGCTATCTCGAAACTCGGGGTCGCCACGGAACGATCGTCGCCGCTCAAGCCCAAGGGGAGCACGGGCCAAAAGCCCAAGAGCTGACTGCCCACTATGTCCAACGGATGCAGCAGCTAGGGCTAACACCTAACGAGATTATCGCAGCAGTGCACCGGGCTTTACCGCACGACTGACAGGCGAGGTGGGTGGGTTCCCAGTACCATGATGTAGATTTCAGCGCCCTCGTTAGGCGAACTGGCACCACTGCCACGTCCGGCAGGTGCATGGTTGCTAACATAGCTCCACTCTCGCTTAAATCAGTGGTTCATCTGCAGGGATACCTGAAATTAGCGTGTCATTCATGTAATATGTATCACACTCATCACTACTTGTAGTAATGAGTATCACATCGCACCTTGATGGAGGATCGACGCATGAAACATCGCAAATTAGTAGGTGCCCTTGCCATAACAGCTGCCTCAGCGCTGGCCCTTTCAGCCTGTGCCCCGGGCGGCAATGGGGGAGACGGTGGCACCGATGACGGTGCTGTTAATGGCGAGGCAGCCCAGCCCGTTGACGGGGGCGGCGCTGTCTCGATTTACAACTGTGAACCGCAGAATTTACTGCCCGGTAACAGCACCGAAGTGTGCGGGTCTAAAGTTCTCGAACAACTCTTTACCGGGCTCACTTCAGTTGACTACGAAGATATTGAAGTCGTCCCCGGGGTCGCCGAGAGCTGGGAGAGTGACGATAACATCACGTGGACCTTTGAGCTGAACCAAGACTGGACCTTCCACAACGGTGATCCCATTGATGCTCAGACTTTTGTCGACACCTTCAATTGGACCGTGGATCCCGACAATGCCCAAGCCAACGCCGGCTTCTACGACAGCTTCCTCGGCTACGACGAAGTCGTCAATGGTGACGTGGAAGAACTGGAAGGCGTACGCGCTGTTGATGACTACACGCTAGAAATCGAACTGGTAGAGCCCTTCGGGGATCTGCCCATGATGCTTTCTTACACCGGGTTCTATCCACTTCCTCAAGACGCCATAGACGACATCGACACCTTCGAATCCGCCCCGGTCGGTAACGGCCGATACCAGATGGATGGCGAATGGGTTCACGATGTCGAAATCAAGATGACCCGTTACGAAGACTGGCCTGGTGAGGAACCGGGTGTACCCGAGAGCATCGAATGGCGAATCTATAGCGATGTGGACACCGCGTACATGGACGTTCAATCAGGCGAACTCGACATTGTCGATAACGCACCACCGAATCGGTTTGCGAGCTTGGAAGCCGACTTCGGTGACAATTGGGTAGCCTCCGAAACCTCATCGTTTACCTACCTGGGCTTCCCGATGTATCAGGAAGAATTCACTGACGCCGACATCCGGCATGCGGTTTCGATGGCCATTGATCGGCAAGCGATTCTCGATTCGATCTTTGATGAACGCCACACGGCAGCTCACAGCATCATTCCACCCACGCTGCCCCAAGGTCGCGAGGACGCCTGTGGTGAGCAGTGTCAATTTGATCCGGAAGCTGCCTCTGATCTCTATGAACAAGCTGGTGGACCCTCCGAATTGACCTTGTACTTCAACTCGGGTGCGGGGCACGAGGATTGGATGGAAGCTGTTGCGAACCAGTTGCAGCAGAATCTGCCGATCGATTCAATTAGTTTCGAATCCTTGGAATTCGCGCAGTACCTGGATCTGCAGGAGAGCGAAGAGATCACCGGTCCATACCGTCTCGGCTGGGTACTGTCCTACCCCAGCCCGCAGTACGCGCTGGAACCGATCTACACCACTGACGCCTCATCGAACTACTTCGGCTACTCAAGCGAAGAGTTCGACAGCCTCATCGACGAAGCCAACGCCGCCGAAGAAGGCGAATCCGACGAGCTCTATCAGCAAGCTGAAGACATACTGCTAGAAGATATGCCAGCTGTCCCACTGTGGTTCCAAGACTTCCACACGGTGTATTCAGATCGCATCGACGGTGAGAGTATCAACGTAGATCCGCGAACCTTCCTGCGCGTCGAAGAGGTAGTCGTCACACAGGAATAACCTCCTACCGGCAAACAGGTATCCGGTCTGTCCGACATAGTGCGGACGGACCGGTCCTGTCCCACGTGAGGTAGCACATGAGCTACCTCAACTTCGTATCTGACTGGTCGAAGGACTTATATGATTCGCTACATTCTTCGGCGCATGCTGCAGTTCATCCCGGTGATACTGCTATCGACATTTATTGTCTACGCGCTGGTATTCGCGATTCCGGGCGATCCGATTCGTGCACTGAGCGGGGACAGACCCATGCCCGAAGCGGTCCAACAAGCTCTGCGCGACCAGTACAACCTCGACGACAACCTGTTCGTCCAATACTTCAAATACATTGGCGGGGTAGTCATGGGCGATTTTGGCACTACCTTCCAAGGGCGCCCCGTTGCCGACATCGTCGCCCAACGTCTTCCCGTAACGTTGTATTTGGCGATGGTAGCGCTGATTTTCCAAACCGTGCTGGGCTTCATCGCCGGTACTCTAGCAGCCCTCTACCGCGACCGTTTCATCGACCGTCTCGTCCAAGTCTCATCCGTGGCTGTGGTTGCCATCCCGGTACTGGCCATCGCCTTCGGGTTGCAGTTGATTTTCGGCCTTCAGTTGGGTTGGTTTCCGATCGCGGGAGCCGGTGCCGGGCTACAAAGTTACATCCTGCCGGGTTTCACACTCGCTGCGGTCTCGACCGCGCTCGTGGCACGTCTCCTGCGCAACTCGCTGGTCGAGACACTGGGCTCGGACTATGTTCGCACCGCCACCGCCAAAGGCCTACCGCGCGGACGGGTCGTCGGGCGCCACGCTATGCGCAACGCGCTCATACCAGTGGTGACCTTCATTGGGGCTGATCTCGCCACCATGATCGGTGGCGCGATCATCACCGAGTCAGTCTTTAACCTTCCGGGGATCGGACAACAGGTTTTTCAGTCGATCCAGCAACAAGAAGGCACCGTGGTGGTCGGGATCGTGACCATCCTGGTGATCTTCTTTGTAGTCGTTAACCTGATTGTCGACATCGTGTACGCCTACCTTGATCCGAGGATTCGTTATGAGTGAGCTGATCGAAGCACGGCACGACCCGACTGAAGCTCGTGCCACCGGCGCGAAACCCGAAGAGGACGCTAGCCTGTGGAAAGACGCCTGGCGCAGCCTACGCACTAACCCGTGGTTCATCATCTCGGGGATCATCCTGATCATTATGGTGCTCATGGCAATCTTTCCGCAGCTGTTCACCAATACCAGTCCACAAGAATGTCTGTTGGAACGCAGCCGGCAACGACCGTCAGCCCAGCACTGGTTCGGAACCGATATTCAAGGCTGTGATTACTACACCCGTGTGATCTACGGGGCGCGAGCTTCAATCGCCGTGGGCGTCGTGGTCGCTGCCTTATCGGTAGCCGTTTCCATCATTCTGGGCTTGGTGGCCGGTTACTTTGGCCGATGGATTGACACCGTCATATCGCGTTTTGCCGACATGGTGTTTGCCATCCCGTATTTCTTAGGTGCCATAGTTTTCCTCAATGTCTTAGAATCCCGCGGAATTCTAGAAGTCGCCTTCGTGCTGACGATTTTCACCTGGCCAATCACGATGCGTTTGATGCGCGGAGCAGTCATGGCCGTGACAAATAACGAATTCGTCCTAGCAGCCCGGGCGATGGGCGCCGGGCACATGGCCATCATGCGCAGACACATCCTGCCGAATTCGCTGGCCCCCATCCTGGGGTATTCCTCAATCTTGGTCGGGCTGATGATATCCGCCGAAGCCGCTCTGACCTTCCTCGGGGTTGGTCTCCAACTGCCCTCAATTTCTTGGGGACTGCAACTATCCAACGCCCACGGATACATCCAAACCGTGCCCCACCTGTTGGTGTTCCCCCTGATATTTGTGGCGATCACTGTGTTCGCGTTCACCGTGATGGGCGATGCCATCCGCGATGCCATCGATCCCAAAATTAAGAAATGAGGGCCGACAAGGTGCAATCGACCAACCAGACCGCTCCATTGCTGGAAGTCCGTGACCTGCACGTTGAATTTCGTACCAAATCCGGCGTGGTCCAAGCCGTCAACGGACTGAACTTCACCCTTGAAGCCGGTCAAACATTGGCCATCTTGGGGGAGTCGGGATCCGGGAAATCCGTGACCGCACAAGCCATCATGGGAATTTTAGATATCCCACCCGGCAACATCTCTGGCGGTCAAATCCTCTTCCACGGCGAGGACCTGTTGACCATGCCCGAAGAGCGGCGACGTCGACTCCGCGGACGCAACATCGCGATGATCTTCCAAGACGCGCTGTCAGCGTTGAATCCGGTGTATCCGGTCGGATGGCAGATTGCCGAAATGTTCCGGGTCCACCACAAAATGAACCGCAAACAAGCACGGGAACGGGCCATCCAGCTGATGCAACGGGTGGGAATCCCAGCGGCCGAAGATCGGGTGGGAGACTACCCGCACGAATTTTCTGGGGGAATGCGACAACGCATCATGATCGCTATGGCCATCGCATTAGACCCCGAGCTACTCATCGCCGATGAACCCACAACCGCGCTGGACGTCACCGTTCAGGCTCAAGTAATGAAGCTTCTCAAAGACTTGCAAGATGAATTCACCATGGGGATGATCCTGATCACCCACGACCTGGGAGTTGTGGCGGATGTAGCTGACGAAATCGCTGTCATGTACGCCGGGCAAGTAATGGAAGCCTCTGACGTGTTTGAAATCTACCGGCACCCCTCACACCCCTACACTCAAGGCCTGCTGGATTCTATTCCACGGATCGATGGCACCGATGGGCGGCTGCGGGCCATCGAGGGACTGCCACCCAAACTCACCGACCTTCCACCGGGCTGTCTATTTCAGCCTCGCTGTCCGATGGCCACAGAACTATGCGTAGCCGAACGACCAGGACTGCTGCCGGTGATCCAAGACCACGTTTCTGCCTGCCACTACCGTGATCAGCTGCACCCCGACGCCACCCAGGAGCATCATGATGACATCACCCACTGATCCCTTCGCCGACCGCGAGGTCGTGCTCGACGTCCGCGGCTTGGTCAAACACTACCCATTGCGCCGCGGGGTCATCTTTCAGAAACAAATTGGTGCAGTCCAGGCCGTTGATGGCATCGACTTGCAACTACGTCGCGGTGAAACACTGGGCATTGTCGGTGAATCGGGTTCCGGGAAATCTACGTTGGCCAGATTATTAGTTCGGTTGGAAGAACCCGACGCGGGTGAGATTGAATTCCAGGGCGAAGACTTTCTTGCTGTCTCCGGGGACAAGCTACGACGCCTACGTCGCAAGATCCAGATCATTTTCCAGGACCCATATACCTCGTTGAATCCGCGCATGTCGGTAGGCGATATTGTGGCCGAACCATTCCGCGTCCACCCGGATGTCAAACCTCAACAAGGGATCCGCACACGTGTCCAGGAACTACTTGATGTTGTCGGTCTGAACCCGGAACACATTAACCGCTACCCACACCAATTTTCTGGCGGACAACGTCAACGTATTGGTATCGCTCGTGGGCTGGCCCTGAACCCAGATGTCATTATTTTGGACGAACCGGTCTCGGCACTCGATGTGTCGGTACAAGCCCAAGTGATGAACCTCTTAGATGACCTGCAAGTCGAATTCGGCTTGTCATATATTTTCATTGCCCATGACCTGTCGGTAGTACGCCACATCTCCGATCGTGTCGGGGTGATGTACCTGGGCAAGATTGTGGAAACCGGTACCGAGGAAGAAATCTATGGCGCCCCGGCCCACCCGTACACTCAGGCGTTACTGTCTGCGGTGCCAGTGCCGGACCCGACACTTCGCGGGCAACGGGAACAGATCGTACTGCAGGGGGACCCGCCCAGTCCGGCCAATCCGCCTTCAGGGTGCCGTTTTCGCACCCGATGTTGGAAGGCTACTGAGATTTGTGCTGAACAAGTGCCAGCACTAGTCACACGTCCCGGGACCGATCATCCCTCGGCGTGCCACCATGCTGAAGTTCGTGAAGATCTGACCCCCGCCTCCTGACGCGGGAGGGCTTTCCAACACGACAAACGGTCTCGGTAAGAACACAATTTCCATGCGTCCTCCAGGAGTCTCACGTGATGTCCCTCGAAGCTGTCGTTGAAGTGATTGTCCTGGTCCTTGAGGGACTCGGCGTGGTGACCATGACTATCGGTTTTGTGATCGCGGGATACTTCGCACTGCGCGCGCTGGTGCATCGCAGAGGCGGACGTGCCGCCTTTCACCTGGTGCGCACCATGGTGGGGTCAGCGATTCTGTTGGGCTTGGAGATTCTGGTTGCTGCCGATCTCATCCGGACCGTGATGAATCCCTCGCTCGAAGAAGCAGTAGTGCTTGGCATCATTGTCATCATTCGAACGTTGCTGAGCTTTTCCATCCAAATTGAAATTGATGGGGTCTTGCCGTGGAAGAGAGCCCTGCTGACCAACGGCGGCAAACTCCTGGCAGAAACCATAGAGAATGAACGTGGTGACAGCCAGCAGCCCGACGCGGGGCAGGCCCGTCCTGCGTAAGATCTTCGGGCGCCCAAAGACAATCCCAACTTAGGGTGAGATCATGCAGGAGCCAGAGCGGGTGGGTGCTCCACAGGCCAATCTCGAGAGACTGTCGCTTGGGGATTCTTGCGCCGCAAATACTGTTCAAAGCTTGCCGCTTGCTCGGCTTTCCATCGGATCTGGTGGTTAAAAATCGTCTCCAGTGGCACATCGAAGCGTTCCGGATGCTGGGCCACCATGGCTTGAGCAACCTGGACGGCAGCAATCGAATCGGCCAGGGACGTGTGAGCAGCATCAAGGGTAACCCCGTAGTGAGCCGACACAGCTTCGAGGGTCCGTTTTCCCTTCCGGTAGGTGTCGACATGTTTATCCAACACGTATGGATCCACCACACCAGCCACCGCGAACTCGCCCATTTGGCGGCGAGCCATCTCAGCGGTCAGCACCGTGAAATCGTAGACCCCGTTATAGGCCACGACCGGGACACGGTGATACATGAAATCCATCAGCGTAGCCACAATTTCACCCAACCCCAGGGTCGCATCCATCCCATGGGCTCGAGCATGCTCGGTGGTAACCCCGTGCACCGCGGCCGCTTCAGCAGGGATCTCGACCTCGGGATCAACCAGCCACTCGGCGGTGGCACGCAGCTGACCCTGCGGATCCAGCAGCACAATAGAGGCCGTCACAATACGCGCGGTGTGCGGGTTACGGCCGGTGGTTTCTAAATCAAACCCCACTAGCGTCCCAGCATGCCAGGGCTCGGTCGGACCCGGGATGGCCAAGACGCGTTCAGGATTGAGCATGTTTCCAAAATACCTTGTCGCTGACCGGAATTGAATAACATGTGGATGACCACCGGAGTTGTGGATACATTGTTAGTGCGCAGGCGAAAGATGGTTCAATAGAAGCTATGGTTTCCACTCCGCAACTGCTTCGGCCCAAAAACCTGTATCGTCCTGCCCCGGTTCTTGACGCTCAACAGCAAGAGATTGTCGACCAGCCGGCCGGACACGGCCCAATGCTGGTGCTGGGCGGTCCGGGAACCGGGAAAACCACCACAGCAGTCGAATACGCGGTCGCCAAAATTACTGCGGGAGTGCCCACGAACCAGGTGCTGCTGCTGACGAATACACGAACCGGTGCGGCACAGCTTCGGGACTACCTCACCGCGCGCCTGAACTATGAATCCGTCGACTCTCGAGCCGAGACCCCAGTTCGGTCGTTCGCCTCCTATGCTTTCGATCTCATCCACCGGATGCGAGAAGACGAAGGCGTCACCCCAAGACTGTTAGCCGGCGCTGAACAGGACCGGCTGATTGCTGAGCTCATTGAGGGCTATCAAACCGACCCGCAGCTGACCATTGAATGGCCGGAAAACCTCATCGAAGCTGTCGGGCTGCGCGGGTTACGTCATGAGTTACGCGAACTTATCGACCGCAGCGCCGAATACGGCATCGATCCCGGTGAACTCGCCGCGCTGGGCAGAACGAAAGGCCGTGCCGAATGGGTCGCAGCGGCCACCATTCTGCAAGATTATCGCGACGTACTGGATCTGTCGGGTGCCGCCGCATATGACCCTTCGGGACTCATCACCGCCGCCGCGAAGCTGTGGGAAGCTAACCCGGTCTTCGCCGCAGCCGAAAGACAACGCGTCCGACACATCATCATTGACGATTTCCAGGATGCCACACCCGCTATTCACCGGCTGATCAAACTCATCGGCACCGATCGTGACATTGTCATCACCGTCAACCCGGATACGACCGTCCAAGGATTCCGCGGCGCCCGACCGCAAGAACTCGTCCACTGGCCCCAAGTCCTGGCCCCCAACGCGCCCACCATCACGCTTGAAACCGGCTACCGGCTGGCAGACCGCTTGCATGAGGCCTATCAGCGCACCGTCAGCCGCATCCCGGCCGTGTCCGGGCTGCCCGATGCCCGGACCAACCTCAGCGCAGCCGACCACGACGACGCGCTGGCCGTCCATCGCCTGGCCTCACCTGTCCAAGAGTACCTGTTTATCGTCCAGCAAATCCTGGAACTGCACCACCGTCAGGGAGTGGCCTTTGAAGACATCGCGGTGTTAGCTCGCACCGCGGCCAAAATCTCCGAAGTCGTGACCGCTCTTGAAACCGAAGCCATCCCGGTGGTGCGTTCCACCAGCGAAGTCATGTTAAACCAACAGCCTGCGGCCGCCCCGTTGCTGGTGTTGACCGCGGCAGCCGACGCGGTTGCGCACGGTAGAGCCGAAACCGCCACGGGATTAGACCCCGCAGATCTGCACTGGTTGATCACCGGGCGCTATGGCGCATCCACGCCCCTAGAGTTACGCAACCTGCGACGTCGGCTGCTGGCCGCCGAACGGGACGCGCACGGTACCCGCGATTCCGCTGAACTGCTCGATCACCTGGTCGCGAATCCAGAAGACGCCGCGAGCATCCTGGGGCTCGACCCAGATCGACCCCTACCACGCTATACCGCGGGGGCGGTGCGCATCGGACGAATGCTAGCAGCCATGGTGCAAGCCACGGTCAATGAGAAAGCTTCGGCCGAGATGGTGCTGTGGGCCGGATGGGAGACCGCCCTGCCACAGGTTGGGAAAGTCTGGGAAGAACAAGCCCTATCGAACGATAAAGACGCCGCTATCCGAGCAAACCGCGACCTCGACGCCGCTGTCGCCCTGTTCGAGGCAGCCGAACGCTATGCGGTCCAGTTCCCAGGCCAAACCGCACTCGGTTTTACTGAATACCTGGCAGAACAAGACCTGCCCATGGACTCCTTGTCCAACCGCGGCGGTCAAACCGGAGTCTCTGTACTTACCCCGACCACTGCGGCCGGACGTGACTGGAACACCGTCTTCGTGGTGGGCGTCCAAGAAGGAGTATGGCCTAACACCCGGTTGCGCGGCCAACTGCTACACACCCAGGAATTAGTCGAAGAGGTCACTGGCACCGCAGGACAGCAGCCCATCAACGAGCGGATCGCCCAGGTGCGCCACGATGAGCTCAGAACCTTTGCGGCTGCGATCTCTCGGGCCTCATGCCGATTGATCGCTACTGCGGTCGCCGATGCCGATCACCAACCATCCATGTTCATTGAACGGCTCGCCCCGTGGACTCCCACCGACGAGCAACCGGTACGCCCCTACACTCCGGTTGCGACTCCGCTCACGGTAGATGGGTTGGTCATTCACTTGCGCCGCACCCTCGAAGACGCCGAGCGCCAATTGGAAGCTGGTGTTGCCGATGTCCAGACGGTGCAAAATCAGGCTGATCAGGCAGCTCGTGCGCTCGCGGTGCTTGCCGAGGGCGGTATCGCTACCGCCGATCCGGCAAATTGGTGGGGTCTCAACGAATTATCAACCACGCGCCCCATTCATGGGCTCGACGAGCAGGGCATACCCAATCGCATTCAGTTGTCCCCGTCGACGGTGGAAACCGCGGTCCATTCGCCGCTGCAGTGGTTTATCTATCAGGTCTCGACTTCCGCAGCAGGACCAGCCGCTGCCACCGGCACGTTCATCCACGCGATCGCCGAAAAGTACCGGGATGCCGATGTGGACTCGATGTTCACTGAACTAAAGGAAAAATTCCCCGTGCTGGCCGCCGAAGCGGGCATCGAACCGGGTTGGGAATACGATGCGTTGTATGCCAAAGCAGAACGCGCCCTAGAATTCTTTTATCAATATGTCTCTGGCATGCGGTCCGGCTACAAAACCGGTCGAGGAGCTACTGCCGAAGAATTTGGGCCCCGCCGACTCGTCGCCGTCGAACAACAAGTCACGGCTGATCTCGAGTTTGACGAAGTCAAGGTCAGACTCAATGGGGTCATCGACCGGGTCGAGGTCGATCAATCCGGACGGCCGTACATCGTCGATCTGAAGACCGGGGCTACCGAAATCAGCGCAGCAGATATAACCCGCCTGCCGCAACTGGGGGTCTATCAGGCCATGGTCAAAGCAGGCGCACTGACAGAGCTTGTCGACCGCACCGATCCGGCCGGAGCAGCCCTGGTGCAACTGGGTAAAAACCGGACCAATGTCCAAATCCAACCCCAGGCGCCGCTGGAGCCGGGTCACACCTGGGCTGAACAAGACATCGCCGACGCTGCACGCTGGGTCCAAGGCCCCTACTTTTATGCTGTGCACCAAGAAAACGACTGCAGCCTCAAAACGCTGTGCCCGCTGTGCAAGGAAGGACAACAAGTCACCGAATGGCTGATCTAACCTGGGGTCACCCACCGCGCTACACCGCCCGCCAGCTGACCGACCTGTTGGAGGACCACAAACCTGCCAGCAAACGGCTGTACCCGACTGATGAACAAACCGCCATCATTGAGGCCGGACCGAGCCCACTATTAGTTGTCGCCGGGGCAGGGTCGGGCAAAACCCACACCATGACCGACCGGGTGATCTGGCTGATTGCCAATGGGTACGTCCGGCCAGAAGAGGTCTTGGGGGTGACGTTCACCCGCAAGGCCGCCGGGGAATTGGAAACCCGGATCAACAGCGCTATCGACCGTCTGGCTTCTCATACGGACCTAGACCTTGGACTGGATACCGCAGAGGTCGGCCAAGCCACTGTGACCACCTACCACTCCTATGCCAACTCGCTGGTGGCAGACCACGGGCTGCGGATCGGTGTGGAGCCAGATGCCCGACTCATCGGAGAAGCAGAGTCCTACCAACTGATCACCGAAGTGGCCCGCGACCATGACTCCGACATCGACCTATCCGATGTGCAATCGGAAGATTTGCTGACCAGCATCGCCGATGACGTGCGCGACCGGCCATTGTCATCGACCATCAAAGCCATCAAGAAACTTGCCGGCGACTGCGCTGAACACCTAGTTGAACCCGATCGGGTCAATGCGGCACTGGCCGAAATGTTCACCTTTGGACAGGGCCTGCCGGTAAGCAAATCCATGACCGCCAACACCAAATCGTTGTTTGCCGGGCTGAAACTCCGCAGCAAAATCGCGGACATGGTCACCAGCTATCTAGAACTCAAACACGCCAATAACGTCATGGATTACGGTGACCTCGTCCGATACGCGGCACTGATCGCAACACAGCTGCCTGAAGTTCGAGCAGTGGAACTCGAAAAGTACAAGATCGTGTTGCTCGACGAGTTTCAAGACACCTCTCACGCCCAATTACAACTGTTTTCTGCCTTATATGGCCGTGCCGGAGGTACCCAGGAACCCCACTCTGTGACCGCTGTGGGTGACCCGAATCAGTCGATCTATGGATTCCGCGGGGCCTCTGCCGGGCAGTTGTTTTCCTTCGTCGAAGAGTTCGGTGCCGAGCAACTTGAGCTCACGACCGCCTGGCGCAACAGCAGTCAGATTCTCGATGTGGCAAATCATGTCGCTCAGCCCCTGCGAGAACAAGCACAGGCCGGTCATCTGATCCCAGAGCTGCAACCCCGCCAGGGTGCCCAAGCCGGGACAGTAGAACTCAACTGGTTTGCCTCCGCCGACGACGAAGCAGCGCAGTTGGCCCAACGGATCCAAGACCTGGCCATCGCAGAGGGGGAGTACACCGCTGCGATCTTGTGCCGAACCAAAAAACAGTTCACCCCACTGATCGAAGCGCTCGAGGCCCGCAGTATATCCTACGAGGTCGTGGGGCTGGCGGGACTGTTAAGCATCCCCGAAATTATTGAAATTGTTTCGATCCTCAAAGTCCTCGCCGAACCGCAGTCATCCGAACCGCTGATCCGGTTGTTATCGAATGCCCGCTGGCGCATCGGACCCGAGGATCTCTGGGTGCTCAATGCCTATGCCCGCACGTTGGAATACCAGGATCGGTATAACCCGCTGAATGCTGAGACCTCGCCGAAAGAAGACATTGACCATCCGTCATTGGTCAGCGCCGTTTTGCGGCTTCCGAAAGATAACTGGACGAGTCCGCGAGGTCAACGATTTAGCGAAGCCGGGCTCGAGCGTCTGCATACCATCGGGGCCAGGTTGCGCGATCTCATGCGCCAGATCCATCTGCCCATTCCCACGCTGATTCGACACATTGAAAAACTCACCGGCTTAGGTATCGAGGTTGGTGTGCGTCCCGGCAACGAAGCCGTCGCTTCGCGCCGCTACCTCGATGAGTTCCTGAGAATTGCCGAAGCTTTCCAGGCCTCCGCGGATCACACGCGAACCTTAGATCTCGTAACGTTTCTGACGTGGCTCGAAACAGCCGCAGATGAAGAAGACGGCCTCGATATGCCTCCCGAACAACCAAAACCCGGAGCCGTGCAGATCATGACGATGCACGCCTCGAAAGGCCTAGAATGGGACGCAGTGTTTGTGCCGGGCCTCAATGAACGGTACTTTCCTGGTACCAGCGTAGATTTATGGACTGCCAAGAGTCGAGGAGATCTGCCCTGGCCGCTGCGCGGTGACGCTGAAACCTTGCCCAAGTGGGAATATGAACTGGCCACTGACGTTCGCGAATGGGCTGGGCTGTCGGGGGTAGACGGTTGGTCTGAGAAGATGGCCGAGACGATCATGGAGACCCAGGGTAGGGAAGTTCTGACACTGAAACAGCAGGTACAGCTGCATGAACTCGACGAGGCCCGACGGTTAGCTTATGTAGCATTTACCCGTGCCAAAGACTTGTTATGGGTATCCGGCGCCCACTGGCAAGGGATTACTAAACGTCCCGATAGCATGTCGGTTTTTCTGGAAGAAATGGTCCAGTACCAGAATGATCACGGGTTGGATTACAAGGCGCACTGGGCTGAAGAATTTCCCGAGGAAAATCCGAGACGCGCCAAAGCCGTCGTCGCCCAGTGGCCATATGATCCACTGGATGGCCCCGTCCACTATCAGGTCGAAGCTCGTGAGGACGGCAGACTGCCGGAGCCCGATGAGCACGCTGTCGAAGTACGGCGCAGCCACCCGCGCCGTGCAGTACTGCAGCGGGCAGCCAATAGGGTCCGACACGCCACAGAGACTGAGATCAGTCTGGATGAGGATCTATCCCAACGCATTCATTGGGTGTTGGACCGAGCCAATGTGCCGCTGACACATGATGTCCCGATGCCCGAACATATCTCGACCAGCCGCTTCGTTGAGCTGGCCAGCGATCCCGAAGGTGTGGCTCGGCAAATCCGTCGCCCCATGCCGCAACGTCCGACCGCTGCAGCACGCGAGGGGACCCTGGTCCATGAATGGATTGAGCATTACTACACTCAGAATCGTCCGGGGCTGACTCCGACCTTCGATATTGAAGAGACTGAGATGCTGGTGGATGCCGAATGGGACCAAGCCACCGGACTGGCCGAACTACGCGAGAAGTTCGAGGCCTCGCATTGGTCAGAGAAAACCCCCGTCATGATCGAAGCCGCGGTCGAGACCTCGGTGGCTGGTTTGACGCTGCGCGGACGAATCGACGCGGTATTTCGCAGTGGGGGAGACCGTACAATTGAGTTCGATCCAGAAGCAACCTGGGAGCTGGTCGACTGGAAAACCGGGCGTGTACCAACGGATGCCGAAATGCCACGGCGCAGTCTCCAGTTAGCAATTTATCGCCTGGCGTGGTCCAGACTGCACGGTATTCCGCTAGAAAATATCACCGGAAAATTCGTCTATCTGGCCCACGGGGTCGAAAAAACTCCCCAAGATTTCGCCACCGCAGAAGAACTTGAATCGATCCTGGCTAGCGCTCTGTCTGAGAGCTAGTCCCGTTCCAAGTTCTGACGGACCACTTTCCAGGAGATGGGCTGAGTATCTTCGTCCTCAGCCACCTCTTGAGGTACCACTTCATCGTCCTCGGTCAATTTGTGGACGATCAGTTGAGCCTGATGTTCCTGGGTTTCAGGCCCCTCACCGGTTGAATCTGACGACTTTTCAGATGCGGCAGCATCGGCAGCGTTTGGAAGCGCAGGCTCTGCTGCCTCCTGCTTGTCACGCGTAGCAGGAGAAGGAGTCACATCTTGGGTGTCAACAGGATTCGCCGCTGGTGCTTCAGGGGAGTCTTCGGATGCTGAGGGCTGGGCTGTCGCAGTGGTATCAGTAGGAGTGGCAACTTCGCGGGCTGCAACGGTCTGGGGCACATGTTCTTCGTCGGAGGCTATCACCACGTCATCTTCGGCTGCTACCTCCGCTGAGGGCTCCCAGAACTGCTGGCCGATATCTTGACCACCGGTCCGGTCAATGTCTGCTGCCAGCTCGGACAACATGGATTCCGCTTCAGTAATAACCTCGTCATCGGATGCGTGAATGCCCGACATCAAATATTTCGCAAGAGAAAACTCAGCAGCCAGGGCAGCCCTGCGCATGATGTGCAGATCAACGTGATCCGACGGAACCGCCATATGCCGATGATAGGCAGACAGTACTGC
This sequence comes from Enteractinococcus fodinae, assembly GCF_031458395.1. Taxonomy (NCBI): domain Bacteria; kingdom Bacillati; phylum Actinomycetota; class Actinomycetes; order Micrococcales; family Micrococcaceae; genus Enteractinococcus; species Enteractinococcus fodinae. The sequence continues at coordinate 989,063 of NZ_JAVDYJ010000001.1, forward strand.
TTCACGGAACTCAAGAGACTCGGTGGAAGCCAGCCACATGAAATCCCGCGCCGGGTCGCCGATATGTAAATCGGTCCACGCTGTAACCCCAACCGCGCGATTGCGATCAATCAGTAATGACGCTTCATCGAAATCGCCGTGGACAACGCGCGGGGTAAAGGTCCACATCGGACGTTCCTCAAAGGCGTTTTCCCACCGGCGAAGCAAGGCTGACGGCACCTTGCCCGTGAGCGCCATCTGATCCAGCTCCGATAGTAACCGGGCTCGTGACTGCTCAGCTCCATATGCCGGTAGGTCTGCAGTTTCGACCACAGCGCTGGGTAGCTTATGGATCGCGGCAATAATCCGGCCGATGTCATCAATGGTCTGGTCTTCAGCCCGGGTGAGCGTATCTAGGTCCACCGGCTTGCCCGGCATCTGGTGATAAATAAAGGTACGCAACGAATCGAGCTGTACGGCACCGGCAACTGATGGCACTCGGAATGGTAGATGTGCCCGGATGGCCGGCGTGAAACCGGATAGGACCTGGATTTCAGTCTCCAAGCGGAAGGCCGCTTGAGAGTTTCTCGGAGAACGCACGCGCCAGTGATTATTGTCGGCATCGGTCACGATTGCAGAGTCGAATGCGCGCGGGTCATCTGGGAATGCCGCGGCTTCAACGATATCGAGCCCGGGCATGGCTGCTGAGGCCAGTGCTGCAAGTTCCATAACGGTACGTTTCATCATGTCTACCTTACGCGGGTTGCCAACAGGTTGTGACCTAACCCCGGTGGTGAGTCGAAAAACTTCCCGACAAGACTAAGCTGGAGTCCATGGATATGTTGCCCGATCTTGGACGTTTGCCCCTTGCCCGCGACGATGTGGATCGTGGTACTGAACTTCGTGACGACGAAACCTGGTTGACCACGTTGTGGGACCGGCCCAACACCCGGGTGCTGTGGCTCCACGGTCGGACGGCCCCCATCTACGCCGGTCAGATTGTCTTGGCCGCTGCTACTGGAGACCTTCCTGACGAAGCCGTATACCTGGGCCGGTCAGCTCACCATCGTGCCAAACACAGTCAGTTTGTCGAACCCGCCGCGGAACACGTCGAAATCATCTTGCTCACAGCCGACTCTTCGGACCCGACCCCTGAACTGATGGCCCCTCAGGTGGGCGGCGTCGACGTTGAGCATGCCGACTACATTGACTGGCTCGGGGTCTCCGATATAGCTGCGGGACTCAATGACCGTGACGTCGGGATTTTTGTCTCTGCCATTGCGATCGCAAACTGGCACAAGGCGAATCGCTACTGTCCGCGGTGTGGGACCAAAACCCAACTGAAAACCTCTGGCTGGGTCCAAGTCTGCCCCGAGGACGGCACGCAACATTTTCCTCGCACTGACCCAGCCGTGATCATGCTGATCACCGACTCCTACGACCGCGCGCTGTTAGGGAACAACCGGGCCTGGGGTGATAAGCGCTACTCCACACTGGCTGGGTTTGTAGAGCCCGGCGAATCGCTGGAGGCCGCCGTTAAACGTGAGGTCTATGAGGAGTCGCGCATTATCGTTGACGGCGTCAAATACATGGGCTCCCAGCCCTGGCCCTTTCCGCAGTCGTTGATGTTGGGCTTTATCGGGCACACGTCGCGACCAGACGACGCGGCAGCGGATCTTGAAGAGATGGCTCAGGTTCAATGGTTTACCCGCGAACGACTGCGTGAAGAAGTGGAAAACGGCCGCATGTTTATCCCCGGAGCCTCATCGATAGCTCACCACTTGCTCCGCCACTGGTACGGTGGACCATTGCCGCAACCTCGAACCCTAGAGAACTAGCCTTGCAAACACCAGAAGATATCCTCGCCGGTTTAGACGCTGAGCAACGCCAAGCTGCAACTGCGTTGACCGGGCCCGTCCGCATTTTAGCCGGTGCCGGTACCGGGAAAACCCGGGCCATTACCCACCGCATCGCTTACGGTGTGGCTACCGGGGTGTACAACCCCTATAACGTCCTGGCGGTCACCTTTACTGCTCGCGCTGCAGCCGAAATGCGTTCTCGGTTACGCGACCTCGGGGCCCACGGGGTTCAAGCAAGAACTTTCCACGCCGCAGCGTTGAGTCAACTGCAGTATTTCTGGCAGCAAGCCGTCGGCGGTGACATGCCCCGCTTGGTGGACCACAAAACCAACCTCATCATGGAAGCCGCACAACGGTTGCGTATGACTACCGATAAAGCCACTATCCGTGACCTGGCCGGCGAGATCGAGTGGGCAAAATTCAATATGCTCACGCCCCAGACGTATCAACAGCGTGCCGGGCACCGGTCCATGCCTTCCGGGTGGGACCTGATCGCTGTGACCCGCCTGTTCCAGGCATATGAGGACCTCAAATCTGACCGCGCGCTAATCGACTTTGAAGACGTCCTGTTGATCATGGTGGGTATCTTAGAATCCGAACCACGCATTGCGGCCACTATTCGCAAGCAGTACCGGATTTTTTTGGTCGATGAATTCCAGGACGTGTCGCCGTTGCAATATCGATTGCTCAAAGGCTGGCTGGGTGATCGCGATGACCTGTGCGTTGTTGGCGACACCTCCCAGACGATTTACTCGTTCACCGGGGCCACCGCAGACTTTCTGTTGGACTTCACCCAGGACTTCCCGAATGCCACTCAGATCAATCTGATCCGGGATTATCGTTCGACCCCACAAATCGTCGAGTTAGCCAACCGGCTGCTGCAGGAACGCACCAGGGCCGATCGACCCTCGTTACCACGCTGGCCCCAACCTCTTGAATTGCTCTCACAACGCGATCCCGGCCCGGCCCCGGTCTTTGCCGAATGTACCCACGACCAGGCCGAAGCAGAGTGGGTAGCCCAACAGATCCAGCAACTGGTAGCCGAGGGGCATAAAGGCTCAGACATGGCGGTGCTGTTCCGGACCAATGCTCAGTCTGCTGCTTTTGAACAAGTACTGTCGGATGCCGGCATTTCCTACCAGGTCCGCGGTGCCGAACGCTTCTTCAACCGCCGCGAAGTACGCGATGGCATCTTGCAGTTACGTGCTGCGGCCAAATCCGCCGACGGGGTAGCTGGATCCGAGGTTGTCACACGTGTCAAAGACGTCTTGGCCTCGCTAGGTTATACCCCGATAGCGCCTCAGCAGTCCGGTGCGGTCAGAGAGCGCTGGGAGTCCTTGAATGCGATCGTGAACTTGGCTGAAGACCTTGTAACAGCTCGCGGGGACCAGGTCACCATGGATGTGGTGGTCGCCGAACTCGACGAGCGTGCATCACATCAGCACGCCCCGGTGATGGACGGGGTCACGCTGGCATCGATCCACTCTGCTAAAGGCCTCGAATGGGACACGGTCTTCCTCGTTGGGCTGACCGAAGGGTTGATGCCCATCAGTTTCGCTACCGAAGACAAGAATGTGGACGAAGAGCGTCGACTCTTGTACGTGGGCATCACTCGAGCCAAAACCCGCTTATTCCTGTCGTGGTCCTTGGCCCGGTCAGCGGGAGGTCGTGCCAGTCGCCGCCCGTCACGGTTCCTGCAAGCGATTCGCCCATCCACCACTCGGTCAGCGTCTAGCTCCACCGAACGCACCGCCAAAACCCGTCGTGCCAAAGTCTCCAAATGCCGCACCTGTGGGGCAGTGCTCTCGAGTGGTGCAGAGCGCAAAATCGGGCGCTGCCAAGACTGCCCGCCTACCTATGATCAAGCCGTCTTCGATAGTCTGGTGAGTTGGCGGAAGGACATCTCTACGGCGGATAAAGTACCAGCATTCGTCGTCTTTACCGATGCCACCTTGGTTGCGATCGCCGAAAAAATGCCGACTGATTTGCAACAGTTGCGCCAGCTGCCGGGTATCGGGCCCAAAAAACTGGAACGCTACGGCGCAGAAGTACTGGCAATCCTCAGTTCTGGTAAGGCAACACAGCACCCGGGCCGAGGATCGACCTCAAACGTCTGAACCCACCCATTGGCTAGATGCACACGCGTGAAGGTATTGAGTGTCATGCCGGGGACCACACCGTGTTTTGTGATGGGGACTTGATGCCGTAGCTGTTGAGAATCCACCATCGTCAATACATCGGTGGCAATCAGACCTGCTACAAGATGGGCACCAGCGATGGTTTCAATACCGCCCGAATGTTCCCTGAGCGCGGTCATTCGTTGCAGCAGGGGAGTGTTGGATACGGTACTCGGGGAGATCAGACAAAGCGGACATGTATGACCCTGCTGCACGACCCACGGGCCGATATCGATCTCATCATCTCGCACCACCACCGGGAGATACGGGTGACGTTGGTTTTTGGCAGCGAGGATAGTTTCGGCGTTGAAACCGCCTAAGGTAATGTGCACCGTGGCCAACCCGGCCAGTTCGGGTTGGCGAAACCATCCGGTTGGGTGCACGCTGGGACGCCGGTATTTTGGGTTCAGAGCCGCCGCGGTCGCAAGCGCGCGAATCTGCCCGATATCGGATTCCCTGAGTCCTGTCCCAATGTCTGCGCTCGTAACCCGGGTCGCATCCCATACGTTGAGATGACCCAGCCCCGAATCCTGCAGAATCTTCGTTAGCGCAACTCCGGTGCGTCCCAAACCAAAAATCTGAATGGCGGCTCTGTGCCGCTGGGTTTGGAATTCCTGGCGGTCATGGGGCGCCAGCCCATGGAACTTCCCTGCTTTGAAGACCGGAGTCACACACCGTAGGCGTGCCAAACTACCGCGATGATCCGGATCTGCGCTAATGACAAAATGGTCCTGGTTAAGTGTAGACACCAGCACGGGTGCCAGTTTGGTCAATAGCAGGTGGCAGTCCACTTCTGAGACTTGGCAGTCCTTTGCCACGATGTATTCCTCACCATCGGCGATGCCTTCGCGCAGCCGGTGTAGGAAGGTTCGGACTGGGTGAGTCACGCCGGTCAGCTCAAGTGCGCGATATCCCGAACCGATTTGGAAATGGGTGACCGACAGCTGGGTAAACGACAGGCCCGGATTGATTTGCATGACAACTCCTCGCTGGATTCAAGGTGTTACCATGATGATCGACCGCGACGCGTCGTGCCGTACGTTTTCCACAGTGGTAGTACTTCCGTAGTGTTATCCACATGGTGAGGTCGTCACGCCACGGGGCATTATCCAATGGTGCAGCATGAAGGGCATGAACACTATTTCAACTCTGGTACGCGATAATATTGAGCAACTGTCCGGGGGACGTATTGCCTCGGTAGTCGAAATCGATGGAGAACCCATCCGTCTCATTGCCTCGGCCCGCCGTCGCAAGACCGTCTCGGCATCCGTGCGGGATGGCATGATTCAATTGTCGGTGCCCAGCACCATGCGAGACGCCGACATTGTCACCTCAGCGCGGGGGCTCATCGCCAAGATCAAAGCGAGACAACGCGCAAGTCAGCGATTCCAATCCAACCCAGAATTGTTTGCCCGTGCCGTCCATCTAGCTAGGGTATGGCTCAATAGTGAAGTGCATCCCAACTCGGTGACTTGGTCGGAGCGGCAAACCACATTGTGGGGATCATGTACGGCCACCACAAAATCGATCCGCATTTCGACCATGCTGCGTGGGATGCCCCAGTGGGTGATCGATGGAGTGCTCGTCCATGAGCTGGCACATCTGAAATATGCCGGTCATGGGGAGGACTTTCAGACGTTCACGAGACGGTACCCGCGAATGGCCGAAGCGGACGCGTTTTTGGAAGGGGTCACCTTTGCACAGCGACGCGAGCAAGGCACCCCGTTTCCAAACGCCTACGATTAGTTGTCTTCGTAACCGCCCTCGAGCAGCTTCTTCAAGTCCTCATCAAGGCTTGCGGATTGCTCGGCGGCGCTTTCGCGACGTTTCATATACCCTTGGGGATCATCGAGATCTTCCTGGGTGGGCAGTCGAAGTTGCGACTCCCAGATCGCGTCCCGGTATTCCCGACCTTCCGATTCTTCGATCGTGCTCCACAACTCAGCGGCATCGTTGAGCCGACGGGGGCGTAAGTCCAATCCGACTAAGGAGCCAAACGCGTGCTCGGCGGGTCCGCCGGAGGCACGGCGCCGGTTGATCATCTCCCGCATCGCATCGGCTGATTCTAACGGTTTAGCGGCTTCGGTGACCACCACGTCGACCCAGCCTTCTACCAAGGCCAGGAGTGTTTCGAGTTGCTCAATGGCAGCTTTTTGGGCACCTTCTGGTTCGGGAATGAACATGGATCCAGAGAACATTTGATTCATGGATTCTGGGTCCATAGGGTCCAGAGTCTGGACGGCGTCTTCAATAGCCGACACATCGATGCTGATGCCGGCAGCATACTGCTGCACCATAGCGGTCAGGTCACGCGCCAACCACGGTGAATTCGCGTACAGACGCATCCGGGCAGCCTCACGCAGCGCGAGATAAATCCGAACTTGATCGGGCTCAATATCGAGTCCGTCACCGAATTCTTCGATATTGACCGGCAGCATCGCCATCCGCTGTCCTGCTACCGGGAAACCGGTATCGGTGCCGGACAAGACTTCCTGAGCCAGTTCACCGATGGCATGTCCCAGCTGCAGTCCGAACATAGAGCCGCCGAGATTTTTCATCATCGGTTCCATATTGCCCATGGCCCCTTGCAGCTCTTCGGGCAATTGACCTGGAAGTTGTTCGGTGACTGCTCGGGTGAGGGCCTCGGACAGGGACAATACGACTGGTTCGGTCATCTCACGCCAGTTGTCCATCGTGGATTCAACCCACTCTGCCCGCGACCACGACACGACCGGCACATTGGCTGGCTCAAGGGTGGTGGCCTGATCTAGCCAGGAGTCAGCAAGGCGAAGAGCATCGCTTATTTCCTTGGCTGCAAAGGAACCCACGGAGGGGTCTTGACCGGCAACTGTTTGGCGAGCTGTCTGCTTGGCCAAATCCCATTTGACGGGGCCTTCTTCGTCAGAAGAGTGCATCATGAATTGGAACTGCTGCATCATGTTCTGGATCATTTGTGGATCCATCATGGAGGGATCAAATGGCATCCCACCACCGAATTGGTTCATGGCGCGTTGGATTTCTTCTGGATCGGGGGCGTTGCCACCAAACATGCGCCGAAACATTTCGGACATTGGGTCGTGGTCGTCACCGTTTGTTGGGCCTTGGTTGCTCATATCTCTCCACGTTACTGTAGCGTCGGGTTGAAAAAATAGACCTTACTCGCTTGGCGCAGAGTGAACGTCTTGCGCCGCTGCTTCCTTCCTGGCTTGGTGCCGACTCACAGTCTCTGCGGTGCCCTCCGTCATACGGTATAGCACCGGCACAATGACCAATGTGATCAGTGTCGAGGCCACCAGACCGCCGATAACTGCCACCGCCATCGGGGCCGAAACGAAGCTCGACTGGCTCGCCAACCCAAGCGCCGGTGGAATCAACGCGCCGATGGTTGCGGCTGCCGTCATAATGATAGGTCGGACACGGTTCTGCGCACCGGCAAGAATCGCGTCCTCCAGCGTGGCATCTCGACGACGATACTGGTTGATCAAGTCCATTAAGACAATCGAGTTGGTCACCACGATCCCAATCAGCATGAGCATCCCGACCAAGGTGGTCGCACCGAGCGGTGTACCGGTAATCAGCAAGGCTACAATCATGCCGGTTGCTGCAAACGGTATGGCTACCAACATCACCAGCGGTTGGACCAAGGATTTCAGCAACCACACCAACACGACATAGATCAGTAGCACCGCGGCGATCATCGCCAGCGCAAGCTGCTCGAAGGTCGTATCGATCTCCTCTGCCACACCGGCAAGTTCGGACTGCACTCCATCTGGAAGATCGGCGTTATCGATCGCTTCGGACAGTGCGGCGGTGGTTGCCCCGACATCATCAGTCGAGGCGGGAGTCACCGAGATGGTCACGGTGCGGATAGCATTCATCGTGCTCACCGTCGGTGGGATGTTCACGCGGTTGACTTCGGCGAGGTCGGTCAGTGGAATACCGAATAGGTCTAAGTTTTCGAGGTCTTCGACAGTCTCCACGGCGGCTGAAGATTCGATATAGACCTCCAGGTCGCGGTCGTTGATGGTTACTTCAGATACCGGGAACTCGGCGGTGTGAGAAACAATCAGACCCATCGCATCGGCAACGGTCATCCCGTACTGGGCGACCTCGTCTTCTCGCGGGATGATCTCGATCGAGGGCTGTTCTGCCGTAAAGTCCGACTCGACCTGGGCCGTCTCGTCGAGTTCTTCAAAAGCGTTCACTAGGGTCTCCGATGCCTCACCGAGGTCATCCTCGTTGAGCGCATCAAGACGGACATCGACAGTGTCAGAGCCCATCATGGCGTCCCCGGTTTCCATCTGGAATTCACCGTGATCGGGATTTTCTGCGAAGAAGTCTTCCAACGTTTGTTGTAGGTTCGCTTCGACTTCCGGCTGGTCAGCGCTAGCCTCGGTAATCAGCGTAAATGTCGCCTCGTCATCGCCGGGACTCATCATGGTCTGGCCACCACCGATATCGACTTGGACTGTTTCGACCGCTTCGACGTCCGCCAGAACAGTTTCCAGATCGCGGGCAAGTTCAGACGTACGTTGCAGCGAGGAACCTTGCGGTGCGTTATACGTAACCACCTGCATATTCATCCCCGTGTCGCCCAGCAGATTCACCTTCAGCGCCGGCACCAGCGCGATTGAACCGACAAATACTGCCAGCGCAGCGATTGCGGTGGTCCAGCGCGTCGCCCGGGACCGAATCGCCCAGGTAATGATCGGACGGTAGATGCGAGCCAACCGGTTGGTGGTGACTCGAAGGTCAGTATTTTCCATCACGCGGGCCTGGTCTCCACGAATGCGCTTATTGCGCATAAACCAGTACGCCAATACGGGCACGATCGTGAGTGCTACCAGCGTTGAGCCCACCATAGCCAACACGACGGTCAACGCAAAAGGTCGGAATAGCTCTCCGGCGACGCCTTCGACCAGCAAAATAGGCACGAAAACCAAGACAGTGACGACCGTTGAAGAAATGACCGCCGATGAGACTTCTCCGGTGGCGCGGGTGATCGTTTTGAGTTTGGACTCACCTTCGGGCGCCTGCCGGAGATGTCGCATGATATTTTCGATCACAACAATCGAGTCGTCGACCATGCGCCCAATGGTGATCATCAGCCCCGCAAGCGACATCATGTTGACGGTCGTGCCAGTGGCCAACATGCCGACAAAAGCAAACAGCACCGATAGCGGAATAGTGATACCGGTAATGATGGTGGGACGCACGGCTAAGAGGAACACGAAGATAACTAACACAGCCAGCGCGAGCCCCCACAGACCCTCATTGGCTAGGCCGGCGATCGCGTCTTCAATGAAATCGGCCTGATCAAAAACGATCGTGAATTCGGTGCCGTCGGCCATTTGCACCGCAGCCTCATCCATGATGGCTTTGGCCTCTTCGGATAGTTCGATGAAGTTAGCATCATTGGAAGGCAAAATCATCAGCGAAATGGCATCGTCACCATTTGTCCGAGAAACGGTTTGGGTCTCAGCTTGTGTTTGTTCGACCTCAGCGATCTCCGATAAAGGCACCGGTGGGCCTTCTTCGACGGCCACCAAAATGGATCCCATATCGTCGACTTCGTTGAATTCCTTGCCGATGGCGATATCTAAGGATTCATTGTTGTCACTGACGCTGCCCCCGGGGACCACTGCTCCAGCGTCTTCGAGCGCGTCAATGAGATCGGTGCGGTCGATACCTTGCTCGGTGAGCGCATCATCGTCGGGATTGATTCGCACGATCTCTTCCTCGGCGCCGAATAACTGAACTTGGGAAACACCAGAGATATTTTCCAGGTCGGATCGGGCTGCTTGATCGAATCGTTCGCTGAGTTCAGCAGGATCAAGTTGCGACGAGATCGACACGGCCATTGCCGGAATATTCGAAGTGCCACCGGTTAAAGTGGTGGTGTTCGTGCCGTCGGGCAATTCCTCGTCGAGTGAATTTAACAAGACATCAGTTTGCGAAGCCGCGCGGAAAACGTCTGACCCGTACTCTAACTCCAGAGTGATCAAGGAGAAGTTAGAGTTCGAGGTCGACGTCGTGGATACGGCGTTATCGACGGTGGACAACTGGCGTTCGATGGGCTCAGCTACTTGTTCTGCCATCTGTTCCGATGACGCACCAGGGTTGGTCGCTGTGATTGCAACCGCGGGTAACTCAACCGGCGGGATGAGTTCTCGCCGTAGCATGTTAAGCGAGATGAGCCCCAGTACCATGATGACGATGGTGACTAATGCGATGAACGCACGATTCTTCATGCTGAGTTTGACGAGCCAGTCCAAAATGGTCCTTTACCGAAGCGGAAAGTCAGAATGCTGGTCTCAATTTACCCTAGATAGGCTAGGGATCCTCAATCGGGAATCGGGAACGAAAGCGGTATATGGACGTTCAAACTAAACTTCGGCCACGGGCCAAGCGCGCAGGTGTCTATCTGGCGGTCTTGGTTTTCATCACGCTGTTCATCCCTACCCCGTACACCATTCAATCTCCGGGGCCGACATTCGACACGTTGGAACAAGTCGAATTCGACGGGGAAGCACACGACATGGTTGAAATCGACGGTGCCCCAACCTACCCGACCGAGGGCAGACTTGATCTAACGACGATCTCGGTGTCAGGTCCGCCAACCTCTTCATCACTGATGCTGGAGGTCCTTTATCATGCGGTACAGCCGTATCCTGCCATAACCCCTGCGCAGCTGATCTACCCGCCTGACACCACCGGTGATGAAGTTCGCAGTCAAAACGCTGAAGCGATGGCCGATTCGCAATCCTGGGCGGTCGCAGCCGCGCTCGAACACCTAGATATCGACTATCAGCAGCGCTTATTTGCGCTGGATTTCACAGAAGAGTCGCCTGCTGCCGGCATCCTCGAGCCCGATGATGAAATTCTCAGTGTCAACGGGACCGAAATAACCGGCCACGCCCAATTAGTCAATACGATCCAGGAAGCCCAGGGCCAACCGGTTGAGTTGCGGGTTCGTCGTGATGACGACGAACAGACCTTTACGATCCCCGTGACGCAAGGTGAGGACGGAACGTATCAGATCGGGGTCTACCTGGATTCCGAGTTTGAGTTCCCCCTGGATGTAGATATTCATCTGCAAGACGTTGGTGGACCCTCTGCCGGTTTGATCTTTAGCTTGGCTCTGATTGACCGGATGACCCAGGAGTCGGTGACCGAGGGTGAACATATCGCCGGGACCGGGACGATTGATCCGGACGGCACCGTCGGGCCGATCGGGGGGATCCAGCAGAAGGTCATCGCAGCGGCTTCTGAAGGGGCCACCATTTTCTTGGCACCGGAACGCAACTGCCAAGAAATAACTTATGTTCCAGCTAACATCACCGTTTACAGTGTGGATACACTAGACACGGCATTGGAAATTCTGGATGCGCCAACAGGTGAAAGAAATTACGCAACCTGTTCGTGAGCTGGCAGTTGGCTAGAATTTTACTAATTTGAAAACAAACGAGTCGGGCATTGCCCGCAGATAGGGAACTACCGTGAGTTTCGGACAAGGATTCGGCGGCATTTTTGGTCGCCCCGATGATCCCTCCGGTGGCTCTGGCGATTCCGGCGGGTCATCGACCCGTGGATACGGATTTTCGTCAGGCAACGGAGGCTCAGGAAGCGACGACAGGGCAGGTGGGGAAGGCGCAGGTTCGCGTCGTCCCGGTGCTTTACTGCTAACACTGATCATTCTCGGTGTACTAGTAGCTCTGTTTGTGCTGTTCACCATGGTGTACACCGAGGTGCTGTGGTTCAACCAACTGGGCTACCAGCAGGTGTTCTGGATTGAGAATGTCACAAAGGCAATACTGTTTGTTATAGCCGGTGTGCTCATGGCCGTCGTGACGTGGCTGGCCCTGCATTTAGCGTATAAGTACCGGCCGAAAAATCTCGCCGGACAGCTTCGCCAGAACGTCGAACAGTACCAAAAACAGCTTGAGCCAATCCGTCGGTTGGTATTTATCGGCGCCCCGATTCTCATCGGGTTCTTTGCTGGAACCGCAGCAATGAACGCATGGGAAGACGTACTGCTCTTCATGAACCAAGTTCCCTACGGCACAGGCGACCCTGAATTCGGACTAGATCTGACCTTCTTCATGGCCACGCTGCCGCTGTTGTCTACGGTCGTGTCGTTCCTGACGTCGATCGTTTTGGTGGCCGGGATCGCTGGCATCATTGTGCATTACCTCTACGGTGGTATTCGCATAGAAGATGGCGCGGGAATCACCGTTGAACGCGCAGCGCGGATCCATATTCTGGTCTTCGCTTCGCTGTACATGCTGCTCCAAGCCGCACGCTACTGGCTCAACCGTTACCAGACTCTGCAAGACCAGTCGGGCAACTGGGCCGGTGCAATGTACACCGATGTCAACGCTGTCATTCCTACCTCGACGATCTTGGCGATCGCAGCGCTGTTAGTTATCGGGCTCTTCATCGCTACGATGATCAACGGCAGCTGGCGGTTGTCCATTATCGGTGTGGCAGGGTTCTTGGTGGCGGCACTGATCGCCGGTTCGATCTACCCGTTCCTCATTCAGCAGTACCAGGTATCGCCGACTGAGCAGACCATGGAAGCGCCTTACCTGGAGCGCAACATTGAATACACTCGAGAAGGCTATGACGTAGCCGACGTCGAGTACACCCCATATGCCGGCGAAACCGAAACCGAAGCCGGTGCCTTGGAGGGTGAAGCGGCAACTACCGCCAACGTCCGTTTGATGGACCCGAACCTGCTGAGCGAAACCTTCGGGCAGTTGGAACAATTCCGTCCGTACTACACCTTCCCGAGCACGCTGCACGTCGACCGCTATGAAATCGACGGCGAAGTGCGTGACACGATCCTGGCGGCGCGTGACATTAACCCGCCGGCTGATGACTCCTGGGTCAACCAGCACGTTATCTACACCCACGGTTACGGACTCGTCGCAGCTGACGCCTCAGAGGTAGGGGGCGGCGGTCGTCCGGCCTTCTTGCTCAACGGCATCCCGACTTCGGGTCCGCTTGCCTCGGAAGACGATTACGAGCCGCGTATCTATTTCGGTGGCAACTCACCTGAGTACTCGGTGGTTGGGAAAGAAGAAGGCGAACCGGACCGCGAACGTGACCGTCCACAGGAGACCGGGGCAGAACAGGACACCACCTACACCTTCAGCGGTGACGGTGGACCCTCAGTGGGCAACATGTTCAACCGATTGGCCTATGCGATCAAGTTCGGTTCCACCGATCTGTTCTTGTCGCAGGACGTGAACTCACAGTCGCAGATCCTCTTCGACCGCGATCCCGTAGAACGCGTGGAGAAAGTCGCGCCGTACCTGACCGTTGATACCAACACCTATCCCGCCATCGTGGATGGCCGCGTGAAGTGGATCGTGGATGGCTACACCACCTCGGACGCCTTCCCATACTCCGACCAATCACAGCTAGAATCTGCGACCGTCGACGCGCTCAACGTTGATCCGAACCTCGTGCTCACCGGGCAGATCAACTACATCCGCAACTCGGTCAAAGCCACCGTGGATGCCTACGACGGTAGTGTCGATCTGTACGCTTGGGAGCCCGAAGATCCACTGCTGCAAGCCTGGATGAATGTCTATGAGGGTACGGTTCAGCCGTATTCAGAAATGTCCGCTGAACTGCTCGATCACGTCCGCTACCCACAGGACATGTTCAAAGTGCAGCGTGAAGTCCTGGCTCGGTACCACGTTGACGATCCAGGTGACTTCTACGAAGCCAACGACGCCTGGTCCGTCCCAGACGATCCAACCGCGGGCGGCGAAGCCGGTGTGCAAATCCCGCCGTACTACATGACCATGCAGATGCCGGGGCAAGATGAACCCGCATTCCAGCTGACCACGCCGTTTATTCCACAAGCCCGTGAAGGGGCCACACAGCGAAACGTGCTGTATGGCTTCCTGGGTGCTAATGGTGACGCGGGTACCGGTGAGGATGGCGTAAAGGCCGATACTTACGGGCACATGCAGATGCTGGAGCTGCCACGTCAGACGTCCACTCCAGGGCCCGGACAGGCGCAGAACAACTTCAACTCCAATGATGTCGTGTCGCAAGAGCTGAACCTGTTACGCCAGGGTGCCTCCGATGTGATCAACGGCAACATGCTGACCTTGCCGGTAGCCAACGGTATTCTCTACGTGCAACCGGTCTATGTCCGCTCTACCGGGGAAACTTCTTACCCGGTACTGCAGAAGGTCCTGGTGGCCTTTGGTGACGAAGTCGGATTCGCCGATACTCTCGCCGAGGCCCTGGACCAGGTCTTCGAAGGTGACTCGGGCGCAGAAACACCTGAAGAGCAGCAAGTCGAAGACGTACCAGAAGGTGAAACTGACGCGTCGCCAGAGGCTGATGATCAGGCTGAACCGCCAATGGCTACTTCACCGGCCGATCAACTCGACGAGGCACTCAATGACGCCCGCGATGCGATGTCTCGCTCGGAGAGCGCCATGGCTGACGGCGACTGGGCAGCGTACGGTCAGGCTCAAGCCGACCTGCAAGAAGCTCTGGAACGCGCCCTTGCACTCGAAGAGGGCGAGGACCCAGATGCTGCTGACACCGACGCCGACGAAGGTGACGCTGCTAACAACGACACCGAAGGGCAGGGTGACTAGGCCTGATGCGGTTCCGATGAACTAGTCCTCCGATTTGCATTCCATTTCCGCGGTGTGTACAGTAGAGAAAGACGCCGCGGGGTGGAGCAGTTCGGTAGCTCGTCGGGCTCATAACCCGAAGGCCGCAGGTTCAAATCCTGCCCCCGCAACTGAATAACGTGAAAGGCCCCCGAGATTCTCGGGGGCCTTTTGCGTTCCGTCTACTTTCTACCTTCCCATTGTGCGCTACTAAGGAATACCGGTCGACGTTCGTCGGTAGCCATTTTCTCGCGTTCGCTTTTCTTTTCCGCTTCGCTGTGCGTGCTGCATCACTACGAGGTTTTCGACACTTCACTGCTAGAGCACGATTTCGGAGGAGCTGGACCCGAGCGCACTGTGGTGTCGGTCGGTAATCTATAGAGGAAGCCGCTCGGAGCGGTTCTGCCGCGATCCTGGAAAACTTGGACCGACCTCGCAGGGGACGACCAGGAAGTGTTCGGGCTTCATGACGTCGACATCCAGAAAAATATATCAAAATAGAGCTGACAGGAAAGGACGGCGAATGCCCCAAACATGGCCACACGACCCAGAGCGTCGAACTGACCAGCCCGAGAACGGCTCCTATAACCCACCTCCGCCACCACCGGCATCGCAACCGAACGAGCGCAAGTCGAAGCGTTTCGGTTGGCCCGCGCTGATTGCAGCGGTGGCGGTCGCGGCTCTATTGGGCGGCGCCGTCGGGGGCTTGGCCGTCAACTCCCTAGGGACATCAACCGTTGAGGGTGCACCACAACAGACTCCACAACTCAACCGCACAGATGACGTCACACCGACCACCGAAGCCGCCTCAGTCGCTGGCCCCTCAGTGGTGACCTTATCCGTGGGAGGGGACCAGGCACTGGGATCCGGTTCAGGTGTCATTCTGGACGACCAAGGCCACATCCTGACCAATACTCACGTGGTGACGCTCGGCGGACAGACCGCAGCAGCCAGCGTGTTGGTACAGACCTCTGACGGGGAAGTATACGAAGCCGAAGTCGTCGGTTTGGACCCAATGTCTGATCTTGCGGTCATTCGCATTGAGGCAGAAGGCCTCACCCCCATTGATATGGGCAGCGTAGATGATCTCAACGTGGGCGACCAGGCGGTAGCCATCGGCGCTCCGCTAGGCCTAGCCGGAACGGTCACCGAAGGCATTATCTCCACCTTAGACCGGACAATTTCGGTCGCGTCCTCGGCGGTCCCAGAAGAGCCCGATACCCCCGAACAGGAAAACCCATTTGAATTCCGTCTACCGGACCAGTCAGACCCGCCAACCGCGCAGGGCCAGATTCACCTCAACGTGATCCAGTCCGATGCGGCCATTAACCCGGGTAACTCGGGTGGGGCACTGGTGGATCATGCCGGACGACTCATCGGCATTAACGTGGCCATTGCCACCCGTACGGAGGGCAACGTTGGACTCGGCTTTGCTATCCCTGTGGATTATGCCCAGCGGGTCGCTGAAGAACTCATCGAACATGGGGAAGCGTCGCACGGCATGCTTGGCGTGACCATCGTTCCAGCGGGGGACCAGTACGTCTCGTCTGGCGCTCAGGTTGTTGAAGTTCTCGAAGGCGGCCCGGTCGACGACACCGAGATTCGTTCTGATGATGTGATCGTGGGTATTGACGACAAAACGATCAATGATCCGGGCTCATTATCGGCGACGGTTCGAGAATACCCGGCCGGTGCGGAGGTCGAGTTAACCGTCGAGCGTGACGGCGAAGAGTTCACCGAAACGGTCACGTTGGGCGGCACGAACTAGGGCTACACTGGTAGCCGTGCTTACCAAACCTGTTTTCGCAGCTGATCTCGTCTCGACTTCCAATATCCGGCGTGCGCTGGCCATTGCCGCCCACCCCGACGACATTGACTTCGGTGCCGGGGCAACCATCGCCGCACTGACCGATGCCGGGGTAGAGGTCACCTTTTGCCTGGTGACCTCCGGCGATGCCGGCGGGTTTGAACTGGATCAGACCCGTGAACAGATGGTGGCACGTCGGCAGCAAGAACAACGCGACGCCGCACGCGAGCTCGGGGTGGATCAGGTGTGCTTCCTGGACCATTCGGATGGTTACGTCGAGCCCACGCACCGGCTGATCAGTCAGCTGGTTGGGGTCATGCGCCAGGTGCAACCCGAGGTGGTCATCAGCCAACACCCGCAGCGGAACTGGGAACGAATCCAGGCGTCCCACCCCGACCATCTAGCCGTCGGAGAAGCGACCGCGCGTGCGATCTATCCGGCGGTGGAAAATCCCTTTGCCTACCCGGAACTTGAGCTGCCGGCATTTCACATCGGTCAATTATGGATGATGGGAGCTCCCACAGAACTGGCGAACCTGGCCGTGGACGTAACCGATCACGTGGAGCGCAAGCTCAGTGCACTGCATCGGCACGTTTCCCAGCACCCTGATCCGAAGGTCATGGACGATCGGGTGCGAGCCGCCCTGGCCGCAAATCATCCCGAGGTCGATCGTGCCGCCGAGCGTTTTCACGTGGTGGCCGTCAATGACGAAACCACGTTTGCCGGGTTCTAACCGTCGGTGAGTGGCATTTCGACCAGCGCAGCGCTTGAAGGGGTATCTGAGCCAGTCTCGGGCTCAACCGTGATCCACAACAGTTCATAAGAGTTCACCCCGCGGAACCGTACCTCGTCGTTTTCCATTTGCTCGGCAGTAAAAAGTCCTACAGACACGACATGACCGCCCGGTTCTTCAAATAACCACACCTGATAGCGTTCGTCCTCGGCAAGCTCGGGGACCTCATTGAACGACAGGTAGGCGGCATCTTCTTCAGTCGAATAGTGCCCGGCCACCGTGGAGCCATCAAGGTCGGCGGTCACGCTGGTCACGTCGTCGGCACTATCCACCGCGCTACGGATGCGCTGGTTACCGGTATTCAGGAAAATCACCGCAACCAGCACTGCGATGACCAACACCGCACCGATGATAATGAACATCGTGCGGCTCCGCCGTTGTTGCGCTGGGTCCTCTTCGACCTCGTAGTCATCAACAGACTCGATGAACCCAATGCCCACGTTTTGTTCGGGCAGTTGATCTAACACTGATTCCAATAACCGCGCCGGTGGGTGAGCCGAAACCCGACGATACGCCCAGGTCAGCATGCGCTGGAACAGGGCAGTCCGGGCGCGCAGTTGTGCCGCGATGTCGCGATCCTGCCGGTTAATCCAGGCCTCCACCGCGACGGCATCATCGTCGTTGAGTGCTTGTAGTGCGTTCAGCGTGGCTAATTCACTGCCCAGCCCGACCTGAAGGTCGGTGCTCACATCGTCGGAAAATGCTGCCGTTTGACCGCCCGTTGACGACAGCGATCCCGTCACCCGGGTGGTCAGCAGCGGATCGGTGTCAGCGTTGGCCCGAATTTCGGACAGATAGTGACGAGTCAGCCGCACCGCAGCATCCCGAAGACGTGACTTCAAAGTCGGCAAGGCCACGTTGAGGTCTACAGCAGCCTCTTCGACGGTCCGACCGCCCAACCACACGGTGGTTAACGCCACGGCCTGGGCAGCGGTCAGTGGCTCCAACTCGGTTAGCTGTCCTGCGATGGCCTGCATACGCTCGACGGAACCGACTTCCTCGGCATCGGGACGGTGGTAGCGCCCGGTCTGCTGGGCGATCGAGTTAATCCACGCCACCACTGTGCGGTCCCGTGCTTTTTCGTCGGCGTGGTCGACATTGAAATCGAAGGTAAAGTGCGGCGCTTGTCGCCACAAGGAGATGTAGGCGTCCGTGGTGGCCTGCAGCGCGTCGTGCTCGGTGGGAAACATCGAGGTGAGCATGCCGTATACCTGCGGCGAGGTGACATCATAGAGCGCGGCGAAAGCAGCCGTGTCATCATCGCCAGCGGAACGGAGCAGTTGTGCGGGGCCAGGAGTGTAAGTGTCCATCACCGTCAAGCTTACCGAGGACTTGAAGACCCGGAAGGCCCGGCGCGCCCTATGGCCGGCTAACTCCCAGCGAAATCGTGTTGACGCCAGGCTTCATAGAGCACGATCGAGGCCGAGTTGGCAAGGTTGAGTGATCTGCGTCCGGATTGCATGGGTAAATACACGGTCTCGGTGATCATCTCGTCGGTTAACACTTCGGCGGGCAATCCGGTGGACTCCTGACCAAAGACGAGCACATCGCCGGGTTGATAGGCAATCTCGTCGTAGCGCACGGTGCCGCTGCCGGTGAACGCAAAGACGCGTTCGGGCTGCAGGGCCTCCCACGCGGCAGCAAGATTGGCGTGGAGGGTGACGAGCGCCAGGTCGTGATAGTCCAGCCCAGCCCGACGCAGGTGTGCGTCGTCGAAGTTAAATCCAAGCGGTTCAACCAGGTGCAATTCTGCTCCGGTGATGGCGGCTAAGCGGATGGCATTGCCAGTGTTGCCAGGGATCTCCGGGGTGTGAAAGAGCAGGCGGAACTGCGGATTCGTGGCCTGCGGGGTACGGGGTGCGGTTTCGTGTGGATTCATAATTTGGCGATGAGTTGTCCCATGGCGGCCCGGTCGACGACGTTGTGTTCGCCGGTGCCGATAAAGAATTTGATGTCCCGGACCGCGTCCATGATTGAGGCTGGTACTTCGGTCAGTCCCAAGGTGTTGAGGCGGTCAGGGGCCTGGATGGTGGGAGCGTGGGGATTGGATGAAAACAACACCGCGAAACCGCCGACCTCGAAATCGGGGAGGAGTTTTTTCAGCTCGGCCACCGAGTCGGTCAAATCGGGTAACTCGATGCGTTTGCGGCCGACGAGCTCGCTGCCGTTGAACTGGTACACGTCTGGCGGGGTGTGTTGGACAGCAAAGACTGCGACTTTTGTGCCGCCCAGCAGCACGGTGTCCAGCGTCAGTTTTCTGGACAGTTTCACTCCGTGAAAAATACGAACAGCGGGCAGGGCCGCTTGTACGCGCGATTGCAGAACTTCGGATAACCGGGCGTGGAGCGCACGCTGTTTTCTGCCGAAAAACCCACTGGGGATACTGCCGTGCACGAGCTGTTGGGCCAACAGCGAATCAACGGTTATCGGTGGTTTCGTCTGAGTGCGAACTGGGCCGTCAGCAAGAGGCGGCCGGAAGCGTACCGGTTCTGGTTCCGAGCGGGGTTTCGTGCTGGTGCGTCTTGGACGCGGCGACTCGGGAGCCGGTTCTGGCGAGGAATCAAGCTCGGACAGTTGGTTCCATGCCTTGGTGATTTGATCGAAGCGCGCCGCGTCGCCACCGCGGTCCGGGTGGTGCTTTTTAGCCAACGCTAAATAGGCTCGGCGAATCTGTTTTTCGCTCGCCGATGGGCTGACCCCAAGCACGCGGTAGGGGTCCAGGGAGTTACCACGATTGTCTGACACGGGCCATATTCTACCCGCGCTGTTCTACACTAGAAGACATGTCCCGCATTTATCTTGATCACGCTGCCACCACGCCGGTTCGTGACGCCGCACTCGAGGCGTTTATCGCCCAGGCGAAACGACCAGGCAATGCGTCTGCGCTGCATTCAGCAGGACGCTCGGTGAAGCTGCACGTCGCTGATGCGCGCGATCGCTTGGCTGCTACCTTGGCTGCGGATCCTACCGAGGTGATCTTCACCGCCGGTGGGACAGAGTCGGATAACCTCGGCATCAAAGGGCTCTACCTGGCGGCTCGTGCGGCTGACCCCGCCAAGAACGTGGTTATCGCTACTCGCATTGAGCATCCAGCCGTGATGGAATCCCTGGAATGGCTCGAGTCCCACGAGGCTGCCGAGTTGGAATTCGTTGATGTTACCGATGAGGGTTTTGTCGACGTGGATGCGTGGCAGGCCGCGTTGGACCGTCATCGGGGTCGGATCGCATTGGCCACGTTGATGTGGGCCAATAACGAGATTGGCACGATCCAACCGATCGAGCAGATCGCTGCCCTATGCCAGGCCGAGAACGTGGCCTTTCACGTTGACGCGGTGCAAGCGTTTGGCGCGCTGCCCATCACGTTTGCCGAAGGGATCACCACGATGGCCCTGTCGGGTCACAAGATTGGTGCCCCGGTTGGTATTGGTGCCCTCTTAGTGCGACGGGATGCCAAGCCGATGCCAGTGCTGCACGGCGGGGGACAGGAGCGCGACATCCGTTCGGGCACGACCGCCGACGCCTTGATCGCTGCGTTTGCTGCAGCCGCCGAAGAAGCCACGAACAACCTGCCCGACGAAACTGCTCGACTCGCCCGACTGCGCGATCAGCTCATCGCGGGCATCCAAGCGGCCATTCCGGAAGCCAAACTTCAGGGGCCCCGTGACCCCAAATATCGGCTGCCAACGAACGTGCACTTTTCCTTTGCACAAGCCGAGGGTGACTCGTTATTATTTGGGTTGGACATGGCGGGGATTGAATCCTCTACGGGATCTGCCTGTAACGCCGGGGTATCGCGCCCCTCACAGGTCATCTTGGCCACCGGTCAAGACGAAGCCGCCGCACGATCAACCCAGCGTTTTTCCCTGGGCCACACAACGACCCAAGAAGATATCGACGGTGTGCTCACCGCGCTGCCGGGTATTTACCGGGCAGCAGCCCAAGCCGGCATGGCAGCAGAAAAGTCCTCCATCCGCACGGCGAATTCCCACCGATAACGGAGATGAAGATGAAAAAGTTGAAGGTTTTAGCCGCTATGTCAGGTGGTGTGGATTCAGCAGTTGCCGCCGCACGCGCCGTCGATGCCGGCCATGATGTCGTAGGCGTGCACCTCGCGTTGTCCCGGATGCCCGGCACGCTGCGCACCGGCTCGCGCGGGTGCTGCACCATCGAAGACGCCTCAGATGCCTGGCGTGCTTGCGAAAAGCTCGGCATCCCCTACTACACTTGGGATTTCTCCGAACGGTTCCAAGAAGAAGTCGTTGATGACTTCATCGAAGAATACGCCGCCGGCCGCACCCCCAACCCTTGCATGCGCTGTAATGAACGTATCAAATTCGCGGCACTGCTCGAACGCGCCCTGGCCCTGGGCTTCGACGCCGTCGTGACCGGGCATTACGCCAAGGTCATTGAAAACGACAACGGCGAGCTGGAACTCCACCGTGCCGCCGACGACGCCAAAGATCAGTCCTACGTGCTGGGCGTGCTGACCGCCGAGCAGCTCAAACACTCGATGTTTCCGCTGGGAGATACTCCCTCGAAGGAAATGGTTCGCGCCGAGGCCGCAGAACGCGGCCTGTCGGTTGCCCAGAAGCCTGACTCGCACGACATCTGCTTCATCCCCGACGGGGACACTCGCGGCTGGCTGGAAGAAAAAATCGACATGCAAGATGGTCCGATCCTCGACACCGAGGGCGAGGAAGTCGGCACGCATCCTGGCGCACAAGCCTTTACCATCGGCCAGCGCCGCGGACTTGCCATTGGCAAACCCGCAGAGGACGGCAAGCCGCGTTTCGTATTAGAAATCCGTCCCAAGGAAAACACCGTCGTGGTCGGGTCCCGCGAAATGCTCGCTGTAGACCGCATCACCGGTATCCGCCCATCCTGGGCTGGAGCTCCACTGGCCGAAGAAGCCACCGGTGCATGGTTCGACTGCCGCGTGCAAGTTCGGGCTCACGCCGAGCCGGTGCCCGGCCGCGCACGCGTCACCACCGGTGATGTCGATGGCGACACGGATGTCGTATGGGAGATTGAGCTCGATGACACCATCACAGGCGTTGCGCCTGGTCAGACAGCTGTCCTGTACCAAGGTACGCGTGTGCTTGGTCAGGTAACCATTCACAAGTCGATCAACGCTGAACGTCTGGCGCACGTCTAAACTGGAGACCATGACTTACGATTCGACTGCGTCTTCGTTGACGGGCACCACCGATCCGGCGATCCTTGAAGAACTGTTGGCCATCCGCTCTAGCATCGACAATATTGATGCCACGCTGGTGTATTTATTAGCTGAGCGGTTCAAATGCACTCAAAAGGTGGGCAAACTCAAAGCCGAGCACGACTTACCGCCCAGCGACCCCGAACGCGAAAAGGCTCAAATCAAGCGGCTCCACGCCCTGAGCCAAGACGCAGATCTAGATCCCGCATTCGCCGAGAAGTTCCTGAACTTCATCATCGACGAGGTCATCCGCCACCACAAGGCCATCTCTCAGGAGCGTCCTTGACCCAGCCGATCGGTGTGGTTGAAGGGACGTTTGCCGGTACCGATCCGCACGCCGTCTACGCACTTGAGCTTTCGGAGATCAGCTCCCCACACATTCCGGCGCTCGCAGAATTGCCCGACGTCGGGCCGCATGCCACCGGTCTGGGGAACATCGCTGCCAACATCAGCCTGCCCTTCGAGCTGCGTACTTATGGGTGGCAGCTGCAACGCGGGGTCCGCATTAGTTCCTCCGATCAACATCGGGCCATAGCGCATCGAGACAGCGTGATCCAAGCCCTCGTCGATGTCGCCCAAGATGATGCCGTGCCAGAAGTGTCAGTAAGGCTGCCCGGCCCGGTGACCACGATGATCGACGGGATGTTGCCCTCTGGACAGCGCATCGTGCGCGATCCGGGTGCACGCCATGATGTTGCAGCAGCATGGGTCGACGCGGTTGAAAATCTCACGAGTCGAATCCACGACGTCGTCGGCGCTCGCACCACAATCTTTGTGCAAGAACCACAGGCCGGCCAGGCAATCGAAGGGCGAATCCGCTCAGTGTCAGGCGCCGATGTCGAACGAGCCTTGGACATCAACGAGGTGCGCTTTATGTGGCAGCAAGCGGCGACCACAGGCGCGACCGTGTTGATCGACACGACCACCGAGCTAGCTGCCACGGCCGCAGAAGTGGGATCAGTTGCATTGGCCTTGCCGAAGGGGAGAACGCATCAGGCCGAGCGCACATGGGAACTCGTCGATACACTTATCTCCGCTGAGAAACCCGTAGCCCTGTACATGCCGCGCCACGGCGACCCGAACCGCTTTGCCGAGGAATTTATTCACCAGTACCTCGATTGGGGACTACCACCGGAAAGCGTCGGCTATCTTCGATTAACGAGCCGATTCGAAATGGGCTCCGAGCAGACAGTTGGCCCCGGCCTGGAATGGCTGCGCACCATGGCCGAGCATGCACCTGGATATCTCTCGACGCTGTAAAACACAAAGTATCTGCCCTGTTCTTAGCATTGCTGGAACAGGGCTTTTGTTTTCTGAGCGATTTCGCAGCTTGTGCGTCTGGGCCTCGTGAGGCATTTTCGAATTTTGCAACCGTGTCGCGTCAAGATGTGGATATCCCAGCCACAAGACGCTAATTATCCACAGTACAATACGTTAAATATCTCCATAATCGTTTTATTTTATTTATAAACTATTCGAGTTCTGTAGAGCGTTCAACAAAACAATAGAATATGCTTAAATACTTGCCGGTTTCTCCCTAGGTTAGTAAAATAGAGGCATATACGTTCGACCCTCGAATATTAGGGGAGTGCATGGAGATACCGACGGTCCTACCGCCCCTAGGTGAGCCGGTCTCTACCGATTTGCTGAATCTGGCAGCCTTGGACGACGCTAGCTTCGGAGAAATTCTGCACGCTGCCACACTCCTGACTCGTATTGTCACCCAGCAAATTGCTGATCCGCAGACCTATCATCAGGTAGCCACGTTCGCTGATGCAAACGGAGCTGATTGGTCAGGATTCCAGCCGCCCTCAGAGCAGGCTAACCTTCTTAAAGAGCCGCCGTCGGATAACTCACCTACTGGCACAGCTGAGGACACAACACAGCCACCGCCGACAGCACCAGCCGCGCCCGATAACTATTGCGATACGCTGCCAGCCATTGGGCATATGTTGAGTCAGTTGACGCGGTATCAAGAAGTGAATTTGACGCACTTTTCGAGGTACCTCGAGGCTTCGATGAAAGAGCAGCGAAGTTATTTAGGCACACCGTATAAAGATAGCCATTTTAAAGATGCCATTGACTATCTAGTAGAAACCATGCGCATCTCGCGACATTCGGCGCGTAAGATCGTTCGACGGGGTGTGTATTTCGCTCCGCGGCCTGGTACTGATCCGCAGCTTCGGTCTGGGCAGCCTGTTTTCAATGGTCTTGCCAAGTCATTGGCGGCAGGCCGGCTGCCCATAGAGAATGCCGACAAGATCATCGCGCTGGATGAAGATCTCACGAAGTATTCAGAGAAAACCCACCAGCCAGCGGAGCGGAAAGACCTCGCACTTCAAGCCTTCGAATCAACGCTGATTGAAGCCGGAGAAGCTGCCACCCCTGACGAGCTCTCAAAAACAAAGCACCGCTGGCTCAACCATATTGCTCACTGGGTCTGCCCAGACGGTCCGTCCCCGGCCCAAGCGATGGCGAAACAGGCCGATAACGAATTGCGTATGCGGGAACACGCGGACGGTAGCGCTACGTATTCGATGCATGCCACAACAGAGGCATCAGCGGTTTTCAAGAACTTCATGTTGCACCAACTCAACTTCAACGGCAGCCCGGTGAAAATCCCGGAGAAGGTGTTCAGTTTATTAAACACCTTCAAAACAGCCCGAGACGCCCAGGATCCCCCGAGCCGCCCAGAGAACTCGCAAGCTGAGACGGGTGCAGATGATCAGCCCACCGGCGGAAGCTTTAAATCAGGCACCTCCACGGTCCAAAGAGATTCCTCCGAACCTCGTGTCGAAGAACGAGGCCCAGAAAATGAGACGAAGTGCGCCACGGGACGAACTGGGGCGACCTATAGTGCCGGAGAAGTCCTCGGACCAATCGATACTTGGGACACCACCCCGGATTTAGACGATGTCGTAGCCGAAGATTCAAATGGTGAACCTGTCAGCGCCCGAGAAGTAGACCTCCTGGACCATATGACCACTGGACAGCGGCTAGGCACGATCCTAGTAAGCCTGTTTTATAACATGGTGTCTTTAGATCCTGGACTTCTAGGGGCTAAGAAAGCGCATGGGGCCTCGGCGCAACTGATGATTGTGCAAGATATTGAGACGGCCTACGAAACTCTCGGTCTCGAACAAATTCCAGAGGCCGCTCGAAGACCGCGAGGCTCGCCAGGTCTCCAGACCTCGGTTATAAAACGTCCCAATCCAGACGAACCAGAGAAACGGGCTTGGACCCCGTATCAATCTGAAGCTGTGAATATTGGACCGATTCATCCAAGGGATGCGGAAATTCTCGCGTGCAGTAGTGATCTGGTCGGCCAAATATGGGACGGCCCAGACACGGTTCTACAGCAGAAACGAGCACAAAGATTCTTTACGCTCGCCCAACGCCGTGCCATCCTTGCAAGGGACAAGGGGTGCCAAGCACCCGGGTGTGCCATCCCAGCGGTCAACTGCGCCATCCACCACATCAAAGAATGGTTTGAAGGTGGCATGACCGACGAGACGAATGGCGTGACTTTGTGTCCCCGCCACCACGCCGCCGTGCATAACGGAAAGTGGGTTATCCGGCGACACGAGGGACTGCTGTTCTTTCAGCCGGCACCCTGGCTGGACCCCACCCAACCACTGCTCCGCAACATCTATTGGAATATCTAACACACCTCGGATGCACCGAGATCCCTCCACACCTATGGCTTAGAGACGCCCGGCAGCTTTCAACCGCAGGTAGGCATCGCCCACCGCCATCGGCAGGTCGTCGGGCTGAGCTTCCACTACCTCAGCACCGTAGCGGTTGAGCAGTTGGATCAGATTTCGATTCCGCAATTTCTGCGCCTCAGCGCTTGCAGCGATAAAGGCGCTGTCGGGGGTATCTCGCTGTTCGGCCATCTCATCGAGTTCGGGATCCGCCACAGCCGCTACAAGCACGACGTGGCGATGCGTTAAGACCGGTAAAATGGGGAGCAGCCCTTCTTCGATGGCACCGGAGTCCAGCGGCGTGACCAGGACTATAAGCGCCCGTTGCCGGCTGATTGCCGCGATTTCGGGAGGCAGAATAGACCAGTCGGCGGCTAATAATCGAGGGAAAACTTTCGCCAATACCGTCGCTACACGGTGCAGCAGGTGTCCCTTTTCCTCCGACGACGACCGCGCACGTACTGTCTGGTCCAAAGCTAATAGATCCACGCGGTCTCCGCCGGCGTTAGCTAACGCAGCCATAAATAGAGCAGCTTCGATACCGGCATCAAAGCGCGTTTCATCGCCCACCCGAACCGCTGAAGCCCGCGAAGAATCAAGGACTACCACCACACGGCGATCGCGCTCGGGACGATACGTCCGGACGATAAGTTCATCGGACCGCGCAGATGCTCGCCAATCAATCGTGCGCACATCATCACCGCGAACATACCCACGCAGGGAATCGAATTCATGACCGGCCCCGGGCATATGCACCGCTGAGCGGCCATCGATTTCGCGTAATTGTTGGATACGGGACGGTAGATGTCGACGAGACCGAAAAGGTGGCACAACCGTGACTTCGCCACTTAAGGCGTGCGTATATTGGCGACCCGCTAGACCCAACGGGCCTGTCGTGCGGATCGTGAGCTTGCCGGTACGCACCGTGCCTCGCCGGCTTGGTGTGACCACGGTCGTGAAACGTTGAGTGGACCCGGGTGCAAGATTCAGTGCCTGGAGGGGCTGGTCGGCGTGGGCTGAAGGTTGCCAGCCGTCGCGAATATGTCCGCGCATCCGGCGACGAGCGCGGTTAGAGACTTCTACCCACACTTCCAGGGGCGTGTCTAAACGGACCTGTTTGTTGTCGCTACGTCGGATCGCTACTGCTCTTGGGGATGGAGTCAAGCTCAGCTCGATAGCCAACACGAGGGCAAGTAGCCCGACCAGTGCGAAGACGGTGCCCCAGCTGGGCCACAACACCATCGGCACAAAACCGATGGCAGCTAAGAGAACAAACCGAGACGAAACAAACATCAGCGAGGAACCGGAACCGTAGCAATCAGACCGGACAATACCTGATCGGTGCTGACACCATCCATCTCCGCCTCTGGCCGGAGCGAAACGCGGTGGCGTAAACAGGGCAGCACCAGCGCTTGGACATCGTCGGGAGTAATGAAATCCCGGCCCAACAACCAGGCCCAGGCTTTAGCAGTTTTCATCAGAGCGGTCGACCCGCGGGGTGAGACGCCGGCTTGGAACGAGGGGGACGTGCGGGTGGCTTGGACCAGATCCACGATGTACGCCAGCACCTCGGGCGACGTTTTGATGTTGGCGATTTCGGCCCGCGCCGAGGCGATCGTGTGCTGGTCGGCGACGGGACGCAAACCGGCCTGGGCTAGTTCGGTGGGGTGGAATCCGTTGGCGTGGCGGTGGAGGATTTCGATTTCTTCGTCACGGGCGGGTAAATCGAGTTTGACCTTTAGCATGAAGCGGTCGAGTTGCGCTTCCGGTAGCGGATAGGTGCCCTCGTATTCGATGGGGTTCTGGGTGGCAATCACCATGAATGGTTCGGGCAGGGGATAGGTGTCGCCGTCGACCGACACTTGGTGTTCTTCCATGGCTTCCAATAGCGCCGCTTGGGTCTTGGGTGGGGTTCGGTTGATTTCATCTGCCAGCATCAGGTTGGTAAACACCGGGCCCTCGCGGAATTCGAACCGTGCCGAGGAGGCATCATAGATAAGCGAACCGGTCACATCGCCGGGCATCAGATCCGGCGTAAATTGCACCCGCGTGTTGTTGAGATCCATGGCCTCGGCCAGGCTGCGTACCAACAAGGTCTTTGCGACACCGGGAACGCCTTCCAGTAGAACGTGACCATCGGCAAGTAATCCGATGAGCAGTGAGGTCACAGCATGGTCTTGCCCGACCACGGCCTTGGCAACCTCAGTCCGGACTTCATTGAGGGCAGGACGGGTGGTGGTGTTCACGAGGACTCCTTCGATGGTGTGCTGTAGCGATGGCGCACGGTGGCTTCAAGGTCATGTAACTGCTTTGACCAGGTAACAAATTGTGCCGAGCTGAGGCGGTCGCGCGGTGGCGTGTACAGGGCTTGGATCTGCTGCAACGGCATGCCGAGCTGTTTGGCGGTTTCGGCCAGGACAGTGTCGTCCGGGGTGCGTGGCCCAAGTTGCAACAACCGGGCTAAGCGCGCAAGCGAAGCCCGCTGGAGCGTGGTCATAGCGTGGTGGTGGTGTTTTGCTCGGGCGTAGAGGCGTCCGCGACCCACGGTGGTTTCGGCGGCCGGCACTTCGGCTGGGAGCGGTTCGGTGATGACGGGTCCGGTGCGCCGTCCACGGTAGAACAAGTAAATACCCGTGACGATGACGGCCCAGACAATGCCCATGCGAACCCAGTCGGGCAGTTGAACGGGAGAGAGCTGACCGTCGGGGTCAGGGTCGAACTGGAAATTTGGCTGAAACCAGATCACCGTATCGGATCGGCCCAGCGACCAGGTCGCCAGGGTAGCGGTGCCGTTGTCGTGCAGCCCCGAGTTGGATAGCATCCGCCAGTCAGCGAAGATCACGGAGCCATCACCACTGTGGGCAAATGCGTAGGCGGTGGCATCCGTGGCCTCGTCCACGACGCTGAAGCAGCCGTAAGCATCATCGGTTAAGACCACGCCGTGACGGATGTTCGAGATATCGCCGGCCTCGCGTGCGGCTTCGAGTTGGCAGGTGGCTTCTACCTCGAGGTGCTCTTCGAAGCCCAGTGGCATGGTTGTTTCCACGCCGTCAAGTAGAAACTGTCGTTGACGCTCCGACACACCCGCATAGACTCGCTGGTCAGGCGGGATCAAGCTGTCTAAGTCTTGGAGGCGCTCGTAGGATGCGCTGTCCATGGCGTGGTATTTGTCGTGGATGAGCACGGTGGCGTCTGGGTTCCGGTCCAGCTCGCTTTGCAGCTGGGTCATTGACTGGGCTGGGCGCACAGCGATGCCATGGTCTTCCAGCACATTGGTTATCGCGGCGGCACCCGGGCCGGTCTCGTCATCGAGCCCGAGGTTGCCGTCATCGCGGTGGGGCTGGAACGCAAGCCAGATCATCACCGCAAGCCAGGCGGCGACGGTCGCGACCACCAGCACAATCAGGCCGAGCTTTCTGCGACGTTGGATCATCGAGGCATCAGCCTTGACGGATCATTGATGTTACCTCCGGGGTGGGGGTGTGCGGTGGCGATGGTGGTGGCCAGTTGAAGGACGGTTTCGGTGGCCTCTCGGGTGGGAATGTTGCCGCCATAACTGATGCGGTTGAACTCGGTGGAAGCCTCGGTGAGGCCTTCACGATACGCCGGCAGCACGGCCCCCAGAGACCATCCGAAAGTGGTGGCTGTGGTGGCAGGCGTGACCTCGACCAGTTCACGGTCGGATGCGCTGCGCACGATAAATCGGTAGGCCTGCAGGTAGGCCTGATCGAATTGGTCGGCGTTGAACAAGCGATGGGCAGCACGGAGGTAATCCTCGGCCGGGACACTGGGGTCTGCAAGTTGAGCTTCCTGCCGGGTGCCTGCCGGCGAGACCGAGGGTCGAAAATACCGAAACAGGGCAAATGCCAACACCCCAACGGCGATGATCAATAGAACCTGCACGATGACACTGCCGGTGCCGGTGGGATCGATATTGATGGCCAGTGCGTCGTTGAGCCAGCCGATGATGCGCTCCCAGAGGGTCATCCCGGCCGGATCGAGGTCATAGGTCTCAATGCGCTCATCGAGCAGTTGCCGGGCATCGTCGTCATCGGGAGTCCAGGGGATGGTCACTGCTCAGACCCCGGCGGGGTCGGTGGTGCCGGTGGTCCCTGCGGTCCGGATTGCCCGGGATGAGGGGGCTGCTGGGTTGGGTAGGGGTAATGCGGCTGGTTCAGTGGGCTGTGTTGACCTGTGTTGTGCAGGCCGGGCCCAAAGGGAGCACCGGAGGTTGCCGGGGTGGCATGTCGACCCGGGATCGTGTCATCAGCTTCGTCGTCGGCTCCTACCGGTTGTTGCATGGAGGTATCAAATCGATCCGAACGGGCACCGGCTGCATATTGGGACGCTAATTGCTGGAAGTGTAGGCTGAGGCCTTCTTTCCGGAAGCGGTAATCGAAGTAGAAGAAAATAGAGATCAACACGGCCATATTTGTGACAATAAAGGTGATCAGGGTGGCGATCGCGTTGATGAGCAGGTTCACCACCATGACTGAACCAAACAGCTCCGCCTCCGTGCCAGCGCTGGCCACGATAAAGCCCGAGATGAAACTCAGCGGACTGGTGATGATCGCCGAGACGATCCCCAGGATCAACGCAAATAACAGTACTATGCCAAGCGTGCGCCAGAAGTGCCCGCGGGTCAGGCGCCAAGACCGACGAAGTGCTGCAAAAATGCTGACGTCTTCGATAATCATCGTCGGAATGACCAGATACCAACGAATCACCAAGAACAACGCCACCACCAAGGGCGCGAAGACAGCCACGAGCACGCTGATAACGGTAGCTGCCACACCGGCGCCGCTTTGTGGTTCTCCGCCAGCAAATGCCACAGCGATGACCAGAAATACCAACAGCGCCACGACGAGCCAGACCACCACGACAGCGGCGATCAACAGGGCGATCAGTCCGATGAGTCTGCCCCATTGCCCCCGTAGTAATCGGAAGCCTTGGCCCAGAGAGGTCTTCATCCCGATGGCCCCGCGTGCGACCATCGCGGAGTACATCCCCCAGTTAAGAGTTTGGCCCAAGAGCATGACGAGCTGCGATAGCATCATGGCCCCAAAGAAGCCGAGCCCAAGACCGCTAAAGATTTGGTCGAAGGCGGCAGAGGGGTCAAACATTGCGGTCCCAAAGGAGCGCAGCAGAAAAAACTCGCCGGTAGCAGCAAGGATGGCGGCTATCGAGCCGAAGATCAGGGCGGCCCCAAAAAATAGGCCGGGGGATTTTCGAATCGTGGTAAACATTGAAGCGAAGTAATCACCCAGAGTCAGGGGACGCAGCGGCAAGGTACCTGGTTGACTTGCGGCCACATATGGGGCTTGCCCGCCATAATTTGGGTATGGACTCGGCTGGGCGTCCTGCGAACTCCAACTATAGGAGCCCGGCTGTTGTGGCCCCTGGTGTTCAGGGGGTGGATTGGGTGGGCCGTACTGTGACATGGGCTCCTCATAACCTTGCGTGTGCCAGGGGTGCGTGACAAGAATCAGTCAGACGAGTAGTACGACAGATTCTAACCACGGTAGACCAGACTCGATGGGCAATTTTGGCGCGATTACCTTAATATCCATTATGGAACAGGTTACGCGGAGTTGTCCGGTATGCTTTAGACGGGAATTCATCTACCAGTCGCGCGGGAAGGAAGATGGTTGAAGACCAAAATTTTAGTGGTTGACGACGATGAAGCATTGGCCGAGATGATCGGGATCGTCTTGAGTAACGATGGGTTCGAAACCTACTTCTGTTACGACGGGAATCAAGCCAATGACATGTATCGTAGCGTCCGCCCGGACTTGGTGCTCTTGGACCTCATGCTGCCCGGCAAAGACGGAATCGAGATTCTGCGGGAGCTACGTAAAGAGTCCGACACCCCTGTGGTCATGTTGACCGCAAAGTCTGAAACCGCCGACGTCGTGCGTGGCCTCGAAGCCGGCGCCGATGACTACGTGCCCAAACCGTTTAAACCCGCCGAGCTGGTTGCCCGGGTGCGCGCCCGGTTACGCGAAACCGATAGTCGCGACCCTGAAACCCTACAGATCGCTGACTTGACCATCGACGTCGCTGGCCACGAAGTGACCCGCGATGGCGAAAGCCTCAGCTTGACCCCGCTGGAATTCGACCTGCTGGTGGAACTTGCACGTCGACCAGGCCAAGTGTTGACCCGCGAAGAGCTACTCGAAGAGATTTGGGGCTACCGCCATCAGGGCGACGCCCGGTTGGTCAATGTCCACGTGCAGCGGTTGCGCGCCAAAGTGGAAAAAGACCCTGACAATCCAGAAGTGATTCTCACCGTGCGCGGGGTCGGATATAAAGCCGGTTGATCATGTCCACCGACATTGCAACCCCGGCCGAAGCGCCGCCAGAGCAGCAAAGACCCTCATGGTTTCAACGCCTTGGTCGCATGGCCAATCGCGCTCGCCGTCGGTTCTTGTGGCGCTGGGATTCGTCGATGTCTCTGCGTACCGCCGTTATCGCGGCGGCAGCAACCATCATCGGGTCCTTGTTCCTGGCGTTTTTTCTTACCCAACAGATCACCAGCGGGTTGTTTCGATCTCGGTTCAATCAAGTCCAAGCCGAAGCAAACCACGCGTTGCAACAGACCCGCCAGGTCTTTGAAAACGCCGCGACCGCGGACGAAGAATCCACCACTTCACTGGTTGCTGACACGCTGCGGCAGCTGACCACTGACGACACGGCTTTCGCCCGGGACTTCTTGCTGTTGCCACTTGACGAAGACGACAGCCTGTATGTGGGTTCGATGAGTTCCGGAGGCGCCACGGAACAACTCATCACCGATGAGTTAGCCGAACAGGTTGCTTCCGGGAGTGGAATTTATTACCAATCCATTTCCTTGCCGGATGCGGGCTCCACCCAACCCGGCCTGGCATTTGGGACCCAGGTTGTACTGCCGCCCGGCAACTACTACGCGCTGTATTTCATCTATGATCTGTCCGACGTCCAGGCGACCATTGACTACCTGATGAACATCCTGCTGGTAGCCGGAGTGGTGTTGGTGTTCATGAATATCGGCATTGCACTGTGGGTCACCCGCTCGGTCGGAAAACCTATTCAACAGGCTGCCCAAACTGCCGAATGGCTCTCGTCGGGGGATCTGTCGGTCCGGATGGACGTCAAACGCACCGACGAAATCGGCTCACTGTCCGAGTCGTTCAATAAGATGGCCGACAACATTCAGGACCAGATCACCCAGCTGGCTGACCTGTCACAGATCCAGCAACGCTTCGTCTCCGATGTGTCCCACGAGTTGCGCACCCCGTTGACGACGGTGTCCATGGCTTCGGAAGTGCTGTATGAGTCCCGTGGTGAGTTGGATCCGGTGCTGCGTCGTTCGACTGAATTGATGCATCACCAAGTTCAGCGGTTCCAAGCGTTATTGGAAGACCTGCTAGAAATTTCTCGTTTCGACGCCGGAGTGGCTGAGGTCGCCGTCGAGAAAACTGATCTGCTGCACCTAGCTGCTGATGTCGCGCTCACGGCCCAGCCTTTGGCAGACAAGATGGAAACACAACTGTCAGTCGTGGCCAAAGGAGACTCCTTCACCGCTGAAGTTGACTCGCGTCGTATCGAACGCATTCTGCGCAATCTGGTCAATAACGCGATTGAACACGGGTTGTCCAACCCGGTGGATGTCATATTAGAAGGTGACGATACCGCAGTGTCCATTGTGGTACGTGATCACGGTATGGGCATGACCGAAGAGCAACTCGAACACGTCTTTGATCGGTTCTGGCGCGCCGACCCGGCGCGTACCCGTACCACCGGTGGTTCAGGCTTAGGATTAGCCATCGCCGTCGAAGATACGCGCCTGCATAACGGTACCCTTGACGCCTGGGGCAAAATCGATCAAGGTTCGGCGTTCCGGGTCACGCTGCCCAGGGTATCCGGCACCGTCGTGTCAGGGGCACCGCCGCTAGGCCTGCCGCCCGAATACGACCGGGCGCAACGTATTGCCCCCCGCGATGTGGATGTCACCGACGCTGAGGAACCGACCCATTCGGCCGTGTTCAATCGGATTACCGAACAACACCTGTACCAGCCGAAAAGTGAGTCCCCATGAGGTCGGTGCGCTACCTCACGCTCGTTGTCGCGGTGTTTGTAGCCACCATCCTGGCCGGCTGCGCCAGCATCCCGCAATCCAGTCAGGTCGGCGAATCTGATCCGCAAGCTGACATCGACCGAGACGTGGCCTACACCTTCAACCCAGCCGGCCCGGCAACCGACGCCACCCCAACCTCGGTCATCAACGGGTTCATCCTGGCGGCAACCGGCATTCAGGGAGATTTCTCTACCGCCCGTGAATTTCTGACCGACTCCGCAGCCGCCAACTGGGACCCGGCGGCCCAAACCACCATCTACACCGGACGGCCCATCGTGGATGCCACCGGCGACAACAACTACACCGTCGAGCTTGCCGTCGTCGGTTCCCTGGATGATGTCGGAGTGCTGGAGATCGCCGATGACGGCGCCACCCGCGAAGCCGACTTTGGGCTCGTGCAAGTTGATGGTCAGTGGCGAATCGATGAGGTCCCCGACGGCATTCACCTTGACGCTGCACAATTCCGTGCACTGTTTAACACCCAAACGCTGTACTTCTATGACCCGACGTATCAGTATGCGGTACCCGATGTCCGGTGGATGCTCAACACTCCGGACCAACCCACCACGATCGTCAATGCGTTGCTAGATGGGCCAGCGCGGTATTTGGAGGGGGCGGTCGTGACGGCCTTCCCGGCCGATGCGGACCTGTACCGCGATGTGGTGCCGGTGACCAGTGGTATCGCCCAGGTCGATTTCACCGATGAGACCTTTCAAAACACTTCTGAACTCGGTCGATATCGCATGGCACAACAGCTGGAGCTGACGCTGCAGCGATACCCCGGTATTTCGGAACTTGCGATGACCCGTGAGCGCACCACCTTGACGTTCGAGGATCCCCCGGACGGTTTTGTCGCTGCCGATAGCACCGTGACCCCGGGTAATACTCAGGTGGGTGTCGATGCGGATACGGATCAATTGGTCAGTTACGAAGCCAATAGCACCGGTACACTGCCGGGCTTTCCAAACGTGGCAAACCTCGAGCCCACTGACCCCACCATCAACCGCGAGCGCGACACCGCCGCCTTTGTGAACAGCGACCGTGACACGCTCTATATCGCCACCGATGCTACGCAGGCCTATGAAATCGCCACCGGATCAGAGCTGACGGCTCCATCACTTGATGTGCACGGCTGGGTATTTACGGTCACCGATGGCAACACGATCATCGCTTCCAATACCAATCGCAACGGCCAAGTGTTAGAGATTATGCACCCCTGGGCCGGCCGCGACGAAGAAATCATTGACCTGCGAATCTCACCGGAAGGCACCCGAGCCGCGGTCGTGGTCGAATCAGAAGATGACCCCGCCCAGCTGTACATCGCTGGGGTCATTCGCGACGAAGACAGCCAACCCCAAGCGCTAGGCAACACGTTCCGGCTCCAGACCGACGAACCTCCCAACCAAGTTTCGTGGTACTCCACCGCCGAGATCTTGGCCGGCCAAGTGTCTGCCCGAGACCGTGTCGAATTGGAACTCATCGGGTTTAGCGGCCCGTCTGTGAGTTTCAAACCGATGCTGGGAATGATCAACTTTTCGACCGGTGCTGGCAATACCTATGCCGAAACCGAAGACAACGTGTACCTGCGCGTCGGTAATAACTGGCGTGCCCAGCCCGAGGCTCCCACCCAACTGTCCTACCCGGGCTGAGTTGTCCACAAGGCTGAGTTGTCCACAAGCTGTGCTGATCCAGCCCCCTCGATGCTGCCATACGGCATGCTCGAAACATGCGTCTCTTACACCGTCTGGATAGCTTCATGACGTCGCCGGTGGCTCAACACGTCGGTCGGGCCTGGGGCGGTATGATGAATCTGCTGGTTCCCAATCCTTGTGCGCTGTGTGTTTGGTCTGATGCCGAAAAATACCATTTGTGTCGCGTGTGTACCGCTCTGCTCAGAGACCAAACCCGCCAGGTGATCCAGGCCCAAGATTTCGCCGATGCATTACCGCTAGATATCGTGACGGGCCAACCTTTACCGGTATTTGCTGCCTCGTTATATACCCCGGAGATGGCAAGACTGGTCCTGAACTTCAAAGATCACCAGCGCATCAAACTCGCGCAAGTGTTTCGTCCGATTATGTACCGAACCCTGCAATACGCCACCCAAGACTGTGGCTCGCCATCCTATCGCGTGGTGCCTATCCCAACCTCAGGTGCCGGTATGCGGAAACGCGGTTACAACCCAGTGACAATGATGCTGCCAAGCCCCCTGCCTGACAGGTTGCACTGCGATCCAGGTTTGTTGAAAACTCGATGGAATTTCTTTTCGCGCACTGCCCATCACGGCAGCGGGGTCCAGGCTCGGCGAGAAAGTGCTCGACGAAAGTTCCGGCTTGCTCGGCGACATCAAGAACCTGCAGAGCCTATTATCCTCGTGGATGACGTTTTGACTACTGGCGCGACACTCGCGGGAGCCGCCAGGACATTACAAGCGGCAGGTTTTGATATCGCTGCGGCTGTCGTACTGTCGACGGTGATACCGCGCAGTTAGTCCGCCAGAGTGTCGAAGAAGTCCATAAAAAGTACTCGAGAGGTAGAGAGGCCAGACTAAATCTTATCCTGGCGGGCCACAGCAGGTAACATTGGGGTGACCAGCGAAGGCGGCGGAGCAAATAGGACGGGAGTTTTAGTTGTTTCGTCGTTAACTTTATTGTTCTAAGTACACGAGGAGGCTTTGATGGCATTAGACATCAATTACCTAGCCCGCGACACAGATCTTACGGATGATTTTCGTTCTTACGTCGAAGAAAAGTTCGACAAGATCTCATCTTTGACCGAACAAGCGCAGCGTCTGGAGGTCAAACTCGTTTCTCGTGAATCACACACCGGAGCTTCCGGTCTGGTGACCGCTGAACTCACTTTGCATTCACCTCGAAACGTGGTTCGTTCCGAAGCTAATGATAACGATAAGCAAATCGCCTTCGATCACGCGTTTGCACGTTTACAGGAACGACTGCGCCGGCTTCGTGAACGAGCAAAAGGGGGGCGCCGTCGTCCCTCCGTGCAGGAACTTACCCAGAACTTCTCACCTGTACCATCTGATGTCTCGCTGGTTGAAGAGGTCCTGGAGCAACAGGCCGCGGAGGCCAAGGAACAGGCTGAAGAAGAACGTATCAACCAGAACGGCGAAGTACCTGTGACGATTCGTCGGAAGGTCTTCCCCACGGAGAAAATGACCCTGGATGATGCCATCGACAACATGGAACTGGTCGGACACGATTTCTACTT
Source organism: Enteractinococcus fodinae (assembly GCF_031458395.1). Taxonomy (NCBI): domain Bacteria; kingdom Bacillati; phylum Actinomycetota; class Actinomycetes; order Micrococcales; family Micrococcaceae; genus Enteractinococcus; species Enteractinococcus fodinae. Next base: position 1,026,587 of record NZ_JAVDYJ010000001.1, read on the forward strand.
GTTTATTGATGAGGAGACCGATCTCCCATCGGTGGCCTATCGTCGTCGCGGTTGGTCTTACGGTGTGATCTCCATGGGGGATGAAGAAACTGAAACAGTACGCGATTATCGCCAGGCCGAATCCTAAAGCTAGCTGCTAAACCATGATGCCCCGCCCGTAATGGTGGGGCATCATGTATGTCTAGGAGCCTGAAATTTGGTATCCGGGAAGCCTAGCGGCGTAGACTGTCAAATGTGTGCGGCAAAACCGCCATAGGAATAGACTTCGGGAGTACAAAAACACGTGGCATCTTTTATCGAACGGATTTTGCGAACCGGCGAGAAACGCACGCTGAAGCGGCTACGCCAATACGCAGACGCCGTGAATGCAGTTGAAGACGATTTCAAAAACCTCACGGATGCTGAGCTGCGTGCAGAAACCGATGCGTTCAAAGAACAGATCGCAGACGGCGTGAGCCTGAATGTTCTTTTGCCCGAGGCATTTGCAGCGGTCCGTGAGGCCGCGTCGCGCACCGTTGGGTTGCGGCATTTTGACGTGCAGCTCATGGGTGGCGCAGCGCTGCACGAAGGCATGATCGCTGAAATGAAAACCGGTGAAGGTAAAACCTTGGTCGCTACCGCACCGGCCTACCTCAATGCACTGACCGGTAATGCCGTGCACATCGTCACGGTCAATGATTACCTTGCCGAATACCAGTCGGAACTTATGGGGCGTATTTTCCGGTTCTTAGGGATGACGACCGGGGTGATTTCCTCGGGTCAACCGCCTTCGGAACGCAAAGCCCAATACGATGCTGATATTACCTACGGGACGAATAACGAATTCGGTTTCGACTATCTGCGTGACAACATGGTCATGAGCAAAGACAATATGGTCCAGCGTGGACACGGCTTTGCGATTGTCGACGAGATCGACTCGATTCTGATCGACGAAGCTCGGACCCCGCTTATCATTTCAGGACCGGCGCAAGGTGGCGTTTCCGGTTGGTATTCTCAGTTCGCTGCGCTAGCCCCGCGCCTCAAACGCGACATCGACTACGAAATCGATGAGAAGAAACGCACCGTATCGGTCTTGGAATCAGGGATTGACAAGGTTGAAGATTGGCTGGGCATCGACAACCTCTATGAGTCTGCCAACACTCCACTGATCGGACATCTGAATAACGCCATTCGAGCCAAAGAGCTCTTTCTGCGCGGCCGGGAATACGAAATTATTGATGGTGAAGTTCGTATTGTCGACGAACACACCGGACGTATGTTGCCGGGTCGACGCTTATCAGACGGATTGCACCAGGCTATTGAAGCCAAAGAAAAGGTCAAGGTGCAACCGGAAAACCAGACCCTTGCTTCGATTACCCTGCAAAACTATTTCCGCAAGTATGACAAGTTGTCGGGGATGACCGGTACCGCCGAAACAGAAGCCGGCGAATTCATGTCCACCTACGAACTCGCCGTGGTTCCCATCCCTACCCATCGCGACGTCCAACGCGAGGATCGTCAAGACCTGGTGTATAAGAACGAAAAGGGCAAATTTGCCGCGGTGGTTGAAGACGTGGTGGAACGGCACAAGAAGGGGCAACCGATTCTTATCGGTACAACCTCGATTGAAAAATCTGAGTACGTTTCGAAACTGTTGGCCAAAGCTGGCGTCAAACACGAGGTGCTCAACGCCAAGAACTATGCGCGTGAAGCAGCCATTATTGCCGACGCCGGACGTCTTGGTGCGGTCACTGTTGCCACGAACATGGCCGGTCGCGGGACCGACATTATTTTGGGCGGCAACGCAGAATTCGCGGCCGTTGCGGAGATGAATCGACGCGGTTTGGATCCCGAAGAGGACGCCGAAGAATATGAGGCCGTCTGGGCTGAAGTCTTCGCCAAAGCACAGGCAGCTAGTGAAGAGGAACGCGAAGCAGTTAAAGCGGCTGGAGGGCTGTACGTCCTGGGTACCGAACGTCACGAGTCCCGACGCATCGATAATCAGCTGCGGGGACGTTCCGGTCGTCAAGGAGACCCTGGAGAGTCTCGGTTCTATCTGTCGATGACCGATGATCTGCTTCGCCTCTTCAACGCGGGGATGGCTCAACGCGTTATGAGTATGAGCAATTATCCTGACGATATGCCCCTGGAAGCCAAGATGGTGAGCAAAGCGATCGAGCGGGCACAGGCGACCGTCGAGGAACGCAACACGCAACAGCGTAAAGATGTTTTGAAATATGACCAGGTCATGAACTCGCAGCGTGAGGCAATCTATGCCGACCGGCGCCAGATCCTCGAGGGTGAAAACCTTGAGACGAGAATTCATGAGTTCATTGAAGACTCTATTTCAGCTATCGTTGACGAAGCATACATGCTGGAAAGCTCCGAAGAAGTCGATGGGGATCAGCTGTGGCAGAATCTGAGGGCGCTATACCCGATTTCTCTGTCGCAAGAAGATATCGAACAAGAACTGGGCGACCTGTCTTCTCTGAAGCCAGCCGACCTGAAGCGTGAACTCATCTCCGATGCGAAAGTTCTCTATGGTCTGCGTGAGGAAGAACTTGGCGCTGAGCAGTTGCGGGAACTCGAACGCCGCGTGTTGTTGGAATCTATCGGACAGAAGTGGCAAGAACATCTCTACGAGATGGATTACCTGCGCGAAGGTGTTGGATTACGTGCCATGGCCCAACGCGATCCACTGGTCGAGTATCAGCGCGAAGGCCATACGATGTTCCAGTCGATGATGCAAGCGATCCGCGAGGATACTGTGCATAAGCTGTTCCACCTCAAGATTCGTAAACCTGAAGTCAAAGTCGGATCGCAAATGCCCGGTGTTGCGGCAGATTTCTCGCAGATCGCAAACTTTGGCAATCGCCAACAACAGCCTCTGCAGTTTTCCGGTCCCTCGGCAGAAGCCCCCGGTTCAACGACTACCCAAACACGGGCGGCTGATGGCCAGCGAGTCAAAACGCAGCAAAAGTCTCGAACGGACCGCAAAACTGCACAACGTGAGGCCCGGAAGGCAGCTAAGAAAGCGCGTCGGGATTCCTAACCAACCTCCAGAGCAATAACCCGCCAGCGATCGCGATGCAGCTGTATTCGCATTGCGATCGCGCGGGCTCGTTTCCCCACGCGAATGGTCATCGAGCTTTCCCATTCTCCGTTGCGATGCATGGCAGCCCGCACCCCAATGGTTTTTACCGAGGGCACCTTTCGAGAGGCTTCGCCACGACGAGCTGCCACATGCTTTGCATTGGCGCTGTGGTAAACCCGTGCTTTGAGTTTGTGAAATAGGTCGAATTCTAACCATGAGCTCAATTGGCCGAAGGACCGAATACCCAGTTCGGCTTCAATAAATGCTGACCCGACGGCTTGGGTTACTTTCTTTATATCTGCCAGCAACTTGGCGTGTTGATGATCGACTGGTTGGGGACGTTCGGCGCTACGGAACGTAAAGACGTTCGATCGGCCGCGTTGAGCTCCCACCTCTTGAGCTGGGGCGAACTCCTCTCGGGGATCCAGTGGAACATGTTCAGGGCGGGCCGCCTGGCGAAGTCTCGTGGCCGGTAGGATCGCGGCCGAGCCAATCTGAAGTGGCGGGGCCTCTACTGCTTGTAGATGTCGTCTCTGGCTGGGCGTATCTTGGGTCTCTTCGAGATGATCAGACAGGGTGGAGGCAGTGAGAGCTGAGTACATGATGTTTTTCCTTTTTCTCGGGATGGGGGATGAGATTAGCTGGTAAATGGCGGAGCTTTTAGGACTGTCCCTGGACTCAGGACGTGAGGGTCTTCCCCAATTACTGCGCGGTTATGGTCCCACCAATGTCTCCATCGTTGATCGATCTGGAACAGCGTCGCGTCGGCCCCGAGCTCGTTGTGGGCGATGTCCCAGAGGCAGTCACCGGTCTTGATCACCACCGTGGGATCTTCTGTGTTCCGAGTCGGCTGTGGCGCGGCAATATAGGGTGACGGGATGGGTTGTTGTGGTGTGAAACGGTTCCCCGGTTGTTGCAGCTGCGGATCAGTTTGAGTCTGTGAGTCAGGTTCGAATTCGAGCTCGATGGTAGAGGTCTGGCGTGGCATGGGATCTACGTCTTCAGCTAGTGAAGGTGACGCTTCAGGTGTTGGAGTGATAGTTGCCTCACTCAATTGACGTGGTTCAACTGCGGGGGAAGGTGTCTCAGTATCAGAGCTCGTGGGGGAGGCCTCTGGTACAAGCCCATCGGTCGGTGACTCAGACTCGGTGGGGTCAACTTGAGGATCGTAAACCTCTGGCATAAATGGCTGGTGATCTTCGACGTGGGGGGCTTCGGTACTCTCGTGTTCGTTGGGTAGTGCGAACGCTTGTGGAGCGACAGCTACTTGCAGGCCTACCACCGAAATGATGAGACGGCGCAGAAACTTTGGCGTAAACACTTCGGCCCAGTACGCTAGCGCAGCATTGCGAGTTCTCAGCCCGATGATCATGCCCACCCCAGCTAGGAAAAAGAGTATCCACAGGACGGATAGAGCTATGCCGCCAAACCCGCAAACGAGAGCGATCCAGTATTCCAGTGTTTGACCTGAGGTCGCTGCTGAAAGGCTCTGCCATGATCGACTCAACCACCAGAGTATGGGCCCGGTGGCGAGACTCAGCACGCACAGCAAGAGATCTTCAGCGCTAATGCGGGACTTGATGGGTGTAACTTGAGGACCCGTCATATTTTCTCCGATAGTTCAACGATCAATGATGACAGTAGTTTTACAGAGATAAACTTTGAATGTCAATGATGCATTTTGATATCGTTTGATAAACTTTACTCGTCCAGGGTCGATATGGTGCGTTGAAAAAGCTCTAAGAGGCGGAAAATCTCGCCCGAGCGGACAGGCCGTCAATGCTTTTGACTAGTGGGCGACATAAGGTGATCACATGCGATGGAACGACTTATTTGCAGATCTCGAAGCGCAATTAGAATTTGGCCAATGGCAAGCGGTGGAACAGGATGCCGCAGAACTAACCCGTGGTCTGTGGGCGGAATTAACCCTGATGGATCGACTCCGAGCGGCACTAGGTCAACAGGTGCGCATTATGCTGCGCGACGGTCGGCTGCAAACGTTGGTGCTCAAAGCGGTTGGACCAGCATGGGTAGGTGGTGCCGATGGGGCAAATGCTCTGCTGGTCCCTCGCGAAGCGATCCTCAGCGTTGATGCCGACTTGCGGCGCGCTGTAGTCCCGAGCAGACCATTACAGGCCGGCCCAAAGATGGGCTCCGTCTACCGGATGTTGGCTCGGCGGCGTGAGCCGGTTCAAATCGTGGCGCGTCACGGCGACACCCTAGCCGAGGGGACGATCGACCGGGTGGGATATGATCATCTCGATCTTGCGCTGCATGCGCGTGACGAATTCCGTCGCACCACGGCACTGCGAGGTTTCAGAATCGTGCCATTCGAGGCGATCCAATTGGTGCGTGCTTCGCCGATGGGATTAGATGAGGTATAGGGGCAGCGGGTTATTGGTGCTGTTCAGTGTGTTGTTGCTGTTCGGTCTCGACACGTTGGCGTTGTTCAGCATGAAGTTGTTCGATGAATGCTTCGAACTTCTGGGAGTCGACCCGCCATTGACCCCGGCCGCCAATTTGAAACGCTTCGAGTTCACCCTTCAATACCATAGTGCGAACCGCGGCGGTTGAGATCTGGAGCTCTTCTGCAACATCCGTCAAGGTCATGAATCGAGGCACCGCAGCTCCTTCAAAGGCTAAAATTTGATGTCGTTTGATGCTCTTAGACTACTTCAGCTTCAGGTTGTTCACAAGCGCACCGCAGTGAATGCATCCTGGGTACGGCGATGCGGTTCAAGAAGTTGTCCACAGTTGGGCCACGAGCTCTTTTGTTCTCGGGAGTGATGGGTCACAGTAGATGGTTGGAAGCATCACTGAGGGACAAGCATGAACGATAAACCAGCAGAAGCACGTCGCATTCGCCCGCCCGGTTGGCGGGACCCGCGCCTACTTATTGGGCTGCTTTTAGTAGCGCTATCAGTCACCGGGGTAGTGGCTCTGGTGCAATCCATTGACGAGCGCCAGGGTTACTGGGCGGCATCGACGGACATCGTTCCGGGAGCGCAAGTCACGGCCGAAGATTTTCATATAGTTCAGGCCAGTATTTCTGAGTCCGCGGAGCACTATTGGGAAGCCGATACGGAGCTGCCACCTGAATTTTTGGTCTCATCCACGATCCTGCAAGGGGAATTGCTCACGCAGCGTCAAGTCGCGCAATCGGATCCTGATGGTCGTCAACAAGTCGGGGTGCGAGTATCTGAGGACATGCCAGCCTCCGTGACCATCGGTTCACGAGTGGACGTGTGGGTTGCTGCAGCACGCGAGGACGGCCGTGGCTATGAGGAGCCGACCAAGATGATCTCCAACGCTGAAGTAACGGGCACAGATAACAACACCTCTGCCTTTGCGGCGGCAAACACCACCACGGTCTACATGATGCTCGCACAGGATGCCGTTCCACCTGTACTGGATGCCCAGGCTAACGACGCAAAGATTGCGCTTGTGCCGGCGACTATCGGAGATTGAGCGAATGTCCGAACTGAGTGTAGCCACCACAATTAATCCACGCTTCGACCATGTCACCCCGATTGAAGCAACTCAATCTTCAGTCACTATTACACACCGTTGCCAGGTCTTCGCTGAGCTCATGGCAGTTGCGCGGTCCGGCTTGGTTGACATCGTGCTAATCGCCGACGACATTGAGCTTGTCGGATTAGAGACACTGCACCAGGTGCTTGATGGTGAGAGTCAAGGCCCAAAGGTGGCGGCGATATCGGATGTCGTGGAAGATCGTCAGCGACTTGCCGATCTAGGCGTTCCTGTTGCTTCCCCGACGCTGACGGGCCCACAGCTTGTTGAGTGGCTGCGTCAGGCCCATCAGGATTCTGCTGCACCTTCCGAACAACCGGTCGAGTTTAGCGCTCATGACTTGCAGGTGTTGGAGCAGTTGGATCCCGACACGTTACCAAAGCGTAAAACCGGACGCAGGGCAGCACCCTATGATCCAACCAAAGATCTGCCAACTCAATCTGAGACACCCGAAGCGCTGACTCACCTGCCCCAACCACCACCTGACCAGCTCAGCACCGTTGTGGCCTCATCCGACACAATGGACCGGTACACCTCACCGGATCGAGTTGTCCGATGTGAGGACATGGCACCCGTGGGGTCAGATGAAACACCACGCGGTCAACTGACTGCGGTGTGGGGACCCATCGGTGCTCCGGGGGTGACCACGGTGGCGGTCAACCTGGCTGCAGAATCGGCACTGGATGGATACCGTACCTTGCTCATTGACGCGAATACTTATGGCGCGGCCGTAGCAGTGCAGCTGGGCTTATTAGATGACGCCGCGGCAATTGCCCAAGCCTGCCGAGCGATTGAGCACCGCGGTATTTCTGCCATCGAACTGGGAGACTACGCCCAGAATGTTCGTATTGACGGTGCGTCACTGGATGTCATTACAGGGTTGACCCGCTCCGAGCGTTGGCCGCAAATCCGGGCAGCAGCCTGGGAGCAGCTGCTAGAGACCGCTCGGGACGGGTGGGATCACATTGTTATCGACTGTGGTTTCGGACTTGAAGAAGACGAAGAGCTAAGCTTTGATATTCCAGCTCCTCAACGTAATGCCACCACTATCGGTGCCGTTACAGCCGCCAACACTGTCGTTGCTGTCGGCACTGGCGACCCAGTGGGTTTCGTGCGACTGATGAAAGGGATGGAACAGCTGACTGAAATCACTACCGGGCCCGTTGTTCCACTTGTCAATAAAGTCACAGCTATGACCGCTGGCATCGCCCCTAAACGCCAGCTAGAAGATGTCTGGGAGCGATTTGGCCCGAAGATTGAGCTACGCCACTTCATACCGTGGGCACCGGAAGTGACCGCTGCCGCTCTGCTGGAGGGTAAAACTCTGGCTGAGCGCGCACCGAAAGCGGAAGTGCGACTGGCGATTCGCCACCTACTCCACGCATGCGCCCCAGTCGGGATGACCCGCACACCCTCCCGAGGACCTACCGGACGCACTCGATCTCACTGGTCGTTTCGCAATATAATAAAGGGGCTCAAGAGCAGGCCAGAGACCGCTCGTAGCACTGAGTAACCGGATGTCTCTGTGAACCCTGTTGCGGTGACGGGCCAGAAGCTAAGGTAAGTGGAGGCGGCAATGGGGCCGCCAACAGGTAATGTCTTCCACAGAAAGTTGCATGATGCCAGCGAATGATCCGTTGTGGACAGCGCCGTCCGCGAACAGCCCGATACAAGCCTCTGATGAGTTGACTCAAGCCTATTTCCGGCATGTCGGCGTCGATGACCAACGTGCGCTTGGAGACAAGGGCCGAGCCGCTATGGTCCAGTCGCACCTGGAGCTTGCCGTGGCTGCTGCTGGGCAACCGAAAATTGCCGTCATTCGTTCGGCCCGCCACGCTACTGTGCAAGTGGTCCATCCCGACATTCGGTACCTTGTCGACTCGGTTTCGGCTGAGCTGAACAAGCTCGACGTCCCGATCTCTGTGATAGTGCACCCCATAGTTGTAGCGCAGCATGCCAATGACGACGGCAGACTGACCAATATCTTCGAACTGCCCCCACACCGCCCGCGGATCTCTGGTGACCCGGCGGTGCCCCTGGAACAGATCCCAGCATCGCCCGAGGGTTATCATGCAGAACTGCAGTCCTGGATCTCCATCCAAACGGCTATTCCATTGGAACCTGACCAGGCAGAACAGTTAGAGCAAGCGGTGTATGCGTCACTTGCGGATGCACGGGCGGCACACGACGATTTCGGTTTGTTGAAAGATGCTGCCACCCAGGCGGCCGAGGCGTTACGAACTGAAAGCCCTGACACCGCGCGCGGTGTTGAACAAGCAGCACAACTTCTGGAGTGGATGCGCGACGATAACTTCGTCTTTCTGGGGTATCGAGAATACGAGTTGGCAACCAACGAACGAGGCGAGCACTACTTAGATGCCAGACCCGATACAGGTTTGGGAGTTTTACGGGAACAAGAGTCTCGGAAACAGCCTCTGACCAACTTAGGTCAACAGCAGATCGAGAAACCACAGCCGTTGATCATCACCAAAACGAATTCGCGATCTCGCGTGTACCGCAACGCCTATATGGATTTCATTTCGACCAAGCAGTACGACACGACCGGCGAAGTAGTCGGAGAGCGTCGTTTTATTGGTTTGTGGCGTCCCACGTTGGGCTCTGTCCCCATCGACCAGGTTCCATACGCCCGCGAACTTGCTGAACAAGTCCAAGCTGAGGCTGGATTTGATCCGCAATCGCACTCGGGTGCAGCATTGGCTCATGAGTTGGAGCGCTACCCGCGTGACGAGATGCTCCAGATGAATGCCCAAGAGCTACTAGATACCATGCTCGGGATCTTGTCGCTCGGCCAGCGTCGCAGAACCAAGCTTTTCCTACGCCCCGATATCTACGGGCGGTTCATGACGGCCATGGTGTTGTTGCCTCGAGACCGCTACAACACCTCGGTGCGTCTACGTATCCAAGACGTGCTCGTGGAGCACCTCAACGCCGAGTCATTAGATTTCAATGTCTTCCTCGACGAGTCCGTGCTGGCGCGCCTGTTTTACCGTATCCAGTTGCCTCATGGTTGGGAAGGCTATGATTCGGTAGATTCGCACCAGATTGAAAAAGACCTGGTTATGGCGGTCCGGTCCTGGAAAGAGGGCGTGGATATCCAAGCCGTCGCGGTCTTCGGGGAGGACTCGGGGGTAGAAGCCGCGCAAGTCTGGGATGAAGCGTTCCCGCCCAATTACCGGGTACGGTTTGAAATCGACGACGCGATGGAAGACATCTCGCGTTTGACGGCTCTGTCAGAGGATCGGCCTTCCATTTATCTGGAACCCCTAGAAAAGGGTGCGCGAATGAAGGTGTATTCGACGCAGCCCATCACTTTGACTACGCTTATGCCGATTCTGGGTGAACTTGGTGTGCAAGTCACGGATGAATACCCCTTCCGAATCACGCCACGCAATGGGCATATTTACTACCTCTACGACGTTGGTTTGGTCACCGAGGAGGATGTGAACCTCTCCAGTGTGAGCCAGTTGCTCGAAGATACCGTCGCGGCCGCGATTTCGGGCGATATTACCGCCGATGCGTTCAACAAATTAGTGCTGCATCAAGGCATCGATCCCCAGATGGTGGCGGTACTGCGCTCCTATGGACATTACTTGCGTCAACTCCAAGTACCCACCTCGATCCAGTTCATGGCCGAAGTCCTCTTGGATAACCCGGGAATCACCGCTGGATTAGTCGAATATTTTGAGACCCGCTTTTCCCCAGAGCTAGCTGGCGTCGGTGATGAGAGCGATGGGGCAGCATCACAAGAGCGCACAAACAAACTGGATGAGATCGTCGGTAAGCTACACGAACGTTTTGAACAAGTTCCCACATTAGATGCCGATCGACTGTTGCGTCAGTACTTGACGGTCATGCAAGCCACGGACCGAACCAACGCTTATACCGGTCACGGGTGGTTGAGCTTCAAACTCGCACCTCAACGCATTCCGTTTGCGCCCAATCCCCGTCCACTGCATGAAATTTGGGTGCACTCCCCGCAAGTCTCTGGGGTGCATTTCCGGTTCGGTGCGATTGCGCGCGGCGGGTTACGTTGGTCGGATCGGCGAGAGGATTTCCGGACGGAAGTTCTGTCACTGGTACAAACCCAACAGACGAAAAATGCTGTGATCGTGCCGCAGGGCGCTAAGGGTGGATTCTATGCTCACCGGCTGCCTGATCCCAGAGTCGACCGCACTGCGTGGGTCGAAGCCGGCCGCGACGCCTACCGAACATTTATGCGCGGCATGTTAGACATCACCGACAACCAGAAAACCGGTGACGCCGGTATCGTAACCTGGACGCGGGATAACATCATCCGACACGACGGCATCGACACATACCTCGTGGTCGCAGCGGATAAAGGCACCGCAGGTTTCTCCGACACGGCAAACGAAATTGCTGCCGAATATGATCACTGGCTCGGGGACGCCTTTGCTTCGGGCGGCTCCGTCGGGTATGACCATAAGGGCATGGGCATCACAGCCCGTGGCGCATGGGAATCAGTGAAGTCCCACTTTGGCATGCTCGGCATGGACGTCGAGAACGAGCCGTTCACCGTCGTGGGGATCGGCGACATGTCCGGGGATGTATTTGGCAATGGTATGCGGCGTTCCCGACACACCAAACTGCTCGCCGCGTTCAACCACTTACACATCTTCGTTGACCCAAATCCGGAGCCGGAGGCATCTTTCGACGAGCGCGAGCGCCTCTACAACACGCCACGGTCGACGTGGGCAGACTATGATCCGGACTTGATCTCCGCTGGTGGGGGAGTCTTTGATCGCACCGCACGCTCTATCGACATCACCGAGGAAATGCGTCAAGCATTTGATATCGGCCCGAATGTCACAGAAATGACGCCCAATGAACTCATTAAGACCCTCCTCCAAGCACCGGTAGACCTCGTGTATAACGGGGGCATCGGTACCTACATCAAAGCCTCGGACGAGACCCACGACGATGTTGGCGACCGGGCCAATGACCCCATTCGCATTGACGGGCGACAACTTCAGGCCCGCGTTGTTGGTGAGGGCGGTAACCTCGGTGCGACGCAAGCGGGGCGTGTGGAAGCTGCCCTGCACGGTGTGCGGCTCAATATGGATGCCATCGATAACTCAGGCGGGGTGGACGCATCAGATCATGAGGTCAATATCAAGATTCTCATCGACACGATGCTGGCCCAGAATCTGATCTCACCTGAAGAACGCACAGACTTGCTGTTGTCGATGACCGATGAGGTCGCGGACCTGGTGCTGACCACAAACGTCAACCAGAACGCATTGTTACGGCTGGAAGAAGGTCTTGATGAAGACTGGACGCCGACCCTTATCCGGCACACCGCATGGTTAGAAGAACACGCAGGCCTGGACCGAGAACAAGAATCCTTGCCTTCTGAAGAAGAAGTCCGCCAACGGATGCGTGACGGTCGAGGATTCGTCACACCCGAACTAGCCGTCTTAGCGTCTTACACCAAGATCCAGCTGATGCAAGATTTGCTGGATTCGGACATGGTCGATGACGAGTGGTTTCGAGACTGGCTATGTGACTACTTCCCGAAAACGCTGCGTGACAAGGCGGGAAGCACAGTGTTTGAACACCCGTTGGCCCGTGAGATCATCGCTATGATGGTGGCCAACTACGTCGTCGATACCGGAGGCATCACCACCGTGTTCCGGGCCCAAGAAGAGACCGGAGCAGACACCCATACTGTCGTCGAATCCTTCTTGACAGCCCAGGCGGTATATGAGGTGGACGAATATCGCGAGGACCTCGACACACTGCCCAAAACCATGGATGCCTCGGTTCGTTGGGAATCCGGTTACCGGTTGCGACGTCTCAGCGATCGGCTCACTCGCTGGATCATTCACCACCAGCGTGCCGACCTGACGATGCATCAGCGCATCAGTGCATACAAAGATCAGGTCGTGGAACTGATCCCGGAGATCTCATCTGCATTTATCGGGGATACGAAGAAACGCTTTGAAACCGATCGCGACCGGTTTATCGAAGCGGGGTTCCCACCGCAACTGGCCGTTCGGACTGCACGCATGTTCGAAGCTTATTCACTCATGGACATCGTGGATCTCGCGGCACGACTCAACATGGACCCCAAACGGGTCATCGGCGTGTTTTTTGCACTCCACGACGAGTTCAACGTCAGCGAGCTTCTTGAATTGGTGAGTGGCCTGTCACGGCGGACCCGATGGGACGCGCTGTCTAGGGTCTCCATGCGCGAAGATCTCTACTCTTGGTTGACCGAACTGACCGGAGAGGTACTCGCCACTGAAGGCAGTCAAGGCCTAAGCCCAGTCGATGCCATCCGGCATTGGGAAGCGGACCATCTCCGCCGCGTGGCAAGGGTCAGGAGCTTCTTGGATGGCATCTCGGAACAGCTCAAGGCACAAGTCACCGCGACCGGGTACACGGATCTTTCCATGCTCACAGTCGTGCTCCGCCGGCTCCGGACGTTGATCCTGTAGACGCGACACCACTTCGCAAAACCCGGAAGTCAGGACTACGCTACAACCATGCACTCCTCGACTTCCGGGTTCTCCATTCCCGAAGACCATCGAGCTCAGCTTGAGCTCCTCACCGCCGAGTGGCAGATCATCGCCGATTTGTCGTTTTGTGACCTGGTGTTGTGGTATCCCCAAGACACTAGCTTCGTCGCTCACGCCCAAGCACGGCCGGTGACCGCTCAGACGACGCTGCCACAGGACATGATGGGTATCACGGCCCCGACCAATATCATCGGTCTCCTGCGGCAAGTGTTTGCTACCCACGCGCCGGTAGCTGTCGATGGCGAGTATCCCAGCGGCCCACCGGGGGTGTCCGCATGGCCTGTCACATCGAAGGAGACAACGGTTGCGGTCGTGACCGTCCATCAAAACCTGGTGTCGCAGCGGCACGCATCGAGACTCGAAGAGGTTTACCGCCAGTCCGCCCATGATTTATTAGTCATGATGTCGAATAGGATATGGCCGGCCCAAGATTCTAAAGCCTCTTCGACCAGTCACGGGAATCCGCGGGTGGGTGACGGCTTGGTGCGTATCGATGCCCACGGGCTGGTGACGTACGCGTCACCCAACGCCACCTCAGCTTTTCGGAAACTCGGCATCCGCGAGGCGGTGGATGGCCGCCAATTGTCCCGGTTAGTAACGAACCAATTGGACCCTGGCATACCTATCGACGAACTCATGCCAACCGTGCTGTTCGGCCGGCAATCAGCTCGAGTCGATATCGAGACGCGCAAAATAGTTCTCTCAGCAAGGTCGATTCCACTTGTAAACCAGTCCGGGGAACGCTTCGCAGCTCTGGTGTTACTGCGTGACATTACAGAGATCCGTCGCCGAGACGAACAATTGATCAGCAAAGACGCGACGATCCGAGAGATTCATCATCGGGTCAAAAATAACCTCCAGACTGTCGGCTCACTGCTTCGCATGCAGTCTCGCCGCATGCAGTCCGAAAGCGCTCGCCAAGCGCTTCTGCAAGCAATGGCACGGGTGGATGCGATTGCCCTAGTTCATGAGACGCTGTCTCAAACCATGGACGCCACGGTGGATATGGATGACCTATTACACCGACAATTCACTATGGCAGTCGAGATTGCCGCACAGGACCGACTGATCCACACGCAGATCGATGGCAGCTTCGGCGAGTTACCGGGACAGCTGGCCACACCCCTAGCGTTGGTCGTCAACGAGCTGGCAACAAACGCGGTTGAACATGGCACGGCCGCCACCGGAGGGACGATTAAGTTGTTGACCAAACGTCAGCAACGGGTCGGTGAACCCCACCCATATCTACGAGTCGAAGTCATCGATGAAGGAGTTCCAAGTAACTCCGATGCTCCGACAGTCTTTGGCAGCGGCTTAGGCACCCAGATTATTCGCACGCTGGTCGAAGCAGATTTGCGAGGAACAATCACTTGGGAGCGTCAGCGTCCTGATCACCACGGGACAGCAGGCACACGGGCTATCATCAAGATCCCGTTGGATCATTAAACAATTGGGGTGTCACACCAGCTGGTGCGACACCCCAATTGAACATCTGTACCTATGAAGCGCGACGTGCGCGCGCTTTCCGGCGTTTCAGGGCGCGGCGTTCGTCTTCACTCATGCCACCCCAAACACCAGAATCTTGACCTGACTCGATGGCCCATTGGAGGCAAACTTCCTGCACAGGACAGGTCCGGCAGATCGCTTTGGCTTCCTCAATCTGCAATAACGCAGGGCCGGTGTTTCCGACTGGGAAAAATAGCTCCGGGTCCTTGTCCAGACAGGCTGCTCGACTGCGCCAATCCATGATGATCGCTCCCTAAGAAGACGCTTGTCAGCGTCCAAGTTAAATGGTGTTTTTGACCTGCAATCCAAGACGTTCAGATTAGTGCAACGACGCCTTGTGTCCAAGAATGACAAAGTGATTACTGATCTCCGTCAATATGTTATGAACCAGCTTTCCACGGAGTCCGCACCCGTTCAAGAGCTTTTCAAAGAATTCTCGCCGAAACCGAGAGTGATTAATCACATTTCAAGTAAATTCAACATGACCGTGATGCCACGCTCACATTAACAGTTGAAACATGGCGTTAGGCTAAACCTAAATCGGCCGTCCTGCTCAGGCCATCGTTTGTTCCACGGAGTCGTATATGTCGCAGTCCTCGCAGTCCAATAATCTGTCACCGTCGGTATGGATAGTTGCCATCGTTGTGTTTGCCCAAGCGCTGGCGTTAGTCGTCAATGCTGTGCTGACCATCGCAGATCCGGGCTCTCAGCAGTTGCCCGGTACAGCGATTTTTTTCTTGGTGTTCCTCTACCTGCTGGGTGCGGTCTGGTTGACCGGCGCGGGCCTCGGCGTGATTAGGGGGAAAGCCTGGCCTCGTGGCGCGCTCATTGTGATCGAGGTGTTGGCAGTGATTGTATCGATCAGTTATTTCCAACTCGGCGAACCGGTGCTCGGGATTGCTTTAGCTCTTTCCGGGGCCGTAGTGCTGATCGGATTGTTCACTCCGGCGCTGAACGAACACTTGGTGCAGCGCCGGAGCTCAACTGGTGGTTAGTTTACTGGGCCGGTGTATTTTTCGCCGGGTCCTTGACCAGGGGGGTCTGGCACAATTGATTCTTCGCGGAAGGCCAGTTGCAGCGTACGCAGACCATCACGCAGCGGAGCAGCGTGGGCTGAACCCATGTCGGGTGCCCCAGCGACTACGAGTCCCGCAAGAGCGGTAATCAATTTTCGCGCTTCATCCAGATCGATATGGTCGCGTGCATTGGGCATATCGCCAAGACCGACTTTAACGGCGGCTGCCGTCATCAAGTGCACAGCGGTAGTGGCAATAACTTCGGCTGCAGGAACTTCGTGTATTTCGCGAACCTGGTTTTCGACATCGTCGAGGCCAAATTCGTAGACACCCTCTTGGGCGTGATCATGTGGTTCAGTCATACCCCTAAGCTTGGCACACCTTGACGCATTCAAATCATCGTCGCAGTAACTTTTCGTGCACAGAGTAGCTGGCGGGAGCCAACTTCAAATTGATGGTGCCTGAAGAACATGCTAAGATCATTAGCTGAATGACAAGTGGAGCACACCTCCCACCCGCCGACGGATCATGTATCAAGTTATCGGGTAGCTCGGACCAGATTCTCGTATCGTCAGTCCGAATGACTGCGCTGAACTACGTTGGCGCAGCATTAGCCTCCACTGTCTTACAGGGAGGCATTTTTTATGCCTTGCCCTGGAAGTCAGCCAGGGAGGTGGCGACTGACAGTATTCAACCTAACAAGGAGATATCTCATTAGCGAGCCAAGAGTAAACGAACGCATCCGCGTGCCCGAGGTCCGGTTAGTTGGCCCAGAGGGCGAACAGGTCGGCATCGTGCGCATAGAAGATGCGTTGCGGCTGGCTGTTGAAGCTGATCTAGATTTGGTGGAAGTCGCTCCGAAGGCGAAGCCACCCGTTGCAAAATTGATGGATTTCGGTAAGTGGAAATACGAGGCCGCTGTTAAGGCCCGTCAGTCCCGCCGAAACCAAGCAACCACCCAATTGAAGGAAGTCCGCTTCCGTCTCAAAATTGAAGACCATGACTATCAGACCAAGGTTGGCCAGGCTCAGCGTTTCTTGAAGTCGGGAGACAAGGTCAAAGCGATGATTCAGTTCCGCGGCCGTGAGCAGCAGCGGCCAGAATTCGGCGTGCAGCTCTTGGAGCGCTTTGCTGAAGATGTTGCAGAATTTGGCGAGATCGAATCCAGACCTCGTCAGGACGGACGCAACATGGTCATGGTGGTCGGGCCGCATCGCGGCACCCAGGCCACAAAAGGTAAAGGCGGCGCGCACAAACCACGCCAAGGTGGGGGATCACGTCGTGACCGTGAGGCAGCAGCTGCGCAGAAGGCCCGGGACGAGCAAGCCGACCAGGCTGAGCCGAAGAACTCTGTGGCTGATGCAATGCCTGAAGAACTGAAAGAGCAGGCGAAACAAGCCTCCGAAGGTCCAAAACCAGGACCCAAGTCGTAAACAGTTCGACGATTTAGAAGTTTGCTAGGAACGTGGAGCGTTTCTGGTAGGTAACGTCTTGCCATAAGACTGAGCTGGTTCCAAGCGGAAGTCAGCGAACAACAAGAAGGAGAGCGGCCCTCATGCCGAAAATGAAAACTCACAATGGTGCCCGCAAGCGCTTCCGCGTGACAGGGTCAGGAAAATTGATGCGCGAGCGTGCTAATCGCCGGCATTACCTGGAGCATAAGTCCTCCCGCTACAAGCGTCGTCTCAAACCAGACGTAGCGCTGGCAAAAGCTGATGTGGCACGTATTCGCCGCATGCTAGGCATCTAAGTTTAGCTACCAGGTAGCATCCCAACAATTTTTTCCCACCCGGGAACCCACACTTAAGGAGAAGAACGCATGGCACGTGTCAAACGTTCGATCAACGCAAAGAAAAAGCGCCGCACAGTACTGGAGCGCGCCAAAGGTTACCGCGGTCAGCGCTCACGTTTGTACCGCAAAGCACACGAGCAGCTGTTGCACTCGTATGTCTACAACTACCAGCACCGTCACAAGCGCAAAGGCGACTTCCGCCGGTTGTGGATCACCCGTATCAATGCTGCGGCTCGTGCTAACGGTATGACCTACAACCGCTTCATCCAGGGTCTGAAGCTGGCTGAAATCGATTTGGATCGCCGTATGTTGGCTGAGATTGCCGTATCTGATGCTGAGACTTTCACTTCGCTGGTCAAATTGGCTAAGGAAGCCCTGCCAGCTGATGTGAACGCACCGGCCGCTAAGTAAAACTAGCGACTCTCTCGATGCATAGCCGCCCCGTCAACTCGATGGACAACCCGAACGCTGAGCGCGTCAAACGGGTCGCCCAGTTGGCGGGGCGTTCTGCTGTCCGGATTCGGAGGCAGCGGTTCTTAGCAGAAGGCCCGCAATCAGCGAGTGAGGCCCTTCGTGCACACCTGGGATTGTTAGACCTGTCAGTTGAGGCCCTGAAATTCTGGCCCCCCGAACAGACCGTGGCAGAGGTTTACTACACTGCACGGTTGGCCTCAACCCATCCAGAGCTGATGGAGCTTATAACCGAGCTTGACCATGGCGTTTTTGTAGCCGAGACCACCGACCGGGTGTTACAGGCTATGTCAGATGCGGTGGTCCACCAAAACATTATTGTGGTTGCCAATCTGCCCGCAGCCCGAGGGGTCCCCTCCGATGAAGCTGCGTTGATTGCTGGGTTGGTACGAGTCCAGGATCCTGGCAACGCCGGTACCATCATTCGCGCCGCAGACGCGGCTGGAGCCGATTACGTTTTTACGACTCCCGATACAGTGGACATTTATAATCCTAAAGCTGTGCGTTCCACAGCGGGATCACTGTTCCATCTCCCGGTCTACGCCAACGTGCCTTTAGCCGACTTTAGAACTCAGTATCGCGGTCAGATCCTAGCTGCTGACGGATACGGTGACGTTGGCTTAGATCAGACTGAAACGGGTATGCTCGCTCAGCACACGGCATGGCTATTCGGTAACGAAGCGCGCGGGCTTAGTGGTCACGATCTTGAATTTGCTGACGCTCGGGTTGCGGTGCCTCTCTACGGGCTAGCTGAATCCCTCAATGTCGCCACTGCCGCCACGATTTGTTTATATTCTTCGGCGATGGCCCAAAGCGGGGCTTAGCCAATACAGAGTTGGACCTCGAGGCCACCTTGGGGCTGATCAGCGGTGACTAGCACTGCCCGTGCGGTCACGGGTGGTACTAACCGGAGCGTTGGCCAGATGAGCTGATGTTCTGCAGTGGAATTCTTCGGTATATAGAACCGGTCTGGGATTGTCGCGAGCAACCGACCTCCAGCGAGCTCTCGAGCACCAAACACATACACAGTAAGCAACGGCGAAAATTGTCGCATCAGCCGGATTAGACATTCTTCAAGCCCTTGAAAACTTCCGGTTACAGGTGCATTGGCCCAGCTGCCCCATTCTGTGATCACCAGGGTAATATGCATCCCAGAGGCCAGTTTCGTTCGCAGGTCATCTAAAACATCCCTCAGGGCATCACTAGTAGCCAGATCAATGAGCATTTCGTAGTCCCACCCGGGAAGCGTTTGCGCCAGCTGACGGCCCTCAAACAGTATTTTGTGTTCCGCTGTCCTTACTACGTGGTTACTGACAACATCAACAAGAGCCTCGAGTCCGCTGCCTGCCGCGCCGATCCACGCCACAGACCCGCTTAATCTGAGCTCATCGGAAGCCGTGCCAGACGTACCAATCTCCACAGGATACTGGCGACAATTGGCTGGATCATCAACCAGGCCAATGGGTGTGTGCAGTGCTGTAGTCCCGTATTGTTCTCGTAGAGTCGCTACTTCGATCTCATTCACGAGTGCCGGAAGTATCACTGGGGGCGGTGTGGGCAATACCGCAGCAGACTGCTGGAGCCGACGAACAACTCCGGGCCAGTCACTCGTCGATGCCACCTTGTGGACTCGTGGATCATCTTGGGGAACTATCAACAGGGGGTCGTCTTCTAGCGTGTACCGCGCGGTTTGGAACATACGTGGTGCGGCTGCTCCGGCTTTAAAGTATGCTCTTCCGGGTGTCACAGGAGATATTTGAAAGGCATCGGCGCTACCTAATACGTCCCAGGAGTCGTGTTCTGTGGCAGTCCGAAGAGCAATTGTAGAACCAATATTTGCTCGAATATCCGCACTAACGGCTCCTTGGGTCCGCTGAGTAGCCAAGATCAAATGGAACCCGAGTGACCGTCCTGTAGCAGCCAAGTGCGCCAGCGTCGTCGCCGCCTCAGTGTTTTGGTCTACCAACACTCGCAGTTCATCGATCGCGACAACTAATCGGGGCAGCAACCTCTGGGGAAAGGCTCGCCGATAAGCTGCATAATCAGCTACCAGATGCTTAGCAAACAAGGCCTCCCGGCGATACAGCTCCGCGGCGATGGCCTCCAGTGAGCGAAACGAGGCGGCCGCCACATGGTTAGTTTCCACGCTCATTGTGTGAGGCAGTGCAGCCAGCACGTTGAACGAGGAACCACCCTTGAAGTCGAGCAGGATCAAGCTCATCTCAGATGGTGGGTAACGTTGTGCAAGACCCACAAGCACGGTCAAGAGCAATTCGGATTTCCCAGAGCCGGTGGTACCGGTTATGAGCAAATGCGGCCCCTCTCGTACAAGGTCGATGCTTAGCCCTAACTTTCCCGATCCGACAGTAGTAAGCATCTGTGCGGTGGCAGTGCCCTCCAACAAGTTCTGCGTCAAGTTCAGATGATGTGGTTCTACTTGCTCGGCTGGCCTGGTCAGCAGAAGTTCCTGAGAAACCAGTTGCAACGTCGGTTCGCTAAGCCCGAAAACCTCCAGGTTTGTAGACCTATACGGACCTTCGATGGTCCCCTCATTGAGATCGACGACTGCGGTTTCGTCGTCGGCAACTACGTTTGAATCCCGAAGGAAAATCAGCTGGTGCAGCTTTGGATCGGGGGCTGGGACGTATCCTTCCAAAACTTCCACAGCGGGGGGCCCACCGACGTGAATACTTTCGTCTATGAAACCGGTGCCCGTCGCTTTTGCATGTCGCATGATCTGAGCAAGAAGCCAATGCTTTAGGGCACGTCTCGTTGCCAAATCACCAGTAATAAGTGTCTGACTACCGGGTTCCAAACACAAGACACTAGAGACACGCCCGACAAGATGTGATGCCCACCGGTCACTATCTTGGGAATCAGTCAGTTGAGCCTGACGAGCGCCTGTACCAACCGTTACTACAGGGAAGGTGGGCTGAAGCCCGGTAAGAGCGAGTGGATCCTCATCCGGACTGGAAAATGCGCCGATCAATTCGTGCGGAGTAAATACATCTGCTGCGAATCGGTCTGCGACCCTCTGCAGTTCATCGTGGATCGCAGCAATGTGGCGTGATCTGGCTCGACGATATTGCAAGATGAGGACGGCTGCGATAATGACCGAGATACCGGAAAATAGTAGAAAATACCACATTCCAGTTACTAGCATTAACACCACACCGATTAGCAGCGGTGCAGCAGCTCCAATGATCTGCAAGAGGAGGTTTGGGGGAGATGGAGGTTGACCCGGTGAGATTGCATAGTCCCCTGGATCACGTGGGGCATGAAGAGGGCCTTGGATGCCGCGACGCAAAACGAACGTCGTTTGGCCTGAGATAAAAACGTCTCCATAGTCCCAGACTCGCGGTTGCGCTCCCGTAGAAATTATTGTGGGGCCATCTGAGGCTAAACGAATATCGAAATCATATCCGGACAACCACGGATCGCGCACCTGAGCCCGAGCCGAAGCGCGACCAACGGATAAATTGCGTCGCGTCAGAGGGAAAACACGACCCGCGTCTGGACCGGTCGTTGTAATGAGCTTCAGGTATGTCTCAGGTTCAACCCGGGGTTCGGCATCGGCGGGCTTGGCAAGGATTTGCGGAGGCTGTGTAGTCCAGAGTTCGGCTAGATCATGTTGCTCGTACTCGTCTAATAACTTGTTGCCACAGTAGAACTTTAGCCGTGAACCCAGAATGTCTCGCAGGGCTGCTGCCAACTCTGCTCCACCCTCGGCGGGCACACGACTTAAGTACCACCATGCAGGTGGTGAGGCTAGCCCAAAGATTTGTAGGTACATCACGGTTCCTTTCATGACGTAGATTTCCATCCTCCGAAATAACAGGAGCCACCACCTAGGTCATGAGATCTGTCTGTGGACAAGCCACCCATTCCTACGGTTATCCACAGCGGAGTGGATCAGGGCTTGCAACTTGTGAAACCTTCTACCAAAGTGAACGTTGTCACAAAGCATTTGGAAGAACAGTTGGTAGTGAAGCTGTATGGAAGCAAAGCAGTTGTTGGAACTTGAAGTGCGCGAACTCATCCGAGCTCGTGGCCTTGATCCAACAGGGCAACCAGAAGAAATACGAGCCCTCGTCGCTAGCGCCGCAGCTGAATATGATGCTCGCAGCATGCAAGCGCCACTACCGATGGTCGAAGACATGGCCTCTACCCAGCAGGCGGTTTTCGACGCAGTCGCGGGTTTCGGACCGTTACAGCCTTTGCTTGATGATCCTGAAGTAGAAGAAATCTGGATCAATTCTCCGACCCAGGTCTTCTGCGCTCGAGCTGGGGTGACAGAGATGACCAATATTTCCTTGACTGCTCAGCAGGTCTCGGATCTGGTGGAGAAAATGCTGAAAAGCAGTGGGCGGCGCCTAGATCTGTCCTCCCCATTCGTTGATGCCGCATTACCTGACGGGTCTCGATTACACGTTGTGATTCCCGATATCACCTCACAACATTGGGCAGTCAATATTCGTAAGTTCGTGGTCCGTGCCCACAAACTCCATGATTTAGTGCGGAATAACAGTCTGACGGCCCAAGCCGCGGCTTTCCTCGATGCTGCAGTCAGAGCCGGACTGAACATCTTGGTTTCTGGCGCGACTCAAGCAGGTAAGACCACAATGCTCAATTGTTTATCCGCCTCGATTGGGCCCCGTGAACGCGTCATTACTGTGGAAGAGATTTTCGAATTGAAAATACCTCAGCGAGACGTGGTCAATATGCAGTGTCGTCAACCGAATCTCGAAGGAATCGGCGAGATATCGCTACGACGTCTTGTGAAAGAAGCCCTGCGCATGCGACCAGATCGCATTATCGTCGGCGAAGTGAGAGAAGCTGAAGCCCTAGATATGTTGGTAGCCATGAATGCTGGATTAGCTGGAATGTGTAGTGTTCACGCCAACTCCGCTCACGACGCGCTGACCAAAATTTGTACGCTGCCGCTCTTAGCGGGAGAAAATATCAGCCGCGACTTCGTAACTCCAACGGTTGCAAGTTGCTTCGACCTAGTCGTGCACTGCGCTCGCAATCCAAATGGCCAGCGTCAAGTTACGGAAATTTTATCGGTAGGAAACCGCGTCGAAGCGGGCTTGATCGAAACCGCCCCGGTATTTCGTATGCAGGATCATCAACTGACTTTTAACCCTACCGGGCTGATGGAGCATCAGAAATACGCTCATGCTGGAATAGACATTCGGAGTGTGCTCGGAGAAGCGGCATGAGCGCGATCCTGGGGTTGTTACTCGGGGCAGGGCTGCTACTTATATGGTGGTCGTGCTGGCCCCGTAAACCCCGAACTTCTGACCCGACGCCATCTAAAGCCCAGCAGCTGATAGCACGAAGCGGGATCCAGCGCATCACAGTAACCGGCGTGGTTACGTTATCACTCGTTGTGGGAACGGTCGTTTTCATAGGCCTCACAGCCTTGACCGGGGCTGCGCCGATTGGTTTGTGCTTCGCTGTATTCGCCGCCGCACTACCGTGGGGCGCGCTCACCTGGCAAGCCAAACGTCGCCAAACAGTCTTGCGTGAGGTTTGGCCCGATGCCATCGACAACCTTCGGTCAGCAATCAGAGCAGGTCTCACCCTGCCCGAAGCGCTCGCCGACTTGGCAGAGCGTGGTCCCGTTGAACTTCGGGAAGCATTTGCCAGTTTCGCTACCGACTACCGATCGGGGGCCCGGTTCAATGATGCACTTGACCGGCTTAAGGATATCCTCGCCGACCCGACCGCAGATCGGCTGGTCGCAGCGCTCCAGGTGACACGCGAAGTGGGCGGGGCGGATATTGGCCGTCTGCTAGAAACACTGTCCGACTTCCTGCGAGATGATGCACGGACTCGAGCAGAACTTGAAGCCCGACAATCATGGACAGTTAATGGGGCACGACTAGCCGTGGTTGCGCCATGGTTAATTCTATTGTTGCTCGCCATGCAACCCGAGGCAGCTGCTGCCTACCAGTCGCTCGCGGGTCTCATCGTGCTGCTGGTGGGCATGGGAGTTTCCATTATCTGTTACCAGCTCATGCTACGGATTGGCTCTCTGCCTCCAGAGCGGAGAGTCTTGTGACGACGATGTGGACAGCTGTATCTCTGGCCGTCGTATGTGGCCTCGGACTGACCATGATCGCGGTAGTCCTCGTGCGTCGAAGTAGACCGAGCTTAATTGAGCGCGTAGCACCACAGATGCGGGCACAGACTACTGCCAAGCACCACGAAACATCGACCTTAACAACACTTGGAACACTTTCGACTCTGGCGGCCCCAGTTATCGAGGTGGGTGTTGCACAACTCAACAAACTCAATCTTGGCAACGCCCAACTTACAGCGCGTCTAGCCCAAGCCGGTTCGAAACTTACGGTGACAGACTATCGAGCACAACAACTCATCATGGCGGTCCTCGCGGCCGCTACCGCCACTACGGCCTGCATCTGGGCGGCCATAAACTACAGCCTGCATCCGCTGGTGGGATTGATCATGATCTTGGCCGTGACGCTCCTGGCATTTTTCCTACGAGATAATCTTCTGACTGCGCAAATCACAAAGCGGCGCGCCACCATCCTCGCGGAATTCCCTACGGTGGCGGAACTCTTAGCCTTGTCCGTCACAGCTGGAGATTCAGCGCAGGGGGCCGTCGAACGGGTCGTGAACACCGCCCGTGGAGAGCTGGCCTATGAATTCAATGTGGTGCTTGCTGACGTCCGTTCAGGAGACAGTCTCACAACGGCGCTCAAGTCTTGTTCAGATCGGCTCAAACTCCACTCCGTTGAACGCTTCATCACAGGTCTAACAGTGGCCTATGAACGTGGCACGCCGTTAGCCGGGGTACTTCATGCTCAAGCGATGGATGTGCGTGAACTTACCAAACGAGAACTCCTCGAGGTAGCGGGTAAGAAAGAAATCAATATGCTTGTCCCGCTTATCTTTGGCATTATGCCCCTCACGGTGGTGTTTGCCGTGTTCCCAGGCCTCTCATTACTCAATATCGGAATCTAATCTCGAAAGGAACCCACTATGCACCTCATTCACAGCCTCATTGGATATTTCTCTATCGACCGTCTCGCCGACGAGAGAGGTGATGTCCCCGGGTGGGTGATGATCACCTTGATGTCAGCGATACTAGTTGCCGGACTTATTGCCCTGGCCGGTCCGGCTCTCAATGGCCTCTTTGAAGACGCAATCGCACGGGTGTCTGGAGCCTAAATGCGGCGGCGAGAGGATGACGGTGCCATTGTCGCGGAATCGGCAATGATTATCGCACTGGTCACGTTGCTGTGCGGCACTATCTTGCAGGTGGGGGTTATCATCCACACCAAAAACACACTGATCGATGTGGCCTCCGCAGGAGCTCGTCATGCTGCGCTGGCGGATCGTAACCTGGCGGAGGGGCAAGATCGAACCGCGATGCTGCTTGCAGAAGCCATTCCAAACTCTGGAAATGCGCACATCCAGGTCGCTCGCGAATCTGACGGGGAACGCATCACCGTGACGGTCTCGCATCGCGTGCCGCTGTTTGGATTCCTGACCGGACCAATCCCGTTGTCCGCTACCGCCCAGGCATATGATCTCACACCACAATGACACCGGCTCCGCCACAGTAGAATTTATCGGCCTGACAGTGCTGTTGCTTATCCCTGCGATGTATGTGCTGATTACCATTTCTCAGTTACAAGCGGCAGGTTATGCAGCCGTTGCTGCCTCAGATCAGGCCGCAAAAACTGTTGGCCACACGAGTGCGGAGGCAGACGCCGAGAGTCGTGCTGTCAGCGTGGTCCATCTCACTGCTCAGGACTATGAACTCGACCCCGACATGACGACCACAACGATCGACTGCAGTAACCCAGTCTGCAGCACCCCAGGAACGCGTATCAGCGTGCACGTCAGTATCGATGTTCCGTTGCCCTTAGTGCCTACCTTCTTTGGTACCCCCACCAGAATCGCCACCATGAGCGCTACAGGTCACCACGTCATCGGAGAGTTCGAATGATCCAGAAATTCCGCGACGATGATGGACAAACTTCCATCTTTATAATCGGAGCCACGGTTGTCATTCTGCTCTTCGCTGTGACAATCGCAGCCATCACGTCGGTCACCCTCCAGCATCGCAAGTTGCTATCTTTGACCGATTCAGCAGCCCAGAGCGCAGCGACCGCTTTTACAGTAGCCAGCCCCGAGCAACTGTCTCTATCCATCAATCCCGTATCCGCTAGCAACCAAGTCGCCCAACATCTCAACGATGTTGACGCCGCCCAGCGTTTTTCTAACCTCAGCATCGACTCGGTACAAGTAGTGGACGATACAAGCATTGTGGTCCAGCTTTCAGCAACTGCACATCCTCCTATTGTCAACTGGATGCTGCCCGCCGGGGTGCGCGTCGTGGCAGAAAGTACAGCGCGAACGCAACTAGAGCAGTAACAAGAAAGTTATGCGCCTTAGCGCATTTCGCGTATCCTTGAGAAATAATGGCTGATATAGACTTTTCCGCAGAAATCGCAGACCTGCGTCACACCTACGAATCCATCGAGGCCGTATCTGATATCGATCAGATCCGCGCCGAGATCGCTGAGCTTTCCGAACAGGCCAGCGCCCCCGACCTGTGGAATGATCCCGCAATCGGACAACAGGTTACTTCAGCCCTGTCTCGTAAAGAACACGAACTTGAACGACTCACCTCGTTGTATAACCGCATCGACGACCTCGAAGTCATGGTGGAACTGGCCCAAGAAGGCGCAGACGCTGATCTGCGAGCCGAGGCCATGGGTGAATTGGAAAGTATCAAAAAATCGCTTGGCCAGCTCGAAACCGTAACGCTGCTCAGCGGTGAGTACGACGAGCGCGAAGCCGTGGTCACTATCCGTGCTGGAGCCGGGGGAGTGGACGCCTCCGATTTCACCCTGATGCTGATGCGCATGTATCTACGGTGGGCAGAACACAACGGATACCCGACTCGGGTTATGGATACCTCGTATGCTGAAGAGGCAGGACTGAAATCCGCGACCTTCGAGGTGAACGCTCCATACGCGTATGGCACCTTGTCTGTTGAAGCCGGTACGCATCGACTGGTACGCATCTCACCGTTCGATAACCAGGGGCGCCGTCACACCTCGTTTGCTGCAGTTGAAGTTGTCCCGCTGATCGAATCGGACGACTCTATTGAGATTCCGGACACCGAATTGCGCGTGGATGTCTTCAGGTCTTCAGGACCCGGAGGTCAGCACGTCAATACCACTGACTCGGCGGTGCGACTCACTCACCTTCCGACCGGGATCGTCGTATCGATGCAAAATGAGAAGTCGCAGCTCCAAAACCGTGCAGCGGCCTTGCGTGTTCTCAAGTCACGCTTGCTGTTGTTGCGAAAAGAACAAGAGGATGCCAAGAAGAAGGAACTGGCCGGTGACGTCAAAGCCTCTTGGGGCGATCAGATGCGATCTTATGTGTTGAATCCGTACCAGATGGTCAAAGATCTTCGTACGAGCCACGAAGAAGGCAATCCGGAGAAGGTCTTCAACGGCGAAATAAATGACTTTATTGACGCAGGGATTCGTTGGCGAGCCGAAGCTCGTCACGACTAACAGAGCTCCGAGGGCAGACTCTTAGAAACCCCTGAAACACTCCGCTGGTGCGTCTCTCGGAGCGAGTCCAAGCTTCGATAGCGGCACGTTTACAGTTAGACGACGTTCACACCAGACGTAAATCTAAGGCTATACAAGTGACCGGCTGTGGCGCTTCTTACGCTAGACTATGTGGGGTACCACACACAGAATTTAGGAGTCACTTTGCCTACGTCACCACGCGACGCAGTGATTATCGGCGGATCTCGCACCCCATTCGGACGCCTTCTAGGTGCGCTAGCCGACTTCACAGCCATCGATCTGGGCGCGCACGCTATCAAAGGCGCACTTGAAGATGCCGGCGTATCCGCAGAAGCCGTTGATACGGTCATCATGGGTCAGGTCATTCAAGCCGGGGCCGGTCAAAACCCCGGACGTCAAGCAGCGCTGCAAGCAGGAATCGGCCGCAACGTTCACGGCATCACAATTAACAAAGTATGCCTATCGGGCGCCACCGCAGTCATTGACGCAGCCCGACTGATCGCCCTGGGAGATGCCGATGTGGTTGTGGCCGGCGGCCAAGACTCCATGACAAATGCTCCGCACATGATCCCCGGTGCTCGGCGGGGTCATAAGTATGGACCTGTTACCATGCTCGACGCTACTGATCATGACGCTTTGGTCGATCAGGACAGTGGCGGCTCCATGGGGGTACTTACCGAAGAGGGCAACCAAAAACACTGCATCGATCGGCAGAGCCAGGATAAGGTTGCCGCTTTATCGCATCAGCGGGCAGTGGACGGTGCAGCAATGCGTGCCGAGGAAATCAGCCCGGTGGAGATACCGCAGCGCCGTGGTGAGCCCATCGTCGTCGATAGTGATGAAGGGGTGCGCGAAGGCACCACCGAAGAATCGCTAGCCAAACTGCGCCCAGCGTTTGCCAAAGATGGCACTGTCACAGCCGGGAACTCTTCACAACTTTCTGACGGCGCAGCAGCGGTGCTGGTGGTATCGCGCGAATATGCTGAACAACACGGTCACACCATCCTAGCTACGGTCGCCGGTTACGGGCAGGTCGCAGGCCCGAACGATGCCCAGTTGCATTCACAACCGTCGAACGCGATTCTGAGCGCCATTAACCGTGCCGGGTGGTCCACTACCGATCTGGACTTCATAGAAATCAATGAGGCCTTCGGCGCGGTGATAGTCCAATCGCTGAAAGACTTAGGCGACTACCCGCTTGAGCAGACCAACCCTTATGGTGGAGCGATCGCCTTAGGACACCCAGTGGGAGCCTCTGGCGCTCGCCTCATTCTGACCGCAGCCAAAGAGCTTGGTCGCCGAGGATCCGGCAAAGCCGCCATCGGTCTTTGTGGTGGTGGCGGCCAAGGCGAAGCCGTTTTGCTGAAACTTTAATAAAAAACTCAACACGCCGACTGCACCAGCCCCAAGATCCCACGGATGTTATCGAACCGTGACTAGTCTTGAAGGGCTGGTGCTTTTGCTTCCCCAACCCTGACCGGGCGCCAGTGAATCGTGTGCCGATTCGGTCAAGGAAATACACATGATCCGATTCGAAGATGTCACGAAGGTCTACGACACGACCTCGCGTCCCGCACTCAATGGAGTGACCACGGAAATAGAGCGTGGCGAATTCGTGTTCCTCGTCGGTCCCTCTGGATCCGGGAAATCCACTTTTATCCGACTCGTCCAGCGCGAAGAAAAAGCCTCCACGGGTACCGTCTATGTTTCCGGACGCGACGTCGCCCGCCTCTCTTCATGGCGTGTTCCGCATCTTCGGCGCGACTTGGGCGTCGTCTTTCAAGACTTCCGTTTGTTACCGAATAAAAATGTGTTCTCGAATGTCGCGTTCGCGATGCAGGTGCTGGGGAAGCGCCGCGGCCTCATCAACCAAGCTGTCCCAGAAGTGCTCGAGACTGTGGGATTACAAGACAAAGCGCGCCGCTTTCCACACGAACTTTCCGGTGGTGAACAGCAGCGTGTGGCAATCGCTCGTGCTGCGGTGAATAAGCCCGCCATCTTGCTTGCGGATGAACCGACTGGAAACCTCGATCCAGACACCTCTTGGGGCATCATGGAAGTCTTGGACACGATTCACCAAAACGGCACCACCGTCGTCATGGCGACCCACGATCACGAAATTGTAAATACCATGCGTCGGCGTGTGGTTGAACTGGAAGCCGGTAAAATACTTCGCGACGAACCCGAAGCTGGGTATCAACCAGCTGACAATACCGCAAAACTGCAGTCTCGCCTGAGAAAGTCAGAGGTACGGTAGTGCGGTTTGCGTTTATCCTGTCTGAGACATTTTCGGGAATTCGCCGTAACCTCTCGATGGTTATCTCGGTTATTTTGGTGACCTTCATTTCTTTGACTTTTGTGGGGTCCGCTGGGCTTTTGCAAATGCAAATCAACCAGATGAAGGGTTACTGGTACGACCGGGTCGAAGTTGCGATTTTCCTGTGTAACGACACTTCTACGGCCGCCAGTTGTGCCGGCGGGGCCGTGACCGACGGCCAGCGCGAGGCTATCGAGGCGCAATTGGAGTCCCCACAGGCCGCAGCATACGTAGAAAGCTACGAGTACGAGTCTCAAGAACAAGCCCTAGAGCTGTTCCAGCAGCAATACTCCAACCTGGACATGGCCGAAAGTGTCACCGCTGACCAACTGCCAGAATCATTTAGGGTCTCACTGGTCGATCCAGAGCAGTACGAAGTCGTCAACGAAATGTTCTCTGGAATGGCCGGGGTCGAAGTGGTCT
The DNA here is from genome assembly GCF_031458395.1 of Enteractinococcus fodinae. NCBI lineage: Bacteria > Bacillati > Actinomycetota > Actinomycetes > Micrococcales > Micrococcaceae > Enteractinococcus > Enteractinococcus fodinae. The sequence continues at coordinate 1,056,866 of NZ_JAVDYJ010000001.1, forward strand.
CGGATCAGCGAGAACTCCTAGAATCGTTATTCTCACTCATGAACATCGCTTCTGTCATCGCTATCGCCTTGGCAGTCATTATGTTAATCACGGCTATCTTGCTCATCGCGACAACCATTCGTCTGTCGGCATTCTCGCGTCGACGCGAAACCGGGATCATGCGACTCGTAGGGGCATCTAAGACCATGATTCAGTTGCCGTTCTTAGCCGAAGGTGTCGTCGCTTCGCTCCTCGGGGCGGCATTAGCATCTATCGCCACGTGGGCCATTGCGAAATTCTTTATCGCGGACTGGTTGGCAACTGAATATCCCCAGACAGGTTTCATCACCTCAACGGATGCGTTATTACTCGTCCCGCTGCTATTTCTCATCGCGTTGGTCTTAGCCGCGCTGTCATCGATGTTGACACTTCGTCGGTACTTGAAAGTTTAGGTTTTAGAAAACATGGTTATGACCGGGCAACTGACTACACTTCCCCCGAGTGCACTGGCGCGTGTCTGAAGGAGACATGAATATGATTCAACGACGGTTCTCAAGTGCTCTTGCCGCAGCCGGCATTGTAGCCGTATTAGGGGTCACCTCCGTGGTACCCGCTTTTGGGCAAGATCGAATTGATCGGCTCGAGCGGGAACTCGAAGACTCCAAAAACGAGCGAAACAGACTCGACAATTCGCTCTCCGATCTGACGGACGAGAAAGAGAACCTCGATTCAAAGCGCGGCGACCTCAACGCTTCGCTTGAAGGTCTTGATGAGGACATTGCGCAAAAGGTCACCGAACTGCAAGACCTGCAAGATAAGCTGCCCGCCGCACAGCAGGCCGTTGAAGATGCCGAAGCGCGCGTTGCAGCGGCTCAGCAAGAAGTCAGCTCGCTCAATAACCGAGTAGCAGACGCCGAGAGCCGCCTTGCCGATATCCAGCAGGAAATCGCGGAGTCGCAAGAAGCGTTGGACCTTGCCGCGGATGAGGTAGGGCAAATCGCAGCCGAAGCGTACAAATCGGGCGGGGTAAACGACCTTTCCTTCATCCTTGGCGTCTCTGATTCCTCACTACCCGAAGCCATGGGGATGGCACAGCAAGCTTTGCGCATTCAGGAGCATCAGATCGCGGATGTCTCCCAGCAAAACGCTGAAGATATGAACGCCCAGGCCCGTCTGGAAGCTGTCGAAGCTGAGATCCGCGAGCTCAAAGCGCAGGCTGAAGAAGCGCTAGCTGCGGAACAACAAGCCCGCGATGAGGCCAACGAAGCCAAGGCTGAGCTGGATGGCATGATCGATACCAATGAGCGCCTCACCGCTGAGCTTGAGGCCGAGCGTCCTCAAATCGAGGCTGCCATTGAAGAGAACCGCCAAGAAGCCAGCACCGTAAACGAACAGATCTTGGAACAGCAGGAGAAAGTTAACGCCCGGTCTTCTGAAATCTCAGCGTTGCAGCGCGAATACGAAGATGCTGTCGCTGAAGCTGAAGCAAAACGTAAGGCAGCCGAAGAAGCGGAACGTAAAGCCCGTGAGGCAGAACGCCAGGCAGCAGAGCGTGAGGCAACGCAGCGGCAGAAAGAGGCTGCTGAAAAAGCTCGCGAAGAAGCTAAAACTGCGAACGACGACTATGAGGAAGCGGAAGAAAAAGCTACTGAGACGGCGGCTCGGTCCGCCAGCAGTGGAGGAAGTAGCGGTAGTTCATCGAGCAACAGTGGCTCAACGAGCAACAGCGGGAGCAGCTGGGGCCTGATCGTCCCGATCAATACCTACGTCACCTCCGGCTTCGGCTGGCGTCCGACTCCGGCTGGAACCTATGACTACGGTGGTCGCGGTGGCTATGTCCATACCGGTATTGATTACGGCGGTGGCTGTGGCATCCCAATCAAGGCTGCACGTTCCGGGACTGTCATCAACGCTGACTGGGCAGTCTCAACCGCAGGAAACCGTGTAGTCATTGACCACGGCAGCGTGAAAGGGAAACTGCTGGCGACCAAATACCACCATATGACCCGCTATATTGTGAGCCCGGGACAGAAGGTCTCGCAAGGTGAGGTCATTGGCTACACGGGCACGACCGGAAACTCCACTGGATGCCACCTGCACTTCGAAACTCTGGTGAACGGTACTCCGGTCAACCCTGCAGGGTTGCTCTAAACTTAAGCTCCTACGAAGCGCGTTGACGCCCCCGCTCGATATCTTCATTGAGCGGGGGCGCTGCGTTGACAGGGGCTGTATACTAGGACGTTGGACGAATTCGTCATGCGGAAGGAGAATACATGTCCAAGAAGTCTGGTCGCAGTAAGCCTGCGAATACAGATCGACAGGTGATTGCTACCAACCGCAAGGCACGTCACAACTACAACATCAAAGACACCTATGAAGCTGGTTTAGCGCTCATGGGAACCGAAGTGAAGTCGCTGCGTGATGGTCAGGCCTCCATCGTTGACGGCTTCGCGATGTTTGCTAAAGACGAGTTATGGCTCGAGAACGTCTACATCCCGGAATATGGGATGGGGTCGTGGACCAACCATCAAGCTCGACGCCGTCGGAAGTTACTTCTTCACCGCAGTGAGCTGAATAAACTCCAGCGTGAGCTCGACGCAACGGGTACCACCATCGTCCCGCTGTCGCTGTACTTCCGTGATGGAAAAGCGAAAGTCGAAATCGCGCTGGCTGAAGGTAAACGTGACTACGATAAGCGTCAGGCGCTTCGCGAGGCCCAAGATAAACGAGAAGCCCAACGTGCCATGCGAGAGGCGAACCGCCACGGTCGCTCAGCACTTTAACGCATGAGGTTTGGGAATAAAAAACTCCCGGCCGGAGTTGTACATGATGTGCTTCTGCGTTACAGTAGAAGGTCCTGGCAAGGCCAGGTGCTGTTAGACAACAGAATATGGGGATGATCGGTTTCGACGATGTGAGTTGCCGTAAGGGAAGCGTGCCGAGGACGCAAAGTTATCTCGTAAACACCCTTTGCAAAAAAATCAAGTGCCGATTCTAAACGCACTGACTTCGCTCTCGCTGCCTAACTAGCGACCGAGTCCGTCAGCCTAGGTTTGCTATTGACCTAGATCCTGGCGTCGTTTAAATAGCCACTGTCCGTCGCCCCTGTCGGGGGAAGCGACGGAGACCTGAAGCCGACTAGACCTAACAGTTGCTCGTCTGCGAGTGACTGAGGTCGATAAAACTCCATGCAGACTGCGCACGGAGAAGCCTTACGAATACCACATCGGACCCGGGTTCAATTCCCGGCATCTCCACAAGACAAAGCCCGTCACCGTTGAGGTGGCGGGCTTTTTCGTTCCTATCATGCGGAATCAGCCCGACGTCGAATCGGCTAGAAAGTTGATCTTCCCAGCTGGCTGTACCAGTAATCTGCTGAACCGGTTGTACTTTGTGTACGGTCTTTCTGGAAATTAGTACGCGTCGAGGATGCCGCGTTCAAATTGGTCGGGTGTTGCGGTGAAGGCACGCGTTGTCTCCTCATCCTTGACGGTAACGGCCTCCAGCTCGGAGTGTTCTTCAAGAGCAGCTTCGAAAATGTGAAACCCGAATTGCTGCAATCCTTTATCGCTGTTTGGATTTACGAAATAGTCATCTAATGCAGCTTGCTCCAGCGTCACGACGATCTCACCCGGCTCACCGTCCGCGAAAGACTGGGCATAATAATGCGGATGCACTATTGCATCCGGGCACTCAGCGTCATGGGTGTCTAACCAAATTTGCGCGACTTCTCGGGCTAGCCCGGTCCCGCCGTGCTCAGGGTCGTTAACGTCCCAGGCAACACAATACTTGTCCCACGCGGCCTCCGGTCGACCGTTTTGAAGTGCGACGGCCTTTGCTTCCTCGGGATCTGTGATCGCGGCTAGTTCCTGGTCTCCCGGGCTCTCAGCTGAGGCGGAAGGCTTTTCTAGAGCCTCTAGCGTTTCTAACTGTTTTTTCGTCGCTGCGTCCTCTTTCAGGCGCTCCGCGTGAGCTTGAGACGCGTCGTCTTTAGCACTGTCCGCTGTCGCACATCCGGTGAGTGTAGCTGCGGCGAGCAAGACGCTCACACCTAGGGGACGAGTGAGTGTCACGGGTGTTCCACCTCCTGCTGTAATGGTGGCCAACTTACCACTACTACATCTACCGGTTAGCCCTTTAACACGAGCTGACTGGCGCGTATTAGTCCGTAGGCAGCCGGGTCTGCGGGTGCACCGGAGTGCCGAGGGCTCGGGCATCCAGACCATGCAGGGCCGGGCCAGACCATATGGAGTATGCCCTAACCCAACAGTACGATTGAGCCCAACAACCCGAAACAGCACGCGAGACTTGATAGTCCCACCTGGAGCAACCAGGTGCGAGCCACCTTGCGTGTGCTCTGGATTCGCTGCTCTGCAGCTGCGAGGGCAACTGTCGCGTACGTGGTCACTGAGCCAGCGAAACCGCCGAGGACAATGAGAACCACTGTTGGGTCAACGTTCACGAAATAGTCGAAACCGAGAACAGCTCCGGCAAGGAAAGATCCGGCGATGTTTACCACCAAGATGCCGCTGCGAGGCAGGTAGATATCGGCGACATAGCGCAGGACGGCTCCTAGCCCTGCGGCTAAACAAAACCACATCATGACCGGCTCACCGCCAAACGAGAACCGAGGTGTTTCGCTCCGATAGTGATCACCGTCGTAAGCCATAGGAAGACAACGATAAGAAAAACCGTGATGATAAGGGAGACGACGGTGAACCCCAGTGTGGCCGAATGAACCATGCCCTGTCCGAGCGTGAAGCCGACCACCACGACGGCCAGCGCCGACATGGTAGTGAAGGAGCCCAGAAAACCAGTGGTGACTCCCTTTTGCAATGGCTCTGGCCACGGGCGATGCGCTGTGTACCCGGCGACTAACCCCAGCAGTGCGGCACCCAAAACATTCACGATAGCAGTCGAAACTGGGTCGAGCTCGGCCACGGGCTGGATAGGCAGAGTCGGCCAGGGCAGAAAGACCCTGGCTGCTGCCCCGAGCATACCGCCCAGCGCGACAGCTAGCAGGGTAGTCGGACGGAGTTTAGGCTCGAGATTGGCCACGCAACGCCGGGTTCAGACGTTCAAGTACGTCAGGGTGCAGGTGCGTATTCGTGGCGAGGCCGTGTCCTCCCCAGGGTCCGGGTTCGCCGTCCAACGAGGTGAAGGTCCCGCCGGCTTCGGTGACGATTGGGACCAGGGCGGCCATATCGTAGAGTTCGAGTTCAGGCTCGCAGGCAATATCGACGGCACCTTCGGCCACCAGCATGTAGGACCAGAAGTCGCCGAAAGCGCGCACCCGCCAGACGTCGGTCGTGAGTTCGAGAAACTCACTGATATTGCCGCGGTCGCGCCAGCCTTCAAGAGAAGAAAACGATAGCGAGGCATCGGAGATGTCGGTGACGTCAGAAGCGTGGATGCGGGTGGCGTTCGACAGGGACTTACCGGTGTAGGCGCCTCCGTCCTCATAGGCCCACCAGCGGCGGGATAACGCTGGTGCGGAGACGACACCGACCACGGGACGATCGTCATCGACTAATGCGATCAGGGTGGCCCACACAGGAACCCCACGCACGAAGTTTTTGGTCCCGTCAATCGGATCGATGATCCAGCGCCGCTTGCCCGACCCGGTGGTGCCGTATTCTTCACCGGTGACAGCATCTCGTGGGCGGGCCCGTTTGAGCTGTTGACGGATCAATTCTTCGGCGGCCCGGTCGGCGTCAGATACCGGTGTCATATCCGGTTTCGTGTCGACTTTGAGGTCGACGGATTGGAAACGCGACATGGTCAGCGCATCAACGGAGTCGGCGATGACAAGCGCGAGGTTGAGATCCTCGCGGTAGCCCTGGCGGGATGGGGTCAGCTGCATAGTGGGGAGTCTTTCGTGTTGGGGTTATTCAAAGTCGTCAGTTTCTAACCGGTTGGTCAACAGTCTGCGCAATGAGGCTAGCCGTTGCGGTCCGGCCTCTCCGGCGTGGCCTGCGGCCACCCACGCATCGAGAGCACAACCTGGAGAATCTGCTGTGTGGGTACAACCGCGCGGACAGTTCGCAATGGCCTCGGCCAAGTCTTCGAATGCGGCAACGACGGTATCCGGATCGACCAGACCCATCCCAAAGGAGCGTATCCCAGGCGTATCGATCAGCATGGAGGTGCCCGCCTGGTTGAGTGGAATGCCCAACGCCGACGACGAAGTGTGACGGCCGCGTCCGGTCACGACATTGACATGTCCCACTGCTCGGTCTGCGCCGGTCAAGGCGTTCAGCAGGGTAGATTTTCCCACACCAGACGGTCCGATAAGTGCCGAAATGTGTCCCGCCAACCGCTCTTGGAGAGCATCCAGGTCTGCCGGACGCAGGATGGGGGAGACGTCGTCGCTGTCGGGGTTGAGAGGCCCGATGGTGAAGATTTCTAGATCCAGATGATTGTAGTGTGCGATCAACTCGGTGGGATCGGCCAGGTCAGTCTTGGTAATGCACAGCACCGGTGTGATTCCGGCGTCGAACGCGGCAACCATGGCCCGATCGATAAACCCGGTGCGAGGTTCTGGATTGGCGGCAGCTACGACAATGATCAGCGTGTCGGCATTGGCCACCACGACCCGCTCATACGCATCAGTATCGTCTGCGGAGCGACGCAGCACAGTTTCTCGGGGCTGTAATCGCACAATCCGGGCTAGAGTGCCTTCCTCACCGGAGGTGTCACCGACGAGGTCGACGAGATCACCGGGCACAATCGAGGTGTTGCGCATTTCGCGTGCGCGCATCGCGGTAATATAGCGCGCCTTGGTTCCGGGGGTCTTTTTGGTCTTGCGTTGGGCGGCTAGATAGATAGTGTAACGGCCCCGGTCGACCGTTGTGACGCGTCCGGTGATGGCGTCTTCGTGGGCGGGCCGGTCTTTGGTCCGTGGTCGGGTGCCGTGTTTCGAGGGCCGTTTCGGGACCGAAGATTCATCGTAGCGGGAGTAATCGATACGATAACGACTCATGCGCGAATTCGTCCTTCACCGGCAGCGAGTTTGGCCCACGCGATGGGGAAATCTGGCATAGTTTTGGCGGTGGTTGCGACATCGGTGACGACGGTGCCATCCACGGCCAGTCCGATGAGCGCTCCGAAGGTGGCCATGCGGTGGTCAGCGTATGACTCGAGTGTGGCGGGATGCAGCTCGTACCCGCCCGAGAAGGTGAGGTAATCGGGGCCTTCGTCGATGGTGACGCCAAGCTTTTGTGCTTCGGTCCGCAGGGCGGTAAGTCGATCAGTTTCGTGGCCCCGTAAGTGCCCGATCTTGGTGAGACGAGTCTCCCCGTCGGCCAGCAGTGCCAGGGCGGCGGTCGTCGGGGTCAGTTCAGCTAGGTTTTCTAGCTCGCCTGCGCCGGTAAGCACGGGACGCCCCGCAGCTGTGCGCGTGCCCGAAACCGTGAGATTGCCATAATCTGTGCCGGGTACGGGGTCGAACGTGACGGTAGCACCAAATGCGGGCAGGATCTGGCGCCAACGATCGCCGATCTGGGTGGTCTCGAGTGGCCAGTAGGGCACGGTGACGGCCCCACCTGTGATCACCGCGGCGGCCAAGTATGGTCCGGCATTTGATAAATCAGGCTCGACGGCCGTATCGACGGCAGTTATCGGACCGGGCTCAACCACCCATCGGTTCGGTTCTGGCGTGTGCACGACCACACCGGCGGCCTCCAGCACCTTGACTGTCATGTCGATGTGCTCGGGGCTGGGTGTGTGCTCTCCGGTGTGTCGGATATCCAGGCCGTTGGTAAAGGTCGCACCGACCAGTAATAGTGCAGAAACAAATTGGGAGGAACCACCTGAGTCGATAGCTACGGCGCCTCCGGCGGGGGAGCCCTGCCCGTGGACGGTCAGGGGCAGCCTGCCAATGGGCTCTTGGTCCTGGGCGGTGATGTGGACGCCTGCTTGAAGAAGACCATCGATCACCGGGCCCATGGGTCGGGCATAGGACTGCTCGTCACCGTCGATGAGCACGGTGGCGTTCGTGGTGGCTGCTACACCAGGAATAAACCGCATCACGGTCCCGGCCAAGCCGGCGTCAATGGTGATCTGACCGGTGGTGGCACCCAAGCTGATGGGTGTGACGTCAAGGACGGTGGGGTCGTTATCGACGGGTGTGAACTGGGCCCCTAGCGCGGTGAGCGCCTCGATCATTAGGTCGGTGTCGCGCGAGACTAAGACGCCGCTTAGGCGGCTGGGTTGCTGAGATAAGGCTGCGAGGACGAGGTGTCGGTTTGTTAATGACTTGGAGCCGGGTAGTGCCACGGTGGCATTGACTGGCTGCGTGGTGAAGGGAGCTGGCCAGGCTTCACCGGGGGCGGGCGTCATTGGGACCAACAGGGCCTCTTTCATAAGATTCGGTGACATGATCAACTCCTTCAAAGATACCCTGTTCTCGCTGTCAGCGTGGCAGTTCAGCCGGCATAAAGGGAATAATTACTGATGTTTGCTCGCTGTAGTTGCTAGACGAACACATGCGGTCGTAAAACCAGGAGGTGTTGCAGCATCGTGCTCACCATGACTGCGCCGACAGAATCATCGCATTTGGCTGTTTTGGGACTAGACTTGGCTGGGATGACTCATTTGCCTTCTGATATCCCTGCAGCCGATGACGGCTCTCGTGTTGATCCGAAAGCTGAGACAGACTCACAGCGTCGAGCTCGTTTCGAACGAGACGCGATGCAGTATCTGGATCAGCTGTATTCCGGTGCGCTTCGGATGACGCGCAATCCGGAAGACGCCGAGGATTTAGTGCAAGAGGCCTACGCTCGGGCGTACTCTTCATTTCATCAGTACAAGCCTGGCACCAATTTACGGGCCTGGCTGTTCCGGATCTTGACGAACACCTACATTAATATCTATCGGAAACGTCAACGGCGTCCGCAAGAAGCCGATGGCGATGGATTAGAAGACTGGCAGATGGCACGTGCCGCTGACCATACCGCCACCGGGTTGCGTTCAGCTGAGACGGAGGCGTTAGATTATCTCCCCGATAGTGACGTCAAAGAAGCACTGGCGGAGATCTCGGAAGATTTCCGCATCCCAGTGTATTTAGCAGATGTCGAGGGGTTTGCGTATAAAGAGATCGCCGACATTCTGGATGTTCCCATAGGGACGGTGATGTCTCGACTCCATCGTGGGCGTCGTAGTTTGCGCGAGTTGCTCACCGACTATGCTGCCGAGCGCGGCATTGAAGGCGCAATCGCATTGCAAAAAGAACAACAATCAGACGCATCGGAGGAGGCCCAAAAATGACCTATGAGACCCAGCACGTTCGGACCGAGTCCGACCAGTACGACACAACCGGCGGGTGCCCAGAGGCTCGCATGGATAGCATCTATCGCTACCTCGACGGTGCTTTAGATACCGCGGATCTTGAGGAAGTTAAAGCACACATCCAGAATTGTTCGGAGTGCCAGTCTGAACATGACTTAGAACTGATCATCCGTGACGTGGTTAAACGGTCATGCGATGAAAAAGCTCCCCAGAGTTTGAAGACGAAAATTATGCAGCGTATCGAGCAGTTGAAGACCAACGACCGCTAACAGCCTGCACATATACAAAAAGTCTGAACTATGAAAGTTCAGACTTTTCGTATTTAATGCCGGCTAGGCGTTTGGACGCTTGCCGGAGTTGGCACGGTTCTTGCGACGATCCTTGCGTTTACGACCACGTTTACTCATCGTGATACTCCTTTCGTTCAATGGCTCCAGAACAGTGTACCACCCACTGTTAGCGATGAATATTTGGGTCAGTTATCCCTAACCATTCGAACCAACCCCGGTTCAGCACCAGCCATGCGATCAACCCGTAGGCGGCTTGACCGGGCAGCCCGTCGTTGATCATGACGTCTTCGTTAAAGTTTTGGTGATTCACCAGATCGGTGAACGCGTCAATGTAAGGGACTTCGCGGCGCACGGCGACATCTTGGTATGCGGCGTTGAGTTGTGCCAGATGTTTATTGACCGCGGTGTCTTGTGCGGGGGTGGGGCCCACCACGAAGGTCGCAATATTATGTTGGGCTGCCCGGTCAAGTGTGTTGGCCAGGTGCAGCCGGGCGCGTGCTGAGGATCCGGCCATCTCAAGTGGATCCTGTGGCACTGCCAGGAGCATACGGTTCTCTGTTTCATCGGTGGCCAGACGGGGCAGCACCTCGTTCTCCCAGCGATCTGCAAGTTGTGCTGTGGTTTCGCCGGGAAAGACCAACGGATAGGACTCGATGAGTAGGTCCGGTGCCTGGGTTTTTGCCAGCACGCGGCCAAGCCATCCGAGACCGCGGGCATCACCGGCACCGGTGAGGGTTTGGGCACCGACGGAGAATAATCGGATGTTTCGAGTGTGCACGTATTTTGCCTCTTTCACGAACCGGTATTTGTTCTACTGTAGCGCTCGGAAGTCGAAATCTGCGGTTAAATGCTTGTGGCGGCCCAATTCGTGGGCCGCCACAAGCGGAGTGCTAAGCGATTGCTGAGCTAGGCGCCGAAGACATCCTGCAAGAGGGTTTCTTGTTCTTCATCATGACGTGGTTTATTACCCGCTGCTGGGGATGCAGAAGCCGGACGGCTAATGACCGCGACTTCACGCTCCAGCTGCGGTACCAGGTACTGCATCATGAACGGCCACGGACCTTGGTTTTCTGGTTCGTCTTGGACCCAGTGCACCGAGGCGTTGGGGTATTTGTCCAATTCGGTCTTGATCGCTTCGATCGGAAGCGGGTAGAGCTCTTCAACCCGGACCAGAGCGATATCGGATTCCAGATCCAGTTTCTTCCGCCGGTCGACCAGATCGTAATAGAGCCGACCCGACACTAGGACTACCTTGGATGCTGAGGCAGCGGCCCGATTATCAGGCACGACGGGCATGAAGCGTCCACGGGTGAAGTCTTCCACCTGGGATGCTGCAGCACGCAGGCGCAGCAGCTGCTTCGGGCTGAACACGACCAGTGGACGACGCGGTGTCGAGTAGGCGTGTTCACGCAGCAGGTGGAAGTGATTTGCACCGTAGGACGGCTGGACGACGCGCATGTTTTCCTCTGCAGACAGCTGCAAGAACCGTTCGATGCGTGCCGAGGAGTGGTCTGGCCCCTGGCCCTCATAACCGTGGGGCAGTAACAGCACGATCGAGGAGTGTTGGTTCCACTTCTGTTGCGATGAGGAAATGAACTCGTCAATGACGATTTGTGCGCCGTTGACGAAGTCACCAAATTGCGCTTCCCACAGCACCAGGGCTTCTGGTCGTTCGACCGAGTAGCCGTACTCAAAACCAAGGGCGGCGTATTCGGAGAGCAACGAGTTGTAGATCCAGAACTTGGCTTGATCATTGGACAAGGAGGCTAGTGGTGTCCATTCGTCGTTGGTCTCGCGGTCGTAGAAGACAGCGTGACGCTGGACGAAGGTTCCACGGCGCGAGTCCTGCCCGGCCAACCGGACTGGGACGCCCTCCATGGCCAAGGAACCGAAGGCTGCGAGTTCTGCAAAGCCCCAGTCGATGTTGCCGTTGATGGCCATCTTTTGACGGCGCTCCAACAGGGTGAGCAGTTTCGGGTGCACGTTGAAGCCCTCTGGGATCTCCATGTGCACATCGCCAATGCGGCGCAACATGTCTTCGGAAATCGCGGTGGACTCAGGCTTGTAGCGCTCTGAAGTGTCCTCGATACCGTGTGCTGAACCCAGGATTGGGATCGGCGAGGTTTCCGCTTCGCCAATTTCGGCGAAAGCGGCTTCCAGACGATTCTTGTAATCGGCTGCGGCCTGGTCTGCTTCCTCCTGGGTGATGTCACCACGACCAACCAGCGCGTCAACGTAGAGGCGACGCGTGGAGGTCTTGTTGGAGATCAGGTTGTACATGCCAGGCTGGGTCATCGAAGGATCGTCACCCTCGTTGTGGCCACGACGACGGTAGGTGATCAAATCGATCACGACGTCGCGGTGGAAGCGCTGACGATATTCATACGCCAACTGAGCTGCCTGGACAACGGCCTCTGGGTCATCTCCGTTGACGTGGATGACCGGAGCCTGAATCGACCGGGCGACATCGGTGGCGTAGGTGGTGGAACGAGACTGCGATGGCGGGGTGGTGAACCCAACCTGGTTGTTAATAATTACGTGCACCGTACCACCGGTGCGGTACCCGCGCAGTTGTGACATCTGCATGGTCTCAAATACCACGCCCTGACCAGCGAAGGAGGCGTCACCGTGAATCTGGATTGGCAACACCGAATACGATTTCGGCGATTTCGTGCCGTGGTCGTAGCGGTCTTGCTTGGCCCGGACGATACCTTCTAACACGGGGTTGACGGCTTCGAGGTGCGACGGGTTGGCCGCAACCGAGACGGTCGTGGTATTGCGGTTATACGAGGTAAAGGTGCCTTCGGTACCCAGGTGGTACTTGACGTCACCGGAGCCCTGGGCGATACCGGAATCAACATCGCCCACGAATTCCCGGAACACCTGTGTGAAGGTCTTGCCGGCAATGTTGGTGAGCACGTTGAGACGACCGCGGTGGGCCATCCCGATGGCGACTTCGTCCAAGCCATCATCTGCGGCACCTGACAGTACCGCGTCCAATAGGGCGATCAGCGATTCGGAACCCTCGAGGGAGAAGCGCTTTTGGCCCACGAATTTGGTCTGCAGGAAGGTCTCGAAGGCTTCGGCTGCGTTCAGCCGGCCCAGAATGCGCAACTGCTCTTCGCGAGTCGGCTTCGTGAACGGGTGTTCCAACTTGTCCTGGAACCAGGCGCGCTGTTCCGGGTCGTCGATGTGCATGTACTCGTAACCAGAGTTGCGGGTATATGCATCACGCAGCACCCCGAGCAGGTCACGCAGCAACATGTTCGGTTTGCCGCCAATACCGCCGGTAGGCCAGATCCGGTCAAGATCCCACAGAGTCAATCCATGTGAGTCTAGGTCAAGATCCGGGTGGGTACGCATGCGGTATTCCAGCGGGTCCGTGTCCGCAATGAGGTGGCCACGGACGCGGTAGGCATGGATCAGTTGCTGAATACGAGCGGCCTTGCTCACTTCGTCTTCAGGGTTCACCTGCACGTCGGGTGCCCAGCGAACCGGGACGGTTGGGATGCGCAGGTTGACGAAGATCTCGTCATAGAAATCGTCTTCACCCAGCAGCAGGTTGTGTACGGTGCGCAAGAATTCGCCCGAACCGGCACCCTGGATGACGCGGTGGTCATAGGTTGAGGTGACGGTCATGGTCTTCGAAACTGCCAGATCCGAGAGCACTTTTTGCGACGTGCCTTCAAATTCGGCCGGGTAGGTCAAAGCGCCGACACCGATGATGGCCGCTTGGCCTTCAGACAACCGCGGGACCGAGTGAACGGTACCTATACCGCCGGGGTTGGTTAGCGACACGGTGGTGCCCGAGTGGTCTTCCATCGTGAGTTTATTGTTCAGCGCGCGTTTGACCAGATCTTCATACGCTTCCCAGAACTCGCGGAAGTTCATGGTCTCAACAGCTTTAATCGACGGCTGGACCAGGACGCGTTCACCCTTCGCACCTGGCAGGTCGATGGCCAACCCGAAGTTGATGTGGGCCGGGTTGACCTTAAACTTCTTGCCGTCTTCCTCTCGGTACAGCGCATTCATCTCAGGGTGCTTGACCAAGGCCCGAATAATCGCATAACCGATCAGGTGGGTGAAGGAGACCCGTCCGCCTCGGGTGCGCTGAAGGTGGTTGTTAATCACCGTACGGTTATCAATGAGCGCCTTGACCGGAATGTCGCGCACCGTGGTCGCGGTGGGCATGGATAGCGACGAGTCCATATTGGCGGCAATCGCCTGGGACATCCCACGAAGGCGGACCCACTCGTCTTCCTTCGCCTCGCCGGCGGCTTCTTCTTTGTCGCGTTCTGCTTGAGCAGCTATTGACGGTTCGGAAGTAATGGCTTGGGGGGACTCTTCAGCACGACGAACTTTAGGCTTGGGTGGCTTCTTGGAGTTCGCCGCAGCTTCTGCAGGCTCAGACTTAGCTGGTTTCTTCGATTCAGCAGCCGCGGGCTTTGCAGCTTCTTTGGTCTGTGCGGGTTGAGCAGGTGCGGCGGTCTGGGAGTCTGCGGCTTGCTGGTTGTTACCAGAATTGTTGGCAGATTCTAAACGGGCGAAGATTTCGGCCCATTTTTCATCCACAGAAGACTTATCCGCCTTGTACTTTTCGTAGATATCCGCAACAAGCCATTCATTCCCGGGAAATTCCTCGGAGAGCTGGGCGGACGTAAGTTCTGGCACGGTGAAGGCCTCTTCCGTAAGTTCTTGTGTTTTGAGCGTACACGTGGCGAGACTCGAAACGCCGGGCACGACGATACTCGCCGTTGGTTCCGTTAACAGCGTCCCGGTACTTATCTTCGGTGAATGCGAACTCACTGAAGGCAACTGTCAACAGCAGCTGGATCCATCATAGTGACAAAGTTAGTTGAATTGCCACAGAATACGATGAATTGCGCACAGATCGGCTGCGCGCAAAATCACGCCACATAAATGTGATTATGAGCACAGCTACAGCCTCGGATCGACGAGCCAGCGCTGCCAGGAGATGAAAAAACTGTCATGATGGTCATATGCGTTTTCTTAACCCAGTCACCACAGACTTGACCTATTCAGACGTTTTCCTCGTGCCTTCCTACTCCCAGGTCGGCTCGCGGATGAACGTTGATATTTCATCCACCGATGGCATCGGAACGACCATTCCGGTGATTGCGTCAAATATGAACGGGGTGACCGGGCGACGGATGACCGAAACCATCGCTCGGCGCGGTGGAATTGGTATCTTCCCGCAAGATATGCCACTGCATCTGCTGCAAGAATCGATTGACTGGGTCAAATCCCGTGACACGCTGTTCGAGACGCCACTCTATGTAGGGCTCGATGACCGAGTATTAGATGTTCGCCACCTGGCCGAAAAACGCAACCATCCAGCCGTCTGTGTTGTTGACAAAGATCGCTCGCTGCTCGGTATTGTCCACGTGGCCGACGTGGAAGGCATCGATCAATTCGCATCCGTGCAGGCGTTGTTGCGCGAACCCCTGCTGACCGTTGCGGAGTCTGATCTCAGCGGCCTACCGCAAGATGCGCAAGCCAAATCGCTGCGCGATATCTACATGAAAATGCACGACGCACAGCTTAACTATGCGCCGGTTGTGGATGGCACGAAACTTGTGGGCGTGTTGACGCAGCAGGGCGTGTTGCGGTCAACCATCTATACGCCGGCGCTGGATGAGCGCAAGCGCCTGCGTGTGGGTGCAGCCGTCGGGGTGAACGCCGATGTGCGGGACCACGCCGAGAAACTCATCGAGTCCGGTGTGGACGTGCTAGTCGTGGATACCGCGCACGGTCACCAGGAAAAGATGATGACGGCCCTGCGGAGTTTGTCCGAACTGCCCGTGCCGATCGTTGCCGGCAATGTGGTTTCTGCCGAAGGGACACATGACCTCATTGAAGCCGGTGCGGACATCGTCAAAGTGGGTGTAGGTCCCGGCGCCATGTGTACCACCCGCATGATGACAGCGGTCGGGCGGCCACAGTTCTCGGCCGTCCATGAATGTGCCCAAGCAGCTGCAAGCCATGGCAAACACGTCTGGGCCGACGGTGGCATTAAACATCCCCGCGACGTAGCGCTAGCACTGGCCGCGGGCGCCTCCCAAGTCATGATCGGCTCCTGGTTCGCCGGGGTGTTGGAATCGCCTGGCGATATGTTTACCGACCGGGATGGTCGAAAATACAAAGAAAACTTCGGAATGGCCTCAGCTCGGGCTGTGTCGGCTCGAACCAAGCACGACGACGCGTTCGCTCGTGCACGCAAAGCCTTCTTCGAAGAAGGGGTCTCCGGATCCAAGATGTATATCGATCCGGCCCACCCGTCGGTCGAGGATCTGCTGGATTCAATCACCGCGGGCGTGCGTTCTTCCATGACCTATGCGGGTGCCACGAATCTTGCCGAATTCCACGATCGGGCGGTGGTCGGAGTGCAATCTGCCGCCGGCTATGACGAAGGCCGTCCGGTCGCGAGTTCCTGGTAGGAAGATAGGCTCTATAATAAGTTGCATCATGGACAATGACAGACGTGCTCGACGCACGGATTCTCGAACCAATCGCCACGCTCCGGCGAATGAAATGGAGCCCCCGAGTTGGCCTGAGCGCCTCAGTGCCGGGATCGCGGCACAGGTCGGTGATGCAGCGTGATGGTCGAATGGCTATTACTCGGCGTGAGCATGCTGCTGATCTTCGGCAACGGATTCTTTGTCGCTGTTGAGTTCTCACTCATTTCGTTAGACGTGCCAACGGTACAGCGCATGGTGGACGAGGGCGACAAGGGCGCAGAGCCCGTCCTGAAAGCACTCAAGTCACTGTCAACTCAACTGTCCTCGTGCCAGCTCGGTATCACGCTGACCGCCCTGTTGACCGGGTTTTTTCTCGAACCGTCGCTGGGGCGTCTGCTGGTCACGCCGTTGCAGCCACTCTTAGGTGACAACGAGGCTGTGGTCTATTCGGTGTCGTTAACGATCGCGATGATCATCGGAACCGCGTTGTCGATGCTGATCGGTGAGCTGGTACCAAAAAATTTATCCCTGGCCCGGGCCATGCCTATTGCCAGACTGCTGTCCCGCCCGCAGTTGATTTTCACCGCGGTCTTCCGGCCGATCATTGCTGGACTCAATAACTTCTCCAACTGGGTGTTGAGCCTGTTTGGGATGGCCACCCAGGAAGAACTCTCCGGCGCGCGCACACCAGAGGAATTGTCATCATTAGTTCGGCGTTCTGCCGAAATGGGCACCCTCGACGTCAAGACCGCTTCATTTGTGGATCGCACTCTGAAATTCTCGGAGCGGACAGCAGCCGATGTGATGACGCCGCGAATGGATATGGAAACCGTTGAAGCCGATGCCAGTCTTGATGAAGTACTATTCTTTGCCCGACGGACCGGGTTCTCGCGCTTCCCGGTCAGTAATGGTAACGCCGATGAGATCCGCGGGATACTGCACATTAAAAAGGTCATTGCCGTGCCCAAACACCGCCGCGCTAAACTCAGCGCCGGCACGATTGTAAGTGAAATGGTGCGCGTGCCAGAATCAGTCACGTTGGACACGTTAATTAATGATTTGCGTGAAGCACCGTTTCAAATGGCGTTGGTCGTTGATGAATACGGCGGCACGGCTGGCATCGTCACGCTGGAAGATCTTGTGGAAGAAATCGTCGGGGAAGTTGCCGATGAGCATGACCGCATCACGCCCGGCGTGCTGCAAAGTGCCGATGGGGGCTGGTTCTTCCCGGCCGTCATGCGTCCCGATGAAGTCATGACGCACATCCCGGGGTTAGTCATCGATGAAGATGAGGCCTACGAGACCGTTGGCGGTTTTATTATGGCGGAATTAGGTCGCGTGGCCGATGTCGGTGACATGGTCAATGTCGATCACGGCACATTAGAAGTGCGTCGTATCGATGGGCACCGCATCGAGCGCGTCAAATATGTACCCGCGGAGGATACGCACACACCGCAGCGCTCGTCCCAGAAGGAGGATGCATGAGTGAGCATGTTCCGGGTCTGCTGTGGCTGATTGTGCTGCTCGCTGGCAACGCGTTCTTCGTGGCCGGTGAATTCGCGGTCATGGGGGCCAGACGCTCTCAAATTGAGCCCCGTGTCGATGAAGGCTCGAAAGCGGCCAAAAAGGCGCTCTTCGCGATGGAGCACGTGACCGATATTCTGGCCATTTGCCAGTTAGGCATCACGGTGTGTTCGCTGCTGATCCTGAATGTCTCGGAACCAGCGATCGCTTACCTGTTTGGTATTCCGTTGGAAGCCCTTGGACTGGATCCGGCCTTCGCTGGGGTGCTGGCATTCGTGTTAGCGCTGATAGTGGTGACTTTCCTGCACGTGACCTTCGGCGAAATGGTGCCGAAAAATGCTGCGGTCAGCGTGGCAGATCGAGCAGTTATCCTGTTAGCTCCGCCACTGGTGTTCTTAGAGAAAGTGCTACGACCAGTTATTCGGCTGCTCAACTGGACAGCCAATATTGTGTTGCGCATGTTCAAGGTCGAACCTCAGACCGAGGTCACTTCGACCTACACGCTGGAAGAAGTCCAATCGATCGTCGCTGAATCACAACGAACCGGATTGGTTGATGACCAGTCTGGCATTTTGTCCGGTGCGTTGCACTTCTCTGATGTCACAGCACAAGACGTCATGGTCCCCATGGATCAAATTATCAGTGTCTCCACCACGGACACTCCTGAACGGTTTGACGAAGCCGTGCGGAAGACCGGGCTGTCACGTTTGTTGGTCGAAGATCGTGGCGATAATACGGTCATTGGCTATCTCCACATTAAAGATCTGCTATCAGTCCCCGAAGAGCGTTATACCGCACCGATCCCGGTCACCCGTGTCCGCTCGATGGTCAATATCACGCTGGATAAACCCATCGAGGAAGCGCTGACCGTGATGCAGCGCATCGGGGTGCATATGGCCCGGGTGCAAGATGACAGTGGTAGCACCGTGGGAATCTTGTTCCTCGAAGATGTGATCGAGGTTCTGGTAGGAGAAATTCGCGACGTCACGCAGTCTCAGACCATTACGATTCGCCAACGGATGGGCAAAGCTGGGGGAGAAGCGTCGATCTAGGCCCAGGTCGCCCCGCACCCTTATTGCTAATGCGAACCATTTGCATTACTGTAAAGTGTTGAATGCCCTCTCTACGGTGGCTGAATCTCCCAAAGCAAAGGACTACAAGGCTCATCATGCACTTCAGTGAAAAACGCACGCTGGCACTGGTTGGTACCTTCTGCGCTCTCGGTCTGGCGCTCTCGGCATGCGCCACAGACGCAGAAAGTCAGTCCACAGACAATGGGGATACCAATGCAACGGTCATCGCTACGACAACGCAGGTCGGTTCCATTACCGAACAGATTACTGCGTGTGCCGGGGGTCAGACGACAACCCTGATGAGTGCTGGCGATGATCCGCACCAATTCGAAGCCTCGAGTGCCCAGATGGCCGATATGGTTTCGGCTGATCTGGTGGTCTTGAATGGACTGGGTTTAGAGTCGTCGTTGCAGCGCTCCTTGGAGAACGCGGAAACTGATGGTGCCGAACTCTTCGAAGTAGCGCCACAGCTTGATCCGATTCCGTATCAAGAGGAACACCACCACGATCATGCTGACGAGCACGGACATGCCCACGGGCACGAGGCTGAGGACCAGGATCACGGATCCTACGACTCCCACGTGTGGATGGATGTCTCGCGGATGGCTGATGGCGCTGAACTGATTGGTCAGAAACTTGCCGACGTGACCGGCGAGGATGCCTATGTGTCCTGTGGGGCAGAAGTTGCAGAAGACCTCCGAGCGACTGACGCCCAGGTGGAAGAACTGCTTGCACATGTGGATTCGGCTCGTTTAGTGACCGACCATGCAGCCTATGGGTATCTAGCTGATCGTTATGGTGTGGAAGTTAGTGGCGTAGTCATTCCCGGTGGCTCAACCGATGGTGAACCGTCTTCCCAGGACCTGTCGCAACTGACAGCGTTGTTGAATGATGAAGGCGCCGATGCACTGGTCACCGCCAAAAACAATCCCAATCGCATGATCGCAGCTCTTGAAGCCGAGACAGAGAGTGATGTTCCGGTTGTGATGCTTTATGAAAATGGTATTGGCGAGCCTGGATCGGGCGCGGAAACATATCAGGATGCCATGGTGTACAACGCAGAAGCTCTGGCTGAGGCCATAAACTAACTATGCAAGCAATTCGGAAGGGGCCCAAATAGTGGAGCTGTTGAACTGGGTTATGGAACCATTCCAGGCTGGTTTCCAAATCCGAGCTCTGTTAGGCGGACTCCTCGCCGCACTCATGTCGAGCTTCGTGGGTGTCTGGCTGGTCCTGCGCGGTATGAGCTTTTTCGGTGACGCGTTCGTCCATGGAGTGGTGCCCGGGATCGCCGCCGCCGTGGTCTTTAATTTCTCACCGTATTTGGGCGCAGCGCTGGCTGCATTTGTCATGGTCTCGTTGCTGGAGCTCGTCCATCGCACCACGACGTTGAAAGAAGATACCGCCATCGGTTTATTATTCGTGGGCATGATGGCACTTGGTGTCGTGATCATCTCCCGCGCCGATAGCTTCCAGGGGTCGCTGACCGCGATCCTATTTGGCGACGCGCTGGGCGTGACGTGGTCTGATATCGGGGTGCAGCTGGTGTTCGTCATCGGGGTGGGCATGCTGTCCCTGATGCTCTATCGCCCCCTGATGACCCTGTCGTTTTCACCGGATAAAGCTGAGGCACTCGGAATGCGCCCACAGCTAACCCATTGGCTGTTGTTGTTGATGATTGCTGCGGCAGTCATTGGATCCTTCCAAGCCGTTGGGACATTACTCGTGCTTGGCTTGCTCATTGGTCCGGCCGCTACCGCAGCGCTTATTACCCGTACGGTGCCCCGAATGATCATGGCCTCGCTTGTGATCGGAATCGTCTCTGTTACTGTTGGATTGATTCTCAGTTATCACCTGGGAACCGCTGCCGGAGCATCTATGGCACTGGTGGCAATCCTCGGGTTCTATTTGGTGTTAACTCTTCGAGAAGCGACCGCTGCACTGGCCCGTCGCCAGCGTAGCGCAGCACCCGCTGAGCAAGGAGCGTTATGACTCTCGTGACAGCCCGAGACATTGTCTTATACCGCGGTTCCCATCGCGCTGTTTCGGCTTCGAGTTTTACCATCCCGGAAGGCAAAATCACTGCGGTGATAGGACCCAACGGCTCGGGCAAGACCACATTGCTGCAGGCTATTGCTGGGATACTGGCACCCAGTGCCGGAGAGATTCAAGTACTCGGCAAGCCGGTCAAAGAAGTCAGACAAGATATTTCGTTTGTGATGCAGTCGGTGGTCTTCCCTACGGGGACACCGATTACCGTCAAAGATGTGGTGTCCATGGGGCGCTATGCGCAACGCGGATGGTTTGGTATCTTCCGACCAACGGATCGCAACGCAATTCAGTACGCGATGGACGTCATGAACATTACCGACCTGAAAAACCGGCATCTCGAGGAACTCTCGGGCGGTCAGCGTCAGCGCGTGTATGTTGCTCAGGGCATCGCCCAGGGGCATGAAATACTGGTGCTTGATGAACCGATGACCGGGTTGGACCTGACCTCGATGCGTATTATCGATGAGGTGATTCACGCTGAAGTCGACGATCATGGCCATTCTGTAATTCTCACCACTCACGATCTCGACGAAGCCGCCGCAGCAGATCATGTCATCCTCATGGATGGCAGAGTCATAGCAGCCGGCACGCCCGACGAAGTGCTGACTCGAGACAATCTGGAAGCTGCCTATGGACTGGGGAGCTTGCACGAACCTGCCGCCATCGACGGCACCACGGTGGTGGAACTACCCGAATGTACCGCACACGGGGACGCCCTTGAATCCGAGGAGCATCAACCGGGCGAGCGGTATAGCCGTTACGAAGCGCTGTGAGCACACTGAGGGCACAACCCATAAATCTCTAGTGTGTGGTCAATGTCGGTATAACCGTATTCATCGCCGATATGGTCGGCCCATTGTTCGACTTTTGGGGCTTCGATCTCCTCGGTCGCCCGGCAATTGCGACACACCAAATGATGGTGATGGCCAGTCAAGGCGCATTTGCGGAATAAGGTTTGCCCGTCGTCGAGCGCAAGGATATCTACGACCCCATCTTCAACCTGGGCTTGCAGCACCCGGTACACGGTGGCCAGCGAAACAGAACGGCCCGTTTCGGCTACTGACTGGTGTATTTGTTGGGCCGACAAAAAGTCTGGACTGGCATCCAAAATCTCGTCGATGGCCTGCTTCTGCCACGTATTGCGAGTGCGAGGCCGTGACGATGAAGCTGACGACATTGCGGAAAGCTCCCTGTAGTTGATGTGATGAACTCGGCCTTCAGTGTAGCAAGGAACCATCCGCGACCGAATAGTTAGAAGGTATTGACGAATGTCTGTGCAATTGAGCCCCCACAGGGCTAAAGTTGAGGATGTGAAAATCCCGCAACTCGATGGCACGCTGCGTGTCACCAAATCTAATACATGCCCTGATCCCGTTTTTGGTGGAGGCATGGTCGAATGAATCAACCTGTATTAGTCAGCGTTGATGTACTGGCCGCCTGGATGGGGCTGGACCGCACGGACTATTCGCTGCCCGATGCATCCACCGTCGAAGTGCGTACCCGGATGATGGCAGACCAGCTTCCGCCGCAACCTGAAGGTTTTGTCGCTCCCACCCCGGTGCCTGAACCCGGTCGGCTAGTCATTTGGGATGTGCGCTGGTCCGCAACTGATCCCACGCAAAATCACGAAGCCTACCGGCAGGGTCACATCCCCGGAGCGGTCTATGTGTCCATGAGCAGCCACTTGGCCGGCCACGGGGCGCCCGCTGCCGGTCGACATCCGTTACCCGATCCGGCGAAATTTACCGAAGCGGTCCGCATGCTGGGTCTCAATGACGAAGACACCGTGGTGATCTATGATGCCGTGGCCGCATCGGCTGCCGCACGCGCCTGGTGGTTGCTGCGCTATGCGGGCATGACCGATGTGTACGTGCTCGACGGCGGTCTTGATGCCTGGCGTGCGGCAGATCTACCGCTGCATGCCGGTGAGGTGTTGCCGCGTATCGGTTCGGCCTACCTGTCGTGGGGCAAGATGCCCGTCGTCAACACCGAAGAGGTACCCGACTTTGTCCGTGACGAAGGGGTCCTGCTTGATGCCCGTGCCTACCAGCGATACACCGGTGAAGAAGAACCCATTGATCCAGTGGCCGGGCACATCCCTGCGGCGGTCTCGGCTCCGGGCGGCGAATTGACCGATGAGGAGGGCAAATTCCTCCCGGCCGCGGAACTGCGCGAGAAATTCGCCGAATATGGGATCACCTCGGGGACCCCGGTGACCGCCTACTGCGGCTCTGGAGTCACTGCCTCAAAAACAGTCTTGGGGCTGGCGCTGGCCGGATTGGACGGTGCGCTCTATCCCGGGTCCTGGTCGGCGTGGTCCTCCTCCCGCGATCTGCCAGTGGCCACAGGGGACGAACCCGGTGTGATGCCCTCGGATATCTAGGCAGCTCACCTCTGAAGTTTTCGTCGCCTCGATACTAGACTGAAGCCGGAACATATCCTGGGACAATGTGAGGAGAACTTGTGTCGACGATTTTCACCAAGATAATGAACGGTGAGTTGCCGGGCCGATTCATCTGGCAGGACGATAAGTGCGCGGCGTTTTTGGACATCAGTCCGTTAACCTATGGTCACACCCTGGTGGTACCACGTGAAGAAATTGACATGTGGACAGATCTTCCCGAAGAGCTCAACGCACACGTGTACACAGTGGCGTCGCGCATCGGTGCCGCACAGGTCAAAGGCCTCGGGGCGACACGTGCTGGGCTGATCATTCAAGGCTACGAAGTTCCGCACATGCACATGCACGTTTTCCCGACCAACTCGGTCGCAGACTTCGACGTCTCCAACATCATTCGTGAACCCGATGAGGAAAAAATGGATGAAGCGGCCACCAAGTTGCGTGCCGCGCTACGCGACGCCGGGTACGGCCAGTTCGTTCCGGAAGACTAACGCAGTGCTGCCTCGGCGGCTTTGATAGCTTGTCGGAGGCGTTTTTCGCTCACGCTGGTCGCGGTGCCAAGTTCTTGGGCGAATAATGAAACCCGCAGCTCCTGCAAAAGCCAAGAGATCTCCTGGATGGCTACGGGAGTGGGTACGCCTGTGGGGGCCTGAGTTTTCAGGTCCTCATAGGCTTTTTCTAATTCCTGAACCACCTGTGTGTTGAGCCCGTCGCGTTGCAGGGCACCACCGGCATCCAGCTTGTCCATGCGTAAATTCATCGCTTGTAAATATCGCGGCACATGGCGCAGTCTCGCCCAGCCGGTCCGGGACACGAACCCGCGTCGAATTAGCGCATCATGTTGAGTTCGTAAATCTGCGGCCGCGGCAGCCAGCGATAGGGAACGGATCTTCCGGATGCGACGATCGACCTCTCGCGACAGGTTCAGAATCTCGGCTACCACCGAGGTCACCTTGAACGTCGTATCGATCAGGTCCTGTTGGACAGTCTGTTGCAGGTTGCGATAAGCCGTCTCGGTCATCGGCAGTTCTTCGGGGACGAGCGCATCAATGGCGGTGGCCGTGCAGTCGGCGACCAAAGCGGCGCTATCTGGATAGGGTGATTGCGCAAAGGCCAACTTCTCTGTGGGTGATAGATGATCAAGAATGTAGCGTTGCGGATTTGGTAGTTCAGCTTGCAACAGGGCGATGACCCCACCGCGGTGCACGGCCGCCTGTTCCCCAGCGGTGCGCAACACCACCAGCGCGGCAGATGGTGTCCGGCCCTCTTCGGCCTGCAGAGCAGGATAGCCGGTGACTTGCTGATGAGCAGAACCAGTCCATACCGACGTCTGGATCGTGGCAGGAATATCTCCTATAGTCCAGCTGGTCAACCCCGATTGAGGGGTCAGTGGGTCATCGGCTTGTTTTGTTGGCGGCGCTGGGGGACGGGGACGTTGTTTCTTGCCTTTAGTGCGTTGGGTTTGTTGTGCTCCAGGGGTAGGAAGGTTTACCCCTTTGGCCCGTGCCGCATCCGTGAGAGACTCTGCCAGGGCAGTCTGGTTTTGGCCCGCAAGGTTTCGTTGTAGTGCGGCTAGATCGTCATCAGTGCCAACAATCGCCCCGCGATCGTCGACCACTTGGAACGTGAAGCGTAGGTGGGGTGGCAGTTTCTGCCGTGCCCAGTCTTCAGGGCCCACCACCTGGTGTTTGACCTGCCGCAAGTAGGTGCCCAACGCGTCATAGAAGTTATCGCGTGCCGGGTCGGCGTGTTCGGCCAGATGCTCAGCAGCAGCCTGTGCGGTATCAGGGGCGGGGACGAGGTGTTTACGAATGGGTTTGGGCAGGCCGCGGATCAGTGCGGTAATGAGCTCGGTACGCAGCCCGGGGATGAGCCAATCGAAGCGTTGTTGATCCATCTGGTGGAGTAGGGCGAGCGGGATCGTGACCGTCACGCCATCGGTACGCGGACCGGCAGGGCGACCGGTTCCCGAAGCATCGGCCCCAATGCTGGCGACCGGGGTGAATTCATATTGCAACGGTAACTGCACATCCCCGGTTGGGGTGGGGTGTACGAATACGTCGGGAAATTCTTCGAGGTCGAGATCCTGGATATTTTCTGCCAAAAGCTGGTTGGGGTCAAAATCCAAGAGCTCTGGATTGTTGTGGCGCTCCTTGCGCCACCAAGCGTCAAAATGCCGTTGCGAGACGGCGCTTTCCGGCAACCGTGCGTCGTAGAACGCGTAAAGATCGTCTTCTGAAACCAACAGGTCACGACGGCGTAACCGCGTTTCTAGTTCTTCAACCTCTGCGAGCCGTTCCCGATTTCGCTTGAAAAAGTGGTGCCGGGTATTCCAGTCACCTTCGATCAGCGCATGCCGGATAAACAGTTCGCGCGCGGCCGGTCGATCGACGTTGTAGTACCGTACGGGGCGATCGGCCACAATCGTCACCCCGTAGACGGTGATGCGCTGGCGGGCCATCGCTGTGCCATGACGCCGTGACCAGTAGGGTTCTGACGTATTGGTTTTGGCGATCGGTCCGGCGGCTTGCTCGATCCATGCGGGTTCAATTGCGGCGACTTGGCGCGCCCACAACCGCGAGGTTTCGACCAGCTCTGCGGCCATGACAAAGTCGTGACGTTTTTTGAACAGTCCGGATCCCGGAAAGATCGCAAACCGTGTACCGCGCGCGCCTTGGTAGTGCTTTCGACGTTCATCCCAGGACCCGATATGCGACAACAGCCCGGTTAACAGCGCTTGGTGCATCCCATCGTGGTTCTTGACGGCATCGATGGTTTTAGCCCCGGTCTCTATGCCGACCTCACGGGCGATCTGGCGTAACTGACGCACCAGATCTTGCCACTCCCTAACTCGCAGATAGTTGATGAACTCGTTGCGGCACAGTTTGCGGAACTGGTTACCCGACAACTCGCGCTGTTGATCATGTAGGTAGTTCCACAGGTTCAGCAGGGCTGAGAAGTCTGATCTTTCGTCGGTGAACCGCGCATGGAGCTCATCGGCTTTCGCGCGGTGTTCTTCGGGGCGTTCGCGGGGGTCCTGGATGGTCAGCCCGGCAGCCAACACGAGCACTTCGGGCACCACATGATGCTCTTCTGCAGCCAGGATCATGCGGGCTAACCTCGGCGCGACTGGTAACCGTGCCAACCGGCGCCCAATCGGCGTGATGGTGCCAGCTGGGAAGGTGCGAGTTACCCAGCGCCCACCGCGGCCGCGCACGCGCACCGGGTTGCCGGTGTTCAGCGCACCCAGCTCGGTCAGCAGGGTGACTCCGTCGGTAATCTGTTTGTGTTCGGGCGGTTGCAGGAATGGGAAGTCTTGAAGCTCATCGGCCGTGGAGATGATATTGATCGAGGCCATGTGCAGGATCACTGAAGCCAACGAAGTTCGAAGAATCTCTGGATCCGTGAACTCGGGCCGTGCCTGAAAGTCTTCTTCCGAATATAACCGGATCGCAATACCGGGGCTGGTTCGTCCCGCACGGCCGGAACGTTGCTGAGCCGAAGCCTGTGAGATGCGCTCAATGGGCAGTCGTTGGACCTTGGTGCGCTGGGAATAGCGCGAAATCCGTGCGGTTCCGGTATCGATCACATATTTAATGCCCGGTACGGTCAGGGAGGTTTCGGCGACGTTGGTGGCTAAGACGATACGGGGATTTTTGCCGGGACGAAATACCCGTTGTTGGTCTTGTAGCGATAGGCGCCCAAACAGCGGCAAAATCTCGGCCTTGGCTAACCGTGGGTTGCGCGCCACCCGCGGGCCCAAGACCTCAGCGGCGTCACGGATCTCGCGCTCGCCGGGGAAGAAGATCAGGATGTCGCCGGGCTCTTCGTGGCTGAGCTCATCAACCGCATCGGCGATCGCATCCAGGGGATCCCGGGCGTCTTCCATATCGTCGGCGTCGTCATCGGGATCATCCGGCAGCGCTTCTTGTTGGAGCGGACGATACCGAACCTCGACCGGGTAGGTGCGCCCTGAGACTTCGATGATTGGCGCTGGCTGATCATTGGTGTCTGAAAAGTGTTCGGCAAATGATTCGGGGTCGATGGTGGCCGAGGTGATGATGACCTTCAGATCGGCCCGTTTCCTCAGAAGTCGTTTGAGGTAGCCCAGCAGGAAATCGATGTTGAGGCTGCGCTCGTGTGCTTCGTCAATGATGATGACCGAATACTTCGACAGGTCCGGGTCGTGTTGGATCTCAGCCAACAAAATCCCGTCGGTCATGACTTTCAGCTGGGTATCATCGGATACTTCGGAGGTGAACCGCACCTGGTACCCCACGGTCGAGCCGATGTTTTGGCCGAGTTCTTCTGCGACGCGTTCAGCCACTGATCGAGCGGCGATTCGTCGTGGTTGGGTGTGGCCGATCATCCCGGCGTCCGCGAGCCCGAGGGCAAGACACATTTTGGGCAGCTGTGTGGTTTTACCGGAGCCAGTTTCCCCGGCAACGATGACCACTTGGTGGTCGACGATAGCGGCCATGATCTGTTCGCGGTGTTGAGAGACCGGTAGATCTTCGGGAAAGGAGATGGCGGACAGCTCAAGCGCAGAAGTGTTGGACATGATGGCCAAATTCTACGTGAGTTGTGCCTATCGTGGCGTATTAACGGTCAGATGTTGGTTGTTGACGAACTCATCCATGCCATCTGGCTGGGTTCAGCGTCGGATCCGTGCCTTAGAGTCCCGGCGGGATGTAATGATCCAGACCGTCGCGGCGCAGCCGGTGTTTGAGCTCTTCAACGAGTTGGGTGTAGCTATCCATGATTCGGGCACGATCTTGGAGCTCAGAGGCTAAATCCATTGAAGTAGCACGCCGCAGCTCTTTGCGCGTCATCGTCAACGACGTGGGTTTGCCACCGGGGGTGTAGACCATCGATGCGAGCGCTTCGATGGTGCGCTCACGATTTTTCATCGTGGTGCCTTCCATTTCCCACCGGAACAGGGTCCGTTCAGAAATCCCAATCTTCTGGGCTAAATCGGTTCGCGGAAGATTTGAGGCCTCACGGCGTCGCATGATGTCTAATCCAATGGATAGCTCATCGTTGGGATTCAGATGATCCTGGCCTTCAAGAGGGTGCGTTTTCCGTCGCATGTATTTCGCCATCCCCAAAATTATTCCGCATCGGTTGATTTTTGAAGTATGCAGCAATTTTTCATCATTCCATAGTAGTTCACTCAAAGACAAACACTGTCGTCAATGACGACTTTTAGTCCAAAACTTAGGATTTGCGCGACAGGACCCCTGGGAATCCACGAAACTAGTGAACTGGTGAGCTTTCGGGGTGGCCGTGACCATGAGCAAGAGGCAGTGGATTCGAATATGTCAGCGCATCTGCGGATGGTTCAGTGCGTCACAGGCCGTGAGAGAAAAGAAAAATCGCCAGCACGCAGGCTGGCGAGAAAAAGTGCCCCCGACAGGAATCGAACCTGTGGCCTTCTGCTCCGGAGGCAGACGCTCTATCCCCTGAGCTACGGAGGCGGGGATCCTGCAGAACCAAGACAGTTCTACTAGACCCTGAATAGCTTACCGTACAAACCGGTCGGAACGAAAATTGGCTGCCGCCCATCCGCCCAGATGGTAAAACGCGACGTTAAATGTGCTCAGGAGGTGCCCGATAGCTAAACTTGGTCTCGTGAATCCTGAAAATCTTTCTGAAGCTCTTGCCCACATCCTGCACAACGCGATTGAGGCCGGCGAGATCGATCTGCCCGCCGATGCGGTCCCAGAGGCCCCTCGTGTTGAACGTCCGAAGTCGCGCGACCATGGTGATTGGGCGACCAATATTGCCATGCAACTGGGTAAACGAGCCGGAATGACCCCGCGACAATTCGCGGAAATCGTGGCTCCAAAGCTGCAGGCTCTCGATGGTGTTGCCGCCGTCGATATTGCGGGCCCCGGATTCATCAATATCACCCTGGACGCCGCCGCGGCCGGGGAACTGGCCCGGACGATCGTCGAAGCCGGCGATACCTTCGGCCATAATGATCAGGCCGCCGGCGACGTGGTCAACTTGGAATTCGTCTCGGCGAACCCCACCGGACCGCTGCACATCGGCCACACCCGGTGGGCCGCGCTGGGGGATGCGATCAGCCGCCTGTTGCGCGCCTCTGGGGCCACAGTGACCACCGAGTACTACATCAACGATTACGGCGCACAGCTCGACACATTCGCGGCCTCTGTCTGGGCGCGGATGCACGGCCAGGATGTGCCCGAGGGTGGCTACCCGGGACAATATGTGCACCAGATTGCCGAAGCCATCCTGGCCGAAGATCCCAGCATCAAAGACCAAAATTACGAGGCGGTGCTACCGCAGCTACGCACGCGTGCCTATCAGCTGCAACTCGAGGATATTCGCGAGACGCTCGATGATTTCCATGTCCACTTTGATGTCTGGTTCTCGGAAGCGCAACTCCATGAATCCGGTGCAGTTGAAGAAGCACTTGAGCGGCTCAAAGCACAGGGGCACACTTTTGAGCAGGAGGGCGCGTTTTGGTTGCGCACCACCGACTTTGGTGACGACAAAGACCGGGTGCTCATTAAAGCCGACGGCAAACCCACCTATTTTGCTGGCGATGCGGCATACTATCTGTCGAAAAAAGACCGCGGTTTCCACCATAAGATCTACCTCTTGGGTGCCGACCACCACGGCTATGTCAATCGTCTTCGGGCGCTGTCAGCGTGTGCCGGCGACGATATGGACGAAAACATTGAGATCCTCATTGGGCAGCTGATTTCCGTTGACGGTGCGCGCTTGTCGAAACGTGCCGGCAACATCATCGAGCTGCGTGATCTCATCGAGTGGTTGGGTGTAGATGCGCTGCGGTATTCACTGGCACGCTACCCCAATGATTCTCCCATCGAGATTGATCCAGACCTGTTGCGAGCACAGACCAACGACAACCCGGTCTTTTATGTGCAATACGCCCACGCCCGGTCCCGTTCAGCGGCTCGCACCGCCGACGCCCAGGGCGTGGTGCGTGAAGTCGAGAAGTTTGACGCAGCGACGCTGCAGCATCCGACCGAAGAAGAGTTGTTGTCCAAACTGGCACAGTTCCCGGCGATTGTCGGAAGCGCCGCCAGATTGCGCCAACCCCACCGGTTAGCCCGGCACCTGGAAGCCATCGCGGCGGCCTATCACGCCTGGTACGCTGTCGCCCGCATCGTGCCAGCACCAGCGAAGGACGGCACGAAAGTCGACCCCGAACCTGTCAATTATTCGCGTCGTTGGCTCAATGATGCGACCACCCAAGTACTGGCCAATGGGCTGGGTCTGCTGGGTGTATCCGCACCGGAGAAAATGTAATGCGCTCACCGCTCGCCCCTCAATGGCTGACCTTCCCCGACAACACCCCCGCGCTGAATCCAAAGATTTTCTCGTCCGGGGTCGCTCGTGATGATGACCAGGTCACGATCCAGGGGATTCCCGTCACCGAGCTAGTTGAACGCTTTGGTAGCCCCTTATGGGTCATCGATGAAAATGACTTCCGGGCCCGCGCCCGAGCCTATGTTGACGATTTCAACACAGCCTTTGGTTCTCTGTGCGGGGGAGTCGATGTCTACTACGCTTCCAAAGCCCTGTTGACCGTCCAAGTTGCCAGCTGGATTCGCGAGGAAGGCCTACGTATCGACACCGCATCCGGTGGCGAAATGGCCCTGGCAATGCGAGCTGGAATCGAACCGGCCCACATCGGGTTGCACGGCAACAATAAATCCGATGGAGAACTGCACACTGCGATCACCAAGCGCATCGGGCGAATTGTGGTCGATTCGCTGGCAGAGCTGCACCGTGTCGCGCACATGGCAGCCAAGCTGGAGACCCCTGCGAATGTGATGCTGCGACTGACCCCGGGCGTGGATGCCTCGACCCACCACCACATCGCCACCGCTCATGAGGACCAAAAATTTGGGCTGAGCATCACGCCAGCGCCCGATGCGCAGACCTCGGTTGCGTATCAGGCGGCGCATATCGCCGCTGAGGCCTCTCATATCAACTTCGTTGGGCTGCACTCCCACATCGGCAGCCAGATCTTCGATTCCCAAGGTTTTGAAGCCGCCGCCACGCGCATGCTGGAATTCATCGCCGTGCTGGCTGACGAAAACATCCACATCGAAGAACTCGATATCGGTGGGGGATACGGCATCGCCTACACCGAAGCAGATGATCCAGCCGCACCGGCTGTCATCGCCAATAACCTCGCCAGACACTTGAGCGCCGAAACCGACCGACTCAACATCCCATGCCCGCGGATCTCGATCGAACCGGGACGCTCTATTGCAGGTCCGGCCGGACTGACCATCTACACGGTGGGCACCACCAAAACCGTGTGGGTCGAACACGCTGGGGTACACCATCCGCGTCGCTATGTTGCCGTCGATGGGGGCATGTCCGACAACCCCCGGCCGGTACTCTACGACGCTGACTACACCGCTGTGTTAGCCAATCGCGTCAGTGACGCGGAGCCGGTGCTGTCTCGGGTGGTGGGCAAACACTGCGAGTCCGGCGATATCGTCGTCAATACCGTGTACTTACCAGAAGACACTGACCACGGAGACCTCTTAGTGGTCCCAGCCACCGGTGCATACGGTCATGCGATGAGTTCTAACTACAACATGCTGACACGCCCGGCGATCGTAGCCATCAAAGACGGTGCAGCCCGCGAAATTATTCGCCGCGAAACCATCGATGATCTGTTTGCCCGTGAGGTCGATTTGTAACCGGCCAATTCCAACTGGACTACAATGACGACACGGTGCCAAAGCCACTTTTTTACTGTTTACTCGGAGGACCATGACCACTGCATCTGATACACCGGCCCTGAACATCGCATTGTTGGGCGGTGGAACCGTCGGATCACAGGTTGCTCGTATTCTGACCGAAAACGCAGACGCACTGACGCAGCGCATTGGCACCCGGCTCAACCTGACCAAAATTCTGGTCAGAAACCCCCAGGCCACCCGCGACTACGAACTGCCCACCGAGTACTACACCGACGACGTCGACGAAGTCTTCGAAGGCGCCGATATCGTGGTTGAACTCATGGGCGGCATAGACCCAGCACGTGAACTCGTGCTGCGGGCGATCAACCAGGGCGCCAGTGTGGTCACCGGGAACAAAGCCTTATTGGCCACTCACGGCAATGAACTCTACGAAGCCGCAGCTGAAGCTGGGGTCCAGTTGTCCTTTGAAGCTTCGGTTGGCGGTGCGATCCCGATCCTACGCCCGCTGCGCGACTCATTGTCCGGAGATAAGATCACCCGCATCATGGGGATCGTCAACGGCACGACCAATTACATCCTCGACGAGATGGACTCCACGGGCGCGTCCTTCAACGATGCGTTGGCTGAAGCACAACGACTCGGCTATGCCGAAGCTGACCCCACCGCCGACGTCGGCGGAGCAGATGCGGCCGCCAAAGCCGCGATTCTGGCGCACTTGGCGTTTCACTCGCCATTTACCTTGGACCAGGTTTACACCGAGGGCATCGCGGAGATCTCTGACCTCGACCACAAAGCCGCAGCCGATGCCGGCTATGTCATCAAACTGCTGGCTATCGTCGAAGAGCTCGATGACCCAGCGGGCGTGGTACTACGCGTACACCCCACATTGCTACCGCGCGAACACCCACTGGCTGCGGTGCGCGGCGCGTACAACGCGGTCTTTGTCGAGGCCGAAAATGCCGGCGAGCTGATGTTTTACGGTCCAGGTGCCGGTGGTGCTGCGACAGCTTCAGCGGTCATGGGGGACGTGACGTCGATCGCCAAGCGGAAACTGCGTGGCGGACCGGGACGCACTCATACGGCCCGTCGGGAACTCGAGTGTCTGGATATCGGTGAGGCGACCACCCGATACATGGTTGTGGTGCGCGCTGCCGACGCTTCCGGAGTGTTGGCCAAGGTGGCCGGGACATTTGCCGAACACAATGTCTCGATCAAATCGATGAACCAAACCCCAGACCAGGATTCCAACGACGAGCGTCAAACGGCGCTGTTGGCTTTTGTCACTCACCGCGCCAAAGAAGCGCAATTGGCAAAAACTCTCGAGGCAACCAAACAGTTAGATGTGGTTGACGAAGTCCTGTCTGTAATGCGCGTAGAGGGTAAATAATCGTGGCATCACCAGCCACCACGCCGCCGGCCAACCGGGTACCGGCGAATATCGTCGCCAACATCAAGGTGCCGGCAACTTCTGCCAACCTCGGGCCCGGTTTTGACTGCGCCGGGGTTGCCCTCGGTCTCTACGATGAACTGGAAATCCAGACCACCGAAACCGGTTTCAGCGCCGAAGTAGAGGGCGAGGGGCACAACTACCTGCCCACCGACGCCAGACACCTGATCATCACCCAGATCCGAGCTCGACTCGAACGGCTCGGCTGGCATCTGCCGGGCCTGCGCCTCAAAGCCATCAACCGGATACCGCACTCCCGAGGTCTAGGCTCCTCAGCTGCGGCTCATATCGCCGCTGCCATGGCGGTCAAAGCGCTGCTGCCGCCCGACTGTGGCGTGACCAAAGAACACCTGTTGCAGTGGGCCTCAGAGGCTGAAGGCCACCCGGATAATGTTGCTCCGGCCGTCTATGGTGGTCTGACGTTTTCTTGGCACGAACCAGGCGAATCCGGCAAACAATATCGCTCGATCCAACTGTCTCCACATCCTGACATCACGCCGGTGGTGGCTATTCCGGCCAAGCCACTTTCGACGGCGGCAGCTCGAACGCTGCTGCCAGCTGATGTGCCCTACGCCGAAGCTGTGGCCAATGCCTCACGGGCCGCCCTATTAGCCCCGGCGATGACCACGCATCCGGAGCTGCTGATGCCCGCAACCCAAGATTGGTTGCACCAGCAATACCGCCAACCCTCGATGCCCGAAACGCTGCAACATATGCTCGCGCTGCGAGCTGAAAACCACGCGGCAGTGGTATCCGGTGCAGGCCCAACCCTGTGTGTTTTCGCGGCCAATGCGGCTGAATCAGCCAAGGTGACGACGAAATTGCAGGAGCGCGCAGCGAAATCGTCGCAGCGTTGGGATGTGCGGATTCTGCCGATTGCCACCGAAGGTGCTACGATGGAAGTATTCCGGCCATAACGAGAACGTTTTTACGGTTTGGGCGATTCCAAATCTTCGTGTTCGGCCTGGTCTTTACCGCAATTCTGCGGAGAGGATTTTGATAACTCATCATCTGAAGATGTCAGGTTATCTCACACCTTAAACACCAACGTTGACACTTACCGTGCAACATTGTGTGTTGCTATATCGCAAAACCACATGACGAATCTGGCGCATTTCCACTCGCAGCCACGATTGTCACACACATCCTGCGGGTATCTAAAGCCCGTCCGACGAGGGGGAAGGAACCTTCGTGACTGAACAAGACACAGTACAGGCCCCAACAGCTAATGGGTCTGGTGGCCTGGGCAGCCTCAAACTTGCCCAACTCAAAGACTTAGCATCACAGCTGGGTATCACCGGCACGTCTCGGATGCGCAAAGCGCAGTTGGTCGAAGTTATTGCCGACCATCAGCGCGGTGGCAGCCCGGTCGCCAACGACAAGCCAGCTGCAGACGCTGTCGACACCGCACAAGACAAAGCTGACAAGGCCCCCGAGCAAGCGCAACAAGACCAGCAGCCGCCGGCCAAGCAATCAGCTCGTCAAGACACCTCGGACAAAGCCGACAAGGCTGAGCGCACACCGGATGCCACCGATGACACGCAACACCCCGAAGACGATCAGCCGAAACAACGCGGTCAGCAGTCACGCGGTCGACGTGGCTCGCGCGGCGGACAGCAGCGTGACGAGCAGCAAAGTCGTGACGATAAAACCGCTGATGGCCAAGCCGAGGCACAGTCTGAAACTGCCGACAAAGCCCAGGATTCCTCCAAGGAATCGGATGGCAATAATGGTCAAGACCGCCAGCGCGGCCGTACCCGCAATCAGCAGCGTCGGGACCAAAACCGTCAACGTCGCGATCAGCAAGAGGACCAAGAAGACCAGGACGACCAACATTCCGACGACAGCTCCACAGATGAGCAGTCGGAGAGTCGCCCGCGTCGCGACGACGATCAGCGCAATCAGCGCCGTCAACGCCAGCGTGATCGCAACCGCTCCCGTGACCGTCGTCGTGAGCAAGAAGACGACGATGATCAGGATCAAGAGGTCAGTGAAGACGAAACGCTCGTCCCGATCTCGGGCATTCTCGATGTGTTAGATAACTACGCATTCGTACGCACCTCGGGGTACCTGCCCGGACCAAATGACGTCTACGTCTCGATGGCTATGGTCAAGCGCTTCGGACTGCGCAAGGGGGACGCCATTCGTGGCCGTGTCCGTGCGCCGCAAGCCGATGACGATAAACAACAAAACCAGCAAGGTGGTCGCGGCGGCGGCCGAGGCGGCCGCGGTGGACGCAACCGTCGCAGCGGAGGCGGCAGTGGCGGAGGAACCAACCGTCAGAAATTCAACGCGTTAGTCAAAATTGACTCGCTCAACGGTCAAGAGGCCGTTGAGAATCCCAAGCGTGTGGAATTCAATAAGCTCACCCCGCTGTACCCCCAGGAACGCCTGCGGTTAGAACACCAGTCCAAGGACATGGCTCCACGTCTGGTTGATCTGGTGGCGCCCATTGGTAAAGGCCAGCGTGGTCTGATCGTCTCACCACCAAAAGCCGGTAAGACGATGATGCTGCAATCGATCGCCAACGCGATCACCATCAATAATCCTGAGGTCAAACTCATGATGGTACTGGTGGATGAACGGCCAGAAGAAGTGACCGACATGCAGCGCTCGGTGCGCGGTGAAGTCATTGCTTCGACCTTCGACCGTCCAGCCGAAGATCACACCACCGTTGCCGAACTGTCGATCGAACGCGCAAAGCGCATGGTCGAACTTGGCCACGACGTCGTGGTCCTCTTGGACTCCATGACCCGTCTGGGCCGTGCCTACAACCTCGCGACCCCGGCTTCAGGACGCATCCTGTCCGGTGGTGTTGACTCGGCAGCCCTATACCCACCCAAGAAATTCTTTGGTGCCGCACGCAACATCGAAGGTGGCGGCTCGCTGACCATCCTGGCGACCGCACTGGTCGAAACCGGCTCGCGCATGGACGAAGTCATCTTCGAAGAATTCAAGGGCACCGGCAACATGGAACTGCGACTGTCACGCGAACTGTCCGAACGCCGCATCTTCCCAGCCATCGACATCAACGCCTCGGGCACCCGTCGCGAAGAAAACCTGCTGACCAAAGAAGAGATCGGTATCATGTGGCGACTGCGCCGTGTGCTCTCCGGACTCGAGACCCAGCAGGCCCTGGAATTGCTGACCTCCAAACTCAAAGAAACCGAAACGAACGCGGAATTTTTGATGCTAGTCTCCAAGACCACGCTGCGAGGCCAGTCAGAGTCTTAGCTCCCTGACATCAAACCATCGCGCAACCAACCGGTTGCGCGATGGTTTTTTGATTCTGTTCTAAGACTTCTACGACTAAGGTAAAACACATGAGTACGTTTGACTCCATCGACAACCTGATAGCCGAGCACGCAGACCTCACCGAGAAAATGGGCGATCCCGCCGTGCACGCCGACCAAGCCTTGGCACGGAAAGTTGGCCGACGCTTTGCTGAGCTCGAAAAAATTGTCAAAGCCCACAAACGCTGGCAGCAGCTGGGACAGGACCTGGAAGACACCAAGGAACTCGCCCAAGAGGACGAGGACTTTGCCGCTGAAATCCCAGGTTTAGAAGCCAGCTATGAAGAGGCCACCGAAACCCTACACCGCCTGCTGATCCCACGTGATCCGGATGATGCCCGAAACGTCATCTTGGAGATCAAAGGTGGCGAAGGCGGCGAGGAAGCCGCACTATTTGCCGCCGACCTAGCGCGCATGTACCTGCGGTACGCCGAACGCAAGGGCTGGAAAACTGAATTCATCTCGGCCACGGAGTCAGACCTGGGCGGCTACAAGGACGTCCACATTGGTATCACCGGCAATTCAAATGACCCGGCAGAGGGCGTCTTTGCCCACCTGAAATACGAAGGTGGAGTCCACCGCGTGCAGCGCGTACCCGTCACCGAGTCACAGGGACGCATTCACACTTCAGCCGCCGGCGTGTTGGTCTTCCCAGAAGTCGACGCCCCTGAAGAAATCCAGATCAACCAAACCGATCTGAAGATCGACGTCTACCGGTCCTCCGGCCCGGGTGGTCAGCACGTTAACACCACCGACTCGGCGGTCCGTATTACGCACCTGCCCACCGGTATCGTCGTGGCGATGCAGAACGAGAAGTCGCAGATCCAAAACCGTGAAGCAGCCATGCGCGTTTTGCGTTCACGTTTGCTGGCCCATCAGCAAGAACAACTTGATGCAGCCGCAGCTGAAACACGGGCGTCCCAGGTTCGGACGATGGATCGTTCAGAGCGGATTCGCACCTACAACTTCCCGGAAAACCGGATCGCCGACCACCGTACTGGATATAAAGCCAATAACTTGGACCGGGTGCTGGAAGGCGATATGGATCCCGTCATCTATTCGTTGATCGAAATGGATGAAGCTGAGCGTTTGGCAGCACTGGGCCAGACCAACTAACCTCCATGGCTAACGTCAACGACGTGCTGGCTGCGGTGCAACACCAATTGCACCGAGCCGGCATCGACTCACCTACGGCCGAAGCCGCCATCATCGTCTCCCACGTGCTCGAGGTCACTCGAGGAAAGCTCGGGGTCATGCGGGCGCTGGGGGAGGACATTGCGGAGGATTCTGCCGCGCGCATTGAGCAGCTGGCTCGCGCACGGGCCACCCGTGTGCCGCTCCAGCATCTCACGGGGGAGACCACCTTTTACGGAGTTGATCTCAAAGTCGAGCCCGGAGTGTTTATCCCACGGGTCGAAACTGAGATCCTTGTAGAAACAACGCTGCAGCATTTCGAAGGTGGAACCGGCCAGCTGAAGATGCTGGACCTTTGCACCGGCAGCGGGGCTATTGCCGCCGCCCTGGCCGACCAATTCACCCAACGTGCCCGCGCCACAAGGACCTGGGCTATTGACGTCGACCCAGACGCGGTCAAACTGGCCCAACACAATACGCGCCACTACAACGTCAGCGTCTTGTGCGCAGATGCGACAGACACCGAGGCGATCGTCGCGGCCGACCCGACCCTTGCTGACCAGCTGGGCTCTTTCGACGTGGTCGTGTCCAACCCGCCATACATCCCCACCGCAACACCGGTGACCCAACCGGAAGCTGAACAAGATCCTCACGTAGCGCTCTATGGGGGGTCACCCGACGGTCTTGCCGTGCCACAACAGATCGCGGCCGTGGCTGCCGAATGGCTGGCACCGGGAGGCTTCTTCATGATGGAACACGATCATACGCATGCAGCAGAGATCGCTGACGCATTGCACAAAAACCCGCTGTGGCACCAGGTTGAGACTGTTCAAGATCTCACCGGCACTCAGCGGTTCGTGTCCGCTGTGCGGGCATAACTGCTGCAACTAACCCCGAAAGCACCCACAACCCTGGCACAATGACTAACGTGACACAGCTGTTCGACGCCCAACAACCAGATCAACGTTCCGCCGCCATTACCAAGGCCGCCGAAGCCATCAGTCAACGAGAGCTGATCGTGCTGCCGACCGATACCGTGTACGGGGTCGGAGCCGATGCCTTCAGCCCGCAGGCTGTAGCCGTGCTGCTCGCCGCCAAAGGTCGTTCCCGGCAATCGCCACCGCCGGTCCTGATCGGCAGCACCAATGTCTTGGATGCGCTGGCCGTCAACATTCCCGCAACGGGCCGCCAGCTGGCGCAAGCGTTTTGGCCAGGTGCCCTCACGCTCGTGCTGCAGGCCCAGCCTTCGCTCACCTGGGATTTGGGTGAAACGCGAGGCACGGTGGCCCTGCGGCTACCCAACGATGAGCTAGCGCAACAGATCTTGCGCCAGACCGGGCCCTTGGCTGTTTCGTCAGCGAATCGACATGGCCAGCCCGCGGCCACGTCCATCAACCAGGCCCAAGACGCACTCGGCGAGGCCGTGGCCGTCTACATTAATGACGGCACACGTGCCGACCAACAAGCCTCGACCATCGTCGATTGCACGGTCATACCGCACCGCGTGCTCCGTGCTGGTGCCATCACCATCGAACAGCTCCGCAACGTCGTACCTGAGATGTTGGATCTCGATGATCCTGCACCAGAGGACTCTGCCGCCTCATGAAGGTCTATCTCGCCATCGTGGCCCTCACCGCGCTGATCAGTTTTGCACTGACCCCGATGGCGCGGATGTTGGGTGTTCGCGGACGCGTGTATACGCCCTCCCGCAAACGCGACATGCACCGCGAACCGATCCCAAAACTTGGGGGAGCGGCGATGGCGATCGCAGTCATTATTGTGATGGGTGCCGCTTCGATCGTGCCGTTTCTCTCCGGCATTTACCAGGCCCCCATCCTGGGCATTCTGCTGGCCATCCTGGTCGTCCTTATCATGGGTGTTGCAGACGATCTGTGGGACTTGCACTGGATCGTCAAATTCGCCGGTCAGATCGTTGCGGCAGGAATCGTGGCCGCCGCTGGAATCCGTGTCGAAGCGATGCCCGTCGGGTGGATTCACGTTGATAACGAGCTTGCTCAGATTGTGATCACGATCTTTGTCATCGTCCTCACCATCAACGCCTTCAACTTCATTGATGGCCTCGATGGGCTCGCAGCAGGCGTCGCAGTCATCGGTGGCTCCGCGTTTTTTATCTACAGCTACATTCTGACGCGCACGATCAACGCCTACGACTATTCGAACCTGGCCACACTGCTGACAGCGCTCCTTATCGGGGCGTGCATCGGGTTTTTGCCCTTCAATTTCCATCCCGCGCGCATTTTTATGGGAGAAGTCGGCGCCCAACTCATCGGATTGCTCATGGCCACCGCAGCCGTGGCCGTGACCGCAGACCTCGGCGCACTCGAGGGTTTCCGCTTCCGAAACGTGCCGGCTTACATGCCGATCCTGTTGCCACTAGCGGTGATGTTGCTTCCGCTGTTGGACTTATTCATGGCGGTACTACGCCGGACTGCCCGACGAAGTTCACCCTTCACGGCCGATCGCGGACACATCCATCACAAACTCGTCGACGGGGGATATACCCACCGTCAGGCTGTGCTGCTGCTGTATCTGTGGACCTTCGTAGTCGGCTACGGTGCCGTCTCCCTGACGTACTTCCCGGCAGAAATCGTCATCACCGTCACCCTGGTGGCCATGGCTTTGCTCGTGCTACTGACCCTGCGACCATGGATTATGCGCCGGACCTACTATCGCAAGCTGAACCGGCTCAGAGAAGCCAAAGCAGCCGAACGCGCAGCCCAACGATCCAGTGAAACAGGAGACCCTCTTGGCGGCTAAAAAAGTCAATAAACGTGGCTGGTGGGGCATCCTGCTCCATGCCACCTGGCCGACGCTAATCGCAGTGGCCATTACCGGTGGGATCTTTGGGACCGTAGAAGGACCCGAGGCTGGCTGGTCAGCGACCGTAGCAGGGGCCATTGTGTGGTTCTTATCCGCCATCAGCATTTTGCTGATCGCGCTGGTGTGGCGCAAGCGTCGGGATCTCGCGATCCCGCTGACCATGGGAGCGTTTGTCGCCAAGCTCGTCATCCTGGGGTTGCTGTTAACGGTGGTGCCCCAGCCCGAATGGTTGCACACCACCGGTGCTGCGATCGGCGCGCTTGTAGGCATCGTAGTGTGGCAAGTTGCTGAGGTCATCGTCTTTATCAATACCCGGCGGCTTATTTACTCGTAGCTTTTACTAATACTGTGATAAAGGCAACAATTTCAACGAAAAATGAAATTCTACATTTTGTAGAACCTGGTGCTGACAAGGATGTTTCGTCAAAATATGGCTGATAAAGCACTACTTCTGTGAGCAAGGCCTCATGGCATTTGCTAGATTGAACTCTTAGTGCCTGGCCCAACCCAGGACTCAATGCGACACCAGTTAGTGTTTTTGCTAGACTAACCAAGGGCAAAAACGCGTTGAACATCGCAATTGCCTACAACATTCCGGCAACATCCCCGAGTCTGGATTCATCTACCTGAATCTTTCCTGTGGGATTCTTCAGAGAGGATTTGCGTGCTTCCACTCGTGCTAAGTTATCTCCCCACGCAGGGATACGTGCCGCCTACGATTGACGATGCCCACCCGCCAGATATCATCCCGTGGGGAGCATATTACGGGACTGGTTTCGGCAAACAAATGCTGATGATCATCCTGTCGGTCATTTTGATCTGGGCATTCTTCAGCTGGGCGATGCGCAAACGCTCACTGGTCCCGAGTCGAGTGCAGTGGATTGCTGAATCCGGTTATGCCTTCGTGCGTAATGGCATGGGTAAAGACATCCTTGGGGAAAAGCATTTCCGCCAGTGGGTACCGCTGCTCTTCGCCACATTCTTCTTTGTGCTGTTAAATAACCTCTTCGGCGCCATCCCGATCTTGCAGCTGCCGTCCTTCTCCCACGCAGGCGCGGCCTATGCCATCGCCATCATTATGTACATCGTGTGGATTGGCGTGGGACTGCGTCACCACGGCATCAAATACTTCAAACTCGCGGTCGTTCCGGAAGGTGTCCCCGGCTGGATCCTCCCGTTGCTGGTGCCACTAGAGATCATCTCGAACTTCATCGTTCGACCGCTGACTCACTCGCTGCGTTTGATGGCAACCATGCTTGCCGGTCACATGATCGTGATGCTGGCCGGTTCAGGTGCTGAATACCTCATCACGCAAACAGAC
Organism: Enteractinococcus fodinae; assembly: GCF_031458395.1. Taxonomy (NCBI): domain Bacteria; kingdom Bacillati; phylum Actinomycetota; class Actinomycetes; order Micrococcales; family Micrococcaceae; genus Enteractinococcus; species Enteractinococcus fodinae. The sequence goes on from NZ_JAVDYJ010000001.1 coordinate 1,098,705, forward strand.
AGCATTTGGAATGCAGGGCTGGGTGTCGGTGTGATCATCGGCTCGGTAGCGCTGTACTTCCTGGAACTGCTGATTATGATCTTGCAGGCTTTCGTCTTTACGCTGCTGACCGCGCTCTACATTCAGGGCGCCATCGATGCGCAAGCTGAACCTGTATTCGATAAGGAACAGCCAGCGGTTGCCAGCTAAGCTGCCCCCGCTGTTTCCACCACAATTGAAAAACTTACCGACTTGTACGTCTGAGTCGGAACGGCGTGATACACGCCGTGAGATAACTTCCTGGTACCGGTACCCATCGGATCCCCGCCGGGAACCCTCCACAACCTGCCTGTTAGGCATCTTGAAAGGAACACAATGGAACTGCATGGTTCATTGAACATGATCGGTTACGGTCTGGCCGCAATTGGCTCCGCTATTGGTGTGGGTCTGATCTTCGCTGCATACATCAACGGTGTAGCTCGCCAGCCTGAATCCCAGTCACAGCTGCAGCCAATTGCGCTGCTCGGTTTCGCCCTGGCTGAAGCACTTGCCATTCTGGGTCTGGTCTTCGCCTTCGTCATCGGAGCGTAGGCGCCATCCACGGTCGGTGACCTTCCGACCACGTATGTCAGTTATGAACACTTAAGGATGGTTTGAAATGATCAATAGCATGATGATCATGGCAGCCGCCGCGGAACAGGAACAGGCGAACCCGCTTATCCCGAATCCATGGGAAATTCTGGTCACCTCGGTTGGCTTCCTGGTTCTCTTGTTCATCGTCATCAAATTCGTCGTTCCGGCAATGGAGAAATCCTATGTCGAACGCCGTGATGCGATCGAAGGTGGACTCGAGCGCGCTCAGGCTGCACAAGCAGAAGCTGCACAGTTGAAAAACAATTACGAGCAGCTACTGCAAGAAGCCCGGACCGAAGCCAGCCAGATTCGCGAGCAGGCTCGTACCGAAGCAGCACAAATTGTTGCAGAAGCTCGCCAGAATGCTTCAGCAGAAGCATCCCGTATTTCTGAGCAGGCTTCCGTTCAAATTGCTGCCGAACGCCAACAGGCCGTAGCAGCGCTGCGTACCGAAGTCGGTACTCTCGCCACTCGACTGGCGTCCAAGATTGTGGGCGAAGCGCTCAACGACGATGCACGCTCACAGCGTGTGGTCGATCGCTTCCTGGAAGATCTGGAAAAAGAACAGGCCTCGACCACGAGTGCAGGTGCAACTGAGTAATGTCACAAGCATCGCGTGATTCATTGGCACAACTGCACACCGAGCTGAAAGCTACCCTTTCAGCCGGAGGAGTCGAACTCGGCGCCGAACTGTTTGCGGCTTTGAAAGTGATCGACGATAACGGCGCACTGCGCCGGTCGCTCACCGACCCAACGGTTGAAGCCAACCGACGTCAAGAACTCATTCGCAAGATCTTTGCCACCAAGATCTCAGCTGCGGCTGTGACTGTGCTGCAAAGCCTTGCCGGTGCTCGCTGGACAACCGAACGCGAGTTCGGGGATGCAGTCGAAGAAATGGCTGCAACCGCTGCTGTCTATAGCGCCGAACAGGACGGTCTTGACGGTCTAAAGACCCTGACGCAGCAACTGCTGGAATTCAACCGTTCAGTTGAATCTAGCCACGAGCTACAACGGGCTTTGACCGAGCAACAAGCACCAGTATCCTCCCGCGGAGACCTGGCTGCCAACCTGATGTCAGGTGCGGCCATGCCGGCAGCCAAGCTGCTGGTACGTCAGGCTGTAGAACAGCCTCGCGGCGGGAAACCTGTTGATCTTGTTCGTCGTTTCGCTGATCTGAGCGCACAGCAACAACGTCAGTGGATCGCCGATGTGACGGTGGCCCGTCCACTCCAGCAAGCTCAGCGAGATCGTTTGAGGAAATCATTATCGGCTACGTTCGGCCGTGAACTGACACTCAACGTCGAAACTGACCCGCAGCTGGTCGGCGGAATCCGGATCCAAGTTGGTGACGAAGTCATTGACTCCTCGGTCGCAAGCCGACTGAACGATCTGAACACTAAACTGGCCGGCTGAAACCGGCACTCGAAACATACACAACTAGGCCCATCAGAATATGATGTGGCATTAAAGAGAGCAGGGACTGCAGATGGCCGATTTGACCATCAACGCTGACGACGTCCGTGATGCCCTAAACGAGTTTGCGGAGTCGTACGAACCGGCCGACACCGAACGTGTCGAGGTTGGCTACGTAACCACCGCAGCCGACGGGATTGCCCGCGTCGAAGGACTTCCTTCGGTCATGGCAAACGAATTGCTGCGTTTCGACAACGGCGTCACCGGACTGGCACAAAACCTCGACCCACGTGAAATTGGTGTCGTTGTTCTTGGCGATTTCCAAGGCATTCGCGAAGGCATGAAGGTATACCGCACCGGCGACGTTCTGTCCGTACCGGTTGGTGACGCTTACATGGGTCGCGTAGTAAACCCGATTGGCGAGCCAATCGATAACCTTGGTCCGATTGAAGCCGAGAGCCGCCGCGCCCTTGAACTTCAGGCACCAGGTGTCACCCAACGTAAGTCGGTACACGAACCACTTCAGACCGGTATGAAGGCCATTGACGCCATGATCCCAATCGGTCGTGGCCAGCGTCAGCTGATCATTGGTGACCGTCAGACCGGTAAAACCGCGATCGGTGTCGATGCGATTCTGAACCAGAAAGCCAACTGGGACTCGGGGGATCCGAACAAACAGGTACGTTGTATCTATGTTGCCGTTGGCCAGAAGGCTTCCACGATCGCATCGGTTCGCGGAACTCTAGAACGCGAAGGCGCTCTGGAATACACCACGATCGTTGCTGCACCAGCATCTGACCCAGCAGGCTTCAAGTATCTGGCACCATACGCCGGTTCAGCTATCGGTCAGCACTGGATGTACGGCGGCAAGCACGTTCTTATCGTGTTTGACGACCTGTCCAAACAGGCCGAAGCCTACCGTGCAGTCTCGCTGTTGCTGCGTCGTCCACCGGGTCGTGAAGCGTTCCCAGGTGACGTCTTCTACCTGCACTCCCGGTTGTTGGAGCGTTGTGCAAAACTCTCTGACGAGATGGGTGCCGGTTCGATGACCGGTCTGCCAATCGTCGAGACCAAAGCCAACGACGTCTCGGCCTACATCCCGACCAACGTCATTTCGATTACCGACGGTCAGATCTTCTTGCAGTCCGACCTGTTCAACGCCAACCAGCGTCCAGCGGTTGATGTTGGTATCTCGGTATCGCGTGTTGGTGGTGACGCCCAGATCAAGGCCATGAAGAAGGTTTCCGGTACGTTGCGTATTGACCTCGCACAGTACCGCGATATGGAAGCCTTCTCGATGTTCGCCTCTGACCTTGATGCATCCATTGATGCATCCACGCGTCGCCAGTTGGATCGCGGTGCTCGTCTGATGGAACTGCTCAAGCAGCCGCAGTACACCCCGTACCCGGTCGAAGACCAGGTTGTCTCCATCTGGGCCGGTTCACGTGGTCACATGGACGACGTGCCAGTCTCTGACGTGCAGCGTTTCGAATCCGAATTCATCCAGCACCTGCGCTTGAACAATATTGCCCTCCAGGACATCGCCGAAACCGGTCTGTTGTCCGAGGACACCGAACAAGCACTGGTCCGCGAAGTCGAAAGCTTCAAGAAGGCCTTCCTCGCCCAGGGTTCTGACTCACAGGTCGAACCAGGCCACGAGGAATTCGACGCCATCGAAGAGGGCGCTGTCGAGCAAGAGCGCATCGTCCGCCAGAAACGCTGATCGACCCTAGCACCAGGTGCCGGGTCTTCCCGGCACCCGCTATAGGTCACAGAAAGGAAAAGCATGTCAGCAGCCGATATTCGGGTCTTTCGCAATAAGATCGATTCGACGACGTCGATGAAAAAGATCTTCAACGCGATGGAACTGATCGCTACTTCGCGTATCGGTAAGGCACGCCAGCGTGTGGCAGCTTCGATGCCCTATGCGAATGCGATTACTCGGGCCGTCTCAGCGGTCGCGTCACAACAAGACATCGAGCACGTCCTGACGTCGGAACCAGAAAATCCACGTCGGGCCGCCGTGCTCATCATGTCCAGTGACCGCGGCCTGGCCGGAGCGTATTCCGCAAACATCTTGCGCCACGCCGAGACCTTGATTGAACGCCTCTCAGATGAGGGCAAATCCGCTGATCTGTACCTGATCGGGCGCAAGGCTCAGGCGTACTTCGATTTCCGTCGTCGTTCGTATAAGAAATTCTGGACCGGTTCAACCGATAGCCCCGAATTCGATGTCGCCAAAGACGTCGGCGAGACACTCGTCGAAGCGTTTTTGACCGACTACGAAGATGGGGGAGTAGACGAGATTCATATTGTCTACACCGAGTTCAAATCGATGGTCAAACAGGACCCCATGGTCGTGCGTCTTCTGCCGCTAGAAGTTGTAGATGAGGAAGTTACCGATGAAACGGAACTCTTCCCGCTCTACGAATACGAACCAGCACCAGAAGAAGTCTTGGATGCACTGCTGCCGAAATACATTGAATCGAGAATCTTCTCCTCGATGCTGCAGGCAGCCGCATCTGAATTGGCCAACCGCCAGCGGGCCATGAGCTCCGCCGGTGATAACGCCGAAGACCTCATCCGTGAATACACTTTGCTGATGAACAACGCCCGTCAGGCTTCCATTACTCAGGAGCTCACCGAACTCATCGCCGGTGCAGACGCATTGGCGGATTCCTAACGGGCTGACACAGCCTCACTGACCCATATTTCAACATCCACATAGAAGTGAGTTACATGACTGCCACCATTAACGAATCCGGTACCGGGGCCACCACCGGCGCCGTGGGCCGTATCGCCCGCATTACCGGTCCGGTCATCGACGCTGAATTCCCAGCCGATGCGATGCCGGAGATTTACAACGCGCTCAAAGTACAACTAACCCTCGAAGGCAAAACCACCACGGTAACCTTCGAAACCGCCCAGCACCTGGGCGAAAACATGGTCCGCGCGATCGCCATGCAGGCCACCGACGGTCTGGTTCGTGGCCAGGAAGTTGTCGACACCGGCGCCCCAATTTCGGTTCCTGTCGGCGACGTCGTCAAGGGTCACATCTTCAACGCCCTGGGCGACTCCCTGGACGTTGATATCTCTGAACTTGATGTTCAGGAACGCTGGCCGATTCACCGTCAGCCACCAAACTTCGCTGACCTTGAAGCCTCCACCCAGATGATGGAGACCGGTATCAAGGTCATCGACCTGCTGACCCCCTACATTCAGGGTGGAAAGATTGGTCTGTTCGGTGGTGCTGGTGTTGGTAAAACCGTTCTAATTCAGGAAATGATCACCCGTGTTGCTCGCAACTTCGGTGGTACTTCCGTATTCGCTGGCGTTGGCGAGCGTACCCGTGAGGGGAACGACCTCTGGGTTGAAATGGATGAAGCCGACGTGCTCAAGGACACCGCTTTGGTGTTCGGCCAGATGGACGAACCACCTGGCACCCGTTTGCGTGTGGCCTTGACCGGTTTGACCATGGCCGAGTACTTCCGCGATATCCAGAAGCAGGACGTGTTGTTGTTCATTGACAACATTTTCCGTTTCTCGCAGGCCGGTATGGAAGTTTCGACCCTGCTGGGTCGTATGCCTTCCGCTGTGGGTTACCAGCCAAACTTGGCTGACGAAATGGGCATCCTGCAGGAACGTATTACCTCGACTCGTGGTCACTCGATTACCTCGATGCAGGCCGTCTACGTACCAGCTGACGACTACACCGACCCTGCCCCAGCCAACGTGTTCGCCCACTTGGATGCGACCACGAACTTGACTCGTGACCTGGCTTCGCGTGGTCTGTACCCAGCGGTTGACCCGTTGGCTTCGACCTCGCGCATTCTGGATCCACAGTATGTTGGGCAGGAGCACTACGAAACCGCCACCCGCGTCAAGCAGATCCTGCAGAAGAACAAGGAACTGCAAGACATCATCGCGATTCTGGGTGTGGACGAACTGTCCGAAGAAGACCGTGTGACCGTTGGTCGTGCACGCAAGATGGAACAGTTCCTGTCCCAGAACACCTATACCGCCAAGCAGTTCACCGGTGTTGAAGGCTCAACCGTACCGATCAAGGACACCATCGAAGGCTTCAAGGCCATCGCTGACGGCGACCTTGACCATGTTGCTGAGCAGGCCTTCTACAACGTTGGTGGCCTGGAAGACGTTGAGCGCGAATGGGCGAAAATCCAGAAGGAAGGCTAACCTATGGCCGATAACCTTCTGAATGTCGAAATCGTAGCCGAGGACCACTTCTTGTGGTCCGGGCAAGCCCGCTCCGTATCAGCTCGAACCATTGACGGCGAGATCGGGATTCTGCCGGGTCACCAACCGCTGCTTGCAGTGCTGGGTGACGGCGAAGTCGTGATCGAAGCAGCCGATGGTGAGGCCATCACCGCGCAGGCCAATGGTGGGTTCTTCTCCGTGGACAACGATCGGGTGACCATCGCTGCCACACAAGCGGAGCTGTCAGCCTAAATGCCGTCGTGGCTGGCCTGGACGCTTCTTGCAGCCGCCCTGTTAGCGTTCGTAGTCGTAGTGATATTCGCTTGGCGACTATTCACGCTGCTACGAACGCCGGGGTCCTTCAATGCGCGTCTGGTCTCGGACCATGAGACAAACCAACCCGGTCGACCCGTGGTCGTGTCCTATAACGAATACTCCGTGGAGATTTTCTCGGTGTATTCGATCTGGCCACGACCGCGCTTGACCGTGCCGCGGCACTATCTGGAAGTGACTCGTGCTCCGCGCCGCACCCGCATGCGGGCGTGGCTACAGTTGGAGAACGTGGAGACCGGGCGCCACATCACGATCGCTGCCGCGCAAGAACACGCGTCCGAGCTGACTACCTGGTATGAATCCGGTCCCGCAGTCGGGATCGGCCATTGGCGGGAAGCGCCCCGCAGGCGTCAGCGACGACGCTACTTCTAAGAACACATTGCACCGTTGGTTAGTTGGTACGTGGATGGCCCGCTAACCGAGGGTCCTTTGATTACATGCCCTCCGGATGAGGTACAACCTGGTCCGGAGGGCATTGTCCTTTAACTCAGCGCATCGCCGCGCACACAAGCGCGTGGTCGAACCCTGCCGCCACGAGATCGTCGTGAATGGCCAGCAAGTCTTTGCCACCCGACGCGATCGTTCGTCCGTCTGAAAGCCGGGGACCATTATCCACATTCCCGCTGAGCACAGCGTGCCCGAGCCGGAAGGTGGCATCAGGAATCGCCGCGTGTCCCGGGACGGGGGTTGCTGCTGACGCGTCCGATACCAACCGCACGGTCTCAGGATAGTGTTGAAACCACCAGCGTACGAGGCCCAGGTCGACGTGGATCCCGTCGGCGATCAACTCGACGGTCACCCGTTGGTTCTGTGCTGCTTCGACCACCGCAAGCAAGGGGCCGGGATCGCGATGATGGAACCCACGCATGGCGTTATAGACATGCGTGATCATCACCGGGCGGCCGGTGAGCGCATGGATCTGGCTGATTGCCTTTCGCATCTGCTCGTAGTTGGCTCCGGTGTGTCCCAGCGCCGGCTCAATGCCATGCTGCACTAGTTGTTCGATCAGCTTTTGGGCTCCGGGCAGTTCGGGTGCCAAGGTCATCATGGTGAATATACCCGTGTCCCGCTGCTGCCCAAGAACGTACTCCAGATAGCGCTGCCCTGAGTCCGAGTTGGGGGTTTGAAGGGCATGGTGCGGGTGTGCGCCGGAAAAGTCTGGGGCAAGAAATGGGCCCTCCAGATGCACCCCGGCTACCAGTCCAGCGGAGTGGAGTTCTTGGAGACGTTCGCAGGCGTCGCTCAGGGCCGGTAAATCAAGGGTCGGTAGGGAAGCGGTGACCGTTGCGGTACGTCGCGTTGCCAGTAACGTGAGCGCATCACGGATGTGTGGGAGCGGGGAGGTCGCGAAATCCACGCCCGCGATGCCGTGGATGTGGCGGTCGATGAAGGTTTGGGCGCAGGAGTTAGAAGAGTCGGGAGTCGGCATCGTCGACGCCTCGCATGGCATCGTAATCAAGCGTGACGGTGGTGAACCCGCGATCTTCAGCTAGCACCCGGGCCTGTGGTTTGATTTGCTGGGCCGCAAAAATCCCGTGGACGGGTGCAAGTAGCGGATCACGGTTCAATAGCTCCACATACCGCGAGAGCTGTTCGACCCCGTCGATGTCACCGCGGCGCTTTAGCTCGACGGCAACCGTTTCACCGGTACCATTTTTCGCCAGAATGTCCACCGGGCCAATGGCGGTCATATACTCGCGACGGATGAGCTGGTACCCGTCGCCGAGTCGGTGTATCTGCTCGGCTAAGAGCCGCTGCAGATCGGCCTCGACGCCGTCTTTGACCAGCCCTGGATCGACCCCCAGCTCGTGAGACGAGTCGTGTTCGACGGAATACACGCTAATGATCAGCCGGTCATCGGCTTTCTGGGATTGGACGGTCCACACCTCGGTGATGCCTTCATCCGCCTGCGTCTGGGTCGGTTCAGACACCAAGACTTTGGCCGGTGGGGTCATCCAGTTCAGCGGTTTATATGAGCCGCCGTCGGAGTGGACGAGGACGGCCCCGTCGGCTTTGAACATGACCAGGCGTTTAGCCGGTGGGAGATAGGCGTCCAACCGGCCGGCATAAGTGACAGAACATTCGGCAATGACAAGTCGCATAACGAGCTTTAGTCTAGTGGGTGTTTTACGCTTCGTAGCCCAGCGCTGGGGACCCGCGAGTATGTGACAATAGTGTCATGGCTCGGAAGAACAAGCGCCGTCGGGATCAGAACCCGAAACGTGGCAGAAAGCATCGCAGCAGCGCTTCCTCAGGAGTCTCCCGGGCCCTCGGCGATACGAATTACACCCACGAACAAGCATTCGACGGAGGGTGGCATGTCCGGCACGTGACGTCCTGGCGTGCGGTCAAAGAGTATACGTGTCCGGGCTGTCTGGGAATGATCCCGCAGGGACAACCGCACGTGGTGGCCTGGCGATCGGACTGGTTGATGGGCGACGAAGATGCCGGGCAGCAGCGGCGACACTGGCACTCCGCCTGCTGGAAAAACCGTCAGCAGGATTTACGCTAGCGCGCGTCCTGATACGGGACATAGAGCTCCCGAACCAACACCAAGATGCCGGCCACGGTGGGGATAGCCATTAGCGCGCCCAACACCCCTAACAGCGAGCCGCCCGCAATGACCCCGATAACAGCGAGCGAGCCCGGGATGGCGACGGTGCGTTGCATGATACGCGGCGAAATGAGATAGGCCTCAACTTGTAAATAAATAAAGTAGATGATGGCGAAAATCAACGCGGATTGCCATCCGGCAAGGAACGCTAACGCGGTGATCACAATCCCGCCCGTCACCGCGCCCACCAACGGAATGAATGCCATAAACGCTGCAAAAATCGCCAATAATGCGACGTATTGCAGCCCCGCAACCGACACCGCGATGAAGGCCACGACGCCATTGAGGGTGGCCACCAGCGATTGGCCGACCACATAATGTCCCACCGAACCGGTGATTTTCTCAGATAAATACTCAAGGCGCTGGCGGCGCGAGCGAGGCGCCAGTCGGTACATCCAGGCTTTGATCGTGGGTAGTGATGCCAAAAAGTACAGCGTCAACACCACGACGATCAGCACGGAGAAGCCCACATTCAAGATGGCGGTACCGACACCCAAAATGCCGCCCAGCAGATTGCTGAGGTTGGTACTGTCCGCGACAAACCGGTTGACCTCGGTGGTGATAACCGTGGCGACATCGAACTCGTCGTCAATCGACCGGAAGAACTCGGATTCGATAAAGTCCGAGACCACGGTCGGCAGCCTTTGCACAAATTCGCTGGCCTGTTCCACGATGACCGGGACCAACGCGGAAAGAAAAAGCGTCGCGATACCCACGAGGAGCGCCACTGCGACTAAGACCCCCACACCTCGTGGCGCACCCCAGGACTGGATCTTCGATACGACGGGATCCAACCCCAAGGTAATAAAGAGTGCGGCCAGAATCCACACCAACAATTGGACGTTGGATGAGACCAACACATACAGGGCCAGGGCCAGCCCCACCCCGACGGTGAGCAAAAAACCGGTGCGGATGGGGCGGGAGACGACTTCGGCCGCGACCACGACCGGCGAATCGGAGGCTATCTCTTCGACCCCTTCGACGATCGGCGTGGTTGGGTAGTCCTCGGGATCGGGCAGGGTGAACTGTTGTTGTGCACGTCGGCCGGCCAATCGCCCCCGGGCACCAGTAATGCGCCCCTTGAGGTTCTTGAGCGCATTCGCCATATTCTGGCGTGGTGTTGGTTTTTCGGCCACGCTTAATACATTACGGCAGCACAGGGTCAACCGGGCAGACCCAACCGGCGCGGTGGAGCCCGGATTGCTACTATGATGGAAAGCTAGCCGGGTGGCATCTGCACAGGTGCGCCAAACCGAAAAGCGTATGAACAAAGGTGGCAGGTTTTGAAATCTCTGGGCGGTATCGGCGCCATCATCCTTGGCGTGGTGGCGATCTTAGTATCCGTTGGACTCCAAACAATCTGGGCGCCGCCAGCTGAATTCAACGCCACCACCCAAGACACGCAAGAGGCTCCGCTGACCATCGTCACCGAAGGTATCGATGTCGACCCGGATGATTCGATCGAATACACCGTCACGGGAGACGGCGAGTTCACCCTCATGTACGGCCAGCTCCGAGACGTCGAAGCCTGGGTTGGCGATGCCGCCCATAATCGTATCGACGGGGTCAACACCGATGTGGCGCGTGGCGAAGATCCAACCGTCAACATCACGTACGTCGATGGTGAAGCTGAGGTCCCAAATCCGGTCAACTCGGATCTTTGGTTGGCTACTCAAGACGTCACCGATGAGGTGACCCAACGCTGGACCAGTAGCGACGCCGGACAGTGGGCGCTGTTGATCGCTGCTGACGGTACCGCGCCGGCACCCGCAGATTTCAGTGTCTCCTGGGTCAATGTCGAACCGAACTCGCCGCTGATTACCCCGCTGATGATCGCCGGCATCGTTCTGATACTGGTCGGGATAGCGCTGCTCATCTGGCGCTTTCTGGAATTCCGTCGCCGCGCCAAGCGCACTTCAGGGCGCCGTGCCGCGGTCCGAGGCGACTACACCGGCTTGACCGCAGCGGATGTGCGGGCTGACACCGACTCGACCCAAGAAATCATGTCGATTCAACAGGTTCAGACGGGCGAACCGGTGACCAAGACCCAGGATGCCACCCTGATCGAGGAAGCCGGTGGCGACGACCCCGACCTTGCTGTTTCCGATCCTGCCACACCGGAGGAGACCTCCCCGGAAGCAGACCCGGACGACAGCGATACACCTAATGATTCCGACGACTTCAGTGGTGGGTCGACTGCGCCAGATGCGGACGAGCCGACCGAGACGTTGCCGGTCCAAGATGACACGGACGACGACGGTAAGCCTCGAGACAGTGGATTTCTGCGTCGTACCGTCACAGCGCTAACCGCTCTGGGGCTCGCAGCTGGCTTGGGAATTGGTCCTGCCCACGCAGAGCCGACCGAACCCGAAAACGAAGACATCGAAGAACAGATCGATGAAGAACAAATTGAAGACGAAGCCGATGCTGAAGAGACCGAGACCTTCCCGGTCGTTGTCGATACGCAGCTTGAGCGCATCCTCGACGCGGTGGCGGCCACGGTGCAGCGCGGCGATGACGAGCTCGATGCTGACGTCCTGACCGGCCGCGTAGCGGGTCAGGCGTTACGAGTTCGGGAAAACTTCTACGGCAACCTGGGCATCGAAGACGATTATGCTCAGCCAAATACGATCGCATCGGACCAAATCTTGGCCGCGTGGATGGAACGCGACGATTCGTTCCCCCGCACGATCTATGCAGTGACCACCGATGAAGACGGTGCTGAGATCCAGTTGCTGGTGCTGCGTCAACAGGATCCTCGTGCGCAATATCAGCTCATTAGTAACGCGCCCTTTGCTCCGGGGGCCGAAATTCCCGCCGGGAATCTCTCCGACGAAGAAGTCGAAGAAATCCCCGGGGATGAAGCAGCCGGCTTAGTTATGAGCCCAGATGCTGCGATCGAAGCGCTAGCTGACTATCTCACCGACCCCGACGCAGAGGCAGCCGATTCGATCGCGGATAACGAATGGATCGACCTGATTCACAATCATCAAGCCGAGCTGGAAGAAACCCACGGCGAGCACGATACCGACGTCTCGATATCTCGGTCAGTGTTCGATGACTCCGTGAACGCGGTGCGCCTGCAAGATGGCTCGGCCTTGGTCTTTGGTGCGATGAACTCGCTGGAATCGTTGATGCCGGAGGAGGACGCCACGGTGACGTTAAACCCGCTCACGCAAGAAATGGGCGACTTCTCAACCGATGAGGCTGAAGACCAGGTTCGCATTCGCTACCGCGAACAGTTTGCCCTCCACATTCCGGCCGAAGGGGAAATTTCGCTGGTCGGATATGAGACCGTCCAATCTACCGTTGACTGACCGGGCCACTAGACTGGACAGTAATTCCACGAGTTCGATCTGACAAGAAGAGGATTATGACGCAGCAGCCTAACAATTCACCAGATTCGACCCCGTCGCATTCTCGCGACGCCATCGACCTGTCGAACATCCCAGCCCAATCGTCGAACAGCTCGACCGGCGGGTCCGAACAGTCTTGGGTCCTGGATGACGTCGATCAGCAGTCCTTGCAGACCTTGTTGCAACACGCAGCCAGCGTGCCGCTGATTATCCACCTGGCAGCCCCTTCGAATCCAGCATCCAACCAGATTGACGCGGTACTGCAGCCGGCAATTGATGCACGCGCCGGGCGTATGGTGATGGGGCGAATAAATACCGAACGACATCCGGAACTACTCCAGATGTTCGGTGTGCCCTCGGCCCCGATGGTCATTGCGCTCATGGGTCAACAAGCCCTACCGCTGTTCAACGAGGCAGTCAGCGCCGACCAGCTGGAAAAGTTGCTGGATGAAATTAACGCCTCAGCAGTTCAAGCCGGACTTGCCGGCACCGTCCCACCGCTCGTTGAAGCCACCAATGCCGAGGGCCAAGCAGTGCTGCCACCGCTGCATCAAGAAGCCGCTGACGCGCTCCAGGCAGGCGACTTCGATGCCGCCATTGCCGCCTACGACAAAGCACTGGCCGAAAACCCGCAGGACGAACAGGCCATCTCGGGCAAGGCCCAGGTGGCCTTGATGCAACGCACCGCAAACGTCGATGCCCAGCAAGTTCGAGCAAATGCTGCTGACCACCCAGACGACGTTCAAGCCCAGATCGCGGTAGCTGATCTGGACCTCTACGGCGGTCATGTCCAAGATGCCTTCGATCGTCTGGTGTCGTTCATTGCTCGCAGTGCTGGTGACGATAAAGACACGGCCAGAAAACACCTGTTGGAGCTTTACACCGTCGTGGGCGACCACGATGAGCGGGTTTCGGCTTCGCGCCGGAAGCTTGCTGCTGCATTGTTCTAAATCGAGATGCTCACCTGAGTTACACAATGCTGACGTCCCCTGTCCGGATGAGAATTCTCTCGGACAGGGGATAATTTTGCCCCAAGTCGTTTTACACTGGAGGCATGTTAGAAAAAGCAGCCCTGGTGGATCCGCACCACGCCGTGGTCATCCGAGCTTTGGGAAAACAATTCGGCGAGAAAGTCGCCGTCAACGGCATCGACCTGACCATCCCGGCCGGGTCTTTTTATGGTTTCGTGGGCCCAAATGGCGCCGGCAAGACCACCACCATGTCCATGATGACCGGACTGTTGCGGCCCGACCACGGTCAAGTGTGGCTCCACGGCTTTGACATGTGGCAAGCGCCCCATGATGCTAAAGCCATTCTGGGAGTGCTCGTCGACGGGGCAGTCGTGTTCCCTCGACTCACCGGAGCCCAACTGATCACCTACTCGGGTCTACTACGCGGCATGGATGCCGAAGTGGTAGCAGAACGCGTCCCTGACCTCTTACGAGTTATGGACTTAGAAGATGCCGCCAACAAGATGGTGGCCGACTACTCAGCGGGCATGACGAAAAAGATCGGTCTGGCCGCAGCCATGATTCATTCCCCGCATGTGCTGGTCTTGGACGAGCCATTTGAGGCCGTCGACCCCGTATCGTCGGCACGCATCCGGGCAATCCTCAACGACTACGTCGCCTCGGGCGGTACCGTGATGATCTCATCACACGTGATGGACCTCGTGGAACGCACCTGTGATCACGTAGCTGTGATAGATCGCGGTGAAGTCCTTGCTTCCGGCCCGATGGCAGACGTCACTGCCGGCATGTCCTTAGAAGATCGTTTCGTGTCGATGGTCTCCACCGAACATGCCGGGGAGGGCCTGTCATGGTTTCACACCTAATCCGGTTGCGATACCGGCTGACCTGGAACGGTTTGCGCCGCTCCGTTGGTGCCACCATCGGAGCGATTTTTTCGGTCCTGGGTTATTTGTATTTGATTGCTCTGGCCTATCTGGTAGCCATCGTGGTCGCGATAACGCCCATCGATGAACTCAGCTACGCGAACCGGGGTGGGGTGTTGGTACTGGCCGCCGCGCTAGTACTGGTCGTGTGGATCGTGGGCCCAATCGTCTCGTCAGCCAGTAATCCCTTTACTAACCCCAAAAACTTTTTGCCATTCGCCATCCCGAATAAACAATTCATCAGTGGCGTGGTGCTCGGTGGGGTAGTGGCACCCACTGGGATCGGCACGTTCGTGCTGCTCTTCACCGGCGCGGTCCTGTGGGGCTGGCACCCGGCCGCAATCCTGGCCGGGGTGATCGCCACCATCCTGGGAACCTTGCTGTGTGTCATGGCAATGCAAGTCTTTGTTGGGCTGATGACCAATGTCATCTCCAAACGAGCAGTCCGCGATGCGCTGCAACTGATCGTCTTGGTGCCGTTGATGTTGGGTGGTTTCGTGCTCTTCGGCGCGATTGAAACTATCCAACAGTTCGTGGACATCTTGCCGACCATAGCGATGTGGGTGGCTTTTACCCCGGGCGGCTTCTTGGCCCTGCCGTGGTTCGTTGCCCAAGGTCAATGGGGATTGGCCGGCCTGCATATGGTAGTCATGCTGGTGTATCTTGCCGTTCTCGTCCTGGCCTATGAAGCGCTGCTCAACCGCGCTACCCGTACCGCAGGCACCGCTGGGGAGCAACAGCGTGAACAAGCCGGGCTGGGCCTGATCGGGCGGACCAAAACCCCGATGCAAGCCATTTGGGCGCGCGCTTTGCTGTACTGGTTCAAAGATCCCCGGTATTCCGCCAGCTTGGTGATCGTCGGGATTTTCATCCTCTTTGGTGTGTTAGAAACAACCGTGCTGGATATCGATTTCCTCTCGAGTTTCATCAAAATTCTGCCCGCGCTGATTGCCTACATGCTGGCGTTTTCGATTTCAGCGGACCTGTCCTATGACTCCACCGGTTTCTCGCTGCACATCACCTCCGGGGTCCGTGGCATCGACGACCGGCTCGGGCGGGTGCTTGCGTTGTTGACCTGGGCGTTGCCGCTGGTGGTGGTCGTGACGATCGCGATGACGATTGGCACCGGTGTGCCACATCAGTTAGCAGCCTGGTTGGGG
The DNA here is from genome assembly GCF_031458395.1 of Enteractinococcus fodinae. Lineage (NCBI taxonomy): Bacteria > Bacillati > Actinomycetota > Actinomycetes > Micrococcales > Micrococcaceae > Enteractinococcus > Enteractinococcus fodinae. The sequence goes on from NZ_JAVDYJ010000001.1 coordinate 1,114,302, forward strand.
CTGAGCGTCGGCGTGTTGTTTGTGGGGACTGGTTTGTCTGCGGTGCTTTCTGCACGCTACATCTACCCGGTGCCGCCGCCGGGCACCTCAGTGATGGCCTCACCCGAAGGTGGACTGGGGCGTACCATGCTCGTCCAAACACTCGGCATGACCGCCCAGATCCTCCTGTCAGCGCCGGTAATCGTCTTGGCCATCGTAGCCGTTGTGACCGACAGTCAGCTGTGGGGCATCGTGACGCTGCTGGTTGGTGCGGTCTACGGTCTCGGGATCCTGTGGGTCGGGGTCCGCCTTGGGGCAAAATGGTACGAACGGTCGCTTCCAGAAACGTATCAGTCCATCGTCAAGGTCACAGCGTTATACTGAGCACACACAGTCTGTCCTAGAGGCGTCTCTGCTGCGTCTCCGACTACAATGGAAGGCATGAATCCGATGAACTCCGTGTACGCTTCATCCACTGATCACGATCCACACGAAGATCCCAACGGTGGCGCAACCGGCGTGCTGGAGCGCGAAGAACAGCTCCAAGCCACCGAACCCGGTGACCATGAACGCTTCAAGCACTTCGTTCCTAAAGACAAACTGACGGAAGCCATTATCAATGGCACCCCCGTCGTTGCGCTCTGCGGAAAAGTCTGGGTGCCATCACGCGACCCAGAACGGTTCCCCATGTGTCCCTCCTGCCAAGAGATTTGGGACGAGCTAGAATCAGGGGACGACTCCGAAGGCTCCGGCAAAGGCCGTGGCTTCTTCGGGTTTGGTCGCAACAAATAAGATAGCACCACACAAATTTTGACCACCATACCCTGGTGGTCATTATTTGTTATGTCTACAACATCTCAGGCCATGAAGGAGGCTGTGTAATCACTCATGAGTGATGCGCTGTTTCATATCGGAGAAGACCTCCCACCCGCCCTACCGGAACGGGCCGCATGGGGCACCGCACCCAAACTTCGGCAGTGGCAGCAAGAAGCCCTGGAACTCTACTTTGAAAAACCGCGCAAAGACTTCATGACCGTAGCGACCCCCGGCGCCGGTAAAACGACCTTCGCGCTGCGGGTAGCCAAGATGTTGTACGAATCCGGTGTCATCTCACGGGTGACCGTCGTAGCCCCCACTGAGCACCTCAAAAGCCAGTGGGCCGATTCGGCAGCTCGTATCGGCCTCGCGATTGACCCAAACTTTAAAAACGCGGATGGCCGTCACGGCGCCGAGTACATGGGTGTGGCCCTGACGTACGCGCAGGTCGCGTCGAAACCCATTTTGCACCGCAACCGGACCGAAGCGGCAAAAACGCTGGTGATCCTGGACGAAGTGCACCACGGTGGGGATGCCTTGTCCTGGGGTGAGGCCATTCGTGAGGCGTTTGAACCCGCGGCACGGCGCCTGTCGCTCACCGGTACGCCGTTCCGCTCTGATGATGCCCAAATTCCGTTCGTAGACTACGTCGATGACGGCACCGGGGTGTTGCGCTCGAAAGCCGACTACACCTATGGCTATGGCCCGGCTCTGCGTGACTACGTGGTGCGTCCGGTCATCTTTATGGCCTATTCAGGGCAAATGCGTTGGCAAACTTCCACCGGTGAGGTCATGGAAGCCCAACTGGGTGAAGCCGCCACCAAGGATATGACCGCTAACGCCTGGCGCACCGCACTGAACCCCAAAGGCGAATGGATCCCGTCGGTGCTCAAGGCCGCTGATCATCGTCTGACCGAAGTCCGGCGCAATGTGCCTGATGCTGGCGGGCTAGTTATTGCTACCGACCATGAGGACGCCCGAGCGTACGCGGCGATCTTAGAAAAACTTTCCGGCGAGAAAGTCACCACGGTCTTATCCGACGACCCAACCGCGTCGAGCAAGATCGAAGAGTTTGCTGAGGGTAACCAGCGGTGGATGGTCGCGGTACGTATGGTGTCGGAAGGTGTCGACGTCCCGCGCCTATGCGTGGGTGTGTATGCGACCTCCACCTCAACTCCGATGTTTTTCGCGCAGGCCGTAGGCCGTTTCGTTCGTTCGCGGAAACGTGGCGAAACCGCGTCGGTCTTTTTACCATCGGTGCCCAAGCTCATGGAGTTGGCCAACGAGATGGAAGAAGAACGCGATCACGCACTAGAAATTGATACCGGAGTGTCGGTTGAAGACCTTGAAGATGCCCCGGAAGAAGATCTGCTGCGCGAAGCCAACCGGGAAGACTCTGCCTCCTCGTCGCTAACGGGCGCAAAATTCCAGGCGCTGGAATCCCAAGCTCTGTTCGATAAGGTGCTCTTTGACGGCGGCGAATTCGGGACCGGGGGAGCGGTTGGTTCCGAAGAGGAACTCGACTTCCTTGGTATTCCCGGGCTGCTTGACGCTGACCAGGTGTCCACTTTGTTGAAGCAGCGGCAGGCCGAACAACTCAAGCGTCAACCCCGTGCAAAAGCTCAAGCGGACGTGGTAGACCATCGCCAGCTAAAAGAGCTGCGAAAAAAGCTATCTTCCTCTGTGGCCGCATGGTCTGCACGCTCAGGAACTCCACACGGGGTCATTCACAACCAATTGCGTGAAATATCCGGTGGTCCTGCGGTGGCACAGGCAACCAAGGAACAGATCGAAAAGCGTTTAGAGACAGTTCAGGGTTGGTTCGTCGGCCGCAAGTAGTCCCGCATTCTAGGGAAGCGCTAGCGTCCAGGTGTGTTGAAGAATTGGATAGCTAGTGGGTAACGCCATGCCTGACGGTCGCTGGCCTTTACTGCGGCGATGATCAAGACCACTAGATCGAAGATGATCAGCGCGGCCATGATCAGGTAGCCGATGAGAATGCTCGTCAGAATCCAAGCGCCGATCCAGTAAATTGCATAGCTGATAGTCCAGTTCAGTGCGTGCCGTCCCTGGAGGTCGACCAGGCGGCTGCGCTCGCGAAAGATTAACCACACGAGCAGCGGGGAAATAAATCCGATGAAAATCGCACCCAGGGGCATCACCACACCCCCAGGTCTTTTCCTCGGTGGGCGTGAGCGGTGGTTGGACATCAAGGCCCAGCGAGGTGTCGTACGGTTGATAATCATGTGGCGACGCAGATGGTAAACCGTAAGACTGGGTGCCACCTGGTGGTGGCGGTGGCGGAAAGTCCGGATTGCTCTGCTGAATATAATCCGCCAAGTCGGGATATACCTGCGGATGTCGCAGTATATAGGGCCACAGGTCAGGGCGTTGCTCCGCGAGTCGATAGAGAGTTGCTGCATCTATTAGCGGATCGCGCAAATCATCGGGAGTAAAATCAGCTGGATCTTTTTGGTAGTACGCCATCGCATGCTCTTTTCCGATACAGACCGCCTGGACTCATAAGTCTAGGACAGCATTGCTCGAAGCGGCGGGGCAGCAGAACATTTTCTAGCAATCTCCCACGCAGGGGATGCGACAACGTGTCGAACTTACGGCACCGTTGTAAGTTGACGAGCAGTGTCATGATTCAGACAGTAATGCTTGTGCCACCGCGTCTGCAGTATTCCGAGAGGCGCACCCTCAGAAGGGCATGGTGGCATGGTGGGGTTAGGCTGCGGCGGGCCAGGCGATGTCGATGGGGCCGATGGGTGGATCGGTAGTGTCATGGCGCAGCTGGCTGATCGGCGGCCGGGTGGGCACCGTGTATTGATGCCCCGTCGGAGTGGTGACGGTCAGCTCGTCTGGAGTGCCCGAATAGGACCAGCCTCGGTTTTCTTTGCGTTGGTTACAGCGTTTACACAGCCCGGTGGCATTGGCCCAGCTGGTGGTGCCACCGTGTGCCCAGGGTTTCCGGTGGTCAGCGTCCTCGACCGGGCTATTGCACCAGGGGGTGGCGCAGGTATCATCCCGGATGGCCAACATCTTCGACAACCCCTCAGGGAAGTGGCGGCGTTTGGACTCCAGTGCCACGAGTTGGCCATCGGTGGCTCGGGTGTACATGCGTCGGAAAAACTTCGCCGCTTGCGGGTCGGCTAACCAGTGTTTGACCATCCCGGCGGGTAGCGGTCCGTGGCCGGGAATCCAGGCCGGCACATCATCATCACCAAACAAGCTGCTATCGTGCATCACGACCACGACTTCAGCGGTGACCCCGTCGGCGGTGGTCTGCCCGGTGAGCAGTTCGACGAAGAGATCAGCCATGGTCTGATCCCGGCTTCAGGGCTCAGCCTCGGGGGTGTCACCGGCGGCTGCGGCCTGAGTCTGACGCCGGCGTTGGGCGGCCAAGCGCCTATTCGTTTGTTGCTGCAGCGCGTCCATGACTGCTACCGCCTGGTGAGTCGGCAGTTCGGCGGTCAGATACGAGATGCCGTCGCTGCCCGGATCCAAGCACACTCGGCGGTCTCGCTGATTTTGCGCGGCGCGTTGTTCAGCCGCTTTGCGGTCTAGCCGGTAGGCGTGGCCTTGGATGAGTTTGCGTAGCTGGGAAGAAGAGGCTTTGCCTAACCGGTGGGCAATTAGCCCATCAATCTCCCGGCGGTGGGCATCCGAGAGATGGCTGGTTTGTTCGGCCACGATCCGGGCATGATATTCACTCATGCGCCCAGCAGCTAGCGCCGCATAGGTATTCGGGAGGACGTTACACAAGGCGGTGGCCGTATACGTCAGGGCGGCCCCAACAAACGGCGACTCCCCACGGGCTAGGCCGACTTCAGCTTCAATGCCTTTGAGTTGCTCTGAGGTGGTGATCCGCATGCCGGCCTCATGGGCCTTGCGCTGTTCGACAAACGCATTCGTCGCCGTGGCTTGGGCAGCAGCCAACGCCCGCTTGGCGCGCTCCAGATGCTGCAACCGGTCAATGTTCTCTTCTTCGGACGCAGCAGGCGGCAACTCGGCCAGGGAATCAATGAACTCCTGGACCAGATCTGCCATCTCAACTGCTGTTTCCATACCCTTAATGCTAGCCACCGGGTGGGACATGATAAGGGAAAACAGTGTTTTGTGGAAAAGCAAAGGCGGAATCCACACCTAGCAGGAGGGACTCACAGAGCGCCAGGGACTGTGTTCAGAAAATACCGTGCTGGTGCGAGCTTAAACTGCAACCAGCACGGTCCCGATCTTTTTTTGATATTTAGTGCGCGAAGGCGCCTGCCCCCGGCCACTCGGAAAGCATCACGCCGGCATCTTCCATTTCTTCTAATGCGGCCTCGGTTGAGTCTTCGGAGACGCCGACGGTTAGGTTCGTCAAAACCCGGACTTCGTAACCCGCATCAGAAGCATCGATCGCGGTGGCTCGCACACAGTGATCCGTCGCGATGCCCACAACGGTAATGCGTTCTACGTCGTGTTCGCGCAACCAATCGTCCATGGTGATGGAGCTGTCGTCGGTAGCGGCTGCTGCAGCAGCGGTCGCTCCATACGGGCCAGCCATACCGTCCTGGCTTCGGACGATATCGGGCTCACCGAGCACACCGTCAAAGCCCGAATAGCCGTCATTATATTGGCCCTTAAGAAATTCGGCCACGATATCTTCGGTATCTAGGTTTTCGTGGAGTTCCGCTCCGGGGCTGCCGGCCACGCAGTGCACCGGCCAAGAGTTTTCGTAGTCAGGCGTCTCAGAAAAATGCGGACCCGGATCAATATGCCAGTCACGTGTGGTGGCAACAACATGGTATTTGTTGCCGCACTGGTTCATATATTCGGTGATCAATGCAGCCGTCTGTGCCCCGCCTTCTACAGCGAGAGTGCCGCCTTCGCAAAAGTCCTGTTGGACATCCACGATGATCAGAGCGTGCATGGTGATAAATCCTTTGTGTTGGAGTGTAGTGCCCGGTTTAGGTGACCGGGAAGCCTAGTGTAGTTGAAATTCGGTTGGAATGGCGGGTTCACCATCTTGTAGTCGACGCGCGGTCGGTGGAAGCTCGGAGACTGCTTCTTCGTGGCGTGCTGCGGCCCGCTCAACGGCGCCCGCACCGATGTGATCTGTGTCCACCTCACCCTGGTCGACCACCTTGTGGACCAAGGGACGGTGATGTTTATCCCACTGCGGTTCGTCACTGGCAACGACGACTTCTGCGGCCGCCACGCCGTCATCGTAGCGCCGGGTTGCGTATTTGCGTCCGCCACGACTGGCCTTACCCTCAGCCTGTTTGTGGACATCAACCCATTTCCCGTTGGCGTCCTGGCGGGTGGTGAGCTTATAGACCAGCGAGGCTGTGGGGGCGCCCGAGCCGGTGACCAGCTGGGTGCCGACCCCGTAGGAATCGACCGGAGCAGAACGCAGCCCGGCGATGGCGTACTCGTCAAGATCGGAGGTGACCACGATACCCGTGTTGGTGTTGCCGAGGTCATCGAGCAGCCGACGGGCGTGGTGGGCCTCTTCTAACAGGTCACCCGAATCGATGCGCACAAACGCCAGCTCGGGACCGGCGATATCCACCGCGTTGCGAATACCGGTTTCGATGTCGTAGGTATCGACCAACAGGGAGGTCTTATTTCCCATGGCATCTACTTGGGCTTGAAAAGCCGCTCGCTCATCATCGTGCAGCAAGGTAAAGGAGTGGGCAGCAGTCCCGGCGGTTGTGATGCCGTACCGTAACCCCGCCGCTAAGTTTGACGTTGAAGCGAAACCGGCGATGGCGGCTGCTCGAGCGGCAGCGGCAGCGGCTTCTTCATGGGCTCGACGGGAGCCCATTTCGATGCAAGGACGACCACCGGCAGCACGCGTCATGCGGGAAGCCGCCGAAGCAACTGCGGTGTCGTAATTGTGTACCGACAATAAGTAGGTCTCTAAGATCACGGCTTCGGCAAATGTTGCTTCGACCTGCATGATCGGCGAATAGGGGAAATACGGTTCACCTTCGGCATAGGCGTAGATGTCGCCGGTAAACCGGTATTGCGCCAACCAATTCAGGGTGTCCTCGGAGACCACTTGGTGATCGGATAGGAATCCTAGGTGCTCATCATCGAAACGAAAATTGGCCAATCCTTCTAAGAACCGCCCTTGACCTGCGCTGACACCGTATCTTCGGCCCGTCGGGAGTCGGCGAGCGAATAACTCAAAGACCGCTTTGCGGTCGGCGGTACCGGCTTTGCGAGCCGCGTCCACCATGGTCAGTTCGTAGTGGTCGGTGAAAAACGAGGTGGGGCTGTCGCCACGATGTGTGTTACTCACACATCCAACACTAGCCCGTTGTACCCACTGAGAACACATTTTGGCCTTGCCGGTAACGAATTAGCCCACGTAGTGCCGACTTGTTGCCTAGAATATGGGGCATGTCCGTTACCAGTGCAGTTGATGTCGACCCAGATCTTGCCGTCGAAGAGTTGTCCGCCACGACCCAGCCGTGGCAGGTGATCGTCTGGAACGACCCGGTGAACCTGATGAGTTATGTCACGTATGTGTTTCGCACCTACTTTGGGTTCTCCTCGGCGGTGGCGCATCGGCTGATGCTGCAAGTGCACAACGAAGGTAAAGCCGTCGTAGCCCAGGGCACCAAAGAAGAGGCAGAACGACACGTCGCCGCGCTGCACGGGTATGGTTTGTGGGCGACCTACGAGCAGAACAACTAGAGGATGCGACACCGAACACCTTATGGCACTAGCTTTTAAATCCACGCTGCGCGGGTACTCCGCCTACCTTGAGAAACCCGAACGCCAGATTCTGCGCTCGTTATTTTCCGACGTGCTGACCCTTCTGGGCGGCGTCAGCCCCGCCGATGAGCCCTTGGAAGACGATAAACCCAAATTCTTCGACCGATTTCGGCCAGCCGCTGAGACCGCACAACTGCCGGATGCTCCGGCTCAAGACAACGATTCACCCACCGATGCCGCATTCTGGGATCTTGTCGGATCACTGACCGACGACGAAGTCCACATCGACCTGTCGGATCCAGCCGTCAAACGCTTGTTACCGGATGCTCGCTCTGATGAGGACGAAGACGCCGGCTCCGAGCAGTTCCGTCAACTGGCCCAAGACGATATCCGCCAGGAAAAAATTGCAGACCTCCAGCGAGCTTATGCACTGATACAATCCGGGTCGCTGATGCTGACACAAAAGGAAGCAGAAGCGTTTAGCCGTGCCTTGAACCAGGTGCGATTGGTGTTATCGTCGCGGTTGAACATTGAAACCGAACGCGACGCCGAACGGGTACACCGCATTGGATCGGTGGACCAAGCGACCGACGTGGAAAGCTACATGGCGTTGTTGTACAACTTTGTGTCTTGGCTGCAAGAAACCTTGATGCAGGCAATGATCGGAGATTTATCGTGACCAAGCCGAACCCTCAAGCGCCCATCGGTATTTTCGATTCGGGCGTGGGCGGGCTGACCGTGGCGCGGGCCGTCATTGATCAGCTTCCCGACGAGGACGTCGTCTACGTGGGCGATACGGCCAACACCCCGTATGGCCCCAAACCCATCGCGCAAGTCCGTCGCCTGGCGCTGACGATCATGGACGAACTGGTCGACGCCGGGGTGAAACTGCTCGTCATCGCGTGCAATTCGGCCACCGCCGCGGTCCTGCGCGACGCCCGTGAACGATACACCAAGGCGTACGGGATCCCCGTGGTCGAGGTCATCCAGCCGGCGGTCCAGCGGGCCGTGACCTCCACCCAGAACGGCAAAGTAGGTGTCATTGGCACCGAAGCGACGATTTCGTCGGGCGCCTATGAAGATATGTTTGCCGCCGCACCGCAATTAGAGATCACTTCGGCGGCCGCCCCGCGGTTCGTCGAATTCGTAGAACAGGGCATCACCACCGGTCCGGAGCTGTTGTCCGTGGCAGAACAGTACCTGGCGCCCTTCAAGTCCGCCGGCGTGGACACCCTGATTTTGGGTTGTACGCATTACCCGCTGCTGGCCGGAGTCATCAGCTACGTCATGGGGGAGCAGGTGAACTTAGTCACATCCTCGGAGTCGACGGCGCGGGCGGTGTATCGCGAATTAGTTCGTCATGGCTTGGAGAACCCGGCCGGCGCAGCCAGCCACAACCCGCCTGCAGGCTCACGACATAAGTTCATGTCCACCGGTGACCCGGGCAGTTTCGCCCACCTGGCCCAGCGATTCCTTGGTCCGGAAGTCGGCGGCGTAACGCAGATTCGTACGGTCGCTGAGCAATTCCCGACCGGTACACTATCGGTAATCGCCGCACCACGCAGTCAATCTGCGGCACGCTAGCGCAAAGGAATCGAGGATATGCAGCTCACCATTATTGGCGCATCAGGCTCATTTCCCGGTCCGGGCTCTCCGGCCTCGTGCTATTTGGTCTCAGCCAACGGGGTTGATGAACACGGCGCACCCAAAACCTGGCGCATCATCCTCGATATGGGCAACGGAGCACTAGGCACACTCCAGCGCTACGTGGCACTTGAAGACATCGACGCGATTTTGCTGTCCCATCTGCATCCCGATCACTTCATGGACCTGTGCGGATTACACATTGTGGTGCGTTGGAACCCCAACGGCTGGGATGTCGGTCGCATTCCCGTCTACGGTCCGGCAGACACCGCCGATCGCATCGCCATTGCCTACGGCCTCGACCCCGACCCTGGAATGCACCCAGACTTTGACTTCCGCGACTGGCAAGTTCGCCAACCCGTGCGCATCGGGCCGTTCACCATCACCCCGTATCCGGTGCGCCACCCCATCGATGAGGCCTACGCACTGCGAGTCGAGGCCACCGAACCGACCGCCCAGGGTGACCAGACCTCCGTGTTGACCTACTCGGGCGACACCGACACGGCCCCAGGGCTGGTCGAAGCCGCCACCGGCGCCGATCTGTTTTTATGCGAAGCCGCGTTTCATGAAGGCCGCGATGATGACATTGATGGCGTGCACCTGACCGGCAAACGCGCCGGCGAAATGGCGACCGCAGCCGGCGTCGGACGGTTGTTGCTGACCCATATCCCGGTGTGGAATGACCCGTTGGTCACCTCGCAAGAAGCCCGCACGACGTATGATGGACAATTGGCCGTCGCCGTCTCGGGCGTCACCTACACCGTCTAAAAGGAGCACGTTTGTTCACTCGCGCCGATGACCGCACCGCCAGCCAACTCCGAGAGGTCTCGATTGAAACCGGGTGGTCCGCTCACGCCGAAGGCTCTGCCATCGTGACCTTCGGGAACACGAAAGTCTTATGCACCGCCAGCTTCACCGAAGGTGTGCCGCGCTGGCTTAAAGGCAAAAACCGCGGCTGGGTTACCGCCGAATACGCGATGCTACCCCGAGCCACCGGTTCGCGCACCGCGCGCGAATCCGTGCGCGGGAAAGTCTCGGGTCGCACCCAAGAAATCTCCCGGCTCATCGGTCGGAGCTTGCGCGCCGTGGTCAACACCAAAGCACTCGGTGAAAACACCATCGTGGTCGACTGTGACGTCATTCAAGCCGACGGCGGGACGCGCACCGCAGCCATCACCGGGGCCTGGGTCGCACTGGCCTTGGCCGTTGAATGGGCGCGCGACCAACGCATTATTCGGTCCACCGCCACGCCACTGACCGGCTCGGTTGCCGCGGTTTCCGTCGGGATGATCGACGGCACCGCGCTGTTAGACCTGCCTTATGAAGAAGACGTGCGCGCCGACACCGACATGAACGTCGTAACAACCGGCGACGGGGAGTTCATCGAGATTCAGGGGACCGCCGAAGAACAGCCGTTTAGTCGAACTCAACTGGACGAGATGTTGGACTTGGCGGTCGCCGGGACCGCCCGGCTGACCGAAATCCAGCAGGCAGCTCTGAGCGCAGTGGCCCAAGCCCAGCCGGCTGAACAGGAGTAGCTCATGGACCCCGTCATTGTGCTGGCTTCGAATAACGCCGGCAAACTTGCAGAGCTTCGGGCGATCTTAACCGAAGCCATCCCGACGTTGGATCCCACCCAGATCGTGGACGCGGCAACCGTCAATGCCCCGGATGTTGTTGAGGACGGCGTCACGTTCGAGGCCAACGCGCTGAAAAAAGCCACCCAAACCGCCGCGGCCACCGGGCTGATCGCCGTGGCTGATGACTCGGGGCTGACCGTGGATGTCATGCACGGTGCTCCGGGGATCTTCTCGGCGCGCTGGGCGGGCAAGCACGGCGATGATCAGGCCAACATGGAGCTGCTGCTGGCCCAGCTATCAGATATCGATGCTGAGCACCGCGGCGCGGCGTTTGTCTGTGCCGCTGCCTTCGCGACTCCAGACGGCGAAACCCGGCACGTGGAGCTGGGCCGAATGGCCGGGGACCTGACCTTCGAACCCCGCGGTGAGCACGGCTTTGGTTACGACCCGATCGTCGAAATCCCGCACCTGGGCAAAACCGCAGCCGAACTCGACCCCGAAACGAAAAACGAGATCTCCCATCGTGGCAAAGCGTTCCGCGCGTTAGCACCAGTGTTGGCAGGTGTGCTCAACAAGGCATGAACTTCACCGCCATCGACTTCGAAACCGCCAACGGGTTTCGCGGCTCGGCCTGCGCCATCGGCGCGGTCAAATACCGCAACGGCAAACTCGTCGACACCCACTACAGCCTGTTGAAGCCCCCGGCCGGTTTTGACCGGTTCGACCCGCGCAACGTGGCCATCCACGGCATTACCCCCGAGGCAGTCGCCGAGGCACCGGCATTTGCCGAACACTTCGACGACCTCTATGCCTTTATCGACGATGATGTGGTCGTGGCCCACAACGCCGGTTTTGATATCGGTGTGATCGAGTCCGGGCTGGAAGTCTCCAACCGATCGATCCCGCACATGGAATTTGCCTGCACCCTGACCATGTCGCGCAAAAACTATCAACTGGCCTCCCACGCGCTGCCCTCTGCGGCAGCCGAGGCCGGTTATGTCATCAACAACCACCACAACGCGCTGGAAGACGCCAAAGCCGCCGCGGCCATCGTCGTGGATGTCGCCAAACGACTGGCCGCCGCCTCATTTGATGCGCTGTTGGACGCCTCGGGCATGCAACGCAGAGTGCTCCGGCCGCGCGAGGTCGGCACCCAATTATCGCGTCCCACCAGACACGCAATGACCATGCCCGGCATGTTTGACGCCAACAACGGTGCAGTCTCCGTCGATCAGCTGCCCGATCTGATTCGCTGGCCCAACGAGGGCATTAACCCCCCGGCCAATGAACAAGCAGATCCGCGGCACCCGCTGTATGGTCACCACGTGGTGTTCACCGGCATGATGGGCCTGTCGCGTCAGGAAGCCAAGAACAAGGCCGCCGCCCACGGGGCCCAAACCCAATCTCGGATCGGCGCCTCCACCACCATGGTGGTGATTGGCGACGGGATCCGGGCCGAAGATCTGGTCAATGTCGAAACCGACCCGCGAATGCAACAACGCAAGATGCGTGAGGTGATCCAGCGTCGCAAACAGGGCCAGAACATCGTGTTGGTCACCGAGCCGGAATTCTTACTGATGCTCAACGAGAACTGGCCGCACGCCAGTGTGGTGTAGCTGAGATCCCGTTAGAACGCGACGATGTTGGACTCCAGCCGCGAGTAACTGTCTTCCATCCCGGAGACCATCCCCGTATCGATGACCACATCGCGCAGTTCAGTCGTCGGATACTCAATGACGGTGGTGACCAGGGTGCCCTGGCTGACCTCGGCCAGATTGACTTCATTGGTCGTGCTGGCACCCTCGACGCCCAGCAGCCGTTCGGTCGTGATGAAATGATACGGCGCCTCGAAGGCTAAGAGCTCGCCGGTAAAACCGAACCGGTCGGTGCCTTCGACGGTTTCCCACTCATACCGGTATGATTCACCGACCTGCTGGGCAACATCGCAGGTGGTCATGACCCAACCGTCGGGTCCCAGCATCCACTGGCGAACCAACTCCGGGGTGTGGTGGGCCGCCCACACTTTGTCGATGGGTGCCCGGATGACACGACTGATTCGAATCACGGTGTCGGTCAGATACTGCAACTGGGCGATATGACTGGCCGAATAGGTCGACTCATCGGTCACGACCCCATCCAGCTGCCCCAGCGCTTCGCGTAAGCCCTCAACCATCTGCATGGCCATGAGCTGTTCCATCTCCTGGGCGGAGGAGAAGTGCGAGGTCGCCGTCACGAGCGAACCCAAGGTCGACTCTTCAAAGGCATAGACCGTGCGGACGGTAGGCAACTGGTCGTTGGCGGTGCCATCGGCGTGCGCAAATCCGTCGAGGACCTCAAATCCGTGCGGTGGGTCCACGCTGTTGAACTGCCAGTACCCAAAGGTTTGTTCGCCGTCGGGCCCGGTCATGAGATACTCCGACCGGCCGCCGGGGCGGAACCCGTGACGGGTGAAGGTGGCCGGCCAGGTGGGTGGACCCCAAAATGCTTCCAACTGCCGTGGATCCACATATGCGTCCCAGAGCCGATGCACCGGGACGGGAAAATCCGCCACAATAGTGAGGGTGAGTGCAGTCGGATCGGTGTCGAGGGATCTGATCGTCATCGTCGGGACCTTCCGTGCAAGAACCACGCGCGACCTCCCTGACTCGGGGTGTCAGCATGCCGCTTTGGGAGCTTTGACGCTACGCCGACGACCGGTAGCGGTCAAGAGATCTGGAAGCTGGAAAAACACGCACTTTCAACCTTTATTACCGTTCGGTAACTAGGGTGAGGGAATTTTATGACCTCTGACTTGCGGGTTTATTTCGGGGGTTGAAACCGGGGGTGAAAATCACCTTGACCCCCGGTAAAACACGAATCCTTCTCTAGGCTGTCCTGTGGGCCATTTCACTGCACCGAGGCCTCCGCGAGTCACATGACCCTGCGGTCAGCTACGACCATGACACAGACAGGCACCCGATCCATGCCCCTCATTGACCTCACACCGCGAAGTCCGCACACCCGCACCACAACTCGTCTCACATCCAAAGGTGGTGCACTGTGAAGTTAGATTACTCGGCAATCATTGATGTCACCCCTGCACTGGCCGTCATAGAAGACACCAGCAGATTACTCTTGACCGTCGGAGTGGGACTTTTCCTGGCGTATATCGTGCTGCTTGTCGGGGCCAATATGGTCGGCGTGATACACCGACTCGTCATCCAGGGCCGTCGTACCAAAAACATTCAGCGTCAAGGCAAGGCGCCAGCCCACCAGGCCCAGGTGGCCGGTGTCGCTCGAGCCATGGAACGAGAAGCCGCATGATCGCTGTTTTCGGACAAACCATTGATCTCATACTCATCATCGCTCTGGTCTTGATCCTGGGCGGTGTCGCCTACGGAGTGATGCTGTTCATCCTGTCGCGCTTTGAACCCAGAAGACCACTGGAAAACCGACTGCGCTCCCACCTGATGACGCACCCCAAAGACCGCGATGTCGTCTTCCTCATTCCATGTCTCAACGAAGAAGAAGTCATTAGCGCCAGCCTGGCACGGCTCACCGCCTTGGACCACCAAAAGATACACATTCTGGTCATTGATGACGGCTCGGATGATTCCACGGCGCAGCTCGTGATGGAGAATCCCGACCCGCGCGTCAAACTGCTGCGTCGTATGCTTCCCAATGCCCGACAAGGCAAAGGTCAAGCGCTCAACGCGGGCATCCAACATATCCGTGAGGGGGCGCTAGGCCCCGATTTTGACCCCTCGAGCGCCATTATCGTCGTCGTTGACGCTGATGGAAGGCTTGAACCCCACGCCCTAGACGTCGTGCTGCCAAGCTTCGACGACCCGCAACTGGGCGGGATACAAATCGGGGTGCGCATCAACAACCGCAAAGCCAACCTCCTGGCACGAATGCAGGATATCGAGTTCGTCCTATATACCAGGGTCTTTCAACGAGGCCGACGCCACTTGGGCTCCGTTGGGCTCGGGGGCAACGGCCAGTTCGTTCGGTTGAATGCGCTCAACAGCCTCGGCACCAAACCCTGGACGGACTCACTGGCCGAAGACCTCGACTTAGGAATCCGGCTTATGCTCGCCGGATGGACCACTGAATTTTGCTCTGAAACCTCGGTTCATCAACAAGGTTTGGTCGATATCAAACGCTGGGTCAAACAACGCACCCGCTGGTTTCAAGGTCACCTGCAGTCTTGGGAATTGATGCCCTGGGTGCTGGGCACGCTGCGCGGCACACGCCGCCTAGACCTGGGATATCACATCACCAGCCCGTACCTCTTGCTCGTGGCCTCGCTATTTACTGTCGCCTTTGGTTTGTGGACGGTCGACCTGGGCTTCGACCTGGCTACTGGAACCCTGGCGTTTTCCGCATGGTGGGTTTCCGCCTATGTCGTCGCATTTGGTCCGATCCTGCTCTTCGGGACCCTGTACTGGCAACAAGAGCGTGACTCGGGTATCAGCTGGCTGCATGCAGTGTTGGTGTTCCACCTGTTTGCGCTGTATGCCACCCTCTGGTACATCGCCGGCTGGCGAGCTGCCTACCGCATGCTGACGGGTCGCAACGGCTGGGCCAAAACAGACCGCATGAAAGAACCAGCAAAGGACCTCACCGATGTCACATCCGTCTCGCAGAGCGCGTCGGGCAGTTCAAACCTCGCCTAAACGACGTGCACTCATCGGATGGGTGATTTTCGGAGTCGCCACCATTGCCATCGTGATCGGAGTGATGTGGGTCATGCGACCAACGGGCGATGAGGCGACATGGGCCCAGGGTGAGACCTATGGCGACTGGGTGGTCCGCTACACCGGCTACGGGACAGTCACCTCCGACGGGGAACGCATCACCCTAGAACCTCAAGCCGCAGCAGACCATGCCATCACCCACGGGGGATTGGTGCACACCACGGGCCAGTGCCAAGAGGCCGATTTCGCCGTCAGTCTCAACACCGAATCCCAGGTGCGCCAGGGCAGCCCCAATATTTGGGAAGTCGGTTGGGTGCTCTGGAATTTCCAATCTGATACCCAGTTCTATGCTGTTGCGCTGAAACCCAATGGCTGGGAAATATCCAAGCAAGATCCCAACTACGAGGGAAACCAACGCTTCCTTGCCTCCGGAGATAGCCCGACCTTTCCGATTGGTAAAGATTACCGAGTGACGGTCACCCAAGACAACGGCACGATGACCGTGTCTGCCGACGGACAAGAACTGGCCACCGTCACCGACAAAGAAACACCCTACCGTGACGGTGCCGTTGGGCTGTACACCGAAGATGCTCGGGTGCACTTCTTCGACTTTGACCTACCCGACTGCGCGCGCTCACAGTAACCCACCTTGAGAAAGACTCATCACACATGTCCAAGACTTATAAGTTGTCTCCCGCTGCGCGTGCCCTGTTTGGCACAGTGTTGGTAGCGGTCCCTGCTGCAACCGTTGCCGGGCTTTTCCTCATCACCGACGACGGGATCGTCCCGCACGAGAACTCGGCACTGGTCGAGCAGTACGCTCAAGCCAGTCTCGAGGGAAGCTCGGCGGCAGACCCGCGCACCTTTTCGGCCTCATATGGGAAATCCGAGGGCACTGAAACGTTAGTGCTCTATGACGATGAGGCCGCCGAGGCTGAAAGTGCCGAAATGTATGCCATTGTGTCGGGAAACCTGGCAACGCATTTTGGCTCGGTCGAGATCAAGCCCCTTGACGAATACTCCGCCGGGGACCTTGCCGAGTACGACGGAGCAGTCTATGTGGGTACCGATTATCGAACGGACGTCCCGGAAGCTCTGGTCGATGACGTACTCACGGGGAATACCAAAGTCCTGTGGGTCGGTGAAAACGTCGAAGCCTTAGCTTCCGAGGGGAACCAAGCTGAATTTGTGGCGCGATATGGCTGGGACCCCAACACGATAGAGACCGTGGAGAGCAGCGACGTCAATCAGCTGTTCTATAATGACGCAGTGCTGAGCCGCTTTGACGGTGCCGAAGAGGCTCGAGATGCCAACGGGGCCAAAATTCCACGGACGGTGGATACCCCGGTGATTACCGATCAGGATCGCGTTGAGGTCGTGGCGACCGCTAGCAGCGCAGAAGAAGGTGGGACCGATGAACATCCGTGGGTCATTCGGTCCGAAAACCTCACCCACCTGGTCGAGCTGCCGTATCACTTCATCGACCGGAACGAACTGTATCTAGTTTTTGCGGATTTATATTACGATTTATTGGCACCGGACACGAAGGAAAGCCAACGCGCGGCGGTCCGGCTTGAGGATGTCAACGCCGAGTCCAGTCCCGAACAGCTTCGTGCCATCGCGGACTACTTACACGCTGAAAATGTGCCATTTCAGGTGGCTGTCATTCCGGTCATGATTGATCGCACCCCTGACGAGGAAGACTTCTACGGACTGAGCCTGCAGGATTCTCCCGAGGTTGTTGAAGCACTCAAATACATGCAGCAACGCGGTGGTACCCTGATTCAGCACGGTACGACTCACCAATACGGTGCCGCTGATAACCCGTACAGCGGGCGCAGTGGTGACGACTATGAGTTCTACGGGTATGGCTGTTCGGCAACTGAACTACCACCATTTGAGTGGGAAGAATGCGATAACAGCTCCTGGGTGCGAAAAAAGGATCCGCTGCCTAAAGACGATATCGATGATCATCGTGCCCGGTTGGCCCACGGCCGCGAGATCATGATCGAAGCCGGGCTGGGAGAACCCAAGATCTTCGAAACACCGCATTACACGGCGTCGGTGAATGCCTACACGGCGATGGCCGAAGAATATGACGCCCGCTACGAACAGGTCGAGTACTATGCCGGCATGCTCTCGGGCGGGGAGTTCACTTCCGAACATTCTTATGGCCAGATCTTCCCCTATGCCGTGCACGATATCTATGGGTCAACCGTGTATCCAGAGAACCTACAAAACCCCACCGAGAAAGAACAAAATAATCATCCGGCTCGGCCACCGCAACTGCTGGTGGATCGTGCCGAAGCAAACCTGGCGGTCACCGAATCCACAGCAAGTTTTTATTTCCACCCGTTTCTGGACCTCGACTATCTGGCTGAAGTCGTCGATGGGATCAAAGACCTCGGATACGAATTCGTACCAGTAACTGAGCTGGAATAATTAGGTGGTGTGGCTGATCCACCGGTCCACGGTCTCTTCTAAGGCAACGTAGTTGTTCAGATACGATGGCGTCCCGGTGGCGGTATTTCCGAATATCGCACCGATCAACTGGCCGGCAAGTAAGGCGGTAGCCTGCGTGTTTCCCCCGAAATGTACCGCCTGAGTCACTGCGGCACGAAACAGCTGTTCGGGTGCGACCGGTTGTTCTAGAACGTCAGCCACCGCGCGAATCGCCGCGGGGAACACCTGGCGGGCCGTTGTCGGAGAGTTGAGATCCTCGGATAATCCGGTGCGGATCTGCTGGGCCAGGTCGTCACCATCTTGCTGTTCGCCCAGCCACGACAGGACTTCGGTCACCGCGGTGATCAGGCTCTTGCCGGTGATGATGTGGTGCATAACGAGACTGTATGCCGTCGGGGTGAGCCAGTCAGCGTGGGTCAACACGGCGACCTGGCGAGACATGGTGGCCACCCAGTTGGTATCGACCTGCGGGAGCATACCCAGCGGGGCGGCACGCACTAGTGCATCGGTCCCGGTGGCATCCACGCCGTGTGGTTTGCGCGGCAGCCCCATCTCCACTTCTTCTAATCCTGCTGTGGTCGCAGGCTCGACATCGCCGGGGTAGAGCTGATGGTCATCAATGCGACGCGCGGGGGCGGGCGGTAGTCCCTCGGGGAGAGTCCCGAAACGGTTTTTATACCAGCGCAGCAGTGCCAACCAGATGGCGGCTGGCGGGTCGGCGGCCTCACCCCGGGCGGACCATTCCAGCACTTCGAGCAACCCGTCAGCAACATAGAGCGTCAGCTGGGTGCCGGTGGAATATTCGGTACCTTCTGGTTCAAGGGCGGCGGCTTCGGCCGCGGCACCCCCGTAGAACACCCCGGCAATGCGCGAAGAGAAGTTATCCATGGTCCACCACCTTAGCGTGTCCCACCCGGGGCCTTACACTGGATGGCATGCGTCTACTTCACACTTCGGACTGGCATCTGGGCCGCTCGTTTCATAACACGGATATGCTCGATGCCCAGCAACACGCCATTGATTTTATCGTGGATACCGTGACCGAACGCGCCATCGACATCGTGCTGATTTCCGGGGACGTGTATGACCGTGCGCTGCCCCCGGTGGACGCCGTGCAGATGTTTGACCAGGCGCTGGTGGATCTCCACGCCGCCGGAGCCGAAGTCGTTGTGACCTCGGGCAACCACGATTCCGCGATCCGGCTGGGCTTTATGTCGCGCATGATGCGCGGAGTACACATCCGCACGATGCCCGAGGCGATCACTGACCCGCTGATCTTTGGTGACGAGCACCCGGTGTGCATCTGGACGGTACCGTATCTGGAACCACGCCTACACGCGGCAGACTTTGAGGTGGCGGCTAACCACTACAGCATCATGACGCACGTCATGGACCAAGTACGCGCCGAGATGACCCAACGCGAGCTGACCGATGCGACCCACATCATGATGGCCCACCTGTTCGCGGCCGGAGCGTCGGCCTCCGAATCAGAACGTGACATCGGTGAAGGCACCGAGGTCGGGACGCTGGGTCAAGTCCCGGTCGATATCTTCGCGGGGATGGATTACGTCGCCCTGGGCCACTTGCACGGCCGCCAGACAATGAGCGACACCGTGCGCTATTCGGGCTCCCCGGTGGCGTACTCGTTTTCCGAACACGCCCACCGAAAGGGCATGTGGTTGATCGAGACCGGTGACGAGTTGACCGTCGAACCCATCGATATTCCACAGCTCAAACGCCTGGCGGTGCTCAAAGACGAGATCACCCCGCTATTAGAATCCGACGAATATACCTGGGCCGAAGATGCGTGGTGCCAGATCACCGTGACCGACCCAAAACGTCCGCCGCACGCCTTCCGCCGGCTCAAAGCTCGGTTCCCCGGGATGCTGAACTTTATCCTGGCCCCTACCGGTAGCACTGAAGCGAAAACCACGTACTCGGATCGCATCGCCAAAGCCACCACCGATATGGACCTGGTGTTGGATTTCGTAGATCACGTCCGCAACCGGCCGGCCTCGGACAACGAACAGCGCTGGCTGCGGGACGCCTTAGACCACGTCAACCGCGTCAAAGAAGGAGACGTGAAATAATGCGCATCCACGAACTAACCTTCCAGGCCATCGGCCCGTACGCGGCCCAACAACACCTGTGTTTTGAAAGTTTGGACGCTGCCGGGCTGTTCCTGCTGGACGGGCCCACGGGTGCCGGCAAGTCGACCATCTTAGACACCATCACCTTCGCGCTGTACGGCAAGGCCGACGACGACCGCAAAAACACCGAACTGCACTCGACTCTGGCTGAACCCGGCGTGCCCCCGACCATCCAGCTGGACGTTTCATTTGGCACCCGCCGGTTTGTCATCGACCGCACCTTACAGCACTACGCGCCCCGCCGCGGCGCCAAAGACCCCAGCGATGTGGTCGCCCGGCAGGCGTCGATGTCGCTGGTCGAAATCGTCGAAGGTGAACGCCGCCAACTGACCACCCGGGTGGATGAGGCCCAACAGATCCTGCGCGGCGTCATCGGCTTGAGCCGGGAACAATTCACCTCCGTTGTGCTCCTGCCGCAGGGCGAGTTCGCGCGCTTTTTGAAGGCCTCGAGCAATGACCGCGAAGCGATCCTGCGCCAGCTGTTCAATACCCACCGTTTCGATGAGATCGGTGACTACCTGAACGCCCGGGCCAAGAAGTTACGGGGCACCGTCGAAACCGACCAAGAGCGTCGTCACACTCTTCGCGCCGGACTCATCGAGACCGCTGAGACCTACGGCGCTGCTGAGCCAGACGATGAGTTACACACCGATGACCCAGAGCTCGACTTGCTTGATGACGAGGCATTAGTCGATCACGTCGACGGCATCATGACCCAGCTCGAAGCCGCTGCGCTCCGTCGCGTTGAGCACTTCACAAAAGCCCGGGAGGCCGCGCGCAAAACGGTGCAGCGATTGGAACAACAACAAGAACAGGTGCGCGAAGCCGGCGAGTATCGGCGTCGTCAAACTGCGCTCGAAGACCAGGCTGCAGCCGTTGAAGCAGCGCAATTGCAACTGGCCCATCACCAGCGTGCTAAACCGGTGCTAGATGCCCAACAGCATTGTGATGCCGCTAAGTCCCAACTTACTGCAGCCCTAGAGCAGCTCCAAGACCAATGCGACACCGCACAACAAGACGAGCTCATTGTGGAATGGGCCGCCGGACAAGACCTGTTTCGCGCTGCCGAAGATACGACGCAACAGTTATCGGATGGTTGGAAGAGCGTTGAAGCTTCAGCTATCCGTGCGCTCGAACAGCTGGCCCAATTGGAGAAGACCCAGGCCAGCGTCACCGCGAGCAAGAAACAACTGTCCCAGTGGCTCACAACGCGCGACGAGCTTGCCGAAAAGATCGCAAAGCTGGGGGAGCAGTATGACTTGGCCTGCGAAAACCTCGCAGCGGACAAGACCCGTGCCGAAGAACTCTCCGGCGTGGAACAGCACCTCACCACCGCCACGCAACGTCTCGAGGAAGCCAAAACTCAACAGGCCGCTGCCAAACGAGCCGAGGCTGCCCAAGTCGAAACTGAGCGCCTCAAGAAGGCCTGGGAGACCGCCAAACAGGACGCTGACAACGCGCTCGAGAAGTTTCAGGACTTGACGCGTCGCCGGATTGAGGCTGCAGCAGGCTTTCTGGCCGACAAGCTGCAAGATGGACAGCCGTGTGAAGTGTGTGGTTCGACCAGCCATCCAGAACCGGCCAGCACGCACGGGCTGGAAGACATCTCTAATGAAGCCGTCCAACAGGCGGAACAACGGGCCATTGAGGCACGACGCGCAGCCAATGACGCCGAGGAAACGTATCAGGCGCAGCATGCCACATTGCAGTCGCTGAAATCCGAGGCGGGAGGTCTCAGCCTGGACGACGCCACCGATCAGGTGACAGAAACCAAGCAGGCTGTGACTACGGCAAAAGCCCAGGTCAAAGAGCTCGAGGACGTACGTACGCGCATTAAGACCCACGAAACCCAGATTGAGCAGTTGCGTGACGAGAAATCTGTCGCCGAGCAGCAACGGACGGAAATCGTCACCCAAATTACCACGCTGACCGCCGAGCTCGAAGACGCTGAACAACACTTAACTCAAGCTCTTGGAACCTATGACGATGTTGCAGCCTTCCGCGCGGCGGTGGAGCCAGCCCGCCGACTCGTCGGGCAGCTCGTCGAGCAGACAGGTGCGGTCGCCGCGGCCGTCGCGACGCACGACACCGCACGGCAACGTGTCACCGACGCCCTGGCTGCCTCGACGACAGACGAACACTCCGCCTTCGCCGATATCGCTGAAGCCCGCGAGCACGTGATGGCCTCGGAACTCTGTGCCGAACACGAGGACCTGATCCGCCGTTGGACTACCGAAAAGGACCGGCTCGAAGAAAAAGCTGGACAGGCTGCAGTCAAGGCGGGTCTGAAACTGCTCGACGACGGGGTCGAAGCGCCCACCCAAGACACCATCGATGGCGCACACGAAGCGCAGCGCGCAGCCGAAGCCCAGCTGTCGGACGCCAACCGAGAACATGGGAGTATCCAGGCCACTCACGCCCAGTGCCGCACCCAGCAAGCCTCCCTGATAGAGGTCAGTCGCCGCTCCGCGGAACTGCTCGCCGAATACGAAGAACTCGTCGGCTTGAGCGACGTGGTCGCGGGGCGTGGTGAAAATGCAGTGAGCATGCCGCTGCGCTCTTTCGTCTTGGCGGGATGGCTGGAACAAGTTGCCCTGAACGCTTCAGAACGACTCACCGGGATGACCGGTGGACGCTACGAACTGCAACATGCCGTCGGCCAGGGCGGACGAGGACATGCCGGGCTCAATCTTGAGGTGATCGATCACCTCAACGATACGATCCGGACGCCTTCCACCCTCTCTGGGGGAGAAACGTTTATGGCCTCCCTTGCGCTAGCACTAGGGCTGGCAGATGCCGTCCAAGCCCAAGCTGGCGGGGTCGCCATGGATACGCTATTCATTGATGAAGGGTTCGGCTCGCTGGACGCCGACACGCTCGAGGAAGTCATGGGTGTGCTCGCCACACTGCAAGACGACGGTCGGCTGATCGGCCTAGTGTCGCATGTGGAGTCCATGAAACAACAGATCCCGCATCGTATTCAGGTGACCAAGGGTCAGGCCGGTTCGACCGTCGATATCCTCGGCCCGGGCCTGGCGTAGCAGCCTTAAATCTTCCCCTCGAGCACCGCTAAGGTGAACAGCAGGTTAACTGGTTGTTATTCATCGGCTCCCCGAGGTTGGCTATCCGACCGTTACGCAGCCCAGAAAGTGACCCATCTTACGGAAGTACCCCGTGTAAGGGAGTCAGGATGCCTGTCGTTGAAGTATTTTGAAAACTCTGTGTTCACTTTCGGGTCTCATTTGTCAGTGTGACAAACTCCTCATCGGCTCGCGTGACTAGGAGGTATGCCTCAGATTCGGGGTGAAAGCGGCACGTTTCGCGACATTCGACGCGCCGGGAAACTGTGCATTGGTTCTAGGTTAACCTTTGGTTTACCTTCCAGTGTTTCACTGGGTCTGACACCGCCCAGACGGAAGGGACTATCTTAGGTATGAGCCTAGATAATTCGACGGAGCGCAAGCCTCTGCAATACAGCGCTTCGACGCAACCTCAGATCGAGGAAGAATCGAACCTGAAGCGTCCAGGCTTCATGGACCGCTTACCTATCTCCGGAAGAACCCGGAAAGTCGTTGAATGGCTCTCCGTCGTTGCCGCCGTCTATGTGCTTATCACCGCTGTTAGCGTGATCGGTTCTGGCTTCGGTGTGGCAACCGGTGGGCAAGCCGAACAAATCTTCGCCTTTGCCCAGAACCCCATGGTCGGGTTGGTCATCGGTATCCTCGCGACCGTTTTGACCCAATCGTCATCGACCACCACCTCGATTGTGGTCGGTATGGTTGCCGGTGGGTTACCACTTGCCACCGCTATCCCCATCCTGCTTGGTGCCAACGTTGGCACCACCATGACCTCCACGCTGGTCTCCCTGGGAGCAGCAGGGGATCGTAATCAGTTCCGACGCGCCTTCTCTGCAGCGTCAGTTCATGACATGTACAACCTGCTCTCAGTAGCCATCTTCTTCCCGCTGGAGTGGGCCTTCGGACTCCTCGAGCGGATCGGGACCTGGTTTGCGGGCATCACCACCGGTTCCGACGGCGGCGTAGTCGCCACGGTCTTTACCGGCTTGGGTAACGGCGTCAGCGCCGTAACCGATCCCGGAGCAGACCTGGTAGAAGCGACCGCGATGGCGGTTCTGTCCCCGGTATGGGCTGGTATCGCCATGATCGCTATCGGTGTGGCGTTGATCCTCATGGTCATCAAATTCATCTCCAGCATGCTCAAAGTGTTGCTGGTGGGCAATGTAGAAAAAACCTTCCACAAAGCCATCGGCCGTGGCCCACTTTCCGGCATTTTCTCCGGACTGTTGATTACCGTTATGGTTCAGTCCTCCACGACCACCACATCCTTGGCCGTCCCACTGGCAGCTTCCGGAAAATTCTCGCTGTGGCAGATCTACCCATTCACGGTCGGGGCGAACATCGGTACGACGATGACCGCCATGATCGCAGCATTCGGGTTCTCCGGCTTCGAAGCCACCGCCGCGATGACAGCCGCCGCAGTACACCTGTTCTACAACCTCATAGCCGCCGCATTGATCTTCCTGATCCCATTCCTGCGCCCGCTGCCCGTCATCGGGGCCAGCTGGTTGGGTAACCTGGGAGCGAAGAATAAACTCTACGTTGTCGCCTGGCTGGCCGGGCTCTTCGTGGTCATCCCAGGACTTGTTATCGGCGTGAGCGCGATCATCTAAGCTAGAGTCATGACGACTCCAGACTCTTCCGGTAATGAGCTCCAAGAGCTTACCGATCGGGAACTGTTGGAGGAACTCACCGCAACCGATCTCCGGCTAGAGGACCTCCATCATGAGATCCGCCGGCGCATGCAGTACCGAGCGGCGATTGAACACCGGCAGCAACAGCACGCAGAAATCTCGCGGATGGTTGAGCACTTAGACCAAGCGAAAGTCGACTGGCAAAGAGTTCGTGACTTCTTTCGGGAGAGTATCGTCGAGTCGCAAGATCCCTGGAACAGTCAGCGTTAACGCGTGATCAGGTCTGATAGAAGTAGTTCTTACGGGGCACTTGGTCTGGGTCGAGTAGCGGATGCAGAATAAACCGGAACTCGCCGTCGACTCGAGAAATTTTTAGCGCTCCGGCGTGCACCGCCTGGTGGTGGTGCGAGCATAAGAGTACGCCGTTTTCGGTACTGGTTTCTCCGCCACGTGACCAGTATGTCACGTGATGCACTTCGCACATTGAAGCTGGCATATGACAGCCCGGCACAGCACACCCGCGATCGCGAGCCATAATGGCGCGTCGAAGTGCATCATTGAATTGCCGTTGTTGCCGGCCAACCGATAAGACCTGTCGCTGGCCCGTAAGCGTGACCGGAGTCAGCCCAACATCGCAACGCATGCGCAGAATAACATCGGGCGGAATGTAATTGTTGTAGATGCCTTGCGAAATGCGCTGTTGCAACCGATCCAGGTTCTGGTCCTCTAACAGTTCATCCACGCGGGTGGTCTGAGCCGAGGGCAAACTCGGCAACTGCCGAACCTCGACCTCCGCCTCACCGGTGTGGGACTCAGCATGTGCCTGCAATAGGGCTTCACGTTGGCTCACTTGCAACTCGGGAAGCAAGTCTGCGAACTCGCGGCGTAAGCCTTCTAGGAGCGTTGCATAGTCGGTTATCACCAGCATCTGCGTGTGGGCACCGCTGGCTCCGCGGAAACCGGCCTTGTCAAAGTTCGCCAGCACAAAGCTCAGCGCATCACGGAGCACATGCATCCGACGTTGACCGCGACTGCGGGTTTCAAAAGAACCATCATTTTTTCCACGCGGGTTGAGCGCAGCGGCCAGCAATGTTTGTAACCGCTCATCGCCCTCGGCGTCGGTAATCAGTCGCCATTCGACCGCATTTTTATTACCTCGGACCAACCCAATGCGGCGCACATCATGCATCGCTTCGGTCTGGCGTGCGGTAAATTGCTTATCTGACGGGTCGATCGAGGCCAAGAGGTCTTTCTTGCGTTGCCCGACGTATCGGCTGAACTCCTCGGGTGTGGTGTGTTCGATTTTCTCAGCGAAGTCTTTTTCAATAACCTTACGCAGCTTTGTTCGAAACGCTTCATCTTTCCCCGCAGCCTCCGCGTTGGCTTCAACCTCATCAATCATCGCTAACGCAGACGACAACTTCGAGGGATTGACGCGCCCCTGCAGGGCGCCCAGGAGCGGCAGTCGCGTGTGCCCGATGCTGCCGGCACGGTCTGGATCGGATGCCCGTGCGGGAGTCATGGCCGCTGCAAGTCGCATCCGGCCGGCCGCCTCGTTAGCGCGAATCCCGTGGGTTTTAGCCAGTAGATCGGTGGCGTCACGGAACGCGGTCTTGCCCTCGGGTAAGCCCAGTGTGTGGCGCAGCTTGGGATCGTTGAACGCATCCTTGAGCAGCCCGGTGTACTGGTATTGCACAGCGGTTGCCCTCCGCAGGGTTGCTTCCAGCAACATCGAACGCTGCAGTGCCCCGTTGCTGGGCGCGTCGGGCTCACGGTCGGCCAGGGCCTCAAGTCCGGCCCGAATCTGCTCATGGATTTCCTCAGCAGTCAGGGCGGCCCAATCGAGCGACAATGCTGTCGGGGCGTTCAGTGGCGTCGTCACGGGTCTCACCTCCTGGTCACTAGTGTGACGTAGGACGGCGACCGGGCAGGCACCAACGGCCAGAATGTGGACAACGACGACGTTATCCCCAACAACTCTCAGGCCGGTGTCGACCCGAGGCGATTATCTAGGCGAGCTGCAGCGTTTTGGTGGTTGCCTGTGTGACCTCGGCCAGGAGCTTGGGATTCTCGTTCAGGCGTTGACCCAGCGTCGGGATCATCTCGGTCAGCTTGGACTCCCAGCCGGTGAAGCGATCCGGGAAGCTGCGCTGCAACAGCTGGACCATAATGGGCGCGGCAGTCGAAGCCCCGGGCGAAGCGCCCAGCAAAGCGGCAATAGAACCGTCAGCACCGGAGACAAGTTCGGTACCAAACTGCAGCACGCCGCCCTTCTTGGGGTCCTTCTTCATGACTTGGACGCGCTGGCCAGCGGTGATGAGTTCCCATTCGTCTTCGACAGCGGCAGGGTAGAAACCACGCAGGGTATCGACTTTTTTGCCGTGCGTCTTAGCTACCTCAGAGACGAGGTAGCCGACGAGGTCGAAGTTGTCCTTGGCGACGTTGAGCATGGTCCCGATGTTGTGCGGGCGCACGGATTTCGGCAGATCAAAGATTGATCCGGTTTTCAAAAAGTTTGTGGAGAATCCAGCGTACGGCCCGAACATCAGCGACCGACGGCCATCAACAAACCGGGTGTCTAAGTGTGGGACCGACATCGGTGGCGCGCCCACGGCGGCCTGGCCGTAGACCTTCGCGTGGTGACGGTCGATGACCTGCTGATTGGTTGCGCGCAAGAACTGGCCCGAGATCGGGAATCCACCGTAGCCTTTGGCCTCGGGGATTCCAGAGGACTGCAGGAGGTCAAGCGCTCCGCCCCCGGCTCCGATGAATACAAAGCGTGCTTTGACGCTAAATTTACGACCATTGAGACGATCATGGACGGCGATTTCCCAGCGGCCGTCGGTGTCACGCGACAGACTAGTGACTTTGTGGCCGTAGTGCAGCTCGACGCCGTCGTGATCCATTTTGTTGATCAGCTGGCGGGTGAGTGCGCCGAAGTCGACGTCAGTGCCGGCCTCGAAGCGGGAAGCGGCCACGCGCTGTCCGGGTGCCCGGCCTTCGGCCAGGAGGGGAGCCCACTCAGCGATCTTGTCGGGATCTTCGGTGTGCTCCATCTCGGCGAACAGCGGGTTCGGGACCATGGTCTCGTACCGAGCCTGTAAGTATTTGGCGTGGTCGTCACCCCACACAAACGACATGTGCGGCAGCGCATTGATGAAGCTGCGCGGATCAGTCAGGGTGCCGTTTTCGACCAGGTGAGACCAGTACTGCAACGACATGTGGTACTGCTCGTTGATATTGGTGGCTTTAGTGATATCCACGACGCCGCCGGGGCCTGAAGGCGAGTAGTTCAGCTCGCACAGCGCGGCGTGACCGGTACCGGCGTTATTCCAGGGGTCGGAGGACTCCTGGCCGGCCTGGTGAAGGTTTTCGTACAGTGCGACGGACCAGTCTGGCTCCAGTTCGGTCAGCATCGTGCCCAGGGTGGCAGACATAATCCCACCCCCGATCAATACAACATCGTATGCGGGGGATGATCCTGACTGCTGCACGTCGTTCTCCTGATCCTCATTGATCGACTGATGACCATGCCACTCTACTACTGTCAAGAGGCCAAGGATAAATTAGGACAACTGCACTCGGGAGTACTGCTCGTCCAACACCGGGGAAATTGGATAGAAGTCAACATTGTGGCCCGAAGCCAGCGCCGTAATGGGGAAGGTCAGCGGCACCGCGGGAATATCGAGACTGGCGGCCTCTTCGACAGCAGTTAACAATGCGGTGCGGGCATCCGGGTCGTCTTCGATCCGCGCGGCAGCCAACGCCTCGATCACGGTCGGGTTGGCCCAGGCGAATTCACCCGTGGGTCGCTCGAACAGTTCGGCCAGCACATACAACGCATCGCGGATAAAGAAGTTACGCCCCAGCAGATGCACGCCTCGGTCGGTCGA
Organism: Enteractinococcus fodinae; assembly: GCF_031458395.1. NCBI lineage: Bacteria > Bacillati > Actinomycetota > Actinomycetes > Micrococcales > Micrococcaceae > Enteractinococcus > Enteractinococcus fodinae. The sequence goes on from NZ_JAVDYJ010000001.1 coordinate 1,142,931, forward strand.
GGGGCTCATGACTTGCGACAAGTACTGCCCTTCATCCCACGCGATTGGTTTGGCCACGATATTAAACCCGGCCGCAGCTAACCGCCCGGACAAGTGTGCATAAAGTTTTTGGGGTTGGGACATGTAGACGCGTTCGGCTCCGGTGGGATACCAAAACTCAATGGGTTCGCCGTCATAGCCTGCCGCGGCCAATAGGTTGCGGGCCCGTTCGACGTCGGCGTCATAGGTGACCACCGCATCGGAACGTTCGAGCAGCGATGGCGGATTGAATTGGTGGGCGACGTACGAGCCCTCCAGATGCAAGCTGGCGATCATCTCGCCGCGGTAGAGCGCGTGGGCTACGGCCTGGCGGACGTGCAGATCGGCCAGCACCGGATGGGCCTGGTTGATGCCCAAATACAGCACGGCCAGTGGGTCACGCTGCAGGACCTGATACCCAGACTGGACCAGTTCTCGCAGCACCGACGGGGCCACCCCATCGAATACATCGAGTTGTTGGGTCCGAAGCCCGTAGAGGCGTTCGTGCAGATTCGGAATGGTTAGCACTTCAACATCGTGGTTGGCATCAACGGCTGCTAGCCCGACGGTGGTGTCCGAGGTGTCACCCCAACGATAGGGGCCGGTCCCGGCCAGCGGAATCATCGGTAGTCCCTCGGCCAGTGCGGCATCAAAATCAGCCCACGACGCAGGGGAGGTGATGCTAAACGCCGGATGGGTCAGGGCGGCAATGAGCTGGGGGATGGGCTCGCGCAGGGTCAGCGTAACCTCGTGGTCGCCGGTAGCTTCAACGGAATCTACAAGGCATGAGTCTTCGGAAGCATAGCCACCAAAGACCACCGAAAACGGCAGGCGGCCGGCTTGTCGGAGGCGCTGGGTGCCCAACAGTTCGTTGGCCGTGCCCCAGCGGGCGAAATTTTCAACCACGACCTCGGCGGTGAGTTCGGTGCCGTCGTGGAAGGTGACGTCTTCTTCGAGTTCGAACACCACTTCGGTGCCGTCTCGGGAGATGGTCCAGTCAGCGGCGAGCGCCGGGATGTTCTCGCCGGTTTCGTTGTCGACGCCGATGAGGTTCTGATACACCTGGCGGGCCAGTCGCAGCGTTTCGACATCGTTGGTTACGGCCGGATCCGTGGTCAGCGCACGAGACGGCACACCGATGCGGAATGTTTCCGACGTGGTATTTGTTGTCTGGATCGGGGTGCGCGTGGCCGTGGCTGGAAGTGCGGTGGAGGGCGTGCCGAGTGGAACGAGCCCCAGGGACGCCAGACCGGCAAGAAGCGTGCGACGGGAAAGATGCATCGAAATCCTTCCGTGGCACATTGCAACAATTGTGCGGGCGAAGGGACTTGAACCCTTACGTCTTTAAAGACACTGGAACCTAAATCCAGCGCGTCTACCAATTCCGCCACGCCCGCGGATTCGTCTTGATGGACCGAGGAATAAGCTTAGTCCATCGACGACGAATTACCTAATTGATCTGTTAGGCGGCTTCTAAGCCGAGGTCACGACGGAGTTTGTCGACGTGACCTTTGGCTTTAACGTTGTACTGGGCTTCGGTAACTTTGCCTTCCTCATCAATTACGATCGTCGAGCGGATGAGGCCTTCAAAGACTTTGCCGTAGTTTTTCTTCTCGCCCCAGGCGCCGTAGGCTTCGGCCACTTTGTGGTCTTCATCGGCCAGCACCGGGAAGTTGAGGTTCTCTTTTTCGGTGAATTTATCCAGGCTTTTGACCGCGTCGGGGGAGATGCCGATGACGGTGTAGCCGTCGGCGGAAAACCGCTCCATGCGGTCGCGGAAATCGCAGGCCTGGGTGGTGCAGCCCGGGGTCATGGCCTTGGGGTAGAAGTACACGATGACTTTCTGACCGGCATAATCGGACAACGACACGGTGTTGCCGTTGGCATCGGGTAGGGAGAACTCGGGGGCGGTATCGCCGGGCTTGAGGCGGTTGGTCATGGGGTTCCTTTCTTCGGCTACTGCTGTAGACCGTCGGCTATTCTGTTGAGGTTTTCTTCGAGCATGCCCACATAAGTGTCACCGGGTTCACCTTCGGGTGCGAGTTCGTCGGAGTAGAGGATGGCGTGAATCTCCACACCGGTGTCATCCGAGACTGTTTCCATGGGCGCCGGCGTCACGTTGGATTCGAGAAAGAGTGCCGGTGGTTGATGTTCTTCGACGAAGTCGATGAGTGAGATGATCTGGTCTGGAGTCCCAATGTCGTCGGTATCCACCGCCCAAATGTAGCCTTCAAGCAGGTCGTAACGGTCAGCCACATACTGAAAGGCCCGCTCGGAGGTGACCAGCACGCGGCGATCTTCCTCGAGATCGCCGATCTGTTGTTGGTATCGGTCGTGGATGGCGTTGAGTTGTGCCACGTATTCGGACAGATTGTGTTCATAGGCCTCCGCGTTATCCGGGTCGATTTCAACTAACCCGGCTGCTACGTTTTCAGCCATGATAACGCCCACGTTGGGATCCAGGAAGGCATGGGGGTTCACGGAGTCTTCGACCCCTTCGGTCAGATACAGCGGTTCCACCCCCTCGGTGGTCACAATGCGATGCTCCTCGGGCAGCTCAACCGAGTCGGCCATGCGCGCAGCCCAGCCCTGCTCGCCACCTTCTAGATTCAAACCGTTGACGAAAAACACATCGGCATCGGACAATGCGGTCGTGTCTGCCGGTCTGGAGTCATACTCGTGGGGATCTTGACCGACCGGGACCAGGTTGTGCACTGCGACGTGTTCGCCACCAATTTCTTCCACGATGTCGGTGAGAATCGTAAAGGTTGCTACGGCTTGGACGGTGTCTGACCCGTTAGAGTCGGCGGTGTCGGGGTCGGCGCAGCCGGCCAAGACGAACGCGCCGAGAGCGGCAAGCGTAGCGGTCCGGGGTTTGGTCATAGGGTTGTTTGCTCCTTGGAGTCGGGGTGGATGGCGATCAGACGACGTTCGCGACGCTTATGGGCCTGGGTCCAGATAAATCCCTGGGATGGACTGAAGAAAAACGCCAGCACGAACAGGCTGAAGGCGACTAAGACGATGGCAGGTCCGGATTGCAGTTGGAAGGTATAGCTAAAATACAGGCCCGCAATTGAAGAGAACATCCCGAACAGCGCTGCTAGCCACATCATCGTGGAAAATTTCTTGGACAACAGAAAAGCCGTCGCTGCCGGCGTGACGAGCATGGCGACCACGAGAATGACGCCCACGGTCTGGACCGCCGAAACGGTAACAACTGCTAAAGCGATCAGCACCGCGTAATTAATGGCGCGCGTCGGAAAGCCATAGGCCTTGGCAATTTCTGCGTCCATGGTGGTGATTTGCAGCTGTTTATAGAACAGGACCACCAGGATGGTAATGACCACCGCGATGACAATGGATTGCCACATATCCGTGGTGCGGGTGGCGAGCACATCCCCGAATAAAATCGATTGCAATGAAACTGAGGATTCGGTGCGGGCCAGTAGGATCACTCCGGCGGCGAGGAATGCCGTAAAGACAATGCCGATGGAAGTGTCGCGTTTGAGTCGAGTATTGGCGTTCACAAAACCGATACCGGCAGCGGCGAGGAGCCCCGAAATCAGTGCGCCAACAAAAATATTAGCGCCGAAAAAGAACGAAACCGCGATCCCGGGCATGACAGCGTGCGAGATCGCATCTCCCATCAGCGACAGGCCGCGCAAAATGATCAGGCACCCCACCACTCCGGAGACGATGCCGATAACCATGGCAGTAATCGCCGCGCGAGTCAGGTGCGGGTAGTTGATCAGATCGGTGAAAAATTCCACGGCTACTCCGGACGTCCCAACAGATTCGCGCCGAACGTCGCTGTGAGGTGTTCAGCGGTGAGTTGGTCGGCGACTGGTCCTTGGGCGATCAGCTGCTGGTTCAACATGATGATGTAGTCAAAATACTGTTCAATATTCGATAGGTCGTGGTGGACCATGACCACGGTTTTGCCGGCTCGGCACAGCTCGGTCAAGATCTCTATGATGTTGGCTTCGCTGGCGGCATCGATGCCCATCAGCGGCTCATCGAGCAGTAGGATGTCGGCTTGCTGGGCCAGCGCTCGGGCAATAAAGACCCGTTGTTGTTGACCGCCCGATAGGTCAGCCACCTGACGGTCGGCGAAATCTTCCATGTGTACTCGCCTCAGTGCACGTCGGGCGACTTCGCGTTCGACGGCGCCGGGGCGCTGAAAGACCCGAAGCTTGGGATAGGTACCTAACAGCACCGTGTCGAAGACATTGATGGGGAAATCCCAGTCGGTGGTGGATCGCTGGGGTACATAGGCTATGCGGCTGCGGACTTTGTCGACGCGCTGACCAAAAAACCGGATGCGACCGTGGCTCGTTTCGACTAACCCCAGCACGGCCTTGAGCGTGGTGGATTTTCCGGAGCCATTGGGGCCAATAATGCACGTCATCGTGCCGGCAGGCACCGTAACCGTGAGACCATCGACGGCTTTGACACCACGATACGACACGTGCAGATTGTCGATCGTCAACACGTCAGTGGTCACGGTTGGGCCTTTCACATCGGGCGTGGCGGTGGCCACACGCTGTAGTACCGGTACATCGCATCTTAGGCAGCTAGCGCGCAACGGCGTACTAATCGACGCGGCATGACTTGAAATCCTGCCGGAAGATTTGGTCTCGATCATATGTTCGTCGAGACGAACTTTCAAATATGGTCTGTCGAATCTATGGATGAAGTGCACGAAGGAGACTTCCGGTTCGAAGGTCGCAGGGGTATCCTGAGACAGCAGTACCTGCCGATGTCAGCCTGGAGGCGCCCCGTGGCAAATACCCTGGACGAACTTCGCGAGTCGCGACAAAATCGACCCCGCTGGTCCCTTTCGCACTTATGGACCGACACCATGGGGCGAATGGGCATACGAGCGTTACAGCTGCTCATTATCGGGACGGTCGTCGCATTTGTCGTCCTGGCGCTGTTGAACCTCACCATGGTTGTGATTCCAACTCTCATTGCCATCATCCTTGCCTGTGCTCTGTGGCCCGTGGTGCGTCTATGCCGTCGCGTGATGTCTAGTATGTTGGCCGCTTGGACGGTGTTTTTGGGGTCGCTTCTCGTATTGGGCGGGGTCGGTACAGGTCTGGTCTTTGCGGTCATTAACGAGTGGGAAACACTGGTCGAACAGGCCGTGCAAGGTTTCAACCAGCTGCGCGAATGGGCTGAGAACATCATGGGCCAGCTGGGACTGACGATTGACCAAGAGCAAATAGATACAGCCCTCGATACGGTCACAGGCTTTTTGACCTCCGAAGAATTCGGCACCGGTGCGCTGGTCACCATCGGTGCCGCAGGAAGCTTCATCACCGGGCTGGTCCTGTTCCTGGTGATCTTGTTCTTCCTGCTCAAAGATGGCGACCGGATCTGGGCATTTTTCGTCTCCTGGACCCCGGAGCATTTCCGTGCCCAGTGGATTGCTTCGGGTGATCGGGCGCTTCAAACGTTTGGTGGTTACATCCGAGGGACCGCCATCGTGGCAGCCGTGGACGCCATCGGGATCACCCTGGCACTGCTTATCTTGCAGGTGCCGTTAGCCATCCCACTGGGTGTCGTCGTGTTCCTAGGTGCATTTATCCCCATTGTTGGTGCCACCGTGGCTGGAATTCTCGCCACGCTCGTGGCGCTCGTAACGAACGGGCCCGTGGTTGCATTGATTGTGCTGGCAGCGGTGATCCTGGTCAACCAATTGGAAGGCAACTTCTTACAACCGGTGGTCATGGCCCAGACGCTGAGCTTGCACGCCCTGGTCGTGCTGATGGCACTGACCGCCGGGACCGTGCTGGCCGGCATTATCGGCGCAGTGCTGGCCGTGCCACTGGTCGCCGTGGCGTGGAGCATTATTAAAGTCTGGACCGGACGCGATGAGCCCTTACAGGTGGATCCCGTCGATCGGGCACAAGAACAGATCCAAGCCGTTAATGCCCACCGCGAACGCGAACTTGAAGAACGCAAACAGGAGCGGCAGGCAGCCAAAGCAGCCAAGAAGGACGATAAGGTTTCCTTGGCTGAAGAGCCGACTTCAGACGACTAACTTATTCATCGTCGCAGGAGAACGCCCACATCACGCCGAAACGGTCAAAAACCTGGCCGTACCAGCCACCCCAAGGTGCCTGTTCAAAGGGCATACCCACTGAACCGCCACCGTCGACGAGTTGCTCAATATAGCCGCGGGCCTCATCGGGGGTGCTGGTCGTGTAGAGCAGTGAATACGCGGTGCCTTGGACCGGATAGTCGCGTTCGTCATCCATGGCGTCCCCGCCGGCAATGATACCCACGGGTAGAATCAGCGTGGCGTGTGCGACCGCTTCCGGGTCGGGTTCAAAGGGCATGTCCTCCATGGGGGTATCCCCATAGCGCAAGATCTCAAGTTGTCCGCCGAAGACCTCGTGCCAGTGTTCCATCGCTTCTGCGGTAGTGCCGGGGAGTGCTATGTAGGTGGCTAATGATCTGGACATGGTGTCTCCTCACAGTCAATGAGTTCTCGCGCCACAGTGTAGTGAGTTTGTGCGTGCCCGGGAATGGTTACCAGCGCTCGGTGTGGAACGTCCCGCCACGTCAGGGCTCTTCGGGTTCAGGTTGTTCAACCGTTGGTACGGTCGCCAAGTAGTACCTGCCTTCTGCTTCAAGGATCCCGGCGCCGGTGGCGGTAATCCCAGTGGGGACGGCCAGGGTCCCGGTGTCGTCCGGATCATATGCGCGACCAATTTGGCCGGTGACCACATTGCGAGCCTCCAGGTCACCGTCTGAGTTTTCCAGATAGGCCATTGCGGCACCTATGCCCCGAACCTCCAGCCCATCGTTGGGTTCGTCATAGAGGATTTGGCCGGTTGGGCCATATCCGGTGAGGGTTTCCCCGAGCATGACCCAGCTTTGACTCGTGGGATCTTGGCCGGCATCCGATAGCCCTTCAGCGAGCACTTCTGCGCTGGTGAGATCGACGAGTGCTCGGTCTGTATCATCGGTCCCCAGAAGTACTGCGGGGGAAGTCGCGGCTTCACTGGGATCTGGTAGCCCAACGGGACTCCGCGCGGTGAGGTTCTCAGCAGTCCAGCCATGGTCTTCCAGGGGCACAGTCCACAGGGGCTCGGCCTCTAGACCACCGGTTGCCAGGTCTGCGGCACGATGTGCCTGAATTGCTTGCGCATCAACGGTCAGGACCGTGCCATGGAATTCGCCCAGGACTTTGACTTTGTGTTCGCGTTCGTTAACGATGATGTCACCTGAAGCGGGATCAAGGACAACTTTTGCATCTGAGGCCCCCATCGCCTGTTCCGTTGGTGCCGCAAATACTGTACCGGGTCCATTATGCGGACCGGGAACATCGATCGGGCCCCAGGCCAGCTCTCCGGTGTGTAGGTCATACGCGCTGGCAACCGTATTGCCAAGGCTCTGCACTTCTGCGTCAATATCGGTGAGTACCGCATAGTGAAGGTCATCATGTGAAGTGATTGTGAATCCGGTACAGCTCAGTGGACGATCAGCTTCCCACAGCAAGGTTCCAGAGCTATCCACCGCCCGGAATGTTAATACGTCCTCAGCATGTTCAGCAGAGAGAAAGACGCCATCACCATATTGCGGGGGAGTTTGCCATCCCGGATCAACGACTGGTGGGTCGGTGAATTGTAAGGGCAGGCGAAATGTTTGCCGGTCAACCTCTGGCGCCGGTGTTTCAAGAACCGACGGTGCTGGATCATACTGGGGCAGGGTCTGCTCATCGGTATTCCCACACGCGCTGAGGGTCAACAGGCCCGCCAGTGCTAGACCGGCGAGCCAACCAGGTGAATAAGCTGTATTTCTACGCTGTTGCATCGGTTGACACCTGTGCGGTTGGTGTGATGATCAAGCTGATGTTCAATACCACCCTTTTATTGTGCGTCTGCGAGAGCGTCATCTACTGCCTCAACGAAGACGTCGGTCGGTTGGGCTCCCACCATGGGTTTTCCTGCCACGACAAAAGCGGGAGTTGAGTACGCGCCAATATCGAGGCCGAGCTGTTCGTTGACGTCGATCTGTTCTGCTACTGCGTTGGAGTGCATGTCCGCTGCGAACTGTTCGGTATCAAGTTCTAACTCATCGGCTAAGTCGGTCAGTGCGGCTTCAGTGAGCTCATCCGGTTGGCGTATCTCGCCGTTCGCATACAGTTCCTCATGGTAGACCCAGAATTGGCCCTGCAGTGCAGCGGCGTAAGCGGCTTTGGCGGCCCGCTCCGAGTCGGCCCCGTAGACGTTAACGTCTCGCCACTCGATCCGGAGTTGCTCATCATTGACGTACTCCATCATGACCGGCAGGGATTCATCGCTCCATGAAGCGCAAAATGGACACTGATAATCTGAGAAGACCACAAGGGTCACGGGTGCATCAACGGGCCCAATCGCCAGCGGATCTTCGGGTTCGCGTTGTTCGATGTGGCTCAAATCGATTTGATCGTCTTCATCCTGTGGCACGACATCAACCACGCCGCCACCGTCATCGTTAGTGCTAGCGGGTGCGGTGCTCTCCTGGCTAACCGTCGGTTGAGCGACCACGAAATACCCAAGCGCTATCACGATCAGCGCTAGCACGCCGACAATGACGGGTAACAACCACGCGGGTTTGGAAGGCGAATTATGCTGTGCCAAAAACTTCCTCTTTCAAATACGGGCCCGGGGAAGGCTTCAATTACTATGGGGGATAGTAATTGTTGCGCTTGGCAACTATACACCGTCATCACTATGAGGCATAGTTGAGGGCATGCTAGAGACTTTTCGATTCGCGGTGCGCGGTTTAAAGCAGTGGACCAGTCGCCAATTTCAGGTTGCTTTCATCGTGGCAATGCTGGTGGGTCTGCTGATCGGTGTTGCCACGGTTCTCATCCCCAACCCTTGGTTTGCACGAGACATTGAACCGGTTTGGTGGAACTATCCGGTGTGGCTCCTGACTGCTCTGGCCACGGGCATGCTCGTGGCCACATACATCAGGCCTGTCCAATCGCAACCTGAGGCACAAGATACGGAAGCGTCATATAACGCACAAGATCGGCATCCAGGCGGAAAAGATCGCCATAGCAGAATGGGCGTGGTCGGCGGTATCTTGTCCTGGTTTGCTGTCGGGTGTCCAGTATGTAATAAATTGGCACTGATAGCGTTTGGGTATTCCGGGGCGATCACCTATTTCGCTCCGATCCAACCCTTCTTGGCTCTTGCCGCGCTGCTGCTGACCTTCGGAGCATTAATGTGGCGGCTCAAGGGGCAGGTAGTCTGCAAGGTGCCCGTCCCCGCAGCCATTGCCTAACAGGTTAAAAACGTTATGGAGAACAGTCAGATATGACATCGAAGCCGTCCCGTTCGGCCCCTCAGCTCGGTGAGCTCGAACAGCAAGTCATGGACCTGTTGTGGGATTCGAGTCCGCGCAGTGTCCGCGATCTCATGGAGGCGCTGCCGCACAACCCGGCCTACACCACGATCGCTACGGTCATGCAAAACCTCAAGACCAAACAGATGGTCGAACCGCAGCGTCAAGGTCGCCTCGTGTTCTACGTGCCCCAACTGACCCGGGAAGAATATGTTGGGCGTCTCATGCATCAAGCGCTGGATAACAGCCACGACAAGGCCGCTTCGATACTGCACTTTGTGCAAGACATGCCCGAAGATGGCCTGGACATGCTCCGCGAGTACTTGAATAAATCATGACAGCATTGATTACTGCCGTCATTCTCATCGTTACCGTGGTGAGCACTGGACTGGCCGCTGGTAAGTTAGTGCGACGTGCTGCTCCGGCGTTGATGCACACACCCCGGCTGGCTGTGGCCACCCTGGTTGGCGTCCTGGCGGTATGGCTGGCGGGTTTCGCTGCTTTCGGCCCGATGCTTGCCTGGGCATTAGCTGCCCGCACTGGTTTCCTTCCAGGCAATACCGGTGAGGTCTGTCAGCGTTGCCTAGCTGCAGCGAATCCGTTGCCAGCTGACATGGCAATCAATGCAGCTATCCCGGCAGTCATATTGATCGCACTACCGGTAGTGCTATTGATCGTTATGGTTCTGGGTGGGTTGCGTTATAAGTATCAGGGGCACCAACAACGGGCTGAACTGGAAAGTGCTTTGCGTTTGGGCGCATATCGAACCCGCTTAGCCGGACACTCGGTGACGGTTATTCCGCACGATGATCCCACCGCGTTTGCGCTATCGAACCGGCGGTGGGGGATTGTGGTGTCTACGGCGCTGCTGCGCTTACTCAATACCGAGGAGCTGGGTGCGGTGGTTGCTCATGAGGCGGCACATGTGCGGCAACGACATCATCTCATCATCGGACTAGTACAGGGCGTGCTTGCGCCATTGCGCTGGGTTCCGTTGGTAGCAGCGATTCGTGCTGCGGTCCCACATTATCTAGAAATGGCTGCGGACAACGCGGCCAGGGACGAGAACGGTACCGCAGTGATGGCAAGCGCACTGCTAAAAATCGGTGAGAAAGGTGGGCCCACCGTGGCCCAGCATGCCGGTGGCGCAGTGGTGTTGCATGCGGCAGGGACTGACCGAATTCGACATTTAGTTGCCCCGCCCGATGCATCCCGCGGCATCGGGCCGATGGCAGCCATGATATTCACCACGATCATCGTATCGGTCAGTAGCATGCTGGTAGTGCTGCCTTATGGGCAAGCGCTGCTGGATGGTTGTTTAACACTCTGAGCAGCATGACGGCATGATCCCGGGCCGCAGACCTCAACTCCAGAGTGGTGCGAGCGCTTCGTAAAGTTCGTATACCCCCACGGCGATGAAGACGCCTGCTGTGATGCTCAGGAAAACGTTTTGGAACCATCGATTGCGGTACTGGGGTGGCACATAGCGCTTCTGGTTGTTCAAAAACAACAATGTGATGGCCAGAAACGGCATGAACAACGCGCCGAGGGTGCCATAGAGCAGAATCAAAAAGATCGGTTGGTCGAAGAATAACAGCGCCATGGTCGGGAACGTGACCATGAGGAGATAGAACCTGGCCGGTTTTGATTTTAGGGTTGGAGCTTTATCCTGATCCAGTTCGTCTGCGGGGCGTCGGAAATTGGCCCAAAAGTCCGCAAACATCAACGACACACCGTGCCAGACGCCCAACAGAGAAGAAAATGACGCGGCAAAGAATCCGATGAGGAACACGACTGACCAGGTTTGGCCATACCGGTCAGCTAGTACCGTTGAGACGTCGAGCAGTCCTTCATCACCTGCTGAGATAGCGATCCCGGCCGCGTAGAGGAGCTCAGCGCCCATAATCAGCGTGGCGAAGACAAAGACACCGGTGAGGATATAAGCGGTGGCGTTGTCGTAGCGCATCACGCGCAGCCACTTGGGTTTATTCCACCCTTTCTCACGCAGCCAGTATCCGTAGGCGGCTAACGTGATCGTGCCTCCCACACCCCCGGCCAGTGCCAGGACGTAGAACATCCCGTCTTCTTCAGTCGGAAGTTGAGGTATCAGTCCGGCCAGGATGTCGGTCAGGTTCGGCAGGGCCAATGCTGCCGAGAGCACCACTGTCACAAACATGGTGCCGATCAAAACCATCATCAGCTTTTCGATGAGCTGGTACCGGTCCAGCCACACCAGCACGAGACCCAGCAACCCGGCAGCGATCGCGAAGACTTTCAAATCAATCGAGGGGAACAGCGCCGCCAACGGCAGCGCTGTCGAACTCATCGCTGTGGCACCGTAGACGATGCCCCAAATGACGATGTAGGGACCGAAGTACCAGCTTGTCCAGGAGCCGAGCGTGCGCCAACCCTGAAAGATCGTCTTGCCGGTGGATAAGTAGTAGCGGCCCACACCTTCGACGAGCAGGATTTTCATCAACACGCCCACGATGACGGCCCACACCAACATGTAGCCGTAGCGCGAACCGGCAGTGAGCGTGGCGACGAGATCAGCTGCGCCGACACCGGTGGCTGCCGCAACGATACCCGGGCCAATCTTGTTCCAGCGAGGTCGGACCTTGGGTTCTTGGAGCTCTGCTTCAGTGAAACCCACGACGGCGGAATCTTCTGTTTGGGCCACGGTACCCACCCCCTGGAGTTGATTACAGAATAATCGAAATCTAGGGGCACTCCTAGGGGGAATATATGGGCAATGCGAGCGTTTGAAAACCCTACGATGGTCGACGAAAAACGCTGACCGAATCCAGTCGCTGAGTCTCCGGTGCCAGGTCAAATGCTTCGGTAGATGCAAGGCTCCAACCGCACGAGCTCAGGACCCGGGTATCTCTGGCCAGAGCCACAGGGTTCCCCGAAACATAGATGATCTTGTCGGGCCGCAGCTGGTCTATCGCTTTGAGTACAGTCTTGCCGATTCCCACCCGCGATGGATGCACCACGATGGTGTCGACCGGTCGATTATTGAGCCCGCCTTCGGTCACGTCCGCCTCAGGAATGAGCAGCCAGCTTGTCAGGATGCGATTGACTTTGTCATTGAGCACGGTCACCTGGGGGAGATCCTGCAGGTTGTGGCGTGCTGTGTCACTGGCAACAGGGGAGGCATCCACGCTTAAAACCGCACCGGTTGGGCCGGTTGCTTCTGCAAGATACCGGGAGTATAGACCCGCCCCGGCGTACAGGTCGGCTATGACTTGACCCGGTTGGACATCGGCCGCCCGCATGACCGCGTCGACGAGGGTAGCGGGACCATCCCGGTGAGCATGCCAGTACCCGGCACCGGATACCTGGAAGGTTCTGGTACCCCACTGTGGACAAGCGACGTGTTCTTCCAGCACGTTTTGGCCTTGCAACACGTTGATTTCTGGGCGTTGGTCGAGTCTGCTTGGTGTTACCACCATTGCTGAGACGTGTTGTGGCAACGTGGCCACCTGCTGGCGCCAAGACCCCACGTGGGCCTGAAAGATTTCGTCAGACTCAGCGATTGGCGGTGCAGGATAAATGCTGATCAGCGCTTGACGACCGTTGACGGGGGTGGCAACTTCGACCCGGGCCGCGCCGGAAAAATCAAGCCCCCACAGCTGTAACTTATCGAGCTGGGGGACCGCCAGCGGAATATTGCGGATGGCTACGGGGGTCGTGCTGTTGTTTACCGGCACTGCTAATCGCCCGTCGGAGACCAGAAAACCATTGCGGGTGCGCCATTGCAGTCCAGCGGGTTCATCAGCTTCGATTCCTGTCACACTGATCTCAGCGTCATCAAAGCTTTGCTCGCCGATCCTGGTCATAGCGGAGCGAAACGCCAGGGCTTTCAAACGTCGCTGATGCTCCAGCACCACGTGGCCCAGTGAGGCTTCACCGATGGGACGGCGCCCGGCCGCATGAGCGCGCAGCGCGTCGGCCAGTTTCCACTGGTGAGTGCGACGGAACTCAGAGGGGGTCAGCACCTTGATGGTGTCGGCCCACCAGTATCGACCAGCAGGACCCGGTTGGATAAGTTGAACTACCACCGTCTCGCCCGGTACGGCATGCCGAACGAAAATTACATACCCTTCATGACGTGCAATGCAATGACCGCCGGGTGCCATCGGCCCCACCTCAAGCGTCAGCTGTTTTGGAGGCTGATCAGAAGAGATCTCCAGGTCTTGATAGGCGGTAGCGTCCATAGCTTTAGTCATCGGGTACCCTCTCGTACAAGCTCCATCGCCGACGAACCGTCAGCGCAAAAATTGAAGCTATCACCAGAAGGGTGGAAGTGCTGCACGAGGGGTGCATGAATGGACTCCACGATTCCATCCGGAAATAGCGTCGAGAAAGCCCACTGCTGAACTAGGCATACTCTACATGAAAACCACGGACACACGAAATTTATTAACGGAAGAAGCCTGATTCTGGGCTCGCGGGGACGTTGGTCCGAGGCGACGCGGCGGCGATTTCGATTGTCGCGTAGCCTGGAGACAGATCTGTTAACCGGCTTGGTGACGGGTTATTGTTGTCTCCGGAAGGAGCCCCGTCATGGATACCACTTCGACACGTATATCTGCAGCGGAACAGCTGCATGAACTCTTAGCAACGGATCAGGAGATCGTCGATTTTCTCGACGACCTCGCCGCGGTAGCAGCCCAGGAAATGTCAATTGAGTTTCCCGTGTTATGCGGGGTTATCTTGGGCCGAGAGAAGCGCGGCAGTGTAGCTGGCAGCAGCAGCGAAGAAGCTAAGAAACTCGATGAAATTCAGGCTGGCTTCGATAACGGCCCCTGTTTAGAAGCTCAACGAACCCACAGCGTCATGCGGGTTGGCGACATCGACTACGAGACCCGGTGGCCCGAGTACATGACGGTTCTTCGTGAACAAGGCCTGCGCAGTGTCCTAGCCGTGCCACTCGAGTTAGACAGCACAGCAAAAGCCGCTATGAATTTCTATTCCACCGTTACCGACGCGTTCAATGACAGAGAGATTGAACTGGCCCAGCGGTTTGCCGACTTGGTCTCGAAAGCCATGCGAGTAGCCTTGCGGATTGCCAAACATAGTGAAGCGGCAGAAGATCGCCGCAAAGCCATGGAATCTCGCACTGCGATTGACATGGCTGTTGGGATCATCATGGCCCAAAATCGATGCAGCCAAGAAGAAGCGTTCGAGCTGTTGACCCGCGTGTCATCAAACCGGAATATCAAACTGCGAAAACTCGCCGAAGATCTGATCGCATCAATCGGTCAGGATGCTCCGACGACGGCATTTGATGAGTAACGGTCCTCGATCTTCCTCTTCACTATTTGAGTTAAACCACAGCGTCGCAGGCCTAGTTGGTCTGCGACGCTGTATCGGTTAGTGCGTTATATGGTGGTGGTTGATTCGTTGCCGAGCGTTGATGTCCGACGGCGGTGCAAAATGACCAACATCGTACCGACTAGCACCATCAGCGCTGCCGCCACGCCGATGAGCCCGGATGCGCTGGCTCCGGTGGTGGCTAGTTCGCTTCGAACGTCACCCGTGGTGGATGTCGCATCGGGTGCTGGCGGCACTGTCATCTCACTGTCGGCAGCTGGTGTCAGCACGGTGAGCGAAACCTCGCCCCAGTTGCCGCTGGTCAGCCCGGTCACACCGAGAGTGTACTCGCCAGGTTCGATATCGTCTGGGATGGTTACCGTAGCGGAGAAGGTTCCGTCACCGTCAGCATCGACAGTAGCCAGCGTGGGATTGAGGGTAATCTCGACCTCCTCGCCGGCTTCGAAACCGTCGGCTGTGATGGTGACTTCACCGCCCGGCAGCACCTGCGCTGGCTCGACCTCGAGCGTGCCAACGACTTCGCCTTCATCCGCGGTGTCTTGATCGGCCGGTGGGGTAGTGGCGTCGTTCGGCTGCGTTGGAGTTTCGGTTGGAGTTTCCGTCGGTTCAGAAGTTGTGCCCGGCTGGTCTGTAGGCTCCTGCGAAGGGCTTTCGGTCGGTTCTTCAGTTGGTGTGGTCGGCTCGACCGACGGTGTTTCTGTTGGATCCTGGGATGGAGTTTCAGAAGGTTCCGGCTCTGCAGGTTGCAACGGGAAGGTCGGCTTTGGCTGTTCAACAACTTGGGCAAAACGAGCATTCCAACCTTGTAAATGATCGGGGTAGTCAGTGATGATGCCATCAACACCAAGGTCCGTTAGTTGCTCCCACTGGTTCGCACTGTTGACGGTGTACACGAAGGTGTAGAGGCCAGCCTCGTGCATCCGGTCGACCCAGCCAGGATTGTCGAGGACTTGCCCCACGCTTGGGTTCCAACCGATGGCTTCACGTTCTGCCGCGAGCTCCTCCGAATCGTCCCGCGGGGCGCCCAGGATCATGCGAGGAACTTCTGGCATTTCCTGGTGCAAGCTGGATACGGTATCCAGGTTGAAGCTCTGGGCTACGATTTGATCTTCCACACCGTATTCTTCGATGATGTCACGGGTGAGCTGGACCTTTTCGGGCGACCAATGGCTCTTGTACTCCAGCAGCATGTGCGCGCTGGTATCCGCCATATACGCTACGACGTCTTCCAGGGTGGGCACGCCAACACCGGTGAAACCGTGTCCGTGGGCGAACCACGATCCGGCATCGAGTTGGCTGAGCTGGTCGTAGGTCATCTCCCGGACGGATCCGGTTCCGTCAGTCGTGCGCTCCACGGTACCGTCGTGGATCGCGACCACTTTGTCGTCAGCGGTGTATTCAATGTCGATTTCGAAGTATTCCGCACCGGTCAGCACCGATGAAGAGATGGCCGGCATGGTGTTTTCTGGCGCGACAGCCGAGTTGCCTCGGTGTCCGACGATCGCGGCGATTTCGCCACTGTCTGGGTCTCCGGCCTCGTAGCGCTGGTTCCACCCGTTGAGCTGACCGGGATGATCAGTGATGATCCCATCCACGCCCAGTGCGGTGAGTTGTTCCCAATGCTCAGGGTCGTTGATCGTATATACGAAAGTAGCCAGGTCGGCTGCATGAGCTTCTTGCACCCAGTCCGGGTTGTCAGCCACGTAGTTTCCACTGGGGTTCCAACCGATGGCATCAACGTTGTCGGCAACCTCTTCAAAATCCTCGCCAGGAGCACCAAGAATCATGCGTGGAACTTCAGGCAGCTCTTCCTGGAGACTTTCGACGGTGCCCAGATCGAAACTTTGCGCGATGATCTGGTCGGCGACGTCGTATTCCTCGACAAGCTCGGCGGTGAGATCAACCTGCTCCGGGGTCCAATCGTCCTTATATTCCAGTAAGACATGGGCGCCGGTATCGGCCATGTAGTCAAAGACTTCTTCAAGCTTGGGGACGTCAGCGTGGGAGTAGCTCGGGTCCAGCCAGGAGCCAGCGTCGAGTTCACTGATCTCGTCGTAGGTCATCTCCCGAACCGCACCGGTTCCGTCAGTGGTGCGATCCACGGTGCTGTCGTGAATGGCGACGACTTCATCGTCTGCGGTGTAATTGATATCGATTTCGAAGAAATCGGCGCCACCTTCGACTGCGGAGGTCACAGCAGCCATGGTGTTTTCGGGCGCGACCTTTGAGTCCCCGCGGTGAGCGATGATTGCTGCGGTCTCGCCTGGGGCACGCAGGTTTACGACTGGGAACGGCTCAATTTCCGTGACGGTCACGTTATCTACAGCGATGGTGGCATTGTTGACCACCAAGCCCAGTACGCCATCTGAGGTACGTCGCAGCTGGGTGGTTTCCATGACTAACTCGTCGTCAAAGTACCAGGCGCCCCGATTGCCGCTGACTTCTACTGCGATCGTCACATCTTGACCGATACCGGCATCGCGGGGCCCAGGCACTGCGTCGGTAACGTTCCAGGTGCCGTTGACGCGCTGGGCAAATTCGACGCCATTATTTGCTGTGGAAGCAACGCGCAGGGCAGCCTGTTGCCAGTTCTCCGACAGATCCGGGGGCATATCGAGTCCCAGTGCCATCCAGCGTGCCGTATTGACGGCGTCATCGAACCGTAAGGTGGCCTCGAAGCGGTAGTGATCATGATGCTCACCGAAGACAATGCGTGCCTGTTGGCCACCTTGGGAGGTGCCAAGTAGCCGACCATCTTCGACACGCCATTCACCGACGAGACTATCCCAGCCGTCTGGTAACCCATCGCCTGAGAAGACTTCATGGAGTATGACATTTTCGGGCTGTGACTCCGCTGATGGCGACTGCGTCTCAGCGGGATTAATCTCGGGAGCTTCTTCTGCGGTGGTCGCGGGCTCAGTGGCCTCTGGCGCGTTGGATTCGCTCGTCGGCGTGGGCTCGGGTGTATCGGTTGCTGACCTCTCGTCCGCTTCGTCGGGTGCTGAGCTGATGTCGTGGTCAGTCGGTTCTTCAGCCTGGGGCGTGGCCGTTTCGGCCGGTGCGGGACTTTGGATGTTCTGGGTCGGTTCGACCTCTGACAGTGGCTGCGCATTGGCGGGCGTGATCACGCCGGCCAACATGACGGCGGATACGGCTGCTGCGATCGACAACCTGCCACCGTTGCTGGTGTTAGACACGTAGTCATCCTCTCGTAGTGCTCCTGGTGAGAACGGCGCGATGCGGCGCGCCAACAGATCATCCGAGCAGTGCGAGTTGAACAATCGCGGAACGGCTGATGTTCGGCGATAAAAGTTTTGGCTATTTGTGACCGATATCTCTGCAGGTCACGGCCTTTATCCGGTCGCTGTTGTGTCATAGACATCGTCGGGGGCCTGTCCCTACGCTGGAGATAGCGCCCGCTTTTAATGGGCACGTTCCGAGGACCCAACGGAAAGGAACCTTGACATGACAGATCATGGACCAGACCCTTATGTGGTCAACATTGAAGAAGCTACGCTAGCCAACGACAAGTACCGTTCGACCCTGTGGACGGGCACCAACATCCAGTTGACGGTAATGTCGATTCCAGTGGGTGATGACATCGGTTTGGAAGTCCATCCTGACCATGATCAGTTCCTACGGCTGGAACAGGGCAAAGGCCGGGTGCAGATGGGACCGGCAGAAGACCGGTTGGATTACGACAAGGAAGTCGAAGACGACTGGGTCATTTTCGTTCCGGCAGGCAAGTGGCACAACGTCACCAATATTGGTGACGAACCCATGAAGGTTTATGCCATTTACGGGCCCGCCCACCATGAGCATGGCACCGTCCATGAGACAAAGCAGGAAGCCGAGTAGAGCTTTTCCACAGCAAACGGGGCCGAAACGATATGTCGTTTCGGCCCCGTTTGCTGTGTGGCGCAATTACCGCGGCGAAGAACTAGCGGATACCTCAGGTAATCGGCTGCTAACCACCACGCCAATCAGTCCGGTCCCCGCCAAGAACAGCAGGGCGGCAAAAATATGCAGCATCGCTAGCAGTGAGCTGATGCCGCCCACGACAAGCAGTACGATGCCTAGGACCGTGTTGGAGACTGCGACATAGGTGGTACGTTGATCGCCTTCTGCCATGTCAACAAGATAGGTCTTGCGGCCGACCCGAACTCCGGTATGCATCAGCGTCAACGCCAGATACACGATAATGAACACGAGGTTAGCCACCACACCGTCTTGCAGAAAATCCGGGATAGCCGCCACCGCCACAACGAGGATCACCACACTGGAAGCCACACCAGCCCCGAGGGTCATGAGACGTTTGCTGGATCGATCTGCCATCGGACCAAAGATCCTGCCACCAATCAGCGCAGCCAGACCGGAAGCAATGATGAACCCACCAAGCCCGGCGAGACTATCGGCACCATATTGGATCGAGAGGGTGACCACAAAGGGTGGGCTCAGCGATGAGACCAACAACAGACTCCGAGCGATCACGAAGTGGCGAAAGGGCCGATCTTCGCGCAACAGAAGAAACATATCGCTGAGCGTGTTATCGCGTTCCTGCTCTGGTGGGTCCTTGGGCGAATCAGTCGGCTCCGGCCGTGGTTCCCGAATACTGGCATACACTAGCGCGACTCCGACCCACAGGGCCGCGCCGGCTGCTAGTAACCAGGCCAGTTGAGAACTGGACAGTTCTGCTCCACCGAAAAACCGGATTCCCAGACCCAATGTGATGGCCACGATGCCAGCCGCTGTGGTGGCGAGCCCGTTAATTTGACCGCGTTCGCCCTTAGGCACGGTACGGCCTTGCACATCTTTTGAAGCAATCGAGGTCAGGCAACGACCCAGCGAAAAGATCGTCAACGCAATCAAGATGCCCACCCCGGCGGCCAGACCTTCGGCAAGCGCTGCGATCAGCGCCATGGAACCCACCGAGACCGCTTGGATCACAGCACCGGTGATATATACCCATTTGCGGTATCGCGCTCGCAGTACAAGCGGCGTGAGAAAAGCCTGTGGCAGCATCGAACCGGATTCGCGAATGGGAACGAGTAAGCCGGTTAATGCTGCTGGCACGCCCAGGGTGGCAAATAACCAGGGCAACACGGTGGCCGCATTAACCATTTGATCGCCGGAGGACTGCAGCGCATTCGCTGAGATGATACGTAGGCCGTTGGCGGGCAGGTGTTTGCGCGCTTCGGCTGGCATGGCCGCTTCCCGTTCAGGGTTGCGATTCATCAGCGTGGAGTAGATTCGGTCTGTAGTGCTCACCAGTCAAACAGTAGTGCGCGCGGGCTCGTTTCACTAGGAAGGTTAGGCGACCCTGTGCGTTCCCTCGGGCATATCACCCCACTGGTAGGGGGCCATGGTCGCTAGTTTTTGCTGATCAGCGGCCAGATAAGTGTCACCACGGCGTCAGCCCAGTCGTGGTTGAGCTCACCCTCCCTCGCACTACGCATGATCATTCCACCGTAGATCAAATCGACGACCAAGGCGTAGTCAATATCTTCGCGTAACACGCCGGCTTCAACCCCGCGCTCGAAATAGTTCACGGCCTCGGCGACTTGGGGGGTGAACAGTTGATGCCGCACGCGCTGCATGAACTCATCGCGGCTGGCTAGCAGCGTGCCGATGGTTTCTAATCCCATGTGCTCTTCCAGGGTGCTGACGCCTCGGCGTAGCGTGGCTGCTAATCCCTCCGGGGTGGTCGGGGCTTCATCCGAGTCATTGGGCGTCGAAGAAAAGTGGCGCGCGACCGCGTCAAAGAGTTCTTCACGGGTCTGATACCGACGATAAAGCGTCGTCTTAGCAACGCCGGACTCGGCAGAGACGGCACTAAAAGTCACGTTGTGGGGACCCTTGTTCAGGGCGATATCGAGTACCGTGGCCGCGATTTTTTCGTCTGTCAGTCGACGGCGTCGTTCGTTGCGTGTCTCAGTAGGTGCTATCAAGTCTGTTTGGCTCACATTAATCTTTCTCTAGATCTCTTCTCATGGTATCTCGCAGACATCTTTGTGGGAATGAAAAACGGTACCCCGCTCGGGGTACCGTTTTAGTCCAGGAGCTACGCTCCTGCGTGATGTACGCCTAGACACTTGCATTCGTCTTGGCGACACCGACGTCGGTGTTGTTCTGACTCATCGCCACGGCCGCGAAGACGATCAGGGCGATACCAATGATCCATGCCGTCCATGCTGCTGCGGCGGCTGCGGCGAATCCACCGAGCCATGGTGACAGGAAGACCACAGCACCCAGAATAATTTGTACCCATTCAGCGGGCTTGGATGAGGCGGTCCCTGCGGCCCAGAGTCCGACACCAATGGCCAGAATACCTAAGGTGACAAACCATCCGGCCGGAGCTCCGACTGTCCACAGCGGAGCAAATGCTAGATACGCACCTAGTACGACGTTGACCCAGTCTTGCCATGGGGTCCATGGACGAACGGTGCTCACGGTCGTTGGAGCATCTACTGCTGAAGTCGTCGGCTCGGAAGAATCTGTGCGAGTTACTCGAACATCATTTTTATGTGTACTCAAAATCGTTACCTCTTTCTCGTATCACGTTTGAATAGCTAGCTCTTGGTCTCTCAACCAGAAGCACTACTTCTAGTGTAGCGCTACTTAATTGGTAGCGCAACCCTTTAAGTAGCGTTTAATGTATATGGACTAGTCAGGCCGGATAAAGGTGACGAGCTGTGGTGCGTTGACTTCAGATGGGGTGTGGTAGGGGCAGGGTGGGCGCGCAGCTGTCGCCGTCTGGCGCCTGCGCTCACGCCCCTTCGGAACAGTAAAGCGGCACCCCAGTTGGGGTGCCGCTTTCTAGGGAGGGAGATATTCAGTTAGGTCTAGTGCTTACGCATAAGCGTTCCTCCTCGTGGTGTTTCGAGTGCGGGGGTACGTGTCGCGATTCATGCTCAAGGCGACGGCGGCGAAAATAATCAAGCCCGCGCCAACGATCCAGGCGGTCCAGGCAGCTGCTGCCGCGGCGACAAAGCCAGCAACCCACGGCGATAAAACCAGGGCTGCGCCGAGAACAATCTGTACGGATTCAGCTGGGGTAGATGATGCCGTACCAGCTGCCCAGACACCTGCCGCGGCCGCTAGGATACCCATCGTGACGAACCATCCTGTCGGGGCGCCGGCGGTCCACAGTGAGGAGAGAGCTAGGTAGGCACCAAGTACGACGTTCACCCAGTCCTGCCATGGAGTCCAAGGCTCCACGTTGCGGACGGTCTTCGTTTCGTGGGACGTGTTTTTCATCGTTTCGTCGGAATTGGTAGTCATGTTTGGTACTTCTTCCTCCTAACGTCGGATGCTCTTGATGTGCCTCCAAGAGCGCTACTTAATGCGTAGTTCAATCCCTGCGTTGAAGTTCTTGTTATTGCAACGGCTCGATTGTCGCTGCGAAGGCGGGATCGCCTAACGGTTTCCGGGAGGGGCTTTAATCACAAAAAGCGGCACTGCCAAGTTGGAGCGCCGCTCGTGAAGGGCTAGGTGTTAGTAACGCAGGGCTTCGGCGCGGACGCGACTATTTGCCAGATCCTTGCGGTTTTGGACCATTGCCAGGATTGCTAACACGATGATGGCGGCGCCGGTAAACCATGCCGTGCCTGCCGCTAGAGATGATGCCGTGCCTGCAGCGATAGAGGGCCCAATAAATCCACCATATACGGGGGACAGGAATAGCACGATACCCACAACCATGACGGTCCACTCAGCCGCGCTTGATGAACCGCTAGCAGCAGCCCACAGGCCAGCAGCGATGGCCATTATCCCCAACGTGACAAACCAGCCTGCAGGTGCGGGCGTCCAAAGCGGGGTTGATGCCAGGAAGATGCCAAGACCGATGGTGGTCCAGTCCTGCCATGCGGTCCAAGGTTTTCTGCCCCCGCGAAGTGGAGAGAGTCTAGGGATCTCATTCGGATGGGGGCGCGGGCGCGTTTGGTTAATTGTGTACGTCGGGCGTTCAGTTGTGCTGCGTGGCCTATCGAGTGTGTCGGTCGAATTCGTGCTCATGGTCAATACCTCATCTCTACGTTGAGTTCATTGTGTTGGCGCGGGAAGCGCCGTTTCCGATACTTAAAACGTAGCGCTACTTCGGTAGTATCTCTAGTGGTGCACGGCGCTCTTCGATAGGAGCCAAAAATGAACAACCGTCGGAAGCGCAGGTAAGGTCCAAGTGAGTTTAGGATGCGTGGCGGCCTGCGAATCTTTGAGGGTGAACTGTGCTCACTGGCTTCCAATGGCATTTCACGAATGCTGTGGTGCAGTTCAGGCGAGGAGGCAGAAAATGGCAGCAAAAAACCCCGACCTATATAAAGGTCGGGGTGTGCTGTGCGCCCCCCGGGACTCGAACCCGG
Source organism: Enteractinococcus fodinae (assembly GCF_031458395.1). Lineage (NCBI taxonomy): Bacteria > Bacillati > Actinomycetota > Actinomycetes > Micrococcales > Micrococcaceae > Enteractinococcus > Enteractinococcus fodinae. The sequence goes on from NZ_JAVDYJ010000001.1 coordinate 1,165,991, forward strand.
AACCTACTGATTAAGAGTCAGGTGCTCTACCATTGAGCTAGAGGCGCCCATTGCGTCTGGGCAACGAAGCAAAACTTTATCAAAGATTTCTGGGCAGGTAAAATTCAAAGTCAGCTTCACCTCGCCCAGCATCCCATATGGCGCACAAGATCAGGCGAACTCGCCGAACGATGTTGCTTCAGACACGATCGGTCACGTGAAGTTTTGTAGGACACCACATCAGTAGGATTTGATCCATGACGTCTAAGAACCCCGAAATTGATATGAAGCCGCGCTCGCGCGATGTAACCGATGGATATGAACGTGCTCCGGCCCGCGGAATGCTCCGGGCAGTGGGCATGGGTGATGACGATTGGGATAAGCCACAGATTGGCATCGCCTCCTCCTGGAATGAGATCACGCCGTGTAACCTCTCGCTCGACCGCCTGGCCGAAGCCGCTAAGACCGGGGTTCACGCCGGCGGGGGATACCCACTAGAGTTCGGCACCATTTCGGTATCCGACGGAATCTCGATGGGTCACGACGGTATGCACTTCTCACTCGTTTCGCGTGAGGTCATTGCGGACTCGGTAGAAACCGTGATGATGGCCGAACGTCTTGACGGTTCGGTCCTATTGGCCGGCTGTGACAAATCCCTGCCAGGGATGCTTATGGCAGCAGCCCGCCTAGACCTGGCTTCAGTATTTGTTTATGCCGGTTCGATCATGCCCGGATATGCCACGCTCTCTGATGGGGTAGAACGTCAGGTCACCCTCATTGACGCATTCGAAGCTGTCGGTGCCTGCGCTCGCGGCACCATGTCGCTGGAAGACCTCGACACCATCGAACGAGCCATTTGCCCGGGCGAAGGTGCCTGTGGTGGCATGTACACCGCTAACTCCATGGCCTCGGTTGCCGAAGCGCTGGGTATGTCCATGCCTGGTGCGGCCGCGCCACCCTCGGCAGACCGTCGCCGTGACTACGACGCGCGCAGAGCCGGTGAAGCCGTGGTCAACATGTTGGCTCAAGGTATCACCGCTCGCGACATCCTGACCAAAGACGCGTTCGAAAACGCCATCGCGGTCATGATGGCCTTCGGTGGTTCATCGAACACCGTGCTGCACCTGCTGGCTATCGCTCACGAAGCCGGGGTAGAGCTGAACCTGCACGACTTCAACCGCATCGGCGACAAGATTCCACATATCGCCGACATGAAGCCATTTGGTGACTACGTCATGACCGACCTCGATCGCATCGGTGGGGTCCCAGTGGTCATGCAAGCCTTACTCGATGAAGGTCTGCTGCACGGCGATGCACTGACCGTGACCGGCAAGACTGTTGCCGAAAACCTCGAAGAGCTCAAGCCAAAGAAACTCGACGGGTCCGTGCTCCGCACCATGGACAACCCCATCCACGCCACCGGTGGTCTGACCGTGCTGCACGGCTCGATGGCCCCAGAAGGTGCCGTGGTGAAATCCGCAGGCTTTGACGCCGAGGTCTTTGAAGGCACCGCACGCGTATTTGAACGCGAACAGCAGGCCATGGACGCGCTCGCAGCCGACGAGCTGAAAAAAGGCGACGTCGTGGTCATCCGTTACGAAGGACCAAAGGGTGGGCCTGGCATGCGAGAAATGCTGGCCATCACCGGTGCGATCAAAGGTGCCGGCCTAGGTTCTGACGTCCTGCTGATCACCGACGGTCGTTTCTCCGGCGGTACCACCGGGCTATGCATCGGACACATCGCACCAGAAGCTGCCGTTGGCGGCCCCATTGGTCTCGTGGAAGACGGCGACATCATCCGCGTCGATATCGCCAACCGTTCCATTGACTTGGACGTCACCGAAGATGAGCTGGCCAAGCGCAAAGAAAACTGGCAACCGATCCCACCGAAATTCACCACCGGTGTGCTCGGCAAATACGCTCAGCTCGTGCAGTCCGCCGCCGAAGGCGCACACTGTAACGTAGAAGTAGAACTCTAAGCGGAGTCACCCCTGCTCGGGGAAGTCTGATTTGACAAAATCGGACGTAGCGGCCATTATTAGGGCATGTCGAAGACCCTAGTAGTCGTTATTTAGCAGCACGTGGACTGAATTACTCAGTTGGCACATCGCCCTCCACGTGCTGAACCCCGAGCAGGCAAACCCGCCGCAGCCGGGGTTTTTTTATGGGTATCGCAAAACCGCGAGGCGCCCTACGACGTGAACGACGTCGACAGCAATAACTGCACACAACTTACGACTGATCGAGGCACACTCCATGAGTTCCGGATCACATATCACCCCCTCGGTGATGCCAGCTCACCCGCCGCAGCGGGAAAAAACCACGCACGACTCAGAGACGCACGCGGTCCCAGGGCCAAATAACGTCGTCGAACCGATCAAGATGACGGGGGCCCAGGCCATTGTCCGTTCACTTGAAGAACTCGATGTCACCGATGTCTTCGGTTTACCCGGCGGAGCCATTCTGCCCACCTATGACCCACTGATGGATACCTCCCGTATTCGTCACATCCTGGTTCGTCACGAACAGGGTGCCGGTCACGCAGCCCAGGGCTACTACCTGGCCACCGGTAAGACCGGTGTCGCCATCGCAACCTCCGGGCCCGGCGCGACCAACCTGGTCACCGCCATCGCCGATGCGCATATGGACTCCGAAGCCGTGGTGTTTATCACCGGCCAGGTCGGCTCACAGCTCATCGGGTCTGATGCATTCCAAGAAGCAGACATCGTGGGTATCACCATGCCCATCACCAAACACTCGTTCTTGGTCCAGCGCGCCGAAGACATTCCGCAGGCTCTGGCAGAAGCGTTCTACATTGCCAACACGGGCCGCCCAGGACCAGTACTGGTCGACATCACCAAAGATGCCCAGCAAGACGAGATGGAATTCTCCTGGCCACCGGTCATGGACCTGCCTGGGTACCGTCCGGTGACCCGTGGGCATTCCCGTCAACTGCGTGAAGCCGCCCGGCTGATCCAGGAAGCCAAAAAGCCTGTGCTGTATGTGGGCGGTGGAACCATGCGCGCCCAAGCAGCCGAAGAACTCGCTGAGCTTGCAAAACTCACCGGGGCGCCAGTTGTCACCACACTCAACGCGCGTGGTGTCTTCCCGGATGATGACCCGCAGAACCTCGGCATGCCCGGCATGCACGGCACGGTTGCTGCAGTCTCGGCGCTGCAGATGTCAGATCTGCTCATTACGTTGGGCGCTCGGTTCGATGACCGTGTAACCGGTCAATTGGCTTCCTTTGCCCCGTTGGCAAAAGTTATCCACGCAGATATCGACCCGGCCGAGATCTCCAAGAACCGCACCGCAGATGTCCCAATCGTCGGGGATATCAAAACGATCCTGCCCGACCTCACCGAACAGGTCCGAGCCAGCTTCGCAGCTAACGGCACACCGGATCTGTCGGAATGGTGGCGGATCGTCAACCGCACCCGCGAGACCTACCCGCTGGGATACACCCAGACCGATGACGGGCTGATGGCGCCACAAAAAGTCATGGAAGTCCTCTCGGAAATCGCCGGCCCAGAAGCGATCTATGTCGCCGGGGTTGGCCAACACCAGATGTGGGGCGCACAATTTGTGGGATACCAGCGTCCAAACCAGTGGATGAACTCCGCCGGGCTGGGCACCATGGGCTTTGCTGTCCCAGCGGCCATGGGCGCACAAGTTGCCGAACCACACCGCGCGGTGTGGGCCATCGACGGGGACGGGTGTTTCCAGATGACCAACCAAGAGTTGGCCACTTGTACGATCAACAACATCCCGATCAAAGTTGCGTTGATTAACAACTCCTCGTTGGGCATGGTGCGCCAGTGGCAGACCCTGTTCTACGATTCGCGCTACTCCAACACCGATCTGAACACCGGTGCAGACTCGATCCGCGTCCCAGACTTCGTCAAACTCGCCGAAGCCTACGGTGCCGTGGGTATCCGCGTGGAAAAAGAAGAAGACATCGCACCGGCGATCGAAAAAGCCATGGAGATCAACGACCGGCCCGTGGTCATCGACTTCGTGGTCTCTGCTGACTCCATGGTCTGGCCGATGGTGCCCGCCGGAGTCTCAAACGACCAAATTCAAGTAGCCCGGGACATGACCCCGGAATGGGACGAGGAGGCCTAATATGCAACGCCACACCCTTTCGGTATTAGTCCAAGACGTCCCAGGTGTCCTTTCCCGAGTATCGGGACTCTTCGCACGCCGCGCCTTCAACATCGAATCGCTGACCGTTGGACCATCCGAAGTTGAAGGTCTCTCACGCATGACGGTCGTCGTCGAAGCCCAAGGCGATGCGCTTGAACAGGTCACCAAACAACTCAATAAGCTGGTCAACGTCATCAAAATCGTTGAACTCAATCCAGAACAGTCCTCCCAGCGCGACCACATCCTGGTCAAGGTTCGCTCCGATGCATCCACCCGCGCATCGGTAGTCCAAGCTGTCGAACTGTTCCGCGCCAACGTCGTCGATGTGTCAACCGACGCCGTGACCGTCGAAGCAACCGGTTCCGCACAAAAACTGGAAGCGCTACTGGAAGTGCTCGAACCCTTTGGCATTCGCGAACTCGTGCGCTCCGGCACCATCGCAGTTGCCCGCGGCGGCAAATCCATGACCGACCGTGCCCTGACCAAATAACCACCACAAACATCCATCAAGGAGAATTACACTCTCATGGCCAAAAAATACTATGACGAAGACGCCGACCTCGCGCTACTGCAGGACCGCAAAGTAGCCGTTATTGGCTACGGCTCCCAGGGCCACGCCCACTCGCTGTCCCTGCGCGATTCCGGTGTCGACGTACGCATCGGCCTGGCCGAAGGCTCCAAATCCAAGGCCAAAGCCGAAGCGGAAGGCCTGAAGGTACTCACCGTCGCCGACGCAGCCAAAGAGGCTGACGTCATCATGATCCTGGTACCAGATCAGCACCAGTCCACGGTGTTCAAAGAATCCATCGAACCACACCTGGAAGAAGGCGACGCACTGTTCTTCGCCCACGGTTTCAACATCCGCTACGGCTACATTGAAGCTCCAGCCGGTGTTGACGTTGCCATGGTTGCACCAAAGGGCCCAGGCCACGTCGTTCGTCGTGAATTCGAAGCTGGCCGCGGTGTCCCAGCACTCATCGCTGTTGAAAAAGACGAATCCGGTAAAGCCAAAGACCTCGCCCTGGCATACGCCAAGGGTGTCGGCGGTACCCGTGCAGGTGTTATCGAAACCACCTTCACCGAAGAAACCGAAACCGACCTGTTCGGTGAACAGGCCGTGCTGTGCGGTGGCGCATCCCACCTGGTCCAGGCAGGATTCGAAGTCCTCACCGAAGCCGGTTACCAGCCAGAAGTTGCCTACTTCGAGGTACTGCACGAACTGAAACTCATCGTTGACCTCATGGTCGAAGGTGGTCTCGCCAAGCAGCGCTGGTCGATCTCCGATACCGCCGAATTCGGTGACTACGTCTCCGGCCCACGCGTCATCGATGCACGCGTCAAAGAAAACATGCAAGAAGTGCTCAAAGAGGTCCAGGACGGCACCTTCGCCAAGCGCTTCATGGACGATCAGGCCAACGGCGCCACAGAGTTCAAACAGCTGCGTGAAAAAGAAGAGCAGCACCCGATCGAAGAAACCGGTCGCGAACTGCGCCAGATGTTCTCCTGGTTGCAAGAAACTGACGACGACTACACCGAAGGCACTGCCGCTCGCTAAGACACCGTCGCATTAGACACCGCATCAGCGGGGTATCGGGAAACATTCCGGTACCCCGCTGTGCTTTAAAGCACTTGTTAAGTACTCTCACTCACACCGAATGGAATATCAATGTCACCCTCATCTGGACACCACGCTCCGCCACCACCAGAGCAAAACTACGGGTATCCGTACACACCGCAAGAGACATCTACAAAAAAGTCGTCGCGCTCCGTCCCGATCCTGGTTTCTGGACTTGTAGGTCTCGTCCTCGGTGTCGGGGGCACCCTCGGGGTTCTCGCGCTCACCACTGACGTCGGAGGTGGTGAAAACGTGGCTGACTCTAATGACACTGAGACACCTCCTGCCGAACCGGATACTGCCGGACCGAGTATCGAGGAGGAAGCTAGTGATGAACCGTCCTTACCGTCCCCACCTTCTCCTGAACTATCGGTTGATGATTTTGAGATCGAAACCTCTGTGAAGGAGCAGCGCTGTTTTGGCAGTGCTGGTTGTAACTTGACGATACGGACCGAGCCCTTCTTCACTGGATCTAGCGTTCCAGTAGGTCTGTGGGAGGTCACCTATGAAATTACCGGTATCGAGGATCAGCCTATGATTCGGACCTTTGAAGTTAGTGATGATGAAATCTCGTTCGACTCCGAAGCTCGAGTCAGTGTGGAAAGCGAAGACTTCGACATCCAGACAGAAATCACCGATGTTCGTGAAGGTTTTGAACGCGGATAACTGTGATCGTACGAAGTTGCAAAGACAACTCTAAAGCAGCTTTTTGCGTCACACCTCAGACGCCACTACCTCCCGTTGAGTCATCGTCGCATTAGACACCGCATCAGCGGGGTATCGGGAAACATTCCGGTACCCCGCTTTTGTGGTCCCAGGCAAGACTTACCGATAATCTGCTGTGTAGTCGGGAGCGGCTGGTTGGTTCCAGTACTCTTCTAGCGTCACGTCTTGCTCGGTTACTTCGTGAGCGGTCGGCACTCCGACGTAGCGTAGGTGCCAGGGCTCATACGAGTAACCGGTGATCGATTCGGCGCCTTCAGGGTAGCGAATAATGAACCCGAACCGGGCGACGTGCTCTGCCAACCACTGGCCCTGTTCCGTCTCTGCGAAGCACTCACGAAGATTACAGTCCGTATTGCCCGCGAAACTCATATCGACGGCAAGGCCAGTCTGATGCTCAGAGTAACCCGGCCGGGCCGTGAACTTGTCAGCGGCCTCCTGCCCAAGCTCTGCCAATCGCTGCTCGTAGAGTGCCTGCTGGTGTGCAAAGTCCCGGTAGGCGGTAGTCACCCACAATTCGATGCCATCGTCAGCGGCATCGGCCACGAGTTCCTCCAGTGCTACGGCTGGTTCCTCTCGCAACTGTTGGCCCCCATACTGCTGTGGAACATTAAGCGCGACCAGATCAGGCGGCTCAAAATCTTCAATCTCTAACTCGTGCTGCTTATTGACCAGTACATGGTTTGATTCGGGATTAAACGACGCCTCGCTGGGTCGGGTGGTCTCGTGGGAAGGGACTGATTCATCGGGGGAACTGGAGACATGCTCCGAAGGCTGCTCACCCTCCGGCGTTTGGTGAGGCGAAACCTCAGTGGTTGGGCTCGAAGATGATTCGTCGGTCGTGGCTGGGCTGCAGGCGCTGCAGAATAGGATGACAACCCCACCAGCCATGATCCGCTTCCACAAGCTCATGCAACTAGAGTACGGCATGGCAATGTGCCATAGTCAGGAGATGAGACTCGCCGGTAAGCTCAGGCATAATGAGTCCTCACACTGCTGCGACGCACCAGAGCCTGCCGGTTAGGCCTGCCCGGTGGGCGCAGCGCGTTGCGCCATGGCTGCTGTCCTTGGGATTGGTGGCATGCGGCACTGGGTCCGACACCTCTGACAGCGCAGCCCAGGACGCTGACGCGGAGAACACTGCTCAGGCCAGCCCCCACTCAGCAGAGGATGAGACCACTGACGAACCGGAGACTTTCACAATTTCCGGGGCCGGTGACGTCATCACGCACGATCACATACTTGATGCAGCCGAAGCATTAGCGGAAAATTCTGACCAGGAGTACGACTTCGGTCCGCTTATGGCCCCGATCGAGCCGTGGATTGCTGGTGCGGATTTGGCGCTTTGCGGTTTCGAGATACCGATCGTTCCCGCCGGAGGGGAGCCATCGGGTTACCCGGTGTTTGCCGCCCCGAAAGAGCTTATTCCGGGACTAGCTGAGGTGGGATTTGATGGTTGTTCGACGGCCACCAATCATGCGGTAGACGCTGGCACCGACGGGGTGATGCGGACCTTAGATGTCCTGGACGAACACGAACTCGGTCATGCCGGCACTGCCCGAACCGAACAGGAAGCCGGCCAGCCTCAAATCTATACCCTTCAGCGTGGTGAGACCGAGATCCTCGTGGCGCACTTTTCCACCACCCTGATTCAAAATACGAACCCACCCGCTGACGCACCCTGGATGGTCACCGATGTCAGCGCAGAAGAACTCACGGAACGCGCCGCTCAGGCTCGAGCAGATGGGGCCGACGTCGTGGTCGTCTCAGCGCACTGGGGCACGGAGTATGGTCATGAGCCCGATGAGACGCAACGCGCCTACGGCCAAGCGCTGGCAGATGGGGGAGAGGTCGATCTGGTGTTGGGCAGCCATCCCCATACACCGCAGCCACTGGAGCAACTCGAAGGTGGGCCCGCAGAGCACGGCATGTGGGTCGCGTGGTCGATGGGCAACTTTCTGACCAACCAAGACGAGAACTGCTGCGTCATGGAAACCGCCACCGGTGTGATCGTCTACGCTGACATAGAAATGAAGCAGGATGAGTCAGCCCGTGTGACCGAGGTCGGGTGGTCCCCGGTGACCGTTGATCGATCAGAAGAGCTGCATCGCGGGATCCGGCCGTTGGCCAAGTTAACCGATGATGCGCAGTTGCGAGACGAGGTCGAACTGACGACTGAAACGATTCAGACCCGGTGGGATCGCGTGCAAGAAGTCATGGATGAACAATACCTGATCACAGATCCACCGGAACCCACCGATCACCAGCCTCTGGTTACCCCGCGGGACGGGTAGGTAGCGGCCTGCTATTGGGCTGGGTCGTGATGCTGTGCGGCCACGTAGTCTTTGAGACGGATGAGCGCTTGATCCCACGTATCGTAGAACGCGCCATCGCCTGGCTCGCCTGAGAAGCCTTCCAACGTGAGCTCGACATAGGAGCCATCGCTGGTCTCGTCGATTTCAATGGTGACCAGTGGCAGGTTGTCTCGGCGTAGCTCCGGCGCACCCCAGGTGAACACCAATCGACGAGGTGGCAGGACCTCGTGGAACACCCCACCAGAAACTGTCCGCTCGCCGGTATCATCGTGGACGCTGGTGTAGATGTAGGCCCCACCAACCCGGACATCGTATTCAAGCTCGTGGACCGGGGTTGTGGTCTGCGGCAGATGCCACCACTGTGCAATCGCTGCAGGATTAGTCCAGGCATCCCACGCCTGTCGCGGTGTGCCGGGCACGTAATGCGTGATAGTAAAACGCTGAGTCATATCGGTATCTTGCATCAGTGGGCTCCTTGCTCATGTCACTTCGTGACGGGCTTCTATTGTTATATCTTGCGCCCGTTTCAATCACGCGGGCAAGGGATGGCGGCTGACTATCAACCGAAGGCATCGAATATACGCGGGCACTCCTAGTAGCAGCAGCTCAGGCCGCAAGAGATTAGGATGGGTGCAGCACGTCGCGCCTAGATTATGCATGATCTTGGATTTCACGGCGGACTCGATGTATCTGCACTGGAGGCAAGGAATTCACGGAATGGACCCGTCACACGTTACCCCCGAGGATCTTCAGGATCCCACGATCAATGCCGAAACCCTCCGGCAGATTGCTCTGGCCCGTCCAGACTTGCGCTCGCTGATCTTGCAGCACCCGAACTGCCACGCGGAATTGACCGCTTACATTCAGCAACTCCCGGATCAGGGTCCGCCACCGCCTGGTGAACCATACCGGTCCGTCGGCCCGCCACAGTGGGAACAGCAGTATCAGCCATATACCCCCGGTTATGCTTCGCAGCCGCCGGTCGACCGCAGCGACGAGAAGGTCTGGGGCGTCATCATGCACCTCGGCAATCTCTTGTTGAGTTTCCTGGTGCCGCTGATCATTTGGTTGATCTATCGCGAGCGGAGCCAGACGCTGGATCAACAGGGCCGCGCCGCACTGAACTGGGCTATTAGCTTTTGGATTTACTCGGCCGTTGCAGGCGTGTTGATGTTCGTTCTGATCGGATTCGTCATTTGGCCCATCCTGATCGTGCTTGACGTGGTGTTCTGTATTATCGCCGCAGTCAAAGCCGGGAACGGAGAGGCTTGGAAGTATCCAATGTCCATCCCATTCCTTCGGGTAAGAATCTAAAGAAGCAGATAAAAATAATGCGTCGCCGTGACCCTGTTGGGGGCACAGCGACGCATTGGTCTATTCAGACTAGTCTTCGAATGCAGTCTGCATGCAACGCATGGCGGCCAGTGTTTTCGGCACACCAATGTATGGCATTAGATGCACGAAGCACTCGGCGACTTCTTCTTTGGTCATCCCTGCCACGTCGACGGCGGTTTTGATGTGTCCGGTGAGTTGTGGCTCAGTCCCGCCCATGGCCGCAAGTGCTGCCATGTTCAGCATCTGACGATCGCGGAGCTCAAGCCCCTCACGCTGATAGGTGCCGCCAAATACGGCGCCAACGACCCAGTCGGAAGCACCCGGGGCGTACTGGTCGAGCTGCTGTTTCCACGCGGCAGTGCCCTCGGGGGACTGTGTTTCTTCGACAAACTGGTTGCCTTTATCCATGCTGAGTTCCAAAGTATCCTCCTTGAAAATAATGTTTCCTCAGCAGGCTATCAGCCGGGCGTGAGGGTGCGGGTGAGATATTGCTCGAGCGCACGCAGGGCAGCCGCCCACCCGTCATAGTAAAAGTGGTCACCAGGCGCACCTGTTGCGCCGCGAAGCTCAAAAAACACCAAGGTGTTGTCACCGTGCGGTTCGAGCGTGATTACGACGAGGGGAGAGCCTTCCGGGTCAGCACGCGGGTCACCCCAGGAGAAGGCTAACCGCTGCGGGGCCTCGACTTTCAGGAAGATCCCACCGGTGACAGCGTATTCTCCACTGTCGAAATTGACCGTGGCATACCGGTAGTGGCCGCCCACCTGAGGATCAAGCTGAATCTCCTCGAACGGGATCACGGTGTTTCGTGTTGCTAGCCATTGGGTCATTGCTTCGGGGTTGAGCCAGGCATCCCAGACTGTCTCGGAGCATGCGGGCACTATGCGGGTGATACTAAACCCATTGGGCGCTTGGCTGGACGACATAAGGGTTTCCTTGGATTCGTGGTTTGTAATGCCAGGGGGTGGTTGAGCCCACGCTAGTGGCATGTAGTTTGAGTCTTCACGCAATGTACTACTGTGAAAAATCCCGAATACACGCCGTAAGATGATTGCGGTGAGCAGTGTGCTCACGACAGTGTTTCCTATTATCGAAAGTGTGTCGTTCGTGTCCAAACCAGTAGTGCTTATCGCAGAAGAACTCTCTCCGGCCACCATGGATGCTCTTGGGACCGACTTCGAGATTCGTCACACCGATGGTTCCGACCGTGACCAGTTACTCCCAGCGTTAGCTGATGCCGAGGCTGTCTTGGTCCGCTCAGCCACCACGATGGATGCCGAAGCCATCAAAGCAGCCAAAAATCTCAAGGTCATTGCACGCGCCGGAGTCGGACTCGACAACGTCGACACGCAAGCCGCCACCGAAGCCGGCGTCATGGTGGTCAATGCACCAACTTCCAACATTATTTCTGCCGCAGAACTGACCTGTGGCCACATCCTGGCCGCAGCCCGCAACATTGCCCCGGCCAACCAGTCATTGAAAGCCGGTGAATGGAAACGCTCGGCATATAAAGGCATCGAACTGTATGAAAAGACCCTGGGCATTATTGGCTTAGGCCGTATCGGCTCGCTCGTTGCTGAGCGGATGAAAGCCTTTGATATGAACGTCGTGGCCTATGACCCATACGTCACCGCCGCGCGCGCACAGAAAATGGGCGCACACCTGGTCAGCCTCGATGAACTGCTGGAAACCTCCGACTTTGTCACAATCCACATGCCACGAACCCCAGAAACCATGGGCATGATCTCCGATGAGCAGTTCAAGATCATGAAAGACTCGGCCTACGTCATCAACGTGGCCCGCGGTGGTCTCATCGACGAAGAGGCACTCGCTCGGGCACTCGAAAAAAAGCTCATTGCAGGTGCTGGCATCGACGTGTTCGTCAACGAACCAGCAAAAGATCTGCCATTTTTCCAATACGACTCCGCAACCGTCACCCCACACTTGGGTGCCTCGACCGAAGAAGCCCAAGAAAAAGCCGGTGTCGCCGTTGCAAAATCAGTGCGTCTGGCACTGGCCGGTGAACTCGTCCCAGATGCCGTCAACGTCGCCGGTGGGGTCATCGATCCGTACGTTCGCCCAGGTATCCCACTGACTGAAAAGCTTGGCCGCATCCTGTCCGCCGTCATGAAGGGCGTCTCGGTGTCTGCTATCGAAGTAGAAGTCGCCGGAGAACTCGCCGAAAAGAACGTGGACTCGCTGAAGCTGGCCGCCCTGAAAGGGATCTTCACCGATGTTGTTTCAGGCCAGGTGTCCTACGTCAACGCCCCGGTCTTGGCCGAAGGCCGCGGTATCGAAACCCGCCTGGCCACAACCACGAATTCCCCGCACTATCGCAACACCATCACCGTCAGCGCGGTGTCTGCCGGCGGACAAGAATTTAGCGTAACCGGTACCCTGACCGGACCAAAGCAGATCGAAAAACTCGTCGGGATCAACGACTACGAGTTCGAAGTGGCTATCGCCGATCACATGCTGGTGCTCGAGTACCAGGACCGCCCGGGTGTCATCGGTACCATGGGTATGCAGCTGGGCGATCGCAATATCAATATCGCCACCATGGACGTTGCGCTGCGCTCCGATGGCTCCAAAGCCTTGGCTGTGCTGACCTTGGACTCCGCACTGCCAGCTGGGCTGCTGGAGCAGGTCGGCGAAGCCATCCATGCTGCCAAGACCGCCGAAGTTGACTTGGAGGAAACCACCCGGTGAACACGTACTACCTAACAACGGCCATCGCCTACCCAAACGGTGAGCCGCACATTGGTCACGCCTATGAATACGTCGCAACGGATGTCATGGCGCGATTCAAACGGCTCGATGGTTATGACGTTCGCTTCCTCACCGGTACCGACGAACACGGTCAAAAGATGCAGCAGACGGCCCAGGACGAGGGCATCTCACCCCTAGAGCTGGCCACGCGCAACGCCGACGTCTTCCAGAAAATGGACGACGAAGTGCTCGACATTTCCTACGACCGGTTCATTCGCACCACCGATGCAGACCACAAAGCTTCGGCCCAGGAAATCTGGCGCCGTATGGAAGCTGCCGGCGACATCTACCTCGACACCTATTCCGGGTGGTACTCGGTGCGTGACGAACGCTTCTTCACCGAGGAGGAAACCCACGTCAACGATGACGGAGTCCGGCTCGCAACCGAAACCGGAACCGAAGTCACCTGGACCGAAGAAGAGTCCTACTTCTTCCGGCTCTCGAAGTACACCGAACCGTTGTTGGAACACTATAAGGCCAACCCGGACTTCATTGCGCCCACCACTCGGGCCAATGAAGTGATTCGCTTTGTCGAATCCGGCCTCGAGGACTTGTCGATTTCGCGGACGTCTTTCGACTGGGGGATCCCGGTGCCGAAACCGTCCCGTCCCGAACTGCTCACGGATAAAAACCACGTCATGTACGTGTGGGTCGATGCGTTGACCAACTACATCACCGGCGCGGGATTCCCCGATCCAGACAGCGAACTCAAACGCTACTGGCCGGCAGATTTGCACGTCATCGGCAAAGACATTTCGCGGTTCCACTGCATCTTCTGGCCCGCCTTCTTGATGTCCGCAGGTATCGAGCTGCCCAAGCGGGTCATGATCCACGGCTTCTTGAATAACGAAGGCGAAAAAATGTCGAAGTCGCTGGGCAACGTGGTCCACCCGGCTGGCTGGGTCGAACGCTACGGGCTAGATACCGTACGATTCTTCCTGCTGCGCGAGTTCCCCTTCGGCTCTGACGGGTCCTATACTCACGACGGCGTGATCCGCCGCAAGAACGCGGATCTGTCGAATAACCTCGGCAACCTTGCTCAGCGCAGCCTATCGATGGTTTACAAGAACCTCGACGCCCAGGTGCCAGAACCCGGTGAGTTGACCCAACAAGACGAACAGATCCTCGCCGAAGTCGACGGGCTACTGGAAACGTGGCGTGAATACTTCGAAGTCCAAGACTTCTACCGAGCGCTTGGTGCGGCCTGGAAAATCCTAGATCACACCAACGAGTACTTCGCAGACCAGCAACCCTGGGTCTTGCGGAAAACCGATGAAGCTCGGATGAAGACCGTACTGTGGGTGACCTTAGAGGTCGTGCGCAAGATTGCGCTCCTGCTGCAAGCCGTCATGCCAGAAGCAGCGACCAAACTGCTCGACGCTTTAGGTATCGAAGCGTCCGCGGATGCGGGCAAGACCAACGCATCGGGACAAGGCCCACGCTCGTACGCTGCATGGGACGACAAGATTGCTGCCGGAACATCCATTGATAAGCCAACACCGGTGTTCCCACGCCACGAAGAAGAGGAATAAGAAGGTAGAAGCATTGAGCAATAACGTATTAGATCTCGCACTGATTCCTGGCGACGGTATCGGCCCAGAAGTCACCGCGGAGGCGCTGAAAGTCCTCAAAGCCACCCTCGGTGAAGACAACGTCAAGGCCACCGAATACGGGCTCGGCGCTGAGCACTGGTTGGCCACCGGGGAGACCCTCACCGACCAAACCCTCGAAGCCATCCGTGGTCACCAGGCGATCTTGTTCGGAGCGGTTGGCGCCGCACCGAATGACACCCGCATCCCATCGGGACTGTTAGAACGCGAGATCCTACTCAAACTGCGCTTTGCTTTCGACCACGCCGTGAACTTCCGCCCCTCAGTGCTCTACCCGGGTGCGCAGTCACCGCTGGCAAACCCCGGCGACATCGACTTCGTCGTGTTCCGGGAAGGCACCGAAGGCCTCTATGTCGGCAACGGTGGATCGATGCGCACCGGTACTCCGCACGAAGTGGCCAACGAAACCTCGGTCAACACCGCTTACGGTGTCGAACGCGTCGTTCGCGCAGCCTTTGAATACGCCCAACAACGCGACCGCAAACACGTCACCTTGCTGCACAAGCACAACGTGTTAGTGCACGCCGGACACCTCTGGAATCGCATCGTCAACGAAGTCGGCGAAGAATTCCCCGACGTCACACACGACTACTTACACGTCGATGCCGCCATGATCTTTCTCACCACCGATCCGAGCCGCTTCGACGTGATCCTCACCGACAACATGTTCGGTGACATCGTCACCGACCTGGCCGCCGCGGTGACCGGTGGCATCGGCCTGGCCGCCTCCGGTAACCTCAATATCAACGGGACCGCACCATCCATGTACGAACCCGTCCACGGTTCGGCACCGGACATCGCCGGCACCCAGCAGGCCGATCCAACCGCAGCCATCTTGTCAGCAGCTATTCTGCTGGAACAAGAAGGCTACGCGGATGCCGCACAGCGGGTTCACAAGGCAGTATGGGAAGACCTTGCCGCACGTGACACCTCCGCTCGGACGACCCAGCAGGTGGGCGACGCGATCGCCGCACAGGTCTAAGTAGTCAGCGGGATAGTTGAAAAGTTTTTCGCCCGGTATGGGCAGTAGAAAGGTCAATCATGGAATTTAGGTACGACGCCAATCAGAGCCCAGCTTCTGCAAGCCGACGAGCAGAAATTCTCGCCAACCCGGGTTTCGGGCAGTACTTTTCCGATCACATGGTGACCATCGACTGGACCGCAGACTTGCCGGGCCAAGAAGAAGCATTTCAGGCCGGTGAATACCTCAAGATGGTCGGGGAGTGGTCTGACGCTCGCGTAGAACCATACGGCCCACTGTCACTGAGCCCGGCCGCGGCAGTCCTGCATTATGCTCAAGAGATCTTCGAAGGCCTCAAAGCCTACCGGCACGATGACGGCTCCATCTGGACCTTCCGTCCGCATCGAAATGCCGCGCGCATGAACCGTTCGGCCCACCGGATGGCGATGCCACAACTGCCAGAAGACGTCTTTGTTCAAGCTATCGAAGAACTCGTCGCACGCGACCACGCCTGGGTGCCCAACGGGGAAGGCCAGTCCCTGTACCTTCGCCCGTTCATGATCGCCACCGAAGAATTCCTCGGCGTCCGACCCGCACACAACTTCAGCTTCCATGTCATTGCCTCACCTGCTGGCAACTACTTTGGAGGCGAACTGAAACCCGTAAGCATTTGGGTCTCTCGTGACTTCGCTCGTGCCGGGGAAGGTGGCACCGGGGCGGCCAAGTTCGGTGGGAACTACGCAGCATCTTTGGCCGCACAACTCCAAGGTGCCTCTCGCGGTCACGACCAGGTGATTTTCTTGGATCGCAGCCCCGATGAATCGCTAGAGGAACTCGGTGGCATGAACGTCTTCTTTGTCACCAAAGACAACAAACTCATCACTCCGAAGCTGACCGGCACCATCCTGGAAGGCATTACCCGCGACTCGATCTTGCAACTCGGTGCCGAACAAGGCCTCGAAGTCGAAGAACGTCGCATCACCTTCAACGAATGGAAAGACGGGGTCGCCTCCGGCGATATCCAAGAAGTCTTCGCGTGCGGGACCGCCGCGGTGATCACCCCGATTGGCCAAGTTGCAGACCGCGAGGAAGTCCACACCACACCATCCACGGACTTCCCGGTTGCCAACGCCCTGCGCAACCGATTGATCGGCATCCAAACCGGTGTGGAAGAAGACACCCACGGCTGGATGCACCGTCTTGCCTAAACCGCAGCTGTAACGAAGGGGAACATCATGCGCATTGCACGTTTTGTCCACCGCGAGGACTTTCACTACGGCGTGGTCCAAGATGACACCATCACCGTGTTAGCCAACGACCCGATGTATGCCGGGATCGTACCCACCACTGAAACGTTGCAGTTGGACGAGGTCCGTCTGGTGACCCCTATCTTGCCGCGCTCCAAAGTCGTCGGTGTGGGACGCAACTGGCAAGCCCACGCCGAGGAACTGGGCAACGAAGTGCCGTCCACTCCGCTGCTGTTCTTCAAGCCCAACACGGCAGTGGTCGGCCCGGACGAGCCCGTCATGCTGCCCGACTGGACCGAAGAAGTCTCCTACGAAGCCGAACTCGCGGTCGTCATCGGCCGCATCGCCAAAGATGTGCCCGAAGATCGCGTTGACGACATCATTTTCGGCTACACGGTGGCCAACGATCTGACCGCCCGAGACGTGCAGCGTGCCGAAAACCAATGGGCGCGCGCCAAAGGCTTTGACGGGTCCTGCCCGCTGGGACCTTGGATCGAAACGGACCTGGACCCGGACAACCTGCAGATCCGTTCCTGGGTCGACGGGGAACTCCGCCAAGACGGCAACACCGAAGACATGATCTTCGATGTGCGCAGCCTGGTCTCTTACATCTCTGAGGCCTTCACCCTGCTCCCCGGCGATGTGATCCTCACCGGCACACCAGCAGGGGTCGGCAGTATCAATGATGGTCAGACCGTGGAGTGTGAGGTTGAAGGGATCGGCACACTGTCCACCATTGTGCGCCGTCCCACCATCGACTAACGGTCCGAAACACGGTCACGAGCGCACCCGGTAGAGCCAGTCGCGCTAGACTTGGCAATCATGAGCCAGCTTCGTAACCCTGATGAAATCCCTGTCGTTTCTTCCGACGCCGACGTGCGTGTTCGATTCGCGCCGTCACCAACCGGCACCCCGCACGTTGGGCTAATCCGCACCGCCCTGTTCAACTGGGGCTGGGCGCGGCACACCGGTGGCAAAATGATCTTCCGCGTCGAAGACACCGACCAGAAACGCGACTCCGAAGAGTCCTATCTGCAGCTGCTGGATGCCATGGAGTGGATGGGCATCGATTGGGACGAAGGTGTCGAAGTTGGTGGTCCCCACGAGCCCTACCGCCAATCCCAGCGCAGTGAGATCTACCAGGACGTCATCGCCAAGCTCAAAGACGCCGGATTCATCTACCCCTCCTATACGACCGCGGAAGAAACCGAAGCCCGCCACAAGGCCGCCGGTCGCGATCAAAAGCTCGGCTACGACGGCTACGACCGCAACCTGACCGATGAGCAGATTGCCGCGTACGAAGCTGAAGGTCGGGAACCCGTTTGGCGTCTGCGTATGCCAGACCACGATCTCGTCTTCGACGACATTGTGCGCGGACCCATCAGCTTCAGCGCCGACTCCGTGGCCGACTTCGTTGTCGTTCGCGCCGATGGCTCACCGTTGTACACCCTGGTCAACCCGGTGGACGATGCGCTCATGGGCGTCACGCACGTGCTGCGCGGCGAAGACCTGCTGTCCTCGACGCCACGCCAGATTGCCCTGTACCGGGCGCTGTATGCCATCGGGGTCGCAGACTTCCAACCCCAGTTCGGTCACCTGCCATACGTGATGGGCGAAGGCAACAAGAAGCTGTCCAAACGCGACCCACAGTCCAGCCTGTTCCACCACCGTGACAACGGATTCATCCGCGAAGGCCTACTGAACTACCTGGCACTGCTGGGATGGTCACTATCGGCCGATGAAGACATCTTCACCCCCGACGAATTCGTCGAAAACTTCGACATCCACAATGTGCTGGCCAACCCCGCACGTTTTGACGAGAAAAAAGCGATCGCCATCAACGGCACGCATATCCGCAAACTCGAAGCCGAAGACTTCCGCAACCGTCTGATCCCATACCTCCAGGACCGTCAGCTGGTCGGGGAGACACTCACCGACCGCGAAGAACAGATCCTCACGGAAGCCGCGCCACTGGTGCAAGAGCGAGTCCACTTACTCGGAGAAGCCGCCGACATGCTGGCCTTCTTGTTCACCGACACCGTCGAAGTTGAACAGGGTGCCATGAAGGGCATGCCAAAGAACCTTGCGGAAGTGCTTACTGCCGCAGAGAACGTCCTGTCTGATCTGGAAACTTGGGAGCAAGACTCGATCGAACCGGCACTGCGTACCGCCCTGATCGATGAACTGGAACTCAAACCACGCCACGCATTCGGTCCGGTCCGCACCGCGATCTCCGGGCGTCGCGTGTCACCGCCCCTGTTCGAGTCACTGGTGATCCTGGGTCGCGAAAAGACCCTGGAGCGCATCAGCACATTCAAGGCCGAACAATCCTAGTTCGCGCCGTACTCTTCGATGTTGATGACACCCTGGTCGACCTGGCCGGGGCACAACAGGTTGCCTTCCGACAGCAACTCACCGCCCAGTTCGGGGACCAGGTGTTATCGCATCCTGCCATGCCGGTTGCTGCAGAATCATTCGTGCACGACCCACAGGACTACTACAACTCCTACATCAACGGGCATTTATCGTTTGCCGAACAGCGACTGTGTCGGGTGCGCGATGCCATGGAGATCCTCCAACTCAGCGGCCAACCCGACGACGAGCTCTGGATTGTCGGCTACGAAGAGGTCGTATCGCAACACTGGGCGCCATTTGATGATGTGCCCCCACTGTTGGCGGCCCTAGACGAGCTGGGCATCGCCTACGGTGCGGCTACGAACAACGTGACCGACTATCAGGCACACAAGCTCGAACAGGCCGGTCTGCCGTTCGATGTAGTGATCGGTACCGATGTCACCGGTAAACCCAAACCCCACGCCTTGATGTTCCTAGAAGGTGCTAACCGGCTCAACACCGACCCGGCACAAACATTGATGATCGGCGACGACATCATCAACGACGGATTAGGAGCCCGTGATGCCGGGCTGATCTCGTTGCTGGTAGACCGTGACAATACGCTGGCAGACCTGGACCGAGTGTTCAAAGTTCGTTCCCTGAGTGACGTTCTGCACATTGATGCTCTCAGTTTTGACAACCAAAGAATTTAGGGTAAAGTTATCTCTCGTTGCGCACAGCGTAGTAAGACCTTTGGGGTATGGTGTAATTGGCAACACATCGGTTTCTGGTACCGACATTCTAGGTTCGAGTCCTGGTACCCCAGCGATTTTCCTCATTCGTGAGGAGATCACCCACTACCTTGTGTAGTGCGGCCCCATCGTATAGCGGCCTAGTACGCCGCCCTCTCACGGCGGTAGCACGGGTTCGAATCCCGTTGGGGTCACAGCGAAACGACATGCATTATCACAATGCATGTCGTTTTTTGTTTCCTCGAACACGCACCTCAAGGTAGTCGTGTCCCTCGATGAACATTGACGAAACGCCGCCGTTAGGTGATGATGAAGAGTTAATAACTCAATGCTGCGCACTCGTTGCTCATCAGAACTTTCTTACGTTCTGTCTCACTCACACCACCCTTACATCACGGGTCGACTTTCGCCAGCAGACCCGACCCTCGAAGAGTTACACGCTCTGTTCTGAGGCCCCTTCAGAGGATCGTCTCATGCAAGAAACTTCATTTCAGCGTCCCCAAAACCAGAAACCGTCATTGCGACGCAGACAACTCATCACCGGTACCGCAATGAGCGTCCTCCTTACCGGAGTGCTTACAGCATGCGGTCCCACCAGGTCCATTGAAAGCTATTGCGATGTGATGCTCGACCACAAGGATCGTTTTGTGTCGGCTACGCAGGAAGCCTCAACGGTGGATCCCATCTCGGGCATCGTCACACTGATTGCCGCGATGGGGGATCTCAATCGAATGTGGGAGGAAGCCGCCGAGGTGGCTCCTGAAGACATCCAGACCGACGTGGAAGCCGTGCGTGACGCCTGGGCACAACAGTTGGAAACGGCCGAGAAAATGGCTTCAGACCCGCTTGGGGGACTGGCCTCGAGCCTGATGACCGGGATAACTAGCGCAGGGTCCATGCAACGGGTCGACACGTACACCGCCGAGAACTGTCCTGAGGTTGGTGCGATGTTTTTCGCGGCTGAAAGCACCAGCCCACAAGATACACCCACCTCGACGGCATCACCCGACCCGAACCCCAAGTCGTCACCAACCCCGACGCCTGACACGTATCTGCAACCGGGGACAGGCTGGTTACCATTCGGCTCGTTTCTGGCGTCTTCCCTCACTATTGACCGCGAGCACGAATTAGCAAAGCGAGCCGCCACCTTGTTCATTCCTGAGGTTGGCGTAGTTGAGGTTAACGCCAGCGCCTTTCTCAATGGTGCCGATGTTTTCGCTGAGCAATACTTGTACTTTAGCGAAGGCGATGAACCGCATCTGGCCGGTCTCATCACAACTCGCGAGCCAAGTTCAGGGTTAGAACCAGAAGGGTACCGAATGTCCGTGGTCGTGCTAGATCTCAGTTCGGGGACTGCCCGGATTGCAGAGCGTATGGATGGGGAGAAGGTATCGGTCCAGCCCGCGGTGTCTCTGGCGGGGACTGCAGGAGACAGTATCGTTGTCGTTCAGACAGAAACTGCAGAGGACGTCGAACTCGTAGCGTATGACCTTACCGAGAAGGAAGTCGCGTGGCAGAAATCCGGGATGTCCATCACTCGGCCCGGTGAAGTCGGTTTCGGATGGATAACCGATCCCGGCGAGGCCGCCCCCGATGAATGCGTAGCATATGTTAATGGATACGGGCTCGACGGCCACGAGGTAACGTATCACTGGACAGATCTGGAAACCGGGTCGCCGTCATTTTCGATGCCACTTATGGTCGGCGGAGAAGATAATGACACCTGTCGCATCATCGGTGAGTCTCTCCTGTCGCCGCGTTTCAGCACCGTGGAGCGGTATAGCATGACCGAATACGCCACGGCCGGGTTTTTTGTACTGGACCGTCAGACCGAGGATACGCCGCAGGTACCAGGACCAATCGAATTGACTGATCCCATCGGCACAGCAGGACTTGTTGCACATGGAAGCGAGCGCGTCTCTGATACGGAGCCAGCGGACCTCATAGTGGTAGATCTAGCGACCGGGGATGAGTGGTTCCGCATCGAAGAAGAGCGTGCCGAAGCACTCGACATCCAGCCCGTGGCGCTATTCGATGGGGTGCTGTATTTGACTACCACTGATGAACGCGTAGCGGTGGACGTCACCTCCGGAGAAGAAATGGGATCCTGGTCTATATACCCGGTCGGCCAAGTCGGAGCCTACACCTACATCAGCGATGGAACACTCCGAGACGATATAGAGTTCGAGGGCCTTAAGGACCACTAGCTGTCAGCTAAGCTGATCGAGTCACGTGACTTAGCCCGTACCACGGGTCCGATAGGAGGTTTGCATCGTCGTGTGGTTTGATTCTTGGTCTGATCTCGTTCCAGTTATTCTGGTCGGTGCTTCAGCCTATGTGCTGTTAGTTGCTGTGGTTCGGTTAGCGGGCAAACGCTCCCTGAGTCAGCTCAACGCTTTTGACTTTGTCGTCACTGTCGCGCTGGGTTCGATTCTGGCCAGCACCCTGCTCAATGCTGACATTGCTCTGGCAGAGGGTGTGACTGCGCTGGCACTCTTGCTGGGTTTGCAATATGTTTTGACGACCGTTTCGGTCCGATGGCCACGAGTACGCGATGCAATTACTGCAAGTCCGGCTTTACTGTTGGCCGATGGGGAGATTCAATACGAAACGCTGCGTCGTCAGCGCCTAACCGAATCCGAGCTGCGCCAAGCCGTTCGAGCAAGTGGCAGCGGAGACCTCACACAAATCAAGGCGGTCGTATTAGAAAGCGACGGCACTTTCAGTGTGATTACGAAGAGTCAATATGGTGACGGATCGGCGATGCAGGACGTACCGGACGCTCAACATGTGAGATAACTCAGACGCGCATCTGGGCACGTTCCGTAGTGGGCGAGTGGCCCACTATCCTGCGGAATGACCGGGAGAAGTACGAGGTAGAACCAAAACCGCACCGACGGGCAACATCGGCTATTGGTACGTGTGGTTCTGCTTGCAAGATCGAGCGTGCAGCCTGCACACGCCGCAGGAGTAGCTCATTCGAGAAGCTCGTGCCCTGGGCTGAGAAAATACGCCCGACCTGACGCTCGCTGAGATGTAACCAGCGCGCAAGATCGGACCGACGCAGGTTGGGATGGGCAAGATTCACCTCAATGAAGTGCTGAGCTTGCTGAAAAAGTTGGGTGAGGTCTGGATGTCCCTCAGTGAACAGCGATTCGAGCCAAGATAACGTTTGGTCCTCGAAGGTCGCAGTATGTTCATCAGGCGCGCTCAAAGCACTATCTACCAGGCGGGCGAGCTGTGTGGCGGCTGTGATTTCGCCTTGGGTATCCAACGAGCTGCCGAAGGTAAGTTTCACCGGGCTCATAAGAGGTTTGACTCGGGTGATTCGCGTGTAAGCATCCATGCTGACGGTCAGGACCATCTCAGACACCCCGATGCCAAAGCCACGAAGAAACGGACGGTCCGCGTTACAAGCGAGCAACTGCCCTGCTTGTAATACGTGCGTGCTGTTTTCATCGCTATAAAACGAATCGCCCTGGGTACAAAAGAACAGCGCGACGGATTCTGTGGGGTGTTTCTTGATCATCTCCGGAGTACGCTCAACCAGCTGCGACGAGCCCAAGACTTTGGCGGCTCTGATCTGCGATGTCTCGCGGTTATGTTGCTGTGCATCGAGCGTCTGAGTGTGGAGCGGGCGGATGTCCAAACCGATCAACGCATCAGCGTTATGCGCTTCCCAAAACTCCACACGCTCGTGGTGGGGGATGTGCGCGGTGCTGAAAGATTTGAAATTGCCATCTGTCTCAATGGTTTTCTGACCTGGCATTGCAACCTCACTCTGTTCTCACAACTCCCCGTCGCGAATGTCGGGCAGCGGGCGAGTCGAGCTTCGAATCCGAGTTCGTGCAACCCTATCACTGATGTAACAGCAGTCACAACGCGCGGTTTCGTACCGGTTGGCTCTGAATGGACGACCTGAAAGTATCAAAATTCCCAGCGATTCGCCCCGGCTTTTTGCAGAACCAGTCATTCGAGGTTGCGCCTCCTTGAGAGCCAGCTTTTGTTACTTTCCGGACGGACCGTTGTCCTATCCGGCCAGCATCCGACAAAGCTCTTGTACGCCGCGGTTAGACCGAATAGCTTGTGCTCAACATCACAAGCGCCAGCCCGGTATTACAGTGCTGGAGCAGAGTGAAGAACCCGACACGACGCAAGGATTGATATGCAGTTTCATGTTTCTGGTTATCAGACCAAAGATCCATTGACCATGCCAGCCGAGGGGGTCGGTGTTGACCGTCCAACAGAACTCCCCAAGACCATGGATGTGCTCATTGTTGGCAGCGGCCCGGCTGGTTCCATTACCGCAGCGCAACTTTCCCGGTTCCCACACGTCAACACCCGCATGATCGAACAGCGCGGCCATCGTCTGGAACTGGCCAACGCGGATGGTGTGCATTCGCGCACCATGGAAACCTTCCAGGCCTTCGGGTTTGCCCATGAAATTTACGAAGAAGCCCACACCATCACGGACATGGCGTTCTGGAAGCCCGACCCAGAAAACCCGCAGAATGTGATGCGTGAAAAGAGCGTCCGCGAGCTGCCAGAAGAACACAGCGAATGGCCCATGATGCTTATTACACAGACGCGCATCATCGATCATTTCAATCGCTTTATGAAAAACGCTCCGACCCGCATGGAACCCGATTACGGCTATGAATACGTCGGATTCGAAGAATCACAAGATCCAACGGATGAGTATCCCCTGACCGTGACGCTGCGACGTTCGGCCGGCCCGAATGCCGGAGAAGAACTCCAAGTTCGGACGAAGTACGTTGTGGGCGCCGACGGTGCGCGCAGCAAGGTCCGCAAATCGCTGGGCTATAAGCTCCGCGGCGACCAAGCCAACCATGCCTGGGGCGTCATGGATGTTTTTGCAGATACCGACTTCCCAGACGTGCGGAAGAAATGCACCATCAAATCCGGTATCGGTCGCAATATCCTGCTGATCCCACGAGAAGGCGGCTTCCTCTTCCGGCTATACGTGGATCTGGGCGAGGTGCCTGAAGATGACGGTGGCGCTATCCGTGAGACCCCGGTCGAAGACATCATTGCGCAAGCCAATCAAATCGTGCATCCATACACGTTTGATGTGAAAAACGTTGTCTGGCATTCGGTATATGAGGTCGGCCATCGCGTATCCGAGCATTTCGATGACCGTTCCTCAGATATGACAACCAACGAAGATCCCCGCATATTTATTGCCGGCGACGCCTGCCACACCCACTCCGCTCAAGCCGGCCAGGGCATGAACGTCTCAATGCAGGACGGATTCAACCTCGGCTGGAAACTTGGGCACGTGCTCTCTGGCAACAGCCCGGAAGAACTCTTGCGCACCTACGCAGAAGAACGCAAAGAGATCGCGCATCGACTCATTGACTTCGATAAACAGTGGTCCAGACTCATGGCGCAACCGAACCACGAATTCAACGACCCCAGCGAGATCGAAGAGTTCTACTCAAAAACTGCCGAGTTCAATGCCGGTTACCTCACCGATTACGATCCATCCATGATCACCGCAGACAAGGACCATCAGCACCTCGCACTCGGCTTCCCCGTGGGTCGTCGCTTCAAGTCTGCTATGACCGGACGCGTCTGTGACCTCGTCCCAACCCACATCGGCCACGAACACACCGCAGACGGGCGCTGGCGGGTCTACGTATTCGCGGATGCGGCAACACCGGGTGCATCGCACACCTTGCAACGCTGGTCTGAATGGGCCACCGAAGCACTACCCGCAGACCTCTTTGACCTGAAGCTCATCCATCAACAGCAGTACGCGGACTTTGACATGTCCGACGTCCCTGCGGCGTTCAAACCCAAGACAGGTCGCTTCGAACTGACCGACATGGAGAAGGCCTTCGGCGTGCTCAAGGATCAGGACATCTTCGAAGAGCGCTCGATCTCTCGAGATGGTGCCGTTGTGGTTGTTCGACCAGACCAATACGTCGCCGGGGTGTACCCACTAAACGAAACCGACAAACTGGAATCGTTCCTGAGCGGCGTCTTCCCAGCCGTCCGCTCTGCGAGCCTCGTCTCCTAACGGGCTACAACCGCAGCTATTGTGTGGCGACCGGATCATGAGCGATCCGGTCGCCACACGGCTGTGCAAAGAAACGTTCAATAACGTGAACGACTGCGCATTGCCGTTTGCTCTGGTCGGTTTGCTCTCCAGGGTGGGGTGAGGCTCCCAGGCCAGCGGGCAGTGATGCAATACCATGAGAGTGGTGCCGTGAGGGCATATCGAGACCGCAACCCGATGAGAGCAGAAACCAGACACCAATGGCAGCCACCTCAACTCCCCAGCAGCGCACAGTCGGCGAATTAGGCGAAGCCGGCATCTTGGAACTGCTCAGGGACAGTTACCGAGGATGGACCACAGCTCCTGGAGTCATCGGTCCAGGTGACGACGCCGCGGTCATCCCCGCTCCGGGCGGGAAGTTTGTGATCGCTACGGATGCAATGAACGAGGGACACCATTTCTTGCGGTCCTGGCCATCCGGGGTCACTGATACCGGATATTCCACCGGATGGAAGCTTGCGGCACAGAACCTCTCAGATATGAGCGCGATGGGAGCGGTCCCTTCGGCGGTCAGCATCTCGTTGGCCATGCCAAAAACTACCCCTGTCAGCTGGGTTGCCCACTTCGGTCGCGGGATCGCGAATGCGTGCCGGTGGTTAGGTGCACCCCAGACGGTCATCTCCGGTGGAGACCTGACCCGGGCTGAAACCATCGCCACGTCCATTACCGCCACGGCGAATCTGGTTGATCAGCCGATACTGCGCACCGCGGCCGAAGACGTCACAGGATACCAGCTCATCCATACCGGCAACGTCGGATTGGCCGCCGCAGGATTCGCAGTCGCCTCACATCCAGAGCCAAGACACCTTTATCATGCAGAGATCCGGGCCCTACGGGGTTTTCTGCGACCACGGCCGCCCTTGTCTCAAGGGCCCAAGGTCGTCGGGAAAGTTTCGGCGATGATGGATGTCTCTGACAGCATCTTGACCGATGCTGATCGGTTAGCAGCCGCGAACGGTCTGCACGCCCATATTGATCCGGACTGGACGAGTCGAAAAGCCGCCAAGTTCGCTGAAATAGCACAACGCTATGAAGCCGATGCGAACCACTGGGTGCTCACCGGGGGAGAGGACTACGGTCTGCTAGCGGTGCTCGATCCTGCATTGGAGATTCCAGCGGGGTGGGACGTGATCGGGTATCTGACGACCGAACCGCAGCAGCGGCCAGAAGTCACCGGGTGGGACCATTTCTAGGCGTCGTATTCCAAAATCTTACTGAGCCGATGACCAGCGGTGATCAGGGTAGCGCCGTGATACCGGCCAGGATTTCTTGTCAGTCGCTCAACCGGGCCGGAAATCGAGATCGCGGCGATCACGGGGCCCTGTCCATTACGCACCGGGGCAGACACTGAGGCCACGCCGGCTTCGCGCTCGCCAACCGACTGGGCCCAGCCGCGCCGCCGCACCGAGGCCAAGGTGGCCGAAGAAAACGCGGCCTCCTGCAGCCCACCGGCTAGCGACAGATGATCCTGCCACGCCAACAGTACTTGTGCCGCAGAACCGGCCTTCATCGAGAACTCGGTGCCCACCGGGATCGAGTCACGAAGCCCAACGGGACGTTCAACCGAGGCAACGCACACGCGGCTCTGACCATACGCCCGAAAGATTTGGGCTGATTCACCGGTCGTTTCGCGCAGCCAATTCAGCACCGGTTCGGCCAGTGTCGTGAGACGATCGGTGCCCGCGGCGGTCGCTAGCTCATTCAGCCGTTTGCCTAAAACGTATCGGGAGGCTTCATCGCGGGCCACAATGCGGTGGTGAATTAAAGCTGCAGCTAAACGGTGGACGGTAGGGCGCGCAATACCGGTGGCTTCAACCAATTCCAGTAGAGTCGCGGGCCCTTCTTCGAGCCGCGACAGGATCTTGATGGAGCGGTCAATCACTCCAACGCCGGACGGATTGTCCATGAATGGCACCTCAGTACATCTGCTGCATATTTCAAACTGTGATATTCTCGTCTCACCTATTGAGACACATTTGACCTTGCTTTGGCAAATTATTTATTCAAGTGCGAGATTAATAGCGTTAGTTCTTTGATCGGATGAAAGTAGGAGCCACTCCATGAGTACGCCACGTACATTGGCTGAAAAAGTGTGGGATGACCACATTGTTGTTCAAGGTGAAAAACAAGGTGACGTTCAGACACCTGACCTGCTCTACATTGACCTACACATGGTGCACGAAGTGACCTCACCGCAGGCCTTCGAAGGACTCCGCCTCTCTGGCCGTCCCGTGCGCCGCCCCGATCTCACCATCGGCGTGGAAGACCACAACGTGCCCACCATGAACATCAACGAAATGATTGCCGAGCCGACCTCGCGCAAACAGGTGGAAGCACTGCGCACCAACGCCGAAGAATTTGGCATCCGTCTGCACTCCTTAGGTGATGCCGAACAAGGCATCGTTCACGTCGTCGGCCCGCAGCTTGGCCTGACTCAGCCTGGCACCACCGTGGTCTGCGGCGACTCCCACACCTCAACGCACGGCGCCTTTGGTGCGCTGGCCTTTGGTATCGGGACCTCCGAAGTGGAACACGTGCTGGCCACCCAGACCCTGCCGATGATGCCGTTCAAGACCATGGCCATCAACGTCGAAGGCACCCTGAAACCAGGAGTTTCCTCGAAAGACATTATCTTGGCCGTTATTGCCAAGATCGGTACCGGCGGTGGTCAGGGCTATGTCCTGGAATATCGCGGCAGTGCAATCGAAGCGCTGTCGATGGAAGCCCGCATGACTATCTGCAACATGTCGATTGAAGCGGGCGCTCGTGCCGGCATGATCGCCCCGGATGAGACCACCTTCGAATACCTCAAAGGCCGCCCCCACTCACCATCCGGTGAAGAGTGGGACGAAGCCGTCGAGTACTGGAAGTCCCTGGCTACTGACGAAGGTGCACAATTCGACACTGAAATCTTCATCAACGCCGATGAACTCGAACCGTTTGTCACCTGGGGAACCAACCCGGGCCAAGGCGTATTCCTGTCAGAGAGCGTTCCTGCTCCAGAAGACTTCGACGATCCAAGTGACAAAGACGCCGCCGAGCGTGCTCTGGAATACATGGGTCTTGAAGCCGGTACGCCAATGAAAGAGATCCCGGTCGATACCGTGTTCTTGGGCTCATGCACCAATGCTCGGATCGAAGACCTGCGCATGGCCGCAGCCGTCATTCAGGGGCGCAAAAAAGCCGACAACGTGCGCATGATGGTCGTCCCCGGCTCGATGCAGGTGCGTCTGCAGGCCGAAGAAGAAGGTCTGGATAAGATTTTCAAAGACTTCGGCGCAGATTGGCGTTTCGCTGGCTGCTCGATGTGTCTGGGCATGAACCCCGATCAGCTGGCCCCGGGCGAGCGTGCCGCATCCACCTCAAACCGCAACTTTGAAGGCCGTCAAGGCAAAGGTGGCCGCACCCACTTGGTGTCCCCGGTCGTTGCTGCCGCCACCGCGGTACGTGGCACTTTAGCCTCACCATCTGATGTCGGCATCACCGACTACGTTGTCGCACCCCAGTAGAACCGCCCACCCACGATACGAAAGAGGCACACACGCATGTCAATTGAAAAAATCGTAACGCACACCGGTGTGGGCGTTCCCCTGCGCGAATCCAACGTCGATACCGACCAGATCATCCCCGCCCAGTTCTTGAAGCGCATCACCAAGACTGGGTTCGATGATGCACTGTTTTACCGCTGGCGCAAAGACGAAGACTTCATCTTGAACCGCGAACCGTACAAGCATGGCACCGTACTGGTCACCGGCCCCGACTTTGGGACCGGCTCCTCACGTGAACACGCCGTATGGGCGTTGCGCGACTACGGATTTAAGGCGGTCATCTCGGCACGTTTCGGTGACATTTTCCGCTCTAACGCCGGGAAACAGGGACTCGTTGCCGCCCAGATTGATCAGTCGGACATCGAAGTTATCTGGAAAGAGCTGGAAAATAATCCAGGAGCGGAAGTTACCGTTGACTTGGAGAATCGCCTCATAGAGTGCGGTTCCATCTCGACGCGCTTCCAGATTGATGACTACACGCGCTGGCGGTTGATGGAAGGCCTTGATGACATCGGTCTGACGTTACGAAACGCCGATGCCATTGATGCTTTTGAAGCCCAGCGGCCGCGTATTAAACCCACCACGCTGCCGGCCAAACTGTCCGAGGTGTAGGGTTCGTCCCTTACAATGGGGGCAGCCATGTGTTCAGCGGGCTACGCTGGTTTTGAGAGCAACCTCGCCACGGCGAGGTGTGGAGGATAGAAGCAACTATGCACAGAGTATTGACCATTCACGGAGGGAAGCCTCTTCAAGGGTCAGTTGCCGTTCGCGGCGCTAAAAACCTCGTCCCCAAAGCTATGGTTGCGGCCCTCCTGGGCTCTAAACCATCGGTGATTCGCAACGTCCCGGAAATCAAGGACGTTGAAGTTGTCACTGGGTTGCTTCGGCTCCACGGTGTTGAGGTGACGCACGACAAAGATGCCGGCGAGATCACCATGGATCCAACTGGTGTCAAAACAGCGAATAACGCTGAGATCGACGCCTTCGCTGGCGATTCTCGTATCCCGATCCTGTTTTGTGGTCCGCTCATGCACGCGGTGGGCAGCGCATTTATCCCGGATCTGGGGGGTTGCAAGATCGGCGATCGCCCGATTGACTTCCACTTGGAAGTCCTGCGCCAGTTCGGTGCTGAGGTTTCCAAGGAGCCGACCGGCACCTACATTCGTGCACCTCATAAACTGACCGGCGCCAAACTTGAGCTGCCTTTCCCATCCGTCGGTGCTACCGAACAGGTCTTGCTCACGGCCGTCAAGGCCGATGGCATCACCGAGCTCAAAGGTGCCGCTGTGGAGCCAGAGATCCATGATCTCATCCACGTGTTGCAGAAGATGGGTGCGATCATCACGGTGCAAACCGACCGCACCATTCGTATCGAAGGTGTCCCAGAGCTAGGCGGGTACAACCACTTCGCGCTCAACGACCGCAACGAATCAGCGTCCTGGGCGACCGCAGCGCTGGTCACCGATGGCGATATCTTCGTAGACGGCGCCATCCAACGCGACCTCACGGCCTTCCTCAATGTCTTCCGCAAAATCGGTGGAGACTTTGAAGTGAGCGATAATGGCATCCGGTTTTGGCGTGGTGGGGCGAAACTGAACCCACTGGTATTAGAAACCGATGTCCACCCGGGCTTCATGACCGACTGGCAACAGCCACTCGTGGTTGCGCTGACCCAGGCCGAAGGTGTCTCTATCGTCCACGAGACGGTCTATGAGAACCGGTTCGGGTTTACCGACGCGCTGATCCGTATGGACGCTTCCATCCAGTTGCATCGCGAATGCCTAGGCTCGGTCCCGTGCCGTTTCGGTCAGCGAAACTTCTTGCACTCGGCTGTCATTTCGGGACCGTCGGCTCTCACCGGAACCGACTTCGTGATTCCGGATCTCCGCGGTGGCTTCTCGCATATTCTGGCCGCTCTGGCAGCCAAAGGCACCTCGAGAGCTTCCGGTATCGGTATCATCAGCCGAGGCTACGAGAAGTTCTTCGATAAACTCAAAGGTCTCGGTGCGGATATCGAAGTACCCGCAGACCTCGAAGTACCCGCCCGCTAACACTCACACCTGGAGACAAACACCCGTGGCATACACTCTGGGGCAGCGTGCTGTCTATTTTGGCGCGGCCGGGATCGTTCGTTCATTCAACATGTTGATGATGCGTCGCGACTGGCAAGGTCAAGAGAACCTTCCCGACAGCGGGATGATCCTGGCAGCCAACCACATCTCGGATCTGGATCCGCTCTATGTAGCTCATATGATCTACTCATCGGGCCGCATTCCGCACTTTTTGGCGAAAAAAGAACTTTTTGACGCGCCGGTCATTGGCAAAGCGCTCACCCGGCTGCAACAAATTCCGGTGGATCGTGCCGGGCGCAGTATCGATTCGCTGAAGAAGGCCGAAGAAGTCCTGGAGCAACAGGGCGTCATCATCATTTATCCCGAGGGCACGGTGACCAAAGACCCGGATATGTGGCCGATGGTTGGTAGGATCGGCATGATACGCCTGGCGCTATCAACTGGTGCACCGGTGATCCCGGTCGGCCAGTGGGGTGTCCACAAGCTGTTGCCCAAAGGCAGTAAAGCCCCCGACATTTTTGGCCGCCACACCTCGGCCATTCGGATTGGTACCGAGTCAAACCTCGACTGGTTGCGGGCCATGGACCAGCCCACGCAGAAAGACCTCGTGACCGCCACCGAGCAGGTCATGGATGAAATCACCGAGCTGATGGCACCGCTGCACGGCGGCACTCCGCCAGAGAAACGTTTTAACCCGGCACAACGACGCTAAGGAGTCCAATGACCACCGATCACGTAACCGTGGCTATCCTTGGTGCTGGGTCGTGGGGGACGACATTTGCCAAAGTGCTCGCCGATGCCGCGCAAGAGCGCGGCGAAAGTATTGATATCCGTTTGTGGGCGCGTCGCCAAGAAGTCACAGACGATATCAATACCAATCACACCAATACCGAATACCTCGACGACATTGTCCTACCCGACAGCATCACCGCGACCTCCGATGCGGTCAAAGCCGTCACCGGGGCCGAAGTCGTGGTCGTGGCCGTACCGGCCCAACAGGCCCGAAACACGCTTGCCGACCTGGCCGAGCACATCGACTCCGAAGCCATCCTGGTCTCGCTGATCAAAGGACTAGAACGCTCGACCCAGGCGACCATGGCCGAAGTCTTTGCCCAGGAACTCAACCTGCCGGCCGAACAATTTGTGGTCGTCTCAGGACCGAATCTGGCCAAAGAGATCGCCCGCGAAGAGCCCACCGCCACCGTGGTGGCTTGTGAATACGAACCCACCGCGGAATTCATTGCCGCCATGACGGCTTCTTCCTACTTTCGGCCCTACCGCAACACCGATGTGGCCGGGGTCGAGATCGGTGGCGTCGTCAAAAACATCATCGCCCTGGCTGTGGGACTGGCTGACGGGCAAGGCTACGGCGACAACTCCAAAGCATCGATCATTACCCGCGGCTTGACCGAGACCACTCGACTGGCCATGGCTATCGGTGCCAACCCGGATACCCTGGCTGGTCTCGCGGGACTCGGCGACCTCGTAGCCACGTGTGCCTCCCCGCTGTCTCGGAACCGCACCGCCGGCAAACTCTACGGCCAAGGCCACACGACCGAAGAAGTCGTGGGCCAAATGCGCCAAACCGCAGAAGGGGTCAAATCTGTCTCGGCGGTCGTGACCCTGGCACACTCACACGGCGTGGAAATGCCGATTGCTGAAGCCGTCAACGCCGTGGTTGCCGGCACCATCCAAATCCGTGATATCGCCCAGCTGCTGCTTGGCCGTGACTTGAAACCGGAGGCACGCCTGTGACCAAAACCGTTCTCGTTCTCTTCGGCGGGCAATCACCCGAACACCCCGTGTCGATTGTCACCGCCGTTGGTGTCCTCAACGCGTTAGACACCGACCACTACACGCCCATCCCGGTGGGCATCAACCAGCAAGGCGACTGGGTACTAGCTGGCCAACACCAGCCGGCTGACGCACCCTGGTCGGTGGCCACCCTGATCAACCAGCCCCCGGCCGAAACCACCCACACCACGGCGCTGTCCGAGGAGCTGCCAGAGGTCTCGGCCACCGACACCCCGGTGGCGCTGCGAGCGGTGAACTCCCACGCCCAGCTGATCGATGTTGAGGGCAAGGTTATCGCCGATATCGATGTGGTCTTCCCGCTGCTGCACGGCCCCAATGGTGAAGACGGCACGGTCCAGGGCATGTTTGAGACCCTCGGTGTGCCATACGTGGGCGCCGGTGTGCTGGCTTCCGCGGTGGGCATGGATAAACACTTCATGAAGATCGCCTTCCAACACGCCGGACTGAGCGTAGGCCCATGGGTGACGATCAACGACGCCGACTGGCGCAATAACAAGACCCAGGTGCTGAACCGGATCGCCGCCCTAGACCTGCCCCTGTTTGTGAAACCCGCACGCGGCGGATCCTCCCTGGGCATTCGGCGCGTGACCATGCTGTCTGAACTGGAAGCTGCGATCGAATACGCCCGGGAGTATGACTCCAAGGTCGTGGTCGAACAGGGCATCTTGGGCCGGGAAATTGAATGCGGTGTACTGGACGGGTTGAACGGTGCTGCACCCAGCGCTTCATATCCGGGAGAAATTGTGGTCACCGGTGAAGACAACGACGAGTTCCAGTTCTATGACTTCACCTCGAAGTACCAGTCAGCCGACAGCGCGGAACTATCCTGTCCGGCACAACTGCCCGAAGAAGCCACCGAACTGGTCCGGCAACAAGCCGTGACCGCGTTCCAAGCCGTCGATGCCGCAGGCCTGTCGCGGGTAGATTTTTTCTATACCGATGACGGGGAACTGATCATCAATGAAATTAATACGATGCCCGGATTCACACCGATTTCGATGTACCCGCAGATGTGGCAGCGCACCGGAGTGGAATACTCGGTCCTGATTGACACGCTGCTTGAGCTAGCTCTTGAAAGCCGCTAGCTCCGAAGTTGCTATTGGACTTGCTCCGGGGCGGTACCTTCGGGGATCCGATCATCGAGATCATCGACGCCCGGGACAACCTCGGCATCGGCTGGGTCGGTGCATCCCCCGTCAGCCGGGACTCGGGCGGCAGCATTGCCAACGTCAACCATGACCGATGAAGACGCGACTCGCTCGCCATCAAAGAGCACTTCCATGGCTGGCTCGCGACCATAGGTCGTGATGCGCCAGTTGGTGCCCTCTTCGCGAACCACCCAGTCCACCCCATTGGCGCCAACGCACTCATCGGTGGTCGGGCCCGGAGGTTCGACCCCGCACCGGAAGACCGCCACGGCGGGCTCGCCCCAAGCAGCCGTGGATTGGGTATCAGTCCGACGGCGTTCATGCCCGGCGATCTCTTCGGGCATCGCGACCATGGCCTCAGCGCACAACGGGTCGGTGGCGTTGGGCGCGACCTCGATATCGGCCACCAGCGAGGTACAGGCCGTCAGAGTTAAACCGCCCACGGCAGCTAGTGCTGCACCACGGATCAAGCGCGTCGTTTTTGCCATATTCCAACCATAAAGCACCGTCAGAATTACGCCCGGTCAGTTTCGCCACTGGCAACTACGAGAAATTTCACAGCATAACCCAAGCGCGCCTAACGTGACACACGATCCAGGCGCTACTATGGTTGCATGTGACATAAACCCCAAGAAGGGGTGTAAAAGAGATGAACCATTATGACTGAAGTAAAGCAACAACCTCCAAGTACCGGTGCTCAACAAGACCACGGGTCGGCCAAGCTTATCTTCAATTGGTTGAAACTTGCCGAGTCAGCACTTGGCAATAATTCCGATCGCCTCAATGCGATTAATATTTTCCCGGTACCAGACGGGGACACTGGATCAAACCTCTACCACACCGTGGCAGCCGCGACCCGAGCTCTCCACGAGGTTGATGAAGACGCGAGCGCCGGCCAGGCCCTGACCACCGCCGCCACCGCAGCGCTGGATCATGCCCAGGGTAACTCCGGCACGCTGATTGCCGTGATGCTCAACGCGCTGGCCGAGCCCCTCACGCACGCACCGCGCCTGACCGCCCCCTTATTAGCCTTAGGGCTGCAACGTGCCAGGGCAGCAGCCTGGGCGGCCCTATCGGATCCCCAGGAAGGCACCATGCTGACCATCCTGGATACTGCAGCCGCGACGGCCGCTAACTACCGGGGCTCGATCACCGAGCTGCCCGAAGACGCCCAAAACTCCCGCAAGACGTTGGGGGAGATGACCTCACGGATCGTAGAAACCACCTGGTTGGCCGTCGAAGAGACCGAAAACCAGCTCACCCAGCTGTCCGAGGCTCAAGTTGTTGATGCCGGGGCCACCGGGCTGCTATTGGTATTTGATGCGCTTCGAGCCA
The DNA here is from genome assembly GCF_031458395.1 of Enteractinococcus fodinae. Classification (NCBI taxonomy): domain Bacteria; kingdom Bacillati; phylum Actinomycetota; class Actinomycetes; order Micrococcales; family Micrococcaceae; genus Enteractinococcus; species Enteractinococcus fodinae. The sequence continues at coordinate 1,201,777 of NZ_JAVDYJ010000001.1, forward strand.
CCGTCAAGGGCGAATCGCTGGACCCAGAGATTCTGGAATCTATCCACGGCTTTCATGTAGACCACCCGCACGTCCACCAGGACATGGAGGTCGCAGAAGCCTACGAGGTCATGTGCTCACTGCAACTGACCCCGCTGGATGCCGCCACCCTGCGCATCGGACTCAACGAGGTCGGCAATTCGGTCATTATGACACCCATCAATACCGAAGAAGACGCCAACGGCACCATCCGGTGGCGGGTGCACGTCCACGTGGCAGAACCCGATGACGCGATGCGGCTCATTAACCCGCTGGGCGTGACTGAAAACCTGGCCATTACGCCGTTACACACCAATACCTTGTCTCAAGAGCAGCACCTATGCAGCACATCAGCGGAAGCCAGCACAGAAGAACATAGCTAGTGGATCCGTTCAATCAGCCGCTTGAGCCCCTGCTGGGGACCAAAACCGCCAACAGTTTGGCAAAGCATCTCCACATCACCACCACGGGCCAAGCGCTGAACTACTTCCCGCGCCGCTACATTGAGCGCGGCGAACTGACACCTATTACCCAGCTACCCGTGGGGGAGCAAGTCACCGTGATCGCTCGGGTACAGAAAGCGAAACGGCGCGCGATGCAAGCTCGTCGGGGCTTTCTGGTCGATGTCATCGTCTCTGATGAGGCCACCGACACCGGACTGCCCGGGATCCTGAAAATGGCCTTCTTCAACGGCTACGCCGCAGACCAACAACTCACCCCCGGCACCCTGGCCATGTTCCACGGCAAGACCTCGACTTATCGTGGCGAACTGACCCTGACCAACCCGGACTTTGTCGTGCTCCACGAAGAGCACGAGCTGGCGGAAACCGATATCAAGCCCACCCCGGTCTACCCGGCCAAGTCAAAACTGCCCTCCTGGACGATTCGCGAGGCCATTGAGATTGTGCTGGATGCGATCAATTGGTCGGCTATCAATGACCCGGTGCCCCAAGACTTCCTGGCCGGGCTATCACAGAACATGCCCACGTTGGCCCTGGCATACGAACACATTCACCGGCCCCAAGACCTGCAGCAGGCACGAGCAGCACGCCGCCGATTTGCGGCTCAAGAAGCCTTAATCCTGCAGACGCTGTTAGCTCGGCGACGCCTCCGGAACCGCAATACCGTACCGGCCACCCCATACCCACTCCTCGATGACGGGATCCTGGCCCACTTGGATGCCCAACTCCCGTTTGAGCTGACGACCGGACAACGCCAAGCCGGTGCCGAAATTGCCGCGGAACTGGACTCGGTGCACCCGATGTCGCGGCTGTTGCAAGGTGAAGTGGGATCCGGGAAAACCCTGGTCGCCCTTCGTGCCATGGTGCAGGTGGTCGATGCCGACGCGCAAGCCGTACTGGTTGCTCCCACCGAAGTGCTCGCCAGCCAGCATTACCGTTCGATTACCAAGACCTTGGGCGACTTAGCCACCGCAGGCCAGCTGACTTCCTGGCAGGGCCCGGCGACCGAAGTCGTGCTGCTGACCGGTTCGATGACTAACGGCCAAAAACAAGAAGCCTTGCTCAAAATCACCACGGGTCAGGCCGGCATTATCATCGCCACGCACGCGATCTTCTCCGACAACGTGCACTTCGCCAACCTCGGCTTGGTCGTCATTGACGAGCAGCACCGGTTTGGGGTGGACCAGCGCGAAGCCCTACGCCAAGCCAATCCGGGCGTGCACATGCTCGTCATGACCGCGACCCCGATTCCTCGGTCGGTTGCGATGACGGTCTTTGGCGACTTGGATGTGACCGTGCTCGAAGGTCTCCCGTCGGGGCGCAAGCCGGTGACCACGTATCTGGCTCGTATGGCTCACGGGCCACGCATCATCCAGCGCGTCTGGGAAATCATCGCCGAAGAGATCGCAGCCGGACACCAGGCCTTTGTGGTCTGTCCCAAAATTGACCCGTCAGATACCGCTGAAGACACCGGTGATCTGACCTCCGATATTCATGCCGCAAACGTCGGCGAAATCACCGCAACCATCCAGAATCTTCCGATTTTTGCCAATGCCACGGTTGAGAGTTTGCACGGCAGACAAGACCAACAGACCCAAGACGAGATCATGGGGGAGTTCGTTGCAGGCAAGATCGATATCCTGGTCGCCACAACCATCATTGAGGTCGGAGTCGACATACCGAACGCCACGGTCATGGCGATCTTGGATCCCGAATATTTTGGCCTCTCCACCTTGCATCAGCTGCGCGGTCGTGTCGGCCGAGGGGAGGCCCCGGCTCGGTGTTTCTTGGCCACCCGATTGCCCGACGGACACCCATCACTCGACCGTTTGGCTGTCATTGAAAATACCGAAGACGGTTTTGAGATTGCGAAGGCGGATGTGGAGCAACGTGGCGAAGGTGACGTCCTGGGCGCTTCCCAGCACGGTTACGCTAGCCAGCTTCAGGTATTGAAAGTCATTCAGCACGCGGAGCTCATTACCCAGGCCGCTACATGGGTGGACCTGACGCTGCGCAATGATCCCGAACTTTCTGCCTATCCTCAGTTAGTCCATGCGGTCGAAGCCTGGGAAACTGCTCACGAAGATTCTTCCGATTACCTAGAAAAGAACTAATCGATGACAAAAATCGTTGCCGGGCAAGCCGGGGGACTCCCGCTGAAATCAGTACCCGGAGCTGACACCAGACCAACCACCGAACGCACAAAAGAAGCCGTGTTTTCTTGGCTCGAGTCCCGCGACTGGCTCCAAGGCAATGCCATCCTGGACCTCTACACCGGCTCAGCAGGACTTGCCGTCGAAGCAGCGTCTCGAGGCGCCACCAAGGTCACCGGCGTCGAACAAGCTCGAACAGCCGCGCGCATCGCCCAAGCCAATGCTGCCACAGTGAACGCGGCGCTGGGACGCGACATCGTGGATATTCAGCAAATGTCTGTCCAACGGTTCATGCGGGTCACCGAGCCGGGCAGCTGGGATGTCATCGTGGCGGACCCACCATATGACATTGACGAAGCCGAACTGACCCCCATGATCGCCCAAGCATTCCAGGCACTGATGGACGATGGGCTCTTTGTTCTCGAGCGGCCGACGAAAGCTGATGAACCACAATGGCCCGAAGAGACGTATGTGGTCGATGCGCGACGCTATGGCGAAGCCACGGTATATTTTGTTCGGCGTATCGGATACTAAGTCATTTCCGCAACAATGGTGCTGGAATATAGCAGACCGGTTCTATATCGACTACATTGACAGATATGCAAAAAGCGGTATGCCCCGGTTCATTTGACCCTGTCCACAATGGCCACATCGAAATCATCGTACGAGCTGCTTCACTATTCGAAGAGGTGGTCGTAGCCGTATCGAATAATCCGGCCAAGACGTACCGCTTTAGCCTCGAAGAGCGCATGGATATGATTTCCGAAACTGTGCGCGCTATCCAAGGTGTGACGGTTATGCCGATGGGCACCGGGCTGATCGCGAACTTTGCTCGGGAGCAGGGTGCCCAAGCGCTGGTTAAGGGGATTCGTAATGCCACCGATCTCAACTACGAGATGCCCATGGCTACGTTCAATCGGCATCTATCCGGCGTCGAAACCGTCTTCTTGCCAGCTGACGCACGCTATCAGCACGTATCATCCACACTGATTAAAGAGATCACCGGCCACAAGGGTGACATCACCGACTTCATTCCTTACGCGGTGGCCCAGCGATTCGGTCTGCGCTAAGGATCGGGAATAAACACCTGAGTGGCCAGGTTGTATCACATGTTACCAATTTTGTGTTTGTCACATGATCGGCTAGAGTGGTTGGCTGGCCTTGACTGAATTTTAGTGACGCTAAAATATTCATTCACCGGTCACCACCGGTACGTAATAAAATCTTTTGTGTGAGCAGACCAGGAGGTGGAGCTCATGTCAGAAACCCCCATTCAACCAGGAGTAACACTTCCTGATGAAGCACAACCATGGGTCCTGTCAGTTCGTGAACTGATGGACAAGCCAGGCACTTCCGAAAACGTTGAAGTGTCATGGCCGGCCCCTGCTGAGCTCTCGATTCCACTTCTTGGAATTGAACAAAACTCAGCTATGCACGTGGATATACGCCTTGATTCGGTCCACGAAGGCGTCTTGGTATCCGGCACCGTAGAGGGCACCCTCACAGGTCAGTGCGCTCGGTGTCTAGATCCCATTACTGAAGCTGTCACCATCGACATTCAGGAATTGTTCCAACAAGAACTCGACCCGATGGTCGAGGAAGAAGAACAACACCTGGTCGAACACGGCTTGATCAACATTGAGCCTGTTATGCGTGATGCCCTGGTAACCTCGTTACCGTTCCAGCCTCGGTGTTCATCAGACTGTGAAGGACTGTGTGATCAATGCGGTGTTCGCTTAGCGGATGCGGGTCCAGATCACTACCACGAGCAGTTAGATCCGCGGTGGGCAGCATTGGCGCAATTCGGTTCTGGTAATGGAACTGAAGAAACTTCATCCGAAAATTCCTAAGCAACAAGAAAAGAGATAACTGTGGCTGTACCAAAGCGGAAAATGTCCCGTTCTAACACCCGTTCACGTCGTTCCCAGTGGAAGGCTACCGCCCCAAAACTGGTGAAGGTCGTTGAAAACGGCAAGGTCGAGTACCGTCTGCCACACCAGGCTCACGTCGTATCCGACTCAGCCGGAACCCCACTATTCATGGAATACAAGGGTCGCAAAGTCGCAGACATCTAAAGTGGCCCGCTCAGCAAAATCCACGCCCAAATCTACGTGGGCCGCTGAGGACACAGTAGAACACTTATCGAAGCATCTCGGCGTCAGTTTTGACCCCGAGATGCTTCGTCTTGCATTAACCCACCGTTCCTATGCCTTCGAACACGATGGGCTGCCCACTAACGAACGGTTAGAGTTCCTCGGCGACGCAGTCTTGGGTGTATTGGTAACCGACTACCTCTTCAAGACCTACACGAACGAAGCCGAAAGTGAGCTTGCCAAAAAACGCGCCTCGATCGTCTCCACCGTGGCACTGGCGCATGTTGCCCGAAAATTCGATTTAGGGCGGTACATCTTCTTAGGCGAAGGCGAAATCCGCACCCACGGCGGGAACAAAGATTCCATCCTGGCCGACACCTTCGAAGCCTTGGTCGGCGCCACGTACCTCCACGCTGGGTTCGACGCTGCCTGGACCATCGTGCAACGGCACGTCATCCCGCTGCTCGATGATGAAAAAATCATGGGTGCCGGCAAGGACTGGAAAACGTTGGTACAAATGGCAGTAGATCAGCGCGACCTGGGCCCGATCGAATATCAAGTCGAAGGGACCGGACCAGATCACAATCGAACCTTCAGCGCGACCCTGGTTGTAGCGGGCAAAGCGTACGCCACAGCACAAGCCAAAACGAAAAAAGACGCAGAACGACTCGCCGCCTGGCGGAGTCTGTCAGACCTCGAAAAAGCGTAAATGCCGGAACTACCTGAAGTTGAAGTTGTCCGTCGGGGCATCCACCGGTGGGCTACCTACGCCACGGTCACACAGGTCGAAGTGCTCGACCAGCGCAGCCTACGCCGCCACGAAGTCGGTGAAGCGGATTTCATCGCCAGACTGACTGGCCAACTCCTCGACGAACCCCAACGCCGCGGTAAATACCTGTGGATCCCATATGGCGAAGGGTCCCACGCCCTGGTTGTGCATCTTGGGATGTCGGGTCAAGTTTTGGTGACCGATCCGAGTCTGCCCGATCCTAAACATCTGAAAATCCGCATCACTATCACATCCGGGGACCGCATTCAAGAGTTACGCTTCGTAGACCAGCGTATCTTCGGCGGTTTATATCTCGACGCCCTCGTTCCTGCCGTGGACCGTCCCGAAGAGCTCCTCCCTGCGACCGTGACACACATTGGACGAGACCCACTGGATGACCACTTCGACACCGAGGCTGTCTTTCGCAAATTGCGCAAGCGACGCTCTAATCTGAAACGTGCGTTGCTGGATCAGTCCCTCTCATCCGGTATTGGCAATATCTACGCCGATGAAGCCCTGTTCAGGGCTCGCCTGCATTATTCCAGACCCACTGAGACGCTGACTCGTAACGAAGTGTCCAGAGTGTATTCAGCAGCTGAACAGGTCATGAGGTTAGCGTTGTCGCAGGGTGGTACCTCCTTTGACGCCCTGTACGTGAACGTCAACGGCGAATCTGGATATTTTGATCGTTCGCTCTACGTTTATGGCCGCCACGGACAGCTATGTTATCGCTGTGAGGAACGGGGTCAGGAAACGCTGATTGAGCGGCGTAAATTCATGAATCGCTCCTCGTATTTTTGCCCCGTCTGCCAGCCGGTGCCCCGACGTGCCCGGAAATAAAACCGTCTATACTCTTGTCTAATACGTTTTCCAATGAGAAAGAAGCTGCGAAGAACTATGCGCAAACCGCCTGCACCAAAGCGTGTCAGCCGCGTTCGCCTTCCACGGCGCGGTGCAGCTCTTTCGATCATTGCTTCAACCGGAATTATCGTCGGTGCCACCGCAGCCGCGGCCACCAGCTTCTCCAACCAGATCGCACAAGACTTCGACACCAACCGTGAAGTCGTAGAAACCGGTATCGATCAGCACACCGATGCCTTCGACGACGGCGAAATGAATATTCTCGTGCTCGGTTCTGACGCTCGAGAAGACGAAGACCCCGAGGCGCAACGCTCCGACACGATGATGCTGGTGCACATCCCGGAATCCCGCGATGAAGCCTACGTGATGTCGATCATGCGCGACTTATGGGTGGAAATCCCAGACGTTGGGATGTCCAAGGTCAACTCGGCACAGAGCTACGGCGGCTATCCGCTGACGATCCAGACCGTTGAGAACCTCACCGGCGCTGAAATCGATCACATGGTTGTCATAGACTTTGATGGTTTCCGGGATCTCACCACCGCGCTGGGCGGAGTCGAAATCAATAATGACATGGCTTTTTCAGCCGGTCAGGTCAACCCCAGTTACTACCCAGAAGGCACAATCCGATTAGAGGGTACTGATGCGCTGCGCTTTGTCCGCGAGCGGAAAGCCTTCACGGATGGGGACTACCAGCGGGTCAAAAATCAGCAGAAATTCTTAACGGGTATTGCCTCCGGTGTGCTGGACTCATCTACACTCACCGATCCGGGCAAAATCTCGGGTATGGTCCAGGCCTTCACCCCATATCTGACCGTCGATGAATCCTTAGATGCCAGCACACTCGTCAGCTACGGGCTATCGATGAATGAGCTGCGACCGTCAGCAATCACAAGCTTCACCATCCCGAATACCGGAACGGGCACGACTGCTGGGGGAGCGTCGGTCGTGTGGCCGGATGAAGAAGGTCTCATCGAGATGCGTACCGCCATGGAACAAGGCACGATGTCAGAATTCGTCGAAGAACTCGAACAGCGTCTCGAAGAAGATCGACTCGGGCCTGAATCACCTGAGGACTCCGAAGATGAAGAGTCGATCGATGAAGAAGTCACCGTCTCGGAAGATAACCCACTCTAGTGACCCGCCGCTTACTACTCGTTACCCATTCCTACACTCCTGAATTTACGGCACCGCAGCGCCGGTGGAAGAAGTTCCTCGCTGGTCTGAGCGCTGTCGGTTGGGAAGTGGAAGTCCTCACCCCACCGGCAGATCCACGCTATATTGACCACAGCCAGGACGACGAAAGCTATCTGACTATTCGGCGTACCCCCGACATGGGATTCCTGCCCGATACCAGGGTCGGTAGACTCGCGAAAGCCGTCATCCACGCTGGCACCTCCGTCCCGCTGTCAGTGCTGTCCGATGCGGACATCGTGGTGGCCACAGTGCCAGCCCTACCCAACTTAGTGGCAGGGCGGATCATCGCCTGGATCAAGAACGTGCCCTATGTCGTCGAGATGCGAGATGCCTGGCCCGATCTCATCTTCGAATCTGAAAGTGGCGGCAAAGTCTTTGGCACACTGGTAGCCGAAGCCATCACGCGGATTCAACGCTCGTCCGATCAGCTTATTGCCGTGACCAAAGGCTTCGCAGAGACCCTAGAACATCGTCAGATGCCACCGGTCGAAGTCATCTTCAACAGCCGCCAGACCCAAGACATGCCAATTGTGGAGGCACGCTCTCGCACCTCCGGTGAACTGCACGTGCTCTACTTAGGTAACCACGGGGAATCACAGCAGCTGGAACTGGTGATCGAAGCGGCCCGAATCGCCCAACGACGCAATCCGAACATCGCTGTCAGGTTTGTGGGGGAGGGTACCCAGAAACCTGAACTCGCGGCCATCAATGACGCAGCAGGATCGCCGGTTGATATGCAGGCTGCCTCATTTGGCCAAGAGACGCTGGAACACTACCAGTGGGCCGATACGTGCGTGGTGAGTTTGCGTTCCGACTGGGCCAGCTTTGCTCACACGGTGCCGTCCAAAACCTACGAGTTGCTGTCCTATGGCAAACACATCACCGGCGTGGTCTGTGGGGAAGCGGCCAGCATTCTGGCCGAGGCCGGGGACCATGCGGTCGTGCCTGATGATGCTGAAGCGCTTGCTGCGCTATGGTTACGACTAGCCGCTGATCCGCAATCCACACCGACCCAACATGAGGGCCGCGCCTGGGTGGCCGCACACGCCTCGGATACAGCGCAAGTCATGAAATTGGACTCCGTCTTGAAACGAAAATTGCCGCAAAAACAAAACACTAGTCTGCTGAAACGCTCTTCGACGGCAGCTTCGATTTCGGCCACCGCAGCCCTGGAACACCTCAAGAACAACCGAGCACTCTTTGGTCTGCTGGTGTTACGCAGGCTGCCTCAGCGGTTGCGCGAACCCATTGCGAGTGCCGCGGCTTCCGTTAGTGGGGGACCGTTAGATACGCTTTCAGCGGTTGGAAAAGCTGTGCTAGGTCGCACCGACGAACTCAAACAGCAAGCCGAGGATCTCCTGGGACATCGCGGAGCGGATCGAAAGATCATTGATTACGCGCGAGTGTTCATCGCCCTGGGGGACATCGATACAGCGCAGTGGTTTATGGACCGAGTGCGTCCCACCACCAAGGGGCTGAACGCAGCACGAGCCTGGGCTGCATGGACCCGCGGCGATATGGCTCAAGCGGTCGAGCTGCTGGAAACCACGGAGCGGGAACGCAAGACTGTCGAGCGCTGGTCATCAGAACTCGCAAGCTTCCAAGGCGTAGCTCCGCGACTGAATCCTGTTGAAGATTATCATCCAAAGACTGAGCGTATCTTGCATGTGCTGACCAACTCTTTGCCGCATACACCGTCAGGCTATGCGCAGCGGTCGCATTCGATCATGCTGTCCCTGCGCGATCTTGGTTGGGATGTCTCTGCGGTGACCCGTATTGGTTGGCCGATCACCACCGGGGCGTTGCTGGCCGATGCCCAAGACTATGTAGATGGGATTAAGTACAAGCGTTTGCTACCCTCCCAGCTCGAATCTCACTTTGGTGAGCGCCTCCAACAAAACGCTGAAATGCTGCTGCAGTATGTGTTGTGGAACCGTCCGGCAATGTTGCACACCACCACGCACTGGACCAATGCCATGGTGGTCCAGGCCGTCGCCGAGGCAGTGGGCATTCCTTGGGTCTATGAGGTCCGTGGTCAGTTGGCTGATACTTGGGCATCCGCACGCGGTGAAGAAGCCTACGACACGGATTACTACCGCCTCTTCCAAGCGCGTGAACGCGACGCCACCCTCACAGCCGACGGGCTCGTAACCCTGGGTGAGCAAATGAAACAGAACCTAGTCCAGTTTGGGGCCGAAGCTGAAAACATCGTGCTGAGCCCCAACGCAGTGGGCGGACGATTCCTACAAGAACCGGGGGACACCAAAGCCGCTCGTCGCAAGTTAGGTCTGGATCCAGACCTCGAATACGTGGGAACCATCAGTTCGCTTGTTCCATATGAGGGACTAGAAACGGTAGTGGAAGCAGCTGCTAAATTGATTCCCCAGCGGCCGAGGCTTCGATTGCTCATCGTCGGCGACGGCACTGCACTGCCAAATATTATTGAGACAGCCCGCAAACTCGGTATCGCTGATCGCCTCATTACCCCGGGCCGTGTTGACCGAGATCAATCTCACCTTTATCATCAAGCGCTCGATATCTTTGTGGTCCCGCGAATCTCAACGCAGGTAACGCGAATGGTCACTCCAATGAAGTCTGTAGAAGCTTCGGCGAGTGCCAAACCTGTGATGGCATCAGACTTACCGGCTTTGTCAGAGCTCGTTCAGCACGGTAAAACGGGCCTATTGATAGCTGCAGAAGACTCTGAGGCATGGGCGAACGGTATTACTAAACTACTCGACGATCCAGAGCTAGCCCGTAAGATGGGACAGGCCGGACGTCGATGGGTTCTGGAAGAACGAACCTGGCAAGCCAACGCAGAAAAATACGACCAACTGTATCGGCGTATCCTGGACAACGAGTAACTTTTCTTGGTTTCATCGGGCTCGTCCGGATAAATCCAGTTTTGACTTATGATGGGCAGCTGGATAACTTTGATTGGTTAGAGTTTTCCTGACAATTCGGGCCTCTGCTCGTGCCGTGAGAAGGATAGTGAATGTCGAATATCTCCAGCGTTGCCGTCATCGGTCTTGGTTACATCGGGTTGCCAACGGCTGCGATCTTGGCTGATAAGGGCTTGCGGGTCCACGGCGTAGACGTCAACCCCAAGACCGTTGATGCCGTGAATGCCGGATCGGTCCCCTTCGTGGAGCCAGAGCTAGGGGATTATGTGGCTCGCAATGTGGCCGCCGGTCGACTCACGGCCACAGTCGAACCTCCGACGGCTGATGCCTACATTGTGGCGGTCCCGACCCCGTTTCTTGAGAACAAGACCCCGGATGTGTCCTACATTGAATCCGCTGGTCGAAATCTCGCACCCCAGTTGTCGGGTGACGAGCTGATTATTCTTGAATCGACCTCCCCTCCCGGTGCCACTGAACGGTTGGCTGAGGTGATCCACGAAGCGCGCCCAGATCTGGCCGAAGCTGGCACGTTGCAGTTCGCGCACGCTCCCGAACGTGTGTTGCCAGGTCAGGTGATGCGTGAGCTGGTCACCAATGACAGGATTATCGGCGGGTCCACCCCGGAGGCTGCCGAACGCGCTGTTGAACTGTACCGGACCTTCTGCGAGGCGGAGTTGGTTACCACCGATACCCGCACCGCGGAGATGTCCAAACTCGTCGAGAACTCCTTCCGCGATGTCAATATCGCCTTTGCCAATGAGTTGTCGATGATTGCCGATGAAATCGGCGTCGATGTTTGGGAAGTCATTGCCCTGGCCAACCGGCACCCCCGGGTCAACATTCTCCAGCCCGGGCCTGGAGTTGGTGGGCACTGTATTGCGGTCGACCCATGGTTCATTGTCGCGGCAGCCCCGGAGACAGCCACAATCATCCGCAGTGCCCGCGAAATCAACGACTCAAAACCTGAGTGGGTCATCCGCCAGATCAAAGCCGAGGCCTTTGATGTGCAACAAGAAACCGGGCGCACCCCGGTCATCGCCACGCTGGGGTTGGCGTTTAAGCCGAACATTGATGACCTGCGCGAGTCCCCAGCGCTGAATATTACCGAGGCGCTCTCGGACCAATTTACGCAATCCAAGATCCTCACCGTCGAGCCCCATATCGAGAAGCTCCCACCACGCTTGCAAGGTCGAGATAACCTGGAGTTGTGCGAAGTTCACGAGGCCATTGACGCCGCCGACATTGTCGTCCTGCTGGTTGATCACGCGGCTTTCGCCGACCTCGGTCCCAAAGCGTACGAGAAACGCGTCATCGACACCCGCGGTCAATGGCGAGATAGCAAGTAGAGTCATTGTCTATGAGTGACAATCTCGAGGAAGTAAGCCTTGAAGTACTTCAACATCGACTTATTGAAGAAGTCGAAGCTCAACAGCGCCTCCAAGAAGAATTAAGGGTTGCGTTAGAGAGCGAGAAACAACTTCGTTTAGAAAATGATGTGTTGTGGGCCCATCTCGAAGATAGACATCCAGGTCGTCTTACGGATGCCAGAGATATGCTTGCCCGACTCACTGAGGGTGGCGAGCTTACGCATGAGCTGAAACGAAGTGCCCTAGCGCCTTCGCGGCAGAACCGTACGCTCCGTCAGCGAGTACGTCGCAAGATCGGCACGTTACCCGGTGTGCACAAGATGTATCACGGCCTAAAAAACCTCAGAAAATAACTGCCTCGACCCTCCTACGTGGATAGAAGGTGTATCAATATTGGGTTCGGTCTCGAATGCGTCACCGAGAAGGTTCGATGTACTTCAGAAGCGGCTTGAAGAACTAGCTACGCAACAGCAGGAAGTTCAACAACGCCTAGCTACCTACGGCAGTCTTACAGACATGAGCAGCCTGCTGCGTATCTCAGCAATCCACTCCGAACCGATTTCAGATCGCCTCTCGCATCTACTGCATGCTCCCAGAGGGCAGGATCTGAGGTCAGAGGTTCTCGGTCAATTGTCTGATCTCCCACCCACCAGCGGCGGGATCGCGAACACACCATTTGCCACAAAGATCGGTATAATTTCTGATCTCTTTTTGTACAAGAGCTTTGAAGGATTAGCAGACTTCAAGCCCATTTATCCGCATAATTACCAGCAGCATTCTGATATTGACGTACTCCTGTTGGTTTCCACGTGGAAAGGAATCGACGGCATATCGTGGAAGGGCGTGACAGCTCGACGTAGTGAGCAGCGGGAGCTCCTATTCGACCACATCCTTCCGTTCTACCGCGACCTCGGGATCCCGATCGTCTTTTACTCGAAAGAAGACCCACCAAACTACGCTCAGTTCTTGCCGTTTGCGCAGCAGGCCGACTACATCTTCACTTCAGCTGAGGAGAAGGTTGAACAGTATCGGGCGGACTGTCCTCACGCTATCAATGTTGAGACACTGTCCTTTGGCATCAACCCGAAAAATCACTCGCCGATAGGTAGCCAACAGGGCGAGATAAAGTCCCTGGTGCCTTTTGCCGGCTCCTGGTTCAACCATAAGTATCCAGACCGAGCCCGATGGGGCGGCGACATCCTCGATGCCGTCGTAGCGTCTGACTACTACGATCTGTTGATATTCGACCGTAATTCCGAGCTCCACGATCCGCGGTATCGATTCCCCAACCGCTACGCCTATACCCTCACTCCAGCCATAGATCATCAGACTTTGTTGGATATTCAGCGCCGTGTCGATGTCAGCGTTAATCTCAACTCAGTGTCTGATTCTTCTTCTATGTTTGCTAACCGGGCCATCGAGTTACAGGCTCAGGGCACTGTGGTGCTCAGTAACTACAATGTGGCACTGAATTCTCGCTACCCTCACGTACACATCAGTAACGGTTTCACTGATACCCTAGCCACGTTGAACACAATGACTGAACGTGAAATCCGAGACATTCAAGCAGCGGGGATCCGCTCGGCTTTCTCACACGAGCTGGCTCTCATGCGTATCTCAAAAATTCTCTCGACCATTGGTCTGAGTGCCAGCGTCCCAGAGCCAAGAGTCGTCATTCTCAAGCACTCAGACGACGCGGCACTACAGCAGGATATGGCCCAGCAAACCTACCCAAATATCGTCGATACCGTCCCGGTAGACGATGTCAGCAACGTCCATGATCTTCCAGATCGTGCCGACGTTGTCGTCCATGTCGGTACCCAGCATGAGTATGCGCCTACTCATGTGGAAGATCTGGTCAACGCCTTCCGCTATACCGATGCGCGTGCAGTTGAGAAGTTTGAAGCGTCTGCAGCCAACCCACATCACGCCATGAGACATACCTACGCTGCGCTGCAGAATCAGCACTCGCTGGGGGCAGAGTATATAGGGGTTATCCCTCGCAGTGTCGAGCCCAAACCCGGCTATCGCATAGACGACATCGGAATACGAACGCGCACCGAAACCATCGAGGTCACACAGCGCACCCATAAGCCGGCCATACTGTCCGTGGTTGTCCCGATCTACAACAACGGGCCGCACCTGCTGTATAAATGCATCGCCTCACTGCGGCGATCGAGTATTTTCGATCAGATGGAGATCATCTTGGTCGACGATGGTTCCACTGATCCCACAACGATTCATGCGTTCGAGGCCTTGGAACGGGAGCTCATAGGTGCGACTGTATATCGATTTGAACCGGGAGGCTCAGGCAGTGCTTCTCGCCCGCGAAATAAGGGTCTGGAACTCGCCTCGTGTGAATACGTGACGTACCTGGATCCAGATAATGAAGCGCTCAACGATGCCTACGTCAAACTCCTGCACATCACCGCAAAGACTGATGTCGACTTCGCGGTCGGTGACATGACCCGGTGGCGCGGCGACAACAGCCCGGTACGTTACACGAAGTTCTTACGGGATCGTCTTGGCATCGAAGGCAATATCGGCGAAGGCGGACCCCAAGCACTGGTCGATATGGACTTCATGCCCATTAGCATTCAAGCCATTGTGGCGCGTACCGACTGGTTGCGAGGCCTTGGGCTTACCCAACCAGTCGGTGCTGTCGGGCAAGATTCCTATTTTTTCCAGCAGATGCTCTACTACGCCAATAAGTTCGCAGTAGTTCCGGTAGCAGCCCACACATACTATGCCCAAGTGGAAAACTCCGTGGTGAATACGGTCAACGCCAAGTTCTTCGATAAGTATTTGCCCTTAGAGTCCGCCCGCAGCCAATGGCTGGAAGAGGTCGGATTGTTGGAGAGCTACAAAGCGTCTCGTATGGAGACATTCTTTACTGGATGGTACCTGCGGAAGCTGGATGACGTTCCGGAAGAACAGCGTTCGCAAGCGATAGCTACAGTGGAAGAGCTCGGGCAGATGTATGGTTCTCATGAGTGGCAGACCGAAGAAGCTCAGAGGTTCTGGAACCGTGACACTGACGAAGCCGTGCACTCGATTCAACAAGCTAGCCAGGAGGGGTAGTTCCGCAGCCCGGCATAGATGATTGGCAGATGAGTTACTGCTCATTTCCAACACAAGCTCGCGGACAAGCCCAAACCTTTCGTATCTCCACGAATAGTTTAGAATTTATGAATGTGCTGCATGGCACGCGTCACCAAACTGGGAGAAACTTTGGGCACTCTACGCAACATTGCAATAGCGATGCTATCTGCGATCACCATCCTCGGTGCGCTAGGAATACTTGCTGCAATCAACGGTTGGTGGGTACTCGTCGCGGCGCTGCTTTTTGGCGGCCTCATAGCCAGTGTGCTGAGCCTTCTGCTTATAGCCCGATACGTTACTCATCATGCTCGTACAGGAGAGCAACGAACCAAGACCGTGGTCCAGAAATTGTCTGCGCGGGTAAAACAAGGCATGCGACGCCAAGATGAAGCCCGAGCCCGACTGGATGACAACTTCGCGGAGTTAAGCCAGTCACTCAGTGAGCTCCAGAAAACTTTGACGAACACTCAAGATCTTTCGCGTAAGGGATTACAAACACTTGATGACGAAGTATCAGAGCTCGACAAAGGTGTCCAGCGGCTTGCCAAGACGAACCGACAGCAGCTGACTCACGCTATACGAGACAGTACTCGTCAGACTGAATCACTAGTTCACATTTATCAGCGGTACCCAGAGGTTAAGCTCCCGATGCCAAGCACCGGTGGTTTCGCAATCGATTCGCAGGCATTGGCCCATCTGCTCGCTGTCGTGGAGGAACGACGTCCGCGGCGGATCCTCGAGCTCGGTAGTGGTACCTCGACGGTATGGTTGGGATATCTCTGTCAGTCCATTGGTGGGAAATTAGTTTCGCTTGATCATCTGGAGCATTATCTCGGTCTCACACGCGGAGCCGTTGATCGTCATAACCTCAACGACGTAATTGATACACGCCTCGCACCGTTGGAACCTACAGAGTGCGACGGAAAGAACTTCGACTGGTACTCCCTAGCGGCCATGGATGATCTCAGCGACATAGACATGCTAATCGTTGACGGACCTCCTGCAGCAACAGGACCTCAGGCGCGTTACCCTTCACTCCCGAAACTCGTCCATCATTTGGCTCCGCAAGCCACAGTTATTCTTGACGACGCTCATCGGGATGATGAAGCCGGAATCGTCGATGCTTGGTTGGAAGCATACCCTGAGTTCCAACACATCGAAAAAGGCACGAGCCGTCTGGCCGTACTGGAACGCTCGGGACAATAATAGTTCTTAGGAGCCAGCACTCTGTGGTCGGTGTCGTGGACGTCTCTAGAGGGTGACCGCGAAGTTCTTAGTCTGTGAGCTTCGTGGTGCGTGGTTCGGCGTGGAGCAATTGAATGACATCATCGCGCTCAAGCATGAGATTAAAGGATGACATAGGTGTGTATTCCTCGAGCTTGATGGAGGGAGCTGCATCGTTGTCAGCAGTAATCACGACTATGGAGTCCACAGAGTCATTATTGAAGTTCGCGTGAACGGATGTACCGTTCCGCATTTTTTTCCAGCCAATACCGATCAGGCCTCGTTTGGATTGTGAATTGCGGTCACCCTTGGCTATATCAAGAGCGGGTACGTCCCCGAACCACTCCATTTTTAGAGCATGCGATTTATCGTGCAACTTAAGGCCTGTATCGGATTGCTGAGTGACTCTCACACCTAAATCCATTAGCCACTGCTGGCGGATGGTTTCATGTTGTTCAGCTTTCACACGATCCCATATAACCCACGTGTCCAATTTGGGTAGGTAGATTACCCTGCGACGCCACCAGGCAGATTGAAAATTCTCATCGAGAATTTCCACCACGTGCAAGTCATCCTCGTGTTGTACCAGTTGGACGGGCACATCACCGGTTTTATCGTATTCTTGCTCGGGCAGGTCAACCAGGTTGTGTGCGGAGCGCGATTTCGTGTAATTGCGGTGTCGGTTGCGCTGCTGATAGCTGTGGAAGCCACCGTCCGTGATCCAGCGGCGTCCACGTGTGTAAATATGGACGCTGCCTCGGTCGTTGTGTGAGTGCCGCTCGAGGTCAATCCCGTGTCGGATAATCGTGTGGGATTCCTGCAGAAAAGGGCGGTTATGCCCCCAGCCGCTGCGTGAAACGGTGAAACCATTCGGGAAGTGTTTGAAAAGCGGAAGATCTCGCTCCTGTACCTGCCCCTTGATTACTTGGTCGAGTAGCGGATGCATACGCCGCTGGCCTCTTCCTCGACCTCCGTCTCCGATCTGTGGCATTGTGGCGTCGGGTAAGACGAGATAAGCCATGGCTTCGCCGGCTTTATCGAGACGATCGACAGCGTCCTGTGGAAGATCGTACCCCTCGAGTTTGAGTCGCTTTTGTGCTTGCGTCCACCACACAACGTTGATCTGGTGATAGGCGACCGAACCCTCTTCGTTCAAGCCCTTCTCATCGAACGCCTCAAGAACTTGAGCTCCTAAGCGGTTCAGAGAGCGATCGATACCGATCTGGTCACGCAACACAGCGGAGACCACAAACAAGCCAAGATTTTGGTGGAGACCATGATTCCCCGGCACGATTTTCGTATCATCAAGCAGCCAATTTCTGTGGGCAGCTAACAGGTCGGCGTACCAATGGTCATCTTCGTCGATAAGCGGTGCACCGAGACTGATTTGTATCGCTCGGTTCCCGTCAGTCATATCCATCCAAGCATACTTATCAGCCGCTTGTTCGGGAGGAAGATTCGCTTCGGCCCACGAGCGAACGATACGTTTCCACTCGATTTTAGAGTCTTCGTGACCATCTAAGGCGTCCCAGAGATAGGGGTTGATCCATCGCAGCGTATGGAACTGGAATCGCCAATTGAGATCTTGAAAAGGATCGGCAGCCCAGTCCGTATAATCTCCGCTCCACGATTTATGCGGGGGGAGCGTTACGGTGCCTTCTTTGAGCTCTGCCAGGCGTTTTTTGGTGTACTTATCGCGCGCATAGCCTTTACCGATTTTCGCTTGTCTGCGCGCTGCGTCAGGGTTTAAATCGGCTAGCGTAAACTGACGCTCTTCAGTCGCTTCATGATCGCCACGTTCTGGATTGCTATCATCCTGGTGGAGCGAACTATTGCGGGTCAGAAACCCACGGAGTCGCTGGAACCAAGAACGTGTCATGCGAGACGGCCTTTCTTTAAAGATTCGGCCTTCATCATAGTATGGCTAGCCAACGTGGTGACTCAGCACGAAGGTATGCGTCGCGGCCCGGGCGCGGTTAGGACCACACCACTGCTTGCGGCACATAGTCCTGCCGGATTCCATCAAGATACTTTGCGCCCTCTTCGTATTTCTTTTGAGCCATCCGCTTGGTGTAGCCATGGTAGGCCTTGGTGACTTCAGCCGGGTCACCGTCCATGACGAGTTCACCCTGTTGGACCCATATGCAACGGTTGGTCATTTCACGAATAGTGGGTAACGAGTGGCTAACCAAGAACACGGAACCGGCTTGGCTACGGAGCTCATCGATGCGTGCGGCTGTACGATCCCGGAACTGTGCGTCGCCAGTATTGAGCGCCTCATCAATGATCAGAATTTCCGGGTCCATGCTGGTGGCGATTGCAAATTGCAAGCGTGATGCCATACCTGAAGAGTAAGCCTTCATGGGCAACCGGAGAGCTCGGTCTTCGAGTCCGGACAGTTCGATTACCGATTCGCGCTTTTCTTCAACCTGTTGTCGTGTCATCCCCATAGCGAGACAACCCAGGGTGATGTTGTCGTAGCCGGAGATTTGTTTCACCAGCGCCGCGTTGACGCCGAGCATGACCGGAGTGGAAGTCGCGTAAATGGTGCCCTGGGTAGGTGGCAGGTGTCCGGTGAGTAGCTTCATGAGAGTGGACTTACCCGAGCCGTTGGTACCAATGACCCCTACGGCTTCTCCAGTGCGCACTACTAAAGACAGAGGTTTCAGCGCGTCCACGTACTGCTGAGAAACGCCAGCCACACCCCTGATGCGCTGTATGAGTGACCGAGGTCCGGTCTCTTTCGTTGCACTGCGCACGGTGTAGGTCAACGAAGCATTATCAATCACGACAGTGGCATCACTGACTGTTGTCGCGACGGTCTCTGTGGCGGTCATCAGCGTTCCCTTCCGTACTTCTCTTCGCCCTGCCAGAAGATGATGGTACCGATAACGAGCACTCCTAGGGTCCAGCTTCCCAACACGATCCAACGCATGGGTTCCGGGAAGGTGTCGTAAAGAAGAATGTCGCGAGTCATATCCAACACGTTGAACAGCGGGTTTGCATACATCAGGTTCAACACGAGTGGCATGTCTGCGAACCGATCTGTGCTGTAGAACACGGCTGATAAGTACATCCAAATGCGTGTGGCAAAGGTGATGATGTGTGTGAAATCGTTCCAGTCTGCCACGATGCGAGCCAGAATCATGCTTAGCCCCAGGTTGAACAGGAACTGTAACGCCACGATCGGGAAGAACAACAGCCATTTCCAGGTGATGGGTTCTAGGGGTGGGATCAGCAGAATCAACGCGAACATCGTGATGTATGTGGTGGTGTGCCGCATCATTTCGCGTACGTTAATCGCAATGGGGAGGGTCATTCTGGGGAAATTAAATGCTGTGACCAGAGCGTGGTTCCCCGAGATGGCCTTAGAACCAGCCGTAATGGTGCTCGCAGTGAAGCGGTACATAAACACGCCGATAATAAGATAGGCGATGAAGTTGTCGATGCCGCGGCTGGTATCCAGCATGATGCCGAAAACGAGGAAGTACGCTGCGCCCTGCAAGATTGGGTTGAGGACCATCCATACACGCCCGAGGCTGTCGTCGGAGGATTCTCCAGCGATCCTGGATTTGGAATCAAAGACAATGAAATGCCGGAAGTCCCACACTTGTTTGAGGTATTTCCAAAGCCCAGGGCGACGCCCTACCCGAGTGAAACCGGAACCGTCGACTTTGACGAGTTGGACATCGCCGCTTTGGGACGGCTTCGATGCATCCTCAGTCGCCATGTAGTTTCCTTTCGATGACTACGATCAAGAGATGTCGTAGTCTAAAGATCACGCTGCGCTATCGACCTATAATACTTTCACAAATTGAATGCAGGCGGTAATTCGATCGCCAAGCGGCCCAATAGCAGCTGTTGTGAAGCACCTTGGTCACAAAATTTCGCATGGTACTTTCAGACAAGGGACCACGTCCAAAGAGATTAGACTAGTGCAGAGTCATAGTAGAACATTTCTGGTTTCACAAGTGTGCTGAAATCAGGTTGGCACCCGTCCGTTTCCTGAATTGAGGATCACGTTGAAAAAAATCATGCCGGTCTACGGCACACGTCCTGAAGCAATCAAAATGGCCCCCATCATTAAAGCCTTGGAAGCCTCCGAGGTCATGGAGCCCTACGTGACAGTCACCGGCCAGCATCGGGAGATGCTCGATCAGGTCAACGAACTTTTCGGTATCACTCCGGATCATGATCTCAACATCATTCAGCCCCGCCAAACACTCAATGCGGTCATGGCAAAAAATATCTCAGGCCTGGATGCAATCTTGGAAGAAATAGCGCCAGATGCCGTAGTCGTCCAGGGTGACACCACCACTTCCACAGCAGGTGCGATCGCGGCGTTCAACCGGGGCATCCCGGTAGTCCACGCCGAAGCCGGGTTGCGCTCGTTCAATATCTTCTCGCCCTTCCCAGAAGAAGCCAACCGCAAGCTCACCACCCAGCTCGCATCGCTGCATCTGGCACCAACCTCGGTGTCAAAAGCCAATCTATTGCGTGAAACGGTGCCGGCTGAAGATGTGTACATCACCGGAAACACGGTTATCGATGCACTCTATGACGTCGTAGACAAAAAGGTACCGTTTGAAGACGAACGGCTAGAGAAGGTCGCAAAGGATGTCGCGACCGGACAGAAACTCGTGCTGGTGACCACCCACCGTCGTGAAAACCAGGGCGATGCCATGCGTGGCGTCGGCCGAGCGTTGGCACGCCTAGCCGATACTCACACGGATGTTGTCTTTGTGTTGCCAGCACATAAGAATCCTGTCGTGCGTGAAGCCATCTTGCCCTTCATCGAAGACAAGTCGAATGTCATCGTCACCGAGCCACTGGCTTACGGCCAATTCACTCACTTGATCAGCCTGTCTAACGTCGTGCTAACAGACTCTGGCGGCGTGCAAGAAGAAGCCCCAGGCCTGGGCAAGCCGGTCCTAGTCATGCGGGAAAACACTGAACGTCCCGAGGCTGTCACTGCCGGAACCGTACGCCTGATCGGCACTGCAGAAGAACGGGTCTATGACGAGGTGACCACACTGCTGACTGATGCAGATGCTTATCACGCCATGTCAGAAGCTGTGAACCCCTATGGGGACGGGAAAGCTGGGGCTCGCACGGTCTCGGCGATTGCAGAACTGCTCGGGGTCGGGGAACGCATGCCAGAATTTGATGACGGTCTGAAGAACTAGCCGTTCCACTAACCTCCCTGTATGTACCTAAAAACTCTGACCATCCGTGGCTTTAAGTCTTTCGCTTCAAAGACCACGTTCGAATTCGAACCGGGCATTACCTCGGTTATAGGCCCCAACGGGTCAGGTAAGTCGAACGTGGTCGATGCATTGGCTTGGGTCATGGGGGAGCAGGGTGTGAAAAACCTGCGCGGCGGCAAGATGGAAGATGTCATCTTCGCCGGCACCACCGGCCGCGCACCGTTGGGACGGGCTCAGGTCGAGCTCACGATCGATAATTCGGACGGCACGTTGCCGATCGAATACTCTGAAGTCACGATTTCGCGTACCTTGTTTCGCTCTGGTGGTTCTGAATATCAGATCAACGGGAAATCCGCGCGCTTATTAGATATTCAAGAGTTGCTATCGGACTCCGGGCTCGGCCGAGAAATGCACGTGATCGTTGGCCAAGGTCAGCTCGATAAGATCCTTCAAGCGACTCCGGAAGAACGTCGAGGTTTTATCGAAGAAGCCGCCGGTATTCTGAAACACCGGCGGAGGAAAGAGCGTTCGGAGCGCAAGCTTGAGTCGATGCGCGCAAACCTTGACCGTATCCGGGACCTGACTGACGAGGTGCATCGACAGCTTGGACCGCTTTCAAAACAGGCCGCGACAGCACGTAAAGCGCAGGGCATTCAGCATGATGTCCAAGACGCGACCGCACGCCTGCTAGCTGATGATGTGGTCACCCAATCAGCGCGGTTACAAGAGCTCTTAGATGCCGATCAGAATCTTGAACAACAGCAGAAAGAGCTTACGAGCAAGCTCGAACTGGCCGAAGCGACCGGCAAAGAACTCTCCGAAAAGCTTGCGCACTCCTCGCAAGCTGCAAACAGTGCGCGAGACCACCGGTACCAGTTGACTGCCCTTGCTGAACGTTTCCGGTCTCTGGAGGCGTTAGCGAACGAGCGACTCAAAACTGCTTCGAGGCCACCTGTGGCCTCATCGGGGCTCTCTCCGGAGGAAGCCAGTGAGCAGCTATCGCAGAACGAACAGGCGCACGTACACAGCAAGGACAAACTCAGTGAGCTACAGCATGCACTTCAGAACGCGCAAGCCGCGAGAGAAGCAGCAGAGCGTAAAGCTCGCGTGGCTCGGGAAACCTATACCCAGGTAGTACGCGAGGAAGCTGATCAACAAAAATCCTTCGCTCAGACAGAAAGCCGCAGAAAATCAGCCGAGACTAAACTGCACGCATTGCAAGCAGAACTAGCACGCGCAGAGCAAGATGCGGGTTTCAGCACGGGCTCGCTTGAGAAGTTTCAGCAAGAAATCCAGCAGCTAAAGACCTCCCTGACGGAGGCAGAAAAAGAACTGGAAGCCTGCCGCCAGCACAAAGAAGAGCTCCAGCGACACGCTCAAAACACTCGAGAGTCTAGAGCAAGTGCCGAGAAAGCGCTCAATTCCTATAAAAACGAAGCGAGCGCTGCGCAAGCTCGTGTAGAAGTACTCAAACAGTCCCTACAACCCGACCCCGGGTCAGCCCAAGCTGCGCTGCACGAATTCGAACCACGCGACCTGGCCGAGATACTAGAGATCGAGCCCGGGTGGGAAGCTGCAATCTCAGCGCTACTAGCCGGTTCCACCGACAGAGTGTGGCTGAATGCAGAGGTACAGCTCTCAGAAGTGCTCGAAGTACTAGATGAGCAGAAAGTCTCAGATGTTCGAATCTTCCATCCGAATGAGGACGAAAAATCACCCCATAGCTTCCCCGAGCTAACTGATGCTATACCAGCCCAGAAGGTGGTGTCGGTTCGCGAAGATGCTTCAGAAGCCTTTCACCATCTTCAACGAATACTATCGTCTGGGCTTGTGGTCGAGTCCTTAACTCAAGCGCAGGAGATCCTGGGGGACCGCGAACTCGTCCGACAGTGCCCGCATCTCTGTATCGCGACGAAACAAGGGCATGTTCTAACCCCGCAATGGTTAGAAGTTCGCGGGGAGGGTGGCACCAGCTCACTAGAGCGCAGAGCGACTTACGATAAGGCAGTTGTTCAATTTGAAGAACTCGAAGCAGCCATAGAGACGGCTCAAGGCACTTTTGAAGACGCTCTTGACGTTCATGAAAGGGCACAAAAGAGCGTCCAGGAATGCGAGGCTGAACTGCAGTCTAAGCAATCTGAGGTAACGACACTGCGCGAACGAATAGCAGTACAGCAGCGTAACCTGCAACAACAAACGGCAGCCCAGCAACGCAGCGAAAAGCAGCGAGCCAAGCTTCTGGCGGATCTCGAACAAGCGCGCACCGCATATGTGCAAGCTCAAGAACGATTCGACGCGCTGCAGGCCGCTGTCTCTCTAGATAGCGGAAGCGCGCTGAGTGCAGATCAGGCTGCTGAAGCGCAGCAAACTTCGGAGCAGGCTGCGAGTGCGGCTCGCGCTGCTGAAACCGAAGCTCGGTTAGCATTGCGAACGGCGGAGAACACCGCCCAACAAGCAGAGCAACGTGTAGAGCAAGCTCGGCGAAGGTTATCCGCTGCTAAGATCGCCCAGCGGGAGTACCAACGTGCCCTAGTACGTCAGCAACGCACGGTACAGCGACTGACAAATCTTAAGGCTGGGATTGAGGTCGCACTCGATCGGATCGGCGGGAGCATCGAACGTGCTGAACAAGATGCAGCAGCACTCGAACACCAACGCGCAGAACTTCAGACCGAAGTCGATTCTGCAGATCAAGTCGTCAAAACTTCACGAAGCCAATTAGCAAAGCTTCAGGAGCAGCTCCATGAGCGCCGTCTGGTGCGCCAGGAACATGAAATTAAATTGGCCCAGTTGCACGAGCGGTCACTGAATGAGTTGGGTTATTCTCACCAGTATCTGGTGGCGCATTTTGGGCCGGATCAACCCATCGATACCGGTGACGACGGTGCCCTCGTAGCCCTTACGTATAACCGGGGGGAGCAGCAGAAACGACTGCGTGCTGCAAAACGGCAGCTCAAAGAGCTCGGCAAAATCAATCCACTGGCGCTAGAGGAATATAAAGCGGTTCAAGAACGACACGAGTACCTGAGCCAGCAATTAGCTGATCTTGAGGATTCGCGTCGCAATCTCCTCAAAATCATTGAAGATGTCAACGCCACGGTCCTAGAAGTATTCTCCTCAGCATATGAGGATACCGCTGCGCAGTTTGAACATGTGTTTGCCACGGTGTTCCCCGGGGGAGAAGGACGTCTCTCGCTGACTGATCCCGCCAATATGCTCGAAACGGGCATTGAAGTCGAAGCGCGCCCCGCAGGTAAAAAGGTCAAACGGCTATCCCTCTTATCGGGAGGGGAACGGTCGCTGGCAGCCATTGCCCTGCTGGTATCAATCTTTAAGGCCAGACCCTCCCCGTTTTATGTGATGGATGAAGTGGAGGCTGCGCTGGATGATACGAACCTGACGCGTTTATTGACGATCTTCAAGGAACTTCAGCACGATTCCCAGTTGATTATCATTACCCACCAGAAACGGACCATGGAGATTTCTGATGCGCTCTACGGGGTCTCAATGCGTGGCGATGGCGTCTCGCAGGTCATCAGTCAAAAGCTGCATCAGGCCTGATCTGAATCAGAGCGAGATTGCTCGTTCGATTGTGCCACAGACGGCACGGACCCTGTTATGGGCCGCTCTCCGGCCACTCGCACGTTGGTTTCTGGTGCGAAAGTCCACACGATACAGGCCACAGCGAGGATCCCGCCGGTAATAGCGAAACCTAGTTCGAAACCGTAGAGATCGACGATCCAACCGATGAATAAGGGGCCGATAATCGAGCCCACATCGGAGGCCATTTGCGCAGCGGACATAACCGTACCGGCTTTTCGTTCCTGACCGACGAGGTCCGCAATCGCGGCTTGCTGCGGCGCGTTCATCATGCCTGTACCTGCACCCGCGATCAGTGATGCGATAAAGAACAGCATTGGGCTGGTCATGAAGCCCAGAACTCCGGTGCCTATAGCTGCCACCGCCAGGCCGATGACAATCAGCGGCTTCCGACCATACTTGTCTGATAACCGCGAAGAGAAGGTAACAGCGATAACGTTGCCAGCAGCAAAGATGGATAATGCCACCGCAGCAGTTTGGGGTCCATCAAGGAAGAAACCCGTTCCAGCAAAGGCAGCGGCAGCGAAGAGCGGCATGATGGCGTTCCGAACGCCAAAGCTCGCCCAGCCATTGGCAAAGAAAGAACCGAGTGCTGCGCGGTAGGAGTGGTCTTTGATTGCATCACCGAAGTTCCACGGCACACGCTCATCAACGACTTTATGGCGCTTGCCGCCTTTCTGACGATGCAAGCCGAGATAGACCACAAACGCAGCGATCAGCAGAGCCCCACCGTAGATGAGAAACGGCGCCCGAGGCCCTAGCGCAACAAGCAAACCACCAACAAGGGGCCCCGAAATATTTCCGATCAAAAATGCGGACGCATATGCCCCTGACACTCGCCCACGGATAGTAGGGGGAGCTTTCGCAGCGAGAAATGACATCGCCGAAACGGTAAATAATGTAGACCCGAAACCACCGAGGCCACGAAAGATCAGCAGCTGAGTGTAGGTCTGGGCAAAAGCGACCGCGAACATCGAGATGCCAACGATTGTCACGCCGGTGATATAAACACCGGATTCTCCAAACTTCATGGTCAGTCGCCCGGAGGCCGGGGCAAAAATCAGCCGCGCTAATCCGAAAATAGAAACTACAGCGGAGACCCCGAATGCCCCAACCCCGAATGACTCGGCGTACTGGGGGAGTACTGGCGTGATAATTCCAAAGCCAATGGCAATAATGAAAGCGGCCGCAATAAGTACGCGGATTTCACCTGGGATCTTAATCTTTTCCACCGACGCAGACATATCCTTCATTATGGCACGCAAGAATTCACGCCACCCTGTCTTCAGCTGTGCCGATGGCATAACACGAACGTTGCACCAGGTGAAAAGTGTGCCAGACTATACCTTGTGGAACTTCTGTTATTAGCTTTTCTCGGACCTGTAATCGTTGGTGTCGGTGCTGTGGTCGCACTCGACCGCCCTGTCGACGAACCGAAAGTTGCCCCTCCGCCTGAGCCTCAGCCAGAGCTCACCGCGGCGACCATTGAGGTCCCCTCGGTTACGGAACCCACCGTTGCTGAACCGCAGGCGCCTCCAGAGCCAGCGCCGGTTCCAGAGCCGGAACCTGAACCAGAGCCAGAGCCGGAGGTAATTGAAGAGCCGGCAGTTGAGCTTGAGAAACCAGCCCCGGCCGCTGGACGCCTGGCTCGTCTCCGCGCACGGTTGGCGAAGTCCAATAATGTCTTCTCCAAGGGTCTCTTGGCGCTGTTGGCCCAGGATGACATTGACGAAGACGTCTGGGATGAGATCGAAGAGACACTGCTCATGTCAGATCTCGGGACGGACCCAGCCATGGAGCTGGTGGATCGTCTCAAAGAGCGAGTCACCGTCGAAGGTACGCGCGATCCCGAAGCTGTTCGCACGATGCTTCGTGAAGAGCTCATCAAGATGGTGGATCCAACAATGGACCGCCGGCTTGCTGCCACCCGCAAAGACGGTAAACCAGCTGTCATGATGGTCGTTGGGGTCAACGGGGTCGGCAAAACCACTACCGTTGGCAAACTTGCTCGCGTGCTAGTCGCTGAGGAACGTAACGTAATTCTTGGTGCCGCAGATACCTTCCGTGCTGCCGCAGCAGAACAGCTGACCACCTGGGGAGAGCGAGTCGGAGTCGAGACCGTCCGTTCCGAGCAAGAAGGTGCCGATCCCGCTTCTGTCGCATTCTCTGCGGTAGAAGCCGGGATCCAGCAAGAAGCTGATGTCGTATTAGTAGACACAGCCGGTCGTTTGCACTCGAAAGCCAACCTGATGGAAGAGCTCGGCAAGGTCAAGCGGGTGGCTGAGAAACAAGCCCCGGTTGATGAGGTCCTCTTGGTGATCGATGCGACGACCGGTCAGAACGGTCTGATGCAGGCCAAGGTTTTCACCGAAGCCGTAGATGTCACGGGGATTGTCCTGACCAAGCTCGACGGGACCGCCAAAGGTGGAATCGTTGTGGCAATTCAGCGCCAACTCGGTGTGCCAGTGAAACTTATTGGTCTGGGGGAAGGTGCCGATGACCTGGCTCCTTTCGAAACAGAAGCCTTTGTGGATGCGTTGATTGCTAGCTAGCTTCTGATTTGCTGGAAGATAAATACATCACAGCGAGTGTGTGCCTGGCGCGCTGACTTGATAAAGTGAGGCGCCAGGTACCATTTTTATGCTCGAGACATCCGGATCGAGCAGAGTCGACAACAAGGATAATCGCACGTGTTCAATTCTTTGACGGAACGTCTGTCCTCAACCTTCAAAAACCTTCGCGGTAAGGGCAGGCTGACAGAGGCAGATATTGATGCAACCGCACGCGAAATCCGGCGTGCCTTGCTGGATGCTGACGTCGCGGTACCGGCGGTGCGTCAGTTCATCAAGCAGGTCAAAGAACGTGCCCTGGGTGAAGAAGTCTCCGAGGCACTGAACCCAGCCCAGCAGGTCGTCAAAATCGTCCAGAGTGAGCTGGAAGAAATCCTTGGCGGAGAAACTCGCACGTTACAGCTCGCGAAGACCCCGCCCACGGTTATTATGTTGGTCGGTCTGCAAGGTGCCGGTAAAACGACTCTGGCCGGAAAACTCTCAAAACACTTGAAGCAAGAGGGCCACGCTCCCATGCTTGTGGCAGCCGACTTGCAGCGGCCAAACGCGGTAAAGCAGCTCCAAGTCAACGGTGAACGCGCCGGCGTACACGTTTTTGCCCCGCATCCCGGAGTGTCCTCCGAGCACGAAGATCCAACAGGCGATCCTGTCGAAGTAGCCAAGGCAGGGCTAGAAGAAGCTAAGAATCGCCAACACGACGTTGTCATTATTGACACAGCTGGCCGTCTCGGCGTCGACCAAGAGTTGATGCAACAGGCTTCGGATATCCGTGCGGCGACCAACCCTGATGAAGTCCTGTTTGTTATTGATGCGATGATCGGTCAGGACGCTGTCGCCACAGCCCAGGCGTTTAACGAAGGCGTCGGCTTCACCGGTGTGGTCCTGTCCAAGATGGATGGTGACGCTCGTGGTGGTGCCGCCCTATCGGTTAAATACATCACTGGTAAGCCGATTATGTATGCTTCCACCGGTGAAGGTCTCGGCGATTTTGAAGTATTCCACCCTGACCGCATGGCCTCCCGAATCCTGGACATGGGTGACGTTTTGTCACTCATCGAACAGGCCGAACGAACCATCGACAAGTCCTCTGCCGAAAGAATGGCGCAGAAGTTTGCCGATCAAGAGGACTTCACGCTTGAAGACTTCTTAGAGCAGATGCAGCAGCTGAAAAAAATGGGCTCGATGAAGAAGATGCTCATGATGATGCCTGGCGCGCAGGGTATGAAGAAGCAGCTGGAACAATTTGATGACTCTCAAGTCAATCGCATTGAGGCCATCATCCAGTCGATGACCCCGTACGAACGCAACGTTCCTAAAGCAATCAATGGTTCACGTCGCGCGCGAATTGCGGCCGGCTCGGGTGTCCACGTCTCCGAGGTTAACACCCTGCTCGAACGCTTCCGCGAAGCCCAAAAAATGATGAAGAAAATGGCAGCCGGTGGCGGTATGCCAGGAATGCCCGGTATGCCCGGCGGGGCCCCAGGTGGCGGACGTAAGAACCAACGTAAAGGTAAAGGCAAGGGGAAGAACCGTAAGCAGCAGCGTTTCGGTAACCCTGCTCGTGCCGAAGCCGAGGCTCTCAAAGAACAAGAACGTGCAGCGAAGAAAGCTTCACAGGAAATCGGCTCGGCCTTTGGTGCCGGAGCCGATCCCAAAGATTTTGATCCATCACAGCTCAACCTGCCGAAGGGTTTTGACAAATATCTGAAATAAATCCTCAGAGGGAGGATTCGTTTCCTCGAGTACGCCCGGCAGCACAGCAGCGTAATTTCACCGGACGTGCTTTATCTGTGGTTAAATTTCCACGATGCAAAGTATGTTTCGTGAAGAACATTGGTTTGGAGTAAACCGCGTGAAAGATCTCGTTGTAATAGGTCAAGGTTATGTTGGCTTGCCGCTGTCCCGCGCAGCTAGCAATGCAGGATTTAACGTTACTGGCCTCGATGTTAGCCAGAAGATCGTTGATGATTTGAATGCTGGGAGGTCCCACGTCGAAGATATCCCCGACACTGAGCTAAAGGAGATGCTGGAGAACGGGTACCAGGCCACAACGGACAACAGCGTCATCCAAGAAGCTGACGTAATTGTCATTTGTGTTCCGACACCATTAGGCGATGCAGGCAGACCGGATCTTCAAGCCGTTGAGGCGGCCACGCAGTCCATAGCCGACAATCTGCGCCGTCAGTCGCTGGTTATCCTTGAATCCACAACTTATCCTGGAACCACCGAAGAACTGCTCCAGCCTGTACTGGAAGCTGACGGTAGGAAACTTGACGAAGACTTCTACCTTGCTTTCTCTCCAGAACGGATTGACCCGGGCAATAAGACTTACACGTTAGAGAACACGCCCAAAGTAGTTGGCGGAGTTACGAATGAATCCGGCGATCTTGCCGTATCTTTCTACAGCCAATTCATTGAACAAGTAGTCAAGGTCAAGGGCGCTAAGGAAGCCGAGACGGCAAAACTTCTCGAAAACACTTACCGCCACATCAACATCGGCCTGGTCAATGAGATGGCGAAATTCAGCCATGAACTAGGCATTGATATTTGGGAAGTCATCAAGGCTGCTAAGACCAAGCCATTCGGCTTCCAGGCCTTCTACCCCGGACCTGGCGTCGGTGGTCACTGTATTCCCATCGACCCGAGCTACTTGAACTATTCCGTACGTAAAGCTCTGGGTCACCCATTCCGTTTCGTGGACCTGGCAGAAGACATTAATAACTCGATGCCGAACTACGTGGTCCAACGTGTCCAAGATCTGTTGAACCAACACCAGAAGTCGCTCAACGGGTCAAAGGTCCTCCTCCTAGGGGTCAGCTATAAGGCCAATATTTCTGACCAACGGCACTCACCGGCAATCCCAGTCGGAGCTGGTCTGGCAGATAAAGGCGCAATCATTTCCTACCACGACGCGAACGTACCTACCTGGTCGGTCAACGGAACCGAACATGAATCAGTTGCGGACCTGGACCAAGCTGTCGAAGAAGCAGATATTGTCATCCTGCTCCAAGCTCACCGAGAATACAAAATTTCTGAACTGGCACCAAAAGCGTTGCTATTCTTTGACACTCGGGGAGTCGCTACAAGTGAAGAAGCGCACGTCTTGTAAGCAAACATGAGTGGCAATTAGCAAATTGCTACTAATGTCTGTCATAATAGACCGGTACTGATCCATCGGTCAGACTACCCTCTATTCTCTGATCGATGAGTCCGTTCGTGATGTATCCGGATTCCTGCCCCCAGGAAGACTGGAAGGATCACAAAAATATGAAACAGGAGCAACCACAAAAGTGGCCGTTAGAATCCGTTTAAAACGTTTTGGTAAGATCCGTTCCCCGCACTACCGTGTCGTAGTTGCAGACCAGCGCGCTAAGCGCGATGGTGCTGTTATCGAAGAAATCGGTATCTACCACCCAACAAAAGATCCGTCGGTTATCCGAATCGACTCCGAGCGTGCTCAGTACTGGCTGGGTGTTGGCGCACAGCCATCCAAGCAAGTCGCAGCTTTGCTGAAACTCACCGGTGACTGGCAAAAGCACAAGGGCGAAGAGTACGACGAATCGCTCATGAAGCACCCAGCTGAAAAAGACGCCTTCGTTGCACCAGACAAAGGCTCAGTTGTAGTCCCTGAGGCGCCAGAGCCAAAGACTAAAGAAGCCTCTCCTGATGAAAAGACTGAAGAGGCAGCTGAATAGTGTCCATGTTGCAAGAAGCGTTGGAGCACCTTGTACGCGGGATAGTTGACTATCCAGAAGACGTTCAAGTTGAACTTCGCAATAACAGGCGCGGAGAAATGCTTAGTGTCCACGTAAACCCGGACGATCTCGGAAGAGTGATCGGACGGAAGGGCAGGACCGCTAACGCACTTAGAACCGTGGTCGAAGGACTTGCAGGATACTCCGTGCGCGTCGATGTAGTTGACACCGACAGACGCCGCTAATTGATCATTGAGAAGGCCACCTAACCTGTGCAGTGGGTTAGGTGGCCTTTTGATTAGACATCTATCCTAGGGCAGCGAAGTAAGCCCGACGCTTGGAGAGGCAAGAGATGGTCCCAGTAACCAGCAGTCGACTGAGAAAGTGGGCTGGTCGCCTCCAGAAGGCGTTTACTTCCTATAGAGAAGCTGCGACGGATCAAGCCAATAATTCTTCAATTGATCTGTCCAATCCGCTGATAAATTATTACCGCCATAGGACTCGGGTTAACCTGCCGAACTTCTATAGGTTCGCACTTCAAACCCGCTCAATTGTTATCCGCGACATTTTTGCCCAGGTAGCTTCAAACCGGAATATCTCGCTGGAAGACCTTATCGAGATCATAAGCAATCACTTAGATCGTGACGTTACACAAGAGAACCCGTCCGAAATTAACACTGCTTTCGATAGCTCAGTATTGCTTGCGTTAGCCGATTTAATTGCTAATTCGGCGCGTGACGATTTAGATAAACATGCGGCGGTTCAGATCTACGAATTCGTACGCACCTATTTCGGAGCGGATGCACTATCACCCGCGAGCCTACTGTTAAATATTGAGGCCCTTCACGATCTCGGCGAATTCGAAACCTCGCAAACTCTAGCAAAAGCACACGGCATAGATGAGTTTGCTCCGCTGCAGACTGACTTACTCCATCTCAAACGGCTGCGCATGAGCAGAACATCTCACGATGATTGGATTTCAGGCCTCAATAAGCTGTATGCAGATCTGAATATGTCTCAGGTGCAGCTACTCGAGGATAGCTCCCTACCGCTTATGGACCGTTTAAGTGCGGGTTCAACTACTAGCCTCGAGGGGCCAAAGGTTTCCATTATTGTCCCCACCTTCTCGCCCGACGAGGGGATAAGGACGGCTCTTCGCAGTTTGATAGAACAGACGTGGAAGAATCTCGAGATAATCGTTGTGAATGACGCGTCTCCGGAGCGATTTGATGGTCTTTTTCAGGATCTTCAGGGTCTCGATCCCCGAGTAAGGGTGCTTCATCAAGAAGAGAACGCTGGCGCATATGCGGCTCGCAACGCCGGGCTGCGGGTGGCCACAGGGTCTTTCATCACCACACATGACGATGATGATTGGTCACACCCCGATAAAATCGCGATGCAAGTGCAGCCGTTAATCCAAAATGAGTCACTTGTGGCCACCACATCTGGCCATATTAGGACCACAGAACACCTGAACTTCACAAGGGTCAACGCTGAAGCAAGATACCTGCAAATGAATTACTCCTCGCTCATGTTCCGACGCTCACTAATTGAGCAGATAGGGGACTGGGACCCTGTGAACAGAGGAGGTGACTCTGAGTTCTATCTTCGCTTGCTCAGGTATGCCGGGGAAGATCGTGTCCGCGGCCTGCATGATAAGCCGCTCTCATTTAGCCGCGTTTGGGAGGGCTCTCTAACCTCTGGAGAGATGTCTCGAGGATTTTTTGGGTATTCTCGACTGATTTATCGGTCAGCGTTTCGACAATGGCATCGTGAAGCCTATGAACGTGAGGGACATGTGTATCGGTCCTCCGAGGAGCCAAGACCGTATGCAGTCCCCACCACGTTTGAACCAGGGCAACGCAACGCAGATCTTGGAGATTTTGACGTAGTGTATGTCTCAGATTTCTTCCGACAAGCGAAGTCTGTGGATAACGCCCTCACAGATATGGCATCTCTTGCAGATAGCGGTCTGCGGGTTGGATACTTGCATTTGTACTCTCCCGAAACACGGACCACGACCGCGTTCCCTGACCGTCTATTTGAGTTACAGCTCGAAGGGAAGATCACCCAGATTTCCCTCGACGATCTAGCCCATACTGATCTGTTAGTGGTCTACGATACCTCCATTGGTATGTTCTTAGACCAGAAGAAAGCGAGTCTCAGTAGCCAACGGAGCATTGCAATCGAGCAAAAGCAGGTTGCGTTGGCCGATGTAGAGCCGCGCACGCCGAGTTACGCTCCCCAAGCCTTAACCAATTTAGACGCTTGTTTTAATACGCGTTTTGAGACCATAGGTGCCTCGGAGGATGAACAGAACCAACTGAAGGTGACGCTGCCGCTGGCAAGGACCCTACTTGATGACATGATCTGGCGTACTCACGTCTCGGAGAACCCAGGTGAGGTTCGCACCCCAACAGAGATGCCGGTCGTCGGCTTTCACTCAAACAGTAATCAATATCGGCTCCCAAACACCCGGGAGCAATTTGAGAAAGTATATATCTCTGACTCATTCACAACGCGCTTCTATGGTCAGGTCTGGCAACCACTGGAGAAATATGGGGTTGAGTTTAAACACCAGGTGGAGTTAGTCGATGATACCGATACGTCAGAAGTGGATTTCTTGCGTAGTATCGATTTCTGGGTCTACTGGCCTCATAGTCGCCTGGAGGATCGTGTCTGGGCTCCAGTCCTATCGGCTTTTCAGGCAGGAAAAGTTGTTATTTTACCTACGTCATTGGAACGTCTATATGGTGAGGCAGCGGTGTATGCCGCAGAGGATGAAGTGATTTCTCTGATTGATTTTTACACTCAGAATAGAGATGAATACGTCGCCCAAGCTGAGCGCGCTCGGAGTTTCATCGCGAAACAATATGCCCCGGACTCGCTTCTGAGTCGAGTCGCGACTCTGACTGAGTAAGTGGATAGCACTTGGATCGGATTGCTACACAGAGAAGCAGCAACAGTTAGTTTTCCGACCTATGGGTTTCGACACTAAACTACCTGTGTCCTGTGTGAAGAGTCACTACTATTTACCGAAACAGAAGCACCTGAGAGGGTACGAACTAGCTGTAGTGTGGCTGTTAGATGGATTGCAAATTAGGAGTTAAGCTTGCGTTCTCGGATATTCAATAAATTGCGTGCGCGGTTACGAAGTTCGAACCAGCCCGAGCCTCATTCGCATGATGTCGCGAACCAGCAAGTAGCACCTTCTTCGTTACAAACTGGCTCGCGACCAATTTCTCCCACTGCAGTTAGCAGATTCTACGAAGACCTACTCAAGAAGAATCTTACTTCCTTCAATTCGTTTGCCCTTCAGTCTCGTTCGGTTCTAGTAAGAAATGTTTACGCTCGCGCAGCCTCAGACGGGCAGCATGACATGCTCTCGCTCCAAATGGAAATTGCTGACTTGCTAAATCGTGCCCACGAGGACGAGAGAGCCCTTACCTTAGGAGATTACGACCTTCCTATTTTGCTCTCGTTATCAAATTATTTATTCAATACTTCGAAGAGCGATCTTGATACACATGCCGGGATACAAATCTTACGTTTTGTTCTTTTAAGACATGGTGCGAACGCTCTATCAGAGCAGGATAAGTTGCAACTTGTCGAAGCGCTCGCGTCAATTGGAGCCTATGATGAACAAGACAAATTAACTGCCCGGTTTGATCTGCATGCGTTAGCGCCGGTACAAGTCGCGTTGTTAGCCATCGATAGGATCGCCCATCAACAGGGGGCTGAGTCCGTGTGGCTAGACGCAATGAACGAGTTTTACACGGACCGTGGTATGCATACGATACAACTTGATGAAGATGATTCCTTACCATTACTGGATAGGCTCACTTCGGTTACCAATGAAAAAATAGACGGCCCGTTAGTGTCTGTCATTATTCCGACCTTCTCGCCTGATCGAGGCATTTATACGGCCGTCAATAGCCTTCTAAATCAAACTTGGAAAAATCTAGAGATACTCATTGTCGATGACGGTTCTCCGACAGCTTATGACGAACTTCTCTCAGAACTCGCGGAACTCGACCCACAGATCCGGGTCATTCGACAACAAAGTAATGGTGGTGCTTATACTGCGAGAAACGCCGGGCTAGCGGAAGCGCGTGGGCTTTTTGTTACAACCCACGACGACGACGATTGGTCCCATCCTGACAAGATAGCTGAGCAAGCATCCGTTCTGATAGAGAATGAATCTATCGCGGCCACTACAGCTGGACATATCCGTACAACTTCGGACATGAAATTTCGGCGAATTAATACACGGCCACAGCATTTACAAACAAACTACTCCTCTCTCATGTTTCGCAAAAGCTTAACCGAGCAGGTGGGCAACTGGGACACTTCCAAACGGGGAAGCGATACTGAGTTAGTTGAGCGCATAAAGGCGCACTTTGGTAAATCAGCGGTAGTAGACCTCGCTAATAAACCTCTATCGTTCAGCCGCGTCTGGGGTGGGTCACTTACTTCCGGGGAGATGTATCGCGGGTACTTTTCTTATTCTCGATTACTTTACAGATGGGCGTTCCAGCAGTGGCATGAGGAAGTGAGTAAGGGCGGTGAGAAGCCAGTCTTACGGATGGGCGTCAGCCGTCCTTTTGCTATTCCTACCACTTTTGCGCCAGAAAACCGGAATAAAGACCTCGGTGTATTTGATGTTATCTACCTAACCGACTTTAGGCAGAGTGCTAAGTATTCTCTCAAAACTATGCACGAGATGAAAAGTGCCGTCGGAGCTGGTTTGCGTGTGGGTTACATGCAGGTCAACTCACCCCAGACGCTCAAGAGGGGTGTCATACAACCTGAACTCTTCGATATGCAATTTCAAGGCAAAGTCACCCAGGTCGCGGAAACGGACCGTGCTGAAACGAGATTAATGGTGGTACATGACTCAGCAGTAGGAATGTTCTTAGATCAGTTCCAATCTACGGTCGTCGTTCAACGGGGCGTAGTAGTACACGAGACCGGTTCGCTTCTTAAGGGTGCCGTAAAGAAGAGTCTCGCACATCCGGCCAGGGTGCTGCGCCATCTTGAAACAAGCTTTAACTCGTCGTTTCATATGGCAGGGGGAGATCTAAACAGCCATGAAGCACTGGAATCATACTTGCCTCAACAACGTCTCTTGAATGAACCGTGGAAAACTCCTATAGAAGCTAACAAAGGTACCGTGCGTGAACCTAGCCCTCCACCGGTGGTAGGTTTTCACACTTTTGGAAATAAGTATCGTTGGCCTTCAACACGAGAGACGTTTCAGAATGTTTATACTTCTGGCGAATACAGAACCCTTTTCTATGGGAATGTAAGTCCTGTTAGAGAGCTGCTCGGTGCTGAGATCATTGATGAGGAGCAAGTGACTAACTCGGACCAAGAGTCTCTGGTTAGTTTCTTAGATAAGATTGACTTCTGGGTCTACTACCCCCATCAACGGCTCGGCAATCATGTCTGGATAGCTGTGCTAGAAGCGCTACAAGCCGGTAAGGTTGTTATTTTACCGCACACTCTCAAAATGACATATGGGGACGCAGCAGTATATGCGTATTCTGACGAAATCAATTCAATCGTCTCCGAGTATAGTAATGATGCGTCTGCGTACATTGAACAAGCTAGACGTGCTCAAACGTTCATTGACCAGAATTACAGTGAAGCCGCTTATCTGTCTCGGCTGGAGAAATTAGCCTCCAAAGTTGAAGCCTGAATAAACTAGCACTGATCTGGGCTAGATTCTGAGGACGATGTCTAGCACTCCTTAAAATTGGTATGCTGACATGTTGCACCTCTCGCACACGCCTGGCCCAAACTTCATCCAAACAGGCTCGCAAACACTGTCGAATCAAATGTAGGGTGACATTTGCTAAAAGTTAGGAGATATCTTTGCCTCAATATCACGAAGATGTACACATTACGTCGGCGGCGCCGAAGGACTCATCAGGACTACCTGAACGGTCAACTAGGCGTCTACGGGTCGATTCATGGGAAAAATCGAACAGACAAAACGGGCGTGCTGGTGATGCTGTGGCTCTTCACTGGATGAGAGCTGACGCAAAGGCGTTTATCGGATGGTGGGATGCTACCGATCCCGATCATCCAGAATGTAAAGCCTGGATTGGCGCTCACGACGAGGCGAATAATCCGGAAGCAGCACCTCATCGGCATTTCTCAGTTGAAGTAACCGATTCTACTGGCCAAATGCAGACCCGATTGGGTATCCCTTACGATCGAGATCACACGAACATCACTACAACTAGTGCCGATTTTACAGTCAAAAAGGGCACCTTGCGGGTTCCGCGTAATAGTACCCTTGAGTTTTCCGTAAACGACACAGGAAGTAAGGGTTCGCGTTGGTCGATGAAGATGACTCAAGACGAGAATTTAGAACTCCGGCATCATCCAACCCAGGATTCTAGGGCTGTAACCTTCGCACGGTTCGATGCCTCTACAGGTCGGATGGAACTATCGTCAATCGGTGTAGCTGATATAGTAACCACCGATCGTGCTACAGGCGCGCGTTCTAGAATATACGTGGAAAATGGCCATGTCCGCGTAGAAGAAGTCTAAAGCAGGCCAGTGTCAGTCTAAGCAGTTTGTTGTCGGTGTGATATAAGCCAATGGAATAGGTAACACCAAGAGGTCAGGAAGGCGCTGGTAGAGACTATTTGGGCAGCTTCATAGCCGAGCATATATCCGCTGTGCCCTCGTGGTTTGGAAGCGTTCGCCTCGCGCAAATTTTATGAGCGTGCGATTACGTTACTAGAATCCCGGAGAACGTGCAGCGAAGTCAGTTCATTTTTTAAAAAGTTTTTACAGGCGGGAACAAGACAGTAATGGGATGGCAAGAGCGCGTTGAAGAAGTGTCTCGGGCTAGATCGTATGCAAACGAGCCGGTCTGGGATCTTATCAGGAAAATAAGGCGCGACCGTTCGCTTCGCAAAGACACTCGAGAACGGTACTTGACTACACTCTATGATTCTCTTAGTGACAAAGATGTGCGTCAAGACATCGTGATGGATGCAGTTAAGTTCGGCGTTGGTACTTCATTTCGTGCCAGCATGAATGCTCTCCGCAGGACTAAGAGTTATGCACGCGCGATGGGCCAAGATATCTTTCCTGGTGGCAATGACAAACTAAGAGACCGCGCCTTTGGCGAAGCTCTAGGTATCGCAGTTCCCAAGACATACAAAAAGGATGCCCGTTTGGAAGACGTGGAGCTTATTC
Source organism: Enteractinococcus fodinae (assembly GCF_031458395.1). NCBI lineage: Bacteria > Bacillati > Actinomycetota > Actinomycetes > Micrococcales > Micrococcaceae > Enteractinococcus > Enteractinococcus fodinae. The sequence continues at coordinate 1,240,215 of NZ_JAVDYJ010000001.1, forward strand.
CACGAACAATATTGAAGCCACTTAAAGGGTCGTCATCACTGGCAGTATTCTATGTAGACGACAGTTGTACACTTCACTCGGTTAGAAGCTCCAAAACTTATGCTAGCTTAGCTGAAGCGGATCGCGAGATCCGCCGGTATAAGGACCACATCACCGTAGATAGGTGGGTGGTGGAAGAAGCAATTCTGGACGCGGCGAATAAGCTAGCGAACGATTTCAAGGTCTATTCTTTCTATGGCTTCGCCGGCATGTTCCTGGAAATCGATCGAAGTTCTTCAGCGAAGCCTAGATACGCTACCTACAACGCAAACGGTGAGGTGATCAAGCGCAATTCGCGAGAAATAACGTTCGAGGGGACCGGAGTGCCTCCTTCCATCTATGAATTATCAAACCGGATTTCCCTTGCCTCGCCTGTTCCCTTCCTAAGGCTAGATTTTCATATCGGAGCAGAAGCTTTATATTTAGGCGAGATAACGCCCCATCCCGGCGGGGTGCATGCGGGCGCCATCTACGAAGAGTTAGATCAAAGACTTGGCAGGTACTTCGCAGAAGCAGAGGCGCGTCTCTATCTTGACCTCCTGAACGGTAAAACCTTCCCTGAATTTAGACAAGCATACGGTCTCTAGAGTAAGTACGAGAGTATGAGGCGACATTGGACATGCATAAGGAAGCGATGGGTCAGGCACTGTGAGGATTGCAATCAAGCTGTTTAATTCGCGAAGAGCCTCAGCTTCCCGGTCTCATGGTCATGTAAACTATCAATTTCTAACTAAAACCGAACCTTGTGTGATCCCCAATGTCTATTAGGAGACATATCTGTAGTGACTGACTCATCAGCGCGTGACCTAAGTAACTTAACATCACAAGACCTCTATGCTGACTGCTATCACCGAGTCGGTGGGGACTTGAATTCCTTAATCGCCTCTGCGTTAAGGACCAGGTCGTTGGGCTTACGTGATGTTCTGTTGAGTGGGGCTCTGCATCCTTCTGTTTCTTTGGCAACATTCAAAACACGGCTGGTGACGAGCGGCGAGATAACGGACAACGACGTGGCTGACCCCAAAGTTCTTGCTGAGCTGGGGCGAGTCGTTTTGCTTCAAAATCTGCTTCCAGAAGACGTCTCGTGTGGCGTGAGGTTGCTTTCGATGGCCCAAGAATTAGCTGGGGCTTCAGGCGTCTCGCGAAGGGCGAGGAGAGCTCTCATACAGCATCATATTGTGAATGGGAACGCTCAGCGGGCTGAACATCTCCTGGATAAGGATCCCGATCTCGACAGTGCATTCTTTGGATATCTGCGCACAGAGTTGCGTAATCCATTCAAATATAACTCACCCTCAGGTTTCGAGGATTGGCTGACAGCCTTTAACCGACCGTTCATTTCGCACCGATTGCAGCCCGTGCGACTCGTCGACAATACTGGGTTGCGGCCCTTCGATCGGCTGACCGCTCGGGTTCCCGATCATCAGGTGCGGGAACAAGGCGAAGAACCTCTTGTTTCAGTGGTCCTTACGGTATACAAACCCGACGAGGAACGACTACTGACTTCGGTCCGATCAATCCTTGCCCAGTCTTGGACCAGACTCGAATTGCTAATTGTCGATGACAATTCTGGCCCCGAGTTCCAGGGGATCTTTGGACGAGTCGCAGCTTTAGACTCGAGGATTGAAATCATCAGCCTTAGTGAAAACAGAGGCACATACGCGGCTAGAAATGTGGGGTATGCCGCTTCGTCAGGTGATTTTATTACGGGTCAAGATGATGACGATTGGTCGCACCCTGAACGTATCGCGCGTCAGATGGCATTTTTGCAAGAAAACCCCAATGCTATTGGGTGTAGGGTTAGTGCGATACGGTGTGATGAGAACCTTGGCCGAGTACGTGTGGGCTACTCACCTGAGGGCCAGAATGCCTCCTCGTTGTTAATACGCAGGGAAGGTTACGAGAAGGGCGGAGGCTTTTTAGAAGCCAGAAAAGCTGCTGATACTGAATATTATTTTCGGCTAATGAAGGTGACCGGTCGCCCCATCACAGACCTTAGGGAACCTCTAAGCATCATCCGCATCTTAGATGGGTCGTTGTCCCGGGCGGACTTCTCTCCGGGCTGGAAGCACAGTTCCCGAAGAAGCTTCAGATCAGCTTATGAGTATTGGCATAGTCATACTGAGGACGCTGCTTTACATGTTACGCCTGAGCGGCGTTATCCCGTAGCGATACCGCACCGTTTCCAGATTAGGCCCAGTGCTGGGCAAGAATTCGATGTTGTAGTGGCTGGGGAATGGGAAGGCACAGGTCGAATACAACGGACAATGCTTGACGTAGTTGAGGGATTAATGGGTGCTGACTATCGCGTTGCCGTGCTCAATTTAGAGTCAGAGCGTACCTTACGTGTCGAAGAGCAAGTACCGCTGAACAAGCAGATTCAGAAGCTGATTAACGAGGGTTCTGTCCACGAGGTGTTCTATGATGACGAGGCCTACGTCAAGCTGTTGATAATCTCATCTCCCTCAATTTTGGAATTCCTGCCTCACGGCCCTTCAGGTATGTCAGTTGAGTCGTTGCTAGTTACAGCTAACGAGTCTCCCTATGCAAGTGACGCAAATTCTATTCTTTATCTTCCAGCTAACAGCCACGCTAACGCTGAAGCTTCTTTTGGCGTGGCGCCGATCTGGTTGCCGCGTGATCGATATATACGTGCTTTACTGGACGTGCACATCAGTTCCGAATGCCTCTATGACTGGGACTGGCCTGGCATCGCAGATCTTAAACGCTGGCACAATCGCCTTTACTACCGAAGTATGAGGCCGGTGGTCGGGCGGGCTGCCTTGGGAACAGCATCCGAGTGGCCTAGGCTGAGAAAAACCATCGAAGAAGTCTATCCTATAGATGGTCGCTACGATATCCGAATAATGGGGAAAATCCATAACGCATTAGATAATTTAGGGGACCGACGAACACCCGAAGCTTGGACGGTCTACCAAGACGAAGAATTACAACTTCAAACGTTTCTAAATTCTTTGGATTATTATGTCTTCTACCCAGATGAACGCACGAGAGAGCTCCCCTTATCGCATATGCTCGATGTGCTCAGTTCTGGAACGATCTTGATTCTGCCGAGACAGTTTAGAGATATTTTCGGGGAAGCTGCCCTATATGGCGAGCCTGATGAAGTTGGCGACATAATAGATCGCCTACATTCAGATTTTTCTCTCTATGAGGCGCAGCTAGCACGTACTAAAACAGTGTTGTCCAATCGTTTTAGCCAAAAAGCTTTTGCCCGCTTGCTGTCGACACTGTTGACTTAATTTACAACCTAAGGAGCCACGTTTTGAACTGGAGAGAGTTCACTTTATTATTAATAGGGGCAGTGATAACAGCGGCAGGAGTCTTAGCGTCGTTTTTTTGGTCTCTCACGGCTGCCCTAATTTCGTTATTAATTATGGTCTTTCTGTTGATGGTCGTACAGCTCCTTCAACGGAGACAGCTTGGCAAAATACAACAGCGCAGTCTAGCAATGCTCCGCTTCCAAAGTTCGGACAAGGAAGAAGGTGGGTCCTCTGAAAGAGATACCATCGCTGTCCGGAAAATAGTAGATATGCTTCAAGCTCAGCAAATCAGTATGGAATTGATTTATGACAAGCTGGGAGAGCTAGAACAGCAGCGTCCCAGTAATCCGGAACCGAAATAGTTCACGACTGAGACCAAGGTGGCAGGTGCAGAATTTAGATAACCGACTTCTACTCTCAGCATATGCGGATTATGGGCGTATTAGAACTGAATGCCCTCTGCTTCCCGCCGAGGCCGACAACACATGCCGATCTATGTCCAAACTTTTCTCGATTTGGCGAGTCTAACAGTTGACATAACGCATACCTAGGAAGGAAGGGCATCTATGCATTTTCCCGAGAAGGTCGCTGCAACTATGATGAGCGAACCCTATAGCGAAAGGTTCCCACGTGCATATAGATGAGCCATGGAATCATAAACGCGAAGTTCGTGTGGCTAGGATTGGGAAGCCGCACGGAATTCGAGGAGAAGTGACGGTTGAACTATTTACCGATTCGCCCGAGGTACGGTTCGCCCAGGGGAACGTCTTAACCCTCCAAGGGCACTTTCGCGAGCACCCGTATACGACTCTAACGGTTGAGACCACCAGGTGGCATAAGAATATTCTCCTTGTTAAGTTTGTGGAGTGCGCAGATCGGACCACCGCAGAAACGTTACGAAATTTCGAATTATACGACTATATAGAATCCGTGGCTGATGATGCTAATAGTTGGTATGCCGATGAGCTAGTTGGTTTCGCTGTTCATATTGATACATGGGACTCGACAGCGATAGGGGAGGTAAGTAACTTGATCACTCGCAATGTCCAAGATTTGCTTGAAGTCAGATTAAACGATGGCCGAGAGTTTTCTATCCCTTTTGTGGAGGAGATTGTTCCAAGTATCAGCAAAGAACGAGACGCGGTGCTAATTACCCCACCCCCGGGTCTATTGGAGTTGAATCAAGAATAGTGCGTATTGATATTGTCAGCATTTTTCCTGAATATTTAAAAGCCTTAGACCTCTCTCTTCTGGGTAAAGCACAAGAAGTAGATCTCATTCAAATTCATGTGCATGATCTGCGGGATTACACTTTTGACCGGCACCAAACGGTTGACGACACTCCCTATGGCGGTGGCGCTGGTATGGTCATGAAGGCTGAGCCATGGGCACTTGCTCTCGAAGATATCCTCGACTCATCAGAGTCAGTGAAGCCGACCTTGATAGTGCCGACCCCCTCCGGAGAGGTGTTCGGCCAGCCAGTTGCCCACGATCTGGCAGAACTCGAGCATCTTGTGTTTGCATGTGGCCGGTATGAGGGAATCGATGAACGAATGTTTGATTGGGCTCGCGAGCGTTTCGATGTGCGGCTGATGTCCCTTGGGGACTACGTGCTCAATGGGGGAGAGGTCGCCGCGTTGGCGATGATCGAAGCCGTCGGGCGGCTCGTGCCTGGCGTGGTTGGCAACCCGGAGTCATTAGTCGAGGAATCCCACAGCGAGGACGGCTTACTGGAGTATCCGGTATATACGAAACCATCCTCATGGCGGAGTTATGACGTGCCTGAAATTCTCTTGTCAGGTGACCACGCGAAGATTGCTGCCTGGCGTCGCGAACAGCAAGAAGAGCGCACGCGTCAACGCCGCCCAGATTTATGGACAAAGCGCCAAGATATGGCATAATGACTAGTTGTGCCTAATGGGTGGTTGATCTGCCGTGGGGGATTGAGTCATCAACGTTGGGCGCCGGGGAGGCAACTTCATGTTGTACCTCGAAATCTTCCACCGCGAGACTTTAGAGCTTGCTGAGGAATGTGGACGACCTGCGGCGGTCCACTAGGAGTAGACTCCATGAACATTATTGATCAGTTGAATCAGAAGAATCTTCGCGACGACGTCCCAGACTTTCGTCCAGGTGACACCGTTGCAGTTCACGTGAACATTGTTGAAGGGAAAACCCAGCGTATTCAGGTTTTCGAAGGCTTCGTCATGGCTCGTCAGGGCAGCGGCGTTTCCGAAACCTTCACCGTTCGCAAATCATCTTTCGGCGTTGGTATTGAGCGTCAGTTCCCAGTGCACTCACCGGTGATTGACAAAATCGAGGTCAAGAAACGCGGTCAGGTACGTCGCGCCAAGCTGTACTACATGCGCGAACGTAGCGGTAAAGCTGCACGTATTCCGGAAAAGCGGAACTAGCTCAACGCAGCGTCCGTGGCGAATTCGTCAACCCCACAGCGGGCTGGATCTTCCAAGAAGAAGAACCGGCCCGCTGTGGGCATTAACAGGCCCATCATGATCCTCTTAGCGGTGACGTTGATAACCGTTATGGCAGTCTTTGCTTTGCGGGCTTACCATCTCAATACGTACACCATCCCCTCGGCATCAATGGAGCCCACCTTACAAGTGGGGGATCGGGTGGAAATCGATCCTGACGCTTACCAAACTACTGAACCACAACGCGGCGACGTGGTCGTCTTTGACGGGTCAGGCAGCTTCTACGCTTACGATTCAGAAACACCGATGAAGCGATTCCGCGATAACGTGTTAGGGCTTGTGGGCATGGCGCCGAAGGATCATGCGGTTGTAAAACGTGTCATCGCTACCGATGGTGACACCGTGGAATGCTGTGATACCAGTGGCCAACTGCTGCTCAACGGTCAGGTACTCAATGAGCCTTACTTGGCAGAACCCGATAGGCCAGCTTCATCTAGCTCGTTTGAAGTTGAAGTACCAGATAATAGAGTGTTCCTTCTGGGAGACAATCGGTATGATTCGATTGACTCCCGTGCTCTGCTCGGAGCTCCGGGCGGGGGCATGATACAAAATGAAAAAATCTATGGACCGGTGATCAGTACCCGATGACAGCTTCAACTCCAAGCGACGGAGCAGAGAAACGCACCGGTGGGCTCTTCCGCGGTTTCCGCGAGATACTGATCATCATCGTTATTGCGATTGTCGTAGCGTTTGTAATACGGACCTTCTTCTTTCGCGCCTTCCTGATCCCATCGGGATCCATGGAAGACACCCTGCAGGTCAACGACCGAATCTTTGTGAACCTCCTGGTCGATTCTGAGGAACAGCTTGAGCGCGGTGACGTGGTGGTCTTCGAAGATCAACACGGGTGGCTTCCGCCGGTAGAGTCCGACCCAAACGCGTTCTATCAAGCCATGGAATTTATCGGCCTGTACCCCTCTACTTCAGAGCAGCACCTAGTGAAACGCATTATTGGTATGTCTGGTGATCACATCACGGTCAATGACGACTCAGGCAATCTTGTCGTCAATGGGACAGAGATTGATGAACCATATTTGTATCCTGGAGTGGAAGGATCTGACATCAATTTCGATGTCACAGTCCCCGAAGGCAAACTGTGGATGATGGGAGACAACCGCAGCGCATCCGGCGACTCACGCTCACATATGGACGGCCCCAACGGAGGTTTCGTAAATGTAGATCAAGTTGTCGGTCGAGCCGAAATCGTCGCCTGGCCACTAAACCGCTGGGGTTCGGCTGGTTCAAATAATGAGCCCTTCGATCAGGTACCGGAGCCCTAATGCAATTCCCTGATCTCAGCATCGAAACTGCACTGGCCCAACAATGCGGCGGCACGCTGATCGCCGGCATGGATGAAGTGGGGCGAGGGGCACTCGCAGGTCCAGTGGCAGTGGGTGTGGCCGCGGTGGATACCGCTGTCGCCCAGCCGCTCGAGGGATTGCGAGATTCCAAAAAACTTACCGTACTGCAACGCGAGCGCATGGCTATAGCGATCCCCGATTGGGCGGCCACGGCAGTCGGACTGGCTTCAGCCGATGAGATTGATACATACGGCCTCTCAGCAGCACTCGGCCTGGCTGGGAGACGCGCGTGGCACCAACTCGTCTCGACCATCGGCATGCCCCAGGGTCTCGTTCTGGACGGGAACACGATGTGGCTCAATGCCGCTCCACATGATTTGGTTCGGGCGCTTGAACCGGTCGATACACGTGTGATGTTGCAAACTAAAGCAGATGTGACGTGCTGCACGGTCTCCGCTGCGGCGATTACCGCCAAAGTGGCGCGGGATGCTCTGATGATTGAACTGGCTGAACGGTTTCCAGATTATGGGTGGGCTAGCAACAAAGGCTACGGCTCCGTCGCACATCGTTCAGCACTCAACACGCTAGGTGTGACCGACTATCACCGTAAATCATGGAATCTTGTGCCAGAAGAGATACAGCCGAAGTTATTGTAATCCTGGTCCCGATTCGCAGCTGAACCAACTACGATGTGAGGCATGACGGATCGCGATGACGAATTGGCTCAATATGCAGCCGATCAAGAGCTAAATCTCTATAAAGAGTATCGAGATGTTATCCGCCTCTTCCGCTACATCGTTGAAACCGACCGTCGCTTCTACCTCGCCAACTCAGTCGAGATGGTCACCCACCATGAAACCGGTGACACCTACTTCGAACTCCTGCTGGAAGATGCCTGGGTCTGGGATGTCTTTCGCACATCTCGATTCATTCAACGAGCTCGCATCCTGAGCTTCCGGGATATCAACATCGAAGAGCTTCCCAACCGGGACGATTCAGATATGCCCGCTGATGGTCCGCACGTACCACCGCTAACTGAGTAGTCACTAAAACCCTCTGGTAGTAGGCTCAGCGAGAGTTATCCACATTCTGGGCTAGGTGCCACCTAAGACCGTGTTTCAGCGACGAGACTGGCGGTGGAGGTGAGGCACCATGACAACCAATTCCTCACAACAGCACCCGACCGGGTTGGGTACCTACGGCGAAGAACTAGCCTGCGAAGCATTAGCAACCGCTGGCTATCACATACTAGAACGTAACTGGCTAGCAGCAGCTGGCGAAGTCGACATCATCGCCTACCATCGCCAACAACTCGTAGCAGTAGAAGTAAAGACTCGCGCCGGAACGGGTTATGGCGATCCGTTAGTTTCCGTAACTCGCCACCAAATGCGCCGCATACAGCGAGGGCTGCTGCAGTTCAAACAAACGGTGTATCCCAAATATGCTCACACGCCACTGCGTATCGATATTGTTGGCGTCGTGATTGACCAAAATGGTGAAGCAACTGCCGAGCTATTACAGGATGTCGCCTAATGGACGCTTCACAACGTCCACCGGTGGTCATGAACCTCAGTTCTCCGACCCGAATAGGCAGAACATACAGCGTGGCGTTAGCCGGTATGAAGGGGCAGATCGTCTCAATAGAAGCAGATATTGGTAATACCTTGCCAGGCTTCACTTTGCTTGGGTTACCTGACCAGTCGCTTCAAGAGGCCAAGGACCGCATACGTGCCGCGGCGCGCAACAGCGGGTTGCCACTCACTCGCAGACACCTCACGGTCAACTTAACCCCAGCATCCCTCCACAAAAGAGGCTCCGTATTTGACCTCGCAATCATTATGGCCGCGTGGGGAGCGGACTACTCCGTACAGCATGAGACAGGACCGGTTTTTCTGGCCGCCCTGGGTCTCGATGGTTCTCTCCAGACCGCCCCGGGCATCCTGCCCGCCGTGATGGCCGCAGTAGAAGCCGGGCACAAAGACATCGTCGTAGCTGAAGAAGCTCGAGCCCAAGCCCAGATTGTCCCTGAAGCGCGGGTTCGTGGGTATCGCCACCTGTCACAGATCGCGGCAGACTTTGGCGCTCCGGTGGAGCCCAGAGACGTCTCAGCGCCGGCTGTAGTGACTCAGCCAACGGTACCGCTGGCTGTGCAACAGGTGCATGACCTGGCCGATGTCCAAGGCCAGCAAGAAGCGCGGTGGGCTCTTGAAATAGCGGCAGCGGGTGGCCATCACCTGCTGCTGGAGGGGCCACCCGGTGCCGGCAAAACGATGCTGGCCCAGCGTTTACCCTCCATCATGGCCGCCATGGATCCCAAGACTGCATTAGAAAACGCCGCGATTCGATCCCTGCTCGACGGGGCCGAACCCATGGCGACATTATCGAGCCAACCGCCCTTTCAAGCCCCACACCACTCAGCAACTGCCACTGCGCTACTTGGCGGCGGCTCCGGCTTCGTTCGTCCCGGTGCAGTGTCCCAAGCTCACGGGGGAGTCTTATTCTTGGACGAAGCCGCCGAGTTCAAAAGATCCGTGTTAGACACACTCCGGCAGCCGCTGGAAACAGGCAGCGTCACCCTCCACCGGGCGCGCCACACCGTAGAGTTCCCGGCCCGATTTCAGCTGGTGCTGGCGACCAATCCATGTCCGTGCGGCCACGGGCACGGTACAGGCCGTCACTGTCGTTGCAGCTCGCTTCAGCGACGCAGATATGCCGCCAAACTTTCAGGCCCGCTACTCGATCGGGTTGATCTTCAGGTCTCCGTTGAACCGGTAACTTCCCGGCATTTCACGAACCAGCAGCCCACTGAAACCTCAACGCAAGTCGCCCAACGTGTCAATGCGGCAATCGAGCGAGCCAAAACCCGGCTCAGCCTCCACGGACTGTATCGCAACCATCAAGTCCCCATTCAGCTGCTGCACGATCCATCTCTAATGGTAAGTAAGGCGGGCAAGCGCATACTGGACCGGGCCCTTGATAGCCACCAAATCAGTGCCAGAGGCTACGGCCGAGTTATGCGGGTCGCCTGGACGATCGCCGACCTCATGCAAGCGGATCGACCTGACTCCGACCATGTCGATATGGCCCTATACCTACGCCTAAACGAGAAGGGATACCGCCATGGCTGACTCAGAACTACGGCATGCTCGCGCTGGCCTCACACAGGTAATAGAGCCCGCAGACAATCTCGGGACACATGCAGCACAAGCCTGGGGACCGATACGCCTTCTAGAGATCATTCAAGGTAGTATACCCAGCCAACAAGACTGGATAGCACTTGCAGCACTCGATCCCGGCGACGGACAATACACCAAAATGCTCCGCCACAAACTTGGAGAAGCCATTGACCGATGGCGCAGACGTGGGAAGTACCTCCAACCCGAAACAGCACTACACTACATCACCAAACTCGGCGGGAAATTTCTCGTTCCAGAAGACCCACACTGGCCCCCAGCGCTCGCAGACCTCGAAGGCTCTGCGCCGCTAGGCTTATGGACTCTCGGAGAGGCGCCAATTCCACAGGTAGAAGCATCGCTGGCCATCGTGGGGTCACGTGAGTCCACCTCCTATGGGGACAGAGCGACTACCAACCTGGTAGCACATGCACGAGGGATGGGCCTGACGGTGGTTTCTGGCGGTGCTTATGGCATCGATGCCACAGCACATCGCGCAGCGCTAGAGCGGTCCGGTCAGGGGACCCCTACGGTTGCGGTATTAGCCGGAGGACTTGACCGACTGTATCCGGCCGGTAACACCCAGTTACTACAACAGATCGCCAAGAGAGGTCTCCTCATCACTGAGATGCCCCCTGGGATGCGGCCGAATCGCTATCGATTCCTCAACCGAAATCGTCTCATAGCCGCCCTGTCGGCAGCCACCATTGTGGTAGAAGCCCGGTATCGGTCTGGCGCTCTCAGCACAGCAAACCATGCCCACGATCTGGACCGGACAGTCGGGGCCGTGCCGGGGCCTATCAACGTACCCACCTCAGCGGGATGTCATCGTCTCATCAAAGAATCACCCACACAGCTCGTAGATGATGCAACCGATCTAGACGCCTTTTACGGCTCAACTACCGAAGCACCCCCTGCGTCTACCGCTGCAGCAAATCAGCGCAACTATGACATCTTGGATTTAGAAGAAATGCTCGTGTTCGATGCTCTACCGGTCAGCACCACGACGAACATTAGTCACTTGACGGGACTTACAGGACTGCCGGTGCCTCAAATTACCGGTATCCTCACCAGGCTGGAACGCTATGGCCTTGCAGCTCAAACCACCTCGGGATGGAAGAAACGCAGAGACACCTTGAGCTAATCCTTTGAGACGCGCTGTCTTCATGTCACAGTAAGAACATGTCCGCTGAAATTTCCCCTCAAGATCGCGAGCTCATCGAGGAGTACTGTCACTATTTGCAGTACGAGATGAACCGATCGGCCCATACCATCCGATCGTATCGCTCAGATCTGACAGGCTTGGCCTCAGACCTCCAGAAACGCGCTGCCGAGCAAGATGAACTACTGCCAGTTTTTCGGGTTGCCACGTTGGAAGATTTCCGGGCCTGGTTAGCGCAACTGACCCAGCACGGCATGAGCCGCACCACCATGGCTCGTAAAACGACGGCTATCCGGCAGTTCATGGGGTGGCTCGTGCGTCAAGGTATTCGCGAGGACAATCCAGCGGCACGGCTCATTACGTCAAAACAAACTTCGCATCTGCCCGATACGTTATCTCAGAAGCAAGTGCGGCAAGCCTTAGATGCACTGTACGAAGCGGTACGCGGTGAGTCTGGAGACCCTAGTGACCCGCTGGCACTTCGCGATGTGGCGATGTTTGAAGTCCTCTACTCAACTGGCATCCGAGTGGCCGAAATCGAAGGACTCGACATTGAAGATATCGATTTCTCCCGATCCGTCGTCAAAGTGACTGGAAAGGGCGATAAACAACGGATAGTCCCTTTAACGGCCCCAGCAGTGCGAGCCTTAGAACAGTGGCTTTCCGCAGGGCGAGCGAAGGTACTGGGTGATAAGCCTCAGACGCCCGCGGTGTTTCTGGGGGCCCGTGGGCGCCGTATCGGAGCAAGGCAAATCCGAGAAGTGGTCAACGAGGTGCTACGAAGGCTCGGCGACACTTCTGCTTCTGGGGTTCATGTACTGCGACATACCGCAGCGACGCATCTCCTGGACGGGGGAGCGGATCTCCGGTCGGTACAGGAGCTTTTAGGCCACGAATCGTTACAGACCACCCAGCTCTATACTCATGTCTCGATCGATCGATTGCGCCAGGGGTATCAGCAGGCGCACCCGCGCGCTTAAGAAGCCTCGGCTAGGTGGTTCCACAACTACCTTTTTGGCAGGCTGTCCCTGGCCAGTGCGTTTTCGAAAGATTACGACTAGTGTGCTGTGGCCAGTAGCTATCAACCAGATCATCAGGCATAATGGTGTCTGTTGGATTTTCCGTAATCAATGACAAGTGGTCGTAGGGGAAGACGTACCGCAAGTTATGGAGGATCGGAATGTCTGGCATTGATGCAAGAGGTGTACTTTACGTGCACTCGGCCCCAGCAGCCCTCTGCCCTCATATTGAGTGGGCAGTCGGGGCTGCTTTGGGTGCCCAAGAAAAGCTTGAATGGGAGCCCCAGCCGGCGGCCCCTGGAACCTATCGAGCCGAAATCAATTGGAGTGCTCCGCAAGGTAGCGGCGCAAAGCTTGCTTCGTCATTGCGTGGGTGGGCACACCTACGTTATGAGATCACTGAAGAAGCGTCTGAAGGTTCAGACGGTTCCCGTTGGTCGCACACCCCAGAACTAGGAATTTTCCACGCAACCACCGACGTTACGGGCAACATCATGGTGTCCGAAGACCGGATCCGCTATGCCTATGAGCAAGCAAATGGAGACCCTTCGGCGGTCTATCATGAGCTGTCGCTGGCTTTGGGCGAGGCCTGGGATGAGGAACTTGAGCCCTTCCGTCAGGCAGCAGACGGTGCTAACGTGCGTTGGCTTCACCGCGTAGGCTGAACGCTCAACACGATCCTTCAAAACGACAACGGAGGCCGGTTCGCTATGAACCGGCCTCCGTTGAAGCGTTTAACATCGAATTAGTAGCTGCGGAATGCTACGACGGCGTTGTGACCACCGAATCCAAATGAGTTGCTCAGAGCGGCGATATCGCCTGAGGGGAGCTCTACAGGTTGGCCATGCACCACGTTCAGTGGGATATCTGGGTCCTGGTTGTCAAGGTTGATTGTTACCGGGGCCTTGCGATGATGGAGAGCCAGAACCGTGAAGATTGCTTCAAGAGCGCCTGAGGCTCCAAGTAGGTGACCAGTCTGTGACTTCGTTGCAGAGACATGGACATTATCCAAGTGGTCGCCGAAAACGGATTTCATCGCGACGTATTCGGGACGGTCCCCGACTGGAGTAGAGGTAGCATGCGCGTTAACATGTACGACCTCGTTGAGTTCAATTCCGGCACTCTGTAGCGCTGCATTGACGGCACGGGAGGCACCGAGCCCCTCTGGCTCAGGTGCTGTGATGTGATGGGCATCTGAAGTCACACCAGAACCGGCTAATACGGCATAAACTTCAGCACCGCGGGCACGGGCATGTTCTTCCGATTCGACAACCAATGCGCCGGCACCTTCACCGAGTACGAAACCATCGCGGTCGGTATCGTAGGGGCGAGAGGCGGCTTGCGGGTCGTCGTTGCGTCTGGAGAGTGCTTGCATCGCGGCGAAGCCTGCGATCGGCAGCGGGTGGATAGCTGCTTCAGCGCCGCCGGTGATAACGACATCTGCTTGCCCTGATTCGATGAGTCGGCGCGCGCTATCCATGGCTTCGGTGCCTGAGGCACAAGCCGAAATCGCGGTAATAGCCCCGCCCCGTGCCTCGAGGTCCATCGAGATTGCTGCGGCAGCGCCGTTGGGCATCAGCATTGGAACGGTCATCGGCAGTACACGGCGTGGGCCACGTTCGCGTAGGTTGTCCCAGGAATCTAGCATGGTCCATACGCCACCGATGCCGGTTCCGAAGGCGACTGCAATGCGTTCAGGATCGAGTTCCTGATCGGCTAGTCCCGAGTTCTTCCAAGCTTCTCGGGCAGCGACCAACCCCATTTGGGTGGTCGGATCCATGCGACGTGCTTCAACGCGTGACAAGACCTCAGAGGGGTCATTAGTCAGCTGCGCTGCAAAGGTCACAGGCAGTTCGTATTGTTGTACCCAGTCTTTTTCGATTGGCCGCGCACCAGAGGTACCTGCCAGGACGTTTGCCCACATGGTGTCTACGTCGCCACCGATCGGGGATGTAGCGCCAAGACCGGTAATAACGGCTTTACGGGTCATATCCATTGCCTCAATTAGTTGTTGACCGCACACGCGGCCAGGGTCATTCATCTTCGTATTTGGGTGGTAGGCGGCCTAGGGGGCCGGGAGAACTCCCGGCCCACCGCTCATGGCGGACCCTTCGGTCCTGCCGGCTTCGTTAGGAAGCGTTTGCGATGAAATCGACGGCATCCTGAACGGTCTTGAGGTTTTTGACTTCCTCATCAGGAATCTTGACGTCGAATTTTTCTTCCGCGTTGACGACGATCGTCATCATCGAGATCGAGTCGATGTCCAGATCTTCGGTGAAGTTTTTATCCAGCTGGACTTCTTCAGTCTCCAGACCGGTCTCTTCGTTGACGATTTCGGCTAGGCCGGAGAGGATTTCGTCTTTGTTAGCCATGAGCAGCTCCTTATATCGGCGTGCAAGTAGTACCTTGCACTGGTGTGTACTTAGTTCGTGGTCAATGCAGATTGCTGGCTAGGGAAGCCGAACAACCTGGGCGCCGTAGACCAACCCGGCACCGAAACCAATTTGTAGGGCGAGACCACCAGAAAGTTCCGGCTGTTCTTCAAGCAGGCGGTGCATTGCCAGCGGAATCGAAGCCGCCGAAGTGTTCCCCGCATCTGCAATGTCTCGTCCGATTGCCACGGTGTCTGGCAGTTTGAGTTGTTTGGCGAACTCATCAATAATCCGCATATTTGCCTGGTGCGGCAAAAACGCCACCAGGTCTTCTGGGCCGACACCGGCATCGGCCAGGGTCTGCTTGGCGACCTTGGCCATTTCCCATACAGCCCAGCGGAAGACAGAAGGCCCTTCTTGGCGCAAGGTGGGCCACACGCTCCCTTTACTGCCGGGCTCGGTGATGGCGGTGGCATCCCCGGTTCTTTCAACTTCCTGGATAATGTCACGCATTTCGATATTGGAGCGAGTCATGCGGATCATGTCCCAGTCCTCGCCTTTAGAGCCCCAGTTCGACTTCGAAATTCCTACTTCTTCGGAGGCGCCAACAACCACCGCACCGGCACCATCGCCCAAAAGGAACGAAATCGAACGATCCGTGGGATCAACAAAATCAGAAAGCTTCTCTGCCCCGATCACGAGGACATGCTCAGCCATACCGGAACGCACGAGCGCATCGGCCTGCGCCACTCCATAGCAATAGCCAGCGCACGCAGCAGAAATATCGTAAGCCGGAACTTGAATACCGAGCGCACCAGCAATAACTGCTGCAGCCGAACCGGTGGGGTAGGG
The DNA here is from genome assembly GCF_031458395.1 of Enteractinococcus fodinae. Taxonomy (NCBI): domain Bacteria; kingdom Bacillati; phylum Actinomycetota; class Actinomycetes; order Micrococcales; family Micrococcaceae; genus Enteractinococcus; species Enteractinococcus fodinae. The sequence continues at coordinate 1,255,909 of NZ_JAVDYJ010000001.1, forward strand.
AAACGTGACAGTAGCGACGACCACAGCGCCGATATCTGTCGCTTCAAGACCTGCCCGTTCAATCGCCTGTTTGCCAGCTGCCAGAGCCATGTCGGCCAGGCCGGTTTCTGCATCCGCTCGTTGACGAGTCACAATCCCGGTACGCTGACGAATCCATTCATCAGAGGAATCGATCGGACCGGCCAGCTCGTCGTTGGTGACGCGGCTGGAGGGACGGTAGGCACCAATTGACATGATGCGACTGGCAGTATGCGGACTGTATGGGGTCAAAGTTGGTGTGGACACGGGCTACCTTACGCTGTGGTGTTCTGGGTGTGGTCAGCAATGAAACCTTGGGCTTTTTCAAGGTCGGCTGGCGTCTTAATAGCCAACGTCTTGACGCCCTTCATTGCTCGACGGGCAATACCGGTGAGCGTACCACCTGGCAGCAATTCAAGAACACCCGTGACTCCTTGTTCCAGCATGGTTGCTTGGCACAAATCCCAACGGACTGGTGAAGTGACCTGGTTCACCAAACGCTGCACGAAGTCCTGGCCGGAAGCTATTGCAGTACCGTCGCTATTTGTGAGCAGTGGAACCGCTGGGTCAGCGACAGTTAGCTCCTGCGAGAAACGCTCGAGATCAGCCACAGCTGAACTCATGTACTGGGTGTGGAAGGCCCCGGCGACTTTTAACTCGATAACCCGGGTTTTGTCCAGCGGATTTTCAGCCAGTGCTGCAAGCGCATCTTTAGAACCTGCGGCAACGACCTGACCGCCCCCATTGACGTTTGCCGGGACGATATCTTTATCCTTCAGATAGGCGATGACCTCGTCTTGGTCGCCTCCCAGAACAGCTGCCATACCGGTCGGTTCAGCAGCCGCGGCGGCAGCCATACCCTGGGCGCGGACCCGTACGAAACCGAGCGCATCAACAGGGGAGAGTACTCCCGATAAGCCCGCTGCCGTAATCTCACCCACGGAGTGGCCAGCAGTCATCCACGAGCTAGCATCGAGGTCAGAGATTTTCAGAGCCTGTGCTGCGAGTAGGCCGGCGGCCACGATTAGCGGCTGGGCTACTGCGGTGTCTTTGATGGTCTCTTCATCAGAAACGGTGCCATGAGTGACTAGATCGACGCCGGTCTCATCTGACCATTTGCTGAGGTTTTCGGAGATTCCGGGGAGTTCGAGCCACGGTTCCAAGAACCCTGGGGTCTGAGAGCCCTGTCCTGGGCACACGATTGCGAGCATAGGTTTAACTCTTCCAAATTCTTTTGACAAAACTTATCAAGCTAGCCCACGAGTATACGCAAAGTTTTTGTAGGTTTCCTACAAGTACAGTTCGCGTTCACTGAGGGACGGTTTTGTGAGTGGTCATGGTTCTGGCGGGTTTAAGACCGTATCGAGTCTACCTGTCATCAGTGCAACTTGTAGGACATATGCATCTCTGGGCGTCGTTGGGTCCCAGCCGGTTAGTTCTGCGACGCGCTTGAGGCGATATCGAACTGTGTTGGCGTGAATGAACAATTGACGGGCCGTGGCTTCCAGTGAGCCTCCGGTCGTCGTATATACATCCACTGTTTCTAACAGTGAGTTGCCCGCCCGAGATAGTGGTCGATATATCTGACGGGTGAGCGCGCTGCGCGCTACCTGATCGCCGTTGAGGGCGCGTTCTGGAAGTAAGTCTGATGCGGATACAGGTCGTGGAGCATTGGGCCAGGCTGGTGCGGCAGAAAAGCCCTCGAGCGCTTCTTGAGCCGAGATCGTGGCATCGACAAGGGTGTCGACGATTCTGCCGTAAACAATCGGGCCATCGCCGAATCCGCGTTGGATGGTTTTCGTATCACTTTCGACATCCCGTACAGCGCCCAAAACAATGACCAGGCGATCGGAGAGCACTCCGATCAAGATTTCCAGGTTCGCTCGGGTCGCGATCTCGCGCAGCTTCGCTACCAATTGAGGTTCTTCGAGTTGGTCTGGTTGGCCGACCATGACGGTAATACCGTGCGTTGCTTTCCACCCGGTGGCAGCAGCGCGCGACCGAATTTCATCAGCCCGATCTCCAGCCAGAATGGAATCAAGCAGGAGCGCCTCAAGCCTGGTGTCCCAAGAGCCTCGGGTTTCGGCTGCTCGCGCGTACACCTCAGCCAAGGCGAACGCGATTTCTCGCGAGTAGAAGACCACTGCGTAACGGGCGGCGGCTTTATCTGGTTCCGCCACGATTGCTGGAACCTGAGTTTCAACAACTTGCAGGACGGTTCTGAGTAGTTGCACAGCTTGTTGAAGGGAGACAGTACGTGACAGCTCTGAGGGTGCGTTGCCAAAGACAGAATGCAGCACACCGGACGCGGAGGCTTTGACCGTACTTTCGCTGTGCTCAAACCAGTCCGCAAACGTCGTGAGCCCTTGCTGTGCGATCTCGCCCAGACTTGACCGCTGATTTGCTGGTAATTCTCGGAACCAAGGTAGCGAGGTGTTCAGCTGGTGCAATACTGCGGTTTTGAGCTCACCAAGGTGGGCTCGGACTGCAGCTTTGGCTTCAGCCGAAACTGGCCTCGGGATTTTAGCTGACCAGCTATTTTTCATTTAGGCAGCGCTCTTTAACAGGCTGATGGAAGGGATTGATATTGCTGCGGAGAAGAGAGGTGGCACGGCACCTATCGTATCCCAGCCGTTGGTTTATGTGCTGGAAAACACTCAGGCCGCCGGGGTGTCCCGACGGCCTGAGCATAAAGTGGGGCGGTTGTTAGGCGTCGCCACCAGCAGTTCCAGTGGTACCGGCATTCACATCGTCAAGGCGGTATTTCGAGAACGCCGAGGAAGCGGTGCCTTTATCGACTTCGCCATCTTCTTCCAGCAACTGCAACGCGCGTACCACTACGGAGTGGGTGTCGATTCCGAAGTAGCGACGTGCTGCCGCGCGAGTGTCAGAGAATCCGAAATCATCGGCACCTAGGGTGGCGAATTTATTCGGAACGTATTGGCGGAGTTGGTCGGGCAAGAGTGTTGCGAAATCGGTCGTAGCTACGACCGGCCCCTCGGTGTCTTGCATGACCTGGGTAATGTAGGGCACCCGTGGCTCTTGATCTGGTTTGAGTAACTGATCGCGTTCCGCGGCGACGGCGTCACGGCGCAGTTCATTCCAGCTGGTGACTGACCATACATCCGCTGAGACGCCCCAGTCATCAGCTAAGACCTGTGCGGCCTCGATGACCCATGGCAGAGACACGCCGGAACCGAAGAGGTTGACCTTCGGACCACCGATGTCAGAGCTTGAGAAGCGATAGATACCACGAATCAAACCATCAACATCTAGATCTTCTGGCTCTTCCTGGTGGGTGATGGGCTCGTTGTACACGGTCAAGTAGTACATGACGTTGCGGACCTTGTCGCCCATGTCGTGGTCGCCGTACATCTCGTAAAGGCCATTGCGCACGATGTGCGCGATTTCGTATGAGAAGGCCGGATCGTAGTGTTTCACACCAGGGTTGGTGCCAGCCAGGATCGGTGAGTGACCGTCCATGTGCTGGGTACCTTCACCGGCAAGGGTTGTGCGACCTGCTGTAGCACCGATCACGAAGCCACGGGTCAGCTGGTCGGCGGCAGCCCAGAAGCTGTCGCCGGTGCGCTGGAATCCGAACATCGAGTAGAAGATGTAGATCGGAATCATGATCTCGCCGTGCGTTGAGTAGGACGTGCCGGCAGCGGTGAGTGCGGCGGTGGCACCTGCTTCGTTAATGCCAACGTGCCACAGCTGGCCTTCTGTTGATTCCTTATAGGACAGGAACAGGTCACGGTCCACAGACATGTAGTTCTGACCGCGCGGGTTGTAAATCTTGGCGGTGGGGAAGAACGAGTCCATCCCGAAGGTGCGTGCCTCATCCGGAATAATCGGCACGATACGCTTGCCGATATTCTTATCCCGCATCAAGTCGCGAAGCAGTCGAACAAAGGCCATCGTGGTAGCGATCTGCTGCTTACCCGAACCCTTACGGGCGTGCTTATATGTAGATTCCGGGGGCATCGGAAGTGGGGCGTATTTCTTGCGGCGCTCTGGGACATAACCGCCAAGCTTCTTGCGGCGTTCTTGGAGGTATTTGATTTCCGGTGCATCCGGGCCCGGATGGTAGTACGGCATGGCGTACTGATCTTTTTCGATTTCTTCATCGGAAATCGGGATGCGGTGGCGATCGCGGAAGACCTTGATTTCGTCGATCGACAGTTCTTTCATCTGGTGGGTCGAGTTGCGTCCTTCAAAGCCGGTCCCCAGTCCGTAACCCTTAATCGTGTGGGCCAGAATGACAGTGGGGCGGCCTTTGTATTCGACAGCTGCCTTGTAGGCGGCGTAGACCTTCTTGTAGTCATGGCCACCGCGTTTCAGGCCCCAGATTTCATCATCGGTCATGTCGGCAACGAGCTCTTTAGTCGTCGAAGACCGGCCGAAGAAGTGCTCACGTACGAAGCCACCGGACTCAGCTTTGTATGTCTGATAATCACCATCCGGAGTTTCATTCATAATGCGAACGAGTTCTCCGGTGTCATCTGCTTCCAGAAGTGGGTCCCATTCACGGCCCCAGAGAACTTTGATGACGTTCCAGCCAGCACCGCGGAAAGAAGCTTCCAGTTCTTGGACGATCTTGCCGTTGCCACGAACCGGGCCGTCGAGGCGCTGGAGGTTACAGTTGATCACGAACGTGAGGTTGTCCAGTTTGCTATTCGCTGCAACGTGGAGAGCACCGCGCGATTCGGGTTCGTCCATCTCACCGTCGCCCAGGAACGCCCACACGTGTTGATCAGAGGTGTCTTTGATGCCGCGATCGTGGATGTAGCGATTGAACTGTGCTTGATGGATCGCGTTGATAGGCCCAATACCCATGGAGACTGTGGGGAACTGCCAGAACTCGTCCAGCATTTTCGGGTGAGGGTAGGACGGGAGTCCATTTGGTGCCTGTGATTTTTCCTGGCGAAAACCGTCGAGCTCTTTTTCGCTCAAGCGGCCTTCCAGGTAAGCGCGAGCATAGTTACCAGGTGAGGAGTGTCCCTGGAAGAAGATCTGGTCCCCGCCGCCAGGATGGTCTTGGCCGCGGAAGAAGTGGTTGAGGCCGACTTCGTAAAGCGTTGCTTGTCCCGCATAGGAGGAGATATGGCCCCCAACGCCCACGCCGTCACGCTGTGCACGCTGGACGATGGCAGCAGCGTTCCAGCGTAGATAGTTGCGATAGCGGCGTTCTAGCTCTTCATCGCCCGGGTATTCCGGTTCTTGGTCAGCCGGAATCGTGTTGACATAGTCGGTGGTGGTGACCATCGGGACGGCGACTGATTTGGTACCGGCACGCTGTAGTAGATGGCGCATGATGTACTCAGCGCGTTCGGTGCCTGCCGCGTCTACAAGCGCGTCGAAGGACTCAATCCATTCCGATGTTTCCTCAGGATCTTTGTCTGGTGCGTGGTCGGTCAAACCACTTAGAATGTCGGAGCTTTCTTCAGCTGTACTCACAGTGACCTCTTTCTTTTCAGTAACGACGGTGTGTTGTGTCGTTAGTAGGCGCGCAGGTGATCGCTGTTGTGATCAGCTGCGTTACGTCAAAGGGATCTCATGGGGATTCTACCCTTGTCCGTAGTGCAATACACCCAATCAGTCGCGCTAGTACTTTCACTGAAACCCCCGCTTTCGAAACTTGGGGCACGATATGATGAGATGATGTTGCTAATAGCTCAAGAATTTTGAAAAATAGAGTATCCACAAATTGTAAAAGGAGTGTTGTGAGCAACTCGGCGTCTGGTAAAAACCCAGATAACAATCATTATATTGCTGAACTCGAACTAGCTGTTGGGAATTTGATCCAAGAGCTTGGTTGGGATGAAGATATCGACTTCGAGTTTCGGAATGGTTTAGAGGACGCCCTGGGCGAAGAGTTCCTCACAGAAGAAGACCAAGAGCCCGTTGATGCAGTGCTCCTGTGGTGGCGCAGCGATGATGGCGATGTCTCAGATCTCACTGACGCGCTCGCGGACGCTGATAAAAATCTTGACCAAAACGCGCCGATCTGGTTGCTAGTACCGCGTGCTTCGCAGCCCGGACATGTATCTCCGACAGATATTTCTGAAGCCGCCACTGTGGCTGGCTTCCGCGCTACCACTACAGCAGGCGTATCAGAGCACTGGCTGGCCACCCGTTTAGAGCCAGCGGTTGCACACTAATGTTAGCGCCGGCCCTACGCGATCAGTACGGCCAGGAGTGGCCATTTCCTCCGATTGAAGGTCCTGGTAATCCAGCCCACGACAAAACGTGGCTGATCTTCATTCCTGGCGCGTACACGCCGGTGTGTATGTCGGAGCTTGACCACGTGGGTGAAATGTCTGCCAAGCTTGCTGAGCTGAGAGTTGGGTTGCGCCTCATCGCGCCAGATTCTGCGCCGGTGCTCAGGCTAGTGTCAGAGCAACTAGGAATCGAAGTACCCTTTTTATCCGACTTCTGGCCCCACGGAGCTGCAGCTCAGCATTATGGAATCTTCGATGAAACTACGGGGCGGCCCCGACGCGTGAGCCTCCTCGTGGATCGTTCCGGAGATGTCTTGGACTCCATAAATTCGACCCCAGGGGGACGCGATATGGGTGAGCATCTGGCCGTTTTGCAAAACGAAAAATAATCGGCTACTATTAAATCTTGTTGCACAGCGAGAACGCAGTGCAGAGGGTCTTTAGCTCAGCTGGTAGAGCAACTCGTTTACACCGAGTAGGTCATCGGTTCGATCCCGGTAGGACCCACCATAAGACGAAACCCCGACTCGACTTCCTAGGCGGCTCGGGGTTTTGTCGCATTCGTGAGATATGCGACCCATACTAGGGTTAACGGACTGAAGCCAGGGCAGACTGTGTTAGGGCAGTTCAGGTTCTATCAGTGTGAGCATTCGGTAAGCTTGCACGCCATAGTCACCCAGAGAGATTTTGATGCGGGTCGTGATATAGGCGGAAATGGCGGCTTCGAGGTCGTCACTGCTTGTCCACGGGGAACTGTAGTGTGTTTCGCTTTCCCTGTCCGACAAAGCCACCGCAGGCGGCGTTGTCTGAATTGTAAAGCTCTCGAGCGGGTGACCCACGACGCTATGAGTGCGTCGGCTCCGGCCCTAATAGAGGTAGTGGCCACCACTGTCGAAATGAAGCACCGACGGTGTTTGTGCGGCTCCAGGATAACCAGCCAGAGCTTCGACAACAGCATCGTCGGCCAGCTCCATCACCGGGTTGTGCCAGGTCTTTGTGCCGGCGACTTTGCTCTCAAAAGTAGTTGATCCTCGCGATGCAAGGACTTTGCCATCGCCAGCCGAGAAACCGGTGATATCGGTTAGCCCCAACTGACATGGGATCGGCATAGAAGTTGCGTTGGAGTAGGTTCGGCGGAGCGGGACTCCGCTCGTCTTGGGATTGTCCAGTTGGACGATGTTTTCGCAGCCAGTATCTATGTCTTCTCCGGTCCGTTGCCACCGGTTTGAGTGCACCGTTCATTCCAGTGATAGAGGACTGCGTTGTCATTAGCTAAACGATAGACATAGTGTAAATATTTGGGTGATGATGGCGTCTCGTATGATCGGTTGCCATCATGGTAAGGATAGGTCTCCCTATCCCGTTTATGAATTATGTTAATTGCTAGGTGTGGTGGCTGTTTCAGAATTTGGTTAGCGCCTATTCCAGCCCACGCAAGTGTGTCAGATGCTACGATCACTACGACTTTGATTGCTCCTTGTGCGCTATGCCGGTCCTTGAGAGGTAAATCTACGAACCGATAGGGGCGCACGTCTAATACGGCGGTTACGGCCAGAACGACCACACTGGCATGCCGTTGCCGGGTAACAGCCATAGTTTTCAGTGAGTAAACGTGTGAGAGCATAGAGCGATACATCATGGCCATCCTGGCAAGGTGACAGGATTGAGCTGCTTTTCCTAGAGGCTTGACGCTATTCTCGAGGTATAGTTCGTGGTGCGATTGCGCTTAACTCACCTGCCATGACTTGGCTTCAGTACTGAATTGACTGGTCTTACCTTTTTGACTGCTAATTGTTAAAGCCATCGCGATAGCATCCGCGTGCTCGTATTAGCGTTGAGCAGTTATAGTTTTGAATTTTGGGACACTAAACCCTATGTCGCTAACTCTCAGAAACTAGTCATTAAGATGACTCAGTGCTTCTCACACTTATGCATCAAAATGGAGTCAGAGTATGACATCGGCGACTACGAAACCCCCTAACGAGCCTGCAGTCAAAGCCGGTTCGAGATTTAGACCAGATATTCAAGGTCTGCGGGCAGTCGCGGTAGGTCTTGTGCTGCTCTACCACGCGGGGCTCGCACTCTTTCCGGGGGCTACGTTGGCGTTGACGTCTTCTTCGTGATTTCGGGTTTTCTGATCACGGGAATGCTGGTGCGTCAGGCTGAAGAGCAAGGACGTATTGACCTGGCCGATTTTTATGCGCGACGGATCCGAAGGATTCTTCCGGCGGCGACGGTAGTACTGGCCTTCGTCGCGGTTCTTACCCTATTAATTTTGCCTCGGACACGGTGGGACGAGATTGGTGTAGAGATAATCGCCAGCGCTTTTTATCTTGTCAACTGGGTGCTTGCTGACGGTACTGACTATCTCCACGCAGAAGAGGCCGCGAGCCCTATTCAACACTTCTGGACATTGGCCGTTGAGGAGCAGTTCTATATTTTATGGCCAGCTCTCTTGGTCGGACTGTTGTGGCTGGCAAGTCGTCGCAGACTGAATAGTTCGGGAGGACAAACTGCGAACATTCAACGCTACCTACAGATAGGTGTCGCGGTCGCGATCATCCCGTCTTTCCTATGGTCGATCTACTACACCGAGGCGAATCCTGCGCCTGCCTATTTTGTGACGACAACGAGACTTTGGGAGATTGCGATTGGAGCAGCAATAGCTATTTTTGCTGTTCAGTTGCAGAAAATACCCCCCACTATTGGTTACGTCTTGCAAGGTGGGGGCTCCTGGCGATACTCGTCGCGGGACTTTATTATATGCGGCAACGGCTTTCCCCGGTTATGCGGCCCTTCTGCCCACACTGGGCGCTGCCGCAGTTATAATTGGCGGCATGTCTGGCAGGGCGACGCGAGGCTTTGCTAAGGTCCTCAACGTTCGACCGATGCGTTGGATCGGTGATCTCTCCTATTCTTTGTACTTATGGGTGGCGCGTAGCCTCTGATGGTACTCCTGGTCCACGTAGTTGGTAACCCGTTTCTGGGGAGGTGGTACCGGCCCGTGTTTCAGGGCCGGTACCTGTTGTCGTAGCGCTCGTTGGGGTTATTGCCAGTAGTCCTTGTGAGACTGGGCCTTCAGATGACGGTGCTGACGCATGTCGATGTCGCCGAGGTTGATTTTCCTGGCGTTGTTAGCCAGCCGGTTGACAATCGAATCTGCCGCGACCCGGTCGGGCAAGATGTCCACCCAGTGGGCTGGTCCAGTTTGTGATCCAATCACGGTGGGCAGCCGGTGTTCCCGGTTAGCAAGGACCGCAAACAGGTCACTAGCAGCATCGGTGTCGATGCCCACGGTCAGGAAATCGTCGAGGATCAACATCTCGGTGTCTGACAGTGTGTTGAGCAGTTTCTGGTGGGCAATGCCATCGGTGCGAGCAATGATCAGTTGCCGGGCCAGATCGTCCATGCGGGTGTAGTAGACGCTGTGACCGTTGTGACAGGCGGCAATCCCAAGGGCGCAAGCCAAATAGGTCTTGCCACCGCCGGTGGGCGAAGTGATCAACAGATTCATCGGGTCAGCGGACCAGTCATGAGCGCCATAGCGCTGCATTCTGACTTTGGTGATGCCGCGGCCCGGTTGATAATCCAGTTCTGCGATACTGGCTTGCGGGATCGGGAATCTGGCGGCTTTGATCAGCCGGTCCACCCGATTGACCCTGCGTTGTTCCAGGGCTTGGTCAACAGCAGTCAAGAAAATCTGTTCCGGGGTGAGGGTATCGTAGTGCTCATCGGTGATGAGTTCTTCGAACCGAGTAGCGATATGGGTGACCCGTAATTGGCGGAATTTCTCGTAGTCAATGCTGGTAAACGTCACTGTGATTGCTCCTCACCGGTGGTGTCGTAATGCGAAGCATCGCGAACGTAGACCTCAGCGCCAAGCGGTTGGCTGCCACCAACTGTTTGGCGCTTTGTCGTAGACGCAGCCGGAGCCACCACGGCAGGCTTGTCGTGGTCGCTGGTGATCCCAGCCATGAGTCGTTTCAGCGTGGTGTAGGTGGCATACCCATTGCGGTTGATCAGCTGTTGGCATGCAGCTTCCACCACTGCACGATTTTTGCGGCCTAATCCTTCCAGAATGTTCTGACACGCTAAATAGCCTTGAGCTTCAATGACATGTCGATCTAATATCTGGTTGATCACTGCCAGGGTGGCTGGCCCGAAACTGCGGGCTCGATCGGTGAACCAGGACCGGGACCACAACCCGTCAATGCCCTGATGCCGTTCGGGAACATGGGCAGCCAGCGTGGAATATTGGCCTTTGCGACCGTTGATCCGAGCATGTTCACTGACCATGGTGTTACCGTCAAAGACGGTGACCCCAGTGGAGGTCAACCGCACTGATACCAATTGCCCGGCCAGTTGATAGGGCACCGAATAATGCTGGGAATCAGCTCGGATGTGATAGTTTCGCCCCACTTTGAGCTGTTTCCATTGGACTTCTTCAAACCGCGTGTCCGGCAACTGGCCCAACGTGTGTTGTTCTTCAGCAACAAATCGCTGCCAGCGGGTGACGCCGTTGACGTCTGGCATGTCATGATTGATTTCGTCGACCCTGGCATCGATGGCCTCGTTAAGGTCAGCTAGCGTAGTGAACACGTCATCAGCTAGATAGCCCAGCACACGTTTTTCCACGATACCCACCGCGTTCTCGGCAGCTGCTTTATCTCTTGGCTTCCCGGATCTGGCTGGGACAATCGCGGTCTGATAATGATCGGCTAATTGTTGATACCGGGCATTGATCACCCGCTCTATACTTCCTCTGCTGCGCGGATGTGACGAGGTCAACGGGTTGTCTGGCACAATCAACGCTGGCACCCCGCCCAGCACGGCGAATGCTTGGATATGGGCGTCTAACCATGCCGGGGACTTCATATCCAGATACGCCCGGCAGCAGATCACCCCCGAGTACGGCAGCACTGCGACCCATACATAGGCGGTGGTGATCTCCCCGGTCACAGAATCCACGATATCCATGGTCGGGCCGACCCAGTCAACCAGCATGGCCCGGCCCGGTTCGTGGCGCAACACAGCCACCAAATCGTGAGAACGCACGTAGTTAGCAAACAAAGCACAAAACTGGGAATACCCATACGGTTTCTGCAGTCCATGATCGGCATCAGCATACCGGCGCCATGCCATCAACACCGTAAAAAACCGGTTGGAGCGCATCGCTGCTAGCACTTGGTCAAAATCTGGTTGCGCGAACTCAGCGTTTGCGGCTATCAGGGAACCACTGCGCCAGCTGCTGCCTCGTCACTGCACTCATTGACGTGATCTCGTGTTCTGACACGATCTGGCGCACTCGGGCAATATCACGGCGGGAGCACCCCGCAATCTGAGTGATCTCAGCGTAACTATGCTCCTGGAGCACTAGCTCCATAATCTGGCGATATTTCACCATCTCGGTCTTCCTTTCGACTACAGGCCGACACCGAATATGTCGGACCTGTATCTAGAAGACCACCCCACACTGCCCAGTACCAGATACGCGGAACCCAGTTACCAACTACATGGACCGGAAGTACCATCAACCGCTACGTTCCACTTATGGCACTGGCCGCTTCTCGTCTTCGCTGCTTATCTAGCAGATGGCGAGCTCCCGGTCATTTATTGGTTAGCGATTGTGGCGCTGGCCATCGTCCCGTCTTGGTTGAGTTACTGCTACATCGAGGAGCCTTTTCGTAATTGGCCGAGGCTGAAGGAAAAGTCTGCACGAGCATTGCGGGCCGGCGCTTCGCTCATGGGAACCACCACCGTGATTGGTCTTGCTGTATTAGTAGCAAGTAGCCAGTTGACCTCAAGTAACTCGGAGTCTCTGACCTCAGATGAACCGATGGGGGCCGAAGCTGTCGAGCTGGATACCACGGCACTAGAACCTGTAAATCAAGTTGCTTCCATGACGCCTGACGTGTCAGAGGTCGAGGATGATATTGCAGAGGTGTACGACGAAGGGTGCCATGTCGATCAAGTTTCGGCTGAAGTCGAACCGTGTGTCTACGGGGATGCGGAGTCTGATTACGTAGTCGCCCTTGTGGGCGATTCGCATGCAGCGCAGTGGATACCAGCCCTTCAGAAACTAGCCAACACGAATAATTGGAGACTGGAAACATACACAAAGAGTGCGTGTGCTCTCAATGCGGTTGCACTGAGTATAGGTGGTGATCTTTACGAAAGCTGTTACGACTGGGGTCAGAACATCCTTGAGCACTTCACAGGATCAGATGCGCCCGATCACGTGATTGCCAGCGCTTCGTCCCACTCCGCGGCTAACAGTTCGGACGTCTCAGAAGGCGTACGCACTGGTAATCTGGAAAACGGTTACGCGGATGCTTGGACCCAAATCGAAGAGGCCGGCGTGGGGCTTACAGTCCTACTCGACACACCACGACCCTCCTTCGATGTGCCTGAGTGCATTGCGTAGAATGAAGACACTTTGACCGAATGCGCCGCGGACCGAGATGAAGCGATGGCCTCGAGCGGTTATGAGGGGATGCTCAGCGCAGCAGAAGCTGCGGATGTAGACACAGTGGATATGTCCGATGCGCTTTGTTCCCCAGAAGCCTGCGCTCCAGTTGTAGGGGGTGTAATCGTTTGGCGGGACAGCCACCACATCACAGCAACCTATGCGGAGACATTGGCGCAAAGTCTCGGACGAGAATTACGGACCGCGTCCTCACTGGAGTTCCGAGAGTAGTTTTCTGCTTATGAAGCAAACTATATCGGTAGCTAAGAGTACAACACCGCTGTTGGGTTTCCTCTGACGGAGACCCTGTAGCATCTTTGCACTGAGTTGGCTTTCAGTGCAAAGGCACACAACCTATCGAGCGCGATCATTTACTGCGCGTGAAGTGGCGGTGTGCAATCCATCCGGTGGTGCCGTTGATGGTGACTTCCCACCATCCGTTGAGGGCGCGGTTTGAGGTGGTCACTCGGGTGCCGCTGGGGAGACCTCGGAGGATGTCGCTTTTGCTGGTGGGTCTGGCCCGAAGGACGGTGTTGTCTTTGGCTTGGTAGATCAGCCCTGAAGAGATGGTGTCGTAGTAGCGCGTGAAGTGGCGGTGTGCAATCCATCCGGTGGTGCCGTTGATGGTGACTTCCCACCATCCGTTGAGGGCGCGGTTTGAGGTGGTCACTCGGGTGCCGCTGGGGAGACCTCGGAGGATGTCGCTTTTGCTGGTGGGTCTGGCCCGAAGGACGGTGTTGTCTTTGGCTTGGTAGATCAGCCCTGAAGAGATGGTGTCGTAGTAGCGCGTGAAGTGGCGGTGTGCAATCCATCCGGTGGTGCCGTTGATGGTGACTTCCCACCATCCGTTGAGGGCGCGGTTTGAGGTGGTCACTCGGGTGCCGCTGGGGAGACCTCGGAGGATGTCGCTTTTGCTGGTGGGTCTGGCCCGAAGGACGGTGTTGTCTTTGGCTTGGTAGATCAGCCCTGAAGAGATGGTGTCATAATTGGGGGCACTCGCACGAGCGTTGCTAATACGGGTTGAAACATCCTTACGAATGGCCTGTAGTTGCGAATAGAGATATCTACCCGGACACGCTGTTGCGTGCGTATCTCTGTGTCCGAGAATCGTATTCACCGTAACCCGGGTGCCCCTAGAATGCTTTGAAGTGCCCCCGGCCGAGGTTAGCGTGGTGGTACCAGTCGCATTTATTCCGTACTGGAGACCTTTCCAAGCCAGTACCTTTTTCAGCGACTCGACCATCCCTGCAGGCGGCTGAGCTACATCGAAGTTTCCTATGGTTGAGATTCCGAAGGTATTGGTATTGAAACCACCTGCCTGCGCGCCCAGGGGCAAGGAATCTAGCGAACCACGTCGACCTTCATAGATAGTCCCGTAGCGGTCAATTAGGAAGTTGTAGCCGATGTCACCCCATCGCAGTGATTCGGCGTGATAACTGAAAATAGCTCGGACCTGACCATAAGCTTGAGCTCGTGTGTAGTTATTTGTTCCTGCTGTATGGTGAACATACATCGCCTTGAGATCGCTCGATTGACTACTCGTCGAGGTGACTGACTCATTAGCACCCCACTGAGCACGAGTAACGATAGCGGGCTTGATTGCGTCAGCAGCGCTACCAGATCGGTTCGTCTGTATTGGAGCTCGTGCAGAAGTGAGACGAGACATCGACTCACTTGCGTTTCCGTGCGCTTCAGTTTTGAAGGATTCAATCGGATGAAGGCTGGACTCCACTGACGCTTCTGCAGCGGTCTCAACATCCTCTCCCTCAGGCGAGGCAGGTTCGAGTTGGCCATCCGTGACTGAGTGGCCAGGATCGATCAGTGATATTTCCAAACCTTCTGGAGCTACGCCTGATTCAGTGTGTACGCGTGCTTGCACCGCGTCGGCTTCGAGTGTGATTAGGGGCTCCGTACCGGCACGTGGAGAATTGGCTTTCATCTCCTCATCGGTAGCGTGAACCTCGAGATCGTGCCATTCGCTCCATCCACCTTGCTCTCGCACCCGTACGGCAGCCTCAGTGATAGTTTCGGCTGTATCGGAATCCCAGGTCAATCCTGCAGCGACGAAGTCAATTGACTCGATGGGCGCGGTGATCGCTGCCAAAGTGCCTTGGCTATCTTCGAGTGCCGTTTCAGCTAGGTGTTGTTCCTCAGCTGATTTTTGCGGTTGAGAGGACTGCGGAGATGCTTCTTCCGAGACACTAGGAGTCGGTTCAGTATTCGGTGTCTCAGAGCTCGATGACTCTTCGGGCAGCACCTCTGTATCACCGTCGTTTAGGGTTTCTTCAGTGTTTTGATCCTCGTTGTGCTGTGATTCCTCTGGTTCCTCGGAAGGTTCCGAAACTCCCGCAGTTTCTTCAGACGGTGGCTCAACAACTTCGCCGTCATTTTCGGGCAGGGCCTCCGCATCGATTCCCTCGATCTCAATGACTTCTTTCTCTTCACCTTCTACTGGGGCGGGCGTTTGCTCTGCCCCCATTTCTTCTACTGTGTGAGAAACGCTTAGGCTAGAGGATGTAGAAGCGCTGTTATTAGGTAGCGTGGCGTGAGATGCGGTCATAGTGGATGCAATTAGCGACAGTGAGAATGTGCTAATTAGTGCGATTCTTGTGGTGTGAGCAAACATGAGGATCCTGCAAGCAACCTTCTGTAGTTTTATGCTATGAAGTGCGATAGCACAGCCGGGTCCAATAGTAGCACTCAGGGCTAGCGGTCCTGAAGGGCGTTTAGGATCTTTTTGTGACCATATGTTTGAACCATCCTGGCTTTTGTTCCGTCCTGAAATGAAAACATGGAACAATGCCAACCAATACCCTCAGTCGTTCAAGGACCGTGCCACTCGCATGGAGTTTGATCGGCTCGAAGATGAAGACGCACCCAGGATGGCCAGGAAGAAATCCGCAAGCTCAAACGCGAGAATGCTGAGCGCCGGGTTTATGAGATCGTCAAGACGGCGTCGGCTTTTTCGCAGCGGAGCTCGAACGTCCCACGACGAGTGATCCGATACATTGGTATGTTTCGGAATCGTTCGGAGTCGAGTTCATCCGTTGAATTCTTGGGGCGACAGACCGTGGGTTGATCACATCATAGGATATCGTGCCGCCAAAACCCGGCCTGCCAGTCAGCGTTCCCAACGGCATACGGCATTGATCCCGGTGGTCAAAGAGTTGAACCAGCTAACTATGGGGTCTATGGAGTGCGCAAGATGTGGCACGCCATGACCGCTGCTGGGGGGAAGTGGGCCGCGACCAGGTTGATGCGCTTAGCCGGCTTAGCTATTGCCGTTTGAGGCAGAAAGCCACGAACAAAAATGACGACATTGCACCGAGACTTTGTGCCTGATCTTGCAGCGCATGTAGGAGTGTCCCACACACTTGTTGGTAAAGGCGATACATCTAACGGACTGCGCGCCCATCCGTACGAAGCCAATTATTCGACTCATCACGTCGGGGCGGTTCCGGGACTTATGGATTATTTCGAAGAATCGCGGTCGCTATGACCGGAAACTTGCTAGAAACTGGTCGCAGCTTCTATGAGAAATATCGAGATGAAAGCGCTGACGCAGCCATTAGTGCCACCGCGATGGCTGAATTGCATCGAATGTCTATGACCCCAAGTTTGATCGCTGACACAGGGTATGACTTGGGAGTTAGTTGCTAGATCCGTTCGACCAATTTTATTGGAAACATAGGATGGGCGCGTGGCATGGGCCAGCATTATTCTTGGCGTCGGAGATCGGTTCTGGTCGGAAGGCGTTAGAAGGGTAGCCTAATCCTATTATGAGTATGAGATGCTAATTGTTGAACTGACGGGAAAAGGATCGGATAGGAAGCTCTCAGAAATCAGTAATACGATGTCTCAGTGAGTTTCGAACTAAGCGATGAAAACGGAGTCTGGAAATGACCTCGGCGACAATCAAACCGCCTAACGAACCGGCAGTCAAAGCTGGTTCAAAGTTTAGACCAGACATTCAGGGCCTACGTGCAGTAGCAGTAGGTCTTGTGCTTCTATACCACGCCGGGTTATCCCTTTTTCCTGGGGGTTACGTTGGCGTCGACGTCTTTTTCGTAATCTCGGGGTTCCTAATAACCGGCATGCTGGTGCGCCAGGCTGAGGAGCATGGCCGAATTGACCTTGCCGACTTTTACGCACGACGGATTCGCAGGATTCTACCTGCGGCGACGATAGTACTTGCTTTCGTTGCGGTGCTCACCATATCAATTCTTCCCCGTACTCGCTGGGATGAGATTGGTGTCGAGGTTATCGCGAGTGCCTTTTATCTCGTTAACTGGGTGCTCGCCGACGGCACTGACTACCTCAATGCAGAAGAAGCTGCGAGTCCGATTCAGCACTTCTGGACATTGGCAGTTGAAGAGCAGTTCTATATTCTGTGGCCGGCTCTTCTAGTCGGGTTGTTATGGTTTGCAAGCCGCCGTAGTCGGAACAGATCTGTTGGAAGGACTCCGAACATCCATCGATACCTGAAGGTCGGCGTTGCGATAGCCATCGTTCCGTCCTTTATTTGGTCGATTTACTACACCGACGCGAATCCTGCACCTGCCTATTTCGTGACGACAACGCGACTTTGGGAGATTGCGATTGGTGCAGCGCTAGCCATCTTCGCGGTTCAGTTGCAGAAGCTGCCCCATTCGGTCGGTTATATATTGCAGGGCGGGGGTCTACTGGCGATTTTAGCCGCAGGACTCTTTTACACCTCGGCCACGCCCTTTCCCGGATATGCTGCCCTTTTGCCGACCCTTGGCGCTGCCGCAGTTATTGTCGGTGGTATGTCTGGCCGAGCGACTGAAGGCTTTGCGCGCGTTCTGAACGTTCGTCCTATGCGCTGGATCGGGGACCTGTCTTACTCTTTATACCTTTGGCATTGGCCACTTCTTGTCTTTGCGGCCTATCTGGCCGATGGGGATCTCCCAGTCGGATATGGGCTGCTGATTGTGACGCTGGCTATCATTCCCTCGTGGTTAAGCTACCGCTATATCGAAGAGCCGTTCCGTAATTGGCAGCGACTTAAAGAAAAGTCAGCGCGAGCGTTACGAGCCGGGGCGTCCCTCATGGTCACGACTACCGTGATTGGGCTCGCAGTGCTCGTTGCAAGCGCCCAATTGGCCTCTGATGATTCGTCACCCCAGGCTTCAAACGAACCGATGGGAGCCGAAGCTATCGAGCTCGATGCCGCCGCGTTGGAACCGGTGAACCAAGTGTCTTCCATGACGCCCGATATTTCAGAAGTGGAAGATGACGTGGCAGACGTGTATGCAGATGGCTGCCATGGAGATGATGTGTCAGTGGAAGTAAATCCCTGTGTGTATGGCGATGCAGACTCCGATTATGTTGTTGCCATCGTCGGGGATTCGCACGCAGCGCACTGGATCCCAACGCTTCAGAAAATAGCCGAAGCTCATGGCTGGCGACTAGAGACTTATACGAAGAGTGCATGCGCACTCAACACTGTCGCAGTGAATAACGGTGGCAGCGTCTACGAAAGTTGTTACGAGTGGGGACAAAATGTCTTGGAGCATTTCACTGGATCAGAAGCGCCAGACCACGTTATCGCTAGTGCATCCTCTCACTCGGCAGCCAGCAGTTCGGACGCCCCAGAGGGAGTGCGAACTGGTGATCTCGAAGGCGGCTACGAGGAAGCCTGGACACAGATTGAAGAAGAAGGCGTCGGAGTTACGGTAATACTGGATACGCCACGGCCTTCCTTTGATGTGCCCGAGTGCATTGCGGAGAATGAAGACAGTTTGACCGAGTGCGCCGCAGACCGAGATGAAGCGATGGCCTCGAGCGGTCATGAAGGTATGCTCAGCGCAGCAGAAGCCGCAGGTGTGGATACAGTAGATATGTCCGATGCGCTTTGCTCGCCGGAGGCTTGCGCGCCCGTGGTGGGCGGCGTCATCGTATGGCGGGATGGTCACCACATCACGGCAACCTACGCTGAGACGCTTGCTCAGATCCTAGAAGAAAAGCTGAGAGAAAACTCGTCGGTTCAATTAGCTGACTAATGACCTAATCGAGTTCTACAAGCTTTGTGAGCGCTCTAAGCCTTTTATCGGTTTGACGTGCCAGGGCTGCTGTACGTTTGGCTTTACGCGCCTTGACGGACTGGCGTTTATAAAATGTCAGGGTTTGAACCAATGCCAACGCCAGCTGCTCACGGAAGGTGTAGTGGCTTGTCTTCGTGCCCAAGTCACCACCGAGTCCAGCGTGCATGCTTCGTAATGTCTGTTCGAGATTCGAGACGTTAATTATTATCTTAGCCATATCGAAGGCTATGGGCTTGACCGAGGCCCATTCCCAATCGACTAGCACGAAATCGTGACCTTTGACCAAGATGTTCGAGTTTACGAGATCTCCGTGCGTAATGCTTACTTCGAGAAGGTCGTCGCGCTCGAAAAGTCGCTGTATTTTCTTATTGACTATAGGGTCGACCCCGTGAAGCTCGACGAACTCGTTCCACAGTCCTCGGCTGTGCGGGCCCAGAACCGCACTGGCGGTTTTATCGCTGATTCCAACGCCGTGATGAACGGCACGGAGTTGTTGAGTCAGTGGGTCGATGAGTGCTTGAAGTTGCGACCGAGTTGCTGTTTCGCCGGCGACCGTCTCTTCGATCAGAAAGGCTCCACGACCATCGAGAATTGTGCCGTGATCATGTACAGCCGGCATTAACGCAGGGGCATGCGGCTGGACCTTTTTGTATGCATTCACGGTTCGGATCACGCCGTTGTTTTTCCCGCCGGTTTGATAGCGAATGCTAAGACCAGCGTCGGGGTAGAAAGCCCGTAGCCGCACTTCTTGCTGCACATCGAACTTGCCAATCAGCACCGATTCTGCCCGTACTCGGGCGCGGGTATGTCCACTGGGTGCTTTATGGTGCTGGTCTACCGGTAATACGTTCAGCCCAGCCGGAGTCGCCCACGCGGAACGCTTGGCATAGGAAAACCGTCGTGTGAATAGCCGTCGTCTGAGGAGATCAGACTCGCGTTCGATTCGTGCGACCCTGTTCAGGGCAGTATCCCAGCGATCCTGTTCGATATCAGGCAAGCTATTGTTCCTTCAAGTGATGTGAGAGGTCGTTCCGTTATTCCGAAATTTATGTCGGGTTTGATTTTAGTTTGCCTACTTAGTGTACTGGCCGGAAGCTGCTCTATTACTTGAAGATGATCGTAAGTACGGTCCGTCTGATTGATGGCTTACTAGCGTACGGTCAGAGTGCTTGTTGTTGCGCGGCAGTCTCGAGGATGTTTTTCGCCATGGTTGGGAAAATAAGTGCATGGAATGGTTTGATAACCCGCCAGTACGCTCGACCGATCAGGCCTGTGGGGATGAAGACGGCCCGCTGGTGCAGTCGCGTTCCTCCATCTTCGAGAGGCTCGACTCCGAATTGTAACCAGGCTCGACCGCCCGCTCGCATTTCGGCGCGTAGGGTCACTTTCCGCTGGGGTTCGATGGCTTCTACTCGCCACCAGTCGACGTGGTCGTTGAGTCGCAGGCTGTGCTTATCCTTGCGGCCCCGTGCTAATCCGTAGCCACCCACTGCTTGGTCCATGAGGCCACGGATCTTCCATAACGCAGGGGCAGAATACCAGCCTCGTTCACCGCCGATAGTTTCGATGACTCGCCATACCGCCTCCGGTGGTGCATCACCGGAGCGTTGGCGGATATCGGTGTACACGGTGTGCCCGGCCCATTCGGGATCAGATGGGAGGGGGTTGGCGGGGTTATTGACTTGCTGAGTCAGCACGTCATCGTCCCACGTAACTTCCAACGATCCGCGCTGTTGTCGGTCTAGTGCCCGCCGGCAGGCTTCACGATAAGTAGTGAGCCCGGAGACCGGGTCTGCGATGAGCTCCGCAATTTCGTGATTCTTGGTCACCGCATCTTCTGCCATAGATGCGGCTAGTGGCATGGCGATGCCTCGGGGGATAGGCGTCACCATTCCAATCCAAAATCCCGACAACTGTTGGGCCGGTATGGGAAGCGGAATGACTTTTCGTGGAGCCAGCCCGGCTTCAGCGGCATAGTCCTCAAGCATCGATCCGAAAGACTGAGCCCGACCACAGCCAATGCCGTAGGCCCGGTTCACCGGTTCCTCAAGTGCGCACGCCTGGGCGAGGTAGTACAGGACATCCCGTATAGCGATCGGTTCGATCTGATTTTTCAGCCAACTTGGTCCGGGCATGATCGGAAGGCGCTCTGCTAGATGTCTGATCATTTCAAACGATACGGAACCTGACCCGATGATCACTGCCGCCTGGAACACCAACGTAGGGACCGCACTGGCCAGCAGTATCTGGCTAACTCGCTCGCGAGAACGCATATGCTGTGATAATTGGTCCAGCGGCTTATCAGGATGTAGACCACCGAGATATACGATCTGCTGAACACCAGCTGTTTCTGCAGCGGCAGCTACGCCGCGGGCGATTTCGGCTTCTCGAGTTTCGAAATCCTCCGAGGACCCCATCGAGTGCACTAGATACAGCACGGTGTGGACGTCCTGGAAAGCCACATCGAGCTCGTCTTGTTCTTGTAGATCTGCCTCGACGGTCTCGATGAGATCGAACCACGGTCTGTTCTGGAGATCCGGCACGTTGCGAGCCAGGGCGCGTACGGTAAAACCGGCAGCGAGTAATTCTGGGATAAGCCGACCACCAACATAACCGGTGGCTCCTGTGACTAACACTCGTCTGCCGTGGCCAGTGGGTAGTTCGAGTTCCAAGGGTGACTGAGACATTGGGTCCATCCAACCAATTTATGAGCCTCGGCTGGAGGTTTGCTTAATGTCCTCTGTAAATCTGCCTGGCAGGGTTCTTTGCCTGTGTTGTGCCCTAAACGTTCGTGTTAAGTTGAGATTGTAAGCGTTTCGTTCACAACAAAGCGCTCCACATCTATACAAGGAGGTCATATGAGTTCGAAAGATCCAGTAGAGACCCTATTGAAGAAAACTCAAGAAGCCGATGTCTGCATGTTTACCACCACAGAGGACGACGGCCGCCTGGTCAGCCGACCAATGGCAATCCAAGACATCGAAGATGACCACACGATCTGGTTCATGACCCGTGTTGATACCCCAGCCATGCGTGAAGCTACCGGCGGGCAGCAAGTCAACGTAACCGTTGCGGAGAAAGGCTTCTGGGCCTCGATTTCTGGTACCGCGATGGCAGTGCAAGACATTGACCGGAAGAAAGAATACTGGTCCAAGACCACCGAAGCGTTCTTCGGTGACGCAAAACCCGAAGATCCTGAAGTGGTGTTGCTGAAAGTCACGCCACAGAGCGGCCAGTACTGGGATTCCCCAGGCCTTCCGGCTATGGCTGTTGAGATGATCAAGGGTCTCAAGGGCGATGATAAAGCCGCTCGCCCGGGTGAAACCAAAGAAGTAGAGCTCTAAGGCTTAGTCTGTCGTTCCCAGTGACTGGCCTGCAGCGGATCTTGGATCTGCCGCAGGTCAGTTTCTGTGTGGAGAGCTTGCGTTACAAGTCATCCCGTGTTTACCTATTGTTTTCTCGGTCGTGGTTCGATCGTGAGTCGTCGCATGTAATTCTCTCGCCAACGGTGCACAATGGAATCAATGCCCGTAAGCGATTGCCGCACTTAGGAGTCCGCATTGTTCGAAGAACTCATTCCAGATCAGCCTCGACAGAACCTGCGCGAGTTCATCGATACACTGCGTGACGGCGGTTTCCAAGTCACCGAGGGTCACACCCCTGACCCCGATCTTATTGACCCTATGGGTAGAGCGGTCGAAACCTGGCGCGAAAATTACCCTTACTCAGAGCGAATGTCACGTGATGAGTACGAGCTGGAAAAATATAAGCTGCAGATTGAGCTGCTGAAATTACAGTACTGGGCAGAAGACACGGGCCAGAAGATCATCGTCGTGTTTGAAGGCCGTGATGCTGCGGGTAAAGGTGGCACCATCCAGCGGTTCACCGAGTACATGAACCCACGTACTGCTCGCACGGTAGCCCTGAATAAGCCAACCGAACGCGAAATGGGACAGTGGTATTTTCAGCGCTATATCAACCACTTCCCAACCTCGGGTGAAATCGTGCTGTTCGACCGGTCTTGGTATAACCGTGCCGGCGTGGAACGCGTCATGGGCTTTAGTACGGAAGATCAGTATCACACGTTCATGAATCAGACCCCGGTCTTTGAAAAACTACTGGTCGATGACGGCTTCGCGCTCATCAAATTTTGGTTCTCCGTCACTCAAACCGAGCAACGTACCCGCTTTGCGATTCGTCAATTAGATCCGGTGCGCCGCTGGAAACTTTCACCGGTGGATTTGGAAGCCCTTGACCGGTGGGAAGCCTACACTGAGGCCAAAGAGCTGATGTTCCTGCACACAGATACCGACCACGCCCCGTGGATCACCGTGAAATCCAATGACAAGAAACGCGGTCGACTCAATGCGATGCGGTATTTTCTGAGCCAGTTCGAATACCCCAATAAGAACCATGATGTCGTTGGAGTACCAGACCCGCTGTTGGTCATGCGGGGCCGTGACGCAGTAGGAGACTAACGCTCACCTTGTCACACAGCGCTCGATTCACCCCTCAACCTCGGATCAGGCGCGCTCGAGTGGGCACCGGCCTACTCTTCCTCACAAATGGGGCCCTATTTGCTAACCTGATACCTCGCTACCCCGAAATTAAAGCGAAACATGAGCTGTCCGATGCAGCATTTGG
The DNA here is from genome assembly GCF_031458395.1 of Enteractinococcus fodinae. Lineage (NCBI taxonomy): Bacteria > Bacillati > Actinomycetota > Actinomycetes > Micrococcales > Micrococcaceae > Enteractinococcus > Enteractinococcus fodinae. The sequence continues at coordinate 1,279,323 of NZ_JAVDYJ010000001.1, forward strand.
GGTGGCAGTAGCGTTCTTTCCGCTGGGGGCCATCATGTTTGGCCTGCTCGCCGCTTCGCTGATTCGACGATTTGGCTCCGGCATGGTTGCCGCAGTCATGACCGTGCTACTGGGGATCAGTATTGCTTCGACCGCATTTATGCCTGATGCAATCTTCTTCGCGCTGGCGCTGCTGATCGCTGGGGGAGCGGACGCCATGGCCGACGTCTCACAAAATGCGCACGGCCTGCGCGTACAAGAAGCCTACGGCCGATCGATACTGAATTCGTTCCATGCGTTGTGGTCTTTGGGAGCAGTGCTTGGTGGACTCATGGCTGCGGGCGCACTCCTGGTAGACCTCGGGTTAGGTGCACACCTAGTGTCATCGGCAGCCCTGTTTGGAGCTCTAGCGCTGATCGCATGGATGCTAGCCCTGCCACCAGACCCGCACGATTCACTTGTCAGTTCAGCCGCGACCCACCGGCAGGCTGAGGCACGCAAGGAAGAGTTGAAACGCGTACAGCGTGTGGCGTTGCGTAAACCGGGAACGCTGCTAGTGTTGGGCGCTTTGGTACTTATGGCCGTGACCGGCGCGGTCGTGGAGGATGCAGGTAATTCGTGGTCTGCCTTGTACCTCTCAGCGTATCTGGGTGCACCGAGCTCAGTAGCAGCCTTAGGCTTCACCGCGCTTGTGGCAGGACAACTTATTGGACGCGCCACCGCAGACCGATTCATCGACCGATTTGGTCAACGGCGTGTCATCCGTACCGGTGGTGTCGTGATCGCATTGGGCATGGGTACTGCGATCGCAATCCCTACGGTGCCACTGACTATTGCCGGCTTCGCTGCCGCCGGTCTGGGCGCGGCAGCGCTTATCCCAGCTGCCTATGACCGAGCCGATGCTATTCGTGGGCTGCGTCCTGGCGTCGGTCTCACGATTGTCTCTTGGCTCATGCGACTCGGGTTTCTGACCACTCCGCCCTTGGTCGGTGCGCTGTCCGATATGTTCTCGTTGCGCTGGGCTCTGCTAGTTGTGCCGCTTGCAGGAGCCGTGACCGTGGTGCTAGCCCGGGTGCTGCCCAACGAGAAAAGACATGTGATCGAAAAATAGCCCTAACGGAAAGGGGTCCGTCAGGGCTATTCAAGATTCGGTCTCAAATCCACATTGCTGGATCGACATACTCCGCTGGATCGACTGCGGGTTTGGCTTCTTCGGGCTTGCGACGCTGTCTGATTTGCGCCGGGATACCGGTGGCGATGGAATCTGGTGGTGTGTCTTTCACCAATACTGCGTTCGCTCCGACAGCGGTACGAGCACCGACCACAACCGGGCCCAAAATCTTCGCGCCCGCACCAACAACTACTTCGTCTTCGAGGGTTGGATGGCGTTTGACTTTCTGCAAAGATTGGCCGCCCAGCGTGACACCGTGGTAGAGCATGACGTCATTGCCGATCTCGGTGGTCTCACCAATGACAACGCCCATCCCGTGATCAATGAAGAAGCGGCGGCCGATATCCGCACCGGGGTGAATTTCGATTCCCGTTAGTGCGCGGTTGACTTGCGACAGCAGCCGCGCCGGAGTCTTCAACGGCTCCTTCTGCCACATTTTGTGCGCAACACGGTGCATCCACACCGCATGGAGTCCGGTATACCCTGCAACGACCTCAAAGGTACTGCGAGCGGCGGGGTCGCGATCCTTGGCGGCCTGAATATCCTCGCGGAGGCGGCTTATGATTCCCAATGGTTCCCTTTCAAGACGAAGTGGTGTTGTAAGACCCCAACACAGAAGCGATCTGAATTATTCTATGCTCTGGTCACTAACGGGTTAAGGCTTAAAAGCTTCTGCCTTCGGTCTTGCAGAGCCATGGGTGTCTGCTACCGAAGGCAGAAGGGGTGAAGCGTTGGGTCCTTAGCCGCGGATATCTTCGTACAAGACGGTGGAGATGTACCGTTCGCCAAAGTCAGGGATCACGGCAACAATCAGTTTGCCGGCGTTTTCTTCTCGCTTGGCCTCATCTAAGGCAGCTGCGATAGCGGCCCCGGAGGAGATACCACCGAGAATGCCCTCTTTAGTCCCCAGCAAACGCGAGTTTTGGACGGATTCTTCCAAGGTGGCGGTATAGACGGAAGAGTACAGCTCGGTATCGAGAACCTCTGGAACGAAGTTCGCGCCGATGCCCTGAATCTTGTGCGGGCCTGGTTTACCACCGGACAGGATTGGTGAATCAGCAGGCTCTACGGCTACGAGTTTGACGTCTGGTTTCTGCTCTTTCAGGTAGCGCCCAGCGCCGGTGATCGTTCCACCGGTGCCAATGCCGGAAACCAAGATATCTACTTTGCCTTCCGAGGCCTCCCAGATCTCTGGACCGGTGGTGTTGTAGTGAATTTCTACGTTGGCTTGGTTGGCGAACTGCTGCGCCAAGATGGAGTTTTCGGTTTCTTCCACGATTTGGGCGGCTTTTTCAACGGCACCGCGCATACCGTCAGCGCCCGGAGTCAATACGATCTCGGCACCGTAGGCGCGCAACATAACACGACGCTCGTTCGACATCGTTTCTGGCATGGTCAGCACTACGCGGTAACCGCGTGCCGCGCCGACCATAGCCAAGGCGATACCGGTGTTGCCCGAGGTGCCTTCAACAATGGTCCCACCCGGACGAAGTTTGCCGGACTTCTCGGCGGCATCCACGATAGCCACACCGATGCGGTCTTTCACGGAGTTCGCTGGGTTATAGAACTCGACTTTGACGGCAACATCTGCCGGCAGATCCTCTGTGAGGCGGTTCAGACGGATAAGGGGCGTCTGACCGACGGCTTGAGTGATGTTATCGAGCATCTTTGCCATGTTGGATTCATCCTTTACGGGGGAGCAAGTTTAAAACAGTTCTAGGGGTTAACCATACGGGAGCGGTCGCAAAACGTAATTATTGCAGCCACGCAGAGTAATGTTTTCGCACATTGGCCAGTTTCGGGTTGATCACGACCTGACAGTAGCCCCAATTAGGGTTGCGCGCATAAAAGTCTTGGTGCTGTTCTTCCGCCGGCCACCACGTGGCATCTTCCTCAATCGTTGTCACGATTGGATCGTCCCAGTGCTGCTGGTGGCGCTCGATGGCCTGTTCAAAGAGTTCTTTGTCTTCGACCGATTGAGGGAAAAGCGCGGAGCGATACTGCGGTCCCACATCGGCGCCCTGGCGATTCAAGGTGGTCGGATCATGGGAAGCGAACAGCATATCCAAGATGGTGTCTGCATCGATAACATCCTGATCGAAGGTCACCTTCACGGCTTCTGCGTGACCGGTCGTGCCGGTTGAGACTTGCTCGTAACTCGGGTTGGGTACATGACCCCCGATATAACCGCATTCAGACTCGATGACACCTCGGGTCTTGCGATATACCGCGTCCTGACACCAAAAACATCCGCCGCCGACTATTAACGTTCTGTGATTGGGGTTTGACCCGTTTTCGTGTTGGTTCATCATATTTGATAACGCTACATGAAACGCCGGTTCTACCGCTAGATAGCGCGGAACTTTCGTCCACGGGTGAGCACGTAGTCCCCGTCCATGCGACCAGGACCACTACCTAAGGCGAGCAATGTTGATGACCTCAAATCAAAGCTAGTGATGAGTCTTTACTCACTTTCATCGCCGTGGATTTGCTTCGTCCCGTGCGGCCACCCGACACTATCTGAATGACACTCTCATCTCACACTGTGCCTGGAGTCCTGCCATGATGGGCGCGCAGCACGCCGCCTGTGGCGCTGCAGCCTGGGTCGTCGTCGCTTCTGATTACGGCATCCCAATTAGCGTGATCACACAACCGCTAGCCGAGACCTTTGATTGGCTCAGTTGGCTACCTGAGACGTTGCCGCTTGGATTGGGGATGCTTGATGTCGGCCCTGCGGGCGTATTACTGGGAGCTGTCATATGCGCCGGAGCAGCCCTTCTGCCCGATATCGACCATCACAACGCATCTATTGCCCACTCCTTGCCCCCGGTCTCCATGGCCATGGCCCGATTCTTTCAAACAGCCTCGGGTGGGCACAGGAACGGCACGCACTCAATTGTTGGCGTGCTATTTTTCGCAGTCGTTGCTTGGCTCGCCGGCTTTATCGCCATCGAAGACGTCGGAATCTTAGGCGACCTCAATATCGGGGCGGGCCTGATAGCTGTCATTCTTTCTGCGTTTGCGTTCAAAGTGCTCCGGTTCATGCCGAAACGGGCACGCAAGGTACCGTGGGTGGCTGGTATTAGCTTCGGGGTTCTGACCACACTGCTCTTCCCGGAGGGGCCAATCTGGTTGATGACCTGTGTGGTCTTGGGAGTCGTTGTGCATATTGCCGGCGACATGCTCACCAAAGAAGGCTGCAATTTGTTGTGGCCCTTTAGACTTCTTCCTCCGAGGTTTGTGAAAAACGGTCCCATTTTGTCTGAGGTGTGGAGTACCAATGGGTACCTATCGTTACCACTACTGGGTTCCGCTGATTCCATCCGTAGCTGGGCGTTCACCATTCCCGTCTCATTAGTTGCGATGACGGGTATGTCAATCGCCACAGTAGTGTGGGCGCAACAGCTTTGGGCAGTTGTTTTCTAGGGGTCAGACGCGTTCCCGGTCGCTTCCACGTGTCAGGCAGGACTGACAGCCTTTTAGTGGCTCCGAAGTAGGCGATAGATTGGACCGCAGTAAGAACGGCGACCCAGCGAACCGTATGGCTGAGTCGCCGAAAGCTTGAAGGTTCTTCTGGAGGTCCGAAAGATAGGGCGACCGCGGAGGATTGGGACCGTTCCGCAGAGCTGTTCACCGATCTATCCGATCCCGACGTGATGGATGCTGCGCGGCAATGACAATTTGGCTTATGCAAGGATGCAGACCGGGCAGGCATGGAGGACTGGAACGCCTGGATCGAGCGAGGTCTGGTCCGGATATCGACGGTAACCCGATTGGAGCTCGGGTTCTCGGCGCGCTCGGGAAATGCTGGCCGACAGGCGTTCCAATTGACGACGCTGTCGCTGATGCCAATCGAGTACCTCACACCGGCAATGAGGACCGCGCTTTCGAAGTCCAAATGCTGCTTGCGGATCGAGGTCAACACCGAGCGCCATTGATCCCGGACTTGCTGAGTGCTGCCGTAGCAGAGAAGGCTGGATTGACCGGGCTCGCTGGTGACAAGGACTTCGACCTCATTGCCGAAATCACAGGGCAGCCAGTTGAGACGCTTGCTCTACTACCGGACTAGCTCAAATGTCTCAGGACAGGTGGGTCGAGGTCGTCTGATGCTTGTAGGAGCGCTCGATGCTCCAGGTAACCCCTAAGCTACAAGCTCCTTGCTGATGTCAGCCTGAGATTTACGTCGTTACCAGTTCGTGGTCGGTGTGCTCGATGTTCGGGGTAACTTTCAGGCACTGCATGCTTCGGGAGTCCACTCCTTCTTTCTCTGGTAGTAAACATGGGGCCCATACGGTACTCAAATCTTGGCAAAATTCATCTCACGCCAGAATATGGCTTAGGATGTGCGGAACACATCTCGTGTCACCAAAGTCTTCTAAGAAAGGCCCACCGTGTCCGATACAAGTCTTACGCCCGTCATCAACTTCATCCAGAGTGCTCAACTGAACGAGCTCTTGTTCACCACGCCACCAGCGGATGGGAATCATCGCAGCTTCATCATTGAGGCGGCCAAGGAACGTGGCCTGGCGGTGAAGAACCTGGGCCGTGACCACATAGCTTTTACTGATGAGGGTCGGACGATCGGTGGTATGTATAAAACGGTGACCTCGCTGGTCAGCCATGCGGCTCTGAGCGTTGCTGATTCTCGACCCATGGCGAAAGAAGTCTTTGCGGCAGCAGGGATACCTGTGCCGAGAGGCAGATCTTTCACGCAAGGGAACTTTGACGAAGCATTTGAATATTTTCAGCACCGTCAGGGGCCTGCGGTTGTGAAACCCGCGGCTGGTAAAGCCAACGCTGCCACGTTCGTTAACCTGAATACAGCGCAAGAGTTTCGCACCGCCTGGAGTCGAGCTGTAGAGGCATCCAGTAGTAAGAACCGCATCATGGTCGAGCAGTACATCACCGGAGTGAACATCCGTGCCTTCGTTGTGGCCGATCGTGTGATCGCATCGGTGGTTCGTGTCCCGGCTTTTGTCGTGGGCAACGGCCAAGATTCGTTGACTACGCTCATTGAAGCGAAGACGACCCAGAGGTCGAAGCATCCTTATCTGCAGCGGATGCCCATCCAAGTTGATACTGACTGCCTCGCACAGCAGAACGTGAGCTACACGTCGGTTCCAGAAGATGGTGCCGTTGTGCTACTCAACGACAAGGTCAATGTTGACCAGGGCGGCGAGCCTATCGATGTGACCGCTGTGCTGGCACCAGAGATACAGGAACTCGCGGTGCGGGCCGCGCAAGCCATTCCGGGGCTCATCATCGCCGGTATTGATCTCCTCGCCGAATCACCTGCCACTGATACATCCGCCGTAGTCCTTCGCGCTAATGCAGCCGCAAATATCTCGCTGCATCACATTCCGGCTTATGGAGCACAAGCTGATGTGGCCGGGGCAATTATCGACCAGATGATCGCCAGTTCGCCGCGCCCACCCACGAAGCAACGTCCGCCGAAGGGTCGCAGAGTGTCGTGGAAAGAAAGTTCGCAACGGGTGGGGGACCGTATCAACCGGTCACTCAAACCTAAACGGCGCCCCTCCTATTAAACGCTTTCGCGGAGCCACCTGTGCTTAGGTGGCTCCGCGAAAACTTAGCGGTAGGCTATTTTAGTAGCGCGCTGCGGTGTTCAACGGTGGGTTGTACTTGGAGTACTCGGACAGCGAGTTCACGCTGAGGCCGGACTGTGGGTTACGTGCCTGAGCAATTTTGCCGTCACCTACGTACACTGCAACGTGGTAGATGCCCGAAGCTGAGCCGTTATTGGACCAGAACACCAGGTCACCGGCCTGCAGGTTGCTCAAGGAGACGTGGGATTTAGCGCCACTGTACTGAGCTGCAGAGTTGCGAGGAATGTCCTTGCCTTCGGCAGCGAGAGCAGCTTTGGTCAAGCCCGAGCAGTCGTAAGCGCTAGGCCCATTGCCGCCCCACTTGTAGCTTGCGCCGGAGTTCACAATCTCAAGTGCCTTGCTAGCCGCGGTGGAGTTCGAGCTCGAGACCGATGCGGTGCTGTAAGAAGCTAGCTGTGCTGAAGTTCTGTCACCTTGCGAAGGAGCAGCACCGTTCGAGGTGGCTTCGGTAGTCGTAGCTGAACCGGATCCACCGCCAGGGATGGTCAGGGTGTCACCCGGGAAGATGATGGTGGAACCCGATGCGTTGTTTTCGCTCATCAAGGCGCTGAGGGAGACACCCTGAGAGTTAGCGATAGACGACAGAGTGTCGCCCGACTTCACGGTGTAGGTGCCTGCCGACTGATTGGTACTTGAGGATGAGGCTGCTGGTGCAGGAACATCTTCGATGGAGGCGTTAGCAGGGGCCATGCCGAACAGGGACGCGCTGGCAGCGGTTGCCAACCCTGCCACGCCCAACGAAAAGCGTTTGCTCCGCTGGGATCGCAGTGCCAGCTTCGCTGCTTTTTCAGCTTCAATGCGTTCGCGACGGGTGGTAAAAGTCATAAGTCTGTATATCTTTCAAGAAGAAGGATGTTTATGTCTGGAAATCTGATCCGCCTCGGGACCAACTCCCTGGGTCGTTATCAGAACGTTATCTAGCGTGACATTCACGTTATCAAAACGCAACTTTGGCTGACCGATTTTGCGCCCAGTCCGGCCACAGGAATCGATACTTCGTTGCAAGCATGGGGAATCGATGAATTGCTATGAAAGTGCTGGCATTAACCTTACCGTTACCTGATCGTTATTAAATCTTTATCAGTGGTCGTAACGACCCTTTCTGGGCTGACATATGCAAACCGCGATTCTGCACGTGCATTAGGTCGTGATTTCGGCTCGCACAGCAGGCACAATGGGTTATATGGCTTCTCATGACTCTTCACGGGCTTTATATCCAACGCTTTCTCAAGTTTGTGCAGCGATGGAATCGTTGTGGCCCTTAAGTTTGCAAGCAGGCTGGGACGCCTCAGGCGTGGTAGCTGGGCGACCGGAGCAACCGATTCGTCGGATCCATTGGGCAGTTGACCCCGTTCAAGCGGTCGCTGACGAAGCCGTGGAATTGGGTGCGGATCTTTTGATCACGCACCACCCGCTGTTTTTAAAACCGGTCAACTCCATGGCCGCCACGACATTCAAAGGCAAGGTCGTGCACACACTGGTTGAGAACTCCTGCGCACTGATCACCGCGCATACTAATGCTGACTCTGCAGTGGGTGGTGTCTCAGACGTGCTGGCCGAAATTTTGGGTTTAGAAAACATTGAACCTTTAGCTGCAGTCGATGATGGATTGGTTGAAGAAGGCATCGGTCGGGTGGGCACCCTGCAGCAGGCGATGCGCTTGGAAGAGTTCGCCGCACGGGTTTACAGCGCCATGCCCGCAGTGGCAGGTGGCGTGCGGGTCGCAGGAGATGCCGATGGCATCGTGTCGAAGGTTGCGATCACCGGGGGAGCGGGCGATAGTCTTTTCGACTACGTGCGCCAACACGAGGCCGATGTCTATATCACCGCAGACCTTCGGCATCACCCTGCATCCGAAGCACGAGAGCAAGCCATGATGGGCTCCGATCGGCCATATCTTATCGACGTATCGCACTTTGCATCCGAATGGCTTTGGCTGCCCGCCGGTGCAAACGCCTTAGAACGAGCGCTGGCTGACGAGGGGTTCACCGTCACCTCGGCAGTTTCTGCACTCAATACCGACCCTTGGGACTTCATTATGACCTCGGGGCAAAATACGACCACGATCCACAGCGGAACGGAATAATTTTTTATGAGCATTACGGCAACCAGCCAACAGCAACGACAGCTGCTCGATTTACAGTCGCTTGATAACCAGCTGACACGGGTACGGACGCAACTCAGCGAGATCAGACAAGATAAGCAGCTTGCGAAGTTGCGGCGCGACGGTGCCACAGCCGTCGAACATGTCAAACGACTTGAGCACCACGTAGCTGAACGCGAAGCGGCGGCAACGGAAGCTGAGCGTACCGTGGCCGACACCACCAGAAGACGCGACCGGCTGCAGTCGCAAATGGATGCTGATGACGTCTCTAGTCGGGATGTTCAGGCGGTAACCATGGAAATCGCAGAACTGACGATACGAATTGAGGGCCAAGAGGAAGCCGAGTTGGCCGCAATGCAAGCACTAGAAGATGCTCGTCAAGCATTGCAACAGGCTCAAGCTAAAGTGACCGAGGCACAACAAGCGGTAAATGTACGGATCAATACGCTCAATGAACGCGGCCAGCAACTATCGAAACAAGGTAAGGAACTGACGATCGAGCGCGACAAGCTCGCCGAAACGCTGCCGGCAGATTTAGTCAAAGAGTATGAGCAACTACGCGACCAGAACCAGGGTGTCGGCGTGTTCGAGCTGCAACCTGATGGGTTATCAGGTGCCGGTGTACCAATCGCGCCGGCGGAACTAGCCGAAATTCACAGGACTCCGGAAGACCAGGTGGCATATTGCCCCGACACCGGAGCTATTATCGTGCGCAGCTAGTTCAGCACGATCCGCAGTGATGCTGGTTTCCGCGTGGTTGGCGGCACCATTTCCACCTCGTAGATCTCGCTGACTGAGTCAGCAACCTGGTCGATTGAACCCAGCGGTTGATTGGCTTGTGCTTGCAGCAAGTGCCGTGCGACGAACCCGCGGGCTTGTTTTGCCCAATGCGAGACCACTTTCAACTCGCCGTTGACGCGTTGAAACACATCGATCGTCACTGTCCGCAGAGGTGGCGTTTTCCAAAACGGTTTATAACTCGAGGACCGGCAATCAATGATCGGTCCCGTCGCGAAATCTGCCATCTGATCGGTGAGGCGCTCGCGCCACCAGGTTCCGGTATTGCCAATGCCCGGGAGTTTGGCAGTCGCCGGAAACCGGTACGTCGGGATACGATCCGACAACCGCGTCACACCGAACAGCGCGGAAAACACGAGCGTGACGTCCTCGTCAATGCCCTTCAACGTTCCATAGTCGAGGGCATCATAGAGAACTCCGGTATAGACCTGCCACGCTGGAGCGGTGGGAGCGTCCAAGAGGTGCTGATTTGCCGTAATTTCGTCGGTCAGGGTTTTGCCGACTTTTAGGATTTCGTGGGCTCCAGCCAGGCTCGAAACAACCTGTAACTCTTGGATGAGGGTGCGCCGTTCGCCCGACAGCTCCGGAAACAGCAGTTCATTGAAATCCAGGGGGGAACCGGTTTGAGGTGCAGTTTTACCTTCGGACGGCGGCAGCAGAATCATCATGACTGCGAGTTTAGTAGCTCTGATTACGCGCTCTAGCCAATCTTGGCTAAAATAAGAACTTCGGGATGGAGCAGCAGATGATCGCGACTGAGGTCGAGGAAAGTCCGGACACCACAGGGCAGGATGGTGGGTAACACCCACTCGGAGCAATCCGCAGGCCAGTGCCACAGAAAGTAGACCGCCTCTGCAAAGAGGTAAGGGTGAAAGGGTGGAGTAAGAGACCACCAGCGGACGTGGTGACACGTTCGGCTCGGTAAACCCCATCCGGTGCAAGATCAAGCAGAACACGTTATGAGGCGGCCCGCCCAGTGTTCGGGTTGATCGCTTGAGTCCTGCGGCAACGCAGTGACCAGATAGATGATCATCAACCCACGACTCATAATCGTGCGGTGACAGAATCCGGCTTATAGCGCTCCATCCCGTCTCAACTGTTCAGTTCGCGAAAGAAAACATTGTCAAACCGTCAAAAAGAAAAATCCGCGCTGGCCAAGCTCCCCATCCCGGTGCTGATCGTGGTCATAGGTCTCTATCTGGTGGTCACGTATGTGTTTCCGGCCGAGCAGGATTACGTGCCGGCCGAAGGCACCGCGCTGGAACAGCTCGAGACCTTAGAAATCAAAGGTCGGGCACCACAGACCGGGTATAGCCGCGATGAGTTCGGCAACGGTTGGCTCGACCCCGATGGCAATGGGTGCGACGCACGCAACGATATTCTTGCTCGCGACCTCGACAACGTGACCACTCGCGACGACAACTGCACGGTGCTGACCGGTGTGTTAGAGGATCCATTTACGGACACCACCATTGACTTTGTTCGCGGCCCGGAAACGTCGATGGAAGTTCAGATCGATCACGTCGTGGCGCTATCCGATGCTTGGCAGAAGGGCGCGCAGCAGTTGCCGGAAGAACAACGCGAACGCTTCGCTAATGATCCGCTGAACCTGCTAGCGGTTGATGGGCCGGCGAACCAGCAGAAATCGGATGCTGACGCAGCGACCTGGTTACCGCCGAATAAGGCATTTCGTTGTGAGTTCGTATCGATCCAGACCGCAGTGAAAGCCAAGTATGAGTTATGGGTCACTGAAGCCGAATACGAGGCAATTCGCGATATTCTGAGCGAATGTCCATCGCAACCGGTTTATACAACCGCCGATGAGCTGCCAGTACTTCGCCAATAGCGGCAGAAGTGTGCGCTGTCTTCATTGCGCGGGTATCCTTTGGCGTGAAACGCTAAGATGAGAATGTTTTCATAAGGTTGGCTCGTCCGCCAATCGCACACTCTGCAGAAAAGGACCACATCGTGGCAGATATCACCGCCAGCACGCAGCAAACTCTCCAGCAGTGGAGTGAACGTGAGCAGTTGGCTGAGCAGATGGTTCCACTCATCGGCTCGTTGTACCGCAACAACAATGTCGTGACATCCATCTACGGTCGAAGCCTCGTCCACCAGTCAGTCGTGGATATCTTGAAGGCGCACCGGTTTGCTCGTCAGGTTGATGAATCTATTCTTCCTGTTGAAGACTCCTATGCCATCTTGCAGGCCATGGTCGAGTTAAACCTCGGTGCAGGCTCTGTGGATCTGGCTCGCATGGTCAAAAAATTCCGTCAGAACGGTGGCGACGTCAAAGAGTTCGTCAAAACCGAGCTTGCTGACATCGTCGACAAGAACGGCGAAGGCCTCGGCGATACTACAGACGTCGTCCTGTATGGTTTTGGTCGTATCGGTCGCTTGTTGGCTCGCATTCTGCTTGACTACGCCGGTGGCGGTACCAAACTGCGTCTCCGTGCGATCGTGGTCCGCTCTAAGGGCGACGATGATATCTACAAGCGCGCTTCGATGCTGCGCCGCGACTCGGTTCACGGCCCGTTCAACGGCACCATCGAAGTTGATGCAGATGCTAACACCATCACCGCGAATGGCACGCAGATCCAGATGATCAACGCATCGGATCCAGCCGCAATCGACTACACCGAATACGGCATCAACAATGCCATAGTCATCGACAATACCGGTGTCTGGCGCGACGAAGCAGGCCTGGGACAGCACCTTGAAGCCAAGGGCGTCTCCAAAGTCATTCTGACCGCACCAGGTAAGGGCGATCTGAAAAACATCGTCTACGGTGTGAACACCGATGACATCACTGAAGATGACAAGATCATCTCGGCTGCCTCGTGCACGACCAACGCGATCACTCCGGTACTCAAGGTGCTCAACGATGAATACGGCATCCATCACGGACACGTCGAAACGGTTCACGCCTACACCAACGACCAGAACCTCATCGATAACTTCCACAAGGGTTCCCGCCGTGGTCGTGCCGCCGCATTGAACATGGTCCTCACCGAAACCGGTGCAGCCACCGCAGTTGCTAAAGCACTGCCAGAACTGTCCGGGAAACTCTCGGGCAACGCGATTCGCGTACCAACCCCGAACGTATCGATGGCCATTCTCAACCTGCAGCTCAACGGCGAAACCTCCAAAGACGAGATCAACGCTCGTCTGCGGCAGGAATCTCTGACCGGTGAGCTCAGCAAGCAGATCGATTACATTTACTCCCACGACGCTGTTTCGACCGACTTTGTTGGTTCGGACCGCGCAGGTGTCGTAGATGGCCTTGCCACTATCGTCAACGAAGGTTCCAACGGTGGCTCGAATCTGATCCTCTACGTCTGGTACGACAACGAATACGGCTACTCGACCCAGGTCGTTCGCGCAGTTGAAAAGATGGCCGGCGAAAACCTGCCAGTCTTTCCTAAAGCTCAGGTAGCAGCGAAAGCCTAGCTTCAGCACGATTCACAAAAATGAGGCCGCCACTTGATGGGGGCCTCATTTTTGATGGCTCTAAACGACACTAAAATGGCCTTGGACAACCGATATGGTTGCCCAAGGCCATGTAATGCGTTTAGCGATCTGCTGTTTCAGACTCTTCTTCGTCATGACCGAAGGGGTCGTTATCATCGCCTGGCATCCAGGTGTTCCCCGCCGTTGTCCAGCCTTGCTTTCGGAGCTCCTTTTTCCACCGCTTGCCCCAGCGCGGGTTCAAGCGGTTCACATACAACGTCGCATTGAGATGGTCATATTCATGCTGCAGAATCCGGGCAAACCAGTCATGGGCCTCAAAATCGATCGGGTTGTTGTCGATATCGAAGCCCTGCAGGCGAACATGATCGGCACGCTTCAGCGGGTAACCTAATCCTGGAACGGATAAGCAGCCCTCAGTTTCAGTTTCCGGGTCAGGATCTTCTTGCGATACCTTCCCCAGCAACGTCAACACGGGATTAAGCACTTCACCCTTACGAGGGGCATCTCCGGTGTGCTCAAACTCCCAGGTAAAAATCCGCAAGCCCACGCCAACCTGCGGAGCAGCTAGCCCCACACCGCGTGCAGCCTCCTGGGTAACGTGCATATCCGCAACCAGCTGGCGAACCTCGTCGTTGATTTCTTCTACTTCTGCCGCCCGTTTATGCAGCACCGGATCACCATGGATCACGATGGGCAGGATCTTTCCTTCAAATGCCACTTACAACTCCACGATTTCGAACTCGAGTAGCTCCGAACCAGAAGCCACCGGTTTGCGCGGCTGACCGTCATCTGAAGCGTGGGCGGCCATATTCTGCCGCGAATCGCGCCAGTTTTCGTAGTCTTCTTGAGAAGCCCATTGGGTATACACGAAGTACTGAGTGTTCTCACCGGTGGGGCGCAACAAGTTGAACCCTTCAAAACCCGGTGCCTGATCGACCGCGTTCTTACGGGCAGCGAAGCGTGCTTCGAGTTCCTCGCCTTGACCTTCCGGGACGCTCAACGCGTTAATTACCACGATCGACACAGGGGTACTCCTTCTTCAATAAAATGTTCTAGCCGTCAGCATTCAGGATATCCTCAACGAGGATATGAAAGAGATGAGATGACGCAGAAACCAAACTTGTCCGCCGGGCTCCTGACGATACTGGGCGTGATAGCAACAATCGGGGCTTTCGCCACCGATATGTATCTGGCTTCCTTCACTGACATTACCGAATCCTTGGGCGTCACACCAACGCAAGTACAGCTGACGCTCACAGCGTTTTTAACGGGCATGGGGTTGGGACAATTGCTGTTAGGTCCGGCCTCGGATAAGTATGGTCGACGTCACGTCATGGTCGGTGCGCTGAGCATATTTGCTGTCAGCTCGGTGGCCCTGATCTTCACACCCAACATTGAATTCTTCGTCGCCTTGCGGTTTGTGCAGGGACTGTCCGGTGCGGCCGGGGGAGTGCTCGCCCGCGCGATTGCGGTGGATCTTTCTGAAGGGCCAACGGCGGTCCGTGCACTGAGTCTAATTGCCACCCTCATTGGGCTTGGACCGCTGCTAGCACCCCCAATTGGGGGCCTCGTTGCGGAGCTGTTGGATTGGCGCGGCGTGCTGGCCGTCCTAGCGGTTTTCGCGATCACTGTCTGGCTACTTGCAGTATTCAGAGTCCCGGAATCGCTCCCGCGCAGAGATCGAACTCAGGGGTCTGTCTTCGGCGCCTATAGGTCCCTCGTCACGATCCTGACCAAACCGGTCTTCGCGCTGTGCACGATGAGTTTTAGTTTCGGTTTTGGGGCAATGATGTCGTATATCGCGGCCTCACCATTCGTGGGGCAGTCGATTCTAGGTATGGGTCAGATAGCGTACTCGCTGAGCTTTGCAGCCTCGGCCTCTGCAATAATCCTCGCGAACCTCGTGAACTCGCGCCTAGCTGTCATGTACGGGGCCGAGGCCATGTTCCGGGTGGGATCCGTCCTGTTACTTGCCGCGGCCGCCTCTTTCGTCATTATGGAGGCCACCGCCAGCTTGTCCATCCCTGGCTTTGTTTTTACGGCGTTTGTGCTCACGGCAGGGGCCGGGTTGACCATGTCGAATGCCAACGCCTTGGGATTGGCTGAAGCCACGCCGTCAACACGCGGTGCCGGGGCGGCAGTTATGGGTGCGGCACAGTTTCTGCTGGCATCGTTGATGACTCCCCTTGTTGGGATAGCTGGCGAACACTCCGCGACCCCGATGGTCGTGATTATCGCCGTATTAGTCGGGGTTTCCGTCGTGACCGGCGGGTTGGCTCGGTCGAGACTCAAAGCTCGAGCGAATTAGCCCTGCGGTTTTAGGGGCAGATGGTGTGAATTAGTGGCCATGTAGAGCACCCTGAGAACAATTTCAAGGCACTACCTGGGGCGAAGCCGACAGGGGCAGCTCGCGCCGTCGCGCTGTGAATGCTGAGCTTCTCTCGTTGACAAACCACAGTGTCTTGCTGGGTGGATGTATCGATTCTGCATTAGACGCGGGAGGCCTTCGACCGCTATTTGTGGAGGGCTGGTGATTGAGAACACTCGTCAGGTAATCCTTGCGGGGAAGCTCGGCACTTATATTCATGCCATGTCAGCGGTAAAATTAATCGCATCAGCATGACCATGTTGGTGAATCGAAGGACCTCAACTAAGGAGGAACCATGGGTTTCATTGGATGGATCGTTTTGGGCCTCATCGCAGGCGCAATTGCTAAGGCCATCATGCCCGGCAAACAAGGCGGCGGCATACTCGTCACGCTATTACTCGGAGTGGTCGGCGCCGTACTTGGCGGCTGGATTGGATCGGCCATCTTTGGCGTCGGCATCGACGAATTCTGGTCACTTGCCACCTGGCTCCTGGCTATCGGTGGGGCACTAATCGTCCTCTTTATCTGGGGTCTCATCACCCGCGACAAGGCAACAACGTAGTCGAACGATTGCCACAGAGCTGAGTTCGAGCTCTGAGAATAAAAGATCGGTCTGAACAGTGCATTGTTCAGGCCGATTTTTTTGTGACATTCACTCTGCGGCCCTCTCAAGATCCGCGCCGAGTTTGTCTGCATTCGACCACGCCACCCTAAGCCTGCTGCGAGCGCCCGCGCGCACTCCCGTTTTTTCTCAAACGGTCCGTCTGATAAATCTCCCGGGCGCGACCTGGTTGAAGTGTCCCCTGATTTCATGCTTTCAAGAACCGGAAAGAGTGGATGCCTATGAGCCCACGGTCGCTGAGAGAGTCTTCTTGACGAGTACTCTGGTGCCGGCGATACGGTCATGAAGCGCTCGGCCTTTGCCGAATGCGGCGCTTCCGATCATGAGGGCGAGTAAGAGATAGGTGCTTACTACGGCTGCAATGGTTAGCGGTTCCTGATCGTCAAAACCACCAAAAGCCGCGCCCACGGCAACCGTGTGACCAAGCTGCCAAGGGATAGCGATTTTGACGACGTTGCGCAACAAGGCTCGACTGAAGCTGAGTGGCTCGCCAAGCTCGTCTTGGACTTGCAGACCATAGCGACGCTTGCCCGGTGTTGCACCGCTAGCGCTGGCTTCTCGATGTGCAGCCAGTAGCGTTGCAACGGTTGGGGGTATGGCACTGGCCGCTAAGACAAACCACCGATGGCTACCCCATTCCGCTTGCTGCGCGAGCAGCCCCAGGGGCACCGTGGCCACGGCAATGCCAAGATACCCAACGCAGTCGCGCAGATAAGCCTTGCCACGGGAAATTGCGAGAGGATGAAGAGCAGCCATGACTCACGCTAACCCGTCGTCACTGAGTCTGTCGATCGTCCCGGCTAGTTTCGCGTATTCGCCCTACGATTGACTCTCTCATGAGAGTACCTGGAGCCGCGCAGGGCTCTCAGTGTTGAACAAGCTGGCCGGCACAGACGGCGAGATGAAGTACCGTACTGATGCCGGTATCTTGGCATCCTGGTACAGCACCGTCATCACACCTAGGGTTACTGCTACCGAAGTATTACGTGTGCGAGTTATGACAGGAGTATCACATGGCGAACTTTTTACTCCTGCATGGCGCAGCATCGACGGGCTGGCTCTGGCACCGAGTGACGCCAGAGCTGCATCAAGCCGGTCACGCAACGGTCGCTCCCAATCTCCCGTGCGCCGATGCGACAGCAGATCTGCACACCTACCTTGATGTCGCGTGTACTGCCGCCGCAACATTTGGTGATGCTTCGCTGACGGTCGTTGCGCAATCCCTGGCCGGTTTGATGGTGCCTGCGCTCGTTGCTCGGCTACCGGTGGATCGTATCGTGTTGGTCGCGGCGATGATCCCACGTCCCGACGAAACCGGGATGCAGTGGTGGCAGGCGACAGGCCAGCAACAGGCACAACGTGCCTATCTGGAATCATTAGGCTTCTCAGCCGACGATGCCCAAGATCCGGAAGTCGTCTTCATTCATGACTTCGACGAGGACTTGAAAGCCGAGTCCATCCACCACGTCCCCGAACAGCATCCCGGTCCGTTACAGACACCGGTAGAGTTCGAATCGTGGCCACAAGTGCCCACTCACGTGATCGCTGCCGAAGCAGATCGGCTCTTTCCGCTGGATTTTATGCGACAACAAGCTATGGATCGTCTGGGGATCGAACCGGATGTCATCCCGGGCGGTCACCTCGCGCCGCTTACGCAGCCGACTGCCCTTGGACGCCTATTGCTGCAGTACCAGTCTTGACGTTACCGAATGGAGGTTGTCATGATTACCATCACGAACCGCGAAGCTGTGCAGGAACCCGACTCCATCACAGCCCTTTTCACCGGGGCTGATCATCAGGCCGACGTGTCATTCTTCTGGGTGGATTCACCACCCGGAGAGGGGCAAGAGTATCACTGGCATCCATATGCCGAGACGTGGGTCGTGCTGCACGGTGAGGCACAGATCGATACCCAAGATGAACAACAGCGTGCATACCCCGGAGACATCGTTACGGTCACAGCGCGAACGGTCCACCGGTACATTGCCGGCGGTGACGACAACCTCCGGATGATCTGCATCCACCCTTCGCCACGAGTCGTTGAAGAGTTTGTCTAGTTCATGCGCGACTTGGTTTGAAGTTCTACGAATGCAAAAGACCGGCATGAACTTTTGAAAGTTCATGCCGGTCTATACCGGGTGAGTAACGGGGCTTGAACCCGCGACCTTCTGGACCACAACCAGACGCTCTACCGACTGAGCTATACCCACCACGTCGAGACAAACTCGACCGGGGTTGTCATCAGACAACGCCCTTCAGTATAGCCCAGATTTTTAGTTCTGCCTAATCCTGGTCCCGGACGAGCTCTGGCTCAGCATAGAGCACTAATTCGTCCCGAATTTTGCGAGCTTCGTCGACACTCGGGCCCGGAGGAGGGACCATGATCGCTTCGCGGTAATAGCGCAGCTCGTTGATCGAGTCGGTGATATCACCCAGTGCGCGGTGGTTCCCCAGCTTCTGCGGTGATTTTTCATACGCATGCGGATACCAGCGTTTGGCGAGTTCTTTGATGGAGGACACATCGACGATGCGGTAATGCAGGTGCGCGGCCAGTTCTGGCATTTCTTCAAACAGGAATCGCTGGTCCTGGCCCACGGTATTGCCCGCCAGGAGCGCGGTGCGGGGTTCAGGGCAGTACTGTTTGACGTAGTCCAGCAGTACCGCTTCGGCTTCGGCTGCGCTGACCCCGTGTTCCCACTGTTCGGCCAGACCGTTGCTGCGGTGCATCTCCACCACGACCGGATCCATCTGTTCCACGGCTGCCAGGGGTGGTTTGATGATGATATCGATACCGTCGTCGAGGATGTTGAGGTCCGCGTCGGTGATGATAATGGCCACTTCGACCAGGGCATCTATGCCGGGGTAGAGGCCGGTCATCTCGGCATCGAGCCAGACCAGGTTGCGGCTCTGGTCTTGCGAGGCAGCCGATGCCGGCTCGAATGGTTCGGGTGTTTTAGTGTTGTCCAAGATATTTCTCCTACCTAAGGTGTCGAAGTTTAGCCTACCGATGTCCGGTGATACATTTATCCCCAACGTCATTGATATCAAACTGACTGAGTGAAAGCCGTTGATGACCACCTTGGAAAATGCCCCGCGGGGCACAACAATGCATGCCTGGCCGGCCATAATGATCGGGTTCCTGGGCTCCGTGGTGCTCACCATCGGTTCGTGGTCAGTCGGGTGGGTGGCCCCGAACTCCGGCATTAACTCAGCCCAATGGCTGGCGCCGTTCCGGACCACCGAACTCGGTGTCACTATCGGCACAGTGTTGCTGACGCTTGGTGCCTGGGGCATGATCTGGGGTTGGCTGCGCCTGGGCCGGGTGCTACGGCGTCCGACCCGAGAGTACCGGGGCAAATACGAATTCGCACCCGGCGGGATGCGGATCACCAACTGGGCGGTAGCGATCTGGTCGCTACCGCAATTATTTGCCCTGACGATCTTCTCGCGTGACATGCTGGCCTACCTGAACCAGGGCCGCCAGGTGCTGGCCGGTCAGAATCCGTATGCCGAGGGCATCTCGAATTTACCGAACTGGTTTCAGCTGGGCACCGACACCATGTGGGCCGAAGACGCCACGCCGTACGGGCCGATGTTTTTGTGGATCGAAGCCGCCGTCGTTGGGCTGACCGGCGCGGACCAACCCGACGCCGCAATTTTCCTGTTCCGGCTGGCATCCCTGGGCGGTGTCGCCCTGATCATGTATTACGTGCCGAAACTGGCCGAAATGCAAGGCTGGGATCCAGCACGTGCCCAATGGATCTCGGCGGCCAATCCGCTGTTCATCATCTCGTTTGTCGCCTCCGGACATAACGACTCGCTCATGGTCGGGTTCATGGTCGCAGCGATCTACGCGGTCTGGCGCGGCCACGGCCTGCTGGCAGTCCTGCTGATGAGCGTATCGATCGGCATGAAAGTCATCTCGATTGTGCTGCTGCCCTTCATCGGACTGTGGTGGGCCGGTCGGAACGCTTCGTGGTTGAAAATCTTTTGGTACTGGTTCCTCACCCTGGGGCTGACCGTGGTGATCATGCTGGGCGTCGGCTGGCTCAACGGTTACGGGCTGGACTGGGTGCGCGTCATCGCCGGCACCGGTTCGATCTGGAGTTTCTGGTCACCGGTCGGTGCCGGGGGAGAGCTGCTGCGCGTGGCCGTGGTCGAATTAGGCGCCGGTGACGGTGAATGGGTCATGCCCACCGTCCGGCTGATCGGACGCGTCCTGTCGGTGCTCATCGTGCTGGTACTGATGTTTGTCGGCACCTACGACCAAATCCTCGCCCGAGCCACCTGGTCTTTTGCTGCCATCGTGGTGCTGTCCCCGGTTATCCATCCGTGGTATCTGCTGTGGCTGCTGCCGCTGTTTGTTATGTTGGGCATCAAGTCGAATTGGCAACTGCGCTGGGTCATCTTTACCGTGGTGTTTTTCACCGCCTACGGGGCCGGTGATCAGCTCTATGTCTGGCAATTTTTGGAGATGGGCGGGCTGATGCAGTCGCTGTCCTGGGGGCTGTCGGTGGTGCTGGCCATCTGGGTGCTGTTTCTGGATCCTTGGACCTCTCCGATGTTTCGCAATGAGTGGCACCTACGCCAAAGCTGGCGCCGGGCAGTGCTGGCATACCGACGCTGGAAAACCCAACGCGGTTTCGGGGCGAGGAAAACATGACCAAAGCCTACGTTCCGTCCCGCATCGACACCGACCCCGGTCACCACATCCGTGTGGGCCTGGTCGCGGCCATCATCATTATGATCGCCTCCTGGGGCGTGGGATGGTTACCCCAAGCCCAAAACTCCTGGTTCGCCGGGACCACCGTGCTCAACCCGTTGCGCGTATGGACTACCGGGGCCACCGTCAGCGCCATCGGACTGGTCATCGGCGGCCTGCTGCTCATCCGGTCATGGCTGCGACTCGGACAAGCCCTGCAGCTGCCCTACACAATCGCCGATAACGGACCGAACCTGGGCACCGCCAAAGAATCCGCGCGCAAGCACCGCGTCAACGACCACAAGCTCTCGGTCATCAACCGGGCCATCCGCTACTGGACCATCCCGTTACTATTCACCTTTCCGATCATGTCCCGGGACGTGTTTTCCTATCTCGCCCAGGGTCGTTTGCTCCACGCCGGAATCGACCCCTACGGCCAAGGCGTCTCCTCGCTACCCGGCTGGTTCATGACCGGAGCTGACTCCCTATGGGCCCAATCGCCATCCCCCTACGGCCCGGCCTTCTTGCTCATCTCGCAGCTGGTCTGGTTTCTCACCGACGGGGGACCCGAATGGGCCATCATGATCTTCCGGGCATTATTTGTTGGCGGGATGGTCATGTGTATGTGGGCCGTGCCGCGACTGGCTCGCCGCTTCGGCGCTCGCGGGGACTGGGCCCAATGGATCTTCATCGCCAACCCACTGTTTGGTCTGTACATGATCGCCGGCGCCCACAACGACACTCTCATGCTGGGGCTGCTGCTCACCGGGCTGTACTTTCTCAATCCGAACTGGCCGCCAGAAAACCGACGACGACGCATCCTGTTGGGCTTCGTGCTGCTGGGAGCCTCGATCGCGGTCAAACCCCTGACCGTGTTGGTCCTGCCCTTTGCTGGCATGCTGCTCATCTGGCGGCCCGGGGCGAGGGTGTCCTATCGGGCGCGCCTGAAGGTCTGGGCCAAATCCGTGGTCGTCGTCGGGGTCCTACTCACGGCCTTAGGGGCGGTGACCGGACTGTGGTTCGGCTGGATCCCCGCGATGATGACCTCCGGGTCAGCCGCTTTCCCGTATGCCCCCTTCGGTCTGTTGGGGCTTGGCATCGGCTGGCTGGTTGATCTGATCTGGCGCACCGGTATCGAACCGGTGGCCGACGTTGTCTATAGCTTGGGCACCGTCGCAATCGCCGCGGTGACCGCGTGGCTGGCGCTGCTGCCGCGGCCCAAACACCCGGTGTTCTCCGCGGCCCTGGCCTTATCGACCGCCGTGTTGCTGGCACCGGTCTTCCAACCCTGGTACATACTGTGGCTCGTACCGTTATTTGCCGTCACGGCCCGCTGGCACGGCTGGGCCTCGTCACTGCTCTACCTATTAGTCGCCGTGCTCGTGGTGGTCGGCGTCGTCGACCAACTCGCCGTCTCCCAATGGATCCCGCTGCTGCCGCTGCGCATTCTGACCGGCATGATCGGGCTGATCGGCATCGTCATCTTGGTGTTCCTTGACCCGCTCACCCGAAGGGCATTCCCCAGCACACCCAAAGCAGCAAAAGCGTCCAAGGTGTAGCAACCAGGCCCTGAGCTGCCCGATGCGAAATCGGTGAAAATTCTTCGCACCAGAGGGGTTGTCCCCACCGGTGCCCATCCAGCAGTGTGAAACTATGACCACCACGAATTCCCAGCCAGTACGAGACGTCATCATTATCGGAGGCGGAGCCGCCGGACTGAACGCGGCCCTGGTGTTGGCCCGAGCGCGTCGGAGTGTCACCGTCGTCGACGCCCGACAACCACGCAACGCACCATCCGCCGCGGCGCACGGCATGCTCGGCAACGAGGGCATCAACCCCCTCGAGCTGCTCGACCGTGGCAGAGCCGAAGCCCAGAGCTATGGCGCAGAAATCCTGACCGCAACGGTGGATGCGGCACGTCCCGACGGGCAAGGGTATCTGGTACGTCTGCATGATGGACGCGAACTCCAAGCCGCACAACTGGTCGTCGCGACCGGGGTACGAGACGTTCTGCCCGACATCGAAGGGCTCAGCGCGCGGTGGGGCAAGGACGTTATTCATTGCCCGTATTGTCACGGCTGGGAAATCCGCGACCAAACCATCGGGATTATCGCCACCAGCGCGACCTCTGCCTACCAGGCGATGCTATTTCAACAGTGGTCCCAGAACATCACCCTCTTCAGCAACGGCTACGAATTTGAGGCCGAAGCCTTGGACACCCTGGCTGCGCTGAACATCCCCGTCATTGACACACCGGTGGCTGCCGTCGAAATAACCGATGATGCGGTGACCGGCTTGCGCCTCACGGACGGGCGAACGTTCAGCCTGCAAGTGGTCGGCGTCTCCAGCGGCAAGCGGGTCAATCTTGACGGGCTGGAAGCCCTGGGTCTGGAAACCTATGACAATCCCGAGGGCACCTTCTTACGCGCCGACGATACCGGCCACACCAACGTTGCGGGTGTGTGGGCTGCCGGCAACGTGATGGACCCGGAGATACAAATCAGCGAATGTGCCTCCCAAGGCGCACGCGTAGCCGTCACCATCAACAACGAGCTGGTCTTCTCCAGGGCCGACGCCGCGCTCGCAGCAGCTCGGCAGGCAACCTAGTGGCCGCTGGGCAGAGAAACAAATCGGCACCTGATTCACTGAACCAGGTGCCGATGCATTTTGCGCCCCAGGAGGGACTCGAACCCCCGACCTACGGATTAGAAGGCCGTTGCTCTATCCAGCTGAGCTACTGAGGCAACAGGGGACAGTCTACCTAAAATGTTGTCCACATCCCTAACTGAGATGCCTGTGTTATCCACATTCTACTGCTTGGTGCGAGGAGATTCGTGTGGCACCGCCTTGACTGGAAGGTATTCGAAATGCCCTTCGAATACTCGCTTTCGTGAAAGGACTTGCTCATGAAAACCCAATTGACCGTCCGAGGCAACGTGGCGACCGCGCCGCGCAGGGTCGTCACCGATTCCGGCATGGTGATTGCCGAATTCCGACTGGCCGCCACCGAACGTCACTTCAATCGCCAAACGCAGGAGTGGGAAGACGGCAACACCTCCTGGTACACCGTCTCAGCGTTCCGCCGCCTGGCCGAAAACATTTTCCGCTCCTTTAGTGTTGGTGACCCCGTCATTGTCACCGGCAAGCTGAGCATCAAGCAGTGGACTTCGAAGGATGAGTCCAAGCGCGGGACCACGCCTGAGCTGACCGCTGATAGCGCCGGGCACGATCTGCTGCTGGGGTTCACGGATTTCACCCGCTACACCAAAACCAAGCCGCAAGTCGTTGAAGAAACCTACGAGGAGGATGGCCCGCTGGTGGAGCACGGGTGGGAAGAACCCGAGCCTATGACCGCCTAATGTTCGCTAGGAAGTGGATCGGTTGTCGCAGCGGGATAAGAATTACATTCTGCCGCGGCAACCGACTACTGTAGTGCCTATGGCCGAATTTATTTATCAGATGATCAAAGCTCGCAAAAAAGTGGGCGACAAGGTCATCCTTGACGACGTAACCATGTCCTTTTTCCCCGGCGCCAAGATCGGTATGGTCGGACCCAACGGTGCCGGTAAATCCACCATCTTGAAAATTATGGCGGGCCTGGATGAGCCCTCCAACGGCGATGCGTGGCTGTCACCAGGGTACTCAGTAGGGATCCTGCTGCAGGAACCACCGCTGACGGAAGACAAAACCGTCCTAGAAAACGTGCAAGAAGGCGTTGGTGAGGTGTACCAGCAGCTGCAGCGTTTTAACCAAATTTCGGCCGAGATGGCTGAACCCGACGCAGACTTCGAAGCGCTCATGGACGAAATGGGCAAACTCCAAGAAGCTATCGACGCCGCTGACGGTTGGGACATCGACTCTCAGATTGGCCAGGCCATGGAAGCCCTGCAACTGCCACCCGGTGATGAACCTGTCACTCACCTGTCCGGTGGTGAGCGTCGCCGCGTCGCACTCGTGAAGCTGTTGCTGGAAAAACCAGACCTGCTGCTACTTGATGAGCCCACTAACCACTTGGACGCTGAATCGGTGGCATGGCTTGAAGGCCACCTGGCAAACTACCCCGGCGCTGTCATTGCGATCACTCACGACCGGTACTTCCTGGACCACGTCGCCGAATGGATCGCTGAAGTCGACCGCGGCCGGCTGTACCCGTACGAGGGCAACTACACAACCTACCTGGAAAAGAAACGCGAACGCCTCGACGTCCAGGGCAAGAAAGATCAGAAGCTTGCTCGTCGCCTGAAAGAAGAACTCGAATGGGTTCGCACCAACGCTAAAGGTCGGCAGGCCAAGCAGAAGGCTCGTCTGGAACGCTACGAAGAAATGGCCAACGAAGCCGAGAAGACGCGAGTGTTGGACTTTGAAGAAATTCAGATTCCACCCGGCCCTCGTCTGGGCAGCCAGGTCATCGAAGCCGACAACATTTCCAAAGGCTTTGACGGTCGCACTCTGATCGATAACCTCAGCTTCTCCCTGCCACCCAACGGCATCGTCGGTATTATCGGCCCCAACGGTGTTGGGAAAACCACGCTGTTCAAGACCATCGTCGGCCAGGAAGACATCGACTCCGGGGAGCTGAAGATCGGTGAATCGGTCAAGATCTCCTATGTTGACCAGAGCCGTTCCAATATTGATCCCGAGAAATCCCTGTGGGAAGTCGTCTCCGACGGGCTGGATTACATTCAGGTCGGCAACGTCGAAATGCCATCACGTGCCTACGTTTCGGCTTTTGGTTTCAAAGGACCAGACCAGCAGAAGAAGGCCGGTGTGCTCTCCGGTGGTGAGCGTAACCGGTTGAACCTTGCGCTGACCCTCAAAGAGGGCGGCAACCTGTTGCTGCTTGACGAACCGACCAACGACCTCGATGTCGAAACGCTGACCTCATTGGAAAACGCGCTGCTGGAATTCCCCGGCTGTGCCGTGGTCATTTCGCACGACCGTTGGTTCCTGGACCGCGTTGCCACCCACATCCTTGCGTGGGAAGGTACCGAAGACAACCCGGGCAACTGGTACTGGTTTGAAGGAAACTTCGAGTCCTACGAGCAAAATAAACTCGAACGGCTCGGCCCAGACGCCCTGCGCGAAGGACGTGCTACGCACCGTCGTTTGACCCGCAGCTAGTCACACGTCATACAGAGCTGCCCTGCGCTTCCCGATGTGGGAAGCGCAGGGCAGCTCTGTCTTTAACGCACGTATTGAGTCGCGTGCCTTAGCGCTGCGACGGCTTGCCGGGATGACCTGATTCGTCGGTCAGCACGGGTTCCTCGGCGGAAGTCTTGGGATCCCGGACTGGCCACAGCAGCAGCAAGCCGGCAACCAGCACGATAATAATCGCCGGGACCATCATCCGGGATTCCCCACTGAGTCCCACGAACACCGCAATCAGTGCCGGGGTCAGAAACGACACGGACCGGCCCGTGGTGGCATATAGCCCGTACATTTCACCGGCGGCTTCGGCGGTGGTGAGCCGTCCCAGGAACGCTCGAGACGAAGCCTGCACGGGACCGACGAAGAAGCACAGGAACAGTCCCCAGATCCAGAACGCGAGTGTACCGTCCTGGATAAAGACGATGCCCGCCGAGACGATGAGGCCCAGCAGTGACACCAGAATGATGCGTTTTGGTCCAAACCGATCATCGAAGAGCCCGCCGAGGAACGCTCCGGCCGCGGCGACCACGTTGGCGGCGATACCGAAGAAAAGAATATCTCCGGGATCGACTCCGTACACGGTCGTGCCGAGGATCGCGCCGTAGGCAAAAACCGCCCCGACACCGTCGCGGAACACGGCCGAGGAAATGAAGAACCAGAACGTGTTGCGCTGGTATTTCCACAAGTTGACGATGGTTCGAATGAGTTGCCGGTATGACTCTATGAGGCTGACGCGCTCGGTCGATTCTGCGGCAGCGTGGTCTTTGCCGCGGCGCATGACGATGAGCACCGGCAGCGCAAACAGCAGAAACCACAGGGCGGCAAAGACGGCGACCATGCGGATGTTCATGGCGTCGTCGTCGGTAATACCAAACCAGTGGGTGTCGCCGCCGATGAAGCCAACATAGACCAGTAGCAACAGGAAGATGCCGCCCAGGTAGCCGGCGCCCCAGCCGAGTCCCGAGATCCGGCCGATGGTGGATTTGGTGGCGATATCGACCAGCATCGCGTTGTATTGGACCTCGGCGAATTCGAAGAAGATGTTCCCGAGGGATAATAAAATGACGCCCAGCAGCAGGTACGATTCGTGGGGTTGGACGAAGAAACAGGCCGCAGTCGTGGCGATGACCAGGGCCGTGTTGACGCCCAGCCACAGGGCCCGTCGGCCGTCGCGGTCCGCGCGTTGCCCGATAACCGGCGCGGTCAAGGCGATAATCAGCCCGGCGATAGCGTTGCCGGCGGCGAGCCAGGACGTGCCGCGGTCGTCGGGGCCAAACGTTTCAGAGGCCAGATAGGTCCCGAACACGAAGGTGATCATGACCGCGTTGAACGCGGCCGACCCCCAGTCCCACATGGCCCAGCTGACCACGTGAGAGCGTTTGACCTTCGGTCGCTGTTCGGAGGTAGGTGGTGTGGTGATGGCTTCAGACATAGGGGCATCCTAACCATAGGACCGTAGCGGGGAAGTGAACCGGTGGTTACTACTTCCTCCGCGGTGTTGTGCCCCACATTAGCTGAACTTTGGCAGCCGCAGCATGCCTTCCTGGGCCACTGTGGCCACGAGTTGCCCTTCGAGGGTGTAAATGTAGCCCACCCCGAGGCCGCGGGCCGACTGAGCCGAGGGGGACTCCTGAACAAATAGGAGCCATTCGTCGAGACTAAACGGCCGGTGGAACCACATCGCGTGGTCTAGTGAGGCGATGGATTTGCCGGGTGCAGACCAGGCCACCCCGTGGTTGCGCAGAATCGGTTCCAGGATCGTGTAATCCGAAACGAAAGCCAGACCGGCGGCGGCCACATTGGGGGAGACGTTGACCGGTGTGAAGGTTTTCATCCACACGATATTGCGGTTGACCTTTTCGGAGCCCGGCCGGATGAACAGCGGCTCATAGGCGTAGCGGATATCGAAGGGGCGATGATAGGCCAGTTCCTGGGCGGCCGGATCGTCGATCATGCCGATCAGCGCAGAGATGGGTGGCAGATCATTGGGGTGGGGAATGCCCTCGGGCATCGGTTCGTAGTGCTCGACACCTTCGGCCATGGTTTGGAATGAGCACGTCAGGGACAAGATGACTTTATCGTGTTGGGATACTTCGACGTGGCGGACCGAAAACGACCGACCATCTCGGTGATGGTCCACCGTGATGTGGAGCGGTTGTGTGGCGTCGCCGGCGCGGATGAAATAGCAATGCATCGAGTGCAGGAGGCGATCGGCGTCAACAGAATGGCTGGCGGCCACCAGCGACTGGGCCATGACCTGCCCACCAAAGACGCGACCCCGGGTTTGTGGTGGCGTGTGCCCCAGGAAGGTGCTGGTGTGCTCATCGGCGGTGACGCGTTCGAGTTTGAGCACGTCACGCAGGATATCGGTGGGGTCATCCGGGTATGAGGTCATATGGTCGCCTTTCGAAATTGGTGATGTTCATACTCTAGTGCTGTCAGCTCAATCGGTGGCACAACGTGGTCGCGGCTGATTTGGGCTGGGCATAATTGGGGCATGGATTACGTCGTGCCGTTTGCGTCCTTGAACGCCGTGAAAGATTTACAAAGTTTTGTGACCCGGGCCAAGACGCTGGACACCACCGGTGTGCGGTTTGTGGTCGCCCAGGATGTGCTGGCGGTCTCAGTGTCCGTGATGCATCCGGCCGGGTTAGGCGACGGGGTCCCCATCGTCATTGGGCTCCGGACGTTCGCGCTGGATTTCACCGGTCACGAGCGGTTCGAAATGGACTCGGTATTTGACATGGACGCGGTGACGGATCGGACCCACCGGATGATTGCGTCAGAGTCAACGGAGTTCATGTTGCCGCCGTCGGAGATTGCCGTCAGCTGGACGGCGATGAATGCGCCGCGATCTGGCTGGGCGGCAGCGGCCGTGGTGGACGACTCGGAAATCCGCAAAGTTGCCCGCGACGGTATCACCAGGGTGGGCGAGGGGCTGCCCTCGAACCCCGGAGCGCCCTTATTGGCCCAAGTCCGCTCGGCGGTGTGGGGAGCACAGCTCGGTGACCCATCCCAAGTTGAGTTCCCGGCCGGTGCGACGCTTGGTGCCCATAGCCTCGGGTTTTTGTTGCCGCGCGGGGAGACCACCGTGTCGACTTCGGGCAATTGGGTGCGCCTCTCCAGCGCGGGTGGTCATATTCTGGCCCGACCTGCCGTGGCCCTCTGAGGTCCTTGACTCAATAAAGGCAACTGAGTGAGCCGACTCAGACCTGGTTCTGCATGGCCCGTGCTGCGCGTTGGAAGTAGTCCCACATTGTTTCATCGTGCAAGGGGGAGAGCTCCAGGGTGTCCATGGCGTTGCGCATGAACTTCAGCCAGGTGTCGCGGGCTTGGGAATCAATGTGGTAGGGCATATGCCGGGCCCGTAACCGTGGGTGACCGCGCTGTTGCGAGTAGTCCGTGGGTCCGCCCCAGTACTGAATCAAGAACATCCGCAGACGGTCTTCGGCCGGGCCGAGGTCCTCTTCGGGGTACATCGCTTTGAACTCTGGGTCGGCGTCGACCTGCTTGTAGAACTCGGCGGCGAGCTTGCGGAAGGTGGGTTCGCCCCCAACTTGTTCGTAGAACGAGGTTTGTTCGGCCGGTGCGTTGGTCTGTTGCGCCGTTTTGGCTGCTTCGGTGGGCTCGGCTGCTTCCTGGGCAGGCTGTTCAGCCTGAGCAGTCTGGGAGACGACCCCGTCGCGGCGCTGTTGTTCTGCTGCGCGCTCGGCACGAAGCGCCGCCAGACGGGCTTCGTCGTTGCCGCTGACCTGAGAGGGTTTTTTCGCCCGGCGGGGTTTGAGCACCGCGATGGGGGCGCCCAGTCGCGAGGAAAACTGCGGAAGTTCCGGCATTTGGTGTTGGTTTGGGATCTCCAGAGTGATCGGGAAATTCACGCTGCGTGCAATGAAGCACTGCCGGTGGGCTTCCTCGTGGAGTTCACGAGCTCGCGGCAATTGCATCGCGTCGGCCACCCAGACCTCCGGGTACAACGTGGCCGAGGTGACCTGCCCGCCCTGCGCGCCAGCCTCTAAGGTGAGCTCACCGCGCACGGTGACCTTCTCAACCTCGAGCTCCGCCTGACCTGCGACGTATAAGTACGACAGAATATGACACTCGACCAGCGCGGCGAGCAGCAGCTCTTCGGGATTCCAGCGGGAGGCGTCGCCGTGGAAGGGTTTGGCCGCCGAACCTGGCAGTTCCCCGGGACCCTCGGCTTGGATCACCACGTCCCGGGTAAAGCCGCGGGACGGATGCGGGCGGGCGGCGTCGGTGTTCCATTCGGCGCGTAAAGAAAACTCGTGTTGCACGCATCCCAGTCTAGTTCAGCCCACCGGGCGCGGTGCCGATTGCACTTGGCGGCGAACACTTAGACTACAAGATATGGATTTGGTTGAGATGTCACAGGTAACCGAAGACGAATTGGATGCCGCCGAGCTCCGGGTTGCGGTGTCGGCCCCTGATGCCGGCGCTGTCATCATGTTCGAGGGTGTGGTGCGCGACCACGATCCCGAAGCCGCCGGTGCCGTGACCAGACTGGAATACACCGCCCACCCCGACGCGACGACGTTTTTGCGTGAAGTGGTGGCCGAGGCCAACGTATCGGTGCACAACCAGCTCGACGCCGGGCCATTGCCGATCCGCGTGGCCGCCGCGCACCGGATTGGTGCCCTGGACGTCGGCGACGTTGCCCTGGTGGTGGCGGTTTCCGCCGCGCATCGGCAGGAAGCGTTTTCGGTGTGCAGCGACGTCGTGGAAGAAATCAAAGCCCGCGTGCCGATCTGGAAACTACAGTACGGCTCCGAAGGCAGCCACTGGGTTGGGATTTAACCGCCAGCAAATGGGGGGAGCACGTCCACGGTCGCTCCGGACGCGAGCGCTGTTTCAGGCGTCGCGCGGGTGCCGTCGACCAGAAACGAACACCGAGAAATAACTTTGGTGGTGGTCTGGGCGTCCGAGAGGTGGGCAATGACGTCGGCGACGCTGGTCGCTTCAAGGGTGAGCTGTTTGGTGCCGACAACGTCGGCGGCTGCGGCAAAGAGACGGACAGTAATCATAGGGTCAGACATTCTACGGGGTGTTCGGCGGGTATGTGATCGACGGTCGGCGGGATATGCAACAGTCCCGTGGCTTGGGCCATCTTGACGGCCAAATGCGAATTGGACGGCAGTGGCGTGGCGCGGTCGTCGTCATCCACACTGGCCAGCACGTAGTAATTGAGCTCCCGGGGTGTGTGTAGGTCGTCGTTGACCACCACGGTATGTTTGCGCGGGTGCGGGGCCTGACGTTGCATTTTTGCCAGACCCGGAATCACAAACAGGTGCAACGACACCAGCACCGCAACGGGATTGCCCGGTAGTGACCAGACCGGCGTACCGGCCGGTGATAGCCCAAAACCTTGTGGTCGGCCCGGGCGGATATTCACATTGGTAAACGTGATGGCTTGGTCGGGATCCTCGTGCTGCCATGCTGAGAGCACGTAGTTGGAGATATCGTGGGCTCCAACTGAGGCGCCACCGGTCAAAATGATCGCATCCACCGTATGTTCGAGTTGGGCAATCGTGTGCTCAAGGCTCTCGGCTGAGTCTCGAACCCGGACCTGGTGGGTTGGCTCGGCTCCGCGTTTGCGTAGGGTGGCGGCCACCAGGGGCGCATTGGAGTCCGGAATCTGGCCGTGCTCTAACGGGGTGCCCGGCGCCACCAACTCATTGCCCGTCGAGATGACCGCGACTTTGGGTTGGCGCGCAATAAAGACCGTATCGGTACCGGCCGCCGCGATCGCCCCGATGTGGTTGGGGCGCAGCCACGTACCGGCCGGGGCGACGATTTCTCCGGCGCGGGTATCCTCGGCACGGCGACGGATATTCAACCCGGCTTGCGGTACGTCCTCGAAGGTAATCTCGTCGGGGAGGTCTTGGGTTGGACTGTGAAACTTTTCTAAGGGAATGACGGTGTCGGCACCCTGAGGCACGGGGGCGCCGGTCATAATGGCGGCCACCTCACCCGGTCCGATGCTTTCGGGTTGCTTGTGACCCGCGGCGATGGTTTTGGTGACCGGTAGGGTCCCCGGCGCGAAATCTTTCAGCGACACCGCGTACCCGTCCATCGCAGCCGCGTCCCATGGCGGCAAATCCACCGTGGCCGTCACATTGGCCGCCAACGTTTGGCCCAACGCCTCGGATAACGGCACTTCGGTGACCGGCAACGGACTGACCAAGTGCAAGATGCGCGACAGGTGGGCTTCTTGAGTGATCATCACAGACTCGATTCACTTGGAGCGGCGTGCGGGGATTCTTCTAGGGCGTGAACCCCACCATCAAGATACCCCACCACGTCGTGGCCGGCAGCAGCCAACCGCTGCGCGGCCTTGACCGAACGCGGCCCCGTCCGGCACAGGGTCACGATGCGTCGCCCCGGTTGCGGGACAAATGTATCCAACTGGTCAAACGGGACATGGACGACGTCGAGCGGCGCCGGGTGTTCGGTAATCTCGTCCGTACGACGCACATCGACCACCGTCGCGTCTTCGATCTGGGTCTCATTGAGTGCCGCGACGGGGATGGGCTGGTCTTCCTGCGCCGGTGCTAGCGGAATCTCACTCGTGGTCATATCCAGCGTGTCGACGATCAGCATCCGACCCGTCAGCGTCCTGCCCGCCCCGGTAATGAGTTTGACCGTTTCGGTGGCCAACATTGTGCCCACCATGCCCGCCACCGAACCGAGAATGCCCATCTCGGCACAACCCGGGGTCGCGCGGGTCTCGGCCGTATCCGGGAATACGTCGGTCAGTCGCACTGCTGGCCCGTACACCCCCGCGGCATCAAACACCGTGATCTGGGCTGACCACTGCATGAGCGCCCCAAAGACCACCGGCACACCTAATTGCGCGGCACCCGCGTCGACGACAAACCGGGTATCAAAGGAGTCTGAACCGTCGACGATGATATCCGGGCTGACCGCCCCCACGACGTCGGCAAAATTGTCACCCAAACGCACCCGGTGACCCACGACCTCAACCTCCGGTGCGATGCGCTGACCCGCCGCCACCGCCGAATCAATCTTCGGTTGTCCGATGCGCTCTACTGAGTGAATAATCTGCCGGTTGAGGTTCGACAGCTCCACCACGTCGTCATCAAAGACATCGATTCGGCCCACTCCCGCGGCGGCAAGGTAGGGGATGACCGTCGAGCCCAGGCCGCCCGCCCCGACCACCGCGACACGTGCGGCCGCCAGCCGAGCAGCGCCGCCGTCGCCGATCTCGGGCAACCGGCGATGTCGGGCGGTCCTTGCGCGAACAAAATCTGGGCCAAGCGTCATGCTCCCAGCCTAACAACACGCTGCCATTAAGTAACCGGTCCCGTTAGGATGGAGCTATGCGTTCTTCTCAAGCTCGAGTACGGGTCGCCCGCGTCACCAAAGACGGCGGCCGCACGCACCGTGCCGACACGTTAGCCGTCGAAGAGCCACTCGAAATCCGAGTCAATGGGACGAGACTGGCGGTCACCATGCGCACCCCGGTGCATGATTTTTCCTTGGCCGTAGGTTTTGCCTTGTCAGAGGGCATTATCAACTCCGCCGACGACGTGACCAGCGTGCGTTATTGCCAAAAGGATCAAGGGCCAAAGGGTTTGAACTCAGTAGGAAGTATTGGTTTCGGTCCGGAGGCATCCGCCGCAATAGCAGCCCCATTGAGTCTGGGCTCGTTTTCTGGCGCTGCCGGGGCTGTCGAGGACACCTCAGACAACGTTGTCGACATAACCTTGGCCGCACACGTGCCAGACCCCGCCGTGGGCGTACAACGTCAGCTCGTGGTCAACTCCTCCTGTGGGCTCTGTGGTCGGCAGTCATTAGACGAAGTACACCAGAACGGCTGCTACCCACTTGACGCGCGCTCTGAGTTCACGCTCTATGAAGATACAGTCATGGGCCTGCCGGACCAGCTGAGTGAGGCCCAGAAGGTCTTTGCCAAAACCGGGGGACTGCATGGGGCTGGCATTTACGATGTGGACACCGGAGAAATGCTCGTGGTCCGCGAAGACGTTGGCCGACATAACGCAGTCGATAAGGTGTTGGGCTGGGCACTCATGGAAGGTCTGCTTCCGCTGAGTCGCCAGGTACTGGTGACCTCGTCGCGGGCAAGCTTCGAGCTGGTACAAAAAGCCGCAATGGCTGGGATGCCGATGCTGGTGGCTGTTTCCGCGCCGTCTTCACTGGCGGTAGAACTAGCCAAAGAGTCCGGGATGACACTGGTGGGATTCACCCGTGGCCACCGTTGCGTGATCTATGCGGGTGAGGAACGCATTGTCCCTCCCGCAAGCCAAGCATCCGAAGCTACCGCCTAGACCTGGCAGCCTCGCT
Source organism: Enteractinococcus fodinae (assembly GCF_031458395.1). NCBI lineage: Bacteria > Bacillati > Actinomycetota > Actinomycetes > Micrococcales > Micrococcaceae > Enteractinococcus > Enteractinococcus fodinae. The sequence goes on from NZ_JAVDYJ010000001.1 coordinate 1,313,653, forward strand.
TCACGCAATTGTTCTAATGCCTGCAGGACTGTTGCATCTGCAAACGCATGTACTTCCCGACGATCTAGTGCTGTACCGCTATACGGTCTCCTCCAACACGGAAGACTCAGTAGAGCCGACGCACATAAAGACTCCCTAAAGCTGACCGGGTTTTGCCAGCTCTAGGGAGTCCGCTTGTTTATGGGGTCAGTTTTGCCAAAAGTAGTTTTGGCGAGGTTGCTGGGCCGGGTCGATGAGTGGGTGCTGAATAAACTGCCAGGCGCCATCGACATGTTCAATGGTCAGCATTTTCGCGTGCAGACTCTGATGGTGGTGTGAGCACAAGGTGATGCCGTTGTCTGTGCTGGTCTCACCATTGTTGGACCAGTATTCAATGTGGTGAAGTTCGCACCAAGCAGCAGGCCAGTGGCAGCCGGGCACCGCACAACCACGGTCGCGCGCCAGGATGGCCCGTCTGATGGCTTTGGGAAATTGATATTGTTGTCGCCCAATGGACAGTATTTCACGGGCACCGGTGAGGGTGACGGGCGAAACACTGACATCACACAGCAGTCTCAGCAAGATCTCGGGCGGGTAGTAAGCGGTATAAATCCCATGGCCAATGCGAGGTTGCAGGCGATCGAGGTTCTGATCGTCAAGAATCTCTTTGAGATTTGTGGTCTTCGGTGATGGAAACTGAACTATTGCGTCGTCATCTTCATGGGAGGTGGAAGTACCATCGAGAGGACTCTCGTGTGGCGGACCCTCAACGACGGTGGAAGTGTCCTCGGTAGGCGGAGTGGGTAGTGCGATAACCTCGGCCGACCCAGTATCGCCGATGGGACCGCTCGGAGTATCGGGTGGATCTATTCCTGACACCTCAGATTCCGTAGCGAGTGGAGAACCTTGGCCCAGCTCGGACTCGTTGCCCTCTTCTAGTCGAGCTTTGGCGAGCATTTTCAACAGTTTCTCGCGCCTGGGTGCCGTAACGTCAGGGAGTAACTCACCGAGTTGATCCCGAAGATGGCGCACCAGGGTCGGGTAATCAGCGAGCACGACCAGTTGCGTATGTTTGCCGTTAGTACCCGGTAAATCCGTATGCTTCAGGTTCGCGATGGCAAATTTCAATGCGTCACGCAGAGCATGCATGGCCCGTTGGCCACGGGTGCGACGGTCAGGGATCCCCTCGGACTCGTCTGCAGGAAGGCTAGATTGTTCAGACTGTTCAGCTTGGGAATCTTTCTCAGTCTCACTGGCGGTGTCTGTACTGGCGCGTGGGTTGTTCAGCAGGGCCGCTATGAGATGGAGTGCTTCGTTGAGCTCCGCATCGGCGACGACGCTCCACTTGGTGGCATTGGGATTACCACGGACTGGGCCTTCACATCGCAGCATATGCATGGCCTCGGTCTGAGCCGAAGTGAATTGCTGGTCGGGTGGATCCATGGCTGCGATAAGATCTGCTTTTCGTCGCCTCACATAACGGCTGAACTCTTCTGGAGTAGTGTTTTCAATTTTCTCCGCCAGATCCCGCTCGACAACCTGCTGGAGTTGGTCGCGGAAAGCCTGATCTTTGCCAGCAGTCGCCGCATGCTCGTCAAGTTCACTCAACATATTGACTGCTGTCGCTAATTTTGATGGATGCAATGTGCCCTCGGCCTGCAACGCGCCGAGCAGTGGATACTGAGTGTCACCCACGGCCAGATCCTGGTCGCGCTCTGGATCTGACGCCCGAGCCGGGGTGAGACTGCGCGAGAGTTTCAACCGGCCAGTAGCCTCGAAGGCCCGCAAACCGTGCGTTTTCGCGATGAAGTCCTTTGCATCGCGAAACGGAGTCTTTCCCTTGGGTAGTTCTATAGTGGAACGCAGTCGAGGTTCGGTAAACGCATCTTCGAGTAGGCCGGCATACCGATGCTGCAAAGGCGCAAGCGCTCTGGCAGTTGCTTCTAGCTGTACCGAACGTTCCAGGACGCCATCGGTTGGTAGCTCGGGCTCGAGAGCGTTGAGATGCTGGATGATACCCCGCACGACACCGTGGAACTCGTCGACGGACAGTTGTTCCCAAGCGACCTGACCATCCGACACAGGCACAGCCAGGTCGTCTAGAGCTGCCGTATCAGTCAGCTGGGTAGTCGTCATTGGGACATCACCTCCGTTCAATCCAGTCCCACCATCATCGTGAATTTGATCGAACTGCGGCGCCAAAGAGAATAGATCTGTGGATAAAGCACCAAGTGCGCACATTCTGCTGAATTCTCCACAGTGTGAATGTGAGGTCTGGCATAGTCGCATCATTGGGGCTAACTTGTTTTGAGCAGTCTTTTTTACGTACTCCTTGAAAGTGTCTTCATGCAATCCTCCCCGAAGAAGTCTGTGTATGCTCGCACGCTCACATTTCTCACCTCCTCCGTCCTGTTTCTCGCACTAGTCGGCTGTTCCAATACCGACGATGCAAGTCCCGACCTCGACGAAACCACCGACGCATCGGCTTCAGAGACCACAGAATTTGTCCCAGCGTCGGAGGAAGGTCCGGCGCAAAACGTACCGGAACCGCGGCTGCCAGCGGTTACTACAGAGCATTCTCATGAGGGTGCCTACGCAGCGCTTGAATATTTCTGGGAAGCAGAATCGTACGCCAGTCTTACAGGAGATAGCGGGCCACTATCAATTGTCTCAAGCGAAGACTGCGCTTTTTGTACTGAATCGATCGAAGGTTGGCCACAGAATTATGACGAGGGTTACTGGAGCGTAATGGATGGTGATATCGAAGTCGACGTGACAGAAGTTGTAATTTCTGACGAGGAAGATGAAAACCAGAACGTGGCCCATGTCTACTTCGAACTGACGGAACCTCCGACGGATTTCTTCAATAAGGAAGGCATGCGGTTGGAGGAAAGCTTCGACTCGTCAGAGGTAACAGGATGGCTGGCTGAGTTAGTTTACGATCCAACAGCGCAATCGTGGAATGTGAAGTGGATCGGCTTGGAAGAAGACATTGTTTGGGATGAGTCGTGAGTCTGCGTTCATTTCGCTATTTTCTAGCCGGTCTTTGGCTCGTGGTAGCAATACTTACTGCATCGGTTACTCGGCCGTCGATGCTAGCCGTAGCGGACATGGAAGGTAGCTCGGATGGCCAGTCCATCCAGGTTCGCAAAAGTGAACGCCAAACATTGCAGCGCGGCACGGTTAGCCGGCCTGGCGGAACGCGTTACCAGACGAACCACAGAGCCGCCCCCAGTGATAGAGAGCGAAATAACAATCCGGCAGTCGGACGGTCAACGGATAACTCCGCGACAGAACCACGATGCCTAAACCGTAGTGAACGACTCGCTGCGATGACGCAAAATCGGGAGTGTGATCCCACTATTGCGCCCGAAGTTGGGGTGAACCCAAGGCCACAAGATCCGGCCCCGGTGGTAAATAACGCGCCGGGAATTATCGAGGAACCGGTCGAAATCGTAATTACGGCTTCGGACCTACTGGAACTCATCCCTTCGACGCCACAAATATTGATGGACCGGGGTCCGTTCGGCCTCAAGAATGCTCACACGAATTTTTATGCCAGTGACCATAGCCCGCAAACGGTTACCCAAACGATGTTTGGCCAGCAGGTGACGATTACGGCCACACCCATCGAATATCGCTGGGACTATGGAGATGGTAACTCACTGGTCACCGAACTGCCCGGGTATCCGGTTGATGTATTCAACACTGAAACTGACACCAGTCACCAATACACCGACACCGGCTTGTATTCCGTCGGATTGACCACGGTCTTTGAAGGTACATATCAAGTCGACGGTGGAGCGACACAGCAGGTCAGCTCAACAGTGACGCAGCAGGCAGATCCGGTCGAGATCCGAATTTGGCGTGCCGTGACACGCAACGTGGACCAGACCTGCCAACAAAATCCGCAGGCGTGGGGATGCTGACCTAGAACGCGGCGCGAGCGGCCAGGGCGCGTAGCACGTCGTCGTGCAACTCGGTCAAAAGGCGCTTTAACCCGCTGTGCGGCGTGGTCTCGATGACAGCCAGCGTCTGTTCCGCGGTCTGCTCTGACACGGCCCAGGATGGGTAGAGCCCCAATGCCAGCGTTTCAGCGAGTTCATAACTATTTGCCGCCCACAGGTCACTGATCTGCTCAAAGTATCGCGACGTGTAGGGCTCAAGTAGTGCCTGCTCATGAACATCCATAAAGCCCATGACCATGTGTCGCAGCTCCATATTAGTAAGCGTGCCACCGGTCAGCTGCTCCCAAGTCTCGGCCTTGTGACGCTTCGTGGGTCTCATCGCCCGGGCTTGGATGGCAGCTAAGTAGCCGTTGGAAGTGTCATCTTCCTCCAGCGCCTCGTCAATTTCAGACTCACCGGCCTTGCACATGGCAACGAGGCGCTGCAGAGCAATCCAGGCCATGTCGGTCGAGACCGAGAAACCAGGCGGGCCTTGCTTGTGGGCAAGTTGGGCCACCTGCTCGGCGTGTTCCTCTCGGGCATGGCGCAAAAATGCTTGCACCAGCTGCAGTTGCAAGTCTGAGCCGGCATCAGCTTCTAAAACTAGGTGCCACAAGCGACCGGCCAGATGGTGACGATAGAGCGCGATTTGAGCGTCAGGGATAAACCGTTCGACGGAGGTGGCGGCTTGGCGCAGCAACGTGAACACCATTGATGAGTCGGTTTCGTGAGCGACGTGATCCAGCACGAGCTCAAGGAACCACGACGCCGAGGCTTCCGCATCGCGGGTTTGATCCCATGCAGTGGCCCACAATAACGACCGTGCCAGGGAATCGTCGACATCGCTGAGATGCTCGGTCAACGTGTGCATGCTGGTGGTATCGGGGCGCAGCTTCGCGTAGGTCAGATCGGCGTCGTTGACGAGCACCAGCGCGGAATCGGGGGCGTGAATCGTGGTGATTTCGGCGTTGAGGTCGGTTTCGACGTAGTCGGTCCGGGTGAGCTGCTTGGTTTCGTCGAAGTCATAAAAACCAATGCCGACGCGGTGTTGTCGCACCGGTTGTGACTGGGTGATGGTTACCCCGTTGCGTCGCTCCCAGCTCAATGTATTCACCCCGGTGGAATGCAGCCACTGCTCAGACCAGCCAGAAAGGTCCCGACCCGAGGCGGTTTCCAAGTGGCGCAATAGGTCAGAGAACTCAGTGTTGGACCAGGCGTGCTCGGCGAAATAACTGCGCACGCCGGCTAAGAACTGCTCCTGGCCCACCCATGCGACTAGTTGGCGCAGCACGGAAGCGCCCTTGGCGTAGGTAATCCCGTCAAAGTTACCGGCCACCGCGTCGAGGTCGACCATATCGGCTACGACCGGGTGGGTCGTGGACAGTTGGTCTTGCCGGTAGGCCCAGGATTTTTCGGTCGCATTGAACGTGGTCCAGGCGTGCGGGAAACCGGCGTCCACGGCCGCGAGGTGGGAGACGAATTCGGCAAAGGATTCACTGAGCCACAGGTCGTCCCACCACTTCATGGTCACTAGGTTGCCAAACCACATGTGGGCTAGTTCGTGCAGGATGGTGATGGCCCGACGCAGCACGGTGGCCTGGGGGACCGGCGAGCGGAAAATGTAATCCTCGAGAATCGTCACGGCGCCGACGTTTTCCATCGCGCCGGCGTTGAACTCGGGGACGAAGATTTGGTCGTATTTGCTATACGGGTAAGGCTGGGCAAAGTGCTGCTCGTAGAAGGCGAACCCGGCCTTGGTGATCGTCAAAATCTGGTCGGCGTCCACGTGTCGGGCTAGCGACCGGCGAGCCCACAACCCCAGCGGGACGGAAGCTTCAGGGGTGTCCCGAGAGTCCTCGGCCACCCGAATGTACTCGCCGGCAATCAGTGCGAACAGGTACGACGACATCACCGGGGTGGCACCAAACGTCCAGTGGGCGACATTACCGTCGACCACGTACTCGCCGGGCTCATTGGAGAGGACTTCCCAGTGGGCCGGGGCGGTGACGCGCAGCTCGAACGTGGCTTTGAGATCTGGCTGGTCAAAGACCGGGAAAATCCGACGCGCATCGGCCGGGGCGCACTGCGTGTAGAGGTATTCGGCTTCATCGTAAGGATCCACGTACCGGTGCAGGCCCTCACCGGTGGTCGAATACGGAGCCGAAGAGGTCACAACAAGTTCGTTGTCGGCCTGGAGGTCATCAAGTTTCAGCCGCACGCCGTCATAGGTCACCGCATGGCCATTGAGCATCGCGGATTCGACCTCGTGGCCGAGTAAATCAATGCTGGTGGCGTGCCCCAACGCCCCGGCTGACACCGAGAAATTGACGACGGTGTGGACCGCGAAGACCGCGTCGTCGGTCACATCGAGGTTGATCCGGTAGGAGTCGACCTCGAGCATGGCGGCACGGAGTTTGGCGTGGTCGCGGGTGATGGTGTCAGATGCGGGCACAGGCGGTCCTTTCAAATCAATGTCACCATTGTTTCACCAACACCCGGCCGGAGGTAACCCGGACTAAACTGAAGGCGACAATTTTTCTGATGCGAGGAGTCCACGTGCGCGTTCACATTGCCACCGATCACGCCGGCCTAGAGCTGTCCCAATACCTGATCGAAAACCTGACCGAAGCCGGTTATGAGATGATTGATCACGGCCCGCAAGAATATGACGCGCTGGATGACTATCCATCGTTCTGCATCAACGCGGCCAAGGCCGTGGTCGCGGATCGCCAGGCCGGACTCGACTCGCTGGGCATTGTCCTGGGTGGGTCAGGCAACGGCGAGCAAATCGCGGCCAATAAGGTCACCGGTGTTCGCGCCGCACTGGCCTGGAATATCTCCACCGCCCAACTGGCCCGCGAGCACAATAATGCCCAGGTCGTGGCCGTGGGAGGTCGTCAGCACGAACCCGCCGAAGCACTAGAAATCATCACCGCGTTCCTGACCGCGCAGTGGTCCGATGAGGAACGCCACGCCCGTCGCATCGACCAAATCGCTGAATTCGAGTCCACCGGGGAGATCCAGGGCTTTGAACTGGGTACCGAGGGGATTGCCAAGCCTTAATGCCAGAAGGTCACTCGATCCACCGGATTGCCCGGCACTTCGACGAGGTGTTCGTCAACCAAACGCTGCAGCTTTCCTCCCCGCAGGGCCGGTTTGCCGACGGTGCGAAATTGCTCGACGGGCATCGCGCCGTGGCCTCTGAAGCCTACGGGAAGCACTGGTTCCTCTACTTTGACAATGAACTGGTGCTCAACGTGCACCTGGGCATGTACGGGGCCTGGACGTTTGGTGGGCAACAACAGTCCTCCATCGGAGCGCCGCGCAAAATCGGCGAACAAGAAGACCACAACGATGCCGCCGTTGAGCTCACCGAACCGCGCCCCACTACGCGGGTGCGAATTATCGGCGATCACTCGTGGGCAGACCTTGTCGGGGCTTCAGTTTGTCGCACCTTGACCCTGGACGAGGCGCAAGACGTCATTGACGCGATCGGTCCTGACCCGTTGCGCGCTGATGCCGACCCGGAACGCTTCTACGATGCGGCGGCCAAAACCCGGCGACGCATCGGGGCGATCCTGATGGATCAAAAAGTCATCGGCGGCATCGGCAATATTTACCGCGCCGAGGGACTGTTCCGGCAGGATCTCAACCCGCACACCCCGGCCAATGCGATCCCACGTGAGATCCACGAAGCGATCTGGGAAGATCAGGTGCACTTGTTACACATCGGGGTCGAGACCGGGCGCATCATCACCACCGAACCCGAACACCGCCCGGGAATCCCGCTGGCCGAAGCATTTCCAGCACACGCCAATTACGTATATCAACGCCAGGGGCAGCAGTGTTTGGTGTGTGGCAAAGACGCGATCGTCGTCGAGCCGTTAGAAGCGCGCAAACTGTACTGGTGTACAGCGTGTCAGGGTGGCTAAACATTTCATAAAACCTTCTGGCACCACCCAAACTGTGGTTTAGTTGATGTCGTGCATGTCATAAATTTACTTGATACGGGTCTCAAAACGTACACCGCGATGGATCAGTTGCAACGCCAACTCCACGCGGAGATTGCTACCGGCCAGCACCCCAATGCGTGTCTAGTTTTCGAAGCGGAATCAACGTATACGGCCGGACGTCACACCCAGGCCCACGACATTATCGATGACACGCTACCGATTATCGAAACCGATCGAGCCGGGTCAATTACCTGGCACGGGCCCGGACAGCTGGTGTGCTACCCACTGGTGAAATTGGCCGCCCCGGTGGATGTCATCAAATACATTCGCGCCGTCGAAGGCGCCGTGCTAGACACGCTGCAACATACTTTCAATCTTGACGTGCACCGCATCGATGGGCGCGCCGGCGTGTGGATCGGTAACCGCAAGATCTCGGCCATTGGGCTGAAAATTTCGCAAGAGGCCACCCTGCATGGCATCTCGCTGAACGTCAACACCGACCCCGAGGTCGCATTCGCCGGGGTCATTCCGTGCGGTATTACCGATGCGACCGTGACCTCCATGGCCGCCGAGGGCGTCGACACCACCCTGGGTGCCGTCGTTGACCCGCTCATCGCCGCGCTAGCGAACAGACTTGAACCACTATTGGCACCAACACTGAGTGAAGGAGACGTCCATGTCTACCATCCCGCAGGCTGAAGGTCGCAAATTACTGCGCATTGAAGCCCGCAACGCCCAGGTCCCGCGCGAGCCACGACCCGAATGGCTCAAGACGCGTGCGACCGTGGGGCCGGAGTATAAGAACCTGAAATCTCAGGTGGCCAAGACTTCACTCAATACCGTATGTGCCGAGGCGAACTGCCCCAATATTTATGAATGCTGGGAAGACCGCGAAGCGTCGTTTCTCATCGGTGGGGCCGTGTGCACCCGCCGGTGCGGGTTCTGTGACATTGCCACCGGCAAGCCCGATGAGTACGACACCGAAGAGCCCTACCGGGTAGCAGAGTCCGTGGATGAGCTCGACCTGAACTACGTCACCGTGACCGGTGTGGCCCGCGATGACCTAGAAGACGGCGCTTCTTGGCTGTATGCCGAAACGGCTCGTGCGATCCATCAGCGCACCCCACACACCGGAGTGGAACTCTTGGTCGATGACTTCCGGGGCGGAGATGCTGCTCTACAGAAGATCTTCGACGCCAAGCCGGAAGTCTTTGCGCACAACCTCGAAACCGTGCCGCGGCTGATGAAGATCATTCGCCCGGCCTTCCGGTATGAGAAATCCCTGGCCGCGATCTCCAAAGCCCGCGATGCCGGACTGGTCACCAAATCCAACCTGATCTTAGGGATGGGGGAGACCACCGAAGAGATCGAAGACACCATCTTGGATCTCATCAATGCCGGCACACATATCATCACCATCACCCAGTACCTGCGCCCCTCACCGCTGCATCACCCGGTGGACCGCTGGGTCAAACCCGCAGAGTTCTTGCGCCTGCGTGATTACGCCTACGAACACGGTGCCGCCGCGGTGATGTCGGGGCCGCTGGTGCGCTCGTCCTATCGGTCAGGCAAACTCTACGTCGAGGCCATGCGGTTCTTGGGTCGGGAAATTCCCGAGCAGTTCCAGCATCTTGCCGACAACGCTGACATTCCAGCACGACAAGAAGCCGAGTCCGTCAGCGCGCGATTCACCGATACCGACGACGCCGCTGATATCCCCGCCGCATCCTTGACCTAAACTCCTCACAAACCATTGCAGCGCCTGCCCACGACGGGGAGGCGCTGCTGTGTTTGGAGAGCGGGTGGGCGGTCGGTTAGATGCCGTTGCTGCCGCCGCGCGAAAACTTCGACATCAGATCGTTGAGGTCGGATTCGGTCAGGGTGGCATCGCGCTCGATCCACGACTTATAGACCACTCGGATCATGTTTAACTCCGGCGACAGGGTGGTATCCACCCAATCATCAGCCTTGTACGTCACAACCTCTTCGGGAGTCACCACATCGACGGTCCCTTTATCGGGGTAGTGGTGGATAGCCTGAATAACCGCGACCGATTGGCCACCACGATAGATCAGTGTTTGTCCGACGTTGCGATGATCCAGTGTCTTTGCTTCAAACATTCGTTTTGTGTCCTTGAGTTTTCATGAAGTTCTGTGACGCTTGGCCTCATGTGGTCTCTGGCTGCGCCAGCGTTAATCCTAGGTGATGCAGTGCACGAAATGAACGTTCAACCGAGCGATCGGTGTGAATTGGCTGTGAACCCACTGGCAAGTCTGATCTGTCAGGACGCGACGATCCGATAGGCCTGATCGGATTTTGCAGGATCGACCGATACGCGTTATAGTTATGTTCGTTGCTCACGTAGCACGCGGATGTAGCTCAATGGTAGAGCCTCTGCCTTCCAAGCAGATAGTGCGAGTTCGATTCTCGTCATCCGCTCGAAGCTCTGATTCTTGCTCAGGTAGAATCAGAGCTTTTTTCGTCTCGAAAACCATGGCATCCTATAGCGCGGGTGTCTCTCACCGTCATACCGCACAGATTCTCTGGGTGGCTTATGCCGTGAGTACTAGCGCGCTAGACTATGGGTAAGGTCACGTTTTGAAGCGAGATCGTTGCAATACCGCCACGATGACAAAAGTTTTCAAAATACGCTCACTTCGATTTGGACTTTCGGAAATCTTTGTCATATAGTTATCTCTCGGCGCCATGGTGCGAGCCGCTAGAGGGTAAGACCGGATGGCGGATATTCCAGCAGGTCACTGACCTGATCGCGGGACGTAGCTCAGCTTGGTAGAGCGCGCGCTTTGGGAGCGTGAGGTCGCAGGTTCAAATCCTGTCGTCCCGACTGCATGGTGCTGTCGGAAGCATATGATGTAATTCGGCAAGTACCGAAACCATAGAAATTCCGATTAGAATCCAGGAGTCCTACGTGGTCCAATCCACCGTTGAAAACCTCGCCCCAACACGGGTAAAGCTCGAGGTAGAGGTCTCATATGAAGAACTCAAACCGCGTATCGATGCTACTTATAAATCTCTCGCAGACCAGATTCAGGTTCCTGGCTTCCGTAAGGGCAAAGTTCCGCCACGTTTGATCGACCAGCGGGTCGGTCGCGGTTTCGTCATTGAAAACGCTGTCAACGACAACCTTGACTCGTTCTTCCAAGAAGCGCTTCGTGAAAACGAACTCTCCCCACTGACTCGCCCAGAAGTCGATGTCACTTCTGTGCCAGGCAATGATGGAGAAGAAGAAGCCCCACTGAAGTTCAACACTGAATTCGACATTCGCCCCACTGTTGAACTGCCAGATTACAAAGGTCTGGAAGTCACCGTGGAGCCAGTCACTGTCACCGAAGAGCAAGAACAAAAAGTTCTTGACGAACTCCGTGAGCGCTTCGCCACGCTTGTTGATGTCGATCGTCCCGCAGAAAAGGGCGACAACGTCACCATCGCGCTGACCGCAACCGTTGACGACGAAGAAGTCGACAACGCCGAGGGCCTGTCATACGAAGTCGGATCTGGCACAATGCTCGATGGTCTCGATGAGGCTCTTGAAGGCCTTTCAGCCGGCGAAGATGCGATCTTCGAAACCACGCTTGCAGGCGGCGACCACTCCGGTGAGACCGCAACAGTCAAAGTTGTGCTGGAAGCCGTTAAAGAACGCGAACTGCCAGAAGCCGATGATGATTTCGCCCAGCTGGCTTCCGAGTTCGACACCATTGAAGAGCTCAAAGAGGACCTGAAGACTCAGGCCGCTGAAGAAGCGAAAACCGAACAAGGTGTTGAGGCTCGCGAAAAGGCGCTTGAAGAACTGCTGAAACTGGTCGAAGTTCCTGTGCCAGAGAGCATGCTTGCCGAACAGGTCGAGCAGCACTTCACTTCGCAAGGGCATACCGAAGGCGATGAACACGACACGCCAGAACACCGCGAAGAGGTGGAACAGAACTTCCGTGAAGCATTCGTCAACGAGGTAATCCTTGACGCTATCGCTGACGAAGAAGAAATCCAGGTCGAACAGAACGAGCTGATTGAGTACATCCTCAGCTCCGCATCACAGTACGGCATGGATCCAAACCAGTTTGCTCAGATGCTCGACCAAGCCGGCCAGGTCCCCATGATCATGGGCGAAGTCCGTCGTCGCAAAGCCCTGGCAGCTGTGCTCGAAGAAGCCAAGGTTGTCGATACCGAAGGTAACGAGGTCGACCTGTCGTTCTTCCTGAATCCAGAGGGTGCAGAAGAAGCCGAAGAGTCCGAAACAGAAACTGACGATGAAAAGAACGACTAAGTTCTGATCACACGCGAAGGTCCGCTCCTACACTAGGGGGTGGACCTTGGCTGTTTAAGATCACGGCCAACAGCGAAAACAGTGAGTCAACCCTGCTCAAGTTCTGTTTCGCACAGTAATGTCAGTGAAGACAAATAATTTTGCTAACCCAAACACGCCAGTGAAGGAAGGTAGGACGTCGTGACTGAATCGTCCAACGCACCACGAATGGCTTCGATCGAGCCAGCCAGCCGTGAAGACTACATCTACAACCGTTTGCTCAAAGAGCGCATCATTTGGCTTGGCTCAGAAGTACGGGATGACAACGCAAATGTGATCGCCTCACAGATGCTGCTGCTCAGCGCCGAAGACCCTGAAGCCGACATCTTCCTCTACATCAACTCTCCAGGTGGCTCCGTCACCGCGGGTATGGCCATTTACGACACCATGCAGCTCATTCCAAACGATGTTGTAACGGTTGCCATGGGCTTGGCCGCGTCGATGGGGCAGTTCCTGCTGTCCTCGGGCACCCCGGGCAAACGCTATGCCACCCCCCACGCCCGCATTCTGATGCACCAGCCATCGGGCGGTATTGGTGGTACCGAGTCTGATATTCGTATCCAGGCACAGCTGATCATGCACATGAAACAGGTCATGTCTGAACTCACCGCCGAACAGACCGGCCAGCCACTTGAGCGCATCCTCGAAGATAACGCCCGTGACAAGTGGTTCACTGCTGAAGAAGGTTTGGAATACGGCTTCTTCGACCACATCGCCTCCGGTACCGCCACGATGGTCGGTGGCGGCGGCCTCGACCGAGAATAGCCGGCAGCCCAGTCGCGTAACCGGAAACGATTTTTCTTCAGGAGACTTTAATGAATTTCGAAATGCCACAGGGCACCCCGGCAACCCCGATGCCTTCCAACCGCTACATCCTACCCCAGTTCGAGGAACGTACCCCGTACGGCTTCAAACGTCAGGACCCCTATGCACGTCTGTTCGAAGACCGCATCATCTTCTTGGGCACCCAGGTCGATGACGCCTCGGCCGATGACGTCATGGCCCAGCTGCTCGTATTGGAAGCCATGGACTCCGATCGGGATATCACCCTGTACATCAACTCGCCTGGTGGGTCCTTCACCGCGATGACTGCGATTTATGACACCATGCAGTTCATTCGCCCCGAGGTCCAAACAGTTGCCCTCGGACAGGCCGCCTCAGCTGCTGCTGTACTTCTAGCAGCCGGTGCACCAGGCAAACGTCTGGCCCTGCCAAACGCCCGCGTGCTGATTCACCAGCCATCGATGGGTGGGGACCGCGGTACGGCAACTGACTTGCAGATTCACGCTGATGAGTTGCTTCGTATCCGTACCTGGATGGAAGAGACCCTGGCGGATCACACCAACAAGACCGCGGATCAGGTGCGTGAGGATATTGATCGCGATAAGTTCCTGTCAGCCGCACAGGCCAAAGAGTACGGTCTGGTCGATGAAGTCCTCGAGTCGCGGAAGAAGACCGACTAAGAGTGTTTGATCAATGGCGCCCTACCACAGCGTGGGGCGCCATTGTTTACTTAAGGCAAATACACAGGATGATCATAGACAATAACCTTATCCACGCCTGAGAGCAATGTTCCCGGGAATAGACTCCGAACCAATTATGCTGAACTAGTCAGGTTCATAAGGAGAAGAAATGGCTCGAATCGGAGAATCGGCAGATCTGCTGAAGTGCTCCTTCTGCGGTAAAACGCAAAAACAGGTGCGAAAGCTCATCGCAGGCCCAGGGGTCTATATTTGCGACGAATGCATCGAACTGTGTAACGAAATCATTGAAGAAGAGCTGGCCGAGGTCACCGAGAGCAGCGAGTTCACTCTCCCCACTCCGCAGGAGATTTACTCCCATCTTGATGAATACGTCATTGGTCAAGAGCACGCCAAGGCAGCTCTTTCGGTGGCTGTGTATAACCACTACAAGCGTGTTCATGCACAAGACAACATTAAATCTTCGATGCGGGAAGCCTTTGGCACCGACGTTGACTTTTCTCACCTCGAAGACGTTGAAATCGGCAAGTCCAACATTATGCTCGTGGGCCCCACCGGTTCTGGCAAGACCTACTTGGCCCAGACCCTGGCGCGGAAACTTGATGTCCCATTCATCGTCGCCGACGCCACCTCACTCACCGAGGCTGGATACGTTGGTGAAGACGTCGAGAACATCCTGCTCAAACTCATCCAAGCCGCTGACAACGATGTGTCCAAAGCCGAGCGTGGCATTATCTACATCGATGAGATCGACAAAATTTCGCGGAAATCAGAGAACCCTTCGATCACGCGCGACGTTTCTGGTGAAGGTGTCCAACAGTCGCTGCTGAAAATCCTGGAAGGTACCGTAGCATCCGTGCCACCACAAGGTGGACGCAAACATCCACACCAGGAATTCCTCGAACTGGATACTTCGAACATCTTGTTCATTGTCGCTGGTGCGTTTGCCGGTCTTGATGACATTATCGATGCGCGTGCCGGACAGAAATCCATCGGCTTCGGAGCGCCACTCAAGGTCGCTGGGGCTGATGACGGACCATCATTTACCGATGTACAACCAGAAGACCTCATCAAATTCGGTTTGATCCCGGAGTTTATCGGTCGTCTGCCAGTCATTACCGCAGTCGACTACCTCGACGAAGCGTCCCTGATTCGCGTGCTCACTGAGCCCAAGAATGCGTTGAGCAAGCAGTACCAGAAGATGTTCGCGTTGGACGGCGTCCAACTGGAGTTCGACGAGGGCGCACTGGAAGCTATTGTTGCCAAAGCTGAAGCACGTGGCACCGGTGCTCGTGGCCTCCGGTCTATCATTGAAGACGTTCTGCAACCCGTGATGTTTGAATTACCATCCCGCGACGATATCGCTCAGGTGACCATTACCAAGGAAACCGTCGAAGGAACCGGCCAACCGGTGATGGTCTCACGAGAAGTTGCTCGGAAACGTCGTAATAAGTCTGCATAAGGAGACACGTTGACACAAACCGTCAAGTTTTGGTTCGACCCAGCATGCCCATTCGCCTGGATTACTTCACGGTGGATCACCGAAGTAGAAAAAGTTCGCGACATTAACGTTGACTTCAACGTCATCTCGTTGGGCGTCCTCAACGAAGACAAACAAGATCAAGACGATCCGGGCACCAAAGCCCTCTGGCAGGGCGCACGCGTGGCGCTTGCCGTACGCGAACGCCACGGGGCGGACAAGGTAGCAGAGTTCTATACTGCCGTCGGCACCCGCGTGCATAACGAAGGCTACGGAACCGACCGCTACGATGAGGCGCTGCCGGAAGCACTCGAAGAAATTGGCGTCACAGATGCCGATGAAATCCTCGACGAGGCCACCAAGAGCACCCACGACGAGGGCTTGCGAGAATCCACGAAAGAAGCTCTGTCACTAGTAGGAGACGACGTCGGCACCCCGATCATCGTCATTGGCGACAATGGGTTCTTCGGCCCGGTCATGACCCGGATTCCGCGCGGCGAAGAAGCCGGAAAGATCTGGGACGGATTCAGCACACTCGTGGAATACCCAGCCTTCTCCGAACTCAAACGCGCACGCGACGGAGAACTCGACTTTAGCTAACACGCTCTCGACCAAAATGCCCCGCCGGTTTGATAACCGGCGGGGCATTTTGCGTCTTGACGCTTACTCAGCGACTGCTAATTCAATCTCTGTCAATCGCATATCAACAACCTCATCATCGTCAGAGGTGACGGCCTCCCCGGTCTCCAGGGAGAGATCGCTGACGTTCCCAGCTGCTCGCAGATCGTCTAATCCCGCGCGCAGTTCTGCCAGCCGATCCTCGGTTGCAGTAATTGTCGCGGTGAGCACCTCAGTGCGTTGCTTGACCTTCGCATCCGACTTGGCTTTCCGAATCCGCGAGATCGCCCGAGTAACCGTGGTCAGCACCCCGGCATCACCGGTTTTGGCTGCAGCAGTAATCCCGGCAAGTTCGGTTTCAAGACCAGGCCAGCTCGCCGCATGCACCGATCCGTGACGCCACCAGGACCACACCTCATCGGTGGCAAAAGGCTGGAAGGGTGCCATCAGACGCAGCAGCGCATCCAGGGCAGTGGCCAAGGTGGCCACCACTGAGGCTTGTTCGGCTTCACCCCGGGATCCGTAGGCACGGTCCTTGATGAGCTCAATGTAGTCATCGGTGAAGTGCCAGAAGAAGGTCTCCACCAGATTCAGGGTGCGTGCGTAGTCGTATTTCTCAAACGAACGCGTGGCCTGAACGATCGCTTCGTGGAGCTGTGCCAGCAGGGACTGATCCAACGGGTGGGTGATGACCGCGGCATCTTCTGCGGTGCGAACGATCTTGTCCTCGGTCGCGCCCAGATTCAGCGCAAATTTCGAGGCGTTGAGTAGTTTGATCGCTAGACGGCGACCAATCTTCATTTGGTTGACCTCATAGGCCGTGTCGGCGCCCAGTCGCGCTGATGATGCCCAATAGCGGACCGCATCGGCACCAAACTGGTCCAAAATGTCCGTTGGGACCACAACGTTGCCCTTCGACTTTGACATTTTCTGGCGTTGTGGATCCAGAACCCAGCCCGATAATGCGGTGTGTTTCCACGGCACCGTATCCTGTAGCTGGTCAGCGCGCACGACGGTTGAGAACAGCCAGGTCCGGATGATGTCGTGACCCTGTGGCCGCAAATCAAAGGGGAACACATTAGCAAAGTAGTCATTATCGGTGGACCACTTGCCAATGATCTGCGGGGTCAGCGACGAGGTCGCCCAGGTGTCCAGTACGTCGGGGTCGCCCGTGAACCCACCGGGGACATCACGCTGATCGGCGCTAAAGCCTTCTGGCACGTCTTCCACCGGATCAACTGGCAGTTGGTGATCTGCCGGCACGATCGGGTTGTCATAGTCCGGTTGGCCATCGTCATTCAGGCGGTACCACAGGGGAATGGCGACACCAAAGACGCGCTGGCGAGACACCAACCAGTCACCGGTGAGGTTTTCTACCCAGTTGGTATACCGGGACTGCATGAAGCCCGGGTGCCACTCCAGTTCATCCCCGCGGCCGATGAGTTTGTTGCGCAGGTCAGCGTCGCGGCCACCGTTGCGCAGATACCACTGGCGCGAGGTGACAATCTCAAGTGGCTTGTCGCCTTTTTCGAAAAAGTTCACTGCGTGCGTGATCTTTTCGGGTTCGCCGTCGAGAAGGTTTTGTTCCTCGAGCATCTCAATGACAGCTTTTTGAGCCGAGAAAACAGTCTTACCCGCCAGCTGAGCATAGTGTTCTTGGCCGCGCTCCGAGGTAATCCATTCGGGGGTCTCCTGGGTGAAGCGTCCGTCGCGGCCAATTAATGTCCGGGTGGGCAGTTGCAGCTCGCGCCACCAGGTGATGTCGTTTTGATCGCCGAAGGTACAGACCATTGCGATGCCAGCACCCTTATCGGGCTGGGCCAGTTGGTGTGGGTAGACCTCGACCTCAACATCAAACAGGGGAGAGGTCACGGTCTTGCCGAACAGGTGCTGATAACGCTCATCGTCGGGGTGGGCGACCAGCGCGGAGCAGGCTGGCAACAGCTCTGGACGGGTGGTCTCAATGAAGATCTCTTCGCCATTGGCAGCATAAAACGCATACCGGTAGTAAGCACCCGGGACTTCCTTATCCTCGAGCTCAGCCTGTGCGACTGCCGTCTGAAAGGTGACATCCCACATCGTGGGAGCTTCGGCGTTATACGCCTGCCCGTCAGCGAGGTTTTGCAAGAATGCCCGCTGGGAGATTTCTCGCGAGTGCGCATCAATCGTGCGGTAGCTCAGGTTCCAGTCAACCGATAGTCCCAGCTGGGTGAACAGCTGCTCGTAGATCTCTTCATCTTCACGAGACTGTTCCAAGCACAGCTCAATGAAGTTCTGGCGCGAAACCACATCCCAGTCTCGGCGGTTTTTGGCCGGCTTTTCGGGCGGCTGATAGTTCGGGTCATAGGGGACCGAAGTATCGGTGCGCACCCCAAAATAGTTCTGGACGCGACGTTCGGTGGGCAACCCATTGTCATCCCATCCCATCGGGTAGAACACGTTTTTACCGCACATGCGCATGAATCGGGCGATCACATCGGTTTGGGTGTAGGAGAACACGTGACCGACGTGCAGTGAGCCCGAGGCAGTTGGGGGAGGGGTGTCAATCGAAAACACCTCCTCACGAGAGGTGTCAGGATCGTATGCATACACCCGGTCTGTTTCCCACCGGGTGCTAAATTTCTCTTCAAGTCCTTCCAAACCAACGCGATCTGGAACGGTTACCGTCTTGGGCGTGTCTGTGCCCTGAGTGTTTTCAGCCATGGCCCCCATTGTTTCATATTCCAGACGCGATGCTGGCCTCTGACGATACGGTACATATCGATATTTCGCCGACGCTGTTCTAGGGTGGAACTCATGACTTCAGCACAGCCTTCAGCCCTTGTCACCGGTGCAACATCAGGCATCGGACGTGCCACTGCCCGACATTTGGTCTCCGACGGATGGAAGGTGTTTGCCACCGGCCGTCGCGCCGAGAACTTAGATACGCTGGCTAAAGAATGCGAGCCACTGCCTGGAACGCTCATATCCGTGGTCACTGATGTCACGGATGCGACTTCTATCGATGAGCTCTATGAGACCGTCGAAGCTCAAGGTGGCGTCGATACGATCTTGAATATCGCCGGCGGGGCTATGGGGGCCGAGCCGATCGCCGATGCCAATATTTCCGACTGGGAGTGGATGATTGAAACCAACGTGCTGGGGTCCCTTCGGGTGATCCAAAAGTTCCTACCCATGTTGCGGGCCCACGGTGCCGGAACCATCTTAAATCTGACCTCCACCGCGGGCGTCGTTGCTTACGAAGGCGGTGCCGGATACAACGCAGCGAAATTCGGTCAGCACGCGCTTACCGGTGCGCTGCGCCTCGAGGAAGCCGAACACAACATCCGTGTGATCGAGGTGTTGCCCGGGTTGGTCAAAACTGAAGAATTTGCGGTCAAACGCATGCGCGGCGAC
Source organism: Enteractinococcus fodinae (assembly GCF_031458395.1). Classification (NCBI taxonomy): domain Bacteria; kingdom Bacillati; phylum Actinomycetota; class Actinomycetes; order Micrococcales; family Micrococcaceae; genus Enteractinococcus; species Enteractinococcus fodinae. Next base: position 1,332,828 of record NZ_JAVDYJ010000001.1, read on the forward strand.
GAATCCAAAGCAGCCAATGTCTACGCAGGCGTAGCAGAACCACTCACCGCCGAAGACGTCGCCGATGTGTGTGCCTATGCGGTGAACCTGCCCCACCACATCAACCTGGATGAAATTGTGATGCGCCCGGTGAAACAGGCGGCCCAGCACAAGCTCATTCGCGACGCATAGCTCTTACATACTTTGGGCACCTGCCGGACAGCAGGTGCCCACCTTGTCACATCGATGCCAGGTCCGTGCTGGCGTGGAAGTATTTGTCTTCCAGACGCCGCTTGATCCCGGTCTTACGGGCCACCCATGCGAGCCCTTCGAAGACCGGGTTCAGCACCCGAGCCGCCCCCGCCAGATGCGTATCAGACTCCACAATAAATAATGCCGCATGCAGCGGATTTTTGGGTCGCAGGTCGGGCTTGGTGAGCCCATCGGCGGCCATGTTATGCAGCATCATAATCCATTTCTCAAAGCCGGCATGGGCCGGTCGCAGTTCTACGATGCCAGTGACTGGTTGCGTGAGCGGACCCCACCCGTGCACTACCCGCGGAGGGATGACGTACTCCTTGCCGAGTTCTATATCGACGCGCTGATCGCCGATCCGACCCTCGCCGGCGCCGTCGAAAACTTTGAAGGTCTCGGTATACTGCGTGTGATAATGCGCGAAGACTAAATAGTCCAGATTGGTTTCGACATATATCAAACCGTACTCGCCGTTCGTCTCCTGACCGGTGCGAAGCCAGGTCAGTGCTCCGGTGGTTTGCCGGTGTCCGTATGTGGCACGACCGGTGCGCATCTCGGTGACCTGATCTAACGTCCATTCCATGACTCTCGCCCCCAACGGTTAGAACTGAATATGTTGGTGGACCCAGGCTCCCACACGGTTCCCGTGGCTTAATTTTCCTCCCGTGGCGCGGAACGTGTCAACAAAAACAAGCGCATTGGATCTGGGATCCTCAGTGGCCGGGAGCGTCTCAAAACCCTGGACCCGCAGCCGATTCAGTGGGCTTGTCATCTGAGCGCCAAAGCACGTGAAGCCCGTGGTTCCCCTGGTGAAAAGTGTTGTAAGATGGTTGCGATTGCGCAGCGATCCGACCATCATCGGGGAGCGCTTCGGAAGAACCGCAGCATTGCACACAGCTGCCTAGTAGAACCGAACGGGTCAGCCCGTCACAGCTGCAATAAGCGATCTTGGAGTCCCAAGATAAGCAGGGTGGTACCGCGCCGTGAGGCGTCCTTGCACAACATATGACGACGTCGATGCAAGGAAGGTAACTGTGTACCCTCTGGCAAGTTCCCATCATGATTGGGTCAAAACCGGATCTACGCCATCCACCCCAAATTTGCCCGCCATCGAGGAGCTCATCCTCAAATACTGGGACGCCGACGGTACTTTCCAGGCCTCGATCGACAATCGCCCCGCAGCAGTCGATGGCGACAACAACGAATTCGTGTTCTATGACGGCCCACCGTTTGCCAACGGCCTGCCGCACTATGGCCACCTGCTGACCAGCTACGTCAAGGACCTTGTGGCCCGCTACCAGACCCAGCAGGGACGCAGGGTCGAGCGGCGCTTCGGGTGGGATACTCACGGTCTGCCAGCCGAACTCGAAGCCATGAAACAACTCGGCATGACTGATAAAGCCGAGATCGAGCAGATGGGGATCGATAAATTCAACGACGCCTGCCGTGCTTCCGTGCTGGAATATACCCAGGAATGGGAAGAGTACATCAACCGCATGGGTCGCTGGGTCGATTTCGAAAACGACTATAAAACCCTGAACCCCTCGTTTATGGAATCCGTCATCTGGGCCTTTAAGAGCCTGTACGATCGCGGACTCACCTACCGTGGTTTCCGGGTGCTGCCGTACTGCTGGAATGACGAAACGCCACTGTCCAACCACGAACTGCGCATGGACGATGACGTCTACCAAATGCGCCAAGACCCCTCGGTCACCGTTCAATTCAAGATCACCGGGCTGCCAGCCAATCCTGAGCTGATCCCTGCCGGGGGTGCGACCCAAGAGATCGCAGACGCCCTGACCGGTGTTGGCGTGCTGGCCTGGACGACCACTCCCTGGACGCTGCCAACCAACTTCTCCGTGGCCGCCGGACCGGAGATTGAATACGCCGTGGTCCCCGTGGTGACCCCCGAAACCGACACGTTTAGCGCCGACAAGGTACTGCTGGCCTCGGATCGGGTTCGCGCGCACGCCAAGATGCTCGGCTACGAAGACGGTGACGCCGCCCAGGCCGCGATTGAAGCAACCTACACCGGTGCACAGCTGGCCGGCCTGGTCTATGAGCCGCTGTTTAGCTACTTCGTTGACGCCGAAACCTACGGCACCGAAAACGCGTTCCGCATCCTGGCTGATGACTACGTGACCACCGAAGACGGTACCGGCCTGGTCCACCAGGCGCCCGCTTACGGTGAAGAAGACCAACGCGTCAACGAAGCCCACGGCATCCCCGTTGTCCTCTCGGTCGATGAAGGCGCCAAGTTCCTGCCGCTGTTCGCCGACGAAACCGTTGGTGGCGGAGCGCTCAAAGACATCGCCGGCGTGCAAGTTTTTGAAGCCAACCGCACCATCATCCGGGCCCTGCGCGCCCAAGGCTCGCTGCTGGGCGAACAATCCTACGAGCACTCCTACCCACACTGCTGGCGCTGCCGCACCCCACTGATCTACCGGGCCATCACCTCGTGGTACGTCAAAGTCACCGACTTCAAAGACGACATGCTGCGCCACAACGAAGACATCAACTGGATCCCCGGCAACGTCAAACACGGCCAGTTCGGCAAGTGGCTGGAAAACGCTCGCGACTGGTCCATCTCACGCAACCGGTACTGGGGTTCACCGATCCCCGTGTGGGAATCCGATGACCCAAACTATCCGCGCCTCGAGGTCTACGGCTCGCTGGAAGAAATCGAAGCAGCCTTCGGTGAGCTACCACGTAATGCCGATGGCGAGGTCGACCTGCACCGGCCCTGGATCGACGAACTGGTCCGCCCCAACCCGGATGACCCCACCGGCAAATCCATGATGCGCCGCGTCGAAGACGTCCTGGATGTGTGGTTCGACTCCGGGTCAATGCCATACGCCCAAGTCCACTACCCAATGAAGAATAAGGACTGGTTCGACACCCACAACCCGGCCGACTTCATTGTCGAATACATCGGCCAGACCCGCGGCTGGTTCTACACGATGCACGTATTAGGCACCGCACTGTTTGACCGCCCGGCCTTCAAAAACGTCATCTCCCACGGGATTGTGCTGGGTTCCGACGGCAATAAGATGTCCAAATCGTTGCAGAACTACCCGGACGTCAACGAAGTGCTTGACCGGGACGGATCCGACGCGATGCGTTGGTTCCTGATGGCCTCACCCATCCTGCGCGGTGGCAACCTCGTCGTCACCGAAGAAGGCATCCGCGAAGCGGCCCGCCAAGCGATCCTGCCGGCTTGGAACGTGTGGCACTTCTTCAGCCTCTACGCCAATTCAGCAACCGACGGTGGCAAACGCCCCGAAGGCTATAAAGCCCAGTTGCGATATGAGTCCACCGATCCATTAGACCAGTACATCCTGGCAGCCACCGGCACCATGTTGCGCGACGTCAAAAGCTCGCTGGATGATTACAACGTCTCCGGTGCCACCGAAGCTATCCGCCGGTACATGGAGACCATGACCAACTGGTACATCCGGCGTTCCCGTCAGCGGTTCTTCGCCGAAGACACCCAGGCGCTGGACACCCTCTACACCGTGCTGGAAGCCTTCGTTCGGGCCGCAGCCCCGCTGATGCCGTTCGTAGCCGAAGAAATCTGGCGCGGTCTGACCGGCGGACGGTCGGTGCACATGACGGATTACCCGGACGCGGACCTGTTCCCCTCCGGTGACGACGCCACCCAGTTGCAAGAAACCATGGAACTGGTGCGGACCATCGCCTCATCCGCGTCATCGCTGCGCAAGGGCGCCAACCGTCGCGTCCGGTTGCCACTAGCAGAACTGACCGTGGTCGTACCCGAGGTCGAACGCTTCACCCAAGCCTTCACCGATATCCTGGCGGACGAACTGAACTTGAAAAACATCAAGCTCGTAGATGTCGCCAACACTTCGGCCGAAGACTTCGGCATCTCCCAACAGTTGACCGTCAACGCTCGCGAGGCCGGCCCACGCCTGGGTAAAGATGTCCAAACGGTCATTAAGGCCTCGAAGTCCGATGACTGGAAGGTGACCGATGACGGCACCGTGATCGCCGGTGGGATCGCCTTGGAGCCCGCCGAGTACGAGCTGTCCACCGTGGTCGAAGACGACCCAGACAACCCGGAAACTGCTGTCGCGGTCATCCCGTCGGGATTCGTGATCCTCAATACGGCCGTGGATGAAACCCTGGCCGCCGAGGGTGCCGCACGTGACGTCATACGCGCGGTACAGTCGGCGCGTCGCGACGCGCAACTGGACGTCTCCGACCGAATCCAGACCGTCATCACCGGACCACAAGCCGTTATCGATGCCATCAGTGCCCACGAAGCCCTGATCAGCAACGAGACCTTATCCCTGCAGGTGACATTTGAACCCACCGAGGCCCCTGATCCGCGCGAGACGATCGCCGATGACGCGACCAAGTCCGTAGACGTAACCGTCATGAAAGCTAACGCGAATGTTTGATACCGCCCAACAGGTCTATGAACACCTGTTATCGCGGGCTCCCGAAAATAAAATGGAGCCCAGAATGCAGCCCATGCGCGACATCATGTCCTTGCTGGGCGAGCCCCAAACCAGTGCTCCGGTCATTCATCTGACCGGCACCAACGGCAAAACCACCACGGCACGCATCATCGAACAGGTGTTGATCGCTCACGGGCTGCGCACCGGACGCTATACGTCGCCGCACCTGACCAAGGTCACCGAACGCATCAGCATTGATGGCCAACCGGTCGACGATGACACGTTCGTGCGGATCTTCAATGAGATCGCCCCGCTGCTAGAGATCGTCGATGCGCAACTTGAAGCCGAAGGCGAGCAGAAACTCACCTACTTTGAGACCGTGACCGCACTGGGCTTTGCTATCTTTGCCGACGCTCCGGTGGATGTCATGGTTTTGGAAGTCGGGCTGGGTGGGATCACGGATGCCACCAACGTCGCTGACGCCCAGGTCTCGGTGGTCACCCCGATTGCGGTGGACCACGCCGAGCTGCTCGGCGATACCCCCGGTGAAATCGCGGTCGAAAAAGCCGGAATTATTAAAGACCACGGGTATCTGATCTCAGCTGCCCAAGATCCTGAAGCCGCTCAGGTGTTACTTGAGGCTGCTCGCGCCAAGCACGCCAACTTCAAGTTTGAAAACATCGAGTTCGGCGTCACCCACCGCAGTGTTGCCGTTGGTGGCCAGCAGGTCTCGATTCAAGGCCTGGCCGCAGACTACAACAACATGTTTCTGCCGCTGCACGGCGCCCACCAGGTCCAGAATCTCGCGGTGGCCATCGCCGCGCTCGAGGCCTTCATGGGTGGCGGTGACCAACCGTTGAACCAGGACATCCTGCAAGACGGGCTGGCCCAAGTGACCAGCCCGGGTCGACTGGAATTGTTGCGTACCAACCCTTCATTGGTCGTGGACGCCGCGCACAACCCACACGGCATCGAGGCCACCGCTTCAACCATCCGAGAAACCTTCAACTTCTCAGCCCTTGGTTTGGTCGTGGGGATCCTCGATGACAAAGACGCCCTCGGTGTGCTCAACGCGCTGTTCGACCACTTCGGAGACGACGTTGAACACTTGGCCATCACCAAATCCAACTCACCGCGCGCCATCAGCCCCGAAGACCTGACCGAAATCGCACTGGACGCCGGCTGGGATGAAGACCATATCTTCACCACCGATTCGGTCGTGGATGCGATCGGCTGGGCCGTCCGGGGAGTCCGAGAACAAGACTCCCAGATTCAAGACGCCGGTCGCACCCTGATGGCTGGTACCGGGGGAGCCGGGGTCCTGGTGACCGGCTCGATTACCCTGGTTGGCCAGGTCCGCGACCTGCTGGGCACCGATGCCACCGCCACCGATGCCACGGTAGAAATCGACGACCACGACGACTTGAGTGCTTTCTTCGCCGACGAGGACCAGGAGGATGACGATGAGTCCTGAACAAGCCGACAACACCAATCGGGAATCCTGGCGCCCGGAACGCGAAACCAAAGCACAACGCGAATGGCAGCCCGGTCAACCCAAAAAAGAACGCTCCGTGATGGTGTTGTTCACCTCGACCGTGCTGTTGGGCGAAGCATTTGTTATCGCCTTTTTTGGCCTGATGCTCTACGGTCTGAACCAAGACGAGGGCGGCCTATGGATGCTCATCGGGGCGCTCGTGTTCGCGCTCATCACCGGAGCCGCCGCACGCTTCGTCACCAAACCCGCCGGCCTCGTCTTCGGCTGGATTATCCAAGCGGTCCTAATCGCTTCGGGCTTTTTAGAGCCCTTTGGATTCCTCGTGGGCATCGCCTTCGCCGCTGCCTGGTGGTACGCGGTGGTCAAAGGCAAACAAATCGATCGCGAGAAGCAACAACGGGCTGCTGAAGAGAAAGCCTGGCGGCGTGAACACGGTGTGGAAGCAACCGACGATTAGGTATGATCGTAGACGGCAGCGTGACCGCGCTGTCCAAAGCCCTGGATGATTGAGGTAGATATGAGCCAGCCTGAACGCACACTTGTACTCGTGAAGCCTGATGGCGTGGAACGTGGACTGACCGGTGAAATTCTGGCGCGCATCGAGCGCAAAGGTTACACCATTGTCGAGCTGCTCATGCTCAACGCTACCCACCAGATGCTTGCCGAGCACTACGAAGAACACGAAGGCAAAGAGTTCTTTGAACCCCTCGTGAATTTCATGGCTTCTGGACCGCTCGTCGCTGCCGTGATCGAAGGCGAACGTGTCATCGAAGGGATTCGCGCGCTGGCCGGCATCTCAGACCCGACGCTTGCTGAACCCGGCACCATTCGCGGAGATTACGGTCGCGACTGGGGCGAAGGCGTGCAGAAAAACCTCATTCACGCATCGGATTCGACCCTGTCTGCCGAACGGGAGATTGAGATCTGGTTCGGCTAACCCGAAGACATTTTTAAAACCTCGCTGGCACCGCTTCTTGGCGGTGCCAGCAGGGTTTTAACGTCGGTTCACAATCCTCGAATGGGTTCAACCACCGGGTCGTGTTGCAACAGCCCTTCTATTGAGCCATATTCCAGGATGCCAGACAGTAAGAACCGGGTCGGGCTCATCAACGCGATACGTTTTGCATCAGCGTCCCGAAGGATCGATTCGATGGTCAGCCATTCAGCTGATGTGGCCTCGGTGGTGATGTTCTCAGGCACGAGGTCGTCGTCTGGAGTCGCGATATAAAAGAAGGTATCAAAGCGTTTCGGAAGACCGACCGGGGTAATGAGGTTGGCCCACGGGCGCAGAATCTGCGGTTCCAGCCCGAGGCCGGTTTCTTCCTCAACCTCGCGCAGGCCAGTGCGTAACATCATCGACGCGTTGGTCACGGCCTCCTGTGAGTTTGTCGAACCCAGGGAGGTTTTCTGCCAGCCCTTGGCATGGTTCGAAAGGATGGGGCGAACTGCTTCACCGAAATCATACTCGGCGTCCTCAGGATCCGTACGACCCCCTGGGAACACGACCGCGCCGGCGGCAAAATCCATGGTGGTTGCCCGGTGCTGCACATAGACCTCGAGCGTGTTGGCAGCCTCACGCAGCATGATCACCGAGGCAGCTTGCCGAAGCTGCACATAGGGGTGCGTGAGTTCTGGTCGGGGCATGGCATTGAATTTGTTCGCGTCCACTTGTGTCCTAAAACATTGCTTCGCCAAAGCGCAGCATGATCGATGCAGCGATCACCACGTAGAGCAGGATGATCGCGGGCCAGACGGCCGTTGTTATTATCATCTTCGTGCGTGGTGTGACTTTGATCAAGTCACGGGCGACGTTTCGCGCAAAAATAAGGACGGCGGCGGGGATCGTGACCGCCCAGATCACCATGCAGTACAGACATAACGTATTAATGACATACACGGCTTGGATCCACAGCCACAAACAGAACACCATGGCCAGACCCAAGCCAATTGAGGTCGCATGCCACCACCAATTCGCAAACCGTGCCCCGCCGACGATGGCCATACCAATGGTGATGACCACAGCGAACCCGATAATGCCGATGAACTGGTTGGGAAAGCCAAATAATGCAGCTTGCCACGACTGCATGACCGTCCCACACGAGACCCAGACACTAAAATCGCACGAGGTCAGATAGTCCGGATCCATCCATAATTGGATGCGTTCATAGGTCAACACCAGGGTGGCGCCCAGGCCGATGAGGCCTGCAATAATCAAGACCATGGCCGTGCCAAAACTGGTGGCGTACCAGGGCTGCGCTTCGGCGTCATTGGGGTTTAGTACTGCGGTATTCACCCGGCCAAGTATAGGGCTGTCAGCTGAGCAGCAGCCCAGAATAACCAGTTTTCGGTGAAAGTATGTCACAATGGGGGAGACCACACTGGGCACGCACACCCGGTGGGTCCTGCGGAAGCTTTATGGTTTGCAGGTGCGAAGGTTGATTCCATCGTGAAGATGAAGATGTATGAATCCCAGACCGCAAACTCCTGAAGTTTTTATTGAATTGTCTTGTACGCTTCTGCTGGCTCCGGCACAGACCGGTTCACTTGAGGCTTTTTCGTAGTGCGTACTCGCCACTGGCGTACGCACAACCGGATTGGCCTATGCGCGATGGGTGCGGATCGCGGATAGGCCCGGGAGGCGCAGCATGCCAGCTGCCGATAACACACAACCACAAATGAATACTGCGCAACATTCGGTCACTGCCGGCACTCCGATGCCGGATGACCCGACCGCCTTACTGTTCCAGGCCCCGGACTACTCACAGGTTCCGGTTCGTCGGCGCCAACCCGAACCCGACGATGAGCCCGAGGAAAATAATCGCGGCCAAAAGAACCGACCGCGCAAAAAACAACAGCAACAACAATCCGACCGCCGTGATCGCAACAACGACGACAACGATGACCGGAAAGATCGTCAGGACAAAAACGGCAAACATCGTAACGGGCATGACGACCGGGACGATAACGCTGATGAAGATTCCGACTCGAGAAACCAGCGACGCTCCCGCGGTAAACGTAACGACGACCAAAAGCAGCAATCAACGGACGACGAGCAACCCGTCTCACATCGTCGACGTCGACGCCGGCGCGGCAACGTTGACCTAGAAATGGATGGCGGCGGCGACGGGGACCCCGAAGATACCGTCACCCGCGTCCGTGCCCCCCGCCAAGCATCGACCTCCGGTTCAGACGAAGTCACCTCCTTGCGCGGCTCGACACGTTTAGAAGCCAAACGCCAACGACGTCGTTCGAATCGACGGGGTGGACGGCAGCGCAGCACAATCATCTCGGAAGCCGAGTTTTTGGCCCGCCGAGAATCGGTCGAACGCAAGATGTTGGTTCGCCAGCGCGAGAGCCAAATCCAAATCGCCGTGTTGGAAGATGGCATCTTCGCCGAACACTTTGTGTCCAACACCCAACAAGACTCCCTAATCGGCAACGTGTACTTGGGCAAAGTCCAAAACGTGTTGCCATCCATGGAAGCCGCATTCGTTGACATCGGTCGCGGTCGCAACGCCGTGCTCTACGCCGGTGAAGTCAACTGGGATACCGCCCAGCTCGACGGCAAAGCCAAAAAGATTGAAAACGCCCTGAAATCCGGCGACTCCGTGCTGGTCCAGGTCACCAAAGACCCAGTGGGCCACAAAGGGGCCCGTCTGACGGCACAGATCTCGCTGCCCGGGCGCTACCTGGTCTATGTCCCCAATGGTTCGATGACCGGTATCTCCCGCAAGCTGCCAGATACCGAACGCAATCGACTCAAAGCCATTCTCAAAGAGCACCTCCCGGATAAAACGGGCGTCATCGTGCGTACCGCAGCCGAGGGGATTTCCGAAGAAGAACTCCTCAATGACATCAACCGGTTGCGCAACCAGTGGGAAGAGATCGAAAAACACTCCAAGTCCAATAAGGTCTTGGCGCCAGAGCTCTTGCACTCTGAGCCCGATCTGACCATCAAGGTCGTTCGGGACGTCTTCAACGAAGACTTCACCAAAATGCTGGTCGAAGGTGAAGAAGTCTGGGACAAGATCCAGGCCTACGTCACCTATGTCGCCCCAGATCTTGTCGATCGCTTAGAGCAATGGGATCCGAAAGCCTTCAACGGGGCGGACCTGTTTGGCCACTACCGGATAGATGAGCAACTCCATAAGGCACTGGACCGGAAGGTCAATTTGCCATCGGGTGGTTCATTAGTCTTTGACCGCACCGAAGCGATGACCGTCGTTGACGTCAACACCGGGAAATTCACCGGTTCCGGGGGCAACCTCGAAGAGACTGTGACCAAGAACAACTTGGAGGCCGCCGAAGAGATCGTTCGTCAGCTTCGGCTGCGCGACATTGGGGGCATCATCGTCATCGACTTCATTGACATGGTCTTAGAGTCCAACCGCGACCTCGTTGTTCGTCGGTTGGTCGAATGCCTTGGCCGAGACCGCTCCCGCCACCAGGTCGCCGAAGTGACCTCGCTGGGCTTGGTCCAAATGACGCGCAAACGCATGGGAACCGGTTTGGTCGAAGTGTTTTCCCACACCTGTGAGCACTGTGCAGGGCGCGGCATCATTGTCCATGACGAGCCCATCGAACGTGGCAAACCTTATGAGACTGCAGCGCAGCGCCGCCGTGGCGGCGAGGCCGGGACTCGTCGCAGCCGGCGTCGGCAAGCCAATGACCAGCACCAAGAGCAGGACACCTCCTCGGACCAGCAGCCAGACGAAAAGGCTGAAAAAACCCGTAGTGCGATGGCTTCGATCGCCGCTGCCACACTGGACGACAATGAGGGCCAGGACGATGCTGAGCAGCAGCAAACTGATCACCAAAAGCAGTCGAGCAATCAGAAGCAGTCCGGGCACAAGAACGGGACCTCGCGTCGTCGTCGCAGAAGTGACCGCGGACGTGGTGACGCCACAGAAGATACCCAGCAAGAGTCCAAGGCGGAACAACCAGAGCAGGCCGAATCTGGCGATAAAGGTGAGCGTCAGTCACGGTCGGGCCGGAAACGTCGCCGCGCTGTAGCGCCGCAACAACACAGCGCACCTGCTCAGGAGCAGACACCAGCTGCTGAAACCAAGGCGGAGCAGCAACCTGCGGTTGAAGCCAAGGTCAAAGCTGAGCAGCCTGCTGCGGCGCAACCCGCGGAAGAGAAGGCTGCACCGAAACGTCGGCGCGCAGCCAGCTCACCGACCGGTGCAACGCATATCCGGCAGGCTTCTGGTCAGACAGCACAACAAGGCAAGACTTTTGCCGCCAGTGTTGACGATCAGGCACCCGCCCAAGAAAAGCCGGTGAAGTCGTCGGCCATTCTGGGGGTTGGGGTTTCTGCTGAAGAGATCTCCTCACCTGGAACCCCGCGGGAATGATCAATTTGGATCACGAGGCAAAAACCGATAGACTACCTGTTTGGTGCTGTGAAACCTGGCAGATGGTGTCCCATATCGGCAACTTGTCTCGTGAGCCAAGACCCTCAGGTGTTTAAACAGCTGATTAAATTTTTGATTAACGTCGAGAGAAGTGAGTCCACATGGCATACGCGATAGTACGCGCTGGCGGACGCCAGGAAAAAGTCTCTGAAGGAGACTTGGTAGTCCTCGATCGCCAAGCAGCAGACGTCGGAAGCTCCATTGAGCTGCCAGCCCTGATGCTGGTTGACGGCGACAAGATTACCTCAGATAAAAAAGATCTGGAAAACGTCAAAGTTTCCGCTGAGGTGCTCGAGCACACCCGTGGCAAGAAAATTGTCATCCAGAAGTACAAGAACAAGACCGGTTACAAGAAACGCCAGGGTCACCGTCAGGACCAGACCCGCGTGAAGATCACCGAAATCAAGTAAACTGTTTTCGGGTCAACTCGTAAAGGATTTAACTCATGGCAACAAAAAAAGGTGCTAGTTCCACACGTAACGGTCGTGACTCTAACCCCAAGTTTCTTGGTGTGAAACGTTTTGGCGGCCAGGTCGTTAACGCCGGTGAAATCTTGGTCCGCCAGCGCGGCACCAAATTCCACCCGGGTCGTAACGTCGGTGTTGGCAAAGACCACACCCTGTTCGCACTTCAGAACGGTGCTGTTGAATTCGGCAACCGTCGCGGACGCAAAGTTGTGGATATCGTCCCAACTGAAGCCTAAGAAGCTTTTCGTTTTCTAACGCTCCAGCGGGGGCGGACCAGGCCCCTGGTCCGCCCCCGCTTTGAGTTTCAATACATACGCACGGAGGAATCCACATGTCACAATTCATTGACCGGGTGACCATTCATGCCACCGCGGGCAACGGTGGCCACGGAGAAACCTCGGTGCGCCGCGAAAAATTCAAGCCGTTAGGTGGACCCGACGGTGGCAATGGTGGCCACGGCGGCGACGTCGTGATCGTCGCCGACCCTGATGTCACCACACTGCTGGACTACCACCACCGGCCCCACCGGAACGCGTCCAACGGCGAGCCCGGCAAGGGAGATTTACGCCACGGCAAAAACGGTGAAACACTCTACCTACCCGTGCCCGTGGGCACCGTAATCAAAGATCTCGACGGCAACATCTTGCACGACCTGGTGGTCCCGCACGAAGAAATCATCTTGGCGCACGGCGGCACCGGGGGAGCGGGGAACGCTTCACTGGCCTCGCCGAAACGCAAAGCACCGGGATTCTCGCTGCTGGGTATCCCCGGTGAAGAACGCAGTGTCGTGCTGGAACTGAAAACAGTCGCCGATATTGCGCTGGTGGGATTCCCCTCAGCAGGGAAGTCCTCGTTGATCGCCGCGATCTCTGCAGCCCGACCCAAGATCGCCGACTACCCCTTCACCACGCTGGTGCCCAACCTCGGTGTCGTCGACGCCGGCGGCATCCGGTTCACCGTGGCTGATGTGCCCGGACTGATCCCCGGGGCGTCTGAAGGAAAGGGCCTTGGCCTGGAATTCTTGCGGCACGTAGAACGCACGCACGCACTCGTACACGTGCTGGACGCCGGGACGCTAGAATCCGATCGGGACCCGATTTCGGATTTCGAGGCTCTTGAAAAAGAACTCGCAGCCTATGCGGTCGAGCCTATTCTGACCGAGGGTGGCGAACAACTCATCCCACTGCTAGATCGCCCTCAACTGGTGGCCATCAATAAGACCGACCTGCCAGACGGGCAGGCCATGGCCGATATGACCCGGGCCGAGCTCGAATCCCGCGGTCTACGCGTTTTCGAAATTTCGGCGGTGTCCCGCAAAGGTCTCAATGAGCTGAAGTACGCGATGGCCCAACTCGTGACCGAGGCCCGCGACCAGCTGGCCGATGCAGTAGAAGCTCAACAACAACAGCCGGCCACCATCACCATCGAACCACAACACCGCCGTCGCGGAGCGAAACCCCACCAGTTCACCCTGGTCAAAGAAGAACGCGGCCTACAACCGTTGTTCCGTATTCGCGGTGAAACTCCCGAGCGCTGGGTGGCCCAAACGAACTTCGACAACGACGAAGCCGTCGGTTATTTGGCCGACCGACTCGAGCGTCTTGGTATCGAGAAAGCGCTGTTCAACGCCGGAGCATTACCCGGCGATGCCGTGGTCATCGGTGACGATGAATCCGGTGTGGTCTTTGATTGGGAACCAACCATGACCACCGGGGCAGAACACCTGGCAGGACCCCGAGGTCAAGACGTGCGCTTCGAGGAGCGCCAACGTCCGACCCGCGAAGAAAAACGCCACGACTACGCTGAGCGGAAAGCCGCTCGAGCCGCAACTCAAGCCGAAATGGAAGAAGAACGACGCTCCGGGTTGTGGACCGACGACGAAACCACCAACGACTAGAAAGCCACCTTGTGTCCACGCCCAACCTGTCAACCCCCAACCCGGTCACCAATCGCGCCCAGCTTCGCTTCGCGCGACGCATCGTGGTCAAAATTGGGTCCTCATCGCTAACCGATGGTCAGGGGAGCGTCTCCATCCCTGCGATCGACGCCCTCACGCGCGTGGTCGGTCAGTTGTATCACGGGGGAGCACAAGTTGTTTTAGTCTCCTCTGGTGCGATAGCTGCCGGCTTCAGGCCACTCGGACTGGAGAAACGACCCAAAGACTTAGCCACCCAACAAGCTGCAGCCGCAGTCGGCCAGAGCCGCCTGATGGCCCAGTATTCTGAATCGTTTTGGAAGCACTCCATCAGTGTCGCCCAGGTGTTGCTAACCGCCGAAGATCTTATGCGGCGCACCCAATACAACAACGCGTTTCGTAGCCTCAACCGCCTGCTGAACCTCGGGATCGTGCCGGTGGTCAATGAAAATGACGCGGTGGCCACGCACGAAATTCGGTTCGGCGATAACGATCGCCTTGCCGCGTTAGTCGCCTCGGTCGTCAAAGCCGACGCCCTGTTGATGCTCACCGACGTGGATGCCCTCTATGACGGACCCCCAACCGAGGCCGGGGCACGCCGTATCGCCAACGTTTCAGCCGATGCCAACCTGTCCCATATTTCGGTGGGGGATAGCGGCTCGGCCATCGGCACCGGTGGCATGGTGACAAAGCTCCAAGCGGCCTCGATTGCCACTGATGCTGGCATCCCGACGTTCTTGACATCGGCAGAAAACGCACAAGCCGCTATTGATGGCCAAGACATCGGGACGTGGTTTGCTTCTCGGGGGGAACGGAAATCTGCCCGCAACGCCTGGCTGGCACACATGGCGGTCTCCCGGGGCCGGATCATGATCGATGACGGCGCGGTGGAAGCCATCACTGTTCGACGCCGGTCGCTCTTGCCGGCGGGGCTTATCGGTGTTACGGGGACGTTTGAGTCGGGCGATGTGGTAGAAATCGTGAACTCGCACGGTACTGTGGTGGCCCGCGGGCTGACGAACTACTCGGTGACCGAGCTGCCGGCAATGGTTGGCAAATCCACCCAACAGCTGCGCGAAGAACTCGGCCCAGAATACGATCGCGTTGTGGTGCACACCGATGACACGGTCATCGTGAAGCAGACGACACTGACCAGTTAACACACCAGCTACAATCAAACCATGACCGCTACACACCAGTCCGTGACCCAACAGATCGCAGCGATCACGAAGGCTGCACGTCAAGCCCAGAAGTCCTTAGCCGGCGCATCACGTGCCGACAAAGACGCCGCTTTGGCGGCCATGGCCAATGCCATCGACACCAACCGGGCAAAAATCTTAGAAGCCAACGCAACCGATCTTGACCGCGGCAAGGAGAATAACACTCCGGCCGCGCTCCTGGATCGTCTGCAGCTCACCGATGACCGCATTGACGGGTTGGTGTCTGCCCTGGGGGATCTAGCCAGCTTGCCGGATCCGATCGGGAACGTGGTCCGCGGCAACAACTTGCCCAACGGTATCCGCCTGCAGCAGGTGCGCGTTCCGCTGGGGGTCGTCGGAGCGATCTATGAAGCCCGCCCGAATGTCACCGTTGACATCGCCGGGATCGGCATCAAATCCGGCAACGCTGTCATTTTGCGCGGCGGCTCGGCAGCAGAAACCACCAACGGGGTGACCATCGGGGTGCTGCGCGACGCGCTGGAAAGCCAAGGACTCCCCGCCGACCTCGTTCAGGGGATTGATGAGCTGGGTCGCGAAGGTGCCAATGCGCTGATGACCTACCGCCGCGGTGTCGATGTGCTCATCCCTCGTGGCGGCCCGGGCCTGATCCGTGCGGTCGTTGAAAACGCCGCCGTACCCGTCATCGAGACCGGCGCCGGCGTTGGTCACGTCTATGTGGACGCCTCCGCCGATCCGCAAAAGGCCGTCGACATTGTCTTCAACTCCAAGACACACCGGCCATCGGTATGCAACGCGGCCGAAACCGTTTTGATTCATCGCGATGCGAAAGACACCGGTATCAAAGTACTGACAGCCCTCCAGGACGCTGGAGTGGTGTTACACGTGGATCCCACGGCAGCGACCTGGGTCTCTGATGCGGTAGCGGCCACCGAAGACGACTGGTCCACCGAATACCTCGACATGGAAATGTCAGTCAAGATCGTGGGTGACATCGACGAGGCCATCGAGCACGTGGAAACCTACTCGACGCGTCACACCGAGGTCATCGTCACCGAAAATCTCTCCAACGCCGACCGGTACATCGCTGAGGTTGATGCAGCAGTCGTGATGGTGAACGCCTCCTCGCGCTTCACCGACGGTGGACAGTTCGGCTTGGGCGCTGAAATCGGCATTTCGACCCAGAAACTGCACGCCCGCGGCCCCATGGGTCTAGAAGAACTCACCTCGACCAAATGGATCCTGCGCGGCGACGGACAAATCCGACACTAGCCAAGACACCGTCACCATGACCGAATAAAAATTCGGTAAGCTGGCCTACTAGCAACACTCGTATCTACAGGAGTACACACCCATGGAACTGTTCCTTGCAACAGCAGAAGAAACTGTCGTCAACGAACTGCCCGTTGACCCGCTCGTCTACGGCATCGCGATCTTTGCCGCGCTGATGTTCCTGCTGTTGGCAATCATGTCGCTACGTTCTGTCGCGATTCGCCCAGACACTCCCGCATCGACTGATGTAGCACAGCCACACCAGGGCGCCTCTACCCCTTCAAACCGCTAACGCGCCTGTGACAAAACCTCTGCACCGCACACCCCCTGCCCGCCGCACTCGGTTGGGCATCATGGGAGGCACTTTCGACCCCATTCACCACGGACACCTCGTGGCTGCAAGTGAGGTCGCTGCAGAGTTTGATCTTGACGAAGTCGTTTTCGTGCCGACCGGCCGACCCTGGCAAAAATCGGGCCGAGACGTCTCACCCCAAGAACATCGCTACTTGATGACCGTGATCGCCACCGCGTCGAACCCTCGGTTCTCGGTATCTCGAGTTGATATCGACCGCGGCGGCCAAACCTACACGGCCGACACGTTGGACGATATCCAAACGTTGCGCCCCGATGCAGACTTATTCTTCATCACCGGCGCAGATGCGATGGAACAAATCATGACCTGGAAAAACGTCGACCAGCTGTGGGGTAAAGCCCACTTCGTTGGGGTCTCGCGGCCAGGTCATGAACTCACCGACTTCGGCCTGTCCGAAGAGGTTTCCCTGATGGAAATCCCCGCGATGGCGATCTCGTCGACTGACTGTCGGGAACGCGTCGCCGAGGGCAAGCCTGTCTGGTATCTGGTGCCCGATGGGGTGGTGCAATACATTGGCAAGTACGGTCTGTATATCGATCCCAATGGAAGAATTGCGCGACCGAACACGACACCGCAAACGCCCGTATCACTGAACAACCGACCGGAGGAAGCCGATGAGTAATCCTTATCCTTCCCGCCGAGAATTACGGCTCCAACGCGAACGTGCCGAGCGCGCGAAGCTACGGGACGCAGAAATCCAGCGGTGGTCCGAAGAAGTCGAACAGCGCGACACAACGCCAACTGAAAAACCGCAGCCCGTTCCGGCAGCCCTTGAAGACACCGAGGACACTGGTGACGAAAACGCAACACCGGTTCCACCACTGGATCCCATACCTCAGCCCGAGGATGACACGCCAGCAGAAGAAGTCGCCGAAACTCCTGCGGAACGTCGACGTCGACGGGCCGATTCAGCCGTCACGTCCACCGGGATGCTGCCGATTATCAGCAAGCCTGTCGATGAGACCAAGTCAGGCAAACCACGCTCGCGTCGTGAAGCTCGCAAGTTTGACGCTCAACGCGCAGCCGAACGACGAGCCGAAGTGGAACGCCTCCATCGAGAGCAAGGCGAAGCAGAAGCCAAAGCTCGCCGCCGTGCCACTGCACCCCAGACCACACCGGCACCGGCACCGGCCATAACGCCCCTAGAGACCGACCCGACACCTGCCGAGCAATCCATTGAATCGGCTGACGAAGAAGTGCTGGATGTCGAAATTACCGGCATGCACGATCTGTCAGCCACCGAGATCACCGACCTCAGCGGTCTCGATACGATCGAAATCCGGCGGGCAGAACTTCGCGCTGAAACTGAACGTCTCACCCAAGAGATCATTGAGCTTGGGGAGAGTAACCCCAACGTCATCGATCCCAAGCTGCTTCGCCGCCAGAAAGAGCTCGCCGAGAAATCTCAAGAGCTCCAGGACCTAGAAACAGCGGCTATTGAACTCGTGGAATCCGAGAACCAGGATGCCGGGGACGACTCCTCTGAGGCCACAGCAGAGGATATAGCTGACCAGCCCCAAGCCGAGCCTGACACAGCTGAAGTTGCAACTGCGGCAGTACCAGCCCAAGAGGAGAAGGCCTCCGCATCAGAGCAGTCCGAGAAGACCACTCCGGGGCGCGGCCGTCGCAGACGCCGGTCTACTCAAGGCCCGTTTGTTACTGGCCCGTTTAAGATCGACGAAGAAAAAGCAGCCGACACTAAGTCACCGGAAGAACCGTCCCGTGAGACCAAGAAACCACCCCTGGCAGAGTTCATTCGTGCACCGGTCGAACCGGAGCCAGAACGTGACCCGCGTGAACCGTTAGAAGCAAGTTCTGCACACGGTTTAGACACCCTTGATGCTAAAGACGTCGAAGCCCCGGAGCGCAGACTTCGCATGTCGGCAATTATCATGTTTGCTATTGGTCTCATTGCATTAATCATCGCTATTATTCTGCTCGCCCGTTAACTTTCTAAGGAGCTTCGTGGCAGTACCCGAACCCACACTCAAGGCGCTACACATCGCCTCCAATGCCGCAGCCGAGCGACAAGCCGAAAACATTTCCGCGGTAGACGTGGCCGACCGGTTGGGCATTACCGACGCGTTCTTTTTTGCATCAGCGCAAACCGAACGACAAGTCAAATCGATTATCGAAGAAATCGAAGATGCACTACGTGAACAGCTTGAGTTGAAGCCGCTACGTCGCGAAGGTCAGACTGAAGGCCGCTGGGTGCTGCTGGATTACGGTCATTTCGTGATTCATATCCAACACAACGAAGAGCGCGAAAACTACGCACTAGACCGTCTCTGGTCTGATGCGCCACAAATTGATCTCCCGCAAGCTGATGAACCACAAAGCTGAATAGGTGAGACTGTAGAGATGAAAACGATCGTGTTCCTACGCCACGGCCAAACCGACTGGAACCTCAACGGGAAGTTCCAGGGGCAACAAGATATCCCGCTCAATGAAACCGGGCACGCCCAAGCACGCGAAGCTGCCCACCGGTGGGGACACACGGAGTTCGACGCGGCCATCGTGTCGCCATTGAAACGCGCCCATGATACTGCGCGCATCCTACTTCGCGACCGTCACGTCCCCTGCGTACTCGAAGAAAATATTCAAGAGACCGCCGGGGGCGAATGGGAAGGCCTGCTCTTTACTGAGATTGCCGAACGATGGCCCGATGAGCACGCCGCATTCCGCCTGCCCGATCTGGACGCCGGCCCCGTTGGTGGTGAAACACCTCGCCAGTCTGGTGGCAGAACCGCTCGGGCCGTCATCGAAGCGCTCAAGGAAGCAAACGTCTTACTAGTTGTTTCCCATGGCAACGCTATGCGCGCCGCTGCACATCTGCTGGTCGGATATGCGGACGAAGATTATGCAAGCGTGCCGCGGTTATCGAATTGTCGGGCACACGTGCTGCAGTCAGATAGCGGCGAACACGGTTCATTTACTCTAACGCAAACCAGTGTTTAAGATCACGCGAGCATAGCGACACTACGAATTTGTTTTCGAAATGAAGCTATGTATACTAGAGGATGTTGCCCAGCAGGGCGGCACAAAAACTTGATACGGGGCTATGGCGCAGTTGGTAGCGCGCTTCCGTGGCACGGAAGAGGTCAGGGGTTCGAATCCCCTTAGCTCCACGTTAGAAATCTCGGGAAGTCGTCGGAACGATCTCCCGAGATTTTCTTTTAACCCCTGGGTCGCTGCGTTGCGAACCAGGGTTGAAACCGTTAATCATTCCGCGGCACAACCAGCACATCGAGTGCGCTTCAATAACCGCGCAGCTGTCTTCCGTCGCTATCGTCTAATGTGTTGTATATGACTATCGAGGAACTCCTGGCACTCGAACATCGCGGATGGAAGTCCCTTTGCGAGGGGACCGGAGCAGACTTTTACGCTCAGATCATGACACCAGATGCGGTAATGCTTCTTTCCCATGGGGTCGTGTTAGATCGCGATGCGGTGCTTGGTTCCCTCAACAACGCACCGCCGTGGGACCGGTACGAAATTCGCGACGAACGGCTTCTCCGATTGACTGAAGACACCGCCGCACTGGTCTACACCGGTCACGCTTTCCGGGCGGGCGAACCCGAGTTCCTTGCGCTAATGTCGAGCGTCTACATCCGTCAAAACGGTGCGTGGCGGTTAGTGTTGTATCAACAGACGCCCATCCCTGCCTCAAAAGAGCCAGAGCGGTAATGACCCTTGTCACGGGTGGTAGGCAGGGTTGTGGGCCACTAGACTACCCACCATGGTTACGTCACACTCAGCAAACTCACAGCCTGCACCCGAGTATTTCACTGGCTCAGCTCCGCGTAGAGCTTTGAGCCTGACGGCACTGCTCGTGGTCGGTGCCCTAGGACTCAGCGCTTGTGGGCCGGGATACGATGAGCCCACGGAAGCCGCCGAGCAATTCGCTGACCACCTGGAATCGAAACAGCTCGAAGCCCTCAACGACACAGCATTGGCCGATGGCTCCACGCAGCCCGCAACTCTCGCGGAAGCCACCGAATCGCTAGCTCGCTACCCGCGGTCGGTCAGCCTAGACTCGGCAAGCGTCGATGAAGCCGATCAGGCATCCGATGAAGATCCGGTCACAGCGACTGCGCAGTATACGGTGACTTGGGATCTATCCAGCACCGGCAGTGAAAGTGAAGCTTCGGCCGACGAGGAAGAGCCTTCTGAGGACGCCTGGTCTTACACCACCGAGACCACTTTGGTATGGCATGACGAGTCTGAGCAGTGGCGACCGCTGCTCCAAGCGGACACATTGATACCCGGGTTGGCCGAAGGCGGTCGTGTAGAAGTGACCGTTGATCCAGCACAGCGTGGTGACATTCTCGACACCCATGGTCAACCGTTGGCCACTGAGCGTCCCGTGCAGCGCATCGGGATCGATAAGACACATGTGCTCGATAGCCTGGCTGCTGAGGGGACTGAACCGTCTGATGAGGAGGTCGAAGACATGTTCACCTCATCTGCTACGGAACTAGCGGAAGCACTCGACTTGGATGCTGAGCCGTTGGTCGAGCGTGTGCTGGCCGCCGGGGAACGCGCCTGGGTCGAGTTCATCGTGTTGCGCGACAACGCAGAAACCGATATTCCCACCGAACAAATACAGCAAATTCTTGGTGCAACGAGTCTCGCAGACACCATGGTGCTCGGTCCGACCTCAACGTTCGCGCGCTCACTCCTGGGTTCGTACGGACAACCTTCTGCTGAACAGATTGAAGACTCCGATGGTGAATTCACTGCTGGCGTCGCCACCGGACTCTCCGGCTTACAGCGGACTTATAACGATCATCTCGCCGGCACCGACGGGCTGGAAATTAGCGTCGATAATTCGGCAGCCCAAGACACCCCAGATGGCACACCAGCTGAATTCAGTCGACCAGCCACCGATGGGGAATCACTCACCACCACGCTTGACCCTGAGATTCAACAGCTAGCAGAACAAAGCATAGCTGATTCCGAGGAACCGGCCGGAATGGTGGTCGTGCGACCATCGGACGGACACATTCTGGCTGCCGCTGACGGGCCCGAAGAACTGACGTGGCCGCTGGCGATGACGGCCTCATATGCCCCCGGGTCGACCTTTAAAGTCGTCACCGCTCTGGCGATGGTACGGAATGGTCTCACCCCGGAATCTACGGTCGAGTGCCCACCCACCCTGAATGTTGATGGTTTAGAGATCTCGAACTTTGAACTGTACCCTTCCGAATACGTCGGAGACATCACCTTGGCCGATGCGATGGCCCAGTCCTGTAACACCACGTTTGTTGGCCAGCACGATGAGATCTCCGCCGAGCAGCTGCACGAGGCTGCCGCAGCCTTAGGCCTGGTCGAAGACCCTCGCGTGGGCTATGCAGGGGCCTTTTTAGGTGATGTACCTGCCGATGCGGAAGGTACCACCCATGCTGCCGGTCTCTTCGGTCAAGGGGCAGTGGAAGCCTCGCCATTGGGCATGGCTACCGTTGCCGCCTCGGTTGCTGCAGGAGAAACCATAACACCGGTGGTCGTTTCGGAACCCAGTGTTGATCCTCAGGATAACGAGCACCTACCGGTCGATGAGCCGCTGACCGCAAAAGAAGCCGAACAATTGCAGGACCTCATGGCCGGGCCCGTCGCCTACGGCACCGTACCGATCCTGCAAGAGGTGCCGGGGTCACCTGTGTTGGCAAAGACTGGTACAGCCGAATCTGAAGCGGATGGTGAAGCGATTGCTCACACCTGGCTAATGGCAACTCAGGACGATATCGCGCTCGCGTCATTTGTGCACGACGGTGTGGGCGGGGCACAAACCAACGGCCCAATTGTGCAAGAATTCTTGACTGAACTCCAAGACCTGGATCTGGACCAGTAGCCAACCCAGTGTGTGGGTCTGGCGTCGTTAGTGCTCCCCCATGGCCTGCGCATAGCGCAAGGCCTTCTCAGTGCCTTTGAACCACGGATCCCCGTGACCCGGCAGGAGCACACTGGCCGGATGCTTTTGCAGGGTTTGGAGTGACCCCAGTGCTTCGCGCGTGTTCTGGGTTGCCGCAGACGCCACGATTTGCGGGCCGGTTCTGCCCGTATATGGATCGAGCGTGACGAGCGCATCGCCGGTAATCATCACGTCGCGATCGGCGAGGTAAAACATACAATGGCCGCGGGTGTGACCTGGCGTATGTAGTGCGACCGGGCGGCCTGGAACCGGCAGTTCGTCGCCTGAACCAAACCGGGTGGAGGCGGACACGCCTTTGACGCGTAGTGCACCTCCGACCGCCATGCTGCCGATGATGGGCAGGGAGCGCGGGTGTAGGAACGGGTAGACGAAACGGTTCCGCTGTGGAGTGTACCGGTAGGGATGAGCGGCTAAGCCTGCATCGGCATGATGAACATAGATCGGCACATTCCATTCGCGTTGAACACGTGCAGCAAATCCGACGTGATCAAAATGACCGTGCGTCAGAATCAGGGCGCGAACATCTTGTACGCTGCGGTCGATAGTCCTCAAAGCCTCGTGGACCGCAGCCCACATGCGAGGCAAGCCCGCATCCACCAGGGTCACCCCGTCGTCGTCTTCAATGAGATAGCAATTCACTTTGGCACGAGTAAGCACGTGCACGCCATCGGCTACATTTTGTCGAAGCATAACAACCTCCTGCGGTAGCGCCTTCGGGGTATTGCCCAACGTGGGTTTCGATATTCGACACTAACGAATCATGACCGCCCCCAACCATGGGTCGCAATCGAAAATCTTGGCAAAGCTGGGCCACACGAGGGCCGTCTGGGTGCATCACGGTGGAACCATCCTCCGGGTGTTCAACGATCGTCTGGTCTGGTGGCCAAGGGTAAGCTGCGAGAAAGATGCTGGGGGATATGTCGCTGATTGATGGCTGGCCCCGGGACCTGGCAGCAGGTGCACGAGACCGTTAGCCTATTGGTAGCCACGTGTTACGAGTTCAAAGTGCCCCAGTATGTTCTGGAAGGACAGGTATGAGCACCTTCAAAGCAAATCAAGAACAAGACGTCGTCGAGCTTCTCACCGAGGATCACCAAGATATGTTAGATCTCATCGGTCAGATCCAACAGGCCACCACGGTCGAAGAGCGCCGCGATACTGCCGACGCGGTGATCGCCGAGATTATGCGGCACGCGGTTGCTGAGGAAATGTATGTTTACCCGGCGATGGAAAAATACCTGCCCAATGGGGCTGAAGAGGTCGAACACGATAAACAAGAGCACGATGAGCTTGTCGATGTGATGAAAAAGCTCGAAGATGCCGACGCCGAGTCCGAAGAGTTCATGTCCTTGGTGAAGGAACTGGAATCGCAACTGCGCCATCACGTCGAAGACGAAGAACAAGACCAGTTCCCCGGGTTGCGTGAACATATCCCAGCGGACGAGCGCATAGAACTGGGCAATAAAGTTGCCCAGGCGAAATCCTTGGCACCAACCAGACCTCACCCAAACGCCCCGCACTCTGAGCTCTTCCATAAAACAGTTGGAGCGGGCGTGGGCATGGTGGATCGTCTGCGCGATAAACTCACCGGCCGGAATACGGAGAAGGGGTAAGGGGATTCGAGCCCCTGACCCTTCTGTGATGGCTGGCATGGAAGTTCCCCGGGAGAATGTTCCTCTGCGGGTGGTTGAAGCACCCGAGGATTGCGGCAATGCGCCACGGAAAATGGTGATCCGTGATCTCCTCGTAGCGCTCGCTGAACGGAACCATGATGCTGTGGTCTCGTTCCTGCGAGAAGATATTCGGTGGGACGTAGTCGGTGTCAAGGAGCTTACCGGACCTGATGCGGTTGGTGAATGGCTACTTCAGCAGCCGCCGGTCGAAGAGTTGCATATCGCCACGGTGATCACCCACGGCACCGACTGTGGCGCCGAGGGACGGCTGGTACACTCTGATGGCACCACGACTCGGTTCAATCACATCATGCTCTTCGCCGGGCACGCCAAGACCGCGAAGGTCAAAGAGGTGCGAAGTTACCTCATCGACGAAGAGCGCCGTTAGCGCTTGGTGTTTCGTAACGCCCGGTTGGTCTTCGCGGTCGCTGTTGCGGCAAGCGGATCTTCTGGCCACGGGTGTTTCACATAGCGGCCCCGATTTTCTGCTCGCACCTGAGGGTACACGTTCTGCCAAAAATTGGTTAGGTCTGTGGTGATGGCCAAAGGGCGTCGCGCAGGTGACAACAGATGCAACACCACAGGTACCCTGCCATCAGCCACCGTCGGGCTTGTGGTCCAGCCAAAGCATTCCTGCAATTTGACCGCGAGCACGGGTGCTGCGACCTCCTCATCGGTGTGCTGCTCAGGGGATGGCCAATCCAGCCGGATTGCGGAGCCGGACGGCACGTGAAGGCGTTCGGGCGCGAGCTCATCCAAAGAAGCGGCTTCAGGCCAGGGCAACACACGACGAAGCGCACCGGTCAGATCGATCCGGTCCGTTCGGACCCCGCCGGCCAATTGCTCAAGCTCTGGCGCTAACCACTCCTCAAGCCGTTGAGTTAAAGCCTCATCTGAGACATCCGGCCACGGTGCCCCGAGCACGCGGTGCAGGACACCCAAGCGGCCCCGGAGGGTCTTAAAACCAGCGTGCTGGCGGGTAGTATCCACACTGAAAAAAGCCACGACGCCGTCACGTCGGATTTCGGCTGCTACCGCCGCGCGAGTGTGTTGGGCGGTCGGCGGGATCGGAGTGGACGAGAGCTCAATGGCTCCCAGCCGCCGGACGGCTCGAGCCGACACTTTTCCATCGACAAACCGCGCTTGGGTCTCATGGGTCAGCAGCGGGCCGGCTGCAAGTTCGGCATGGTCTTGATCAAGTTCAGCAGCAGTGCGGATGATCGCTCGGTCGCCGTGGAGCGTCACGTCAGCCACGGCCAACCATTGACAGCCATTGAGGCTGGAACCGCGGGGCAACGCCGCCGCAGTGCCTGACGCGAGCAAGTACTCATCGCCTGAGGCCTTCGGTGTCCCGGGTTTACGTCGTCGAGCGATTTGCTGCGGGAAGGCCAGGGCGGTGACGATCCCATACGCAAGCGGATCGTTCATCTCGGACACGGAAGGTTCCTCCAGAACAGCCAGCAATCGGCGGATATCATCGGTCCAACGTTTCGGGCGATCGGCACGAAGCCGACGGATCAGCTGACCCAGATCGGCGCCCTCGGCCCGCTGCTCTGACGTCAGCGCTGCAACAATTTCAGCGGCCCTGCGGGCACCCACAAACTCTGCGCCGTCGAATAGGGCCCGTCCCAGTCGAGGATCAACCGGAAGTTGAGCCAGCCGCCGTCCCAGTGGTGTGACCTGGAGCGTCCCATCAGCGTCCTGGCGGGTGAGCGCTCCCAGCTGTGTCAGCACCTCCACAGCGCTGGTGAACGAGCGTGCTGGGAGCGGCTCGGGTAAGGGCACACCAGATCCATCAGGGGCGCCCCAACAGGCCAGATCCAAGACAGCCTGGGTGAGATCAGCCGTGTGTATTTCCGCGGGACGGTGTGCAGGTCGTGCCGCATATTCGGCATCACTCAGACACCGGACGACCAATCCCGGTCCTTCACGTGCGGCACGTCCGGCACGTTGTGTCATTGCGGATTTTGCAGCTCCAACGGTAACCAGCCCGGAGACACCGCGCACCGTGTCGAGCCGCGATTGTCGGTCGAGGCCAGCATCGACCACGATTCGGACCCCGGGGACTGTCAGTGACGACTCGGCCACATTGGTGGCTAAGACAACGCGCCGGTGAGGGTATGTCCGGTCGGGCGACAGGATCCGATCCTGTTGGGCGGCGGGTGTCGAGCCTAATAAGGGTAAGACTTCCCTTGCAGCGGCGCGACCGAGTCGGTCCTCGAGCTGACGGGCCACCCGATCGATCTCTCGTCCACCAGGCAAAAATACCAACACGTCCCCGTCCGACTCCTGATCCATTGTGGTCAGGATTGTTCCGGTGACGTGGTCCAAGAACTGTGGGCTCACGCCGCGGGCATCGAGGGCTCGTTGGGTGCCCGGTAACGGCGCCCAGTGTTCGGTCAGGGGATAGGTCACAGCGTGAGCCTCAAAAAGCCGGGCCGGCTGCCCATCAGGCTGGGGGAGTCGTGCCGCCCAGAAGTCTGCCTCTAGGGTCGCCGACATGACCACAATGTCAAGAGGATCGTCGGCGGAACGTAACTCGGCCAACTGCTGGACCAATCCGAAGACCAGATCGGTGTCGAGTTGGCGCTCATGCACCTCATCAAGCACCACGGCAGCGACATCTGCGGCCTCAGGATCGTTCACGAGTCGGCGCAACAGCACGCCGGTGGTCACAAATTCCACGACCGTTGTAGCCGAGACACGGCGATCCCCACGAACTGAATACCCGACCAATTCGCCAAGGCGTGTACCGGTGAGCTGTGCCAACCGGCGTGCAGCAGCCCGGGCAGCCATCCGTCGGGGCTGGGTGACCACTACCTTGCCGGACCGGCCAGAAGCCAGTACTCGATTGGCGATCGTCGGCGGCACCACGGTGGTCTTACCGGTGCCCGGAGGCGCGATCACAACACCGCGTAACCCAACAGCCTGTGCGGCGTCAGCTGCCAAGAGCTCATCGACCAGTGGCGCCGCAGGTAAGCCCGCGGCCACCACCGCGAGATCAAACGGGGAGTTCGACGAAGGAATCAGATTCGGGTCACGCATCGCAACCATTGTAGGCCCAGCAGGATACCGACCGCTTTGCTACACTCGGGACCGTTCACAGCCTCCGGGACGGCCCGGAGCGCACACACGAAGTCGGGACGGCCCACAGAAGAGGCCACGTCTCATGTCTATCGCAACCGCTCGTCGTGTCGTCACCCCCACCACAGTCACCCAGTTGCTTCTCGGTTGGGGCACGTATACCCTCCTCTGGTTCCTCGGGGACCTTGGTCCACTCAGTACCGGCCCGTTGGTCATACTCCTGGCCGCGTTAGTCGGAATCATCGCCGGCTGCGCATTCGGTGTGGTCACCCAGGCCGAAGCCATCGCCAAACGCTTGCCCGACCCATACGGGACCCTGGTGCTGACCCTGTCAATCGTGGTGATCGAAGTGGTGCTGATCGCCGCCGTGATGCTGGGCCCCGGTCAGCACCCCAACATCGCGCGTGACTCTGTGATGGCCGTGAGCATGATCATCCTCAATCTCGTCATCGGCCTGGCACTACTCATCGCAGGGCTCCGACACACCGGGCCACGCTTCAACCCGGTCGGGACCACAAGCTATCTCACCCTGCTGGTCGTGCTGTTGAGCATAGCCTTCGTCGTCCCCGGCATGATCGGCACCGACGGCTCCTACACAACCGGCCAAGCCGCACTCATCCTGACCCTCACCATCCTGCTCTACGCGTTTTTCTTAGTTCGGCAGATAGGGGCACAACGCACCGACTTCCAAGAACCCCAGACCACTGAGCACCCCGCCCAGAGCGTCGGTGACACCAGCCCTGGTGTGGGTCGCGTCGTGGCACACCATCGCCGTGAACTGACCGCTCGCAGCACCCTGTTGATTGCCCTGGTTATCCCCATCGTGTTGCTATCCCACGTCATGGCCGGGCTGCTCGACGACGCGATGGCACGACTCGGCGCACCGACCGCGCTCGCAGGCATCATCATCGCGGTCATCGTCTTTCTTCCAGAAACCGTCACCGCCCTACGCGCCGCCTACCGCAACGAACTCCAGCGCGTGAGCAACCTGTGTCACGGAGCTGCCGTGTCGACGGTGGGGCTCACCATCCCCGTCGTGCTCACCATTGGATTGATCACCAGCCAAGACGTTATCCTGGCTGAAAACCCCACCAACCTTGCGTTATTAGGTATCACCCTGGTGCTGACCGCCGTTACCGCACTGACTCCCAAAGTGACGGCATTGCACGGTGCTGGGCACCTGGCGGTCTTTGTGCTGTATATTCTGACCGTGTTTATTTGATAGCATCCGAGCAGACCACTTTCGAACGACTCACTTGCGAGGATTCCGCGTGCCACGTCTAGCTTTTGAACCCATTACTTTGCGCTCAGTCACCGCCCGGAACAGGCTGTGGATACCGCCGATGTGCCAATATAGCGCTACGGGCCGGGACGGGGTGGCCACCGACTGGCATATGGTGCACCTGGGTGGACTAGCGCGTGGGGGAGCAGGCGCGGTCATCGTCGAAGCAACTGCAGTCACCCCGGAAGGCCGCATCTCGCAGTATGACCTTGGTCTGTGGAACGACGAACAACGTGATGCACTGGTCCCGATCGTGAACTTTATGCATTCCCAGGGTGCTGTGGCCGGGATCCAGCTGGCTCATGCGGGGCGCAAAGGAAGCACCTACCGGCCCTTCGATGACCAAAATTCTGGCAATATCCCCCTGGATGAGGGCGGCTGGCAGACCGTTGCACCGTCGCCCATCGCATTTCCCGGCTTGGAAACTCCTCGAGAACTGTCCACCACGGACATCGCTGAGGTCGTGACAGCATTCGCAGCTGCGGCACGTCGTGCCGTTGAAGCCGGGTTTGAACTCGTGGAAATCCACGGCGCCCACGGCTATTTACTCCATGAGTTCTTATCCCCGCTCAGTAACACCCGCAAGGATGACTACGGTGGCAGCTTGGCAAACCGGGCCCGCTTGCTGTTAGAAGTTGTCGACGCCGTCCGGGCCGAGGTGGGACAAGACCTAGCGGTCTTGGTGCGAGTCTCGGCAGTCGACTGGGTGGATGAAGGTCTCACCATTGAGGACACCGTGCAGGTCAGCAAGTGGTTAGCCGACCACGGGGTCGACTTGATCGATGTGTCCTCCGGGGCCAATATGCCCGCCAAAATTCCGTCCGGACCCGGCTACCAGGTGGCTTTCGCCCAACAAATCCGTCAGTGCACCGGAGTGCCCACCGGTGCGGTCGGGCTGATCACCGAACCTTTCCAAGCCGAACACATTCTGGTCACCGAACAGGCCGACGTGGTGCTGGTTGGGCGCGAAGCGCTGCGAAACGCCGATTTCCCGATTCATGCTGCCCAGGTGCTCCGCCATCAGCAGCCGCCCACACCCATCCAGTACCACCGGGCCTACCGCTAGTCGTCCCCGGAGACCAATGACTCCAGGGCCTCCGGATCTACTATGGTCACGACCTCGTCAGCAATGTCGATCGCCCCTTTGGTGCGTAACCGGCCCAGTGCACGGCTCAATGATTCGGGGGTGGTGCCCAATAACGAGGCGATATCTTTTTTATTCAGTGGCAACCGGACCCGCATACCAGTCTGCTCGGGGCCGCGCAGTAACGGTTGTTGGAGCAGATAATCGGCGATACGCACCTCGACGCTTTGGGAGTTCAGCGTCAGCTGATGCTCGGTTTGGGCCAGCCGTTCGCCCAGGGTCCGCAGCATGCGCTGCGCGATATCGGGATAGTGCTGGATCAAGGAAGTCAGGTCATCGTGGACAAAGACACACAACCGGGCATCGTCGATGGCTTGGGCTTCTTCAAGCGGAGCACTGCCGGTGAGGAAGGCATATTCGCCCAGCGTCTCACCGGGGGAGACGACCCGCAGGAGTTGTGTTCGGCCGCTGGGTAACAGCCGACTGACCTTCACTGCTCCCGAATGCACCACGAACATCAAACCGGTCTGTTCTCCCACGCCATGTACCAGCTCACCGTCGGCCAGCATTCGGGGACGAGCCATCGTGGCCACTAGGTCCTGTTGGGCCGGGGTTAACCCGGCAAAAATGGGCACCCGCCGCACACAGTTGTCGTCGTGAACGGTCACATCGCGAAGCGGCAATTCGTGCATGGTCACCAGGCTACCTGCCGGGGACGCTGGCCGACTTGACGTATATCAAGGTCGTTCCTTGACCGCCGTGTTAGACGCTCACGGCGTCGGCTGCCGCAGCGATGGTTGGATAGTGGAACTCGTAGCCGGTCTCATCTAGCACCGTGGAACCGGCACGAGTACTGCCCATGAGCATGCCGGGTTCCATCCGGATAATATTCATCGCGAAATTCAAGAGCCGGGCAGGGACCGGGATGTTTCGTGTGCCCAAACCCGGAGCTAGCGCGGCAATGACTTCCGATAGTCGCGTCTGTTGTGGCGCGACCGCCACCACGACCGGGGGTGGTTTGGACATGGTCAAAAGGTGCGTAACGATACCGACCCAGTCGTCTTCGTGAATCCACGGTAAATACCCATCGATACTTGGTCGCGTCTTCGACAGTGCCATGGCCGCTAAACCGTAGGTGATTTCGCTCGATTGGCCCAGCACAACTCCGGTGCGAAGGATGATCGCGTCATCGGGTGCGGCAGCCTCCCAGTCGGTTACTAGCTGTCCCATGCCGCTTGGACCATCCCGGTCCGCGGTCGGGGAGGTGGTCTCGGTGAACTCTTTAGTAGAAGTCGCAGCCCACAGCGGCACCGCGCTGCCTTGAATCCATCGATGCAGCACCCCGCCTTGCGCTTCGGCGGTTGCTACTACTGCTCGCAAGGTTTGCATAGGTTCGATCCGTGAGGCAGCCAGGGCAGCGACTTCTTGTGGGGTGAATTTTGCCCCGAGGCGTCGACCAACCAGGTTGATGATATTGAACCCGGCATCGTCTAACAGCTGGTCATGAAGTGGACCGAGATCGTCAGCGCTCCA
This sequence comes from Enteractinococcus fodinae, assembly GCF_031458395.1. NCBI lineage: Bacteria > Bacillati > Actinomycetota > Actinomycetes > Micrococcales > Micrococcaceae > Enteractinococcus > Enteractinococcus fodinae. The sequence goes on from NZ_JAVDYJ010000001.1 coordinate 1,364,188, forward strand.
GCGAACCTGCGGATACGGTGCCCCGGTGCGAGGGGTGCGAGTCAGTACGACGGCACGGTGGCCGGATGCGAGCAGTCGGGTCGCCAACCGGGAACCAAGATACCCTGACCCACCAGCGATAATGTTCAATGGTTGGTTCTGATCGGGGCCAGGAGCGGCCATGCGAATCATTCTGGCACCGACTGCACCGAGGTCTGCTGTCAGCGGTTCGGCAAGCGCGGCACCTAGTGGTGCGGCAAGGGGACCGATCACTTGCATGTGGCGAGTCAGCGTGGTGCCACCATCGGCGGGTTGAATTGTCCAACGCTGCTGGGTATATCCACCGGGTTGATCTTGTCGCCAGGCAATCTCGCGGCCTGGGTCAGCGGTGACAATGGTGGCTGCCGGGGCAGTCGCGGCGTGCAGAAACCCGCGAATTAGCGCCTTCGGGACCACCTTGATGCGATCGCCGGCCTGGAGTCGGGAGCCGGCCATCTTTTCGGGGGTGAATTTTTGGAGCTGATCGTCGAATTGCACCCACGCGCGCGGATCAGACAGCAGGTCCCATACCTGGTCAACTGGAAGCGCCAAGAAGATTGATTGTGTTCGCGAAAAGCCCATGGGTCCATCGTAGACCCGTTTAACGCAATGTTGGCAACAAGCTCATGTTCGAGCTGTTGCCAACATTGCGAAGAACCGTTGCACTTATTTAGTTGAGACAGTCTCGCGCATCTGTTCGAATTCCACTTCGACCTCAGGGTCTGGGTGTTTGGTGAGGAGCGAAACGATAATTGCCACTATGAAGTGGACGAGCACTCCTGGAACGATCTCATAGAGGTTGATCGTTTCTTTGATGACCGGGACAGTTCCCCAAATGTAGGTCACGACCGCACCGGCGACCATACCGGCCAGCGCACCCATGGCAGTGATGCGCTTCCAGTACAGCGCCAGCAGGATCATGGGACCGAATGCGGCACCAAACCCGGCCCACGCAAACCCAACCAGATCCAACACGGTGGATTCCGGGTCTTGAGCGATCAAGATTGCGACAATCGAGACGGCCACGACAGAAAGACGTCCGAGCCACAACTGGGTCCGTTCCTCAGGGTTGCGTTTGAACAGCCCATAAATATCTTCCACGAGTGCCGACGATGACACCAGCAGCTGCGAGGACATGGTCGACATGATGGCGGCCAATACGGCTGCCAGGACCAGCCCGGCGACAAACGGGTGAAACAGAATCTGCGATAGCACCAAGAAGACGGTTTCAGGGTTGTCCAATGGCTGGCCAGCATCTTGGAACCATGCCACGCCGATCAGCCCGGTCAACACGGCGCCACCCATGCACAGGATGACCCAGCCGGTACCGATTCGACGAGCCGTTTTGACCTCGCCGTGGCTGCGGATGGCAAAGAACCGAGCGAGAATGTGTGGTTGACCAAAATAGCCGAGACCCCAGGCGAGACCCGAAATGATAACCAGCATTGAGGCGCCAGAGAAGTCGCCGCCGGTGAAGGACAGATGGTCGAGACCATTTTGTGCATCGGCTTCGTTGATCAAGCTGATGACTTCGCCCGGGCCACCAAGTTGCACGGTAGCAATGATTGGAACGGCGACCAGGGCTGCCAGCATCAACAACCCCTGGGCCACGTCGGTTAGTGAAATGCCGAGGAACCCACCAAACACGGTGTAGGCCAGGGTGACACCACCGACCACGAGCACACCGGTCATGTAATTCCATCCAAAGGAGGATTCGAAAAACGCGCCAGAAGCCACCATCATTGAGGCGACGTAGAAGATGAAAAAGACCAAAATGATGACCGCTGAAACCGAGCGAATCAACCGAGTCCGATCCCTGAAACGTTGTTCAAAGAATGCGGGCATGGTGATTGTATCGCGGCTCAGCTCCGAATAGACTCGCAGCCGTGGCGCAACGATGAGCCAGTTCAACCACGTTCCCAGTGTCAAACCAATGGCGATCCAAGCTTCAATCAACCCGGCAGCATACAGTGCACCGGGTAGGCCCATCAGCAGCCAACCAGACATATCGGAGGCTCCGGCAGATAAGGCCGCTACCCGTGGGGACAGGTCACGGCCGGCCAATAAGAAATCGCGGCCCGTCTTGGTGCGCCGGTAGGCATAAAATCCGATCCCCAGCATTCCAAGCAGGTAGATGATAATGGCAGCAAACTGATAGGCGTGTTCTTCACTCATAGCAAACAATTATCGCCACTGTCCTACTGATCTCCAAATCTCAGCGTGGCGCTCCGTCCCGATTCGATACCACCGATCACGTCGTGTCCCGCAGGTTTATGGTGTACCAGGACCTCCTCGTGGCCGTATGCTGTGTGTCACAAGACCTGACGGATGTTTTCACAGGAGCACGACATGAGTCGACGTTCACCCCGCCCGTGGCAACTAACGGATGAGGCCATCGAGCAGGCGCGCACCTGGTTAGCCCGCGCCGCGGACATCCCAACGGATCGTTCCGCCCAACAACTGGCTGGGGTGTTAAAAGACCCCAACGGTCTGGCTTTCACTGTTGGCTTCGTTGATCGCGTGGTGCGTCCGGAAGACCACACCGTAGCGGCCCGCGCCTTGGCGAGCATCGCCGACGATGTACCCGGCTTTTTACCCTGGCATCTGCAGACCGCGGTCCGGGCTGGGGGCAAACTTGCCCCCATGGCCCCAGCGGTGGTCGTGCCCGCAGCACAAACAGCACTGCGCTCGATGGTCGGACACTTGCTCATCGACTCTCGGGATAAGCAACTCACGCGAGGGATCCAAGCTATTCGCACCGGCGGGATTGATCTCAACATCAACTTGTTGGGTGAAGCGATCCTGGGGGACCAAGAGGCCCGCAACCGGGTCGCAGCCACACGGGCGCTGATCGAACGCCACGACATCGACTATGTCTCGATCAAGGTCTCCGCCACGGTGGCACCGCATAACCCGTGGGCCCATGATGAGGCGGTCGACCAGATCGTATCGCAGCTACGTCCGCTGTACCGCGCGGCCATGACCGCCGACCCCGTGACCTTTATTAACTTAGACATGGAGGAGTATAAGGACCTTGCCTTGACCATCGAGGTCTATCAGCGACTCATTTCTGAACCGGAATTCCTGCAGTTCCGCTCTGGAATTGTCTTACAGGCCTATCTTCCGGATGCGTACCAGGCGATGGTGGAGCTCCAAGACTTCGCAGCACAACGGGTCGCGGACGGGGGAGCACCCATCAAGGTGCGGGTGGTCAAAGGTGCGAACCTCCCGATGGAACGCGTCCAAGCAGCGATGCGAAACTGGCCACAGACCGTCTGGCCTACCAAACAGGACACGGACGCGAACTACAAACGCATCCTGGACTACGCCTTACATCCGGAACGTCTCAACAACGTCGAAATTGGCGTCGCGGGCCAAAACATCTTCGATATCGCCCTGGCCTATCTGCTCATGCAACACCGGGACATTCCTGTCGATGGACCGGTGGACTTTGAGATGCTGCTGGGGATGGCCAGCGCCCAGGCGGAGGCGATCCGAGCCGATGTTGGACGTTTGTTGTTGTATACCCCGGTGGTGCACCCTGATGAATTTGATGTGGCGATCTCGTATTTGGTGCGAAGACTCGAAGAGGGCGCCTCACAAGACAACTTTATGTCTGCGGTATTTGAGCTCGACAATGAAGACTACTTCACCCGCGAAGCTGACCGGTTTCGCGCCTCCCTGGAGCAGCTGCGCACCGAAGAGGACCACACACCGCAGCCTCGCCGACAACAAAATCGTCAGACCGAAGACTTTTCAGAACCTACCCGGCCAACCACGTTTACCAATGTCGCTGATACCGACCCAAATCTGGCCCATAACCGCGCCTGGGCGCGTGAGATTATCAGCCGCATGGCAGGCTCGACCTTGGGCCAGGATCTGGTCACAGCCCACCGAGTGGAAACCAGCCAAGCGTTAGACGAAGCCATCTCAGCTGCGATTAGCGCTGGTAAGACCTGGCAGGCACTGCCGATAGCGACCCGCTCCGAGGTGCTCCTCAGAATCGGCGATCAGCTGGCGGCAGCACGGGGCAGGCTCTTGGAAGTTATGGGCGCCGAGACCGGCAAGACCATCGAACAGGGCGATCCTGAAGTCTCAGAAGGCATCGACTTTGCCCGCTACTACGGCCAACAGTGTCTTCAACTCGATCAGATCGCCGGCGCGACACCTCACCCCGTGGGCCTCACAGTGGTCACGCCGCCTTGGAATTTCCCCATGGCGATCCCGACCGGATCGATGACCTCCGCACTGGCGGCAGGTTCCCCGGTCATTATCAAACCCGCGCCGCAGGCTCAGCGCACCGCAGCCGTGATCGTGCAAGCCATCTGGGCAGCACTGGAGGAATACGATCTACCCCGGGAACTGGTCACCCTGTTGATCGCCGAGGAAAGCTCACTGGGGTCGCAACTGGTATCCGACTCGCGCGTTGACCGAGTCATTCTGACCGGCGCTTACGAGACCGCCCAACTGTTTACCGACATGCGCCCGGATATGCCGCTGTATGGTGAGACCTCCGGCAAAAACGCGATTGTGGTGACCCCTACGGCGGATCTGGATTTGGCAGTCGCAGATGTCGTGGATTCGGCACTTGGGCATGCCGGCCAGAAATGTTCTGCTGCATCCATACTTATCCTGGTCGGCCAGACCGCGGTCAGCAAGCGCTTCCACCGCCAATTACTTGACGCAGTGAACTCTCTGGTGGTCGATCATCCCACCAACCCGGAGGCACAAATGGGCCCGGTCGTGGAAGAACCCGGCGAGAAGCTGCAGCGCGGACTGACCACGCTTGAGCCAGGACAACGCTGGCACCTGGTGCCCAAACGGCTCGATGGCACCGGGAGGCTGTTTTCACCCGGCATCCGATCAGGGGTCCGGCCCGGTTCCGAATATCACATCACCGAATACTTCGGCCCCGTGCTGGGGGTGATGTCAGCCGACACCCTGGAAGATGCGATCGCCTACGTCAACGCGGTGCCCTACGGTCTGACCTCGGGCATCCATTCTCTAGATCCCGACGAGATCGCGACCTGGTCTGAACACGTCGCGGCCGGCAACCTCTACATTAACCGCGGGATCACCGGGGCGATCGTGCGCCGCCAACCCTTTGGCGGTTGGAAGCGTTCGGCCATCGGTCCGGGTTCGAAGGTCGGTGGGCCCAATTATCTGCTAGGCCTGACCGACTGGACCGATGCCCCGGCCACCCTCCCCGAAGCGGTCGACGATGAAGCCAACCGCTTTGCTCAGCAGCTAGCAGCACACGTGACCGAAGAGGACACCCAGTGGTTGGTCCGCGCCGTATCTCATGATGCTCACGTGGTGGACACCTATAGTGGCCAGCGAGATGTTTCGAATCTCAAGGTCGAAATCAATGTGCTGCGGTATCGGCCGGTCCCGGTCCATATTCGTCTCAGCGATACCTCCAGTACCGGACTGACACAACTGTTCCGGGTACTCGCCGCCGGTATGCGAGTCCAGCAGGCCACGGCCACGGGCCAAGGCACCGGGATGCTCCCTGAAAATATTGTCTCGTTACCGCCCGGGGTTTCCCCGGAGATCACTAAGGTGTTCTCCGACACGCATATGTCGGTGGTGTTCGAGGATTCAGCCGCCTGGTTACGACGAGCAACCACGTTGGCCGAGACTGATCCTACTGATGGTTCCGGTCGGATTCGCCTCATTGGCACAGCAGAAACCACCGAGACGATCCAAGCCATCGCGCATCGGCCAGAAATCGCCGTCTACCAACACCCGGTCACATCGGCCGGCAGACTCGAGATGCTGCCATTTATTCGGGAACAATCCGTGACCATGACCGCTCACCGGTTCGGCACCATCAACGACCTGCCACAGCGGGCCCTGGGCGAAATTCAATTCGGTGAGACCTAGTCCGTCTGGTCATTGATGGCGTCTCGGTCGCCATAGATACCGCTTTTCTTCTCATAGGCTCGCTTCTGGCTCCATGACAGGCCCACGACAAGCAGTACCAGAACCACCCACGACTGCGTACTGCCGAAAAACGTTTCGTCGCTCTCCGCAGCGGCAAACGCCTCGATCACCACCGCCATCACCGCGCCGATGAGCGCCCCGAACAGGGCGGCTTTTGCTTTACCTGGCATCTAAATCCTCATCCTGTTTCGGTGCTGGGTGCTCACTGTGGCGTAAAGAATCTTGCCACGCCTGGTGTAATTGGGCAAACTGTCCCTCGTTCGCGATGAGTTCCTCGGGCGAACCATCTTCGATAATCTGGCCGTCTTCAACCACCAAGACCCGATCGGCGATCATCACCGTGGACAGCCGGTGGGCGATGATAAACGACGTGCGGGTGCCCAACAGGCGTTTCAGTCCTTCCTGGAGGACCGCTTCGGTGGGCGCATCCAACGACGAGGTCGCTTCATCAAGAATTAAAACCGTCGGATCGGCCAGGAATGCGCGTGCAAAGGACACCATCTGACGTTGCCCAGCAGACATACGACCACCTTTTGCCCGCACATCGGTATCGAAGCCCTCGGGGAGCTGGTCGATGAAAATATCGGCACCGATAATCTCGGCCGCAGCCCGAATCTCCTCTCGGCTGGCCTCCGGATTGCCAATGGCAATATTATTGGCCACCGACCCCGAAAATAAATACGACTCCTGGGTAACCATCACGATGTGTTCGGTCAGGGTGTCCAGGTCCATGTCCTTGAGGTTGACGCCGTCTAACGTGATGGCCCCGTCAGTGACATCATAAAACCGTGCCATGAGTTTCGCGATGGTGGATTTACCCGCCCCGGTCGATCCCACAATGGCCACGGTTTGTCCCGCTGGCACATGAAGCGAGGTCGGCTGCAACGCCAATGGCAACTCGTCTTGGTACCGAAAGGAGACGTTATCGAAGACAATCTCACCGCGAGCGTCCGTGAGCTCGACCGGATCCTGCGGGTCGGTCACGGATGGTTTTTCCGCTAACAACCCGGAGATTTTCTCCAAGGCAGCCACCGCGGACTGGAACGTGTTATAGAAATTAGCGATCTCATCAATGGGCTGGAAAAAACGTCGGGCATATAACACCAGTGCGACCAGCACCCCAACTTGTAGTTCGCCACCCAAGACCCGGAAGCCGCCTACCATCAGGACCGCGGCGATGGTGATCGAGGATAACCAGCGCAATGTGGGTTGGTAAATGCCGAATAGGTGAATTGACCGCAGGGCAGCTTGGCGGTGATCTTCGGCCAATTGCTCATAGCGTTTGCCGTTGGCTTTTTGACGACGATATGCCTTGACCGCCCGGATGCCGCTCACGGTCTCCACGAAGTGTGAAATCAGCCGGGCCGAGTTGGTCTGAATCTGTCGGTACGTCACCGATGAGCGCTTCTGAAACCAGACCGTCAGCATCGTCGCGGGCACCAGGAGTCCCGCCATGACGACCCCGGAGGGCACATCCATCGTCACGATCAGCACCATGGTAAAGACCATCTGCAACACAGATCCGACCATGATATCGAGCCCGGAGTTCAACAGCTGGGCGAGCGCATCCATGTCAGAAGTTTGGCGTGCCACCGTACGTCCCGAAGCGTAGGTTTCGTGGAACTTCATATCCAATCGCTGGCTATGTAAAAACAGGCGGCGCCGTAAGCCATAGAGCATGGTCTGGCCGATGGTCATGTTCCATCGGATGAACACATACATCAGCCCACCGGCCACCACAGCGGCCACAATGTGGGCCACGGACGCTGCGATCGCCGGGGTCGCGTTGCCTTCCAGCAGCGCCGGGAGCCCGTTATCAATACCCCAGGCAATAATTGCCGGACCGGCCACTGACGCTACTTGAGCGATAATGACCACGACCGACAGGCCGACCAGCTGCCAGGTATACGGCTTCAACAAGGTGCCGAGCAACCGCAACGATGCCCGGCGCTCAGCCTTGGTCATGCGTTGATAATCTACCGAGCCGGCACCGCGAGCGCCTCCGGGTCCACTCATGGGTACACCTCCCGGAGATCCTCTTGAGAGCTTGCCATCAGGTACCGGTAGCGCGCTGAGCTACGTAAGAGCTCTTGGTGGGTCCCGACGGCGGTGATTTTGCCATCGTCCAGCAGGGCCACACGGTCGGCGAGGGCAACCGTGGAGGACCGGTGGGCAATGATCAAGGTCGTGGTGTTATCTAAGACTTCCCGCAATTGGGCGATAACGCGTTCTTCAGTCTTGGTATCTAGCGCTGACAGTGGATCGTCTAAGAGGAGCAGGGCAGGCCGTGCTGCGATAGCTCGGGCCAGCGCGATTCGTTGTCGTTGTCCGCCCGACAGCGAAAAACCTTGTTCGCCAATATGGGTATCAATCCCATCAGTAAGGTCTGCCACAAATCCGGCATCGGCCGCATAGAGAGATTCCCATGCGATTTCCTCGCGGACGGCCTCGGGGAGCTCGGGATCAACCCCTAAGAGCACGTTGTCGCGAACCGAGAAGGAAAACAGCGTGGTGTCTTCAAACGCAAAGGCAGTCAGACGGCGCAGATCCGCGAGGTCCATGTTGTGCACCGAGACGCCATCAATGGTGATCCGGCCACCGGTAATGTCAAAGATCCGAGGAATCAGTTGTAACAGGGTGGACTTGCCGTTGCCGGTGACTCCCACCAGGGCCATGGTTTCACCCGGACGGATGTGCAGATCGACTCCTTGGAACATGTCTTCGGCGTCCTCGGGAGCATCATGAAATCGAAAGCGCACATCCTCCAGGACCAGCTCCCCGGTGGCGTTTGGGAAATCAATTGGCACCGGGTTGGCAGGGGAGACGATGGTGTTGTCGGTGTCCATTACTTCGAAATAGCGTTCCAGCGCGGTTGTGGTTTGGACCGCCTGACCGAACAGCATGCCCAACATTCTGGTCGGGCCGACCACCAGGGTAGCGGTCGCAAAGAAACTGGCTAATTGACCGACGTTCATCGCGCCGGCGTTGACCTGGAGCAGCCCGAGGAGCAGACACAACCCCAGCATTGATTCGGGCAGGGCCAGCATGAACATATCAAACCGCGCCAGCGTCGTGGCTTTGCGGATTTCGTTATTTCGAAGCGACAGCGCATCGGTTTCAAAGTTTTTGAGGGCCTGTTTGCTGCGACCAAATGCTTTCAGTACCCGAATACCCTGGACCGACTGTTCGACCGTGGTGGATATTTCCCCATTGAGATCCTGCGACCGACGGGTAAGCACCGAGAATTCGCGTTGGAAGCGGTAGGTCAGGATCACAATCGGGATGATGATAATCATAAAGATTAAGGCCAGCAGCGTTGAAGACCGTGACATCATATACAGCCCCACCACGATGGTAGCCGCAGACGAGACCATCATGATCATGCCAAAAGCAATCCACCGGCGAATCTGCGTCACATCTTGTTGGGCGCGAGACAATAACTGCCCGGAACCCCAGTCGTTATGAAACGCCACTGGCATATCTAAGATCCGAATATAGAACCGCACTCGCATCTTGCGTTCGATCTCGGTCGACGGGCCAACGGCAAAAATCCGCCGCAACCACAGTAGGACCGCTTCGACAAGCCCCAACGCGATAATCACCCCGCCAGCGATCCACACCGTCGCCGCCGTAGGTGACGTGTTGAGGTTATTGACTAAGACCTCGAGGACCTGCGGGATCATCAACCCCACGACGGAGGCTCCAATGGTGACGACTAATCCGAGAAACAACCGAGGGCGAATCGGCTTGATGATGCGCCATAAACGCCCCATGGCATGAATCATGGATGAGCCTCCCATACCCGGCTAGCTGCGATGATATAAGGATTTGCGCCAGTATACGGGGTCAGCGGTGACGAGCATGCCCAACTGCCGGAACATCGATTCATCGACTGAACCTAAGATTGTGGTGGTATGAACGTCGCATCCCCGCAAATGCTGCAGCTTTGCGATGGCTTTGCGAGCATATTCAGAATCAGCGGCAGAAACCGACAACGCAATGAGCACCTCATCGGTGTGCAATCGAGGGTTAATCGACCCAAGATGGTCAATCTTCAGCGTCTGGATCGGTTCGATAGCTTGGGGGCTCAGCAGGTGAACATCTTCGTCAATACCGGCCATATATTTCAATGCATTGAGCAACATCGCGGCAGAACAGCCTAAAAGATCAGAGGTCTTGCCCGTCAAAATGGTTCCATCGGATAACTGGACGGCGCTGGCTGGCTGGCCGGTACGTTCTGCTAATTGGGTGGCCGGGGCAACGACCGGGCGGTCATCTTTTGAGATCCCGATGCGCTTCATGATGACTTCGATCCGCGATGATACCGAGTCATCTGTGGTGTCCATGCGCCGTTCTTCTACCCGGGCCTTGTACCACCGCCGAATGATCTCCTGCTCGGCTGCCTCGGCACATACCGAATCGTTGCTAATGCAGTTACCAACCATGTTGACGCCCATATCGGTGGGGGACTGATATGGGGATTTACCGTAGAGTTTTTCCAGCATGGCTTTGAGTAGTGGAAAGACTTCGACGTCCCGGTTGTAGCTGACCGCTTGTTGTTGATAGGCGGCTAAATGGTACGGGTCGATGATGTTGTTGTCATCTAAGTCGGCTGTAGCAGCCTCATAGGCCTGATTCACTGGATGCTGGAGTGGAAGGTTCCAGATCGGAAAGGTCTCAAATTTGGCGTATCCAGACCGAATGCCGTGCTGATAATCGTGGTAAATCTGCGATAAGCAGGTCGATAATTTGCCCGAACCAGGTCCGGGACCGGTTACCACCACAAGCGAGCGAGTGGTTTTGGCGTGCCCATTTTGTCCAAAACCCTCTGCTGAAATGATGCGTTCTGTGTCGGTTGGATAGCCCGCGGTGGGGTAGTGATGGGTAACTTTTAGTCCAGCGCGCTGCATGCGGTCGCTAAATGCAAAGGCATTGGCAAAGTCTGCCGAGAGCTGGGTGATAACCACGTGTTCGACCATGAAGCCTTGGTCGCGAAAAATATCGATCAGGCGAAGAGCTTCGTCCTGATACGTGATGCCAAGGTCGGCACGGACTTTTTCGTATTCTAAATCTTTGGCGTTGAGCACCATCATGATCTCTAGCTCATCTTTGAGCTCGTGGAGCATAGAGATCTTATTGTTTGGGGTAAAACCGGGCAAAACGCGAGAGGCATGCAAATCATCAAAAAGTTTGCCGCCCATTTCGAGATAGAGCTTGTGGCCGATCTTCTGGCGTCGCTGAGAAATAAATTGAGACTGCAGTCGGATGTATTTTTGGGAGTCGAAACCAATACCGGGGCGAAATGATGCTTCTTGGGTCAAATTCTCAGCTTCCACAACACACTATTGTTCCATGGACACCGATGGGATCCTAGTTGGGGTCTCTACGGGGTCCCAAGTACTGCTGTGAACCCTACCCCGCAGAGTACGAATACGGTAAGGTGGCCGCGCTGCCGAACGCTTGCGACCACAATGTGTAGGGGTCTTCAGTGTCGTTCAACACAATCGATGGTGTTTATTCGACACAACACGCCGAGCAGAAAAATTCTTTTTCTGTGGATTAGATGAAGTTTTCACTGCTGTGGGGGTGTGGAGAACTTTTTGGCCAAACCGCTGAATCCGCAGCAGCTCGCCGAAGCGCAGGATTCGGGCGAAATGATCAAGCTGTGGACAACCCTGTGGGGGAATCGCAACAATGCAATCACAACATCTAGTTATCTCTTGAGTTCGTAATCCCAAGATGTAGTATTAATGATGTGGATGAGGTCATGAAGGCTTCACCAAGAATTCATTAGAAATACCGCGCGAACTTCACTTGATGTACCGCGGTAGTGGACCGGACAACGCACCGCTCAAGGGAGACAGATCATGACCGTGACCGTTTACAGCAAACCAGCATGTGTTCAGTGCAACGCGACTGTGCGTGCCCTGGATAAAAAAGGTATCGAATACAAAGTGATCGATATGTCCCAAGATATGGATGCTTTGGAACATGTTCGTGCTTTGGGCTACATGCAGGCTCCAGTTGTCATGGCCGGTTCTGATCACTGGTCAGGTTTCCGTCCAGATAAAATTGCGAGCTTGGAAGAAGCCAGCTCTACCGCTTCAACGGTTGCGTAGGCTGATTTTCTCACACAATGTATTGAAGGCAGGGGTAAAATGACTACCCAGGTTCGAGATAGATCTTTCGTCAAGTCACCCGAGTCCCAGGACATGGTGGAGACCAACGCGAAGTTGATCTACTTTTCCTCGGTATCTGGTTATACTCATCGTTTTGCAGAAAAGTTGGGTTTTGAAGATGGGTATATGGCACGGCTGCCGTTGATTACCCGAGACCCCACACTGTATGCGCTGGAACCATTCGTTTTAATGCTGCCTACTTATGGTGCGGGCAAAGGCCCTGGGGTTGTTCCCAAACAGGTCATTAAATTCCTGAATGTAAAAAACAACAGAGAGTTGATTCGAGGCGTCATCGCTGCTGGTAACACAAACTTTTATGACGCCTACTGTCTTGCCGGTGACATCATCTCGGCAAAGACGAACGTACCGGTTATGTATAGATTTGAACTGATGGGCACACCAACCGATGTGACCAAGGTTCGTGAGGGATTGGACGCATTTTGGCAACAACATTAACTGAAGAAGAACTCATTCAGTCGGCTAAGAAGCTTCCTGAGGCTTGGCAAGGGCTCGGATACCACGAACTGAACGCTATTTTGAACCTGTATGGTCCAGAAGGTGAGATCCAGTTCGAAGCGGATCATGCCGCTGCTCGGCAGTATTTCCTACAACACGTCAACAAGAACACCGTGTTCTTCCATAGTCGTCGCGAACAGATCGATTACCTGATCGAAAACGACTACTACGAACCGGCGACCTTCGAACAGTACCCAGAGCAGTTCGTATTTGATCTCTATGATCAGGCTTATGCTCACAAGTTCCGGTTCCCGTCGTTCTTGGGTGCTTTTAAGTTCTACACCTCCTACGCCCTGAAAACCTTCGACGGCGAACGTTACCTAGAGCGCTACGAAGACCGTGTCGTAATGAACGCCCTGTACCTGGCCCGTGGTGACCAGGACATGGCCAAACGACTCGTCGATGAAATCATCTTGGGCCGTTTCCAGCCAGCGACTCCAACATTCCTGAACGCTGGGAAAAAACAGCGCGGCGAACTCGTCTCGTGCTTCCTGCTGCGTGTCGAAGACAATATGGAATCCATCGCACGTGGCATCAACTCTTCGTTGCAGCTGTCTAAGCGCGGTGGCGGGGTTGCACTGAACCTGACCAACCTGCGCGAACAAGGCGCCCCCATTAAGAAGATTGAAAATCAATCCTCTGGTGTCGTCCCGGTCATGAAGCTCCTGGAAGACTCGTTCTCTTACGCCAATCAGCTCGGTGCACGTCAAGGGGCCGGTGCGGTCTACCTGAACGCACACCACCCAGACATCATGACCTTCTTGGACACCAAGCGGGAAAACGCCGACGAGAAGATCCGTATCAAAACGCTCTCGTTGGGTGTGGTCGTCCCAGACATCACCTTCGAGTTGGCTAAAAAGAACGAGCCGATGTACTTGTTCAGCCCATACGACGTTGAACGCGTCTATGGGGTGCCATTTAGCGAAATCTCGGTCAGTGAGAAGTACTACGAGATGGTCGATGACGCGCGGATCAAAAAGACCAAGATCAAACCGCGTGATTTCTTCCAGACCGTGGCAGAACTCCAGTTCGAGTCTGGCTATCCGTACATGGTCTTTGAAGACCACGTGAACGCAGCCAACCCGATCAAGGGTCGCATCTCGATGTCGAACCTTTGCTCAGAGATTCTGCAGGTCTCGGACCCATCCACCTATAACGCGGATCTGTCTTACGATCACATCGGAAAAGACATTTCTTGCAACTTGGGTTCGATGAACATCGCCAAGACCATGGACTCCGAAGACTTCGGCAGCTCTATTGAAACAGCGGTGCGTGCACTGACCGCTGTATCTGATCTGTCAGATATCTCCTCGGTGCCTTCTATTGCTAAAGGTAACTCTGAATCCCACGCCATTGGTCTGGGACAGATGAACCTGCACGGCTACCTGGCACGCGAACAGGTCCACTACGGTTCTGAAGAAGGCATCGACTTCACCAACATGTACTTCTACACCGTGGTGTATCACGCACTGCGCGCATCCAATAAGATCGCCATCGAACGCAACGAGACCTTCGGCGGGTTCGAAGAATCCAAGTATGCATCCGGGGAATTCTTTGATAAATACACCGATCAGGAATGGAAGCCAGCCACCGACAAAGTAGCGCAGCTCTTTGCTGAGGCAAACGTCCACATTCCTACCCAGCAAGACTGGCATGAACTCAAAGCCTCCGTTATGGAGCACGGGATCTACAACCAGAACCTGCAGGCGGTCCCACCAACCGGATCGATCTCTTACATCAATAACTCGACCTCCTCGATTCACCCGGTCGCATCGAAGGTTGAGATCCGCAAAGAAGGCCGGCTGGGTCGTGTGTACTACCCGGCGCCGTACCTCACCAACGACAACCTCGAATACTTCGAAGACGCCTACGAAATTGGCTACAAGAAGATCATTGACACCTACGCGGCTGCAACCCAGCACGTCGACCAAGGACTGTCGCTGACGCTGTTCTTCAAGGACACCGCTACGACGCGTGACGTCAACAAGGCGCAGATTTACGCCTGGACCCAGGGCATCAAGACCCTGTACTACGTCCGCGTCCGCCAGTTGGCGCTTGAGGGAACCGAAATCGAAGGTTGCGTATCCTGCATGCTGTAAAGCCAACATGAGGTGTGCCGTTTGAAATAGACTTCAAGCGGCACACTTTCTCATGTGAATTCAGCGCCAAAGTTTTATCTCGTAGAAAGAAAGTTGCATGACTCCCGAAGACGTAGCGCAGCGCATCCCCACGTACCAGGCGATCAACTGGAACCAGATCGACGATGAAAAAGACCTTGAGGTCTGGAACCGTTTGACCACCAACTTCTGGTTGCCTGAAAAGGTACCGCTGTCCAACGACCTGCAGTCCTGGTCAAAGATGACCGACGACGAACGCGAAGTTTCAATGAAAGTGTTCGCTGGCTTGACCCTGCTGGATACGATCCAAGGCACCATCGGGGCAGTCTCCTTGCTTCCAGACGCGCTGACTTTGCATGAAGAAGCTGTGCTATCCAATATTGTGTTCATGGAGGCAGTCCACGCCAAGTCGTACTCGTCGATTTTCTCGACGTTGGCTTCGACTGAGGCCATCGACAACATCTTCCGGTGGAGCCGTGAAGAACACACCCTGCAGTACAAAACCCACGAAATTATCAAACACTACGAGGGCGACGACCCACAGAAACGCAAGATCGCTTCTGTCATCTTGGAGTCCTTCTTGTTCTACTCCGGGTTCTACTGGCCAATGTACCTGTCCTCTCAGGCTCGTTTGACCAACACCGCTGACCTCATCCGCCTGATTATTCGTGACGAAGCCATTCACGGGTACTACGTCGGATACAAATACCAGCGCAACATGGAAAACGAAACCCCAGAGCGTGAAGCCGAGCTCAAAGAGTTTGCTTTCGATCTGCTCCAGGACCTCTATGACAATGAAGTGGCCTACACCCACGACATTTACGATCCACTGGGTCTGTCAGAAGACGTCAAAAAGTTCCTGCACTACAACGCGAATAAAGCGCTGATGAATATGGGCTATGAACCCATGTTCCCGGACTCCGTCACCGACGTGAACCCAGCGATCCTGTCGGCGTTGAGCCCGAACTCGGATGAGAACCACGACTTCTTCTCTGGATCAGGCTCGTCCTACGTTATCGGCGCCAAAGAAGAAACCGAAGACAGCGACTGGGACTTCTAATAACCAACTAATCCGCCGCTTCTGCAGCACGCCTCGGCCCCGCCAACTATTGCGGGGCCGAGGCGTTTTGCTGTTCTCACAACAAAACCGCGCAGGAACGCTGTGTCATAGAGGTGCCCTGGCTAAGACAGATATGGGGCATAAGACCTGAATCCTGCCCATACTTCATCGCGAGAGTAGGACTCAGGCGAATGAGGTGAATAACTTCTCTAACTTATCCAGTTCTTCTTGCTGAAATTCGTCATCCGCTAGGCACTCTTGTAAAGCCGATGAGATGACGAGAAATCCTGCTCGATCGACCGCTTTAGATACAGCAGATAATTGGTGCACAATCTTTTCGCAGTGCTCGTCATCATCCACAGCATCAATAACAGCAGCTAGTTGGCCGTGCGCCCGACGTAATCGATTGATTATCTTCTTCTTTGCGACTGGATCGCTTTCTAATCCCGTAGAGGGCATCATTACACGCTCCTAATTCGAGTGCTTCTTGCAATAATTATACCCCATGGGGTATTCTTTCAATACCCCCCGGGGTATATTCAGGTCTTGGGAAGTAATAAACAAAGGAGCAAATCTCAATGTGTCGAGCAGTGCAATGTGAAGTCTGTGAAAAAACCACTTGGGCTGGCTGCGGTCAGCATGTTGACACCGTCAAAGCTACGGTCGCCGCCTCGCAATGGTGTAACGGAAACCATTCGCAGCAAGAAATCGATACCGCCAAAGCCCAGAAGCCAGGCTTCCTGGCACGGTTGTTTAGCCGCTAAGACGATACACCAGGAGAACCGGATGCTACTTGAACATATTTACGATCCCGATCTTGCCCAAGGCAGTTACCTCATCGGTTGCCAGGCTGAAAACACCGCCATTGTTGTGGACCCGCGCCGAGATATCCAGGTGTATCTCGATCTCGCGCAGCAGCATGGCATGGAGATCGTGGCGGTGGCCGAAACCCACATTCACGCTGACTACCTATCAGGGACGCTCGAGTTAGCCCATGCCACCGGAGCCCAGGTCTATGTCTCTGACGAGGGCGGCCCAGACTGGATTTATGGTAGCGGCTTCGATGATGCCGTGAAGATGAAACATGGCCACCAGATCCCACTGGGTAACATCACGATTGAAGCAGTTCACACGCCTGGGCACACACCCGAACACCTTGCGTTCTTAGTCACCGACGGTGCCCAAACCACAAAACCAGGATTCATGCTCAGCGGAGACTTCGTCTTTGTGGGAGACCTAGGACGGCCAGACCTCTTGGACGCAGCTGCCGGAGGAATAGACACTCGCTTCGAGGGAGCACGTCAACTCTTTACCTCCCTGCGTGACCACTTCCTTACGCTGCCAGACTATGTGCAAGTTCTGCCGGCCCATGGAGCCGGCTCTGCCTGTGGCAAGGCGCTGGGCGCGGTCCCAACCACCACAGTAGGCTATGAACGCAACTTCTCGTGGTGGGCAAAATACCTCGAAAATGACGATATCGAGGGCTTTGTTGCGGAGTTACTCGATGCACAGCCTGAAGCTCATGCATACTTTGGCCGCATGAAAATACAGAATCGCCAGGGCCCAGCTGTGCTGGGTGAACTCCCAGAACTCGCCGAATACACTCCTGAGGAACTGCGGCCGCTGCTCGAACGCGAAGAAAAGATTCTCGTGGACACACGTAGCCATAACGCCCGTTACACCGCTGCAGTGCCAGGCGCATTATCTATCCCAGATCCTGGAAAGGCCGCCACCCACATCGCGTGGGTCTATAACCCCGAAGAAGAACATCGTGACCTCATCGTTCTGGCAGCGGACGCAGACGAGGCGGCACAATATCGTGACCACTTTATTCGGGTTGGAGTCGATGCACTGACTGGCTTCGTCCCCACCCTTGACTCCCTTCTCGGCGAACCTGTTCCAACCATCACGTTAGAAGAACTAGACGCTGCTAATCCTGATGTCTTGCTCGATGTGCGAAACATCAGCGAATACACTGATGGATTTATCCCCGGAGCAACTCAGATTGCAGCGAGTCGTGTCGTGTGGGATCGAGATCGACTACCGCAAGACGGGACCATCATTTCCTACTGTGCCTCCGGGCGTCGCAGTGCGGTGGGGGCTTCAGCGCTACGGCACTACGGATATCATGTCGTGGAAGTCATCGGCGGCTATAACACCTGGGCAAACCAGCCCGGTAAGGTGCCAGCCAAGCAGCAACCACACTAACCGATGGTTATCCTTGGATACGTCCTAGCGCTTCTGGTTGGACTGTCACTTGGGCTTCTCGGTGGCGGTGGTTCTATCCTGACGGTGCCCATCCTCAATTATGTGATGGGCATGGACGCTCAGGAGGCCATCGCCGCCTCGCTTGTCGTTGTGGCTCTGACCTCACTGGTTGGTCTGATCTCGCATTGGCGACACAAACGGGTCTCGTTCAAAGTGGGATTACCCTTCGGACTTGCTTCGATGGCCGGGGCCTTCGTCGGGGGATGGAGTGCCCAGTTCTTACCCGGGTACGTGTTGATGCTCATCTTTGCCGTGATCATGCTCTCGACCTCCGTCACCATGATCGGAGGGAAGAAGCAGCAGGCGAAGCGCAAAGCACCGGTTCCGCGACTCTGGGTTTCAGCACTTCTAGGGTTCGTGGTGGGTGCTGTCACGGGCCTGGTAGGTGCCGGCGGCGGGTTCCTCATCGTTCCCGCCTTGGTACTCTTTGGTGGTTTGCCCATCCACCTGGCCATCGGAACGTCGCTATTTGCGATCGTGATGAAAAATATCGCTGCACTGGGTGGTCACATCCTAGCGGTCACCATTAACTGGCCGGTGACGCTCACCTTCACAGCGATTGCCATTTTAGGCTCCCTCTTCGGGGCGCGACTGGTGTCACGAATTTCGCCAGAGAGCCTACAGAAAGGTTTCGGATGGTTCGTCTTTGTCATGGGACTAGCGGTGATTGGTACCGAAATCAGCACGTTGATGAGCTCATAGATCACCCATCGGATGACACATCCCCGTGCCATAACTCACAGCCCCACCTATGATCTGGCAAGATAGGCTCATGACCTCATCACAGGAAGCAACCCAAGCAGAAGACACCGCATATTTTCGGCGCATCAAACCCATCGAGATGACCGAGGATGTTCGCACCTCGTACTTCGTCTCCACCCTGCACGCTCAAGGAGCCTGGCAGGAGGACGAACTCCATATGGCGCCGATTTCCGGTTTGGTGGCGGCCGAATTAGAGGCCTATCAGCCGCGCAACGACTTCATCACCACGCGCATCAGTTTCGATATCCTCGGCAAACTACACGCCGGTGAAGTCAAAGTCGTCACCGAAACGGTACGCCCGGGCCGTACCATCGAACTTATCCAATCCACAGTCTATGCTCAAGGGCGTGCGGTACTAGTCGGTCGGACGTGGAAGGTCATTGCTTCCGATACCTCGCGGGTCGCTGAGCTCACGGATGCGCCACTCCCACCAGTGGAAGAGGCAGAGCCATGGGATGGGATGACCGACCGGTGGCCGGGCGGGTTCATTCGTTCGATTCAAGTTCGAACTTTCCCGGACCACGCACCCGGACACGGCAGAGCTTGGATCACCAGCGATCTTGATGTGATCGAAGACGAACCGACCTCCCCGTTTGTCCGGCTCATCGGGCTAGCCGATACGGCCAACGGGCTGGCACCTCTTGCCGAACCAACCACAGGCGACGTGTTTTTCGCCAATGTGGATCTGACTATTCACTTTTTACGCGAACCAGTCGGGGAGTGGTTGGGCCTGTCGATCGCTGCCAACATCGGTCAAACCGGCGGTGGCATTACCTCTGCCGTCCTCTATGACACCGACGGTGTGCTGGGGCGCAGCGAGCAGTCACAGACTGTACGCATCACCGAATAGAGATTTCCAGAGCTTCGAAGCGAATCGGAGCCCAAGACAAGGCTCAAACGCGCGCAGCATTGCCCGTTGAAACTGTCGTAGTTGTTCTCCAGCCTCGGTGGCTGTTTTCGAGGTCCGAGCTAAGCGCCTGACGAGATCCCCTGGGATTGGTTTCCGAGGTGAAAAGGTTATGCCAGTCTTTGTGGCTTTGAGCCCAGCGGCCGCGGTCTCTTCAGCATGGTCAACGATGGCCTGAGGTTGAAGATATAGTCCGCACTGCTTGCTAAACGCGGCATAGTTGCGACTCTCTTCTTGGTTCTAGCGTGGTGGGTTTCTTTATCCTGCCACCCAAGAATGCTTTCCTATGCGGTTAACGCGATGGGCTCCACAAATCCTCTGCAGATTTGTGGAGCCCGTCTTATGCACTGGCGGAATTAGTGGCCGCGCTTGATCCATTCATCCAGGTGCGGTTTTTCTTCACCGATGACCGTCGAATCGCCGTGGCCGGTGAGCACTTTGGTGTGCTCTGGCAGCGGGAAAATCTTGTTCTTAATGGATTCGATAATGGTGTCGAAGTCCGAGTAGGAGCGTCCGGTCGCGCCGGGGCCACCGTTGAACAAGGTGTCACCCGAGAATAGGACGCCACCTTCAAGTTCAGGTGCGTGGAACACGACACAACCAGGGGAATGGCCCGGGGTGTGAATCGCAGTCAGGGTGACACCGGCGATATCGAATGTATCTCCGTCACTGATGTAGCCATCGGGCTGCTCGTCTGGATGGGTTGCGTCCCAGAGCATCTGATCATCTTTATGAATCAGTACTGGAGCGTCGACCATTTCGCGGAGTTTGATGACCTCGGAAATGTGGTCGTCGTGACCGTGGGTCAGCAAGATCGCCGAGACGCTACGCCCGCCGATGGTTTCACGGACTTTGTCGACCTCGTGGGCTGGGTCAATGACAATGACGTTCTGGTCGTCTCCGACAACGTAGACGTTGTTGTCAACATTGTGAGTTTCACCGTCAAGCGAGAAGGTACCTGAGGTTATAATATTTTCAATCTTTGCCATTTACATCTCCACCACTGAACGCAGGACTTTGCCAGCGTTCATTTTGTCGAATGCTTCGTTAATTTCGTTGATTGTGATGCGTTCGGTGACGAAGGCATCCAAATCCAGCCTACCCAGCTGGTACTGATCGACCAGCATTGGGAAGTCGCGCGATGGCAGGGTATCGCCGTACCAGGAGGATTTCAGCGAACCACCGCGGCTGAAGACATCAGCCAGGGGCAGTTCGAGTTTCATATCTGGGTGCGGTACGCCAACCAGGACCACTCGGCCGGCCAGGTCGCGTGCGTAGAACGCTTGTTCATAAGTTTCTGGGCGTCCGACAGCCTCGACGACGAGGTCTGCACCGAAGCCGTCGGTGAGTTCGCGAATCGTTTCGACCGCGTCGACTTCTTTCGAGTTCACGGTGTGGGTAGCGCCCAGGGTTTTGGCCTGTTCCAGTTTCGCATCGTCAATATCGACGGCGATGATCTTGGTTGCGCCGGCGAGTTTGCCACCCTGAATGGCGGCCATACCGACCCCACCACAACCGATGACAGCTAAGGATTCACCGCGCTTGAGCTCACCGGTATTGATGGCGGCACCGATACCGGCCATCACGCCACAGCCCAGCAGGCCTACGGCAGCGTCCTGATCGTCTTCCAGATCTGCGTCAATCTTGGTGCACTGCCCGGCAGCAACCAGCGTCTTTTCGGCAAATGAACCAATGCCCAGGGCGGCTTCCAGTTCGGTGCCGTCTTCCAAAGTCATTTTCTGCTCAGCATTGTGGGTGTTGAAGCAGTACTTCAAATCGCCCTTCTTGCAGGCCCGGCATTCGCCACACACGGCGCGCCAGTTCAAGATCACTTTGTCGCCGACGGCTACGTTGGTGACGCCTTCGCCGATTTCGGATACGACCGCAGTGGATTCGTGGCCCAGCAGGTACGGGTAGTTGTCGCCCACGCCACCTTCTACATAGAGGTAGTCGGTGTGGCATACCCCGCAGGTGGAAACATCGACGACGACTTCACCGGGACCAGGTTTTGGCACGATGATGGTTTCGATGGTCACAGGGGCATCCTTGGCCCGTACGACGGCGGCTTGAACTTTATACGCCATATATTCTCCTCAAGGTCATAAATGTGCCCCCAGGTGAAGAGGGGGCAGTCACACACTATCTGAGCATATCGGCGAATCTTTAGCCATGGTTGGTTCGACGCGGCACCCCCTGATCGCTGTTGGGGTACAAACACTGTCTCGCTAACTCAACCGAGAGCCTGGCATACTAGAAACATGTGCGGACGGTATGTAATGGCAAGAGCCATCGGAGATCTCATGGCAGCTACCGGTGCGGATACAGTCAATTTCGAAGAGCTGCGTCCCGATTACAACGTGGCCCCCACCAAGGACGTCCCGGTGGTGGTAGAACACCCGCAGGAGCCCCAAGACCCGACCACCCCCTGGCAGCGGCACCTATATTTGGCTCGCTGGGGTCTGGTCCCGAGCTGGGCCAAGGAACTGTCTTTCGGGCAGCGGACCTTTAATGCACGCTCCGAAAGCGTCGTCGACAAGCCCTCATTCCGGTCTGCGGTCAAAGCCCGCCGCGCCGCCATCCCCGTGGATGGCTACTACGAATGGCTAGCGCCAGAGACCAAGGGCGAGCGCAAACAACCATATTTCGTTCGTCCCAAAGACGGCTCACCAATATTTTTTGCAGGCCTCTATGAGTGGTGGAAAGATCCTGCAGCCGATGATGATGCTCCCTGGATTTTGTCCACCACAATTCTCACCGGGCCCTCACCACAACCCGGCGCAGAGCCGCCGATCCTTGACGAACTGGCTGGCTTGCATGATCGGCTGCCATTGCCCATGAGCCGGGCGATGATGGACGAATGGCTTTCGGCCGGTGACGTCACCAAAGATGAAGCAGCACACCTGGTGGACGCCGTGGTAGCTGGCGCCTATGACGTGGCCAGCCAGTGGGAAATGTATCCGGTAGATCCTGCCGTGGGATCGGTGCGCAATAACGGGCCGGAACTTATTGAACCGTTTGACCCGACCGGTGGTCAACACACGCTGGTTTAGGCGTGGCTTTACCCTAATTCGGACGGGTATTCTTCGGGTGCATCGCGCAGGTGCACATCTAAGAAGTTGCAGAACACCTTGTACCACGCCTCGGCATTGCCACGACCCAGAATCCAGTGGCCTTCATCGGGGAAGTAGAGGTACCGGTGTGCGGATTTACCGTCAGCATCGGTCACAGCGGGGGTAACCGTGTGCAGGGCATGCCACAGCTGATGGGCCTGGCCGATGGGGACCCGATAGTCTTTATCTCCGTGGATCACCAACATTGGCACCGCAATCTGGTGAGCATAGTGGTGCGGGGAATACTGCGTCTGCGGGGCCATCGCCCGGTCCCAGGTCGCGTTATCGGTGGTTTGGCCCATCACATTGGTATCCCACAGCGAGGCGTGCGTGATGATGCAGCGGAACTTCGTCCCGGTATGGCCGGCGACCCAGTTGGCTAGATAACCGCCGTAGGATCCACCAGCCACGGCAACATTGGCGGCATCAATATCATCGCGGGCTGCGGCCGCATCGATCAGCTGCATCAGATCGGTAAACGGTGTACCACCGAGTTGCTGATTGCCCCGGTCGATCATGTGCTGACCATACCCGGTCGAGATCGCCGGGTCCGGGAGCAGCACCGCATAGCCGGCAGCAACAAATGGATCGGGATTCCACCGGTACGTCCAGGCATTCCAGGACCCCCACGGTCCGCCGTGGACAAATACCACCATCGGAAATGGGCCGTCTCCCTCAGGTAACCGTAGCCACGAGCGCACGCGGGTGCCATCCTCAGCGCTGGTGCTCACAGTGGTCAAACGTCCCGGTGATGCCAACGCAGTCGCCGGACTATGAACCACCTCGGGTTCAGTGATTGCTGGCGCGGTTGGATTAAGCTCAAATCGCACCAGTTGTGGGCTTGCGGCTACACCGGAGGAGATGGCATAGACGGGCGCTGCGGTGTCAGTGTTGACCTGCGGGTCGGTGGCAAGCGCGGTATATGTTCGAGCCGTTTCGAGCTCCGGATGTGGCTGCCAGGTGTCCACCGCGGTGGTCATCCGGGTGGGCTGGGCGTCGCCAAGGCCACCCGTAAAGATTGCGCCGGCACCTTCGTCGTCGCTTGTGGCAATCAGGTGGGAGTTGGTTAGCCACTCGGGCGAGACCCATCGGTCTAAGTCGGGCCACAGGGCTTGCAACTGACCACTGCGAAGATCCATGATCCCGGCGGACACTGACAGGTTTGTACCGTCACGCCACGGGGTGCTGATATTGATAACCGCGCGAGTGCCATCCGGGCTGATAGTGCCGGCGCTGAATTCTTGGTGCAACGTCGAGGTGAGTAATTCAGTGGCTTGACCGGTGACAAAGTCGATGCGATACAGCACCTGGGTTTCTACGTCGTCGGGGGTGTTGCCGCGGTGTTGTGCCATGGTGACCACCGCGTGCGTGGCGGCCGCATCAAGGTGCCAGTTTACTAACCGCCCGGCTGGTAGATCGATCCGAATGAACTCGGGGCGCTCCCCAGGGCTTGGGAGCAGAGCGATGCCCAAAACGGTCCGGCCCTGTGGCAGATCTTGATCCCAGTAGCGCGTTGGGAACTGGGAGTAGACCACTCCGGAGACCTTTGCTTTGTCCCGGGTTGCGGCCAATTCTTCATGTTCTTGATGGGTAGCCGCACCACTGTGCCACTGCATGGCAACGACTAGTTTGTCGTTGGCTACTTGCAGACCACTAAAACCCCAGGCCCGTTGGGCCACGATGCTGGGTTCACCCATGGCGGGGAGCACCCAGAGTTTTGCGCCGGCCGCCGCGGGAGTATCCGGGTCGGCGGCGGCCGAGTCTCGAGATGATAAGAAAAAGATGCGCCCGTCACGGGCCGGTGCTACCGCCGAGACCGAATCATCCGCAAAGGTCAGCTGCATCGGGTGCTCGGTGACATCCCACAGCTGCGTCACATATCCGGTGCGATCTTGTTTGAGTTGCTGGACGGTGGTCACGACACGCCCGGCTACAACCGAGACGCCGGTCAGACGGGATGCATCGAGCAGTGGGGAGAGTGCCGCATCGAAAGCTGAGTTGGTCATGGACCCATTATGAATGCTCCTCCGGTACAACAACAGTCCGGCTTATCGTGTCCCTGTTAATTTTTATGCTGAGAGCACGAACAACATAGCGTACTGAAACCACTGATCAGGAAGGGGTTTGCCATGGGCACACTCACACAATCCATTGAGGTCACCTGCACCACCGCTGGTGTTCCGTTACACCTGATGTACGGTGGCCGGTCCTATACGGTCAAAGCGCAACCACAGCGTTGGTATGTGCGTCGTCGGTGGTGGGCCGAAGAATACCGGGCAGCTCTCGGACACGGTCCTGGACTGGTGGATTATCAGGTTTGGCGGGTCCAAGTTGGTCTGTCTCGGGCACAGAATGCTCCGGTATTGACCTTGGATATTTCACACCATATTGAGTCAGGTCGCTGGCGTCTGGTGCAAGTCCACGACGCCCTGCGATTGGATGAAGTCGCCTAATCATGGCACCTGGTTTTGCCCATCTCAACGTCACCACCGCATATTCTGCCCACTTCGGGGTGTCTTGGCCCGAAGAGCTGGTAGCTGTTGCGGCAGCCGATGGCGCCCAGATTATGGGCTGCACAGATCGCGACGGACTCTACGGGATGGCCAAACACCTCAAAGCCTGCGTGGCCCATAATATTGCTCCGGTGGTGGGGGTGAACCTTGCGGTGATGTGGGACCCGTCCAGCACTGCAGATGGTCAACCCCTACCAGCCGGCAGGGTCACGATCTTGGCAGCCAATGCGGCCCAGGCCGGGTACGGCCAAGCTCAAAATCTTGGAGCCGGGTACCAGGCCCTGGTGCGATTGATCTCACTGGCGCACACGCAACTCGGGGCCGACCAAACGCCCTATATCTATGTCTCGCAGTTAGCTCGCGCCGCTGGGCCTGAGGCAGTGCTGAAGGTGCTGGTAGGTCCCGGTTCGGACGTCGGGGCGCTAATGGTCCAGCGCAAATACACCGCGGGGCGTACCCGCTTGAGGTTATGGAAGAGGGCCCTGCCAGCTCGGGCACTGTACACGGAAATCGTGTCCCACTTGTCCCTGCCGTCAAAGCGCCTGTCCACCGCACAAGCTGTGCGGATGTTGCGCGCCAGCACCGACCTTGACCTGCCAGCTGTTTTGACCAACGCCGTCCGGTACGCGACCCCGGACGGCGCCGCCACCGCCGATGTGGTGGATGCCGCCCGAGCGCTGTCCAGTCTCGATACCCTGACCGATATGCAGCCCAATGGTCAAGGCTGGCTTAAATCTGCCCACGACATGCATGCTCTCGCCAAGGAGATCGTCTATGAAGCAGGTTTCGGTGCTGCGGCGGTTCACCAACTACTCGAGACGACCCAACGGTTAGCCGAGACCTGCGCGCTGGATCCGGCCCAAGATCTCGGCTGGGGACAGCCGCGAGTCCCAGAATTTGATGTCATCGGTATCGACGGTGAGCCAAATACTGTGCTCTCGCAACGCGCCCGAGCAGGGCTGGCCCACAGGTTCCGACACTTAGATCCCGCAGGGGCCCCATATGATCGAGTACTTGACCGGCTCGACCACGAACTCAAGATTATTGAAAACCTGGGCTTTTCCAGTTACTTCCTCACCGTTGCCGAAGTGGTTTCCATGATCGAAGACCGTCAGGTGAGAGTCTCTGCTCGAGGTTCCGGTGCGTCCTCCCTAGTGAACTACGCGTTACGAATTTCCCACGTCGACCCGATCGAACACGACCTGATCTTTGAACGGTTCTTATCGCAAGACCGATCCACGCTGCCCGATATCGACATTGATGTGGAATCCGCTCGCAGACACGAAATCTATCATGCGATCTTTGACCGGTTCGGTCAGGAACGCACCACGCTGATGAGCATGCAAAACGGGTACCGCGTGCGCGGTGCGGTCCGTGATGCAGGCCGAGCGCTTGGTCTAGAGCGCGAGCAGGTAGATCACCTGGCCAAAAAATTGTGGCGCTTCTCCGCTTCCGACTTCCGCCAAGCTCTCGAGCATATGCCAGAACTGCAAAACTTTGCGGCCCAAGTGCAAAACAGCCGCAAATCGGGCAATCAACAACTTGATTTGCTCGTGGATCTGACAGAACGACTCGACCGGTTACCCCGACATATTTCGATGCATCCTTGCGGGGTCATTCTCGGAGATGCCACCTTGCTGGACCGGACCCCGGTAGAAGCCTCCGGGATGGGATTGCCTATGAGCCAGTTTGATAAACACGACATGGACCCGATGGGCATGCTCAAACTCGATGTGCTTGGGGTACGCATGCAGTCCACCATCGCCTATGCGATCGAAGAAATTCAGCGCACCACCGGAGAACACATCGACCTTGAAACAGTGCCCCATGATGACCCGGCCACCTACGAGATGATCAAAACCACCCATACCCTGGGCTGTTTCCAAATTGAGTCGCCTGGCCAGCGTGAGCTCATTGGCAAACTCGAACCCGAATCCATCACCGACCTGATCATCGATATCTCACTGTTTCGACCCGGGCCCATGAAATCCGATATGGTCCGCCCTTTCTTGGATTACCGCCACCAATTAGCCCCGGCCCACTACCCACACCCGCGACTGAAACCCATCCTGGAAGAAACTCACGGGGTGACGGTTTTCCATGAACAACTGCTGAGAACCTTTGATGCCATGACCGGTTGCGGGCTGGCCGCAGCTGATGAATTTCGCCGCCGCCTCGGCTCTGATGAACAACCTGAGGTTGAAGCTTATTTCCGAGCCAAAGCCATGGAACGTGGCTGGGATATCGACGTCATCGACGAGGTGTGGGAGACCCTCGCGGCGTTTGGCTCATTCGGGTTTTGCAAAGCCCATGGCGCGGCCTTTGCCATCCCCACCTTCGAATCTGCCTGGTTGAAAACCCACTATCCAGCAGCGTTTATGGCCGCGGTCCTAGAACACGACCCCGGCATGTATCCGCAGCGACTGATGGTAGCTGAAGCCCGCCGGATGGGTATCGAGATCTTGCCGGTCGATATCAATCGCTCCACCACGCAGATGCGATTAGAACCGCTTCCACATCCCCACCCGTCTGGCCATCGGTGGGGGATTCGGCTGGCCCTGACCACCGTGTTGGGGCTGACCCACAAAGAAATGCAACGCATCGAACGGGCCCAACCCTTTGACAGTTTGGCAGATATCCGGGACCGAGCTCGGTTGAGTAAAAAGAGCCTTGAACACCTCGCCCAACTTGGCGCACTCGATTGCTTGCTACCGGCCACCGGCATCAGCCGTACCGATCTGGTCCATCACTTAGAATTCTTACACTCACCGACCAGACGGGACCGCACCGGCCGCAGTCTGCGTCTCGGACGCCCACAAATCGAAGGACAACAAGCCCTCCCGTTGGGCGACACCGAACTCGAAACACTGCCGGCACTGTTTCCTGAACCAACAGCAGAACAACGAATCCGCACTGAGCTGGATCTGACCGCTATCGATGCCACCGGGCATCTGATGCAGTCCCATAAACCTTATCTGGATGCGCTGGGCACCACGCCGGCAGATCAGCTCTTGAAGCTGCGAAACCATACCCGTGTGATGGTTGCCGGTGTGCGCGTAGCAACCCAGACCCCACCGATGCGCTCGGGGAATCGGGTGGTATTTATTTCCATTGATGATGGCACCGGGGTGGTTGACACCTCCTTTTTTGCTCAAGCCCAACACGCCACCGGCGACATCCTGTTCTCCGCACGATTAATGCTCATTGAAGGCACCACCAGACGCACCGGAACCCGCGGTATCACCCTGCAGGCCATCCGCGCCTGGGATATGCACGATCCAGCCTCATTGCCTGACCCTGACTACTGGGATACACAACGGAGCCACTGGGCGCAATGGCTTGCGAAATCACCGGAACAACCAGCCCCACCGGTTGTCCACCAAAGCCAGTTGCGACAGCGGGCCCTAGCTCCTGACGTGGACGCTTCAGTACGTTATCGTGGGGTGCACAAACCGTATGCCACCAGATAAAAGGATCGCGATGGCCACGCACCGAACACCGCCAAGGATAGTAGCGATACTTTGTGCAGCTGGACTATGGTTCACCGGCTGCGGCACTGAAGACCAGACATCACCGCAGCCTTCACCTTCGCCCACCACACCTGAACAGGCCTCGCCTAGTGACTCGCCCACGACCGGCTCACCAACCGCGACCCCGGATGAGCCCACCGACGAACAGAGTCCAGAAACCACGCTTGCCCCCGTCGGTGAGTTCTCTACCGAAAACCAGCACTCCTCCGGGTGGCCAGAATATGGCGAGACTTCCAACATCTATCCCACAGCCGTCCGGACTGCAGTACACGACGGGTTTGAACGTATCGTCATTGAACACGCCGGCACCGGCCAGCCCAGCTTCTTCACGCAATACACAGCTGAGCCACGAGAGCCGGGCATTGGCACGCTCGTTGATACCGGTTCTGGTGCGTACTTGGAAGTCACCCTGTCGGGCACCACGGACCCGCTCGATTTGCCACCGGACATGCTGGAACATGGCGCCCATCTCGAAGATCTCGACACCCAGGCCACTGAAGCGGTGGTGAGTTTCGCGCCGTGGGAAGCCACTAGTACCTACTATCTGGGGTTAGATCAGCAACGTCCCTATGCCGTCTCGGTGTTGGAATCGCCCGTGCGGGTTGTGATTGATATTCAACTGGAAGACCAGTGAGCTCATGAACCTGCAAAGCGGTCTGCAAAAAGATAGACTGGCGGATGGCTTGTCGGTGGTCCAGTATGCCACCGGATTTTTGAGCCTAACCCAAGGAGGAAGTGGCACGTGGCCGAACCACAAGAAATCACCATTACCGTAGACGACCAAACCATGCAGGTCGCTGAAGGTACCACCGGTACCGAATTATTCGGTGCGGAAAAAACTACGGTAGTTATGAAGGTCAACGGGACCCTGCAGGACCTGTTCCGTGCCATTCCCGACGGAGCCACAGTTGAGCGCGTGGACATCACCGACCAAGAAGGTCTGGAAGTGTTGCGCCACTCGACCGCTCACGTTCTGGCGCAAGCGGTCCAAGAGCTGTATCCAGACGCCAAGTTGGGCATTGGGCCATATATCGAAGATGGTTTCTACTACGACTTTGATGTCGACGAACCCTTCACCCCCGAGGATCTCAAACAGATCCAAAAGCGCATGATGCGCATCGTCAAAGCAGGTCAAACGTTCGATCGTCGCGCCGTAGACGAAGCCAAGGCCCGTGAAGAACTCGCAAATGAGCCATATAAGCTGCAGCTGCTAGACCGTCAGCACGATGAAGAAGCCGCTGCGGAAGGTGCCTCCGTAGAGATCGGTGCAGGGGACATCACCATCTACGACAACCTGGACCGTAAAGGTGAAGTCGTGTGGTACGACCTCTGCCGCGGCCCCCATATTCCGTCCACCAAGCTGATCGCCAACGGTTTTTCGCTGACTCGTGCCGCCGGGGCCTACTGGCTAGGTTCAGAAAACAACCCGCAGCTTCAGCGGATCTACGGCACCGCATGGGCATCGAAAGAAGATTTGGTGGCCTACCAGGAACGCATTGCCGAAGCAGAACGTCGCGACCACCGCAAAATTGGTGCCGAAATGGACCTGTTCTCGTTCCCGGACGAGCTGGGTTCGGGGCTGCCGGTTTTCCACCCCAAGGGTGGGATCCTGCGCAAGGAAATGGAAGACTACTCACGCCAGCGCCACGAGGAAGCTGGCTATGAGTTCGTCTACACCCCGCATATCACCAAACAAAACTTATATGAGACCTCCGGGCACCTCGAATGGTACGCCGAGGGCATGTTCCCGCCCATGCACGTCGACGAAGTGCGCGACGAAGACACTGGGGAAGTCACCCGTGCCGGGGCAGATTACTACCTGAAACCCATGAACTGCCCGATGCACAACTTGATCTTTGCTTCACGAGGCCGTTCTTACCGTGAGCTGCCACTGCGTTTATTCGAATTCGGTTCGGTCTACCGGTACGAGAAATCCGGGGTAATCCACGGGCTGACTCGAGTGCGCGGCATGACCCAAGATGATGCTCACATCTACTGCACCGAAGACCAGATGAAAGACGAGCTGACCACCACGTTGAACTTCGTGCTGGACTTGCTCAAAGATTACGGGTTGGATGATTTCTACCTCGAGCTGTCTTCCAAGGACCCAGAAAAATACGTGGGCAGTGACGAGGTCTGGGATAATGCCACGCAGGTATTGGCCGAAGTCGCAACCGAATCCGGTCTCGAACTGGTGGATGATCCGGGTGGTGCGGCCTTCTATGGTCCGAAGATCTCTGTTCAGGCACGCGACGCGCTAGGGCGCACCTGGCAGATGTCGACCATTCAGCTGGACTTCAACCTTCCGGAACGTTTTGATCTGGAATACCAGGCTGCCGACGGCACCCGCCAGCGCCCAGTCATGATCCACCGTGCCTTGTTTGGCTCAATTGAACGCTTCATGGGGGTGCTCACCGAGCACTACGCTGGCGCATTTCCCGCTTGGCTCGCCCCAGAACAAGTCATTGCCATCCCCGTGGCAGATGCCTTCAACGACTACCTGTTCGATATCGTCGACAAGCTCAAAGCCCGCGGTATTCGTGCCCGCGTGGACAGCTCCAGCGATCGGTTCCCGAAAAAGATTCGCACCGCAGCAAAACATAAGGCACCGTTTGTGCTCATTGCCGGTGGGGAAGACGCCGAAGCGAATGCCGTCTCGTTCCGGTATCGTGACGGCTCCCAGGACAATGGCGTGCCGGTGGATGACGCCATCGAGCGTATCGTCGCCGCAGTCGAGCAGCGTCAGCAGGTGTAACACTCCATGGCAGACCGCAGTACAGATCACGATGCAGAATCCACCGATGATTTTGTATTAGCTGGGACGCCGGATGCTTTTGAACGGTTATGGACGCCGCATCGGTTGGCTTACGTGTCCAAGGGACAAAGTCAGGTCACCGATGAGGCGTCCTGCCCATTTTGTGCCGCACCGCAACGTGATGATGAAGCGTCTCTTATCGTGACCCGCGGTAAAACGTGTTACGTGGTGATGAACCTCTATCCGTATAACCCGGGTCATCTCTTGGTGTGCCCATACCGTCACGTACCCGACTACACTGACCTCACGGTCGAAGAAACAGCCGAATTCGCGGAGTTATCCCAGATCGGGATGCAGGTGTTACGCACCGTGTCCCGGGCAGCCGGCTTCAACCTTGGGATGAATCAGGGCAAAGTCGGCGGAGCTGGCATCGCTGAGCATTTGCATCAACATATTGTCCCGCGTTGGGGCGGCGACGGGAACTTCCTTCCCATCATCGCGCAAACAAAAAATGTCACGGGCACTATCGGTGATATGCGCTCGATTATCGCCGAAGCGTGGCAGGCCGAAGCGCAACAATTCCGTGAAAAGCAAGCAGCACAACACAAAGAATAGTCGTCTTCGCCACGGAGTATGGCCAGTCCTACACAACGGCCTCAAAAACCGCGACAATGGACGTATGATGTCTTCACCTGGAGAAGCCCAACCGCGGCCGTTGAACCTGGCAGAATATTATCTGCTGAGCTGTCTGGATGATGGAGGCAAGCTCCAAGCTCCGCTACGTACCGTTCGTATCGGATTAGCCGGTGCGGTCCTCACGGACTTGGCACGACGCGGCTGTCTGTATGTCACCCGGGATGTGGTGATGGTCAATTCCCACCACGAAGCAGAGCTCGAACAGCCATTACATACCGTCCTCCAGATTATGAAAGACGCTCCCGAGAACCAAGACGCCGAGCAGTGGATCAACCGGTTCTCGCGTCCGGCACTCATGGACGCGGTGGTGAGGATGCTGGAGTTTCGTGAAGAAATCACGGTGGTCAAAAAGAAGTTTTTGGGGATGTTTCCACGCACCAGGATGGTCCCCAACGAGTCCTATGGACGGATGGACATGTATGTCAGGCTCCGAGCCACCCTGCTTGGACGAGATACCGCCCTGGATGCGACCACCTGGCCATTAGTACAACTGCTGTATTCCACAGATGTGCTGCCCAGTATCTTTCCAGGCCTGCAGAATAGAGAAGTGAAAGCCCGGTTAGCTGAGTTCCATGCAGAAGCCGAACACGAAGAACCAGCCATTTCCGAAGCACTACAGGCCATGGAGAACGCCATCGCAGAGGCTTTAACTGCTACCCGAGGGCAGGCCACGGGAATGCGAGGTTAGACGTTCGCGACGAATATTTGCCATCCGCACGGTGCGCGCACCTAAAGTTATGCTCAGTCGTGTGAAGTCTACTTTGTCGGCCACCGCCACGAGCGCATTAGCCACTCGCTGAGGATCGACGGCTAGTTTTTCGACGGCTTCGTGGCCATAACGAGCGGTCGTGTTGCCATGGTCGTATTCATAGACCCGGTGCCACATGTTGGAAGTTACTAGCGCAGCGATTGCCGGGGTGGCACGAGTTTGCCGGACCGAGCTTATGACAAATGCGTGGTGATATTCCGCTTAATACGACCTAAGAGCGCGCTCATACCTCGAAGGCGCAGCGGTGTCAGCGCGTTGGTCAGCCCGAGCCTATTCGGGATATCGTCCGGAACTGTCAGGATCTCTGAGGCACGCTGACCTGATAGTCCCTCAATGAGGACGCCAGCAAAGCCGCGAGTTGTAGGGGCTTCAGGCGGAGCCGAGATAATCAGTGTGACGATCGGATCTTCTTCGTCGGAGTATTCCACAGCCAAAAATAGCGGTGTCTGACATTCGGTGACCTGTTCCATCTCATCTTCGTGACCGGCATAGCGTTCCGGTGGTTCTGGAAGATTATCGGAGAACTCCAACAGCAGTTCGAGACGGTCGGATTCGGGCAGGTCTTGGAAGTCAGCGATGAGTTCGTCAAGAACCTCAATGGTTTGCGCAGGCATAGGATCCTTTCTACGGCAATGATCCACCGTTCATTCTAACGCCCGCGGGGGTTAAAATATTTCGCCGGTGCCAGGATCACTCCCAGCACCGGCGAAATAGGTCAACGAGTCTTAGCTTGGCGCTTGGCCGGGCTCTGCACCAACCACAATCGGTACGCCGACGCTGTTGCCCCACTCAGTCCAGGAGCCGTCGTAGTTTCGTACGGAGTCATATCCGAGCAAGTAACGCAACACAAACCAGGTGTGCGCTGAGCGCTCACCAATTCGGCAGTACGCAATGACCTGATCGGTTTGGCCCAGGTTTGCATCCTCCGCGTAGACCTTGGTCAGCTCTTCGCGGGATTTGAAGGTGCCATCCTCATTGGCCGCGGTTGCCCATGGCACCGATTCGGCGGTCGGGATGTGGCCACCACGCAGGGTGCCTTCTTGTGGGTAGCCCGCCATGTGCGTGGTTTCCCCGGTATATTCGGCGGCGGAACGGACATCAATCAGTGGCAGTTTGCCGATGCTGTCTAATACCTGTGCTTTGTTGGCACGTTCGGTTGAGTCATCGCGTTCGACAACCGGGTAGTCACCTTCAGTGACATCTGGGACCTCGCGAGTGATTTCGCGGCCTTCCGCAATCCACTTGTCTCGGCCACCATTCATCAGGCGGACATCTTCGTGCCCGTAGAGTGTAAAGACCCACAGCGCATAGGCAGCCCACCAGTTTGACTTATCACCGTAGAAAATAACTGTCGTGTCGCGGCTGATGCCCTTTGAGGCAGCCATTTTGGCAAAGCCCTCCGGTCCGATGAAATCACGGGTGACGGGATCGTTCAGCTCGGTGTGCCAGTCAATTTTGATGGCCCCGGGAATGTGCCCGGTCGAATAGAGCAGAGTATCTTCATTCGACTCTAGAACAACGACGTTGGGATGGTCCTTGTGTTCCGCTACCCAAGCTGTTGAGACGAGTTTTTCTGGGTGCGCGTAGTCGGATTGTTCCACCGGAACTGAGGTAGTCATGAAGCGAGAGGCCCTTTCGTTGTGAGTTGCCATCGGCATGTGACACGTATACAAATTAAGGATACAAGCCTGTGTGTTAATTACGACGGCCCGCGTCACACTACTACTTCTACGGGCGCTTTCGAAGTAACAGTGCCGCGGCAGGTGGGCTGCGTTTTAGGATGGAGAGGTTGAGCACCCATTCGGTGCTTGACGTTAGACCGAACTCAATGGATTGGATACAACGTGGCAGAAATCGTAGCTCTATCGGAGCGGAACCCGCAGGTTTCCTCCGAAGAACTCCTGGCGGGCTTCCACCCGTCATACCGCTTCGGTGAAGTTTCTTTCGACACGTATATCCCTGATCCCGCGCATCCCTCACAGGCCGGTGCAGTGGATCGGCTACGAGAATTTGCATCCACGATGACACCGGCAAAAAAGTCGGGTGGTTTCTTCTCAAAATTCAAGCGCAAACCGAAAAATGCTGGGAAGAATGGCAACGGCCAGCCCAACGGTATCTATCTGGACGGTGGGTTTGGGGTGGGTAAAACCCACCTGTTGGCGTCTTTATGGCACGCAGCGCCAGGTCGCAAAGCGTTTGGTACGTTCGTGGAGTACACCAACCTTGTCGGAGCGCTGAGTTTCACAACAACCGTAGAAGTGCTCAAAGAATACACGTTGGTGTGCATTGACGAATTCGAACTCGATGACCCAGGCGATACTGTGCTCATGTCGCGTTTGATGCGCGAGCTCTCCGATGCTGGCGTAAAGCTCGCCGCGACCTCGAATACGTTGCCCGGCGCGCTGGGGGAGGGGCGCTTTGCTGCCCAAGACTTCAAACGGGAAATCCAAGTGCTTTCCGATCAGTTCGAGACCGTACGCATCGATGGTGAAGATTACCGTCACCGCGGGCTCGAGCGTGCCCCTGAACCGGTAGCTGTCGGCAAGGAACTGGAGACGGCTAAGGCGAACTTCCCTGACGACGAAGTGTTTGCCTTCGATGACTGGGGTGCTCTGACGAAGAACCTGTCCCGGGTGCACCCTTCGCGCTACCGTGAAATGGTCAAAGATGTCGATGTCCTCGTGCTCAGTAATGTCTCCACGATCACCGAGCAGGCCATGGCCCTGCGCTTTGTCGTATTAGCCGACCGGCTATATGACAAAGACGTGCCGGTTATAGCTTCGGGGGCTCCTTTCGAGGAGCTGTTCACCGAAGACATGATGGCCGGCGGTTACATGAAAAAATACTTCCGAACTGTGTCTCGAATGACCGCCCTGGCACGCGAAGGGCATCTTGGAGAAAAAGCCCTCTAATACAGCGGAACCACAGTCCTCGTCGGTACCATCCCAGGCATAAAGGTCAGCGCGCAGGACTGAGAGCTGTCCTGGGGACCGGTGGGCTTTATCTGGTTCGGGAATGCCTCTGTGGAGGATCGGCGCAGCAATATTGCTGGCGTTCTGTGATCTCGAACATGATATCAAACACCCAGAAAGCTTCGTTCGCGTGAGAGTCACATAACGCAAATGAGGCTTTGGTGAATTTCACCAAAGCCTCATAGCAGCAACAGAGCGGATGACGGGATTCGAACCCGCGACCCCCACCTTGGCAAGGTGGTGCTCTAGCCAGCTGAGCTACATCCGCGTGAATTACTCAATGTAATCCTGTGCGCGATACTGGACTCGAACCAGTGACCTCTTCCGTGTCGGGGAAGCGCGCTAACCAACTGCGCCAATCGCGCTTGTGTTCCACATAGTGAAACCCAAGTTCTTGCAGATACCTACGATAGCATCTTTGCTGCCATCTCGGAAATCCGATCGAGGTGGGGACGGGAATCGAACCCGCGTACGCGGCTTTGCAGGCCGCTGCCTCACCACTCGGCCACCCCACCCTGAGGGTGTTGCGAGCGGATGACGGGATTCGAACCCGCGACCCCCACCTTGGCAAGGTGGTGCTCTAGCCAGCTGAGCTACATCCGCAGAACACTAGCGAAAAACTGTTTTGTGTTTGTTCACCGTGTGTCCAACAGATAAGAACTATACCCAATAAAATTTCGAAAGCGCAAATCAGCCTCTCGATCGTTTTTCGTGTCGGACTGAAACACTTACCGTGTCCTTCGAATGGACCATAATAGGAACTATGACTCAACCACAGCTCGCGCATCAAACAGATGCCGGACGAATGTATTCTCGCTCGCTGACGGGACTGCCTGAAGTCCCATCAATCACCACCGTCATCGGGCTGCAAGCACTCGATCTCACCGGCTGGGCAAGCCACATGGCTACCTCGACGCTCATTGCCGACGCCCGGCTGTCGGAGGCTGTGGGTTCACCGGCAAAACTCAAAACGTTAGCCCGCCAGTGCAATGACGCCGCAGAACGTTTCCGCGACGAAGCCGCAGCGCGCGGGGATCGAGTTCATAACTACGCAGAGCAGGTCGCACTGCGTGCATTGGGTGAGCCGCACACCATGGCTGAAGCACGCGAGATCCTGGCCCAACACAACGAAGTAGCCTTTGCTGATCGTTTCGATGAGTGGTGGCAGAATTTTCAGGTTAAACCGCTCGCTGCGGAAATCACCGTGTGGAATCACACAGTCGGGTACGCCGGGACACTCGATCTGGTCGCAGAGATTGGCGGCCGGACGTGTCTGATCGATTTCAAAACCCGCGGCACGGACCGGTCTGGCAGAGTGAAGCCTCTCAATGACAATGTCGTGATGCAGCTGGCCGCCGGATATAAAGCCGAAGAATCGCTTGTCGACCCCGCAGCGGGTACCTGGGAGTCGTGGGCATATGGCCAAGATGCGATGCTGCTGGGTGTGGCCATCGGCGAAACCGAGGTCGTGGCCTACCAGGCGAATCCCCAGACGTTGCCGCAATACTGGCAGAAATTTTGGGCGTTGCGTCAGGTCTGGCAATATCAGCAGGCCGTCAACGTGGCGCCAAAGCCGTTGCAGCCGCTGGGACCGCCTGTGGTGGCCCCGCACCAATCCTGAAGCGAGCTTGGGTAGTCTTATTCCGTGAGTATCTTAACAATCCGGACTGTTCCCGACCCTGTGCTGCGCAGCAAAACCACGCTGGTCGACTCCAGTCGGTATGGTTCAACGGGCCTGCGTCGACTCATCGACTCTATGCACGAAACCATGGACGCGGTTGAAGGGGTCGGCCTTGCGGCGCCCCAAGTGGGGATGAGTCACGCGCTATTTGTCTTCAACCTCGAGAACCGGCAGGGTCATGTGATCAACCCGGTCATCCAGACGTGGGGACCGCCACAACACGAACCCAAAGAAGGTTGCCTGTCAGTGCCGGAGCTGTACTACACGCCACCGCGGGCGCAATACGCCAAGGTTCACGGTGTGAACTTCGAAGGTAGGCCCGTCGCGTACGAAGGTGAAGGTCTGTTTGCCCGGATGCTTCAACACGAAGTAGACCATCTGGAAGGGTTGTTGTTTGTCGACCGCCTCGAAGACGCCGAATTCCGCCAGGCCCGTCGGGCAATGGCCTCACGATCTTTCGTAGAAGCCACCAAGCGAGTCAACGTTGCACGCTCGGCCGAAATTAGCTCCATTTTTGGAACCGGCCCATCCGATCGTCAAGCCCCGAGCAAAGGTCGTTCATGAGAGTTCTTTTCGCTGGGACACCCGCCCCTGCAGTCCCGTCATTGGAAGCACTAATTGAGGGCGGGCACCAGGTAGTTGGGGTAGTGACCCGAACGGATGCCAAAGTCGGACGCAAACGCGTTTTGACCCCGTCACCTGTTGCAGCCCGCGCCGCAGAACTGGGCTTACCCGTGATCAAAACCGATCGGCTCACCGGACCAGAAGGCCAACAAGCCGTCGAAGAGATCGCTGCTTTGCAACCTGATCTTGGTGCCGTCGTTGCCTATGGTGGTCTGCTGCCTCAAGAGGTGCTCGATATGTTGCCCAACGGGTGGGTAAATCTGCATTTCTCGTTGTTACCCGCCTACCGGGGTGCTGCTCCGGTCCAGTGGGCCATTATCAACCAAGAACCTCGCACCGGTGCTGCGGTTTTCCAACTCGAAGCCGGTTTAGATACCGGACCGGTGTTCTCGACCCTGACCCGAGACCTTGCACCGGATGAAACCGCAGGCGAGGTGTTAGCGGATCTGGCACATCAAGGCGCAACCCTGCTAACCGATACCCTGAGGGAAATTCAGTCCGGCACGGCACAAGCCATCCCTCAAGACGGCGAGCCTAGTTGGGCTCCGAAACTTACCAGCAGACAGGTCAAGATCGATCCGGCACAGCCAGCAGATGCGGTACGCGGACTGATCAATGGGGCGTCTCCCGCTCCGGGCGCCTGGGGCATGCTTGAGGTCGGCGGCACGCAAGCCGCCCGGTTTAAAGTCGGCCGTGCCCGACCGGTCTCCGATGCGGTGGAAACCACGAAACAGCCCGGTGAATTCGTGCTCGAATCCAATCGAGTCCTGTTGGTATGTCAAGATGGTGTCATTGAACTCACCGAGGTGCAGCCATCCGGCAAGAAGATGATGGCCGCTACTGACTGGGCTCGCGGCGTGGAAGATACTGTTCGGATGCATACGTCCGCGACAAACCCGGATGAGTTCCCTCAGCATTAAGGACGAAGGTTTGGCAGACGAAGATTCGACTCAACAGCGCCGCAACACCAAAGGCCGGCAACGTAACCGCGGCCGGTCTGGGCGGCCACGCCAGTACTCGGCGAAAGCCCCCTCCCAGCGGCAGCGCGCGACCGATCCGGCGCGTTTAACCGCTTTTCAGATTTTACAGGCCGTTACGCACGAAGACGCCTACGCCAACCTAGTACTTCCCACCCGTATTCGCCGCAACAAACTGGATCGACAAGACGCCGGGTTCGCAACGGAACTCACTTATGGCACCCTCCGATCTCTCGGCACATACGACGCGATTTTGGCACGGTGTGTCGATCGCTCCCTGAAAAAACTCGATCGGCCCGTGTTGGATGCGTTACGGCTTGGTACCCATCAGCTGCTGAACATGCGCGTACCCGCACACGCCGCGTTGGATACCACGGTCGCGCTAGTCCGTGACCAGATCGGTACCGGCCCATCCGGGTTCGTCAATGCGGTCTTACGTAAGGTCAGCCAGCGCACGCTGGAAGAATGGCTTGAGGAGTTGGCACCAGGAGACTCCGACCAGGATTTGGCGATCCGTTATGCCCATCCACCATGGATCCTGCGGGCGGTCAAACAATCCCTGGTGACCAACGGCCGCAACGTAGAGGATTTCCGC
The DNA here is from genome assembly GCF_031458395.1 of Enteractinococcus fodinae. NCBI lineage: Bacteria > Bacillati > Actinomycetota > Actinomycetes > Micrococcales > Micrococcaceae > Enteractinococcus > Enteractinococcus fodinae. The sequence goes on from NZ_JAVDYJ010000001.1 coordinate 1,404,183, forward strand.
TCGGTGTTGGAAGCCAATAACAGTGCGCCAGAACTCAACCTCATCGCCCTGCCTGGCATCGGTGACCTTGAGCCCGTCCTAGAATACGGCGCCGAAGCGTCCCCGCTAGCTCCAGATGCCGCGGTCTATTCCGGCGGAGATGCCGGCCGGATCCCCGGGGTCGCAGACGGCACGGTGCGCGTGCAAGATATCGGCTCGCAACTCACAGCCAGGGCGCTGGTTGGCGCCCGGGACGTTACCGCAGGTGAAGCCTGGTTAGACATGGCCGCCGGACCCGGTGGCAAGGCTGCGGTACTAGCCGCTCTAGCCCAAGCCCACGGCGCCACGTTACAAGCCAATGATGTCTCCGAGCACCGCACTAAACTCGTGACACAAGCGTTACGCGTTGTCAACGAGGATGTTTGGACCACGAGTGTGGCAGACGGTACCGCCTTGGCTGCGGATCCGGCCAACGCGCAACGATTCGACCGCATCTTATTGGACGCACCATGTACGGGTCTGGGAGCGCTGCGTCGTCGTCCCGAATCGCGGTGGCGGCGAACTCCCCAGGACCTGGCCACCCTGACCCAGCTGCAATCTCAATTGCTCGACGCGGCACTTGCCATGCTCAAGCCTGGCGGCTTGTTGGCTTATGTGACCTGTTCGCCACATATCGCCGAGACCACCCTGCAGGTCAATGATTTACTCAAACGCCAGCCTGACGTCACGCTGTTGGACTCTGCCTCGGCGCTACAACAGGTCGCTCACCAGGATGACGATGGTTCGGTATTAGCTCGCGAGTCCATTACCGCTGGCGACACCGATGCCAATACCGCCCAACTGTGGCCTGATCTGCATCGCACCGATGCCATGTTCTTCGCGCTTCTAACCCGCTAAACCACCACCTTGAGACACCCCCGAGGAGCTCGCCTGTGACCGGCATGCACATCCACCCGTCAATCCTTTCTGCAGATTTCGCCCGCCTAGCCGAAGAGATCGCCCGCGTCGACAACTCTGATGCGATCCATGTCGATGTCATGGATAACCATTTCGTTCCCAACCTGACCATGGGTGTTCCCGTTGTCAAAGCCATCCGCGCCGCCACCGAAAAGCCACTGGATATTCACCTGATGATCGAAGACGCCGACCGGTGGGCACCCGACTACGCAGATCTGGGTGCCGAATCGGTGACCTTCCACGTCGAAGCGTCAGGGGCCCCAATTCGGCTGGCACGTGAGCTACGAGCCCGAGGCTCCAAAGCGGCCATGGCGCTGAAACCAGCTACCCCGATTGAGCCATACATGGATATGCTCACCGAACTGGACATGGTGTTGTTGATGACCGTGGAACCAGGATTTGGCGGCCAATCCTTCCTCGACGTCGTCCTGCCGAAAATACGCCGGGCACGTCAAGCTATCGAAGATGCTGGAGTGCCCATCGCGTTACAGGTCGACGGGGGAGTGGCCCCCGATACGATCGAACGCGCCGCCGAAGCCGGCGCGAACGTCTTCGTCGCTGGCTCAGCCGTCTATTCCGCAGACGATCCAGCTCAAGCCATTGACGATTTGCGTGCTCTGGCACGTGACGCGCAAAGCTAACCGAGGGAGAACACCATGCAGTGGCTTCTTGACCTGTTCAATTGGACCATCCCGGTTGCTGGCGGTGGGCTACTCATGCGAGAAGTCTTCGGCAATGTCTTCGGTCTGGCATCTGCGCTGGGTGGGATGCGCCGCAAAGTCTGGGCGTGGCCGGTTGGCATCATTGGCAACGTCACACTGCTGACCGTCTTTCTTGGCAGTCTGTTTGGCGGAGCCGATACCGCAAACCTCCTAGGCCAGGCCGGTCGCCAGATCATGTTTATCGCCGTGTCGATCTATGGCTGGCGCCAATGGAGACAGGCCAAAACCCAACGATCAACCTCCGGTCAGGAAACAGCCATTGTGCCTCAGTGGGCCTCCTGGACGGTCCGGATCCGGTTAGTCGTGATCCTCATCGGCGGGACCATCCTGCTCACCCCGCTGTTCCGTGTCTTGGGTTCCTTTGAACCGGTCTGGGCAGATGCCTGGACTTTCGTCGGGTCATTGTTGGCAACCTACGGCATGGCCAAAGGCTGGGTCGAATTCTGGCTTATCTGGGTGGCCGTGGATATCGTCGGCGTGCCACTGCTCTTTTCTGCCGGCTACTATGCCTCAGCGTTTATGTATTTGTTTTACGGGGTCTTTACGCTGGTCGGCTTTTTCGTCTGGGCACGGGCCCGTAACCGCGAAAAACCAGCCGTGGAAACCCTGATGCCGGATCCGACAATCCAAGAAGTATCTGAGACCGGACAGAAAGCGACATAAAAATTCGTCATTTAGTGCGCCCTTGTCAACGCAAGCACACAGAAACCACTACGCTAGTACTGTGAAAACCTTCGAAGAACTCTTTGCCGAACTGACTGAAAAAGCGCGCACGCGCCCGGAAGGCTCCGGGACGGTCCACCAACTCGACGCAGGGGTGCATGCGATCGGCAAGAAAGTCGTCGAAGAAGCTGCCGAAGTCTGGATGGCGGCACGTTATGAAACCAATGACGAAACAGCAGAGGAAATTTCCCAACTGCTCTACCACCTCCAAGTCATGATGCTGGCAAAAGGTATCTCCTTGGACGACGTCTACAAACACCTTTAACGAGGAGAATCGAAGGCATAATGTTGCGCATTGCTGTGCCCAACAAGGGCTCGTTGTCTGATGCGGCTCGTGAGACACTCATCGAAGCTGGCTACCGGCAACGTCGAGATTCCAAAGAACTGGTGCTCGTAGACCCGGATAACAGTGTCGAATTTTTCTATCTGCGACCTCGAGACATCGCCATCTACGTCGCCAAAGGCTCCCTGGATGCCGGGCTGACCGGTCGCGATCTCTTCCTAGACGCCCAAGTCGGCGATGCAGCCGAAGAGTTGATGGCGCTGGGCTTTGCTCGCTCCACCTTCCACTTTGCCGCACCGGCCGGTGTTTACTCCTCGGTAGAGGAGTTAGCGGGCAAACGCATTGCGACCTCGTACGACGGATTGCTGTCAGATTATCTGCAGGATTCCGAGATTGCGACCGATCGCATCGTGCACCTGGACGGAGCCGTGGAATCCTCGGTTAAACTCGGGGTGGCAGATGCCATCGCGGATGTGGTCGAAACGGGTTCCACGCTCAAAGCGGCCGGGATGGAAATTTTGGGTGAACCCATTTTGCGTTCCGAGGCCGTCCTCATTGGTCAAACCGGTAAACACCCGCAGGGTTTGGATAAACTTATCCAGCGGCTGCACGGCGTGCTCGTCGCCCGCGAGTACGTCATGGTTGATTACGACGTGCCGCGCGAACACATGGACGCCGCCCTGAAAGTCACCCCCGGTCTGGAATCGCCAACGATCTCTCCGCTGGCCGACGATAACTGGGTGGCAGTGCGCTCCATGGCCAAGAAAAAGGACATGAACCGCATTATGGACGAGCTCTACGAAATGGGTGCCAAAGCCATTCTGGCCTCAGCAATTCACGCCATTCGCCTATAACAATCAACCGCGAGGAATATTATGAGCACTGCAATTCGCGTCATCCCATGCCTGGATGTCAATAACGGCCGCGTCGTCAAAGGCGTCAACTTCGAAAACCTGCGTGACGCCGGGGACCCAGTGGAACTCGCTCATCGTTATAACGCCGCCGGTGCCGACGAACTCACTTTCCTCGACGTCACTGCGACCACCGAAAATCGTGACACCACCTACGATTTGGTCAACCGCACCGCCAAACAGGCCTTCATTCCTTTGACGGTCGGTGGTGGGATTCGCAGCGTGGACCACGTAGAGAACTTGTTGCGCAACGGTGCCGACAAAGTATCTGTTAGCTCCGCTGCCGTCACGAACCCAGAGCTCATCAATGACATCGCCCGTCGTTGGGGAGCCCAAGTCCTCGTGTTGTCGCTGGATGCCCGCTCCAATGCACAGATGCCATCCGGTTATGAAGTGATGATCAAGGGCGGTCAAGAAGGCACCGGAAAAGACGCTATCGAATGGGTCCAAGAAGCAGAAGAACGCGGTGTCGGGGAAATCTTGATCAACTCGATCGATGCTGATGGTACCCGCGACGGGTTTGATCTGGAAATGATCCGCGCAATCCGCCAGGCTGTCGGCGTACCACTGATTGCCTCCGGCGGAGCGGGGGAGCCGGCTCATTTCCCGCCCGCCATCGAAGCCGGTGCCAACGCTGTGCTGGCCGCGTCACTGTTCCACTACGGCCCAGATGACATGATTGCGCAAGTCAAAGACGCCATCGAAGCCGCCGGATACCCGGTCCGTCGCTAACCGGGTACCGACTACGGTCGGTCAATGAGTACTAAGGCGTGGTCTGGCCGGCCGAGTGCGTGTAACACCAGCTCGCCGGCCGGGCCCGTCACAAATGTTTGATCCGTCCCGCGTTTCGCCACGATACGTTCACCATTCGTTCGAATGAGCACATACCCGGTTTTTGCATTGGCATAGTATCTTCGGGCATGCTCGCGCAGCTGCTCAAACAGCGCATCAGCATACTCATCGGTCAGCTTGCGCGGCGCCCAGCGGGCCTGTGCACGGCGAATATCTTCGGTGTGCACAAAAAAATGTAACAGCATGCTTTCAGTCTCTTGGCGACGCTGGGTCACGCTACGACGCAATCGGGACAACAACGATTGACGCGGAGCTGCAGGGGGCTCTTCGGGCCCGTCGGCGATATTTCGGACGAGATTATAAAAAGCTTTGCGTGACGAGGACTCTTCGCCCAGCTGCTGGATGGCGGTATTGCGGGCTGCAGCACCGTTGCCAAGCTCGCGTTCAGTGACTCGATGCGGGTTTTCACGCAAATAAACTGCAGCTGCCAAATGCTGAGTCTGCCATTGCTCCACGAGCGTCGGCTCATTCGGTCCCGCAGCGTACAGCGCCGCTACCAGAGCAGCGCGCGATGCGGCAACGAAGTCATCGCCGTCGTAATTCATGGAGCCCGCAGATATGTTTGTCACATATGTGAAATTATCACGTGTTGATCAGTGGCAACAGGAGACAAGCCGCTCTAGACTGGATCCATCATGAACAATTCCAAAGTTTCACTGCCCGAATCCGATCTTGACCCTGAAATCGCGGCTCGGCTGAAACGCAATAGTGATGGATTAGTCCCCGCCATCGTCCAAGACGCCGACACTCTCGAAGTTCTCATGTTGGGCTGGATGAACGATCAGGCACTGCATATGACTTTGACAACCGGGCGCGCCTGGTACTGGTCTCGCTCCCGAGCCGATTACTGGCGCAAGGGTGACACCTCCGGCAATACGCAACACGTCGTGGCGGTATCGTTGGACTGCGACCACGATGCTCTGTTGGTGACCGTCCGCCAGCACGGTCCCGCTTGCCACACCGGCACCCGCACGTGCTTTACCGACCGACAACTGATCGTCACCGGAACCCAAGAGACCCCTGACACCACGAAAGGCCACGATGCGTGATATTGGCCCCGTGTTTCCGACTCGAGAAACATTTCGCGAACTTGCCGCTGCAGACCACAAGGTCATCCCCGTCACCACGAAAGTCTTGCCCGACGCGTTAACTCCCGTGGGGATATACCGTCGGCTCGCCAACGATGCACCCGGCACGTTTCTCTTGGAATCTGCCGGTCAAGATGGCAATTGGTCACGCTACTCATTTATTGGGGCAGGCACCGCCGCTACCTTGACCGAGCACAACGGTCAGGCGGTCTGGCAAGGACAGGTTCCAGCCGGAGTGCCATCCACCGGCACCCCAATAGAAGTACTCGAGGCGGCTCTAGAATTTCTCGCCACCGATGTGCGGGCTGAAATCTCCGACGCACTGCCGTACTTGGTTTCAGGCTTTGTGGGCTTCCTGGGCTGGGACACCGTCCGAGCCTGGGTCGAACTTGGTGACGGGCCAGCCGATGACCTGAACTTACCGTCCATGGCCATGAATCTCGTGACCGATCTTGCCATCCACGATGCCTTTGATGGCACCGTCACCCTGGTAGCCAACGCCATCAACTTCGATGGCGAAGCCACCGGTGTTGATGAGGCCTACGACCGCGCTGTCGCTCGCCTGCAAGACATGACGCACCGGCTGGTCGAGCCGGTCGCCGATCCGGTCTCCGTCGCCCCTGCCGGGTGGCTTGATCGGGACTTTTCCCGTGACATTCAACATTCCTGGCCGGAACAAGATTTTCTCGCTGCGGTACGTAAAACCCAGCAATCCATCCGCGACGGGGAGGTGTCTCAACTGGTCATCTCGCGGCGTTTCACCGCTGAGACCACCGCGACCGCCTTCGACACCTATCGCGTACTTCGGGCTATTAATCCCAGCCCATACATGTTCCTGTACACCTTCGACTACCCCGATCGCGAGGGCGTCTACCACCTCGTGGGTGCCTCACCCGAGACGTTGGTATCGGTCAAAGATAACCGCGTGCTGACGCACCCGATCGGTGGTTCCAAACCGAAAGATCCGACCCGCAGCATCCGGTCCATCTCCGACGAACTGCTAGCAGACCCCAAGGAACGCGAAGAACACCAGCAACTGGTCGATCTCGCGAAATCCGAACTATCCTGCGTATGCGCTCCTGGCACAGTTGAAGTGTCCGATTACATGATCGTCCAGCAGTTTTCGCACATCCTGCACCTCGTCTCCACCGTCGAAGGAGACATCGCAGCCAACACGACCGCTCTGGATGTGTTGCGCGCGAATTTCCCGGCCGGCACCCTGTCCGGATCGCCCAAACATCGCGCACTGGAACTACTGGATGCGTGGGAACCGCACGCCCGCGGCCCGTTTGGTGGCACGGTTGGATACTTCGACCTGGCCGGCAATATGGATATGGCTATCACGATTCGCACCGCTGTTCTCAAAGACCAGATCGCCTACCTCCAAGCCGGAGCTGGTATCGTGGCCGAATCGGTGCCGGCCTCTGAAGCCGAAGAAACGCTCACCAAAGCAACCGCTGCCATCCGCGCCGTACTGGCAGCCCAGCAGCTCCAAGATGTCAAGGCTGAAAACTCTTCTACATGACCACACCGCAACCATCCGAAGTGACCGAGTCACCCGTACGTCCAACCCGCAGCATGACCGTGCTGATCCTGCTGTTAGGTGGAGTGCTGGCCCTGATCGGCGCAACTCAAACGTGGGTCACCGCAACCGGGTTCGAAGCCGCACATATCGATCTGGTCCAATTATCCGGCCAAGAGGCGTCCCCGGTGATTACGGCGATGGCACTGGTGAGCATTGCTGCTGGGGCGGCATTGTCCATTGCTCGCAGGATCGGGCGGTGGATCATCGGCATCCTGGCCATCCTTGCTGCAGTGACTATGGGCTGGGCCACGATCAACGTCATTACCAACCCACTCAGTGCGGTAGCTCTAAAAATTGCCGAAACGACCGGAACGACAGGCTTTGACGAACCTGGCGCACAGCTTGAAGTCTCCGCACTGCCCTGGCTGACCGTCGCGGGAGCCGTGATCACTGTTCTCGGTGGACTAATTGCCTTGATTGTGGGGCGTCGATGGCCGGTAGGCAAAACGAAGAAATACGACGTCGGCGAACAACAGCAACCACACCGGGCCGACCGCGACGGGCAGCTCGATGAAATCGACACCTGGGACGAATTATCTCGTGGCGAAGACCCCACCTAAAATCTCGTAGCAGTTCGTGTTCTACACCTAGGTCGGAGAAAAAATGGCAGAATGGGACGCAGCTATCATCGCAAGCAACTTGAGGCTGCCGGAAAATACTGGCTGAAAGAAAGGCAACATCACCATGGCTTACAGCAAAGATAGAGTGCAAGTCGACACCGATGAGATCCAAGTCGACGAATACGGACGCATCCTCAACGACCCAACCCATGACGCGGCCCCCAGCCAAGGGAACTCACCTGCCGCCTGGGCCCTGGTCGCCCTGGTCCTGGTTGGCCTGCTGGTCGCAGCCATTGGGTCGCTGGCTTCCTGGTGGATCGTCATGTGGGTCGGTATCGTGATCGCAGCACTGGGACCGATCGTAGGGTTCGTCATGCGGCTCACCGGTCGTGGCGCCAACGGAGACTACTCATAAATGACGCCATCCCCTAGCACCGGAACGGTCCTCGACAGCATCATCGCGGGTGTCGTAGAAGACATGGACACCCGAAAAGCCACCACCCCGCTGGCGCGCATGCAACAACTGGCTGCCGAAGCGGCACCTGCGCGCAATGCGTATGACGCACTGGTAGGTGGCCGTGACAACGCTGCGGGCGTGGGGATCATCGCCGAGGTCAAGCGCGAATCGCCCTCCGCTGGACCGCTGGCAGACATCGCTTCGCCGGCAGAACTGGCAGCGCAATATGCCGCCGGGGGAGCCGCGGCGATTTCTGTCCTGACCGAACGGCGCCGCTTCGGTGGATCTCTCGAAGATTTCGACGCGGTCCGCGCGCGAGTTGATATTCCGTTGCTGCGCAAAGACTTCACCGTCGATGAATATCAGATTTATGAAGCTCGCGCTCACGGTGCTGATCTCGTATTGTTGATCGTCGCTGCACTGGACGATACCCAACTGCGAGATTACCTGGCCCTGACCCATGAGCTCGGGATGCACGCGCTGGTCGAGACTCATACCGTCGAGGAAATTCAGCGCGCCGTTGCGGTGAATGCCTCCATCGTGGGTGTCAATGTGCGCAACCTCAAGACTCTGGAAGTAGATACCGCACATTACGGCACGCTGGCGGGGCATCTGCCAGCAAACGTCGTGCGAGTCGCGGAGTCCGGCGTCAAACAAGCCAGCGACGTCGCGATGTACGCAGCACAAGGCGCAGATGCTGTTCTTGTTGGAGAAGCACTGGTCAAACACGGTGAACCACGACAAGCGATCGCTGACTTCCGGCAAGCCAGCAGATCCTAACCACCCCTCAACCTGTCCCGGAGACACTCTTCCTCGGGCCAGGTGTTTTCGTATACGGAAAGACATTTCATGAGCCCAATGGATACCCCACAGTCCAATCCGCAAGAACACCACGGAGCCTTCCGGCAGCAGGAGGGGCCATACTTTGGTAAATACGGTGGACGCTGGATGCCAGAATCGCTCATGGCCGCGTTACAAGAAGTAGAGCAGACCTTCCGAACCGCCGTCGACGATCCGGCGTTCGTCGAGGAACTCCAGGACTTGTACGCAAACTACATCAACCGGCCTTCATTGCTCACCGAGGTGCCCCGGTTCGCGCAAGCATATCCTGGGGTTCGTATCTTCTTGAAGCGCGAAGACCTCAACCACACCGGTTCGCACAAGATTAATAACGTCATCGGTCAGGCCCTGCTCGCCAAGCGGATGGGCAAGACCCGGTTGATCGCTGAAACCGGTGCGGGTCAGCACGGGGTCGCGACCGCTACCGCGGCCGCCCTGTTCGGGATGGAATGCACCGTGTATATGGGTGAGGCTGACACCAAACGTCAGGCCCTCAACGTCGCCCGAATGGAGCTCCTCGGGGCCGAAGTCAAAGCCGTCGACATTGGTGCTCGAACCCTCAAAGACGCGATCAACGAAGCACTGCGTGACTGGGTAGCTTCTGTTGAGAACACCCATTATTTGCTGGGTACTGTCACCGGTCCGTCGCCCTTCCCAGAAATGGTGCGATACTTCCACCAGGTCATCGGCGAAGAAGCTCGCGAGCAGTCGCAGGCTCAAGTCGGCAAACTTCCAGACGCCGTGGTGGCCTGCGTCGGTGGGGGATCCAACGCCATTGGTATCTTCCACGCCTTCCTTGATGATGCCGAGGTGGAGCTCTATGGGATGGAAGCCGGCGGCGCAGGCGTCGAGACCGGTAAGCATGCCGCCCCAATTACCTTGGGCCGAGTCGGCGTACTCCACGGAGCTCGCACCTATCTGATGCAAGACGAAGACGGTCAGACTATCGATTCGCATTCAGTCTCGGCCGGGCTGGACTACCCTGGCGTCGGCCCCGAACATGCCTACTTGCACGACACCGGGCGGGTGGATTACCAGCCGGTCTCCGATGCTGAGGCAATGAACGCCTTTAAATCGCTCAGTCAGTCGGAAGGCATCATGCCCGCCATCGAGTCTGCCCACGCACTAGCAGGCGCGCAGCGGCTGGCCGAACGCTGGGTCGAGGAGGGCGTGGTCACTGCTGACACCCCAGCAGCCGAACAGAAGGTCATCATCGTCAGCCTGTCCGGTCGCGGTGATAAAGACGTCAGTACCGCCGCAACCTGGTTCGGTATGGTCCCAGAAGATCTCACCGAGCTTGGAGAATAATCCCATGACAGAACAACAGATTCGCTCTCTGACCGCAGAGAAAATTGAACAGGCACGTGCCGAAGGCCGTACGGCCTTTATCGGGTACCTACCCGCGGGGTATCCAAGCATCGAAGAATCGATCGAGGCCGCAGTCCAGTTGGGCAATAACGGTGCCGACATCATCGAAATCGGCTTGCCCTACTCGGATCCGGTGATGGATGGGGAAGTCATCCAAAAAGCCACCGCGCAGGCTTTGCAAAATGGTTTTCGGGTGGCCGATGTGTTTCACATCGTCAAAGAAGTTACCTCCCGCACCGACGCCGCCGTGGTCATTATGACGTATTGGAATCTCGTCGCGCAGATGGGAGTCGATGAATTCTCCCGGCGATTCGCCGAAGCCGGTGGCGCCGGACTCGTCACCCCAGACTTGGTACCTGAAGAAGCCGGTGAATGGTTTGAGGCCTCGGATAAATACGGCCTTGATCGAATCTTCCTGACCGCACCGTCCTCACCCGATGATCGCGTCAAACTCACCGTTGAATCGTCACGGGGCTTTGTCTACGCGGTGTCCATCATGGGCATCACCGGTGCCCGTACCGCCGTCTCCGACGCTGCCGAACGGGTCGTCCAACGCGCTCACGCCGCCGGAGCACCCCGCGTCTGTGTAGGCCTTGGGATATCCGAACCGGATCACGTCGCAGAGATCGGCAGCTATGCTGATGGCGCCATCGTGGGCACCACCTTGGTCACCGCGCTACGTGACGGTGGTCCGGAAGCGGTCGGAGAGATCACCCGACGACTCGTTACCGGCGCCCACAAAGCCTAACTAGCCCGCGACCCAAAGGACAGGCCCACTCGCTATGCAGCTTGCGACGCTGATCGCATCGATCCCGCCACCACCCACTGACGGTTTCGAGATCGGACCCTTCAAGATCCATCTCTATGCGCTCTGCATTATCGCCGGTGGTGTCCTGGCCTTCTGGTTAGGTGGCAAACGTTGGGCGGCTCGCGGCGGTAAAGCCGAACAAATGTATGACGTCGGCCTCTGGGCCGTCGTCTTTGGGATCATCGGTGCCCGGCTTTACCACGTGCTCACCGTGCCCGATGTATACTTTGGCCCCGGCTACGACGGTTCAGGCGACCCCTGGAAAATCTTTGCCATCTGGGAAGGTGGCATTGCGATCTGGGGTGCGATCATCGGCGGGGCGCTGGGCGTCTGGTTCGGGTGTCGGCGCTACGGGCTGCGCATGCTTCCGATGGCTGATGCCATAGCACCCGGCGTCCTGTTGGCACAGGCCGTTGGCCGGTGGGGCAACTACTTCAACCAAGAACTCTTCGGTGAGCCCACCACATTGCCGTGGGGGCTGGAAGTCGAAGCCGACCACTATAATTTCCCGGCCGGGTTGCCAGCAGACACCTTGTTCCATCCCACTTTCCTCTACGAATCATTGTGGAACCTCTTGGGCGTGGCGGTGCTGCTCCTGATCGACCGGCGGTTCAAGCTGCGCAACGGGATGATGTTGGCCTCCTATATCGTTTGGTACACCCTGGGTCGGATCCCGATCGAGTCCATCCGCTTGGACGCGGCTCAAGAATTCACCATTCTGGGGATCACCGCACGCACCAACACGTGGATGTCAGTGTTGATGTTCCTCCTGGCTGTCGGGCTGTTGATTTATGCGATCGTGAATCGACCCAAAACCCCAGAAGCGCAAGCCGAGGCCGAGAAAATCTATCGCGACGGTCATGAGGAACGTCCCCAAAGCGCCTCCGATACGGAACCGACCGAACCGCTCGACGAAGATCAGTCTCAACCGGGCGACAGCGACGTCGATAAGCCCTCATCATGACGGAAGTCATGTGGCTCATCAATGCCCAGTCATTAACTTTCGAAACCATCGACCATAGACTGAGGGATTATGAGACACGCGAAAATTGTCGCCACATTTGGCCCCGCCACACAGGGGTACGAAACCACAAGTGAACTAATCAAAGCCGGGGTGAATGTTGCACGCCTAAACTTCAGCCACGGCGAGCATGCAGTTCACACCTCGACGTTCAAAACGATCCGGCAAGCTTCATCGGACTTGGATCAACCCGTCGCCATCTTCGCTGACCTGCAGGGTCCCAAAATTCGACTGGGCCGCTTCGCAGACGGCCCCCATCTGTTAGAGGACGGGGATACCTTCACCATCACCACCCGAGACATCGAAGGCACCCAGGACATCTGCTCGACCACCTTCAAGGGACTGCCGCAAGATGTCGAGGTCGGTGATGAACTCCTCATCGATGATGGAAAAATTGCACTCCAAGCCATCGAGGTCACCGAAACTGATGTGGTGACGAATGTCGTCATTGGCGGCATGGTCTCGAATAATAAAGGTATCAACCTTCCGGGTGTTGCCGTCAGTATTCCGGCCCTGACCGAGAAAGACGAAGAAGACCTACGCTTCGCCCTGGAATTGGGCGTGGATATGGTCGCGTTGTCCTTTGTACGCCGTGCCGACGACATCGATGCGGTCCACCGCATTATGGAAGAAGAAGGTCGCCGCATCCCGGTTATCGCAAAGATCGAAAAACCTCAGGCGATCGACAACTTGCAAGAAATCATTGATGCTTTCGATGCGATCATGGTGGCTCGGGGCGACCTTGGGGTAGAGCTGCCACTCGAACAGGTCCCGGTGGTACAGAAGGACGCAATCGATTTAGCACGCCGCTGGGCGAAGCCGGTCATTGTGGCCACCCAGGTACTCGAATCGATGATCGAGAACCCACGACCAACGCGTGCAGAGACTTCCGACTGCGCCAACGCGGTCTTAGATGGTGCTGACGCTGTGATGCTCTCGGGCGAAACTTCAGTAGGAAAGTACCCCGTACGAACCGTGCAGACCATGGCCAGTATCATCAAATCCGCCGAAGAGCAGGGTCTTGATCGGATGCCGCCGTTGGGTACACGTCCCGGCACTCGCGGCGGGGCGATCACCCGTGCAGCCGTTGATATTGCCAAATCGCTGGACATCCCGTTCCTCGTAGCCTTCACTCAGTCGGGTGACTCGGCGCGACGACTCTCGCGACTGCGTGCACCACAACCGATCTACGCCTTCACACACTCGTACACGACTAGCAACGTATTATGCCTGTCTTGGGGCGTAATACCACGCATCGTGCCGTTCAAGGATTCGACGGACCAGATGACCGAACAAATCGACTATGAACTCGTCAAAAGCGGTCTAGCCGAAATTAATGATCTGGTCGTGATGGTGGCCGGCTCGCCCCCGGGAGTTCCCGGCACCACGAACATGCTCAAAGTCCACCGCATGGGCTCAACCACCGCAGAAATTGACCCAGCGCTGATTGACACCGCGGTCGCGCCCTCAGCGCACCGCTGGGATGCGGTATCCGGCTGGTCCCCAATGTAGGGCTTAGGGGGAGGGGTTGCCCAGCTGGTCGATCACCGTCTGGGCAACTTCCTTCATGGTCAAACGCCGGTCCATCGAAGTTTTCTGGATCCACCGAAACGCTTCAGGTTCAGTAATCTCCAGCCGCTGTTGTAACAACGTTTTCGCGCGGTCCACCAATTTGCGGGTCTCAAACCGCGTCTCCAGGTCAGAAACTTCAGCCTCCAGGGTGACCAGCTGCTCGAATCGCGCGCGAGCCAGCTCAATGGCCGGCACTAAATCGGTTTCGCTAAACGGTTTCACGATATAGCTCATGGCACCGGCCTGGGTCGCCTGCTCGATCAGATCGCGCTGCGAAAACGCTGTGAGAATAACGACCGGTGCTAACGACCTTTCCGAAATCGAGCGGGTGGCAGACAACCCGTCCATAATCGGCATTGAAATGTCCATCAACACCACATCAGGCGACAGCTCCTCAACCAACTCAATGGCCCGCTGCCCATTATCGGCCTCACCAACAACCTCATAGCCTTGCCCCGTGAGGGTCTCGACAATATCTAACCGGATAATTGTCTCGTCTTCAGCCACTACGATACGCATTGGTGCGGGTGACTCGCTGTCTGTCATCGGGACCTCTTCGTTGGCTCACTAGTGCGTTCGTCAGTGTTTCATTGTACGTTAGATACCCGACAGGCTCCGTTTTGTAATTCCTCAAAGTTGTGTAAAATAGCTTAGGTGCCTAGCCCGAATGGCGGAATTGGTAGACGCGTTGCACTCAAAATGCAATATCGAAAGATGTGTGGGTTCGAGTCCCACTTCGGGTACAAAATCTCCGGATACACGACGAGATGAATACTAACCCCAGAAGTCGCATTCTGGGGTTTTGTCATTCCAGGACGTGGGCACGAGATTACGTGGCACCCCTCGATTGATGCATGCGCGGAATGGGCCAGGGCGAACTTGCCAGGCAGCCACCGACCCGCCCAACGCCTCTCCGCTCTTGAGTAGCTGCGCTACACACCCTGTATGAAGCGGGGGAAGCTTTCTTATATATCTTGCAGCCTCAGTACTGCTGCTAAAACTTTTCCTGATGCATTGGTGGCTCCACGTCGATGCCTGTGCTCCCTCTACCCACGCGCATGCCTGACGCGTAGCCAAGCACTGAAGATTTGGCGGATAGGGTTAGAGCGGAGACATAGTAGCCCGAATAGTTCGTGTGGCATGGCCGCTTCGTGTCGGAATTTCACGGACACGTCAAGGTGGGATTCACCACACTTCGACCATGTAGTTTAGTTTGAAACCGCCATAACGGTATGCAAGGATTGTCGGGTGCGCCAATATGGCGTGGCCATACGTTCAAAGCTCGAGTAGCTGGCAGAAATCGAATCGCTTTCGCTGGCCTGTCCAAATGAGGTGTCGCCTGTGCTGCTGACTGCAGTCTTGCTCACATTGGTAGCGGTAATTTTGTCAGCTCCGATGTCACGCTCGCTGCACGCAAAAGCCGGGTGGGTCCTCTGGTTGCCGCTCGTAGCAGCCGCTGGTGTGCTCGTCTACGCGTATGCCACCCAGGGCACCGTCGTCGAATATTATCCCTGGATTCCAGATTTTCTTAACGTAGGGTTCCATCTGCGCCTGACGGGACTCTCGCTCCTGTTCTCGCTCCTGGTGCTCGTCATTGGCGCGGGAGTGTTGTTCTATTCCTCCCGATATCTGGCCAGAACAAAAATTACCAGCTTCTACCTTGGGATGACGACGTTTGCGCTGGCCATGTTGGTCCTGGTGCTGACCAACGATCTGATGGTCCTGTACGTCGCGTGGGAAGCAACCACGTTAGCATCATTCTTTTTGATCGGACGATCGGGTTCTCATGCCCGCAAACCTGCGGTTCGAACACTCTTAGTAACCGTCGCCGGTGGGCTTGGCCTCCTAGCAGCCGTCGCCATTATGATTGCTAACACCGGTACGACGGTCATCACTGAGGTTCTGGCATCTGACATGTGGCAGGACCCCACGGTCACCACCTGGTTGGTTATCACCCTGGCACTGGCGGCTTTCACCAAATCGGCGCAGTTCCCGTTTCAGTCCTGGCTGCCGGACTCAATGGTTGCGATCTCGCCGGTCTCGGCTTATCTTCACGCCGCAGCGATGGTCAAAGCCGGCATTTTCCTTCTTCTGCTTTTCTCACCGGTCTTGGCCCAGGACGTACTGTGGACCACCTTACTTATTGGGTCGGGACTTGTGACCGCTCTGATGGGTGCGGTCGCCGCGCTGCGTCGCTACGATCTCAAAGAGCTCCTAGCGTATTCGACCATGTCGCAACTGGGGTACTTAGTTGCGTTGATCGGTATCGGAACCCCCTTGGCACTCACGGCCGCACTACTGCACACCGTGGCCCACGCGCTATTCAAATCAGCATTGTTCTTGTCTGTCGGTGTCATCGACCATGAAGCGGGCACACGCGATATGCGGATGTTGACCGTACGGAAAGTGTCAATGCCGGCCACTATGACCGTCGTCGTGCTCGGCGCGGCTTCCATGGCAGGGCTGCCACCGCTGCTAGGCTTCGTATCGAAAGAGAAACTTTTCGAAGTCTTCTTGGGCGCGGAATTGCCGGGAATGCTACCCGCCCTGTTGACCACAGTGGCTGTCATTACCGCCATCGCAACGTTTGCCTACTCCGGACGATTTGTTCTAGGCGCGATGGGACACTATCGGTCACCTCGCGAATGGATTAACACCCCTCGTGGCTCAGGCGCTAACTTGGTTCCCGTTCCTGAAGGGCCAGCCACTTTCTGGGGATATCCTGCGCTCAATGCCGTGCTATCACTCGTGTTAGGTCTCGCGCCGTTCTTCCTCAACGGCCTGATCTCCACGGCCTCCACACAAACAACCGGATCAGCCCAAAATGTTGAGCTCTCGCTGTGGCATGGCATTACGCCCGCCCTGTTATTATCCGCACTCGTCATAGCGATCGGTGCGGTGGCGGTCTGGCAGCAGCCACGCATAGAAGCATTCTTAGTGCCGCGCCCGTTGAAATACTCCGGCTTAGGGGCTGTGGAGAAGTTCCGGCAAGGCACCATCGACCTCGGGGCGGTCGTCAGCTCCTGGACCTCTGGACTCAACCCGGGACGTCACCTGGTGGTCCCCTCCGCGCTGCTCGTGGTACTCGCGGCAGTCGGATGGTTTGGTATCGACGATTTACCGGCTCAAAACGATGGACTGTCTCGTTGGACCGACTGGCTGCTCTTCGCGGTCGTAGCGGTGGGGGTTATTGCTACGGTCCGGGCCAAGACCCGTGTCGCCGCCGTAGTGGTACTTGGCACGGTCGGATTTTCCGTTACACTCTGGTTCTTCGCGCTCGGTGCGGTTGACGTCGCCCTGACCCAGCTGATGGTCGAAATCCTGACGGTAGTCATTATGGTGTTGCTCTTGCACCGGCTACCCAAGAAGTTCGGCCGGAAAGAGCCGGTGTCGAAACTCGCAGTCTTCGCGTCCGTTGGCGCCGGGATTGCAGCCTTTGCAGGAACATTCGCTCTGACCGGTCGAAACGGGATGTCGGATCCGGCGACCTACTTTGCCGAAAGCGCCCGTGATGTGACAGGTGGGAATAACCTCGTTAACGTGATCCTGGTGGAGTTCCGCGCGCTCGATACTCTCGGGGAGCTGACCGTGTTGGGGGTCGCTGGTGTATCAATCGCGGCGCTGTTTGCCTCCCGACTGCCAAACCCGGTGCGGCCGCACCACTTTATTGAAACCTCACCGCTGTCTCCTGCGACGCATAACTCGGTGTATTTACGCACGTTTGCCAAGATAGCTTTGCCCGTGTTGGTTGGGTTGAGCTTGCTGCTGTTATTGCGCGGTCACAATGAGTCCGGTGGGGGATTCGTGTCCGCGCTCATCGCCGGCTCGGCGTTCGCGCTGTTGTACCTGGCGGCCCCCGATGATGAAATTGCCCCGATCCGTTGGCCCTACATGGGTCTCATCGGTGCTGGCGTGATTGTCGGGGCCGCGGTCGGATTCATCGGCCTTCTAGAGGGCTCGTATCTGGCGCCTATCCAATGGGATATCTTCGGCTACACACTATATAGCTCCCTGGTATTTGACCTTGGCGTCTACTTCGCTGTGCTCGGTGTCATCATTGGTGCGCTCAACATGCTCGGAACTCAACGCGGCCTGGCCGCCGTCTACGAAGGCGCAGCGTCGCTGCGCGCCTCCACGAGTCAACGCCCTGCAGCGCGAGAACCCATCGAGGCTAGATCACCCAGGGAGGTCACGAAATGAGTTTGGCTCTGACCGTCGCGATATTGGCAGCCGGTGCTGTCTATCTCTTCACCAAACGCGAGATGCTCCGCGTCATCCTGGGTTTCGTGCTTTTGGGCCATGCCGGCAACCTCATCCTATTTGCCGCAGGTGGAACAGAACGACGGAACGCGCCGTTCCCTTCGACTTCTGACGCCGCTGCCATGGCCGATCCACTACCTCAGGCCTTCGTGCTTACGGCTATTGTCATCGCGTTTTCAATTACGATCTTCATGCTCGTGCTGTCCGTCACCGGCGAGAAGAGCGACGAAACGGCGACATCGGTTGAAGAACTTGATGTCGCGGCCGAGTCGCTTTCCGACGGGGTCCGGCATGACTCAGACCAGCCCACTCGTCAGGAGAAGTCATGAGCTCAGAGACCATCGGCATGCTCCTGCCGTTATTTGTTGCTGTGCCGTTGCTGGCCGGCGGTGTAGCCATCGTGACCGGTCACCGCCTTCGGTTCCATGCGGTGATCGCCTATCTCACCATGCTGAGCATGTTGGCCGGGGCTTTCGGCCTCGTGTACTACTTCTGGCAACAAGACGGGGGCGCTATAGCCCACCAGGTTGGCCACTGGCCAGGTGGTATCGCGATCCCCTTTGTCGCGGACATGTTCACCGCCCTAATGCTCTCGGTGACGTTACTGCTCACGGTGGTCAGCATCTGGTTCGCACAAGCCTCCCGAGTCTCCAACTCGCGCTACTTCGTGGCGTTGGTTCTCATCTTGACCACCGGGGTGAACGGCGCACTTCTGACCGGCGACCTTTTCAACCTGTTTGTGTTCCTTGAAGTCATGTTGCTGCCAAGTTACGGTCTCTACGTGTTGAGCGCGAACCGCAACATGCCGGTACGCCGTATCCACGGGATGCGCCTGTATGTCACGCTGAACCTGTTCACCTCGACGCTGTACATGATCGGCGTGGGATTCATCTACGGCACCGCCGGATCGGTGAATATCGCTGTGCTCGCCGATCAAGCCAGCCTTGACCCGGCCGTTGCGATCGCAGGTGCCGTCTGTATCTTCGCACTGAGCATTAAGGCCTCGGTGGTACCAATCCACGGCTGGCTGGCGCGCGCTTACCCTGCGACCTCGCCGGCAGTCACGGCATTATTCTCTGGTCTACACACCAAAGTCGCGATCTACGCTATCTATCGGATTTACGCGGTCCTCTATGACGGCGATAGCCGTTACCTTTGGGTGGGTGTGGTGTTCTTCAGCCTCACCATGCTCATCGGAGTCTTCGGTGCCGTGGGCGAGAAAACCACCCGAACCATCTTGGCCTTCCATATGGTGTCGCAAATCGGGTACATCCTGCTGGGCGTCGCCCTGTTCACCGAGCTCGGGCTGACAGCCGGAATCTTCTATCTGCTGCACCACATGATCGTTAAAGCATCACTGTTTATGTCCACCGGTGCAGTCGAAGTGCGCTATGGTACCGGCGTCATAGGAGAGCTCGGCGGTATCGCTCGGACCGAACCCGTCATCGCGGTAGCCTTCATGATCGCGGCGCTATCGCTGGCAGGGATACCGCCGTTTTCTGGTTTCGTTGCCAAATTCCTGCTCATCGTCGGTGCTGTCGAGGCCGGTGAAATTGCAGCAGTCGTCATCATGCTGTTTGTCTCGCTTATCACCCTGCTGTCGATGCTCAAGATCTGGACGGGCATGTTCTGGGAGAAAGGCTCCGGAGGGCCCGCGACCAAATCGGGCACGGTCATCACCTCTCAGACCCTCGATCCTTACGCTCATGAGATTTCCTATACCCCGGAACTGGCCACCGAAGCCACCCACTCCCAAATCACGACGCTCACTGGAACACAAACGATTCTGGAAACCGACGAAGCGGCCATTCCCAAGCGGCGCATAAACTTCGCACTGGCGGCTCCATCGGTCACCTTGGCCGCGATCACGGTCATACTTGGTCTCGGGGCACAATTCTTGTTGACCTTATCCGGTATCGCGGCTGAGGGACTGCTCGATACCAGCACGTATGTCGAGGCGGTGCTGAACCCATGAAAACTCTAACCTGGTTACCACGGTGGATCTGGCTGATCGTGTGGTTCATTGGCCAAATCATCTCGTCCTCTGTCGCGGTGCTCAATGATCTGGTCACTCCGGGCATCAAAGCTGAACCCGGTATCGCTCGTGTGAAAACGGACTGTGAGACGGACGCTGAAGTCACCATCCTGTCTGCCTTCATCACCATCACACCCGGCACACTGACATTGGGCACGCACATTGATGATGATGGGGCTCGCTGGATCTATGTGCATTCCCTCTATGACGGCAGCCCAGCTGCGGTAGCTGAGGGGTCGCTCGATATGCAAAACCATATTTTGGCCGCGATGCGCCGCCGAGGATTTGAGGCATCTGCGGTCGATCAACAAAACCGTCACATCGGAAGCGAGGACGTGGGGTGACCGCAGAAAATTTTGGCCTGTATATCGGGCTTATCGTGCTCGCTGGCTGTATGATCGCGATTGCCATTCGCCTCATCACCGCTTCCAGTGAAGCAGATCGCGCCGTGGCAGGTGACCTACTGATGTTTAGTTTCACCGGCCTGCTCATCATGCTCGGTGTGCTAGTTGCCCCCGATTACTTCTTCGACATGGTCCTCGTGGCCTCAGTTGTGGGATTTCTCTCAGCGGTCTCGCTGGCCCGTGTACTGACCCGAGGACGGAGGTAGCTCACCATGGATATTGCTGCGCTCATCGCCAACCTCATGCTGGTGCTTGGTGTCATAATTTTTGCTTTGGCCGTCGTGGGGCTGTTTAAGTTCACTGATGTTTACCAACGGATTTCAGCCGTCGGCACCGCCGCAGCACTGGGGATGTCACTCCTCGTCATCGGGGCGTTTATCCTTGTGCCGTCGTGGCTCAATTTCGTGCTGATGTTAATCATCCTTGGGCTCCAAATAGCCACCTCTTCGATTGGCACGATGGCCATTGCTCGCTCCGCCTACCTCACCGGCTCCAAAATGCAGCCCGGTTACTTCGATCAACTGGCAGAAGATCAAGGCGAACCTGAAGCCGAAGTGGTCGCCGACCAAGACCCTGAAAGTGACCCTTCCTACGATAGCAAGACCTCGGGCTCCAATACCTGACCGTCCGCCCGGCACACCTGTGGAGTAAACCCCCGGGACCTCGTGTGCTCGTTAGACTAGGGACCGTGACTGCTACCAATAACTCTGCTTCAGACTCATCCAACACACTGATGGTCATCGACGGCCACTCGATGGCCTACCGGGCGTTCTTCGCGCTGCCGGCCGATAACTTCCAAACCGCAACCGGCCAGCACACCAACGCCGTCTACGGTTTCCTCAATATGCTGCTGGCCATGATCCGGGAACAACAGCCCACCCACATCGCGGTGGCCTGGGATATGGATACCCCGACCTTCCGGTCGGAACAGTACCCCGAATATAAGGCCGGCCGCGATAAGACCCCAGACGAGTTCTACGGTCAGATCGACCTCATCAAACAGATCATGGATGCGCTCAACATCCCCAACATCGAACTGGATGGGTACGAAGCAGACGACATTGTCGCCACCATGGCCACCAACGCCGAAGAGGCCGGATGGAAAGCGCGTGTGGTATCCGGTGACCGTGACACCTTCCAACTCATCAACGACAACATCACCGTGTTGTATCCAATGCGGGGCGTGTCCGAACTGCCACCCTTTGATGCGGCCACGATCGAAGAGCGCTACGGCGTCTCACCGGCCCAATACCCAGACCTGGCCGCTCTGGTCGGTGAAACCGCAGATAACCTCCCGGGAGTGCCCGGCGTCGGGCCGGGCTTTGCCGCGCGCTGGATTAAAAAATACGGCGGACTGCAAGGCGTGTTGGACAACATCGACAATATCGGCGGGAAGAAGGGCGAAGCCCTGCGGGAAAATCTCGAAGCCGTCCAACGAAACCGCGAGCTGAACAAGCTCGTCACGAACCTGGAGTTGCCGCTGGATCTCGACGAGACCGTCATGGTCAATCCAGACCGTAACCAAGTAGCCGAACTGTTCGACGCCTTAGAGTTCAACACCATTCGTGACCGCCTTTTCACGACCTTTGAACAACAGCTGGGTACAACCGAAGAGCCACCCCCGGCAGAGGACATGCCGGAAACCATACTGATCGACGAGATCACGGACTGGGAAGCGTTCCTCACCTCAATCAGCGAGCCGGTCTCGGTCTTCTGCCATATCACCCCGCCCGCGGTGATCACTAAACGCAAAATCCCGGCACCGGGGGACTACGGAGCCATCCGCGCCCTGGGCTTTGCCACGTCGCACGCCACCGCGGTCCTCGACGTTGACGCTGCCTCGGAGGAACTTGGCCAAGCTGTCATTGCGTTCCTGTCGGATTCGGCATACGCCAAGGTCGTCTATGACCTGAAATCGATCCTCAAGGCCCTGGCCACCACGGCATCGAGCTCTCCGCTACCGGCCCGCCCAGACGTGAACACCTCTATCGTGGGGGTCGAAGACGACGTACTACTGTCGGCCTACATCCTCCAGCCCGACCGACGCGGATACGACCTGACTGATCTGGTCCAGACATATCTCAACACACGTTTAGAATCCATCGTGGCTACTGAAAACCAGGGTCAACTTGAGCTCGAAGGCATTGATGATGACAACGCCCAGCAGCTGGCACAGTACGCCCGCAACGCTTGGATGATTCACCGCCTCAACGAGGTCATGGGAGAACAGCTGGCCGAACGTGACGCCGTGCCCCTGTTACATGACCTTGAAATCCCGTTGTCTATTGTGCTCGCCAAGATGGAACTCATCGGCATCGGCATCGATCGCGAACGGCTCGACAGTCTGCTGGCCGGGTTTACCAATGAGGTCGAGAAAGCCCAACAGTCCGCCTTCGCCTCGATCGGTGGTCAGGAAGTGAATCTGGCCTCGCCCAAACAGCTCCAAACCGTCCTGTTTGAGACGCTGGACATGCCCAAAACTCGTCGCACCAAGACCGGGTACTCAACAGATGCAGACTCGTTGGCGGATCTGTTGGAGAAAACCGATCATCCCTTCCTGCACAACCTCATGGCCTTCCGCGATGCGACCAAGTTGCGCCAGACCGTCCAGGGGCTATTGGACTCCATTGCCGACGATGAACGCATCCACACCCGGTTCTCGCAGACTGCTGCAGCCACCGGACGGTTGTCTTCGCTCAACCCCAACCTGCAGAACATCCCGGTCCGAACGCCCGCCGGTCGCCAAATTCGTGACATCTTCGTCGCCGGAACCAACCCGCGCAGCGATGAACGCACCACGCTGTTGACCGCCGACTACTCACAGATCGAAATGCGCATCATGGCCCACATGTCCGAGGATGCCGGACTGATTCAGGCGTACCAAGATGGTGAAGACCTACACCGTTTCGTCGGCGCGCAGGTATTCGAGGTCGAACCAGAAGATGTCACCACCTCGATGCGTGACAAAGTTAAAGCGATGTCCTACGGGTTGGCCTACGGGCTGAGCTCCTTCGGGCTGTCCCGTCAGTTACGTATCTCCGTGGATGAGGCACGCGAGCTGATGACCAGCTACTTTGACCGTTTTGGTGCCGTTCAGCGGTACCTGCGAAATGTGGTTCGCCAGGCGCGCAAAGACGGCTATACCCAGACGATGCTAGGCCGTCGACGCTATCTACCCGATTTACAATCCGACAACCGCCAGCTCCGGGAAATGGCCGAACGGGCCGCCCTGAACGCCCCCATCCAGGGTTCAGCCGCAGACCTCATTAAAAAGGCGATGCTGGGAGTTCAAGATCGACTCGAACGCGATGGCCTCTACTCTCGGATGATCCTGCAGGTCCATGACGAATTGATTCTCGAGGTCATCGACTCAGAAGTGGACGCTGCAGAACAAATCCTGGTGGAAGAAATGTCCTCGGCTGCCACCTTAAAAGTGCCGCTGGACGTGCAAGTTGGAAAAGGCTATTCCTGGCATGAAGCCGCGCACTAACGAAAACAGTGGATGGTAGCAGTCCCAGTGCAGCAGAAATTCTCGTCGCAAGAGTCCCCGCAGCCATCGACTATCCACTAACTGCGCCGGTCCGACGTTGATTTTGACAGGACCGATACCGTACTATATTAAACGTTGCCTATTTTGGCAGAACAATGATTGTGACGCGGCACACTTCCGTGTCATAAAACCTGTAAGTTTTATCAACCACATTAATCCATATCGGAGTCCCTACTACATGACCACTACTAGCAACGCCCCGCAGGTCGCTGTCAACGACATCGGCTCGGCTGAAGAATTCATGGCCGCTGTCGATGAGACCATCAAATACTTTAACGATGGCGACCTGGTGGCTGGCACCGTCGTCAAAGTCGACCGAGACGAAGTACTGCTCGACATCGGCTATAAGACCGAAGGTGTCATTCCTTCACGTGAACTGTCAATCAAAAACGACGTCGATCCTGATGACGTTGTAGAGGTTGGCGATAGCGTTGAAGCTCTCGTGCTTACCAAAGAGGATAAAGAGGGTCGCCTGATCCTTTCCAAGAAACGTGCTCAGTACGAGCGCGCTTGGGGCGACATCGAAAAGATCAAGGAAGAAGACGGTGTTGTTACCGGTTCCGTGATCGAAGTAGTCAAGGGTGGTCTGATCCTCGACATCGGGCTCCGTGGCTTCCTCCCAGCATCGCTGGTTGAAATGCGCCGCGTTCGCGACCTGGCCCCATATGTTGGCCAAGAGCTTGAAGCCAAGATCATCGAACTGGATAAGAACCGTAACAACGTTGTCCTATCCCGTCGTGCGTACTTGGAACAGACTCAGTCCGAAACCCGCTCGAACTTCCTGCAGGCACTGCAGAAGGGTCAAGTCCGTACCGGTGTGGTTTCCTCGATCGTCAACTTCGGTGCGTTCGTCGATCTCGGCGGCGTCGACGGTCTGGTCCACGTTTCAGAACTGTCCTGGAAGCACATCGATCACCCATCAGAGGTTGTCGAAGTTGGCCAGGAAGTTACCGTCGAGGTACTCGATGTCGATATGGACCGCGAACGCGTGTCCTTGTCGCTGAAGGCTACGCAAGAGGATCCATGGCAGGTCTTTGCCCGCACCCACGCACTGGGTCAGATCGTACCGGGCAAGGTCACCAAGCTGGTTCCATTCGGTGCGTTCGTTCGCGTCGAAGACGGCATCGAAGGTCTGGTTCACATTTCCGAATTGGCCAACCGTCACATCGATACCGCCGAGCAGGTTGTCTCCGTCAACGAAGTTCTCTACGTCAAGGTCATTGACATTGACCTCGAGCGTCGTCGTATCTCCCTGTCCCTGAAGCAGGCAAACGAGAGCGTCGATCCAGAGGGCACCGAGTTCGACCCAGCCCTCTACGGTATGACTGCCGACTACGACGAAGACGGTAACTACAAGTACCCAGAAGGCTTCGATCCGGAATCCAACGAATGGATGGAAGGCTACGAAGAAGAACGCGCCGCATGGGAGCAGCAGTACGCCGACGCCCAGGCACGTTGGGAAGCCCACAAGGAACAAGTTGCTCGCCACTCGGCCGAAGCAGCCGAAGCCGCAACCACCAGCCCAGCCGAAACCGGTGCAGCTTCGTACTCCTCCGAAGACGAAGAAACACCAGTTGAAGACTCCGGCACCCTGGCTTCCGACGAAGCACTTGCCGCACTGCGTGAAAAACTGACTGGTAACTAACCCGTCAGCCCGCTAGGGCATTCCACCTTCAAAAGGCCGTCACTCGATGAGAGTGACGGCCTTTTGCGTTGCACCGTACACTATGAATCACACGCTGTGAGTCGCTAGGAATCTTCACACGTAGGAGTCTCGTATGGTTGGAACGATCAGCGCCGCTGGGTCCATCATCGCTGACTACAGTATGGTGGTCCTACCCGGGCTGGTGCTGATCCTTGGGTGTTTTTGGTTGGCGCGCACCGATACTGATCCACTGCTGCGGATCGTCATACTCGTGCTTGGATTCATCCTCGTGAGGGATGCGATGACGCCCGCTGGGCTTTGGGACTTCGGCGTCGTCAACGGGGTCGTGCCATGGATTCGCATGACGGAGAATCCAGTGGTCCTGCTAGCCCTGGGCAGCGGGAGCCTCATCTTGGTCGCAGCAACGCTGAGCGATACGCGTCTGCGGGCATTGGTCTGGTGGGGCAAGCCGAATATCAGCACGCTCCTATTCGGCATTGGCGGTGCGTTACTTGTTGTCGCCCCGATCTTCGCCTTGACCGTGAGTCAGCCCATTGAAGCTCGCGGTGGAACTGTTGTTGTGAGTGTGCTGCCGGCGCTAGCGTTCATGACCCTGGCGGGTAATCTGGTATTTGCCGCATGCCACGTGTATATAGCGATCACTGTCACGAGTGTCGGGTGGCCGCTGTTGGCGTTCACGCTGTGGGAAGGCTTGATCTGCGCAGTTTTACGCCTGCGGCGCGGAGTGTTCCCCGCGGCGGTGGCGCATGGACTTGCGATCTTCTTGCTGGCTAGTGGGCTCGTCTAGTCGCGCTTGACGCCACGGGCCGCCTCAATAAACGCTTTCATGAGCTCATAGTCTTTGACGCCCGGGGCTGTTTCAACCCCCGAGGACACATCGACGCCGTCGGGACGGTGGGTCGCCACCACTTCGGCGACATTATCGGGGCGCAACCCGCCGGCCAAAATCCGTCGCGCATCAACTTCCTGCACCCAGGCTGGGATTTCAATAAAAGTGCCGGTACCGTGCGAGGCGTCAAAGAACCAGTAATCCAGACCCGCGGTGGACACCGGGGGAGTGGCCGAGGCCAAAGCCAACGACGGGACTTCGGCGTATTCGTACAACTGGACGGTATCGACCGCCTCCTGCAGAGGGGCTACGTGCTCCAGCGTGAGACCCACCGCAAAGGTCTGGATTTGGCCGTCGGCGGCTGCGATAAGTTCCCGGGCCGTCTCCACATCCACGAGACGTTTCGACTCGGGTGCCCGCATGAAGCCCACGGCATCGTATCCCAGGTCGATGGCCCACCTGAGCTGTTCTGCTGTGGTGATCCCACAGACTTTAACAAAAAGGTCAGTCACTGGCGTCACCCTTCTGTGATTGCGTCACGATAAAGCGATTGTCCCTGGCCAGCTGCCAGGTGGGCCCCACCCGATAGCTCAGCTGAGCACGGTAGTGCCGGGCCGCGTTAAACACCGTCCACAGTACACCACCGGGTTTGAGCACACGCGCGGCTTCATCGAAGAGATAAAACGCTACGTCACTGGTCAGCTCAGTGCCGCGGTGAAACGGCGGGTTCAAGACCACCGCATCGACGGAAGCATCAGCTAACTGGGATAATCCTGACTGATGCACCACCTGGACGCCAGCGATATCATTAGCGGCCAAGGTCTCCGTCGTTGACGCGACCGCAGACGCTGAATCGTCGGTGGCGATGAGGCGTACTGATGCAAAACGTTTCGCTAGGGTCGCCGCAACGGTCCCGTTGCCGCATCCGAGATCTACCACGGTGGCGTCTGAGGCAAACTGAGCGTCCGTGCTCATGGTTTCCAGTAGCAAGTTGGTTCCCGGATCGAGCTTTGCCGCTCCGAATGTTAACCCGTAAGCCCGCAGATGTAGATCGATGCCGGCGACCTGCACAAAGTTTCTGCGTGGGAATCGCGGGGGAGTCGTACCGTGCAACAACTTTGGCGAGCGAGCCCGCAAGGCCCTGGCCTTGTGGTACCCGCGTGAAGCAGACACATCGTCAAAGGCTTGTTCAAGCACCGTGTTCAATGAGTAGTTCAAATGGCGTTGGAGTTGACCCCCCAACAGCACCACCTCTGGACTAGCCCACCGAGCAACCAGCCACGATAACTCCTCGAGCGCTTCCAGCGGACGAGCCAGACGATACAGCACCGTCGCCGCGCCGGACAGTACCTCAGGGGTCGGGGTGGTACTGACCGGGCCCGTGACGTCAGCGTGCGCGGCAGCCAAGGCGGCCGAATCCTGCACAAACCGGACGTTGAGCTGCCGTTCGCGACTCCAGGCACTGAGCGCACCCGTGGCATCATTAATGACGACCACGGGAGCGGCACGCCGCCACGGCTCCGCTTCGAAAGTTTCTTCCAGGACGCGCCACAACATCCGGTCGATGTTGTCGGGTTCGTGTTCGTCTGGTGTCATCGGGGTAGATCCTCCCACTGGGTGCCGACGGGTTCGGCGGTTAATTGCCCGGCCGTGATCGAGGCCAGGTGTGCGTTAAACCGTTCGAGTGCCCCGCCTTCGTCTTCGACTCCGACGGTCATGGTCGCCTGGGGGCCTGCGTACTCGGTGCCCAACACGGTGTACTGTGCCGACCGTAATTCGTTCTCTACGCGTCCAACCTCCCCGTGGGGTGCTTGCACCGCAACATGCAACATCCGCTGGCGAATACGCATCGGGGTCTGCTCCAACGCGGCGACCACCGTATCCGAATAGGCCCGGACGAGGCCGCCGGCTCCGAGCTTGACGCCCCCAAAGTAGCGCACGACGATCGCACACACATCGGACAGATCGGCATATTCGTCACCGTCATGCAGCGCACGGAAATTCGTCAGCGCTTGCAACATCGGCATCCCGGCGGTTCCGGCGGGTTCGCCATCGTCGGAGGAACGCTGAACGTCGCGATCCGGGCCTAACACGAATGCCGGCACGACGTGGGTGGCTGCGTGATGCACTCCCCGGACTTCGTCAATCCAGGCTCTGGCCTCGTCTTCTGTCTCGACGCGACGGATCATACCGATAAACTCAGAACGGCGGATATCTAAGGTAACCTCCACCGGATTGCGGTGGGACACCACGGTATAACGTCTCGTACGAGCAGAATCAGCATGTTGCATGCACCCAAGTCTACCCAGGAGCACTATGCGTCATCTCGCACTGACCGGCGGCATCGGATCCGGCAAGTCCACCGTCGCCCAATTTTTCGCCGAACGTGGCGCAACCATCATCGACGCCGACGCGATTTCCCGCGACCTCATGGAACCCGGTCAACGGGTCCTGGCTGAGGTTATCGAGACTTTCGGCGACCACCTGCTGGATGATGCCGGCCGGCTCGACCGGCAAGCGCTGGCCGAGGTGGTGTTCAGCGACGACGAGGCCCGGGAACAGCTCAACGCGATCGTGCATCCGGCCGTGCGCGCCGAAGCGACCCGACAGCGCGAAGCCGCTGCCGCCGCTGACCCTGAGGACGCCGTGATTATCCAAGACATCCCGTTGTTGGTTGAAACCGGACAGGCGGATACCTACGACGGCGTCATTGTCATCTATACCGATCATGACACTCGGTTGCAACGGCTCGTCGAAACCCGGGGGATGAGCCTTGCGGACGCCAAGGCGCGCATCGCAGCCCAAGCCACCGACGAGCAGCGCAAGGCGGTGGCCGACTGGGTCATCGACAATTCCGGTTCGCTCGAAGACACCGAAGCCCAGGTCGATGCCGTGTGGCGTCAGCTGCGAGGCTGACGGGTCACCACAGATACAGATGTAACTGCACACCAGCACCTGCGCCGCCCGGGGAGCCCTTAGCCAGGGGGCGAACAAGTGGTCGCGATTCGATAGTCCCGCGTAACATATGGGACATGAGTATGGCCCGAGAAATTAAGCGCGTCGTCGCCCCGTTCAAAGTCGAGGCACCCTATGAGCCTGCCGGCGACCAGCCCCAAGCCATCAAAGAGCTTACCGAACGCATCGAGGGTGGCGAAAAGGACGTGGTCCTGCTCGGCGCCACCGGTACCGGGAAATCGGCCACAACCGCATGGCTTGTTGAACGGTTACAACGGCCAACCCTGGTGCTTGTTCAAAACAAGACCTTGGCCGCCCAGTTAGCCAATGAGTTCCGCGAGTTGCTGCCCCACAACGCGGTCGAATACTTCGTGTCGTACTACGACTATTACCAACCCGAAGCCTACGTCCCACAAACCGATACGTTTATTGAAAAAGACTCCTCAATTAACGAAGAAGTCGAACGCTTACGCCACTCGGCGACCAACGCCCTGTTGACTCGACGAGACACCATCGTCGTGGCGACCGTTTCATCGATCTTCGGTCTCGGGACACCAGAAGAGTACATTGCTCAGATGGTTACGCTTCGCGTCGGAGATATGTTGGACCGGGATGATCTGCTGCGGCAATTCGTGCAGATGCAATACGCTCGCAACGACACCGACTTCCACCGCGGTACCTTCCGGGTACGCGGCGATACGGTCGAGATCATTCCCATGTATGAAGAGCTCGCGGTGCGGATCGAGTTCTTCGGTGACGAAATCGAAACGATTCAAACGCTGCATCCGCTGACCGGCAACGTCGTCCGCGAGGAAGAAGAGATGTACATCTTCCCGGCATCCCACTACGTTGCCGGCGATACGCGCATGTCGCGCGCGATCAAAGACATCGAAAACGAGCTGCGGGATCGTCTCCAAGAACTCGAATCCCAGAACAAGCTGTTAGAGGCACAGCGGTTGCGCATGCGCACCACCTATGACCTCGAAATGATGCAGCAGATGGGGTACTGCAATGGCATCGAGAACTACTCGCGCCACATCGACGGACGAGCACCCGGATCCGCCCCGCATACGCTGCTTGATTATTTCCCCGACGACTTCCTCTTGGTCATCGACGAGTCGCACGTGACCGTGCCGCAGATCGGCGGCATGTACGAAGGGGATGCCTCCCGCAAGCGCACTCTCGTGGACCACGGGTTCCGGCTCCCGTCCGCATTGGATAACCGGCCCCTGAAATGGGACGAATTCCTGGAGCGAATCGGCCAGACGGTTTACCTGTCTGCCACGCCGGGCCCCTATGAACTCAGTCAAGCCGACGGTGTCGTTGAACAAATCATCCGTCCTACCGGGCTGATTGACCCGCAGATCATCGTCAAAGAAACCAAGGGCCAAATTGATGACCTCATGGATGAGATCAATCTGCGCGTCGAACGCGATGAGCGCGTCCTGGTGACGACTCTGACGAAACGGATGGCCGAAGACCTTACCGAATATTTGCTCGACCACGGCGTCAAAGTCGAATATTTGCACTCCGACGTCGATACGCTGCGCCGTGTCGAACTCATGACAGAGCTACGTCGCGGTATTTTTGACGTCCTGGTCGGGATTAATCTACTTCGCGAAGGTTTGGACCTTCCCGAAGTCTCGCTCGTGTCGATCCTCGACGCCGATAAGGAAGGCTTCTTACGGTCGAACCGCTCGCTCATCCAGACCATTGGGCGTGCAGCTCGTAACGTTTCGGGTGAGGTACATATGTACGCAGATAAAATCACCGACTCGATGCAGTACGCCATCGATGAGACAAATCGCCGACGCGAAATTCAGATTGCGCACAATAAGAAACACGGCATTGACCCCCAGCCGCTTCGCAAACGCATCGCTGATATTACCGATCAGCTGGCACGTGAGGACGCCGATACCGCGGATCTCATGTCCGGCATGGCAGGCATCAAAACTGGTTTCGATTACGGTATGGGCAAACGTGGTTATACCGCGGCGATTACCGAGGATCAACAACGCGCCGCAATGACAGCCGAGGACGGAAAGGTCGCCAAGCTGGCCGCAGTGCCGGCCAAAGACCTCTCCGATCTGATTCAGCAAATGTCCGATCAGATGCACCAGGCGGCAGAAGACCTCAATTTTGAGCTCGCCGCACGGTTACGTGATGAAGTATCCGAACTCAAAAAAGAGCTTCGCGACATGCAACGCGAAGGTCACGCGTAGCCACGAAAGCTGATCCAACAGCGAGTCGAGCTCCCGTCGTGATGCAAGAGGTTTTCCTGGTATAGTCTGATCCGAACAAGGGAGTATCCCAAAAGCTCCGCACACGTCAACACGTCGAACATCGTGGTTCGGCCGGGTGCGGACCCCGTATCTACGTCGGGGGAGAGACTTGTGGACTCAAAGCTACCTAAAAACTAGGAAGGACTCCCTTACATGGAGATTACTGGGTTTACTTGGGCTGTCACGATTGCCGTGATTGTCGGCTTGTTATTATTCGACTATTTTTTTCACGTCAGAAAATCACACACCCCCACTATCAAAGAGGCCGCCATTTGGTCTGCGCTCTACGTGGGACTGGCGCTGGCTTTCGGTCTAGTGTTCTTTTTCCTCGGCGACACCGACTATGCGGTCGAGTACTACGCCGGTTTCATTACCGAAAAAGCTTTATCGGTTGATAACCTTTTCGTGTTCATGATCATCATGACCAGCTTCAGTGTGCCGCGACAGTACCAGCAAAAAGTGCTGCTATTTGGTATTACGTTCGCGCTGATCAGCCGCACCATCTTTATTCTTGCGGGTGCAGCCATCCTCGAGTGGTGGTCGGACGCCTTCTACATCTTCGGTATCTTCTTGCTCCTGTTAGCCGGCCAGCAACTGAAGTCGGAGTTCTCATCCGCTGACGAGGCGCAGTCCGAAGCCGACAACTTTTTGGTCCGGTTTGCCCGCAAAATCCTCCCGGTCGCTGAACACTACGACGGTGATAAGCTCACCACCAAAGTCGACGGCAAACGCCTCGTGACTCCGATGCTGCTCGTCATGGTCGCGATCGGTGCAACAGATATTATCTTCGCGCTCGACTCGATCCCGGCGATTTTCGGCTTGACTCAAGAACCCTATATTGTCTTCACCGCTAACGCGTTTGCCTTGTTGGGTCTGCGCCAGTTGTACTTCCTCATCGACGGGCTGCTCGATCGGTTGGTGTACCTCGGGTACGGTCTGGCCGCGATTCTCGGGTTCATCGGGATCAAGCTCATGCTGCACGCGCTGAGCCAGAACAACCTGCCCTTCATCTACGACGGCCAAGATGTGCCAGTCCACGAACCAAGTACCGGCACCTCACTCCTGGTGATTATTGGCATCCTGGTGGTCACCATCGTATGGTCGCTGCTCAGCCCACGTGGCAAAGCGCTCCGGGCTCTGCAGAACGCTGAGAAATTCGCCCACCGGTACACCCAACTCCCGGATGACGCCCCAGCCGAAGAGCGCGCCGCTGCCGGCCAGAAGATGGATTACTGGACTCAGCGTGCCGAAGAAGTTGAGCACCGTTATCTCGACGAACTCATCGAGCACAAAGACCAGTGGTCGGCCATTATCAGGATCGGACATGAGACACGACTCGAGGACGCGAACCGTCGGGGCATCCCAGCGCTGACGTCCCAAAAGATTGTGCGAACCAAGGGGCCGGTCCTAGCCCCCGACACCAACGGCAAACCCAATGCCTCCGAGTCCTCTGAATCATCGGATCTCAAAGACTAGCGTCACCTCAGAGGTATAAAGGCTAGCCACACCCCCGTCAGTTATCCCAGTAGGTATTTCTGATGGGGGTTTGTGCTGGGTCTAACCACGGAGCTGGAATCCAGTAGAGCACCCCATCAGGATCCCAGGTGGGCGTCCAAACTCCTTGGTGGACGCGGGTGTGGCACGCGTTGCACAACAAAATCAGGTTGGTGATGTCGGTGCCACCTTCGTGGAGCCAATGTTGAGCATGATGTCCTTGAGTCCAAACCGGAGGGACTCGGCATCCCGGCCCTCGACATCCACCTCGCATGCCAGCGGCGAGGATTTGGTCATCGCTAAACACGCGCTTCCCGCGGCCAAGAAAGAGCGGAACACCGGCTTGGTTAAAGATCGCCGGGATGATTTTGGCATCACAGAGATCCTGCAGCACAGCCGCCGGGGAGACCGAACCCGTTTGGAAGTTGTGCGAAACATAAGGATGCCCACGCGCTGTTCCACTTTCTGCTGTATCCGAAGGGTTTGCGTCATCCGGTGCGTCGTGTGCTGGGGCGTGCGTCCACCAGTGCGGTGCCAATAGCGGATCTGGATCGAAAGAGTTTTCCGACTCCGGGATGTCCGGGGGTTCGTCTTCACCGGCGACGTGTTGAAGGGGAGTCACTGAAGCTGGAACGCCTGGATCGAAGCCGTTGAGGCCGGGTGGCCGCCGGTGTTCCGCATCGAGGTGGAAACGCGCGTCGAGTCGATCCTGTTGCATGCGAATCAGGGTTTCATAATCCATCACGGTCCATAAAATGGCGGGTGCACGTTTATATTCGGGCATGCCCTCTGAACCGGGGGATCGTTTCCCTTGGGCCTTGAGCATCGTGATGAACACGTCGTGGGCTTTCTCTGCTCGGCTTCTAGGGTCGAGTTTCCGAAGCTCTTCACGGCTGACTGGTTCTCCCTGATCGGTTTCAACGAAGGTCGCGGGGTCATCCACGGCATCGTCCATCCGGTCGTGGAATAACGCCAACCGTTCTTCTGCTGACATCTCATCGTTATAGGGAGTCGGTCCGCCCAGGTCCAGCTCATCGAATAATCCAGGCCTGTGCCCTTCTCGCTCGTCGGCATCGTCGAACGCATCCGCAGCAGTCTCACTAGCTACCTCTGCGTATTGCTCTTGTGACTGTCCCGGGTCTCCTACGGCCGAATGCGTAGGCGGTTTCGGTTGTGCAGGGTGGCGGTTCGTTCCAGAACCAGGGGTTGGATCGCTCGGGTCCGCTGTGGCCGATTGCGGGGCCTCCGAGTCTTCGTCGGCACCTTGGCGGAATTTGTCTTGGTTGACTTTGAAGTTCAGTCCCGCCAGAATGAGCGCCTCGATCAGTTCCACGTTCGCCACATCGGTCACGAGGTTGAGGTGAAGTTTGCCGCGGGCAATCCTCGTGCGCAGTGAGTTGCTAACTTTCGTGAGACGTTCTTCGGGTGAAGGCCCGTCGGGATCAATAATGTGGGCGACCTGGTTGAGCCAGGCTGTCGATTCGTCGGCCAATTGTTGTGCGGTCATGCGCTGGGATGCATCGGTGAAGATCGAATCCATCGACTGGAGGACCTCTGTGGCGTTGTCTTTGGTCAGGCCTGCCGCGAGACAGAAATCGTAAAATCTTTTGGCGATGTGCGTCATGCGGTCCATATTTTCCGACGGGATAGCCCCGTTGGCATAGGCCTGGGCCATCTGCGGTAACACTGGCTCGCGTCCGATCCCGACGATGGTGGTGGGTTCGGCGGCGATCAACTCGGCTCGAGCATAATGTTTCCCCATCTGGCGGGTGTCGACTTGGAAACGGTCTGCCAACCAACGTTTTCCGGTCTTAAACAAGTTCACTGAGGCCGGTATCCCGAGCACAGTGTCGCGATCGAGGTCATACGCCCGATCCGCTAGACCCGTAAGGTTAGATACCATCGCGTCCTGGACGCGCAGGGTGGTCACCAGATTGTCGACCATACCCGGGAGCGTGTTGTAATAATCTTCTGGGGCTTCGGGGGTGGGTCCGGCGTGTTTTCCCACAGATCCCACGGTCTGCTCCGCAGCGGGAGCTGACCACATGGTGTCCCAATCCCTTGCGGTAGCGAACCTATGGCGGGCGAACTCGTGGTAGGCCGTGGGGTCCGTGAGTTTGTCATATTGGCGCCTAGCCACACGCAATTGCAACGCCTGGAGAGAGCCCAACGACAATCCGTCCAGCACCTCATCCGAGATGAGCTCCGTGGTGTCAGGAATGGTCGTCACCATGGTTTTCACCCCCGCTGTGAACTGAATATAAAGCGCGCTCTGGATGGTACTCAGTGTAGAAACCCACGCACGTATCGCAGGAACAACAGGTGGTAATTGGGGAAAATCTCGACCGGATTGGCCGGGCTGTGGAAAAGGCTCAGCGTGGGGTCGAAGGTGCCGAGGCAGGGACCCCGTCGGGCCGGATCATCGCGTGTAAGCGGTTGAAAATCTCTGCTCCCGCTTGTGCGATCCCATCATGGTGCCACCGGTCCGATTCCCAAACCTCGAGGTTGGCCACCTGTTGGGCCGTGGTGATGGAAAGATCACGGTCGACGTAGACATCGTCGGTATATACCAGTGCAGCGACGGGAACCGTATTGGACGCCAACTGGTCAAGGTCATAGAGCGTGCCCCACGCATTGTACGTAGCGATGAGTTCCGTGGCCCGAGCGATAGGCTGCAGCGCGGGGTCGAGCTGGGTGTACCAGTCGAAGCACATTTCCCCGGTGAGCAGGGGAGTATCGGCCTTTTTGGGGTTGAAATCCGGGAACTCAGCCAAGACGCGCTGGGCTGCCCAATTGGTAGGTTGTGCTCCGGGTTGGGCGTAAATGGCTTCATGCAGGATCAGGTATAACGGGTTGGTGGCCCGGGAAACCTGCTGGTAAACGGCGTCCAAAAAAGAGTCCGACAGCGTGTTCGTGCCCGGGATGAACGCTTCTTCTAGCACGTAGTGCAGCGCGTCGATTCGAGTATTGCCCCCCAAATACATGCCCAAAGCCTGCACCCGGCCCACTGTCAACGGTGACCCATCAGGCAGCACGATGTCACCACGACGCACGCGACGGTAGATATGCGTCAAGATTTCCAGGTCAGTGGGGAAACGTCGGAAGTATTGGCGGTTGCGGGCCCGCATACGTTGATACGTGGCCTGATAGACCTGGTCGGCCGGTCCCTCCAGCGGCGGCAAGCCCCCGGTAATCATCGACCCGGCCAGACCCTGCGGGGCAAACGACAGGTACGTGAGGGTACAAAACCCACCGAAGGACTGACCTAACGTCACCCAAGGGTCAGCGCCGAGCGCCAGTCGGATGGCTTCGGCATCGGCCACAATATCGGGGGCTCGGAAGTGACGCAGATAGTGGGCTTGGGCCGACGGGGCGCCACGCTGCACGAGGGTGTGGTGACTGATCGGCGTGGATAGACCGGTGCCGCGTTGGTCGAGCATCAGGACGCGGTAATGTTTCAGGGCTTCAGCCAACCACCCGCCAACCCGCGAGGGTCGCGACCCTTTCCCACCAGGTCCGCCCTGTAAAAACAACAGCCAGGGCCTGTCCTGACCGTCAGCAGCCCGGTATTCGCGGGCATAGACCGTCAGCTGCTCTCCGTCGGGCACGCTGTGGTCCAACGGGACGGTGAAATGGTGATCGACAATCCCGGTCCCGTCCTGCATCCAGGCAAGCGTTCCTGCGGTGTGAGTGACTGACATCGTGGGCTCCTTGGACGACGGCTCGAACGGTGGCTTGTGTCTCGAGTCTAGCGTTGGGCTGCTTCGCGCAGAGCGGCCCCGTCAAGCCGGTAGGTGGTCCAGCCGTCCATCGGGTAGGCACCTAACGACTGATAGAAGTCAATGGCCGGGGTATTCCAGTCGAGCACCGAGCATTCATAGCGGGCGTACCCGCGTGCCACCGCGAGCTCAGCAAGATGTACCAACAGCTCTTTCCCGTGGCCGCGACCACGCAACTGCGGGATGACAAAGAGGTCCTCCAACCAGATGCCGTGGACGCCCTCCCAGGTCGAATAGGTTTCAAACCAGATGGCGATCCCGGCCACTTGCACTTGCCCGTCCACCACATCATCGAGCACGTGACAGAATACGCGCGGATTGGGTCCGAATAAATGCTGATGCAACAGCTGCTCGGTGTTGTCGACCGCATCGGGCTCGCGTTCATACACAGCCAACTGGTGAATCAGGTCAAGGATGGCGGCCACATCGTCGGGGGCAGCCTCCCGGACGACGCCGGTTGTCGAGAGCGAAGGGTCAGTCATGGTTGAGGCTCCTCGGTCGTAGCGTTACTTAGAGTAGCGGGGTGCCGACGGACAGGGTGGTGACAGCGGGTGAGCCCTGGTCGTTGGAGGCGCTCAAGTGCACGACGGCGTTGATGGCGAAGTCATGGTTGCCGTTGGGGTCCACCAGTACCTGAGTGACCAACCAGTAGTCGCCGGCCTCGGCGCCTACGTCGGCCATTTCCGCGGCCGTGAGTTCAGGGTGTTTCTCGACCCGGAAGAACTCCGGGACCCGGGCGGCCGGTGAATCGTCGAGGTCTTCGTAGGTACCAAAGTAGTCGTCGAGCGCATCGGCCCAGTTATCCGAGGTAAACGGCACTGCGCCGTCGGGTAGATAGTCCAGGGCCTCAAGACGGGACTCTTGTTCATCGCCAAAGAACTGCACACGCTGGAACATCGCATTGCGCAGCATCACGGTAAACACCCCGATGGTGTCGGTCAGTTTCGGTGGCTCTGGCGGGCTGATGGACTCGTGGTCGGCGATCAACTGGTCGACGTCGTCGGCCATCATGTGTTCCCACTCTTCCAACAGCGAGGAGTCGGTCGTGACGATGATGGTTTCCAACCACTCTTGGAGCAGGTTGAGCTCATCGGTGCGCAGCTCCTGGGGAATCGTCTGGCGCAGCGCCTTGGCCGCGTCGGTCAGGTAGCGCAGTAGCACGCCCTCGGAGCGGGCAATCCCGTAATAGTTAACGTAGTCGCCGAAGCCCATGGCGCGTTCGTACATGTCGCGGACCACCGACTTGGGCTGCAATTCGAATTCGGTCAACCATGGGGCGCCCTGCCGGTAGATCTCAAATTGTTGGCTCAGCAGCTCGGCAAGTGGCTGCGGGTAGGTGAGCTCATCGAGGACCTTCATCCGTTCGGCGTACTCATACCCATCGGCGCGCATCCGCGTCATTTCCTCATCCCGAACTTTGCGCAACTGGGCGGTGAGTACCTGGCGAGGTGCTTCCAGGGTGGCTTCGATGATCGAGACCATATCCACCGCGTAGGTGGGGGAGTCGGTGTCGAGCAGCTCAAACGCCGCCAACGCAAACGGGCTTAGCGGCTGATTCAGTGCGAAATCGGCTTGCAGCTCGACCGTGAGTTCCAGCCGATTGCCCCACTCGTCGGGCTGGTCATTGACCACGACGACGTCGGTG
Organism: Enteractinococcus fodinae; assembly: GCF_031458395.1. Lineage (NCBI taxonomy): Bacteria > Bacillati > Actinomycetota > Actinomycetes > Micrococcales > Micrococcaceae > Enteractinococcus > Enteractinococcus fodinae. The sequence continues at coordinate 1,442,808 of NZ_JAVDYJ010000001.1, forward strand.
ACCAGCAATTCTCGCAGGATGCCTAGCGCCCGACGTTGCAGTGCGGCCTTGGATGCTTTGGTTTCGGCCGAGCGTAGGATCATCCGGCGCACCGAGGTTACCGGGTTACCCGGCCGGGCCAGGATGTTGAGCAGGATCGAATGGGTGATGCGCATGCGCGAGACCATCGGCTCGGGTTCGGCTGCGACAAGCTTTTCGAAGGTGGCCTTGGACCAGGACACGAACCCCTTGGGCGGGGATTTTTTCGGTTGCGATTTCGAGGATTGTGCAATCCGGCGAGCTCGTTCCTCGTCGTTTTTAATCGCGGCGAATTTTTCGGCTGCCTTGGCGTCGGCCAACTGATTTTCGATCACGTGTTCGGGTGCTTGGACCACCACCGTGCCGGCCGTATCGAAACCAGCGCGTCCGGCACGACCGGCGATTTGATGAAATTCCCGGGCGTTGAGGTGGCGCTGTTTGGTGCCGTCAAACTTCGACAGCGCAGTGATCAGTACCGTGCGGATCGGGACATTAATGCCCACCCCCAGCGTGTCCGTTCCGGCGATGACCTTCAGTAAGCCCTCTTGGGCTAGTCGCTCTACCAGTCGGCGGTATTTGGGCAACATCCCGGCGTGGTGGACCCCGATGCCCTGGCGGATCAACCGGTTGAGCGTCTTGCCGAAGCCTGAACTAAACCGGAAGTCACGAATCAGCTCGGCGATGCGATCCTTCTCGGCCCGGGACGTCACCGAGATCGAGGCCAGATTTGTGGCCTGTTCGACGGCATCAAGTTGTGAAAAATGCACGATGTACACCGGGGAGAGCTCAGAGGTCACGAGGGTCTCGACCTGCTGTTGCACCGGGACTTCCGAGTACTCAAAGTACAGTGGAATGGGCCGGGTCGCAGACGATACCGTCACGGTCTTCCGCCCGGTGCGCTCTGTCAGTGAGGTCTCGAAGAAACTGGTATCCCCCAGAGTGGCCGACATCAACACGAACTGGGCCTGCGGCAGCTCCAGCAGGGGGACTTGCCAGGCCCAGCCGCGCTGCGGGTCCGAGTAGAAGTGGAACTCATCCATCACCACGGGCCCGACCTCGAGTCCGGATCCCTCCCGTAGCGCATGAATCGCCAGAATTTCGGCGGTGCAACAGATAATGGGCGCATCCGGGTTAATCGCCGAGTCCCCGGTGACCATCCCGACGTGCTCGGCACCAAAAATCTCGATCAGATCGAAAAACTTTTCCGAGACCAAGGCTTTGATCGGAGCAGTGTAGTAGCTGGTTTGCCCGTTGGCGAGCGCATAGAAGTGCGCTGCGAGTGCAACCATCGATTTGCCCGACCCGGTCGGGGTTGCCATGATGACGTTTTTGCCGTCGGCCAGTTCGGTGACCGCCTCATCTTGGGCGGGGTACAGCTCAATACCGCGGTGGCCGGTCCATTCGACAAACCGGTCATAGAGTAATACCGGCTCGAGCTCTTCGCCGTGGTCAGGATCAGGAATAAAATCAGTCAGTTGCACCTGATCCATCCTAGTACCCCGACGGGTAATGCCCGGCTGGACGAAGATTGCGATTCATAACGCTGACCTGTCAGCCCCCACAGGGGGCGGTTTAGGCTTGGGCTATGGAAAACTTTGTCTGGGATCCTGCCCAATATGCCCACTTCGCCGGTCACCGCGCGCGCCCGTTTGTCGACCTGACCAATGCCATCCAACTGGAGGCGCCGCAGAAAGTCTTCGATATGGGGTGTGGTCCCGGCAATATGACCGTCACACTCGCCCAACGCTGGCCCGAGGCTGAGATCACCGGGTATGACGCGTCAGCGGAGATGATCGAAGATGCCCAGCACATGGTGGCCAACCGTGACGATGACGCGTGGGCTAACGTGTCATTTGCCCAGCAAGAGGCCGGCACGTGGATGCCCCCGGCCGATACCGATGTGATCGTGTCCAATGCGATGTTCCAGTGGCTACCCAATCACATCGATATTATTAGCGGATGGCTGGAATCCCTGAAACCGGGGGCATGGTTTGCGATGCAGGTCCCGGGCAACAGCGTGGCGCGTTCTCATCAGTACATCGGAGAGCTCGCCGCTGAAGAGAAGTTTTCGGTTGCCAAGGACGCAGCGTACACCGGTGAGTCGGTGCACTCGGTGGAAGAATATACTCGGATGCTGCTGGAACACAGCTTCCGTCCCAACGTGTGGGAAACAACCTATCACCAGGTGCTCACGGGCCCCGATCCGGTCTTCGACTGGGTCAAAGGTGCTGCACTGCGGCCCGTGTTACAAAAGCTGGCGGAGCACGATGCGACCCACGTCACCACACTCCACGATGCCTTCGTGCTGCGGTACAAGGCTGAGATGCTCGCCGCCTATCCGCCCTATACCGGTCCGGATGGCCAAGAAGTCACCGTGTACCCGTTCCGACGCATCTTCGTCGTCGGGCATAAAGAACTGGATTATTTTATCTAGCCGGGCAGGTGCCGGCGCGCAGCAAGAACTACCAGCCGCGCTGGCGCCATTCGTCCAAGTGTGGCCGTTCATGGCCCAAGATGGTCGAGCCACCGTGGCCGGGCAGTACGACAGTGTCGTCGTCGTAGACGGCAAAAACGCGTTCGGTCACATCGGTTAGTAGCGAGTCAAAACGTTGCGGATCGTCCCAGGTATTGCCGACGCCGCCGGGGAACAGTGAATCGCCCGAAAAAATAATGGTCGGTTCGTCGCCGTTGGGCACATACACCAAGGCGACGGAACCCGGGGTGTGACCGCGCAGTCCAATAACGTCCAATTCGATTCCGGGAAACTGTGCCTTATCGCCGTGTTTTAGCTCCACTTTGGCCGCAATGCCCGTGGCCTCACGAATCGCTTCGGCGTCGGGGGCACCAGCTGAGGTGGGTACCTTGGTCCGTTCCACGACCTCTGGCAGGGCGCGGATGTGATCCCAGTGCTCGTGCGTGGTGATCACCGAGACCAGATCCAAATCGCACGGGGTATCAGCGGCGGCTGAGGCAACCAGCTCCATGATGGCATCCGGTTCATCGGCAGCATCGATGAGCACCTGAGCACCGGTGGTTTTGGAGGTAATCAGGTACACGTTGTTATTCATTTCGGACACGGAGCGTGTACGGATCGTGACCTGAGGCAGGTCAAACAAGACCTTAATGGGACCGATAGTTGGCGACGTTTTGGACATGACCGCTAATTTACACGTTCTGTCGGATTGTTGCGAATAGCCCATAGGAATTCAGTTTCCTTAGCTTTAGGCGAAGACTAGGGCCGGTTTCTTCGGCAAATCCGATCTTCAACCAGAATTGAACTATTCTGGGAGTCTAGTTTTCTACTGTCTTTTTGACTCGAGGGACTGAGTACTTGACCACCACACAAAACGTTGACGGCTCACAAAGCCAACAACACCCCAATAGCCTGGCCGCGCAGACACCATCCGCAAATGCCACGGCTACCAACCACGACCCAAAACAGATCGTGGTCCAAGGGGCCCGTGAACATAACCTCAAAAATGTGAATCTGCGCATCCCGAGAGACGCCTTCGTTGTCTTCACCGGGCTGTCCGGTTCCGGGAAATCTTCCCTGGCCTTTGACACGATCTTTGCCGAAGGCCAGCGCCGCTACATTGAATCCTTATCCTCGTACGCGCGGATGTTTCTGGGCCGGGTCGATAAGCCCTCGGTCGACTTCATCGAGGGACTGTCCCCGGCGGTCTCAATTGACCAGAAATCGACATCGAAAAACCCCCGGTCGACCGTCGGCACCATCACCGAGATCCATGACTACATGCGCCTGTTGTGGGCTCGTATCGGCGTGCCGCATTGTCCTGAATGTGGCGAACCCGCCGCGAACCAGACACCGCAGCAGATCGTTGACCAGCTCCTCGAGCTCGAAGAGCGCACCCGCTTCCAGGTGTTAGCACCGGTGGTGCGCGGACGTAAGGGCGAATTCGTAGACCTCTTCGCCGATCTGTCCACTCAAGGCTTCTCCCGTGCCATCGTCGACGGGGAACAGGTCCAGCTGTCGGATCCGCCGAAACTCCAAAAGCAGATCAAACACAATATCGCCGTGGTCGTAGACCGACTGGTTATCCGCGACGGCATCCGGCAGCGTCTGACCGACTCCGTCGAAACGGCCTTGGAACTGGCCGAAGGTGTCGTGGTGGTCGACTTTGTCGACGTGGACGCACAGATCGACCCGGAGGCCCGCAACACCGGCGAATGGAATGCGGTTGATGCCGATGGACGCGCCAAGTACCGGTCGTTTTCGGAAAAGCTGTCGTGCCCCAACGGTCACGTGCTCAACATTGACGAAATCGAACCGCGCTCCTTTTCCTTTAACAACCCCTTTGGCGCATGCCCGACGTGTACCGGTATCGGTTCCCAACTCCAAGTTGATGAAGAACTCCTCGTCCCGGATCCGGACCAGTCGCTGGCCGAGGGCGCAATCGCACCCTGGGATATCGGCAAACGGACCCGAGAATACTGGCAACGGTTAATGTCCGGTCTGGCCGACGAAGTCGGCTTCTCAATGGACACCCCGTTCAAGAAGCTGTCCAAGACCGCCAAGAAAGCCTTACTGCACGGCAAAGACTTCAAGGTCAAAGTCTCCTACCGCAACCGGTGGGGCCGCGAACGTCGCTACACCACCGGTTTTGAGGGGGTCATCGACTACGTCAAGCGGAAACACGATGAGGCCGAATCCGATCAGGCACGCGACCGTTACCGGTCGTATATGCGCGAAGTCGCATGCCCGGCCTGTGGGGGAACGCGACTGAACCCGACGTCCCTGTCGGTCCTGGTCGGTGGCAAGTCCATCGCCGAGGTCTCCGCGATGCCCATGGATGACAGCATCACCTTCATGCGAGAACTCGAACTCTCGGAACGCGACGCTAAGATCGCCGATCAAGTACTGATCGAAATTAATGCCCGCCTGCAGTTCCTGTTGGACGTGGGCCTGGACTACTTGAATTTGGAGCGCCCCGCCGGCACCCTGTCGGGTGGCGAGGCACAGCGTATCCGGTTGGCGACCCAGATCGGGTCGGGTCTGGTCGGCGTGTTATATGTCCTCGATGAGCCTTCCATCGGGCTGCATCAGCGTGACAACCGCCGCCTGATCGAAACCCTGCACCGGTTACGGGATCTGGGTAATACCCTGATTGTGGTCGAACACGATGAAGAAACCATCGCCGAAGCAGACTGGATCGTCGATATCGGTCCCGATGCCGGCGAAAAGGGCGGGCACATTGTCCACTCGGGCTCGGTCCAAGGCCTGCTCGACAACACCAACTCGCTGACCGGCGACTACCTGTCGGGTCGTAAAGCGATCCCGATCCCACCCAAGCGTCGTCCCATTGACAAGAACCGGCAGCTCGAAGTCGTAGGGGCTCGAGAAAATAACCTCGACAACGTTTCGGTCAAGTTCCCGCTGGGTGTCTTCACGGCCGTGACCGGCGTCTCGGGGTCCGGGAAATCGACCCTGGTCAACGAGATCCTTTACAAAGTCATGGCCAATGAACTCAATCACGCCCGGCATGTGCCCGGACGTCACCGCCGCGTCCACGGGTTGGAACACCTCGACAAGGTTGTCCACGTCGACCAGTCACCAATCGGCCGGACCCCGAGATCAAATGCGGCAACCTACACCGGGGTATTTGATCACATCCGGAACCTGTTCGCCGACACCCAAGAGGCAAAGGTCCGCGGTTATAAGGCCGGCCGGTTTTCCTTCAACGTCAAAGGCGGACGCTGTGAAGCCTGCGCCGGTGACGGCACCCTGAAAATCGAGATGAACTTCCTGCCCGATGTGTATGTGCCATGCGAAGTCTGTCATGGGGCACGGTATAACCGCGAAACCTTGGAAGTTGAATACAAGGGCAAAAACATCTCCGAGGTCCTTGAGATGCCGATCGATGAGGCCGCCGAGTTCTTCGCCCCGTATCAGCGCATTGCCCGACACCTCGACACGCTAGTGGACGTGGGGCTGGGCTATGTTCGCCTCGGCCAACCCGCCACGACCTTATCGGGTGGGGAAGCCCAGCGCGTGAAACTGGCCACCGAGCTGCAGCGGCGTGCCACCGGCAAGTCCGTCTACGTCCTCGATGAACCGACCACCGGGCTACACTTCGAAGACATCCGGAAACTGCTCATCGTGCTGAACCGGTTGGTCGAAAAAGGTAACACCGTCATCACCATCGAACACAACCTCGATGTCGTCAAATCCGCCGACTGGGTCATTGACCTTGGCCCCGAGGGCGGCTCCGGCGGTGGCTTGATTGTCGCCACCGGGACTCCCGAAGAGGTCGCGGAAGTGGAAGCCAGCCATACCGGCCGGTTCTTAGCGGAAGTGCTGAACGCATAACGTTGTAGAATCAATGAGTCCACATCCAAGACACTGCCCACAGGGGCAGGGAGGGAAATTATGGCAATCGGTGAAACTGGGATGGTACGCACCAGTGTGCGGACCCTGATTCGGCTCACAGCACGCCCTGACACCACAGGGTTTGAGCACGTCCCACAAACCGGTGGCTTCATCGTTGCCAGCAACCATCTCTCCTTTCTGGACTCGGTCATCATTCAGGCACTGCTGCCACGCATGGTCCGGTTTTTCGCTAAAGCCGACTACTGGACCCAGCCCGGACTCAAGGGCAAAGTCATGAGCGGATTTTTTGATGCCGTCGGTTCGATTCCCGTCGAACGCGGCGACCAATCCGCCTCCGTGAACGCGCTGAACCAGTTGGTGGATTTTATTGAAGCCGGCGACGGCGTGGGCATCTACCCGGAAGGCACGCGATCCCGTGATGGTCGCCTGTACCGAGGTCGCACTGGAGTCGGCTGGTTAGCCCTGACCACCGGAGCACCCGTGGTTCCGGTCGGGCTGATCGGCACCGACCGGCTGCAACCTCCAGGGAAAAGCGTGATCGTCCCGCGAAAATTTGAGCTGCGCGTGGGTGAACCCATCCACGTTGAAAAGATGGGCCCCAAACACGGGTTGCCGATTCGGCGCAAAACCACCGACCTCATCATGGAAAAGATCGCGGAGCTCACCGAACAAGAACGCGTGGACGCATATAATAAGAGGCCAGACGAAACGGCCTCCTAACCGTCTAAGGAGACCAACCCACCTTGGCTGATCCAGCCTCCTACCGGCCAAAATCCTCCGACATCCCCACCGACCCCGGGGTATATCGGTTCAAAGATGCGCACGGCCGTATTATCTACGTCGGCAAAGCCAATAATCTGCGCTCCCGCCTGAGTTCGTACTTCGTCAATCCGAATACGCTGCCGCCCAAGACTCGCACCATGGTGCACACCGCAGCCGCAGTGGAATGGACCGTGGTGGCTTCCGAACAAGAAGCCATCCAACTGGAATACACCTGGATCAAAGAATTCACTCCGCGGTTCAACATCATGTACCGCGACGACAAGACCTACCCGTATCTTGCGGTCACGATGAACGAAAAATACCCCCGTGTGATGGTCATGCGCGGCGACCGCCGCAAAGGTGTTAAATACTTCGGACCGTTCTACCCGGCCAAGGCCATCCGCGAAACCGTCGACCGCATGCTGCGGGTGTTTCCCGTGCGAACCTGTTCTGCCGGGGTGTTCCGCCGAGCCCAGCGTGCCAACCGCCCCTGTCTGATGGGCTACATCGATAAGTGCGCGGCCCCGTGCGTGGGGCGGATTTCCCAAGAGGATCACTACGCACTCGCCGAGGACTTCGTGGCATTTATGAACGGCGATGTGCGGCCCTATCTACGCGAGCTCGAAGAACAAATGCACCAGGCTGTTCGTGAACTGCGTTATGAAGATGCCGGGCGCTACCGCGACGATATCGAAGCACTGAAAAAGGTTTTCGAACGCAACGCCGTGGTCCTGCCAGAAAGTACCGAAGCCGATATCTTCGCATTCGCCGAAGACGAGCTCGAAGCGGCGTTCCAGGTATTCCACGTGCGCAACGGCAGGATCCGGGGCCAACGCGGCTGGGTCGTCGAAAAAGTCGACGACACGACCAAGTCCCAACTCGTCGAACAGCTGCTGCTCCAGGTCTATGGCGACATGGAAGACAGCGAACGTATCCCGCGCGAAGTACTCGTGCCCGCGCTGCCCACAAACGCCGACGAAGTTGAAACCTGGATGACGCAACGACGCGGTGCCCACGTGGATCTGCGGGTTCCCCAGCGCGGCACGAAACGTCAGCTCATGGAAACCGTCCAAGAAAACGCCGATGGTGCTCTGCGATTGCATAAATCACGACGCTCGGGGGACATTACCGCCCGATCGGCCGCGCTGCGGGAACTGCAAGAAGCCCTTGAACTCGACCAGCCGCTGTTGCGAATCGAAGCCTTTGACATTTCGCATGTGCAAGGCACCAATGTGGTCGGTTCCATGGTGGTTTTCGAAGATGGTCTGCCCAAGAAGCGCGACTACCGAAAATTCAACGTCACCGGCGAAGCCGCACGCGATGACACCGCGGCCATGGACGATGTGCTGACCCGGCGGTTCAAAAACTATCTGCGCGAACAATCTGATGCCCCACTGGTGCTCTCTGGCGAATTGGAACCCGATGACGCCGCCACCGCCGAAGAGCAGCGCAAATTCTCGTACCCACCGTCACTGGTTGTGGTGGATGGGGGACTGGCGCAGGTCAACGCAGCCCAACAGGCCCTGCTGAACCTTGGGGTCGATGATGTCCCCGTGGTCGGGCTGGCCAAACGTCTCGAAGAGTTATGGATACCCGGCGATGAGTTCCCGATGATTCTGCCACGCACCTCCCAGGGACTCTATCTATTACAACGGCTGCGCGATGAATCCCACCGGTTTGCGATCCAAGCACACCGCGCCAAGCGCTCCAAATCCATGATCAACTCAGTCCTAGATACGGTCCCCGGCCTCGGGGAGCGACGCCGCCAAGACCTACTAAAACACTTCGGGTCATTGAAGAAAATTCGATCGGCCTCAGTAGAAGAATTGCAGGCAGTTTCTGGCATCGGACCCAAACTCGCCCAGACCATAGCCGATACATTGTCCGAAGATTCCACAGCAAAGGAACAAGGTAAGCTACAACCATGAGCTCCGAATTCGAACCGGTCAAGCCCGATACAGCCGAAGTATTGATCATTACCGGCATGTCGGGCGCAGGACGTACCACAGCCGCCCATTCGCTCGAAGATCTCGGGTGGTACGTGGTCGATAACCTCCCTCCACAACTGTTCTCCACCATGGCCCAGCTCATCGGCAAAAACCCCGATACGCCGCTGAAACTCGCACTGGTCGTGGACGTGCGGTCCAAAGAATTCTTCGAATCTCTGCAAGAAGCCATGGCCCAACTGAAAACCGATGGCGCCGAGCTGCGCGTGCTCTTCTTGGATGCCTCCGACGATGTACTCGTCCGACGCTTCGAAACGCTCCGTCGGCCACACCCGTTGCAAGGTGACGGCTCGATTCTTGACGGCATCGCCGCCGAACGTGAGCTGATCGCACAGTTGCGCGAACACGCCGAAATGCTGCTTGATACGTCCGATTTCAATGTTCACGACCTCACGACCGCGACCACTGAACTGTTCACCGAGTCCGGCCCGATTGTGATCCGGTTGAACGTCATCTCGTTTGGGTTCAAATACGGAGTGCCCCAGGACTCCAATTACATCGCCGACGTGCGCTTTATCCCTAACCCGCATTGGGTTCCGGCGCTGCGGCCATACACCGGCACGGATCAACCGGTAGCCGAATACGTGCTGGAACAAGACGGGGTACAAGCCTTCATCGAGAATTACGTTGAGATGATGAAACCCGTCATCGAGGGGTACCGGGCCGAAAATAAGCACTACGCCACCTTGGCGTTCGGATGCACCGGCGGCAAGCACCGTTCGGTTGCGATCACCCAAGAAATCGCGAAACGTCTCGAAGCCTACCCGGGTGTCCGTGTGCGGATTAGCCACCGTGATATGGGGCGCGAATGAGTATGCATTTCACCGGGCAGCTTCCGCTGACGCCCATTAACCGTCCTGAACGCGCCACAATTGGTCATTATTCACCCAACCTTACCGTTACCGCCCTTGGGGGCGGCCACGGACTCTATGCGACGCTGTCAGCGCTTCGGTTGATCTCCGGTGAAATCACCGCGGTGGTCACCGTCGCTGACGATGGCGGCTCCTCGGGGGTCATCCGGCAGGAAATGGATGTCATCCCGCCGGGCGATTTGCGCATGGCCTTGGCTGCGCTGTGTGACGACACTGACTGGGGTCGCACCTGGCGCGATACGATGCAACACCGCTTTCACACCTCGACCGAAAACGGCGATCCCGGCACGCTCAATAATCATGCGTTGGGCAATCTGCTCATCGTCGCGCTATGGGAATTGCTAGACGATCCGGTCGACGGTCTGGCCTGGGCGGGAGCCCTGTTGGGCGCCCGCGGCGTTGTGCTACCGATGTCGACGACCCCGATGACGATTTCCGGGACCGTGCTGGGCAGCAGTGAAGATGGCAGTCTGACGCGCCGTCAAGTAACCGGCCAGGCGTCGTTAGCTAAAGTTGCCGCCGCGGGTCGAGTCAGCCACATTGAGCTCTCACCTCCTGACGCTCCGGCAACCCCGCAAGCACTCGACGCGATCGATGCGGCCGATTGGGTCATCCTTGGGCCCGGCTCGTGGTACACCTCGGTCCTGCCGCACTTGCTGTTAGCCGAACAACGTGACGCCCTAGTCAACACACCAGCCAAACGCTGTTTGGTCATGAACCTCCAGCCATCGACCACCGAAACTGTAGGGATGACCGCTGCAGAACACTTGAACGTGTTGCACTACTATGCGCCCCAACTTCGGATTGACGCCATCATCGCTGACCCAACTGTGGTCACCGACGGGCATCGCGAAGAATTCTGTCAGGCGGCTGAAAAACTCGGTGCGACCGTCGTGTTTAGTAAGGTAAAAGATGAATCCCGGCCGAATGTCCACGACCCGCTACGGCTTGCGGTAGCCTTCTCCGAGGCCTTTGACACCGTACCGGCCTAATGTAAAACGAAACGTCAGCGCTTCGGCGCGAAGAAAGAATAGTGAACATCCCCATGGCCCTTACCGCAACTGCTAAAGAAGAACTCGCCCGCGTTCCCGTAACGCGCCTGTCGGAACGTTTAGCAGAAGTGGTCGGTATCCTGCGGTTCGGCGGCGGCTTACAGTTGCTCCCCGGACGACTCATCATCGAAACCGAACTCGACCACGAAGGCACCGCCTACCGGCTGCGTTCCACCCTGCGCGACACCTTTGGCACCGAATGTGAACTCATCACTCTCAACGGTTCCACCTCTCGCCGTGGCACTCGCTACGTGCTAAGAATCATGGACGGCGGAGCAGAGCTCGCCCGCAAAACCGGACTGCTCGACCCGCGCGGTCGCCCGGTTCGCGGCATGCCCCCGTCAGTGGTCAACGGTTCCGTCGCAGACGCGGCAGCCGCTTGGCGCGGAGCGTTCCTCACCCAAGGCGCGCTGACCGAACCCGGACGCTCGTCGGCACTTGAAGTGGTAGCTCCCGGACCGGAAGCAGCCCTAGCACTAGTTGGAGCAGCCCGCCGCCTCGGTGTTACAGCCAAAGCCCGCGAGGTCCGCCAAGCCGATCGCGTGATCGTGCGCGACGCAGAGACCATCACCAAACTACTCACCGTGATGGGCGCACCCAAAACCGTCAAAACGTGGCAACAGCGCCAGACCACCAAGGAAGTTGGGTCCCCGTCGAATCGACTGGCAAACTTCGACGACGCCAACTTACGCCGCTCCGCACAAGCTGCCGTGGCAGCCAGCGCCCGGGTGACCCGAGCGTTAGAGATTCTTGGTAACGAGGTGCCAGCTCATTTGGAATATGCCGGCAAGCTGCGAGTAGAGCATCAACAGGCGTCGTTGGATAAGCTCGGGCGTCTGGCCGAACCAACCATGACCAAAGACGCGATCGCCGGTCGTATCCGCCGACTGTTGGCGATGGCCGATAAGCGCGCAAAAGAACTCGGCATCCCCGATACCCGTGAGGCGGTCCCGGCCGAACTGCGAGATCACAGCTGATTCTCGGCCCGTGTTCGCAAAGGGGATAAGCGCTCAAGCCTTGACCCGACCCCGGGGGTCTCTGCCTAAGATAGAAGAAGTGGTCAACCGCGAAATGGTGACCAATTATTTTTGCTGATGTCTAAACGTCAGTAACCATCTCGGATGTCCATCCGATCTTATGAGGAGGAATACGTGGCCAAATATACGCTGCCAGAACTGTCCTATGATTACGGTGCGCTGGAACCGCACATCTCCGCTCGCATCATGGAATTGCACCACTCCAAGCACCACAACACCTACGTCAACGGTGCTAACACCGCGCTGGAAAAACTCGAAGCTGCTCGCGAAGCCGGTGACTTTGGGAACATCAACCAGTTGACCAAGGACCTGGCCTTCAACTTGGGTGGACACACCAACCACTCGATCTTCTGGAACAACCTGTCTCCAGACGGTGGCGACAAACCGACCGGTGAGCTGGCTTCAGCCATCGACGAGTACTTCGGTTCCTTCGATAACTTCCGCGCCCAGTTCACCGCCGCAGCACTGGGTATCCAGGGTTCCGGCTGGGCCATTCTGGCCTACGAACCCATCGGTGGCAACCTGGTCATCGAACAGTTCTACGACCAGCAAAACGGCATCCCCGTGGCCACCATCCCATTGTTCATGCTGGATATGTGGGAACACGCCTTCTACCTGGACTACCAGAACGTCAAGGCCGACTACGTCGATGCCATCTGGAACATCGTCAACTGGGCCGACGTCCAGCAACGCTTCGATGCCGCACGCCAGGGCGCAAGCAAGCTTGTAACCCCGAACTAACGGAGTGATCGACCGGCTGATGTGCCGGTCACGTCCGTAGTCGACGCTGAAGGACCCTTTGTGAGATCACAAAGGGTCCTTTGTGTGTTGACGCCCAAAGCCCCGGTGTTATGGCTAGGATGTTAACGGTCGCAAACGCGATCGGACCCTATTCCAAGATTCAAAGAGAAGATGATGACGGCCCAAACCATTCGTGACCTGCTGCCGACAGCCTCCGGACGCACCGTAATTGTACGTTCCGATCTCAACGTCCCCTTGGCGGAGGGCCGGGTCACCGACGATGGTCGTATCCGCGCGTCGCTGCCTGCGATCACGCAGCTTGCCGAAGCGGGCGCAAAAGTTGTCGTACTTGCACACCTGGGTCGCCCCAAAGGCGAGGTCAATCCCCAATTTTCTCTTGCACCGGTCGCAGATCGCATGCGCGCACTGTCTGAGCTGTCAATCTTTATAGCGGACGATGTCACCGGCCCACATGCGCAACAGGCAGCCCATGCCCTAGAAGCAGGTCAGGTGCTGCTCGTCGAAAATGTGCGTTTTGACGCCAGAGAAACAGCCGCCGATGATGACCAGCGTGCCGAATTCGCTCAAGAGATTGCCGCACTGGCCGGCGACAGCGGAGCGTATGTCAATGACGCTTTCGGAGCCGTGCACCGCCAACACGCTTCGGTCTACGACATCGCCGCCTTGCTCCCCAGTTATCAGGGTCCTCTGGTCGCCACCGAACTGGAAGTCCTCGATCGACTCATCACCAACCCCCGGCGGCCTTATACCGTGGTGCTAGGCGGTTCAAAAGTTTCAGACAAACTCGCAGTGATCGATAACCTGCTGGACCGCGCTGACACCCTGCTTATCGGTGGCGGGATGGCTTACACATTTCTGAAAGCCCAAGGCCACGATGTCGCATCCTCCCTGCTGGAAGAGGACCAGATCCCAGTGGTCAAAGAGTATCTTGCACGATCAGCAAATGGGGCAGCAAAAATTGTCCTCCCGGTGGATACTGTGGTCGCCGAGGCATTCCAGGCGGATGCAAATCACGCTGTCGTTTCGGTCGATGCCATGACAACGGGTCCGGGTGGCTCTGCAGCTCTTGGCTTAGATATCGGACCGGAAACAGCAAAACTGTACGCGGACCATATTGCTGCATCCGCCACGGTTTTCTGGAATGGACCGATGGGCGTATTTGAGATGGAGAACTTCGCCGCAGGCACCAAAACCGTTGCCGAAGCGCTCACCACAGTTGATGGGCTTTCGGTGGTCGGTGGTGGCGACTCTGCAGCAGCCGTTCGTACCCTGGGATTCGACGACACAAACTACGGTCACATCTCGACAGGTGGGGGAGCGTCACTCGAGTACTTAGAGGGCAAAACATTGCCAGGTATCCAAGCACTCACCAAATAACGTACCCCCTGAGCTACGTTGCACATTCAACAGGAGTTTCATTGACCTCAAAGACCGACGGCGTCTACGACCGCACCCCGCTGATCGCGGGGAACTGGAAAATGCACATGGATCATTTCCAAGCGGTGTCGCTGGTGCAGAAACTGTCGTGGACACTGGCCGATCATGATCACAACTTCGACGAGGTTCAGGTGGCAGTTTTCCCGCCATTTACGGACCTGAGAAGCGTCCAAACCCTGATCATGGCCGACAAACTAGAACTTGTCTACGGCGCTCAAGATCTCTCGCAACACGATGCAGGGGCCTACACCGGCGATATCTCGGGCGACTTTCTCGGCAAGCTTGGTTGCTCGTACGTGCTCGTGGGTCACTCCGAACGCCGCAGCGTGCACGGGGAAACCGATGACCTCATCAACGCGAAGGTCCACGCGGCACTCCGGCATGAGCTCACTCCCATCCTCTGTGTCGGCGAAGGGTTAGATACCCGGCAAGCCAACCATCATGTCTCATTCACTCTCGAGCAGCTTCGTGCTGGTCTGTCGGGGCTCGAGGCGGAAGCTGTAGCGAGCCTTGTCATCGCTTATGAACCAGTCTGGGCGATCGGTACTGGCGAAGTTGCAGGCCCTGCTGACGCTCAAGAAATGGGGGAGGCGATTCGTCAAGCTATCGCTGAGCTCTTCGACACTGAAACGGCTTCGAGTACTCGGGTGTTGTATGGTGGATCTGTCAAAGCTGACAATGTCGCTGCCATGATGCGCCAACGAGATATCGATGGGGTATTAGTCGGTGGTGCGAGCCTCGACGACGAGGAATTCGCTAACATTGTTAGGTTCGAACACCACCTGGTGACCGATTAGTCGACATAGAATGGAACAAACCGTTGAACCTTGAACTTGTGCTCCAGATCATTCTGGTGATCATCTCAGTCGCGTTGGTCTTTGCGATCCTGTTGCACAAGGGCCGCGGAGGCGGCATGTCCGACATGTTCGGTGGTGGTGTCACCAGCGGCTTGAGCTCTTCAGGTGTCGCGGAACGTAACCTCAACAGGCTTACCGTGACGCTGGCGGTGCTGTGGGGCGGGATCATTATTGCACTGGGCCTTTTGTCCCGATTCTCAGGAGATTTTTAGGCCGAAAACAACAGGAATATTTTTCAAATAGGGCTGGTAGCGCGATCGCGCTACCAGCCCTTTTGTGTACGCGATTTGAGCCCATTTTGTGACTTTTTTTGATCAAAAATATCGATTTGAGCATTTACAGGGTTGATTCACAGGGCACTATAAGGTCACCAGATACTTGGCTTTGACCCCATTCTGACATGGTCCTTTAATAACTTAACACTTCAAGTGATCGAAGAGACCACCTTGAGGTGCGCCAGATTTCTCGATAACGGTTTGATAACGAAACAAAAACCTGTAGTGTGGCGAACTCAGGCCATTGCGGACCTTTGATAGCCGCTAGCACACAGACTTTTTCCTCCCCGTTAGCGGATGGCTCTGGCCTGAGACCGACATCCCCATCGCGGTAACGCGAAGGAAAGGACTGACATAACGTGAAGCAAGAAACTCGTATGACTAACCCAGCACGTGGCAAATTCGCTGCCAAATCTCTCGCAGCTGCCGCAGCCATCTCGCTGCCATTCTTGGCATTTGCCACTCCGGCGTCCGCCGATACGGGCACGTGGGATCAGCTTGCCGAATGTGAATCCGGCGGCAACTGGAGCATCGATACCGGTAACGGCTACCGCGGTGGCCTGCAATTCAAGCAGTCCACTTGGGAAGCTTACGGGGGCTCGGGCAACCCTGCCGCAGCAAGCAAGAGCGAGCAGATCCGGGTTGCTGAAAATGTCCAACAGGGACAAGGGTGGGGCGCCTGGCCAGCCTGCTCGGCTCAGCTTGGCCTGACCGGTAACGCCCAGCCACAGGGTGGGTCCGGCGGCCAGCAACAGGAAACCAGCCAACAGCAAGAGGCTCCAGCCCAGACCCAACAGCAGCAGGCTCCAGCCCCGCAGCAAGAAGCCCCTGCACCAACTCAGCAGCAGGAAGCCCCCGCTCAGCAGCAGCCTGCGCAGTCAGCTCCAGCACAAGCTGCGCCTGCCGGTGAGACCTACACCGTCGTAGCTGGCGATACGCTGTCCAAGATCGCCCAGGCACATGGTGTTGCTGGCGGTTGGCACAGCATCTATGAAGCTAACACTGACAAAATCGCAGATCCGACTTTGATCTACCCAGGTCAGCAGATCGTCCTGCCATAACCTCTCACAAGCTACTGGCCTAAAAAGCGCCTCCGTAGCCAATCAGCAGGGCCACCGCACAACATATCGTTGGCGGTGGCCCTGCTGTGTTTCTATTACCTACTTATACTGCTCAAGACGCTGTTCGATCCCCTCAAGCAGCTCGTTCCATGCCTCGACGAACTTCTCGAGACCTTCAGTTTCTAACTTGGCTACAACCTGGGCGTAATCGATCCCGGCGCGTGCCAAGTCATCCATGTGCGCATCGTCCATCTCATAATTATCAGGTATGCGATTGCCCGTAATCTCGCCGTGATCGGCCACCGCATTGAGCGTGTCTTCGGGCAGGGTGTTGACCGTATATTCCGCCACCAATCCGTTGACGTACCGCACGTCTGAGTAGTCCGGGTTTTTGGTACCAGTTGACGCCCACAGTGGGCGCTGAAGGTTCGCCCCATTGGAAGACAACAGCCTCCAGCGTTCGGTATCTTGCATCTGTTCGAAGATCCGGTACGCCAGCCGAGCGTTGGCGATCCCAGCACGGCCGCGCAGTTGCAGCAATTGTTCTGCTGGCAACTGAGCAGCTTCGAGTTGATTATCGATCTCAGTGTCAACCCGAGAGACGAAGAAACTTGCCACGGAATGAATGGTGGCTAGATCGCGGCCCTCTGAACGAGCTCTTTCGAGGCCGGTCAGCCACGCATTGACCACTTGGCGGTAACGTTCCAGCGAGAAGATGAGCGTCACGTTGACGCTAATACCTTCAGCTAAGACGCGAGTAATCGCAGGCAGACCCTGTTCGGTCGCGGGGATCTTGACCATCACATTGGGACGACCGACTTTTTTGGACAAGTCGATGGCCTGCGCGACGGTTTCATCGGTATCCCATGCCAGTCTCGGGTCCACCTCAATTGAGACGCGCCCGTCATAACCGTTAGTGGCTTCGTACACGGGTGCCAGCACGTCACAAGCTGAACGGACGTCATCGGTGGTCATCTCGACCACTGCGCTGAGCGCGTCCGCCCCGGCTGCTGCTAATTCCGCCAGTTGGGCATCGTAAGCGGTGCCCGTGGTCAGGGCTTTCCCAAAGATTGCCGGGTTAGTCGTCACGCCGGTAATAGTCTTGGTCTCGATCAGGTTCTGGAGATCTCCCGAGTTGATGCGATCTCTGGAGAGATCATCTAGCCATAGGGAAACACCGGCGGCGTCGAGGGCTTTGGTGTATTGGTTTTGACTCACGAACATTCCTTAGGCGTTGTAGAGACTATGGACTTTTTCAACCAGCGCGTCGGCGGTAATACCGAACATTTCAAACAACGTCTGGTAGTCGGCGGAGGCACCGTAATGCTCCAGCGAGACAGCATGGCCGTGGCCACTGGTGTACTTCTGCCACCCTTGCTCCACGCCGGCTTCAATGGATACCCGGAGCGCTTCGGTCGGCAGCACTTCATTGCGGTATGACTCATCTTGAGCATCGAACCATTCCAGACATGGCGCTGACACCACACGGGTGGCGATGCCTTGCTCCTGCAGCGTCTCGCGCGCCTCGACGGCGAGCTGCACCTCCGATCCGGTCCCGATCAGCACGACCTCTGGAGTGGTCTCCGCGCCGTTGAGAGTCGCCTCTGCCAGAATGTAGGCTCCCCGAGCGACGTCATCGGCCGCACGGAAGGCCTCTTGGCTGCGATCAAAGATCGGTAGTCCCTGGCGAGACAGCACCAGCCCAGCGGGGCGTTCGCGCTGGGACAGAATGGTCTTCCACGCGACGGAGACTTCGTTGGCGTCGGCTGGGCGCACGACATCGAGGCCCGGCATGGCGCGCAGCGCGGCAAGGTGTTCGATGGGCTGGTGCGTTGGTCCGTCTTCGCCCAATCCGATGGAGTCGTGGGTCCAAACATAAATCGATGGAACACCCATCAGTGCTGCCAAACGTACTGCCGGGCGCATGTAGTCCGAGAAGATCAGGAATGTACCTGCGTAGCCGCGTGTGAGTCCACCAAGATTGATGCCGTTGACGATGGCGCCGGAGGCGTGCTCGCGGATACCAAAGTGTAGGGTTCGGCCATAGGGGTGACCAGACCAGCTGCTGGTCTGACGATCCATGGGCAAAAATGATGGCTCACCTGACATGGTGGTGTTATTTGAGCCCGCTAGATCCGCTGACCCGCCCCATAATTCTGGCATCACGTCGGCCAGCGCGTTCAGGACTTTTCCTGAGGCTGCCCGGGTTGCCATGGATCCTTCAGAGGCCTCAAAGGTCGGGAAGGCTTGATCAAAGTTTTCCGGAAGCTCTCCTGCAACGAGCCGATCATAGAGTTCGGCCCGTTCTGGATTACTATCCCGCCAGCTTTGGTACGCCTTCTCCCAAGTGTCACGGTAGTCGGCTGCTCTATTGCGGACGGTCCGAGCGTGCCCGAGTAGTTCTTCATCCATGACGAAATGTTCATCGGGATCGAAGCCCAACACTTCTTTGAGCCCGGCGAGTTCTTCGGTACCTAGCTTCGCGCCGTGAATACCCCCGGTGTTTTGCTTCTTCGGTGAAGGCCAACCGATAATGGTGCGAAGCGAAATCAGCGACGGCTTATCGGTTTCTTGTTTGGCATTCACGATGGCCTCGTAGAGTGCCCGGGTGTCTTCGATGTAGTCACCAGTTTGCAGCCAATCGACCCGCTGAACGTGCCAACCGTAGGACTCGTACCGCTGTTCGACATTTTCGGTAAACGAAATGTCCGTGTCATCTTCAATAGATATCTTGTTATCGTCCCAAATGACGATGAGATTTCCCAGCTCTTGAGTGCCAGCCAGCGAAGAAGCTTCGGAAGTAACGCCTTCCTGCAGATCCCCATCGGAGGCGATGACAAAGACATGATGATCAAATGGTGACGTTCCGGCAGGTGCTTCAGGATCCAGCAGCCCACGGACGCGACGCTGATCGTAGGCAAACCCGACTGCCGAGGCCAAGCCTTGGCCCAGCGGTCCCGTGGTGATCTCGACGTGTTCGGTGTCACCGTATTCCGGATGCCCAGGTGTCTTGGAGCCCCAAGTGCGCAAAGCTGCCAAATCTGCCATTTCGATTCCCGCACCCGCAGCAAACAATTGCAGATAGAGGGTCAAGGACGTATGGCCGGGGGAGAGGATGAACCGGTCTCGACCCTCCCAGTGTTGATCTAGTGGATCAAAATGCATCACGTTTTGAAACAGCTGCCAAGCGACCGGCGAAAGGGAAAAAGCGGTTCCCGGGTGTCCGGAGCCAACTTTTTCTACCGCGTCTGCGGCAAGTACCCTCAACGTGTCGACCACACGTTGATCCTTATCAGAGTAGACATACTCTCGAGCGGGAAGATGTCGGTTGAGTGCAGTCGTCGTGTCTGATGGATTTGTAGCGGAGGAGACCACGAAATGCCTTCCTGAAAGGTTTTGGTAAGTGCGGTATAGAAGTTGCAGATGCAATACTCATTCTAAGCTTACCGGGCAAATACGAGGTGGCATCAAGATTTGCGCGCGAGGCGTTGCACAGCAGTTACACTAGATAGAGGCACCGCCACGTTCAGGTCGCCAAAGGTTTACTGACTTGTTACTTAGAGCCAGAGAGTATTGATGTCAACTTCGTTAGAGTCCGCCGCCATCCAAGACGTTTCGTCTTCCACCGCATCGGAGCCGACTCGACAAAAGATCGGGTTCCGCCGCAAGGCGAAAGCCTATCTGTCCCTCACCAAACCGCGAGTGATCGAACTGCTTTTGGTGACGACCTTACCGACGATGATCTTCGCTCAGCGCGGGTGGCCCGACCTGTGGACGGTCCTGGCCACGATGGTGGGTGGGGCATTAGCAGCTGGCGCTTCCGGTTCGTTCAATTGCTATATCGATCGTGATATTGATCAACACATGCAGCGCACCAAGAATCGCCCGCTGGTGACTGGCGAGGTCACTCCACGAGAGGCGCTAGTCTTTTCCTGGGTTCTGACTTTTGCAGCCATTGGCATCCTGGCGCTAGGCACGAACTGGTTGGCCACAGCCTTCGGTATCGCAGCAATTTTCTTCTATGTCGTGATTTACTCACTGATCCTGAAGCGCCGGACCGAACAGAACATTATCTGGGGCGGCTTGGCCGGGGCATTTCCGGTCCTCATCGCCTGGGCGGCCGTTCGTGGCACCGTAGAATGGCCCGCTGTCGTGCTGTTTATCGTGATTTTCCTCTGGACACCACCGCACTACTGGCCCTTGAGCTTGAAATATAAAGAGGACTACCAGGAAGTTGATGTTCCGATGCTCGGCGCGATCGCAACCTCGCGCAGAGTCTCGTCGCAGGTTGTGCTCTACACCTGGGCCACCGTGATCATTTCCCTGCTGCTGGTGCCAATGGGCTGGGCAGGCATCGTGTATACCGCTACCGCAGCAGTATCTGGCGGTTGGTTTATCTATGAGGCCCACAAGCTCTACCGCGACTCGCAACGCCCCGGCTTCAACGATAAAAAGGCCATGCGAGTCTTCCACCTTTCCATCACCTATCTCACGCTGATTTTCGTCGCACTAGCCGTCGACCCATTCGTGGGCGCTCCGCTCATGGGCGACATGGTCACCGCACCGTAACTATGAAACTAACGACACCCCGCAATATTGTTCTGACCGCCGTGTTTGCGACCACTATCGCTCTCACTGGATGCACTGCCGACCCTGAGGTCGCCGATGTTCTGCCAGATCAAGGCTCAGCGCCAACGCATGTGGCCGAAACAACCTTCCCTGACACTGAGGTGGCGAACATGTCCCAGTGGGTGGTCGAGGAAATCAACGGCGTTCGCGCTATTGATAAACGTGACTGGTATCCTCGAGTCTCCCCGGAACTGACTGAAGATATCCCCGTCGACTCCCTCGTCGGGACGCTCAATTCTCAGTTGCGCCCTCATCTGCCGTATGTGGCATCAGAGTATGAGGAACCGGAATCGAATTACGGCATTACGCGTTTGACGCCAGATCTGACAGCGGTACCGGTGGATCTACATCTGCAGTTAGACGACACGGGTATGATTAGTGCCCTGTGGTACGAAGAGATCGAATCGGATGCGGACTCTGACGAACAGCCGGCTACCTCGGAAGACGAAGAAGAGAGTACTCCGGGTGTGGGCCAGTAGCACAGACCTCATCACATAACAGGGCACCCAGTCATCCCACTGGGTGCCCTGTTGTTACCTCACGTGGTCTTGTCCTGGGCGTCAAGACCACGCACTGAAACCGCAGCGAAGCGAGCTCGACCAGGTATCACCCCGCGCGCCAGCCTTCCATTCCGATACCGGGTAACGGCCAGACCCTATCGCGCCACGGCTGAGGTCATCGAAAAAGGGTAGCCAGCTAGTCGAGCTGGACCCATCGTGGGGCCCTAGCACCGATTAAACGCCTGTGCCGGCCACAATCAATGCAGCCGGCACAGTTTTGATTGAACCTAGATGGTTACGCGTTCGCCAAGGTAGGCGAGGGTTCATTGAGAGGTTGTTCGGCTTCCGTGGGATGGGTTTCATAGCGGGACGTGAAGACGTCAAGCAACACCGTCATGGTCCAGATAACCAAGCCGGTGCCCAGCATATGGAAGCCGACTACCAGAATGGGCAGCCCGTTGAAGTGTTGATAGAACCCGACGAGAGCTTGGAAGACCAGCACGGCGGTGAAGCTCCAGACGGCTCGTCGTTGACGCTGCGACGTGTTCATCCGGTACATCACGACCAACAGCACGATTGCCAACGCTGTCATGAGGTATACCGGAGCGGCGTGAAGACGTGTGACGAGTAGCGGATCAAAATCGTGCCGCGGTGCGGCCGGGTCACCACCGTGAGGCCCGGTGCCGGTCACCACGGTCCCCACAATCAGGACAACCCAACCGGTCAGGTAGGTCAGCACAGCCAAAGCCTTGGTCAGCGGTGTGGAAGCCCCGTCCTGTAAACGAACCGGATGCATACCTGTTTTCCGTGCACGACGCTCGGCCCCAATCCGGTGTGCCATGAACACCGCTATGGAGACCATCGCCGCCGAGAGTAAGAAGTGCAGCATGACAACCCAGGGGTTCAGGTCGGTCCACACGGTAATTCCGCCAATAACAGCCTGACCCGGGATGCCCAGAAACAAAATGACGGACATGACGAATAAGTTGCGGTGCGTCTTGCGCAGCCGTAGGAGGGCCAGGATCGTTAGCACGGCAATTGCGGCTAAGACAAAAGTGAGCAGCCGGTTACCGAATTCGATCACGCCGTGCATCCCCATCTCCGGGGTATTAACAAAGGAATCTTCGGTGCATCGCGGCCACTCGGGACAGCCCAGACCCGAGGCGGTCAAACGGACAGCACCACCGGTTACAATAATGCCGGCCTGTGACACGACGGATGCTACACCTAACACCATCGTCCACAGGGTGAATGTGCGTGGCAGAAGGGCGTCGTACCAGCGACGGCTTGTCAGGTCGCCTGAAGTTGTCATGAGTAAAGTCCTCTTAGTTATGTTTTCAGTACGTGCGGTACCGGGACGGTGGCCGGTGTATTAACGCCACTTAAACCAGCGTATAGTGCCCAAGCTAAATACCACTGCCCAGAGAGCCAAGATGACACATGAACCGACATCAAATGTGCCATCAACCAGCGCGGCACGAAGCCCGTTGCCCAGCGCAGCTGAGGGAAGATAGTCGATGATCACGCTGCCAGTGAATTCAGCTACTGGAAAGACCACTCCACCCAAAGCTCCCAGGATGACCCATGAGATGTTGGTGATCGCCAAGGTCGCTTCCGGTCGTACAGTCCCCGCGATCAGTAGACCAAGCGCGGTGAAGGCGATGACACCGAGCAACACGAAGACCAACGCCAAGCCGACACCGGCAACATTCGGCGACCAGCCCAACAAGAGGGCCACACATCCGATCACGAGCAGCTGAGTTGTTTGCACCATCAAAACGGCGACGACTTTGCCCAGAAGCAATCCAATGGGGCCCAGGGGAGTGGTGGCGAGGTATTGCAGCACCCCATAGCGGCGATCAAAACCGGTGGCGATCCCTTGGCCTGTTAGCCCCGAAGAGAGGACCGATAGTGCCAAGATGCCAGGGGTAGCGATATCGATCGTTGATGGCCCGTCGGCGGTATCAAACAGTCCCGTAAAGTACAGTCCCGCTAGGGCCAGCAGCGGAAG